>NZ_JAFIDL010000001.1:0-1219710 GCF_017051665.1 Aliamphritea spongicola
AACGCTGAAAATGTTGTTTGCTCATTAGATGCCCCTAATGTGTATCGAGTTGTTTTAGGTTGTATCGGGAATGTTGGTTAGTTTTATCAAACGTGCTACACAGGCCGTTTCCGCGCCCCGCGTGCTGGCCTCAGGGATGCTGCGCACCCGTCGTCCAGCCCGCAGGTCGTGTAACAGGCTGTATGGCTGCCTGGCTGCAGCTGCGCAGTCGATTGCAGATACCTCAATAGCGCCTCATCCACAGGCCGGACGTTGTTCATACGGGCGGCTCAATGAAGTAACGGCGTGTGGAAGGAAACAGCATAAATACGAGATAACCGATCTCGAATATCAGGGTGATTAGTGCCCGTTCTATCCGCTTCAGAATGGGTACCCGGGGCGGCAGCTTGTAACCGACTAGATGCCATGGGGTTAACAGGCAATGGAGTCCAGCGTTTTCATGGTGGTTAGTGGCCCATGTGGGGGAGTAATCAGGACTCAGTGTTTGGGCGGTGTTGTAGATCATTTTCACGGAGCTGGCGGAGTAGTTGCGGACTTCCAGGACTAAGCCGTCTGTGGAGTAGCCATCTCTGAAGGTGACCCGGTGTATCTTAGGGAAGGTCAGGGCTTTGCCTGTAATGCGCCGGAACAGACCACCAAGAATAGGGATTGGGATACGGGACATGTCTCTGCAGTATCCGGTTTCCTGTGCCAGTCCTTCCCGGATCTGCTTATCCACCATGTCGATATGCTGAACAATAAACCATGCGTCCCAACCTTTTTTCCGGAGCAAGACCAGGAACTGAATCATCCGGGTGCGTTCTTTACTGGCAAAGTTACGGGTGTTCAGGAACTGCGCGAGTTCATCTAACAGCAACAGTGAGTTTTGGTTTTCATCATAATCAGGACCAGGGCGATAGGAGCCATCCGGGCCAAGTACGAGGGTAGGATTCCCCAGGGGGAGCATTTCCAGATCTTCCGGTGTTGGATGGTCCGGTAAGCGGTAGATCCGGGTATCTTTATTGTATTTGTTAGAGAAGTGTTCCGGATACAGGTCGACATTGGTCGCGACCATCTTTTTCTTCTTCAGGCACACAGCAGCATGGCCAACAGCCACCAGTGTTTTACCTGTACCGAGTTTGCCGGTCACGAAGCGAAATTCCATGTTCAGCCTCCTGGAAGTTGTGGTCGGGACAGGAAGCCTGATGCGTTGGAGGGCGGACTGACAAACATGCCGCCGTAGATCAGCATCAGGTGGTAATCCAAAACAGAGCGAGCAATGCGGGCCGTGATCAATGCGGCAATGCAGATTGGCGCCTGCGCCGGCACGAACCACGACATGGCGATGTCGAGGTAGTCATTGGTAAAGAAGTTCAGGGTACCGATGGCGCCCTGTACCACGACGAAGAAGGTGGATACACCGGTGATGATAGCGGCGATAAGCATCATCTTATAGGCGATATCCATACGGTGAGCAGAGGCGGCGGACGAGAAGCCGGCTTCAAACAGGTTACGCAGCAATTCAGATAGACGGTTCATAACTATACTCCTGGTTTACGGTTGCCCAGGATCAGCCAGGCAATGCCAAACATGGTGATAACGGAGATAAACCAGCCGGTGATTTCTTTCATTTCACCTAACTTGCGGCACTGAGATCTGGATGGAAACAGCACGGATGCTCCTTCCCAGTCGAAGGTAATGGTTCTGCAGGATGATGAGTAAGAGAGACCAAAGTCAGGCAGGCTAAAGTCAGGCAGGTCCGGAAGTGAGCCAAAGAACAAAGTTAGCGGGTTGTAGTCTTCCGGTCGGGTGTATTTATCATCGGTAGGCGCATCTACTTTTACTTCTGTTTCATCGATCTTAATTGGATCGACAACCGTAACCTTTTGGATGTTTTCTTCTGTAGCCGATTCTCTGCCCGCTTCTTCAACAGTAGCTGATTCCAAGCCTTCAGCGAGTTTGATGCGATCAGCTTCAGCCTGTAACGCTTCAGCCAACTCAGGCGTAATCAACGGAGATCCTGCTAAATCTTCAAAGAACTGACGCCGCTGAGCAGGGGTTAGTTGATTAAACGCTTCAATCATAAGGTCGTTTTGCACATCCAAAGGAAGCGGTTCACCAGGCACCATAGGCACTGTTTCGTCTCTGCAAACAGAGTAATTACGTGGCGGGTTAGTGCAGGAAAGTTTTACTGCCTGGACATATTTAGAATTCGTACCGCGGCTACACCATGTTCCACCGGCAGAGGCTAGCCCATAAACAGAGCCTGCTGCACAGGCTTCAGACGCTGTTTTTCCTCTTAGAGGTGGTAAGCCATAGACTGGTGCTTCCCAGAAATATCCGGCGGTGTATCCCGGATCAGGTTGTTCTTGCTCAGTGATCTGCCCCCTTAACTCATTAATGACGTACCCTGCAGCAGCGGCAGCAGCAAGTGCAGCGGCTTTTAAAGCCTGTTGGGCAGGGTTACCACGCTTGGTCATCTCAAGTAGTTTCTTAGGGTTGTAGGTCACCCGCTCAGTTTTGAAGGTTTCTTTGCCGGAAGGAAACCGGACACGACTTGTGGAGTAGTCCACCTTAATGTTACCCCGTGAGTCGACATCCACGCCGGTGACTTGCTTCGGCCGAATCGTAACGGATGTATCCTGTGCAAATACGGATACGGGAGAAAGAAGCGAGAGCAATGAAAGCAGTAATAGTAGTTTGCGCATATCAGTCATCCCTGATCCTGATCACGGGCCAGCCGCCAGAAGATTACGGCGATCAGAAACCCAATAATGAATAACGAACTCATAACGACACCTCACAAAATCCAGAGGTAAAAAAAGGGGCGCGGATAGCCCGAGCCCCTTTGAAAGCCGGGCGTAACAGATTTAGATCTGTGAGCCGAAGCGCTTGAACAGTTTGAAGATAACCAGCGCCCCGAAGAGCGTGATCACTACCGGCCACACCAGATCAGCCAGATCCAGACCATCCTGTTGAATCGCAGCCAGCTGTGTACCGATCGCTGCCGGTAACGCCGCTGCAGCTTCCTGCATCGTCATTCCCATCGCGATAAAACCAGCCACCACTGAGCGGACTTTTTTGTTAGCAACCAGAGCGCTAACCGCGGCATTTTGCTTCTTCACAAAATTAGGCATAGGAGCCTCCTTTACAGTTTTTCTAACCATTGTTTGAAGTACGTTATAAGGACAGCACTGCCCCAGCCGAGTCCGAACGCCCCAAGAATGTGGCCGCTGTACTCAGCGAGAAATTGATCTAACGCCAAACCAACCTCCCATTCATCTCAACGAGCCAGCCACGAAGCCTAAGCAGTACGCGAGGCCTAACGTGGATTGCACGATGATTGAATTTGTTTCCTCAGAGACTTCGGCAAAAATCTCAGCGCTTTCGGCCTGAGTGAGCGCTAAAGCGGGATCACTGAAGGCCAACACGGCAAAGATGCTGCCGAAGAAACCGAGGAGGAAATATTTCATAGGGATAACCTAAGCAACGTCTGCTTAAGACTGTGCAGGGCGCTGCTTAGCTGCCGCTTCAGTCTTTGGCTTGATCGACACCAGCTTGAAGGCCATCTTTTGCTGAGCGCCTGCTACGGGCTTGGCAACAATGTCGCATTCGCACGGCAGCACGTTACGCAGCTGTTCGACCACGGTGTAATCAGCGGTCATTTTCATGATCTCCAGACCGCACACGTCCGGGTTTTCACCGTCACTAGGTTGGGTCAGGAAGATGGATGCACCCTGGTTGCCGTCCATGCTGTAACGCTTTGCCTGAATGACGGTGCCGGTAAAATTCATGTTCATAGTGTTCACCTGTAAATGTTGGGTTTGCGCAGCGCAGAGCGCGGCAAGTCTTCTACGTTGAGTAATTCAGTGAAATCCCTTTGCGCAGGTTCACTGGGTTTGAAATCGTGTTTAAAGATCACGCCACAAGGGCACGCAAGTAGGGTGGCAGTAGAGTTATAAGCACTAACCCGATCGCAACGTTTGCAATAATGAAAAACGTCTCGAACATCGCTGCCTTCAGTGACTGGGGAGTAGGTCCGAAAATCACAAAACTCACGAAATTGCTGAGCAACGTTAAGTGATAGATCAAGATCGATGTGGCCAGGAGTGTCAGCCAGTACTACAGATCGAGTTCTGCAGGTGCATTCTCCATTAGTGCCTCCACATAGCAGGCAGTAGCCACGTTCAGCAGCGGAGAGGATGTCTGAGCGTTTCATCCGTGTGTGCATGTCGACTCCCTGTCGTTACGTTGTTCTTTATGAATGCTAATGCATTCGTGATGGCCTCTTTGCCGGCCGGGCAGGCTATCCGTCTGGAGTGGAATGCTTACGGGGCATTCAAATCCATCCAGACAGCTTTATACATGGCCGTGACCCATGCAGTTTTCGCAGAGGGTGGAATAGCCGGCAGCATCAGTGATATCGCCGAAGCCCTCGCATTCAGTGCATTCGTTGCCTTCTTCTGTGGCATAAGGCTTGAAAACTTGTCCGGTGCCATCGCAATACATGCAATCATTTCCGTATTCCACCGTTCCGGTGCCACTGCAGCAGCTGCAGTCACTGGCTTCCATGTTCATATGTGTGTCCTTACATGCCGTAAGTAACCCGCTCATCTCCGGCATGAGTAAGTGAGCGGGGGCAGTTTTTTACACGGATGCCAGCCGTTAAATTATCGTGGAGAGGGCATTCCCCACGCCCCAGCACGTAACGAACGCTTGTTACCTGCGAAGGCTTTCATCGTTCAGTTACCTGCATTTGCGGAGAGGGTTGATAGCTCGTGAAGAGCTTTAAATTCTGACGCACAATGTTTAGTTGTCGGTTCCATTGCTGCAGCTGCTTGTCCGTTTCTTCAAAGGTGGCTTTGCCTGAAATGATGTCTTCAAAGAACAGGTAAGAAGCCATTTGCCGGTGATGAATACGGGCAGAAGTACGTTTAATCGCTGCGAAAACAGCAAAAGTAGCAAGCTGGGTGTAATTAGAGAGCGGCCCACATATGAGTAAGCGAACTCCCTGGCCTCCGAGAAATTCAAGGTCGATTTGTGCACCTTGTTTATTCAGGCAGAACACTTCAGCAGATAGTTCGGAGAACATAACTGCTAACTGACTGACCTGATTCGTAGACGGATGTATTTCTGGAATTGTTGGGACTGTTAACTGATCCATGTCTTAGCCTCCCGTTCACAGTGTTGGTAGAGTGCAACCATGTTGATATAGCGGGTAGGGCGCTTTCCCGGCATGCGGGGCGCGAGTACAACGACGGGCAGTTCACCACGGTCCATAAGGGTGGTAATGGTATTTTTAGCAATGCCGGTGAGTTCGGCGAATTTAACAGGGCGGAGTAGTGGAGAACCAACGCGTTTTAATTGCTCGAAAAGCGCATGATTCATCACGGTATCCATACCGTTTGTTTGAGATTGAGCGTCCATGCCTATATCCTCAACTTTAGCCAGATTGAGTCTTTATATAACGTGAGAATATATTGCGATAAATATTCTAGAGATACAAGTATCGTAAGAATAAATCTCGATATTAATTTTTTATGAAACGAGAAAATTTAATAAAATTAATAGATTATGTTGGAAGCTCCCCAAGAAAGAGATTTACAGAGTTTGAAGATAAAACGGGGATTAACAAGGATACTCTAAAGCAGTTCTATCATGGTAAACAAAAACTAAACCATGAAAACATCAATCAAATACATGAAGCATTTCCTGAATATGTATATTGGTTAGCAACAGGGAAGACTATTCCAGAAGCAGGGCAAATAAGTCCGGAGCTGGACAAGATCGTAGAGACCTACGAAGACACAGGGATGGATACACAGTAGCGCAAAGGATACGGGAACGCTGGCTATCCTAGCCAACGGGGCGCAACACAGGGACTCAGGGAGTGAAGTCATGGTAATCGATGGTAATAATTTCTATAAGAAGCAAATAGCAAGAAAAATAGATCGATTTACAACATGGTTTATAAATAATGTCTGATATAAATAATCAAAACTCTATTAGTAGAGTTATGTCAATCATTCCTTTCCTAAGTCTGTTATTTATATTTTCAAGTATTCTACACATAGTAGTATACTGGTATCACTTTAATATAACCCCTTTATCTTATATTGGAATAAGTGATGTTCTTTCTTATTCTGAAACATTTCTGCTATTTGTTTTTATTACATTAGCTTTTGTAATGGCTAATGAAGTATTTATTAGTGATAAACATAGTTCAACAATACCTAATGGCAATATTAAAAAAATAATTTTACTTTTTATTGTTGTAATTGCTGTTTGTATGCTGCTTAGTGTTAAATATAAACTATTTACAGCAGTTGTATATGCTATAGCTTTATTACCAATTAGATATTTAATAAATTCAAATATTCTTAAAGAAATCTCAAATAAAAATATGATAAGGACATTTATCATATCATCTTTAGTTATATTACCTACACATGCTATTAATTGGGGAATTCATTCCTCTAGACAGGTTTATGAAAGTGAAAGTGATTTTATTAAGTTTGAAAGTACAGAGTGTTATGCTGGATGTAGATTTATAGGTAAGCTTGGAGGCTATATTGGAGTGCTCAATTATAAAAATGAAACAGTGATGTATAGAGCAGATACGATTGGAAAAATTACTTTTATGGTAAATAGAATTGAGTTTGATTAAACCAGATAAAACACAGTAAGTTGTTTATATGTTTAATTTTTTATTTTCAATTCCTGAAAATAAGATAATAATTCAGGATTGTCTGACTTTTCTAAAGCATACAAAACAGAAATTATTGCGAGATTATAAGATAAAGTAAGCTGTTGAATAAGTTCTTCTTCAGAAAATGATTCTTTTAGTTCATTTTCTGAAAACCTAGAATTTATTTGTTCAAAGCCTCCATGTGTATATCCATTCAACTTTTTAGAAAGAGTACCGCTTAAATTTGAATATAAATCAGTATTACTTTTAGTATTCAAACTCTGTAACATGTCATAAAGCCTTTTTTTGACTTTATAATTAGTAAATTCATATAACTCTTTTTCAGTAGCGCACTGATCAAAATAAAGAGATCTAATTAGTGCTTCATATTGGCATCTTAAAAGAGCAACAGCAGAAGCACTCATATTGTAATTGATTAAAGTGATTATCGAGCCAAAATGTTCTAGTGACAAATGAAGAAGGCCAAAAGATATTTTCGACCTTAAACCATCTGGAATAACAATTCCATTCATTCTAACGTCAATTTCTGTCATTAAGGTCTTTGATTTTTTTAGCAAAGAAATCATAAATAATTATCACTTATATAAATATAATTAAATCTACAGACAATACTAGAGGTAGTCTTTTTTTGTAATAATTCTAGGTATTGTTAAATCGTTTTTCGAGCTATTTTTTTCTAAACTAGATTTCTCTCTTACAGTGAATACAAATGAAAATATTGCTGATCTTGTTATGCTTAACAACTGCTCTAAGTGACTTATAAACTCTTCTTCACTAATAAACCTGATATTTTTAATTAAACTATATGAGTTATATATATCATCTAAGCATGAAGAGCGATAAACTACTAAAAACTTGTGTTCTAAATCATTTCTCCATGATTTATAAAAAGATAGCTCGCCGTTTTTTTTATCATTTAAATCTGTTGCAATACTATATAAAGACAATAACCCTGGAGATTTTATTTTATTAAATTTTTCTCTCCTGTTACCATTATCTAATTGCCAGAAGCTAGGAAAGTATACGAGACCATTAGGCGGGTGTATATCATATAAATCACATATAGCAGCCCCTATCCTATCTAATATCCCAAAACAAACTCTGAATGAAGTTCTTAGCTTTTCAACATCAATACCTAAAATCTCATTATTTAATAATTCAGAAAAGCAGGATTCATGCATTTCAGAATAATTAGATTCCTTCTCAATATATTCATAATACAATTTTCTTGAAAAAGAAAACTCAGATTTTAGCCTATTTAAAACCATCTCCATAGGCACAATAAAGTCTCCTTTCAAACCGGTCTTTGAAGGAATGGTTAAGTCGTCTCTGGCACTTGCTAAACAAGGGCAATATAATGAATGCTCAGACAAGGTTAAATTATTTTTCAAATAAAACCTTCTTGAATTAGATAAAGATTCAAACTCGTTTTTTGTTTTTATATGGTCACTATCATCAGGATCTATTTTTTTACTTTTAAGTATGTCATTTAGCTTAGCGTCGTTGTACTTTAGTTTTAAATTTAATGACTCTATCAACGTTTGATAAAGTTGTCCTGAGTTTATTGCATTTTTATACCCCAGGCTTACTTGATGCATTAACTCTATAGTAAATGTATTAGATATTTGATTGAGAAGAATCAAAGAATCTGATCGACCAATCCAAGCGTTAGGGTGCTGACTATTTAATTTTATAGCTTTGTCATAGCAGGAAATTGCTTCCGTTACTCTAAATTGTTTGTCTAAACAAATTCCTAAATTAACTAAATACTCATAAGGTAATTTCTCTTCTTCTAATGATAAAACTATAGATTTCCAAAGTAGGTTTTTGATCTCGACGAGTTTTTCAATAGATGAAAAATCTAATTCAAAAGAGTTTTTTGTGTTAAGTAAGTTCGACTTACCATTACTTAAGTTATAATAATATGCGTGTTCATAAGAAATTTTTAAAATATCGTCCTTAAATTTATGAAGTAACCCTACTCCAAATATTGAAGATCTTTTCTTAAACTTTGAATTAAAAGACCCGATATCTATAAATAATGCTGCTATGTTATTTATTGAAGCATAAAAAATATCATTTCTTTTATTGTTTTTTATTCGCTTATATATTCTATACGTAGATTTGAATGAAGATTCAATAAATCCTCTATCTATATCTTTACTTATAAAGTCAAATTCTTCATCAATGCTTAAATAACTTTCATCCATGTTTTTCACTATCAATGCCCGCTTGATTCTATACTTATTAATTTATCATTGTTTATAAGAATCCTAGTTTCATTTGAGAGTATTAAAGTTTTATTATTTAAGTGTCTTGTGACAACCATTCCTTTAATATTAATTAATTCATCCCCTTTCATAAAACTTACAGTTGATACTTTATTATTGGATATCACGTTATATGACTCGCCTTCATCTATACCTGAAATTAGAGAGACCACAGAAAAAAACATAACCAAGAAAAACAGCTCTATAAATAGCTTTAACTTGAGTCCTTCAATTTTAGTCAATGTAACTGTTATTGATGTAACTATAAAAAAACATAAAGTGATAATTGGATCAACAAAAACGATTTGTAGTGCACTAATGAACCCTTGTGTAGAAATATAGTATTTATTATAAGCCATTAAATTGGCTGGTATATCTAAACCAATGAAATATCCTTTTAAATAAGACCAGCCAATTATATAAAGCGATACGGAAACCAAGGCAGTAAATAAAACCATGATTTTAAGTAGTAATATAGAGTCTGATTTTGAATTCATTATTAAACAACCGTAAAATATGATGATTAATGATATATTTGCTGTTAATAAAAGCTAAATTACTAATTAATACCCAGTCGATATATATCTTGCATACGCCTTACATGCTTTAGCCATTTCAGTTTTAGATGTATCTGTTCGAAACTGATTATGTGCAACTTTCCATTCCTCACAGGCTTTTCGTAGCTTATGTGCTGTTGATGTTTTCTTTCGCTCACTTTCTAAACGTATCTGCTGCTGACGCTGTTTTTCTGTCTGTTCAGCTATAGCTGCATTTCTTTCTTGCTTCAGTTGATTTAAAGCCTGTGAGGCCTGATACGCCATATACTGACTGGTAGCGTAGTTTGAGAGCAGATTGCCAGCGGCAACGCCTAAGGTGATTATGAAAAATAAAGTCAGGTATTTAGTCACAATGAAAGTCCTTATTTATCGTGCTGCTTAACACGTATTTTCCTTATAAATAATTCTTCACCTTTATTTACATTAATCTTTACTATATGCGGGCTGTTTTAAATGGTATCCCAAGTTATTACGACACTAAATTTTCATTTGAGCCTGATTTTACCGCTGAGAATATTGTTTCAAATACCTTGTCTATAATCGGATCAAGCTCTGAAAATGACTCTTTATATGAATCTTGGCTAGTATTTTTTATTAGCTTTTTACATTTTCGATAAGTAAAGTAACCACAGTTTTTGGATAATAATATGACATCATCGTCAAGTTTTTTAGATAGAGATGAAAGAAAATCGATATACTGTGATTTTGATAAGTCTTCCACAAGCGAGCCTACCCACTCGGGTGATTCATTATCTAATACTGTAGAAGGGATTTCATCAGTATAGCGTTTACTGACTTGTGCAATCATTTCTAATTTTTCTTGGCCACGTAAATAGAATGCGAGTACAGGGTTATCTGTACTAAGCTCCGATAACGCTTCTTCAAATGAAGGAACTAATTTTGAATCAATATCAATACTATTGGCTTCATAAAGGTTATCTAAGTGACCTTTAATGATTGGAGATATCATCGTAGCAATCATTTGTTTATCAAAAGGCTTGTATTTTTTTTCAATTCTTTCAAATGTATGGTCTAAATAGTCTTCAAGTATCTGATCTGTGTTAACAATTGAGTTGCTGATTGCATGTCTCATCTCTAAAAGAAGATATAATACTTTTCTAGCACTTCTTTTACTTTGAGATCTGTTTTTTAGAAAGTAACCAGCACCAGCTAATATTGATGAAAAGCAAATGCCACCAAGTGCAATAAAAGCGGCTATGATTTTTGCGTCCATTCCCCAAATCATAATTACAACTCCTTTTGTTTATTCTTTACTTTTCGTCTTCAGTAGTGATGTTACTGAGTTAATAATTGTATTTGTAGTTTCGGTGTTGGATTTGGCTCTCTCTAATTCTACAGTTGTCTGTCCTTTTTCAAGAACAAAATTTCTTTCAGTTTTCAATAGGCTTTCTACTGACTTATTAATAGAGGCCAGGTTTTTAGTCAAGTAAGAAGTTTCCAAAGCTATTAACTTGGATTCGAGATTAGTTAGTTCATTTTGAAAATACTTTATTTCTGACAATCCATCTTTATAAAGTCTAAGGAAAAAGTATGCAAAAATTTCAAGAAAAATAACTAATAGGATTCTTGGTAGTAATGGTAAAAATAAATTTCTTAAGAACTTGTTATTTGACTCATTGTTTTCTGAGGCTAGTTCTTTTAAAAGTGTAGATGTATCAATAATATCTACAGTATCCCATAACAAATATAGTCCGCCAGCAGTAATTGACATTCCTATCATCAAGTTAATATTAGACCTAAGCCTTAAATCTGAAATTTCTCTGTATATTCGGTTTTTTATTCCTAGAATTGATGATCTTAATTTTTCTTGTTCAGTATTTTTTGTTAATTCATCTTTAAATGCTTTAGATTCATTGGTGAAAATGTTTTTGATTGCATCAATTGTAGCATTGTCTACAATCCTTGATAAAATATCTTCCTTTTCTTGCGGGGTGATATTGCTAGTGTTTTTTAGTTTTATTATTTCTGAGTTAAGGTTTTCAATTTTTATTTTTAAGGAAGAGGTATCATAGTCTTTTGATGAGGTGTTTGTTTTAGATTTTGAAAAAAGTGCAGTTGCAACTTTTGCGGGATTGCCTGATTGTAAATAGTTTAAAAATAGTAAAATAATAGATAGGAATGTGAATATGAAAAATAAAACCTTAGAATATCCCATCAATAACTCAAACTGTGGATCATTTAACCCAGAATTGATCCATGCTTTATAGAAAACCTTATCTGAAAATACTAAGTCATTTAGAAGAAATAAAAACAAACTGATTGTTATTGAAAGTACAGTAGCATTTCTCATTATGCTATTTCGAATAGAGTTAGACACGTGCATATCCATTATTTGTAAAAGTCATATTTTGTCGTAACAGGCAGTGAGCCATTTAACACATTTTTTTGGTATAAAACAGTATCATCTTGGTATCAGTTGCTAGATTTGCCAGGGAAAGGCTATGACTATCAAAAAGAAAGGTTCTGCCTGGTTCGTGGATGTGCGGCCAGAGGGCAGAGCAGGGAAGCGTGTTACCCGTAAATTCACTACAAAGGCTGAAGCTGTTCGGTTTGAGTCTTTTGTCATTTCACAGGCTGCTGCGAATAAAGCCTGGAATCCTTCCCAGCAAGATAAACGTCGTTTATCTGAGCTGATTGAGCTGTGGAATGAAGGGCATGCTAAAACGCTGTCTAGCGGGGCTGTTCGTTATGCTCTGCTGGTCAGGTGGTGTAAGGATCTGAATGACCCTGTGGCGGCTTCTGTGCGGCCTGAGCATTTAATTCGTTGGCGGTCTGAGCGATTGGCCGTGTTAAAGGCAACGACGGTTAACATCGAGCTGCAGGCGGTTAAGAGTTTGTTTAACTGGTTACAGAAGGCTCAGCTGGTTGAGTTTCCTAATCCTGCTGCACATATTCAGGCGATTAAGGTTGCTGAAGTAGAGCGGCCGTTTTTGTCTCAGGCTGAAGTGGCGCATTTTTATTCGCAACTCTCTTCGGCTCCAGGGGAGGACATCGCAGTTATCGCGCAGACATGTTTGGAAACAGGGGCACGCTGGAGTGAGGTGGAAAAGATCCAGTGGGAGCATGTCCGTGAGGATCGTCTGATTTTTACGAATACCAAGAGTAAGAAGACGCGTACAGTGCCGATCCGGCCTGAGTTGTATGTGTTGCTTTGTGGTTGTGGTAACCGTTCTGCGAAGCGTTTATTCGGGAGCAGGGCAGAAACTGCCCGAAAGTGGCTAAACCGCTTATGGGACTTACCAGACGGTATTTCGACGCACATTCTTCGCCATACCTTCGCTAGTCACTTTGTGATGGCAGGGGGCAATATTCTGACGCTGCAGCGAATTCTCGGGCATAGCAAGATTGATATGACTATGCGGTATGCTCACCTGGCGCCATCTCACTTACAGGAGGTGCTTTCCCTTAACCCAGGTGTGCTACTTGAGAAAAAGTGGAGAGTTTGTGGAAAGTGATTTTGTGAGGGATCAAATTTGATATTGGATTCAGGGGCTTAGATTTTTCGTGGAACTTTAGTGACATTTCTATGAATGGTCATGCACAAAGAGAGATTTCAGGCAGGTGTTTCGCAACGAGTAAGGGGGAGCTTGTCTGTACTTGCTGCATGACAGCCCCTAAAATGCCATTTTTTTCAACAGGCAGTCGGTTATGCGTAAGTTTTTATTGATGGGCACAGAGGGATGTCATCTGTGTGATGATGCTGCAGCAATTGTAGTGGCAACGCTTGATCCTGCATTGCACGAAGCAGAGCTGGTGGATATTGCTTTTGAAGATGAGTATATGACCCGCTATGCCGTGCGTATTCCGGTTCTGCTTGATGAAGCCAGTGGTAAAGAGCTGGACTGGCCTTTCGACCAGCCCGCTTTACAGGACTTCCTGCATGGGCTGGAGATCTGTGAGCAGGGGAGTTAAACCCGGTTCTGCAGGTTAAAAAATGTAAGGCTGGTTGCGCGGCTCTCCCGGGCGACCTGCTCAGCGGTTTTGCCGACCAGTTCAGCGACAACCTGCAGGATATGTGGCAGGTTCAGCGGGGTGTTGCGCCGGCTTTTGGGTTTTGGGCGAATGTCTCTTGGTAACAGGTATGGCGCATCTGTTTCCAGCATCAGGCGGTCTGCAGGAATGTCTTTCAGCAGAGGGTGCAGATGACTGCCGCGGCGCTCGTCGCAGATCCATCCCGTAATTCCAATATACAGATCCAGATCCAGATAGTTGTACAGTTCTTCCCGGGTACCGGTAAAGCAGTGGGCAACCCCGCCACTGATGTGCTCACGGAAGGCGGAGAGCATTTCAAGCTGTTTCTGATGAGCATCCCGTTCGTGTAAAAACAAGGGAAGGCCTGTTTCTGCTGCCAGTTCCAGTTGTTGTTCAAACGCGTATATCTGTGCTTCCGGTGGTGAGAAGTTACGGTTGAAATCCAGGCCTGTCTCGCCAACAGCGACTACCTTGTCTTCCTTCAAAAGCTGGCGTAATTGCTCTGTTGTGTCGGCGCTGTATTCACTGGCTGAATGAGGGTGTACACCGGCAGTAGTGAACAGCGGCACACTACTCTGCTGACACATCTCCAGGCACTGATGGTTCTCAGGCATGTTAGTGCCGGTAAGAATCAGGGGGGAGACGCCAGCGAGTGCTGCCTGCTCAGCCACTTCGTGCCAGTCTTTGCTAAAGCTGGAATCACTGAGGTTAACACCTATATCGATCAGCACCTGATCGGCATTCTGTGGGGTAAATGTTCGCATCAGCTGAAAATCTTAATAAGCACTCAGTTGCTGTTTAATCTGCTTGCGCAGGGTTTTGCTTTGCTTTGCACCGACGGCATCCTGAAGAGCCAGCTCAAAAGCCGGTTGTTCTAAGGAGTGCTTTGATTCGCCGGCAATGCTGGCATAGATAGCGTGATAAGCAATGACGTTGCGGACATACTTATTGGTTTCCCTGAAAGGGATTGTTTCTACCCAGATGTCCATCGGCAGATGTCCGCGTGCCTTCAGCCACTGATCAACCCGGTGTGGACCGGCATTGTAGGCAGCTGTTGCCAGTATCTGGTTGCCCTTAAAGCGTTTCTGCATCTGTGCCAGGTAAGCACTGCCAAGGTTAATGTTGATTACCGGTCGGTTCAGGTCAGCGACGCCTTTGTATTTGACGTCAAACCTTTTGGCAGTTTGCTTAGCGGTTTTAGGCATCAGTTGCATCAGACCACGGGCGCCGGCGCTGGAGCGTACGGTGACCTGATAGGCACTTTCCTGACGGGCGACAGCCCGTGCCCAGTTGGTATCAATTTCCAGTTCGGCAGCCATTTTGTCGAAGATCTTGGTATAAGGGGCCGGAAAACGAATGTCGATCGCATCCCATACCCGGGCTTTTGCTGCACCGCGGATAGCCTGGTCATGCCAGCCCCACTGGTGCGCCAGAGTGGCTGCGGTATAGTAAGTGTCTGAGTCAGCATTTTGAGTGATGCGATTCCACTCTCGCCGGGCCAGATAATGTTCGTTTTGTTTATAGAGCTCAAACATGCGCTTAAAGGCAGGCGTTTCCGCCAGTTTATTCAGCTCCGTGCCGGCAGGTTTTGTCTCTGTCGGGTTGAGGCTGAAAGGACGGTTCAGAATATCCGCCGCCAGTAAACCGTAGTAACTGCGTTCTTTACTGAGGGATACAAATGCCTGTGAGGCCGCAGGTGTCAAACCCTGAGTGTGGCTCGCGGCAAGGGTGCGCCAGTACACCCATCGTTCATTGTTTTGGATATCTTCAGGAAGATTAGTGATCAGGCGGTGTACTTCCTGCCAGTCTTCTTTTACCAGTGCCGTACGAAACAGACGGTTCTGAATAGTTTCGTCCAGGTTGTTTCCTAGCTGTTCTATCAGCTTCAGTGCGCCTTTAGGGGCCTTACTTTCCAACCGTGAAGCCAGTCTGCGATTCAGTGATTCTTTTCGCTTAGGGGCGAGTTCCAGGGTGTCACGAACTTTCAGCCAGGTTTTGGCTGCAGCAGCGGGGTCGTTAAGGCTGAGACGGGTCAGGCCGTAGAGGTACGTTTCACGGTTGGCCAACGTATCGCCTTTCAGGGCGTTCTTTTTTGTCAGCAGTTCAGGGTTCGCCTGAATTTTATAAAAACGATCGATGACAGCTTTATCCTGTTTGTCTGTGATAAAGCGGCGTAAATACTTAGCCAGTGACATTTGTTTGGCTGCAACGCTCTTCCAGAAACGGGAGGTAGCCAGTGCGGAAGACGGGCCGCCTTTGGTTTTCTGCCAGTGTTCGAAACTGCTGTCACAGGCATCAGGACGGGAGTGGCCTATATTCCAGAAGGCTTCTATGCCAGCAATGGCTTTATCTTTATGCCCCGTCTCCATCAGTGCATGGCGGCGATAGCATTCATATTTTTCACTGCCGTTTATGCCTGACTTGGCCAGTGCCGGTAGGTAGGCTTTCCAGCGTTTCTGGCGAATCAGTTGATTTAGCCAACGTTGCTGAAGTTGTGTGGTGACGGGAACATCCGGGTATTGTTTGCCAAATGCAGTAATCTGCTTCTGGGATACGCTGGCCAGTTGCTTACTGAGCTGGGCTGCTTCGACGTAGGGGAGCAGGGGATAGTCAGCGAGTTTTGCCTTGATTGAGTCAAGTTTGCCAAACTCAGATGCTTTTATGGATTGCTTGGCGTCTTTATAAAGTTGCCGTTGCTGGTCAAGGGTTGTGGCGGAGAGTTGGCTACAAAACAGGCCTAAACTCAGACCAATGACGCTGAAAAAATTATTACGATAAAACATTTGCCTGGCCAGCATGGTTAACAATCCTTGCCGATAAAATAACGATGTACCGAGTGTCTACGAAGCCCCTGTAAGATGCAAGCGACGTGTTATAGCAACACTGGATGTCCTTTTCTCTGAGGCCGGTAATATAGCAGTTTATGAGCGCGCTGCAGGGGTGTTTAATTTATTTTTTTCAGTAGAATAGGCGCCTGATTTTATACAGGTGGACGATTGATGGCGTTAATCAGACTAGAAAAAGTTTCCGTTGCCTTTGGTGATAAACATTTACTTGATCAGGTGGATTTCCAGCTGGAAAAAGGCGAGCGGGTTGCACTGGTCGGGCTGAACGGTGCCGGTAAGTCAACCTTACTGAAAGTTATCGCCCGTCATCAGGCGACCGATGACGGTGAGCTGTGGCGGGACGGTGGTGCGGTTATTGCCGAATTACCTCAAGCCTTGCCTGCGGCAGATGAACGAAAAGTCCGTGACGTGATCGCTGAAGGTCTGGGCGATGCTTATCAGTTGGTATTGCGTTACCACGAGTTGGCGGGCCAGTTTGATGATGTAGCAATGAATGAAATGACCCGCCTGCAGCATCAGATTGAAGAAGTGGATGGCTGGCAGCTGGAGTTACGTATTGAGCAGATTCTGGAACGACTGGGGTTGGATGGCGATGTACTGATGTCTTCCCTCTCCGGAGGTTGGCGCCGCCGGGCCGCGCTGGGTGCCGCACTGGTTCAGTCGCCGGATGTACTGTTGCTGGATGAGCCTACCAACCACCTGGACATTGAAACCATTGAGTGGCTTGAGAAACAGTTGCTTGAGTTTAAAGGCGGTGTGCTGTTTATCTCGCACGACCGTTCACTGGTCGAACGTCTGGCAACCCGGATTATTGAGCTGGACCGGGGCACCCTGACCTCTTTCCCGGGCAGTTATCAGACGTATCTGGATCAGAAAGAGAAGTTGCTGGAGGAAGAAGCCCGCAACAATGCACTGTTTGATAAAAAACTGGCGGAAGAAGAAAAATGGATCCGGCAGGGAATTAAAGCGCGCCGTACCCGCAATGAAGGTCGGGTGCGGGCGTTGAAAGCATTACGGGTTGAGCGTTCTGAGCGGCGTAACCGACAGGGCAAAGCGAAGTTTAATCTGGAGCAGGCAGACCGTTCAGGTAAGCTGGTGGTTGAAGTTTCAGATGTGTGTCAGAGCTTTAAAGGCGCGCCGGTCATAAAAGATTTCTCGGTCCGGATGCAACGGGGTGACCGTATTGGCCTGATCGGGCCGAACGGTGTAGGCAAGAGTACACTGCTCAAGATCCTGCTGGGCGAGTTAACACCGGACAGCGGTGAAGTGCGTCAGGGTTCAAATCTGGAAGTGGCTTACTTTGATCAGTTACGGGGTCAGCTGAAACCTGAACAGACAATCATTGATAATATTTCTGAAGGCCGGGAGAGCATTACCATCAATGGTAAATCCCGTCATATTATCAGTTATCTGGGTGACTTCCTGTTTACACCTGAGCGGGCCAGAACGCCGGTTAAAGCCCTTTCCGGGGGAGAGTGTAACCGGGTAATGCTGGCGAAGCTGTTTTCTCAGCCAGCTAACCTTCTGGTGCTTGATGAGCCAACCAATGATCTGGACATTGAAACTCTGGAGTTGCTTGAAGAGATTCTGATGGAGTTCAGTGGTACTTTGTTGCTGGTCAGTCACGACCGTGCATTCCTGGATAACGTGGTTACTTCAACACTTGTCTTTGAAGGTAACGGGCATATTCAGGAATATGTGGGGGGATATCAGGACTGGTTACGGCAGCGGCCTGATCCTGCTAAACAGCAGCCAGCTCCACAGAAAAAGGTGGCAGAAGCACCAGCCGAAGTAGCTAAGCCGGCAGCAGAGAAACAGAAAAAACTCAGCTATAAGCTGCAACGCGAGCTTGATCAGTTGCCTGAACAGCTTGAACAGGCTGAGGCAGAACTGGCCCGCTTGCACGAAGTGACCAGTGCGGGTGATTTTTATAGTGGTGACAGGGATGTGGTTGCCAAAACGCTGGAGGAGTTACAGCAGCAAGAAGCTGAAGTGGAGCGTTTGATGGAGCGTTGGGTAGAGCTTGAAGCAATGCAGGGCTGAATACAGCCCTGCTTTACAGTGCGTTATTCTTCCTCAGTCAGACGAATGGCCAGAACGTCGCAGTTAGCGCCGTGTAATACGCCGTTTGCGGTGGAACCCAGCAGTAGCGCAAGGCCCTGGCGGCCATGGCTGCCGACAACAATCAGGTCACAGTTTGTTTCTTCGGCTATACGGTGAATTTCACTCTCTGTATGGCCGCTGACGATGTGCTGGTGCTTGATGGGGTAGTCCAGAGCGGCGCTGAATTTGCGGATTTTTTCCTGAGCGTGTTCATCCAGTTGTTCCTGGATAGCGGTGAGGTCCATGGGGACATCGCCGCCATATGCAAAACTCAGGGGTTCTATCACATGGATCAGTGACAGATCGGATTGGCAGCTTTGCGCAATGATGCGCACTTTCTCCACCAGTTGGTGGGATGCTTCAGACAGGTCTACAGCAAGCAGAATATGGTTATAAATGCTCATATGTTTTGATTCCCTGTTGTTTCCTGTATCTCAGAATAGCATAAGAGAAATATTGTAAAACATGAGAGATGTCAAATATCTAGGCGTTTTTATCTCGCGATTTTAAGGAGAGTATAGGTAATGAAATGGGCGATTATTATCCTTGTCATGATGTCGCTGGTAGGCTCGATGATGTGGGTTTTGCCAAGTAAGCGGGAGCGCTTTCAGGCGCAGCTTCGGCAGTTGGCAATGCGAAAAGGTTTTAATGTTCAGCTGGCGCAGGTGAAACCACCGCGGGCCAGTGGTGAGATTGAGCAGGAAAGTTTTAATTCGCCGGTTTATCGTCTGCCACGCACAAATATTTCCCGTAAGGAACGGGAAGGCTTCATCCAGTGGCAGGTGTATAAACAAGTTGCGCTGGCCGCAGAAGGTTTACCTGAAGGTTGGTGCTGGGGGGAAGGTGAACGTAAGCTCTCAGAGTCTCAGCTTGAGCAACTGTCGGTACTGATCAGTGATTTACCGGAAGGTGCTGTTGCGATTGAATCAGACCCTGTTCATCTGAGCGTATTCTGGGATGAACGTGGTGATCTGAATGATCTGGACCGGATTCAGGATGCGATGCAATCAGTTATTGAGGAAAAATTTTAATGTCAGATTCAGTGGAATTAAAACCGGGGAAATATCGTCACTATAAAGGTGCTGAGTATGAAGTAATCAGTGTCGCCCGGCATTCTGAAACAGAAGAATATCTGGTGGTTTATCGCCAGTGTTATGGTGATGAATTGTTATGGGTTCGTCCCTACGATATGTTTATTGAAACTGTAACCGTTGATGGCAAAACCGTACCGCGTTTTGCATTTGAAGGTTAACCGGATACTTCACTTGGGTTTTTAGTTGTTTCCGGTGGGTTGCGGGCCGCAGTGATAAGTTTGTCGAGCTTTTCCAGGCGGTCTTTTTTCTTTTTCTGCGGCACGCTGGTTTTGGTAATAATGGCTTTGGCATGTTTGAAGTGAGATAAGGCAATGAGGTGGTCTTCCTGCTCCAGATAGTCATTGCCCTGCTGGATGTGAGCATCCGCAAATACGCATACATGCAGCCAGTATAAGTCGTGCTGATAATGGCGAACCTGAGTAGGGGTCAGCATCCGCATTTTTGCCATTTCAACGAATATCTGTTCAGCGTGGCTGATGAACAGCTGGGCCCGTTTCAGGGCTTTGTCACTGCTGAAGTTCCCGGGCACAACCTGAGTATTATCATTGGTATCTTTAAGGTTGCTGATTTCCGCCAGCAGGTCAGAATCCGGTGCGAGTTGGGATATTTCTTCGATAAGGTGTGTGACGAATACGCTAAGCTTATCGATAATTTCTTTGCGGCAACTGGCTTCACGCAGTACGGTAATAGTGTTTAACGCCAGTTCAGATTTGCGGCGCAGCTCTCTCAGGCGCTTGATACGGGCTTCTTCTCGCTGTTCCCGGGATGCGATAAAGTGGTTGATACAAATGGCAATAAAACCAATTGTGGCAACGGTCAGTAAGATAATCAGGTTGTCTTGCAGCATATTCTCAGGTAGTTGTAATTATATGCGAATAAAGAGTGTCGCTATTGTACCTGCCAAATCATGATCTGGCATATACCCTGTTGAAATAGATTTTAATAATTGAACCTGTAATTTTAATCAGAAGCTTGACCCTTTAGGTTTGAGACATTATATATGCACGCTGATTTGAGTTGCTGATTATATCCTCTAAGGATTTTTGTATATGGGTAAGTCCCTCGTTATTGTGGAGTCTCCGGCGAAAGCCAAGACGATTAACAAATATTTAGGTAGCGATTTTGTCGTTAAATCCAGTGTGGGACACATACGTGATTTGCCCACCAGTGGTTCAGCGAGTGCGTCTAAATCTGATCCCAAAGAGCGCGCCAGGCAGGCCGCACTTACCCGTAAAATGTCACCTGAAGAAAAGGTGAAACATAAAGCTAAAAAAGCAAAAACCCAACTGATTGCCCGTATGGGCGTGGACCCGGAAAAGGACTGGTTGGCGCAATATGAGATTCTGCCGGGTAAAGAAAAAGTTGTTGATGAACTGAAGCGCCTGGCGAAAAACGCTGACACTATCTATCTCGCGACCGATTTGGATAGAGAGGGTGAGGCTATTGCGTGGCACCTGCGTGAAGCGATTGGCGGGGAAGATGACCGTTACCGCCGGGTGGTATTTAACGAGATTACCAAGAAGTCTATTCAGGAAGCGTTTAAGCAACCAAGCGAACTGGATATGAGCCGTGTGAATGCTCAGCAGGCGCGGCGTTTTCTGGACCGTGTTGTGGGCTATATGGTTTCACCACTGCTGTGGGAAAAGGTTGCCCGTGGTCTGTCTGCCGGCCGTGTGCAATCTGTAGTTGTGCGCTTGGTCGTTGAGCGTGAACAGGAGATTCGCAGTTTCATTCCGGAAGAGTTCTGGGAAATGCATCTGGATGCCAGTTCCGGGGCGAAAGAAGCACTGCGTCTGCAGGTGAACAAATATCAGGATAAGGCTTACCGGCCGACCAGTGAAGCTGAGAGTGATCAGTATAAAGCGCTGATCAGCCAGTCGCCGTTAGAAGTTGCTCAGCGTCAGGACCGGCCGACCAGCAGTAAGCCTTCCGCACCGTTTATTACGTCAACATTGCAGCAGGCAGCAAGTACCCGGCTGAATTTTGGTGTTAAGAAGACCATGATGATGGCCCAGCGACTGTATGAAGCGGGTTACATTACCTATATGCGTACGGACTCGACCAATCTGAGTACTGAGGCTGTCGCTGCCTGCCGTGATTACATTCAGGATAATTACGGTGATAAGTATTTGCCTGAGGCGCCGAACCGCTACAGCAGCAAAGAAGGTGCACAGGAAGCACACGAGGCAATCCGTCCGTCGGATGTTACGGTTGAGGCAACGTCACTGAAAGGTATGGAGCGGGATGCAGAGCGTCTGTATGAGCTTATCCGTCGTCAGTTTATTGCCTGTCAGATGATGCCTGCTCTGTACACCAGTACACGTATTACCGTTAAGGCTGGAGAGTTCGAACTGTCCACTAAGGGGCGGATCCTGCGCTTTGATGGCTATACCCGGGTACTGGCCAAAGCGAAAGCGGATGATGATGTGATTTTGCCGGACGTGCAGCAGGGAGATACCCTGAAGCTGGAAAACATTGATCCCAAACAGCACTTCACCAAGCCTTCACCACGTTATACCGAAGCGTCTCTGGTTAAGGAGCTTGAAAAGCGCGGTATAGGCCGTCCGTCAACTTATGTGCCTATTATCTCGACGATTCAGGACCGTGGTTATGTTGAGTCGCAGAATCGCCGCTTCTATGCGCAGAAGATGGGTGACATTGTTACCGAGCGTCTGGTTGAGAACTTTACTGATCTGATGGATTACGGCTTTACGGCCCGTATGGAAGAAGCGCTGGATGATATCGCTAACGGCGAAGCAGACTGGAAAGTATTGCTGAATCAGTTCTACAACGGTTTCGTAAACCGTCTGGAAATTGCCCAGCAGCCTGAAGGTGGAATGCGGCCTAACTCGCCGACAGCAACCGATATTCCGTGTACCACCTGTGGCCGTGAAATGATGATCCGGACCGGTACAACAGGTGTCTTCCTGGGTTGTTCTGGCTATGCACTGCCCCCTAAAGAACGCTGTAAATCGACCATGAACCTGATTCACGGCGATGAGGTGGTCAGTGTTGACGGCGATGATGAAGAAGAATCCCGAATTCTGATTAACAAGCACCGTTGCAAGATCTGTGATACTGCAATGGACAGCTACCTGATTGATGAGCAGCGTAAATTGCATATCTGCGGTAACAACCCGGATTGCAGTGGTTTTGAGGTAGAGCAGGGCAGCTACAAGATCAAAGGCTATGACGGTCCTGTAATTGACTGTGATAAATGTGGCGCAGAAATGCAGCTGAAAACCGGCCGGTTCGGTAAATTCTTTGGTTGTACGGCTGAGGGCTGTAAAAATACCCGTAAGCTGCTCAAGAGTGGTGAAGCTGCGCCGCCGAAGATGGATCCGGTGCCTATGCCTGAGCTGGCCTGTGAGAAGGTTGAAGACACTTATGTGCTGCGTGATGGTGCATCAGGATTATTCCTGGCTGCCAGCCAGTTCCCGCGGAAACGGGAAACCCGTGCACCGAAGATCAGCGAATTACTGCCGCATCAGAGTGAAATTGATCCGAAATACAGTTTTTTGTTCAGTGCACCTGTTCAGGATGATGAAGGTAACCCGAGCATTGTCCGTTATAGCCGCAAAACCAAAGAACAGTACGTCATGACTGAGGTGGATGGTAAGGCGACAGGATGGCGGGCTTTTTATCAGGGTAACAGCTGGGTGGTTGAAGCTGCTAAGGCAAAACCAAAGGCTAAAGCGAAAGCTAAGAAGTAAACGTCTACACTTAGGGTTGATGGTCGCGGCTTTTGCTGTGGCTATTAACTTGAAGTGTATCCTTCCTGAGCAGGTATCTGTATGTCTCTGAGTGGTTTGAGTCTGACAAATCAGCGACTGTATTTTGCGAAGCTGCAGTTACAGCAGTATCAGGCACTGGCTGACAGTGAGTCAGAGCCGGCACAGCAAGCGCAGTATGAATCTGTTGTATTTCATCTGATGCAGGCTTACAGGTCATATTTGCTTGAACTCATTGAAATACAGAACATACCGTTACCGGCAGAAGCAGGTAATGCTGTGGCGTTGTTAGAAGGGTGTTCTGCTGATTTTGTTTCTCCGGAATTGCGTGAGCTGGCGATGCTGGAGAAAGACGCTGTTTCCTGGCTGGCGAATATGCTGCGGGCTTTTGCGCAGCTTTCTGCCCTGAACGAAAATAGTCATGAGTCCGGTGTTGTCCATCAATCTGAAATTAGTTTAACGATGGTAGCTGATGATGACCGGGTGACCCGTTTGAGAAACTGGCTGGATTCCCTATCTTCGGTTATCCAGCGGTTACGTGCCGTTTCTCAGGAATGGTAATTAGTTTTTAATTGTAGAGTTTTATAGATGGCTGAGTTGTTTCTGGAAATTGTTGAGCTCGAAAACGGTGAGATCGTGCTGCGTGAAATGGAATCTGACGATGTGCCGGTAATGCGTGTCAGTTTTTCTGATGACATGAAGAAGCGCCTGCAGGATCAGCATTTGGATGTTGCAAAGGTAATGCTGAGTGCCGGGATTCACATGGCAGCAGAAATGCAGAATAAGGCTGCGGAAGCTCAGGAGCTTCAAAACGCAGAAGATGAAAAGCCACCTGTATTACACTGAGCGGTAATGATTCATAAAAAAAGCGCCGGAGGGCGCTTTTTTTTATGGTGGATAAAAATTGCTTTATGAGGCCATCCGGTCCCGGATAACAATGCCATGGCTGGCACCGTGTTCAGCTGCGTTTTCCAAACCGTTGAGTTGCTCATTGCTGAGCATTCCTGGCCAGGTGATGACTGCATGGCAGGTGCCTGCTTGCAGTGCCTGACATGCCAGGTCATAAGTGGTGTGGCTGGCATCGGGCTGTAACAGCATGATCTTATTCAGATCAATACCTGCGGCAGAAAGCAGTGCTTTGGGGAGGCTGCTTGGAGGGGCAATCCAGGCAAACCAGCGATCATCGCGACTTAACTGAGCAAGCAAAGGCAGTAACATTGTTAACTGATCAAAGTCGTTATTATGCATAACAATTTCAGTGATCTTTCCGGCCAGGGCGGGCATTGGCTGTGCCGCCTGTTCGGTTAACATGCTGTCAGAAGGGCGAATCAGGGGAATATTCGCATTCTGAGTGGATTGAGTTACCAGTTCTGCCTGCATCATGTCGTTATCCTCTTCTAATCACGCCTACGCCAAGGCCTTCAATAGATAATTCCTGTTCTTCCAGGTTGATCACAATCGGGTCAAATTCTTCGTTTTCAGCAATTAGGTAAACCAGATTGCCATCTTTCTTAAAGCGTTTAACGGTGACATCGTCTTCAATACGGGCGACAACAATTTCGCCGTTTTTGGCCTGTTTGCACTGATGTACGGCCAGCAGGTCACCGTCCATAATGCCGACGTCCTTCATACTGGTGCCCCGTACCCGGAGCAGGTAATCCGCCGGTGGGTGGAAGAAATCTGCGGCAATGGTGCAGCGGTCTTCAACGTGTTGCTGGGCCAGAATCGGGTTACCTGCGGCGACCTGTCCGACTACAGGCAGGCCTGCTTCTTCCTGTTCAAGATCGGGTATACGGATACCCCGTGATGTGCCGGGTATCATTTCGATTGCACCTTTACGTGCCAGCGCCTTGAGGTGTTCCTCTGCAGCATTGGCAGACTTGAAACCCAGTTCCCGGGCAATGTCTGCACGGGTTGGCGGATAGCCGGTGGTTGCAATGTAATGTTTTATACAATCAAGAACATCGGTTTGTCGTTGTGTCAGTTTCATGATGATCTCTGTGTTTTTATCCAGTATCTGTAACTATATACAGTATTTTGCTTTTGTAAACATTTTTTATGTTTATATATCCAGTGTTATTGATAGAATGGCCGCCATTCATACAGACGGACTGATTGACGTGCTGACCGACGATCTCAAAAAACAGATACAGACTGCTTACAGTAAGTTTTTAGCCAGCCGGGGGTTAAAGGCCCGTGCCGGCCAGAAGCGGATGATTGCCGAGGTGGCAAAGGTCATTGGTAATATTCCTGTTGATGATAAGGCTCAGCGTCTCGGAGAGAATCATGTCTGTGTGGTCGAGGCCGGAACCGGTACAGGTAAAACTATTGGTTACTTGCTGGCAGCGATTCCAGTAGCGAAGGCTTTAAAAAAGAAGATCATTCTGTCGACTGCAACAGTGGCGCTTCAGGAACAGCTGCTACATAAAGATTTGCCTGAAGTACTTGAGCATACTGAACTGCCGATGAGTTTTACCCTTGCCAAAGGGCGGGGGCGTTACCTGTGTATCAATAAAGTTGAGCAGCATCTGGATTCCAGTGCCTCAACCGGTCAGATAGCATTGTATGAAGATGAACAGGCTATGCGGCTGGATCCGGAAACGGAAACTTTTTACAAGCATTTGCTGAATGAGTATGCATCCGGTCGTTGGGACGGTGACCGGGATAATCTCACTGAAGAAATTGAAGATGCCCGCTGGGGGCCGTTAACCAGCGATCATTTGCAGTGTACTAACCGTCGCTGCACTAACTTCAGTGCCTGCAGTTTTTTTAAAGCCCGGCGGGACCTGGATCAGGTTGAGTGTGTGATAGCCAATCACGATATCGTTCTGGCGGACTTGTCACTGGGGGGCGGAGCTATCCTGCCTGATCCTGCTGAAGCTATATACATCTTCGATGAGGGACACCATCTGGCCCCTAAGGCCAGTAATCACTTTGCGTTCAGTCTGCGGATCAAGTCATCGTCAAGGTGGCTGAATACGCTTCCCAAGCAGCATGCTCAGATGCTGGAGCAACTTGGCCATCCGGGCGTGATGTCGCAATATGTTGAGCAAACGTTACGTCCGGGTGAAGATTTAAAAATCCTGCTGGAGCAGATCCATGAGTTGGTGAAGCCACTTATGGTCAATGCTGAGAACGGTCGTTTACGTGACCGTTACAGGTTTGCCGGTGGCGAAGTCCCTGAAGAGCTAAGGCTGATGTTTAAGGATGCTGAGTATCTGGCTGCCCGACTGTTAACCCGCCATGAAATGTTACTGGATCTGTTTCGGGAAGCGCTTGATGGTGAAGTCGGCGACATTGATAAACAACTGGCTGAGCAGTGGTATCCGAGGCTTGGTCTTATGGTGTCGCGGTTTCAGTCCATCACCGGCTTATCGAAGAGCTTCTTCCGGGCTGATGATCTGAAAGAGAGCCCGACTGCCCGCTGGGTCAATCTGGTTGAGTCTGGTATCGGCCATGATTTTGAGTTTCACAGTGCCCCGGTGTCTGCAGCTCATATGTTACAGCAACATTTATGGCAGAACTGTTTTGCTGCCGTGGTTACATCCGCTACCCTGACTGCGCTGGGACGGTTCGATCGTGTGCTTGATGATCTGGGGCTGCCAGCGGATACACCGAGTCATAGCTTGCTGAGTCCGTTTGATCATTATAATGCTGCGGAGCTTTATATACCGGCGATGAATGCTGAAGCCAGTGATCCTGAAGCTCACACCCAGGCAGTCTGTGACTTCCTGAACAGTGAGCTGGACAGTAAAGCTGCTACTCTGGTGTTATTTACTTCCTGGCGGCAAATGCGCACAGTGCTTGCCTCGCTGGACGAAAAGCTCAA
Organism: Aliamphritea spongicola; assembly: GCF_017051665.1. Lineage (NCBI taxonomy): Bacteria > Pseudomonadati > Pseudomonadota > Gammaproteobacteria > Oceanospirillales > Oceanospirillaceae > Aliamphritea > Aliamphritea spongicola. The sequence continues at coordinate 27,112 of NZ_JAFIDL010000001.1, forward strand.
CAATAGTGTGCTGTCACAGGGTGATTACAGTAAAAATGAAATACTGAAACGTCATCGTAGCCGTATTGATGACGGTGAAGGCAGTATTATTTTCGGCTTAGCGTCCTTTACAGAAGGGGTTGATCTCCCGGGGAAGTACCTGACGGAAGTTATTATCACTAAGTTACCGTTCAGTGTGCCGGATGACCCGGTTGATGCGACGATGGCCGAATGGATAGAAAATAAAGGCGGCAATGCCTTTATGGAATGGTCTGTACCGATGGCTTCTGTGCGTCTGACACAGGCAGCAGGTAGGTTATTACGGACTGAACAGGATACCGGCAGAATAGTTTTGCTGGACCGGCGTGTGATAAGCCGGCGCTATGGGCGGCAGTTATTAGATGCTTTGCCGCCTTTCCGACGTACCGTTGGCTAAGGCTGAAGGGTATCGTCTCTTAATGAGTTCCGGGTTTTGTAAGGTATGCGCTTCTTAAGTGGAAAAGAGAAAGTGAAGAGTATGCAGCAAAGCGGACGGGATGATATGAGTATTTGAATATATAGGTATTAACTTGATAAAAAATTTGTTTCGTAAGGTGAATAAGTCACCGGAGTCAGCTGAGGCACAGCCGCAGGCTGCAACAGTTAAGCCCCAGAAAAAAGCGACAGAAGCTAAAGTAAAGTCTAAGCCAAAGGCAAAATCCAAGCCTCGCCAGCCAAAAGCAAAGCCTCAGCCTGTATGGTCTATGGATCAGTTTCAGGTAGAGCCTCAGGAAGGTAAGCAGCGTTTTCACGACTTTAATTTGCCTGATGATGTGATGCATGCCATTGCTGATCTTGAGTTTAAATACTGCTCTGCAATCCAGGCTGCAACCCTGAAACAGTCTCTGGCTGGCAAAGATATGATTGGTAAAGCGCAGACAGGAACGGGTAAAACTGCCGCTTTTCTGATCAGTATTATTACTGACCTGATTGACTTTCCCCTGGAGCATAAACGTGCCCGTGGGGTGCCGCGGGCGCTGATCATCGCGCCGACACGCGAATTAACGTTGCAGATTGCTTCAGATGCTGAGCAGTTAGCCAAGTACTGTGATCTGAGTGTTGTTTCACTGGTTGGCGGTATGGATTACGACAAGCAGCGTAAGCAACTGGCGGCCCGTCCGGTTGATATTCTGGTGGCAACGCCAGGTCGTCTGATTGATTTTGTGCGCAGTTCTGATGTGGATCTGGGCGATGTGGAAGTGATGGTTCTGGATGAAGCGGACCGGATGCTCAGCATGGGCTTTATACCCGATGTCCGGACAATCATTCGTCATACACCGCGTAAGGGTGACAGACAGACCCTGTTATACAGTGCAACCTTTACTGACGACATTATGAACCTTGCCAAGCAGTGGACAGTTGATGCTGAAGTGGTTGAAATTGAACCGGAAAAGAGAAGTACGGATTCTGTCACTCAGCAGGTTTACCTGGTATCCCGTCAGGAAAAATACACCCTGTTACGCAACTTTATGCGGGCCAATCAACTGGAACGGGTCATTGTTTTCGGTAACCGGCGTGATGAAACCCGCCGGCTGGCTGAACGCCTGCAGAAAGATGGTTTGTCGGCAGCCTTGCTCTCTGGCGAGATACCGCAGCAAAAACGTCTTAAAACCCTTGAGGCGTTCCGTAACGGTACGATTAATATTCTGGTGGCAACTGATGTTGCCGGCCGTGGGATCCATGTCGATGGCGTCAGCCACGTGATTAACTATGCATTACCTGAAGATCCGGATGACTATGTACACCGGATTGGCCGTACCGGCCGGGCAGGTTCTACAGGCACATCAATTAGCTTTGCCAGTGAAGATGATGCTTTCCTGATTCCTGATATTGAAGCGGAAGCCGGGGTGAAGATGGAATGTATCTATCCGGATCCTCATTTATTGCAATCGTTATAGGTCGCTAATGTCTGAAGACAAGCATAATACTGCAAGGATCAGCCAGTGGCTGGGCTATGCAGTCAGTATATTTTTTGTTGTTATCGCTTTATTTGGTTACCAGCGTACGGGCGATCTTTCGCAGTTGCTCATCTTTTTGGTGCTGGCAGTTATTGCTTTCGCGGTGGTAAAGCTGTTGTTTGCCGGAATTAACCGTTTACTGGATTCACTGGATAAGTCGTCAGATCCCTCGTCTGATCAGGACAGGTAGAGTATTTATGCAAAGTCAAAAAGCAGTTGCAGTATTAGGTGGTGGCAGTTTCGGTACGGTGATCGCTGATCTGGTTGCCAGCAAAGGGATACCTGTTAACCAGTGGATGCGCAGTGAGGAACGGGTTACTGAACTGAATCAGTGCCGCACAAACCAGCGGTATCTGCCGGGGTATGCCCTTGCGGAAGGTATTCGCGCCAGTTCTGATATTGAAGAGGTCCTGACAAACTCTGAGCTGGTTTTTGTATCCATTCCAAGCCAGTCATTCCGGAGTGTGGTTCGCCAGGCGAAGCCTTTTATCCAGTCACATCATCAGTTAGTCAGTACGACAAAAGGTATTGAGGCAGACCATTTCAGCCTGATGAGTCAGATTTTGTCAGAAGAGTTACCCGGACAGGCTATTGGCGTTCTCAGTGGTCCAAATTTGGCAAAAGAGGTTGTGCAGAAGCATCTGACAGCAACAGTCATCGCCAGTGATAACGATGCGCTGCGCCAGCATGTACAGGAAATTCTTCACTGTGCGCATTTCCGTGTGTATGCCAGTTCAGATACATACGGCGTTGAGCTGGGCGGTACGCTGAAGAATATCTATGCGATTGCCTCAGGGTTAAGTGCTGCAATGGGAATGGGTGAGAATACCAAGAGTATGCTGATGACCCGAAGCCTGGCAGAGATGAGTCGCTTTGCTGTACAGATGGGCGCCAACCCGATGACCTTTCTTGGTCTGGCAGGTGTAGGTGACCTGATCGTCACCTGCTCTTCATCTCTGAGCCGGAATTACCGTGTCGGTTATGCGCTGGGTGAAGGTCGTACATTAGCTGAAGCAGTCGCAGCACTCGGAGAAGTGGCAGAAGGCGTCAACACCCTGCGTTACGTTAAGGAAAAGAGTGATGAACTGGGTGTATATATGCCGTTAGTTCAGGGACTGTATGAAGTTGTGTTTAACGGCGCACCGATTGCTGAAGTTGCCCGCAGCATGATGCTCAGCACTCAGAGCAGCGACGTTGAGTTTGTCCTGCCACGGATGCCGTAATGCGTATTTATCTGTTACGCCATGGTGAGGCGGGTTATAACGCATCTTCGGATAAACTCCGGCCCCTGACTGAAAAAGGAAAGCATGACCTGGATACTATGTTGCGGGCATTCAGTGCAGAGCATCAGGTATCATGTATCTATCACAGCCCGTATTTACGTACCTGTCAGACTGCTGAACGGTTCAGTGCTGTTCAGGGAGGGCTGGAGCAGTCTACTGAAGATTTGCTTGTACCTGAGTCATCTCCTCAGAATGTGGTGGACTGGTTGGGTGAGATAGCTGTTGGTGCTGGTGCAGATGGTGTTGCGCTGGTGACTCACCAGCCGCTGATTGGCTATCTGACCTGTTTGCTGACTGAAGGACATACCCGTCGTCCTGAGCCTCTGTTACCAGGCCAGTTGGCTGAGCTTGAAACTGACTTCCCTGCGGCGGGGCTGGCCCGCCTGGTTAAAATCTGGCGCGCGGACTGATTTTTCACGGTGGTCCGGTTTTAGTGTTCGCCTGTAGCGCGGGGCGCGGATACCGACTGTGATGCGGCAAGTTGCGCTAAGAATTTATCAGCGTTTTTAATGGCTGCATTGTTGGGGTACATTGCCCTGACATGTGCCATTGTAGTTTCACTCTTCGCTTTATTCCCCATGATCTTATATGCCTGGCTCAGGTCAATAAAAAGCTGAGGGACTGGCCGCTTCTGTAGGAAGCTTTCTGCCCAGGTAATGAACTCCGGTAGAAAATCATAATTCTGGCTTTTGAGGCTGCGAAGCATGAGCGTACGCATCAGGTAAAGCTCTGCTGTTTCATTAAAGTAGGTATTTTCCAAAGCGGGCTGGAGTAAAGCTGGCTGCGACATGCGGGTGTTTAAGAAGTTAACGATAGCCGTGTTAGCTTTATTGGCCTGATACATGAATCCTGCTGTACTTATTACGATTAACAGGCTTACTACTTTTAAGCTTAAGGTCGCTGCCTGGCTGATACGTATGCTTTCTGCTTTGCGTGAGTGTTGCAGAATCAGGAAGAATAGCGTCAGAAACAGTATCCAGTGCAGGCTGGAAATATAAAACGGCAGCTCTACCATAGCGTGTAACCCTAAGGGGAAAAGCAAGGCGAGATAGCTGATTCCCCGTCGCCAGCCGCAGCGGAAAGCGGCGATCAGGATAGTAGCCATGGCGATGAAAACACCGGTTAAAGCAACTAGGCCGCCCTCAGCGGCCCAGAAGAGGATTTCGTTATGGGGATGGCTGAGTCTGTCGGCCGGGAAAATAGCGTCAGGGTTTTCATTCAGAAACTCAATCTTGGCGTGTTGCCAGACCCCCTGAAAGCTGCCGATGCCATGTCCTACCCAGGGGCTTTCCTTAACCACCTCATAGGTCGTTGCATAGATATTTTTCCGGTTGGAAGAGCCTTGTACCGCTACCACTTCACCGGTTAAATCTGACAGTTTATTGTAGGATCTTGTTATTCCTGCCTTTCCCAGATAGCTCGAAGTAATGATTACTATCAAAGCGATGATAAAGGTTTTCTGACGTTTTTTAATCTGAGCGAAGCGGCCGCAAAAAATAATTACTATACCGATAGTAGCGCTTAAGATACCGACTCTGGAGCCAGCGATTGCGATCATATAAGTACTGCTGAACAGGCATAAAAATAATACTATCTGGCCGGCTATATTCAGATTTTTAAAGCCTGGGCGGGTCAGGGCGTAAAGACAGATAAGCAACATGGTTGCCTGAAAGCTAGCCTGCAGATTAATCTGCTGAAAAATCCCGTAGCCTTGATGGCTTATATTTGGTGCCATAAAACTGACAATATTGCCTTGCCATATAAGCTGAACAGTACCGTAAACTGCCTGTATGAAGCCGGCTATTAGTAGCAGATACAGGAGTTTATCCAGGTCTTTGTTTTTCCAGTGAAACTGAAATAGTGTAAAAAGGAAGGCTACGCCGGCGATGATATATAACTGTCTGAAAAGCCACTCAACGGGAGTGAGAGTATCGGCAATGTATCCACTGATAATCACGCATAGCGGAAATGCCAGTAGTCCGGGCCAGTAATGGCTGTATATAAAAATCCTGTTTCTGAGGGCTAAGAAAATCCCCAGGCTGATTGTCAGGGCAGTGCCCGTCCAGATAGCTGCGTTATAAGGAAGAAACAGGCCTTCACCGCCGATGTTTGGCTGGAAATACAGTCCGCAGATCAGGAAAATAAATCCAAGTAATAGCAGGCCGGTTTTAGGTGCAGATAAATGGGGGCTGAGTTGCATAGTGGCAAAGGCCTGTTATAGATGCTTGTTGTTTACTGTTAGCGTCCAATGTTAACTGAGCCTGTTGGTTTAAGATATTCATTTAACAGAAAAAAATAATGTCTATGGTCGGAAAGGAATTAGGTTTTAAGGAGCGTCATTTTGAGATAGACGGTCGTTCATTTGCTGCCCGTCAGTGGGGGAAAGAGGGGGCGCCTCTGCTGATAGCATTACATGGCTGGCTCGATAACAGTGCCAGTTTTAATGCACTGGCATCTCTGCTGGATGACTATTGTGTGGTAGCTCTGGATTTTGCAGGTCACGGGTTGTCTGATTTTCGTCCTCAGGGAATGGCTTATTATGTGTGGGATAACGTATCCGATGTGCTGGCGGTTGCTGAGCAACTTCAGGCCGAGAAGTTCAGCATATTGGGGCATTCTATGGGAGCAGGAGTGGCTGCTTTGCTTGCGGCATGCTATCCGGAAAAGGTTGAACGGTTGTTGCTGATAGAGGGAATTGGTCCGGTTGTAACTGAAGCGGAGGCTGCTCCTGGTCAGCTCTACCGTGCCCTGCAAAAGCGTGCGCGGGTCCGCAGCCGGGATGTGAATACGTTTGCCAGCCATCAAGAAGCGGTACTGGCACGCTGTAATGGCCGGTGGCCTGTTTCTGTTGAGGCTGCAGGCTGGCTGGCTGAGCGGGGTGTGAGCAGTCGTCTCGCAGGTAATGGTGAGGATGAGTATTTCTGGCATCATGATCCCTGGCTGGTGTTGCCATCACCGGTCCGGCTGACTGAAGAGCAGGTGCAACACTTTCTCCGAAAGATTACAGCGCCTGTGACGCTGGTTCTGGGGGAGCAGGGCATTAAACAATGTTCTGATCGGATTGCCTGTCTGACGGCGTGTGAGGTGTTTCTGTTTGAAGGAGGCCATCACTTGCATATGGATCCTGAGATGGCAAAAAAAATCGCGAATTGTTTTACTGAATGTGAGAATAGCCTTCAGTAAACCTGAAAATGATTCATACTGTAGTAGATGAAAACAGCAGGAGGCGAGTATTCAGTTATGATCCTAATGAGTATGTACCGTATTAAGCGAGTGTTATCCGGCCTGATGATGCTTGTTGCAGGCTCAGCTTTTGCTGAAAGTGATTTACGGGGCAGCAGTGATTACGATGGCCTGAAGCGCTATCCCTTATCCTGGATTGTTGAATATCAGTCTGAAACGTCCCCTGATTACCTGTTGGCACTGGGTAAAATGAAGAAGAAGTCAGGGGTGATTGCGCCTGAAGCCTCACGCCGGTTATCCGGTCAGTTACGCCAGATTACCTACCGGATTCCGGAAGGGCATTCCGCTGCTGAAGCGTTTGATTTCATTGTTGGGCAGTTGCAGCAACAAAAGGCTGAAGAGCTGTTTCGCTGTAAAAGCAGACAGTGTGGCAACAGTCATCAGTGGGCGAATCAGGTCTTTGGTGTTTCCCGGTTGTATGGGGTAGACCGGACGCAAAGTTATCTCGCAGCTAAGCTGGGTGGAGATTATATTGCTGTTTATTCGGTTAAGAGGGGTAATAAACGGGTGTATCTCCAGCTGGATATTCTCAGTGATAAACCTCCGGTAGCCGTCGAAGAGCCTGCTATTTCAGAAGGTGCTGAATCGGTTGCTGAATTACCGGGCTGGCAGGAGAATTTCACTTCACGTGGCGCCTGGTTGCCGGTTGATTTTTTGGCTGTTACTTCGGGAGATGAGGAGGTTACTGCCTCTGTTCGTCTGATTCTGAATGAGATTCAGTCGGATTCCCGAACATTGGTTGTGCTTGGTTACAGTGATCTTGCAGAGGGGGCTTTAGAGCGGTCTGCTGAATATGTGGCCCGTGTTGAGAAAGTATTGCTTGAGAACGGTGTGGCACCTGAGCGACTCAGTCTAATTGCTTCAGGCAATCTGTCTGCGGTTAAACCACCGGAACAGCAGGGCGCTGTCTGGTTGCAGCTGATGGAGTAACAGCTAACTGTTATAAACAGACATAAAAAAGGCAGCCTGGGCTGCCTTTTTTGTTAGTCATCTGAATGCTTAACGGATCAGAGACAGGAATTCGCTGCGGGTAGCCTGATTCGAACGGAAAAGACCCAGCATCATAGATGTTTTCATGCTGCTGTTTTGTTTCTCAACACCGCGCATCATCATGCACATATGCTTGGCTTCAATGACAACACCCACGCCTTCGGCGCCAGTTGCTTCCATGATGGCATCAGCAATCTGCTTGGTCATGTTTTCCTGAATTTGCAGGCGGCGGGCAAACATATCAACGATGCGCGCAACTTTTGACAGACCGATTACTTTGCCGTTTGGAATGTAGGCAACATGGCATTTGCCGATGAACGGCAGCATATGGTGTTCGCACATCGAATACAGTTCGATATCCTGTACGATAACCATCTCGCTGTTTTCCGTAGGAAAGAGTGCACCGTTGATAACTTCATCAAGGTTTTGCTGGTAACCACGGGTTAAAAAGCGCATCGCTTTCGCGGCACGTTTTGGCGTATCTACAAGGCCTTCACGGGTGATATCTTCACCTAAGCTCTCGATGATGCTTGCAAATTCTTTTTCCATTACAGTCTGGATCCTGCTTATCTGGCTAAGTTTACGGACCTTGCAGCCCATAAAAGATCTTAAAAGGCCGCTAAGGTACGTGATCTGGCGTTTAAGGTAAAGTGAAATTCATGCTTTTGTCTGACCCTTGTCGCGCTGGCAGCAATAAAGGTCCTGCGGCAGACAATATTCAGCATCATTACCGCTTGTTGGCATTACGTAACAAAACATAGAGTGCGCCGGTACCGCCGTCTTTTGGCTGGGCTGAGCAAAACGCGGTGACCTGATGCATCTGTTTAAGCCAGTCGTTGACGTATGACTTGACCAGTGGCTGCTGACCTTCGCCGCTGTACGCTTTACCGTGTATAACAATGACACAGCGGCACTGGTTCTGACTGGCATCACGGATGAAGCGGCTGAGTTCGTCACGGGCCTCATCCAGGCTGAAACCATGTAAGTCCAAACCTGCTTCCCAGGGGATATGGCCCTGTTTCAGGCGTTTCATCATTTTCAGCTGAATGCCTGGAGTGGCAAAAATCAGTTCTTCTTCACTTTCAACCAGTTGCACAATTTCACTGGAAAGGCCATCCACCAGACTTTCAGTATCCTGGGATGCCATCCGGCGTTTGTACTGAGCGGTGGCATCATTAGCAGCACGCAGCTTCTTCGGAGTCGGTTTCAGATCGGCTTTGTCATGGCTGTGCCGGGTAATTCCCTGCATGGCGCTGGCAAAATCGAAGTCGTCATTATCGTTGTCGGACATAGCGTTCAGAGGAGTTTTTCTTTAACATACAGGGCCGTTTTACCGGTAGCCTCCCGGGATTGTAAAGCCGGGATGTGGTGCCGGTTAAGGGCGTTTATTATTAACAAGAAGCCTGTCAGGATAGTTTTTAATCCTGCCGGGGCGATATTCAGCATAGCCTAAAACATTTTCTATGCGGCTATAAGCCTTGCTTCCTTATTTTACAGATTATCTTTCCGCTTATGTCGACTGATCAAGAACAACTGCTTTGCGAATTATCCACTATCCGTGATTACATCCGTTACAGCATGAGCCGTTTTTACACCTGTGAGCTGTATTATGGTCACGGTACAGACAATGCCTGGGATGAAGCGGTACAGCTGGTACTGGGGGCTGTGAATTTACCCTGGGATACGGATCCGCAGATTCTGGATGCGAAACTCACCCGTGATGAGAAACTCAAAGTGCTGGATTTTATTCGCCAGCGTGCTGAACAGCGCCGTCCGTTACCTTATATTATTGGTGAGGCGTGGTATGCAGGTTTGCCGTTCAATGTTGATGAGCGGGTACTGATCCCGCGGTCGCCGGTACAGCAACTGATTGCAGAAGCGTTCAGCCCATGGTTACCGGAAAAGCCGGTCGACCGGATTCTGGATCTGTGTACCGGCAGCGGTTGCATCGGTATTGTCTGTGCTCATATGTTTGAAGAAGCAGAAGTTGATCTGGCTGATATCTCAGCGGATGCCCTTGAAGTGGCACGTAAGAATATTCAGCGCCATGAAATGCAGGATCGGGTGACGGCGATCGAAAGTGATCTGTTCAGTCAGCTTAAAGGTAAACGTTACGATATAATTGTTTCCAATCCGCCATATGTCGATCTGGATGATTTAAACAGTATGCCGGCTGAGTATCAGCATGAGCCGGATCTGGCGCTGGGCTCCGGAGATGATGGTCTGGATATTACCCGCCGGATTCTGGCAGATGCTTCAGATTATCTGACTGATGACGGTTTGCTGGTCGTGGAAGTGGGGAACAGTGAAGTTCATCTTCAACAGGCATTTCCGCAGGTACCTTTTACCTGGGTAGAACTGCCGGAAGGCGGCAATGGCATATTCCTTCTCAGTGCGGCGGATTTGCAGCAGTACCGGGATGCCTTTAGCGGTTAATTTATTTTGGATAGCAGGTGCCGGTCTGTATTGAAGATGGGGAGCTGTTATTGTTGGTCAGAGTTTTGGGTTCGTGTTCATACAGGCCACAAACCTTAGTTTTCAGGAAGTCAGGATGTCAGGAAATACATACGGTAAGTTATTTACAGTTACCACCTTTGGTGAAAGTCATGGCCCTGCGCTGGGCTGCATCATTGATGGCTGCCCTCCGGGAATTGAATTGAGCGAAGCTGATCTGCAAAAAGATCTGGATCGCCGTAAGCCAGGTACATCCCGGCATACTACTCAGCGTCGTGAAGCGGATGAAGTTAAAATTCTGTCTGGCGTGTTTGAAGGTAAAACCACCGGTACGGCGATTGGTCTGCTGATTGAAAATACCGATCAGCGCTCCAAGGACTATTCAAATATTGCTGAGACTTTCCGTCCGGCCCATGCTGATTATGTGTACAGCCATAAATATGGTTTCCGTGATTACCGCGGTGGCGGACGTTCTTCTGCCCGTGAGACTGCTATGCGGGTTGCCGCCGGTGCGGTAGCGAAAAAGTATCTGCAGACCAAGGGCATCGAGGTTCGCGGTTATCTTTCCCAGCTGGGGCCGATCAAAATTGATGCCTTCGACTGGGATCAGGTTGAGCAGAATCCGTTTTTCTGTCCGGATGCCGGTAAAGTATCTGAAATGGAAGATTACATGGATGCGCTGCGTAAAGAAGGTAACTCTATCGGCGCGAAAATCAGTGTAGTTGCCAGTGGCGCGCCTGTGGGCCTGGGTGAGCCAATCTTTGACCGTTTGGATGCTGATCTGGCGCATGCGCTGATGAGTATCAATGCGGTGAAAGGGGTTGAGATCGGCGACGGTTTTGCCTGTATCGAGCAGAAAGGTACCGAACACCGCGATGAGATGACTCCGGAAGGATTCTGTTCAAATCATGCCGGCGGTATTCTGGGCGGCATTTCAACGGGGCAGGATATCATTGCGCATATTGCACTGAAACCAACGTCCAGTCTGCGTTTGCCAGGGCAGAGTATCAATGCTTCAGGAGAAAGCATTGAGGTTGTCACCAAGGGGCGTCATGATCCCTGTGTTGGCATCCGGGCGACGCCTATCGCGGAAGCGATGATGGCAATTGTGCTGATGGATCAGTTCTTACGGAACCGCGGCCAGAATGCTGATGTGACCTGTGAAACACCGGTATTGCGCGACCTGTAAGTCTATGTAGCCGCAGCAGCAATTGCTGCGGCGCTGTTGGGAAAGTCTGAGGTGTTATGACACCAGCTACCTATACCCGCTTGTCGGGTTTTTATTTCTTTTACTTTTCACTTCTCGGTGCACTGGTTCCTTACTGGAGCCTGTATTTACAGTCATTTGATTTGGATGCTGCGTCCATTGGCATGTTGATGTCGATTCTGATGGCATCACGGATCATTGCGCCTAATATCTGGGGCTGGCTGGCGGATAAGACGGGACAGCGGCTGGCAATTGTCAGGGCAGGATCTCTGGTGACCTGTCTGATTTTCATTGCCATTTTCTGGCAGGACGATGTGCTGGGGATTGCGCTGGTGATGGCAGGTTTCAGCTTTTTCTGGAATGCGGTTTTACCACAGTTTGAAGTGCTTACCCTTGCACATCTGGGGAGTCAGTCAGAGCAGTACAGCCGGATCCGGTTGTGGGGCTCTGTTGGCTTTGTGGTTGCGGTTGTAGCTATTGGCTGGTTACTGGACTGGTTTTCAGTGCGCTGGTTACCTCATCTTATGCTGGGGCTGATGGTGCTTATCTGGTTGTCTTCTCTGTGCGTCACGGATGCAAAAGCAGAGCATGATAAGAGTTCAGACGGCTTTCTGAAGCAGCTCTGGCGCCCTCAGGTGGTGGCTTTCTTTGCAATATGCTTGCTGATTCAACTCAGTCACGGACCTTATTACACCTTTTACTCAGTCTTAATGGACAGTCTGGGTTATAGCAGGGCACAAATCGGTTTACTGTGGGCAGTAGGGGTTATCGCTGAAGTGATTATTTTTATATACATGCACCGGCTGATCGGTCGTTATGGCTTGCGGGCGATTATGATTATCAGTTTGTTATTGTGTGTATTACGCTGGTTGCTGATCGGTTTTTTACCGGATCATCTGCCAACGATGCTGTTCGCGCAGTGTCTGCATGCGGTCACCTTCGGAGCCTTACATGCGGTGGGTATTGCTTTAGTGCATCAGTATTTTACTCCGGCGAGCCACGGGCAGGGGCAGGCACTGTTCAGCAGCCTTGGCTTTGGGGTTGGCGGTGCGCTGGGAGCCTTTATCAGCGGTTTATTGTGGGAAAGTGTCGGGTCTGAAATGACCTTTATGCTGGCTGCTGGAAGTGTTGCGCTGGCGGTTGTGATGGCGTGGATCTGGATCCGTCCGGACCGTAAACCTGTCTGATATAACCTTTAGTGAATGAGTTTTTGTTCAGATGCACAATAATGTTGGACATGTATTCACAGGGTTGTTAGTTTGACTGTGAAGGGCAAATTGTTGAGGAGAGGCGATGAATTTCAAGATTGATGTCGAGATGACGCCGGAAGAGTTGCGTAAGGTGCTGGGTTTACCTGATGTAGCGGCTTTTCAGCAAGAAATGATGGATAAGATTCAGGAAAACATGGCCGCAGGTGCCGAAGGTTATGATCCCCTGACATTATTCCAGCCTTATATGACGAATAGTCTGGGATCGATGGATGCACTGCAAAAAATGATGCTCAACATGATGACCAGCTATACCAATAATACGAATAAAACTGATTAATAGCTGTAAGTGGGCGACCCGTGTCCGTGTCGGAAAAGCAGCTGTTTTAAGAGAGAACTGTTTTGCGAATTCTAAGAAAGTACACTAACCGTCGTTTGTATGACACCTCACGCAGTTGTTATATCACGCTTGAGGATGTTAAGCAGTTGGTTCTGAATCAGGAGCCGTTTCAGGTTCAGGATTCCAAAACCGGCAATGATCTGACACGTAATATCCTGCTGCAGATTATCAGTGAGCAGGAAGCGATGGGGCACGGTACGCTACTGACCAATCAGGTACTGCAGCAACTGATCCGCTTCTATGGCGACAGCATGCAGGGCATGATGAGCCAGTATCTTGAGCAAAGCATCAGCAGCTTCATTGAGCATCAGGAGCGTATACGTGAACAGATGCAAAACATGATGGGCGCAGCAAATCCTCTGAATATGATGAACCGTTTTGCCGATCAGAATATGGCGATGTGGAACATGTTTAACCCGCAGGGTGAAAAACCGGCAGAGCCGGATGATGATAAAGATAAAGGCGGGCAGGATAAGTCTTAAAAAAACGGCGCTTAACAGCGCCGTTTTTTGTTGTGGATGATCAGCCGGTTACTGCTTCTGATCGAACTGATTTGCCAACTCATTCAGACGTGCCGGATATTCCTTGCGGTTAACTTTATTCAGACGCATCTGATCCAGCTCTTGCTGCAGGAAGCTGTGTTTTTCCGCATTACCTTCCGCCAGGCCTTTCGCCAGATCGTTATCCATCCAGCGACAGATTTTTTTGTACAGCACGTACTTAAAGACAATGGCAGCCAGTGTGGCAATGACAATGATTACAATGCTGGTTGTGTCCATGACTGTGTCCTGAATTAGCGTGACTTGCTGATATCAATATACAGGGTCAGTTGCTGGCCGGGTTTGATATATTTCTGGTTCTCCAGATTATTCCAGCGCTTAATGTCATTAATCGTCACGCTGAACTTGTTGGCTATTCCGTATAACGAATCGCCGTTTCGCACCTGATAACCGATTCTGCGGGTCAGTTGCTGATCCCGTTTACTCAGGGTTGTTGCACTCTTAGGCTGCTTCCAGATAACCAGCTGCTGACCAATCTGAAGTGGCGTTTTCGTGCTCATCTGGTTCCAGCCGGCAATCTGTTGCGGGCTGACGTTATAGGACCGTGCGATGGACCAGAGGCTGTCGCCGCTGTTCACCTTGTAATGGCGTTTTTCCCGATTGCTCTGGGCCAGCTGATTTTCTTTCCGGCTCAGGCGCTGCGAAGCACTCAGCGCGTATTGTCCGGAGTCTTGCTGGGCCGTTGGAATCAGCAGGGTTCTGCCGGCGCGGATATTATTGCTGGCCAGCTTATTGGTGCTGCGCAACACAGAGGTGGTGATGTTATGTCTGGCGGCAATAGTGCTCAGGGAATCGCCCCGCTTGATGGTGTAGCGGCTCCAGCTGACCCGGCTTTCCGGTGGAATCTGTGCCAGTTGCTGACGGAACTGCTCAGCATTTTTTACCGGAATCAGTAAGCGGTGCGGACCGGAAGGGTCGGTTGCCCAGCGATTGAATCCCGGGTTTAGCTGATACAGTTCCTGGGTGCTGATGTTGGCCATTTTGGCGGCCTGGGCCAGATCGATCTGGCTACCAATATCGATGATTTCAAAGTAGGGCTGGTTGTTCAGTGTCGGCAGTACCAGTTGGTGCTGCTCGGCATCACGGACCAATTTGGAAACTGCCAGTAACTTAGGCACATAGGCCATGGTTTCCCGCGGCAGTTTGAGAGACCAGTAATCCGTTGGCAGACCGGCTTCTCTGTTTTTACGCATTGCCTTGGATACTGTGCCGCCGCCGGCGTTGTATGCTGCCAGTGCTAACAGCCAGTCACCGTCGAAGCGCTTATTCAGCTGCTCGAGATAATTCAGCGCTTTTTCGGTAGAGGTAATGATGTCCCGGCGACCGTCATACCACCAGTTGGATTTGATGCCGAAATACTTGGCTGTGCTGGGAATAAACTGCCAGGGGCCCGACGCACGTCCGGAGGAGTAGGCAAACGGGTCATAGGCACTTTCCACCACCGGTAACAGGGCCAGTTCTGTTGGCAGGCCACGTTCTTTAATCCGGTTCAGAATGTAATGATAATAACGGCTGGAACGCTGGCCTACACGCTGCATGTACTGTGGGTGGCTGGCATACCATTTAAATTGGGTAGCAATTCGTGGCTGATCAGCATCCAGATCAAGCTGCATGCCTTCCCGGGTAAGGGTCCACAGATCTACGTTGCGGGGTGAATTCAGTACCGGTGTGACAGGTTGATTTGAGTCTGCAGAACCCGCAACTACCTGTTCAGTTTTACTGGCGGTAAGAGCTTCAGGGTCGTTGTCTTGAGGCTTAAGATTGCCAGTGTTTTGACAGCCGGCAAGTAAAATGGCCGTTGAAGTGACAGCGAGTAAGTAGCGACCCATGAAGAGATGCCTTAAGAGTAGTTAAAAGGCAGCATTTTATGGAGCGCCGGCGAGCGGGTCAATAGCCCGCTTACCGGCTGACGCGTATTCGACTTTGGAACCAATATGTCAATAGGAATTAAGTGCTTAGCGTCATTTTTCAGAAGTTATTTTTCCATTCACGCAGGGCTGCAAAGACCTGGGTTTCAGAGCCACTTGCCTGTGGGTCATAGTCGATGGCGGCGGCAATCACGTCAGGCTGGTCCGTTCGCATATATGGGTTAACGCGTTTTTCCTGTTCGATTGTGCTTGGCAGTGTTTCTTTGTTTTCCTGACGAAGGGTACGGCATTTATCGATGCAGTTAAGGATATGCGTGTTGTTTGGCTCAACCGCCGCAGCAAACGCCAGATTGGCCATCGAGTATTCGTGCGTACAGTACACCAGAGTGCTGTCCGGAAGATCACGGAAGTAGTGCATGGCAGCCAGCATCTGTTCGGGGCTACCTTCAAATAACCGGCCGCAACCGGCGAGGAACAGGGTATCACCGCAGAAAAGCTGGGGGGTTACACCGTCAATCAGGTAACTGATATGGTCAAGTGTGTGACCTGGCACGGCGTGGATCATAATCGGCAGGCCGAAGATTTCCAGAACGGAGTCGTTATTCAGCGGCTCGGTAATTCCTTCAAAAGGGGATTCTTCAGGCCCGTATACGGGAATGTCCCGTTCAGCGGTAAGTGCTGCGACGCCTTCAGTATGATCGTGATGGTGGTGGGTAATGAGTATGCCGGCTAAATTCAGGTCATGCTCATTCAGAAAGGCTTCAACAGGTTCCGACTGGCCGGGATCAACCACGAAGACATTAGCTGTTTCAGGCGCGTGAATTGCCCAAATGTAGTTATCATCAAATGCAGAGATTGGTGTGACGTTGAGCATTATAAACCTCTTGGGCAGATCATAAGTATATTTCGATTGTAATAAGAATCATCGGCTTAGGCCAGATATCAGAACACGATGTCGCTATGAGTTAAACCCTTCCCTGAAACGGCTGTTTGGCAGAATTCTGCAGGTTGCTTCTTTAAGCCTGTTCAGAGTACTTAGAGTGGGACTTATCATCTTGATTTAAAATATTTTTAAGCATGTTTGGCGGTTCTTCTTAAAAACATTGAAGCCCGTATTCTCTGAGCTAGTCTGTAAATAGCACATAGTGTGAGGGAATATTGAAATGTGTAGGAATAATACGTCAGCTATTATTTTTTTTACGGCTAGTTTGTCTGTTAGCAGCCAAATGCTGCAGGCATCTGAAGCACCGTACTTTACAGACAGATCTGTTTGGCGCTCTGCAGTTACTCCCCCTGAACTGACTCCCCGTGAAGCAGCAATTGCTGAACTGGGAAAACAGCTGTTTTTTGATCCCCGTCTCAGTGCCGATAATTCAATGTCCTGTGCTAGCTGTCATCAGCCGGATAAAGGTTGGTCTGATGGTGAAAAAACACCACTTGACCGCTTTGGTGAGAGAATTGGAAGGGCCACGCCCGGGTTGCTGAATTTGCAGGAACATACGGTTTTTATGTGGGATGGAAGGGCTGCCAACCTGGTGGATCAGGCTGCATTGCCTATTACTTCTCCCCGCGAAATGAATATGGATCTTGATGAGTTGGTACTCAGGTTGCGGACAATCCCTGTATATAAGTCCGGTTTTTCTGAACTGTATAGCGACGGTGTGACGGCCCGGAATATCCAACATGCCATTGCCGGCTTCGAGAAAACACTGGTCAGTGGTGTCAGTGATTTTTCTGAATGGGTTGCCGGGAATGAACAGGCAATGACAGCGCAGCAAAAGCAGGGGTTTCAACTGTTTACAGATCCGCAGAAGGGGAACTGTATTGCGTGCCATCATCCACCGGGCTTTACCGATAACGGTTTTCATAATCTCGGCTTAGAAAATGTGCAGCAGGAGAATGCTGATCTGGGGCGCTATAACGTCCGCCCGGTTGCGGTGCTGAAAGGAGCCTTCAGAACACCGGGCCTGAAAGATATTGAACTGACAGCACCGTATTTCCATGACGGCTCGGCAGAGACTCTGGAATCGGTAATGGATTATTACATTGAAGGTGGCAGGCACCGTTCAGGTGTGTCACCGAGCTTTAAACCTTTAGATATTACTCAACAGGAAAAACAAGCACTGGTGGCGTTTCTGAAAGCGCTGACATCCAGGGATGCGGGGAGCTAAGCATGAAAATCAGTTTGATGCTTGTGGTGGTAATGGGGCTGGCAGGAGTAAACAGCTTTGCTCAGGAGTATGAGATCGGTCAGAAGAATAAGGAGTTTACTGTAAAAGAACTGACAGTAAGGGTTGGCGATAAGATGACCTTTACTAACCAGGATCCTTTTTTTCACAACATCTACAGCTTGTCGGAAAGTCAGTCTTTTGATTTGGGGTCTTACCCGAAAGGGAATCAGCGTTCGGTGGTTGCAGAGAAGCCCGGCACTCTGACAGTGGAATGTGCGATTCATCCTAATATGCAGATGACCATTCACGTTGAAGAGTGAAGGGCAGGAGACAGGGATGCTGAAAAATATACTGGATCGTCTGAATCAATATCTGTTGGCCGGGGTATGTCTGTGGCTGGCTTTTATAAGCAGTTCATTAAATGCTGCAGATGACCCTCGCCTGATGGGTGGGGCGGAGATCTTTGCTGAGCGTTGTGTGTTGTGTCATGGAAACCGGGGAATGGGGGACGGGGTTTTAACACTGTTAATGGATAATTATCCGTCGGCGAATTTACTTAATCAGCGCTATGGCAGCCAGCAACAGGATATTGTCGAGAATATCCGTTTTGGTGGTGTACAGGGAAAAATGAGCTTGTATTCTCCACCCTGGGAAAATGAACTGAGCAGGCAGGAAATCAGCGCTGTGGCATTGTTCGTTGGCCATCTTTATGAGCAGCCTGAATCAGCTGCGCAATTGCTGGATGGCGTTGCAGGTAAGTCAGCTAATGATGTTGCCCGGGGTAAATTCCTGTTTATGAGCCGTTGTGTGGTCTGTCATGGTGAAGGGGGGCATGGCGATGGCAAGCTGGCTGGTAAGGTTATTAAAGATCCCCTTCCTTATGACCTGACACTGAGTGTCAGACCGCAACCGTATATCGAGCAGATTATCCGTCAAGGTGGAGCGGCGATGTCCCGGTCAGGCAATATGCCACCCTGGGAAGAGGAGTTCACACGTCAGGATATTGCGGCGCTGGCTGCTTATCTGATGACGCTGCGTAAAACCGGCGGTGAGCAGGCAGGTGATGTATGACAATCAATAAAGCCAGAGTTGATAAGGCGGTTATTCTGGGGGTGTTACTCATTGGTGCGTTGTTGTCATATGGCTTGCAAAGCTTTATTTGGCAGTCCAACAGTAAAGAAGCGCGCTATGAGTTTGAATCTCAGACTTCAAATCTGACCCTGTTTATCATTGATGACTTTCAGAATCTGGTGGATGAGTTTGTTGTATTTTCAGGCGCTGCCAGAGAACTGGCGGTGAATGTTCCGCCTGGGCAGCTGGTCTATGTCCTGGAAAAATTGCTGCTGGAAAACTATAAACCGCTTTTCTTTACTCTGTATTCCCGTGTTGAAGCAGACGCGCCGTATGAAGCGGATGATAGCTGGCAACACCGGTATTATTTTGGCGATAAAATCGAGCCTCAATTACGACAAGCGGTTGAGCAATTCTCGGCTCAGCAAGACAGGCAGTTAAACAGTGTCTTTTTCAGCCTGCCATCCATCGGCCATGTGGTTTGCATGATGGATGGTGTGGGTGTTGGGGCGTCAGCTTCCGGTTATGTAACAGCGTGCTTTGATCTGGCGAGCTTTCTGGATCCTGTGTTACAGCGTTCCTCATATGACTGGCTGGATATTTATCTGTATTCCGGCGACATGGTGTCAGGCTACCGGCAGATTTATCAGTTTTCTGAATCTGGCCGTACCGCCACTAAAGATCCTTTAGCAGAGCAGCAGGGGCGTTCGATTTTTCTGCCCCGTGTCGTTGAGGCTGGCGGGCAACAGCTTTCAGTTTTATTTACCGCCAGGCCCCAGCCCCGTATGGGCATCTGGATGGACTATTTGCCGTTGCTATTCGGGGTGTTTCTGACCTTGCTGATTGTGATGTATCTGATCAGTGTTTCGCGGCGTAATGCTGAAGTCAGCCGGAAGGTGGAAATGAAAACCCGTGAACTAACTAAAGCCAAAGTTAAACTCGAAATAGAAGTCGAAAAAAAGGGTTATCTCTATCAGAAAATCAAGGCGTCCGTAGATAATCTCGAGGCGGTAACCAATTCCGTGAACGGGGTGATCTGGGAAGCTAATCCGGACACCATGGAATATACCTATATCAGCAACCAGGTGACCCGGATTCTTGGTTATGAGCCGGAAGAGTATTTAAGTGGTCGCTTCAAGCTTGGGGGGCAACAGGTACCGGAAGGGCAGAGGTCGGTCAGAGAAATGATGCAGGAGAAAATGCCCGGCGAAGCGAACTTTACGCTTGAGTATCAGGGGTACCGTAAAGATAAGCAGCTGATATGGATCCGGAATATTATTACCAAGGTGTTTGATAATGACCGGCTGATCCGTATTCGCGGTGTATTCCTTGATATTACCGAAGAGAAGAACCATGAGACGGAGCGGCTGGAAATGGAAAGTCAGCTTAAACATGCTCAGAAAATGGAAGCAATTGGTCAGTTAGCAGCGGGGATCGCCCATGAAATTAATACCCCTTCACAGTTTGTGGGAGATAATCTGAATTTCATTCAGGATGCAATGAATGACAGTTTTTCCTACATATCTACTTTGGAAGCCTTGCTGAAAGAATCCGGTAATGAGTCTGCTGTTTCTGCTATGCAAAGTGCCCATGAAGAGCAAGATATCGATTTCCTGAATGATGAGCTGCCCCAGGCCATTGAGCAGTCAATTGATGGTATTGCCCGCATTTCCAAAATTGTGTCAGCCATGAAAGAGTTTTCTCATCCGGGGCTGGAAAATAAGCAAAAGATTGACCTTAACCACGCGATTGAAAGTACGGTAGTGGTTGCCAGAAATGAGTGGAAGTATCTTGCCGATGTTCATCTGGAAATGGCTGAAGATCTGCCGATGGTGAATTGCTTCCCAGGTGAAATAAATCAGACCATCCTTAATATGATTGTTAACTCAGCCCATGCAATTGAGGCGAAAACTGCGGGTGAGGATAAAGGCAATATAACGATTACAACCACAGCAGAAGAAGGGCAGGTCGTGATAGAAATTGCCGATGATGGCATCGGTATGGATGAAAGTGTACGTAACCGTGTATTTGAGCATTTTTTTACCACCAAGGAAGTGGGGAAAGGAACCGGACAGGGATTATCAATTGCTTATTCAGTCATTGTGGAAAAACACAGTGGTTCGCTGGTGGTAGACAGCCATCCGGGAGATGGCAGCCGTTTTACCATCACGCTGCCGCTTGACTGATGAAAGAGCATTATGTAGCAGGTTGCCAGGAGGCATAACCATGAAAAATATTCTTTTCGTCGATGATGAAGTGAATGTCCTTAACGGGCTGAGGCGGATGCTGCGTAATCGCAAAACGGAATGGAATATGGTGTTTGTGGATTCCGGAGCGAAAGCGCTGGCGTTGCTGGAGGAGAAACCCTTCGATGTAATCGTCAGTGATATGCGGATGCCAGGAATGAGCGGTGCCCGGCTGCTGACGAATATTCGGGGCAAGTACCCGCGAATGACACGCATCGCGCTGTCGGGGTATTCCGATACAGAAATGGTGCTCGAAAGCATTAAGGCTACTCATTTGTTCATTGCCAAGCCTGCTGATGCCCAGACCCTTTCGTCACTGATTGAACGCAGCCTTTCTATTCAGTCAATTATCAGTAATCCGCAGTTGTGTGATTTTGTTTCTGGTATCAGTTCATTGCCTTCAGTGCCGGCAATTTATGAAAAACTGGTGAGGATTCTGGCTTCTAAAGACGCTTCAATTGACCGTGTGGCGGAGCTGATATCCACGGATATAAGTATGTCCGTCAAACTGTTGCAGATAGTGAATTCTGCTTATTTTGGTCTGGCACGTGAAATTGTATCCCCTGCGGAGGCTACTGCTCACCTTGGGCTGGATGTGATCAAGAGCCTGGTGTTGTCTATCAAGGTGTTTGAAGAGTTTGAAGATGAAATTGATGCCAGGAGCCTGAATGATATCTGGGTTCGCAGTCAGCTGGTGGGGAATATCGCGAAAAAGATTGCCCGAAAGGAAGGTTTTTCCCAGAAAGATGCCGACCAGTTGCTGGTGGCGGGGATGCTTCAGGATCTTGGTGAACTCGTTATGCTGCAGTACTTTCCTGAAAGTGTTACTGAGGGCATGCAATGGAATGATATCAATGATGGCGATGCACTTTTACTTGAAAGGCAGGCCATTGGTGTGTCACATGATCAGATCAGTGTGTATCTGCTGCGATTATGGGGAATCCCGCAAACAGTGGTCGAATGCGTAGCCTATCACCACAATTCAGAGCACTTTACCGGTCATGAGCTGACCCTGCCGCATATCCTGTTTTGTGCCAATGTGCTGGCAGAAGACATTATCAATGGCACGAATTTATCTGAAAAGCTTACTGAACAGGGGCTGGTTGCTGAAGAGCGCCTGGCCAGTTGGTTGTTGTTGTAAAAATTTGTTGCTGAGCAGTCCTGCAGCTATTGTCATGGAGTATTTATGAAATATGCCGTGTTATTTGTTGATGATGAAGCCAATGTTCTTAATGCTTACAAGCGTAACCTGCGTAAATATTTTGATGTGCATACGGCCCTGAGCGGCAAAGATGCTCTGGAGTTGCTTGAGAAACATAAAGACATTGCGGTGATTGTCACCGATATGCAAATGCCCTCCATGAACGGTGTGGAGTTTCTGGAACAGGCCAGAAGTGTGGCTAAAAACAGTGTCCGTCTGATGCTGACCGGTAATGCGGATCAGAAAACAGCCATTGATGCGATTAATCAGGGGGATATCTTCCGTTTTATCAATAAACCCTGTTCACCGGCAGAGATGCTGCAGATTCTTAAGTTAGCGATAAAGCAGTATCAACTGATTGTTGCGGAGCAGGAGTTGTTGCGCACAACCCTGAAAAAAAGCATAGAAGCGTTGATTGAAACCCTGTCTCTTGCCTGTCCGGAATCTTTTGGTTCTGTCAGTCGGGTCAAGCGTCATGTTATTGATTGTGTCAAAGCCATGGGGGCACAGAATGTCTGGATGTATGAATCAATGGCTATGCTTGCACAGCTGGGTTACATCAGTCTGTCTAAAGATATTATTGATAAGCTGATGATGGGACAGCCGCTGGATGATAATCAGCAGGAGGCGTTCTATAAACACAGTGAGGTGGGCTATAAGCTGGTCAGCAAGATTCCCCGTCTGGAGGATGTTGCTCTGGCGATCCGGTATCAGAATAAAGGTTTTGATGGCAGCGGTTTTCCGGAGGATGGGCCTGAGGGAAGTGAATTGCCGGTCGGGTCACGGATACTGAAAATTGCGCTGGATTACGAGCGCTTTGAAAAGCTCGGCGGTTCAGCAGAATCTGCGCTGGCATACATTCATGAACACCAGGCGCGCTATGATCCGCGAATCTTTAAAGTTTTTGTACAGTCGCTGAGTGATGCGCGACAGCTGACACTGGAGCATGTCGGGCTGATGGCACTGAAGCCGGGTATGGTATTTGCTGAAGATGTTATGACCGATCAGGAGTTGTTACTGGTCAGTAAAGGGCAGGAGGTAACCGAATGCGTTATCGACCGCTTTTACAACTTCAGCAGGCATCATAAATTACCGGAACAGTTCGGTGTGTATGTGAGTCATTGAGAAATGCAGGCCTGTGTATTCTCTGCAGGGATATATACGGGCCTGAATACTAATCTTTAGCCTTTCTGGCTGCATCCCTCGGGCAGTCTTTGTATACTGCACAGAGTTTACTCTGATAAGCGGAATCTTCTTGTTATCATGCTGCTGAAACAACAACCTCCTCTGGAAGAATGCCTGCCGGCGTTGCGGGAGTGGTTTGATTCCGATCTGGGCCAGCAGTTACTGGATGCAGAGCAGGCACTGCTGGACAGATTGTTACCCACTTTATTCGGCTATTACCTGGTTCAGATCAGCGTTGATAACCGGCTTGATCTGGGCAGAGAGAGCCCGATTAAGCACCGCATACGCATTAATCCGGTCATTGAGCTGGGGATGAATGAGCAGGCACTGGTCGCCAAAAATGAAGAATTGCCTCTGGAGCATAACAGTTGTGACGTGGTGGTGCTGCATCACGCGCTGGACTTTGCTCAGAGCCCTCATCAGGTATTGCGTGAAGCGGCAAGAATACTCAGGCCTGGCGGACACTTGATTTTACTGGGTTTTAATCCGGTCAGTACCTGGGGGCTATACCGGGCGCTTAAATGGCAAAAAAGTGAGTTGCCATGGAGTGGACATTTTATCAGTCAGCACAGGCTGCGTGACTGGCTTGCATTATTGGAGCTGACTGAAGTACGTGCCTTATCAGGGTATTTTGCGCTGCCGTTTCAGCGTCCCGGATGGCGAGAAAACAGTTTTATCTGTGAGCGTATTTTGCGCCGTTACGGAAAACGCAACGGTGCATTTTCTCTGCAGGTGGCGCGTAAAGACGTTGCAGGTATGACCGCGATTAAACCGCGCTGGTTGCGTCGCAGGTTAATTAATCTGCCACTTGCTGAACCAACTGCAAGGGCAAATAAAGTAGGCCGCTAATACATTTCTTAAGGGGTAAGTGTGGCGAAAACTGTACAGATTTATACCGACGGTGCCTGTAAGGGAAATCCGGGTATCGGTGGCTGGGGAGCCGTACTTCGCTACGGTGAAAATGAAAAACAGCTGTGTGGCGGTGAGCGTGATACCACCAATAACCGGATGGAACTGATGGCTGCGATTGCGGCACTGGAAGCGCTTAAGCAGCCCTGCGATGTAATTCTTACCACGGACTCACAATATGTGCGTAAAGGCATTACGGAATGGCTGAAAGGCTGGAAGCGTAATGGCTGGAAAACTGCCGCAAAGCAGCCGGTTAAGAATGCGGATTTGTGGCAACGTCTGGATGCCCTTAATGCCCGTTACAAGATAGACTGGCGCTGGGTGAAAGGCCACAGCGGACATCCCGGCAATGAGCTGGCTGATCAGTTAGCCAATAAAGGCGTTGAACAGGCCCGGGCATCGGCCTGAGCGAATAATCATACAGAAAGTGAGAGAGCCCAATGCGGCAGATAGTACTGGATACTGAAACCACAGGTATTGATCCACAGGCCGGTCACCGGATTATTGAAATAGGTTGTGTTGAGCTGGTGGACCGCAAGTTAACCGGCAGAACATACCATCAGTATATTAACCCGGACCGTATCGTTGAAGATGAAGCGATCAGTGTACACGGTATTACCAATGAGTTTCTGGCGGATAAGCCGCGGTTTGCTGAAGTTCAGCAGGAGTTTCTGGACTTTATCCGGGGTGGGGAACTGGTAATCCATAACGCTGCGTTCGACGTTGGCTTTATGGATCATGAGCTGAAACTCAATAATCATCCGGAACGGATTAATGATTTCTGTGGGGTCGTGGATACCCTGGCGCTGGCGCGTAAGAAACATCCCGGTCAGAAGAATAACCTGGATGCCCTGTGCCGTCGCTACGGCATTGATAACTCACACCGTGAATTGCACGGGGCATTACTTGACTCCGAAATTCTGGCTGATGTGTATCTGCTACTTACCGGTGGCCAGAAAGCCCTGATGCTGGGCGGTGATAACGACACGGATGAAGGCGGGAGTCAGATTCAGCGCCTTGATCCCGGGCAGTTCCAGCTGACTGTGCTGAGCGCCAGTGATGATGAGCTGGCTGAGCATCAGGCATTTCTGGATAAGCTGGAGTCAAAAGGTGGCTGTATCTGGAAGAATATCGAACAGGGTGAAAGTCCGTCCTGATACGAAGATATGATGAAATCAAAAAGCAGGAATTTAGCCTGCTTTTTTTGTGCCCCGTCATCCTTAGATGAAAGCAGTTACACTCAGGGAACCTACGATGCTCATCACGATGGTATACGGCAGGGCTAACCATACCATTTTGCCTTAAGACCGACGGATTAACGGAATTAGACATTATCTGCCGTTTCCGCTTTTATATTGCCTGACTTTTGTTTTTCTTCAGGGATTCTCCAAGATGCAGACTACCAATTATGTGTATGTCCTGAACAACATGGTACTGACTGACTCCGAAGGCCGCTGGTTATTTACTGAAAACCTTGTGTCGCAGGAGGATGTTCGGGCTGTTTATGAGCTTTCTTTGCAGCCGGAATATCCGGTTCAGATGCTGGTGTTGGATTCCTTGATCAACGGCTTGCAGAATGATGTGCTGACACTAAGGCAAATGCTCGCTGGTGCGGACGACCGGGTCTTTCAGTTGTTGGCAAGGGCATCGCAGCTGGCAACCTGGCAGCATGATCACTGTTTTTGCCCCCGTTGTGGCACCGGTTTGATCCAGCATGAAAAAGATCTTGCTAAAGAGTGTGGCAACTGTGGGCTTTTGCAATACCCGCGGCTATCGCCCTGTGTGATTATGCTGGTGAGTGACGGTGATTACTGTTTGCTGGGACACGGTCATAACTTTGTACCCGGCGTTTACAGTACCCTGGCCGGATTCATTGAAGTGGGTGAGACTGCAGAAGCGGCGGTTGCCCGGGAGGTTTTTGAAGAGACCGGAATCCGCGTTAAAAATGTACGTTATTTTTCCAGTCAGCCTTGGCCGTTTCCCCATTCTCTTATGCTGGGGTTTACCGCAGAATATGCCAGTGGGGATATCTGCATTCAGCCGGAAGAGCTGGCTGATGCTCAGTGGTTTCATGTTGACGAGTTACCGGATCTGCCAACGTCTTTTTCTATATCCCGTTTTCTGATTAATGATTTCATCCGTTCCAGAGGCCGGGTTCCGCCGGCAGAGTAAGGCTGCCGGGCAGTTTCAGGTCTATACTGAAGGTGTGTTTGTATTAAATCAGCGTTTAAAAAGCTTGCTGAGTTTGGTTGCCAGCATGATGTTGCCTTCGGCACGTAAACTGCCTTTCAGATACGCACTCATGCCATCGGTCTCACCGTTGACGATACGGATAAATGTTTCGCTATTGGTGATGAGGGTGATATCCGGGTCATCATGTTCGCCCCGTAATGCCTGACACTGCTGGTTGGCGATATCCAGATAGAAGTCTTCAGCATCGTCAAGAATGAACTGGTAGCAGGCACTGAATCCTGCGGCATTTTCAGGGCAAAAACGGCTGGCAAATTTGTCAATCACCTGGCTGACGCTGATCGTATCGGACATCGGTAAGCTTCACTGTAATTAAAATCGAATAGCAGAGGGGGCTATGGTACATTAGCGGCGCTTATTTTTCTTTGTTTCCATGCTGCGGGAGATGACTGTGGTCGATTTTTTTGCCAATTACGGTTTGTTTTTAGCTAAGTCAGTGACAGTTGTTGCTGCGATTATTGTAGTGATTGCCGGAATCGCGGCGTTAAGTAGCCGTAATAAGAGCAGTGCAGAAGGGGTGCTGAATATAGACAGCCTGAATGACACCCTTGAAGATATGGAAGATGCTCTGAGAGAAGCGGTGCTGGACAGCGACTTATATAAGGCACAGCAGAAAGCAGAGAAAAAGAAACTCAAGCAGGAAGCCAAGGCCCGTAAAAAAGCCCTTAAAAAGGGTGAAACAGCCGAGGAAGAAGCCCGCCGCAGAGTGTTTGTGATTGATTTTGACGGTGACATTAAAGCCTCTGAGCTGGAACCGATGCGGGAAGAAATTACAGCTATCCTGACGATGGCAACTGAAAAGGATGAAGTGGTTGTGCGACTGGAAAGCCCCGGTGGCATGGTACATACCTACGGACTGGCTGCTTCACAGCTTGAACGTATTAAACGTCAGGGTGTCCCTCTGACAGTATGTGTGGATAAGGTTGCTGCCAGCGGTGGTTATATGATGGCTTGTCTGGCAGATAAAATTATTGCTGCGCCGTTTGCCATTCTTGGCTCGATTGGCGTGGTCGCACAGTTGCCGAACTTCCACCGGTTGCTGAAAAAGTACGACGTGGATTATGAAGTTCTGACCGCCGGTGAATACAAACGCACCATGACGGTACTTGGCGAAAATACTGAAAAGGGCCGTGAGAAGTTTATTGAGGATTTGGAAGATACTCATTTGCTGTTTAAAGAGTTTGTCGGTGAGTTCCGGCCTCAGGTTGATCTTGAAAAAGTAGCAACCGGTGAAGTCTGGTTCGGACGGCGTTCGCTGGATGTGAACCTGATTGATGAGCTGCAGACCAGTGATGAATATCTGATTGCTGCCTGTCAGGATGCCGATGTGTTTACGGTTCGGTATGAATATAAGAAGAATCTGCAGGAGCGTTTGTCGGATATGTCGATTAAAACAGCAGATTCTTTACTGGTTCGCTGGCTGGGAAGGCTGACCAATGTTAGGCTTTTAGCTAAGTAACCATTTTGGTTAAGAAAAACAGGGAATAGTGGTAACAGCGTTATACTTTTATCCTGTTTGTTTGAAACAATGCAAAGGAACTGTAACAGGAAACGATTTTAGTCATAGGGGTTGTTGATGCGTCAATCTGCAACAGCACGAAAAATTTTAGTAGCAGCAGAAGCGTTATTCGCGGAGCAAGGCTTTACCGAAACAACCATGCGCCAGATTACCAGTGCAGCAAATGTAAATCTGGCAGCTGTTAATTACCACTTCGGATCAAAGAAAGGTCTGATAACCGCCGTCGCAGATAAGTATCTTACCCCGCTGGCTGCCAGCCTCAGTGAGAGCATTGAGCAGCAGCTGGCTGATAATCCTGATAACACCATTATGCTGGATGACTTGCTGGAAATGCTGATGCGGATATTGCTGAAGCTTGGTAAGTCTCAGCAGTATGCTTTGCCGGTCTTTATGCGTTTGCTTGAACTGCTGTACATGAAGAACCAGGAAGAGCTCCGTGATGATGTAGTTGAGCGTTACGGGCAGCACTTTGTGGGCTTCATTAACCTGTTAAAGCGTGATGCTGCGGTGATGGATGACAGTGAGTTCTTCTGGCGTCTGCACTTCCTGCTGGGTTCTGTCGTCTTTACCCTTTCTAATTTCCAGACACTGGTTGCCATTGAGATGCGTGAATATGAGCGCACCGCTGAGATTGAGAAAACCCTGCACCGGATGATTCCTGTGCTGGTTGCCGGTTTCAGTGCCCGGGCAGACAGTGCACCTTTCACCCGTATCTGATATGAAGCTCAGTGTATCCGTTGCTATGCAGACTCTGGGTCTGTATAGCGATACCGGCACGTTGTTGGCTGAATATCCTGTATCAACCGCACTGAATGGTGTCGGTGAATTAAAAAACACCGGTCAGACACCCAGAGGTGCGCATTATATCCGGGCAAAAATCGGTGACGGCCTGCCTGATAACGCGGTGTTTGTTGGTCGCCGTTTTACCCGGGAGCTTTATACGCCTGAACTGGCTGAAAGTTACCCCGGCCGTGACTGGATACTCGGCCGTATCCTCTGGTTATGTGGTCGGGAACCGGGAAAAAACCGGCTTGGCGATGTCGATACTATGCAGCGCTATATTTATATTCACGGTACACCTGATACTGAACCAATGGGAATTCCGTTGTCCCATGGCTGTATCCGGATGCGTTGTGCTGATGTGGTTGATCTCTTCTCAAAAGTGCCTTCCGGTACACCTGTAAATATCCTTGAATAACAGCTGTTAAGCCGTTCCGGCTTTGTTAGTATGCTGTTTTAAATCTGTATCTGTTCCGGCCTGGCAGCTGTCTGGTCCGTATTGTCTGTGTAAATAAGAGAGAGTTATATGTCTGGTTGTTTAATGCTTGATGTTGAAGGTCTGAGCCTGACCGATGAAGATCGTCAGTTGCTTAAAGATCCTCAGGTAGGCGGTTTGATTCTGTTTGCCCGTAACTTTGAATCATGTGAACAGCTGGATGCACTGGTGAAGGATATTCGTCGTTGTAATCCTGGGATTCTGATTGCAGTGGATCAGGAAGGTGGCCGGGTGCAGCGTTTCCGGGAAGGCTTCATCCGTATTCCGCCAATGGGGAAGCTGGGCAAGGTATATGTAACCGAGCCTGAACGCGCCTGTGGTATGGCTGAGCAACTGGGCTGGCTGATGGCCAGTGAATTGCTGGTCTACGGTGTGGATATCAGTTTTGCACCGGTGCTTGATCTGGACTTTGGACGCAGTGAAGTGATCGGTGACCGTGCTTTTGCGGCGTCAAAGGACGATGTGACTGCGTTGAGTACGGCGTTTATAAAGGGCATGCACACAGCAGGTATGGCGGCAACAGGTAAACACTTCCCCGGGCACGGCTGGGTAGTGGCGGATTCCCATCATGAGATTCCCCGGGATGAGCGGGGTATGGCTGAGATTGATGACCAGGATATGGCTGTTTTCCGGGCGCTGGCTGCACAGGGGCTTGATGCGGTAATGCCTGCCCATGTTATTTATTCTCAGATAGATGAACAGCCGGCCGGTTTTTCTGAGCACTGGCTACAGCAGGTTTTACGGGCGGATCTTAACTTTGACGGGGTTATTTTCAGTGATGACCTGACGATGGAAGGGGCCAGTGTTGCCGGTGATTATCGTCAGCGGGCGGAGCGGGCGCTGGAAGCTGGCTGTGATATGTTGTTGGTTTGTAACGACCGGGTAGCGGCGCTGCAGGTTTTGGATTATCTGAATGAAATCCAGCATCAGGGATCTGAGCGTATTGCTAAAATGCTGGCCCGTCAGAAACCTGAGCAGGAAGCTTTGCGTGCAGATCCCCGCTGGCAGACTGCCTCGCAGACGGCAAAGTTACTGATGGAAAGCTAAGTCTGAGATTACAGTGAGTCATGATGGAGAATAAGATGATTGCGTTTGAGCAGTGGTGGCAAAACCTGATTGCCGGCCATGTTGATAACAGCTGGATTGTGGTTGTTTTCAGTATCGTTTTTCTCACAATGCTGGCCAATTTTTTCTCAAACCGGATGTTTAACCGTCTGGCTGAACAGCTGGCTAAAACCCGTAATATCTGGGATGACATTTTGTTGCTGGCTGCCAGGAAACCGGTTGCCCTTATGATTTGGGTAATTGGCGGCAGCTGGGCGCTGAATGTGGTGGATCGCAGCACAGGCTCTGATTTTATGAGCGTTGCAGATCCTGCCCGCCGGGTACTGGTTATTGTCACGATTGCATGGTTTCTGATTCGCTTTATTCGCCGGGCAGAAATTGCGCTGGTCAGCCCTGAAAAAACCACTAAGCCTATGGACCAGACCACGGTTGGCGCCATGGGTAAGCTGTTAAGAGCGTCGATTTTTGTGACGTCTGCGCTGGTGGTCTTGCAGAGCTTCGGCTACAGCATTTCCGGGGTGCTGGCGTTTGGTGGTATCGGTGGTCTGGCCATCGGTTTTGCAGCCAAAGATCTGCTGGCGAACTTCTTTGGTGGGTTGATGATATATCTGGACAGGCCGTTCAAGGTAGGGGACTGGATCCGTTCACCTGATCAGGAAATCGAAGGTACTGTTGAGGATATTGGCTGGCGGCAGACCTGTATCCGTACCTTTGATAAGCGTCCGCTGTACGTACCGAATGCCACGTTTACCAATATTTCTGTAGAAAACCCTTCCCGGATGACTAACCGGCGTATCTATGAAAATATTGGTCTGCGCTATGAAGATGCGCCTAAGGTGGCGGCTGTGATTGCTGATATTAAAGCGATGTTGCAGCAGCATCCGGATATTGATGCTAATCAGACGCTGATTGTGAATCTGAACAGCTTTGGTGCTTCATCGCTGGATTTCTTTATTTATACCTTTACCCGCACGACTGACTGGGTTCAGTATCATGAGATTAAGCAGGATGTGCTGAGCAGGGTGATTGACATTGTTCAGTCCAATGAGGCGGATTTTGCCTTTCCCACTCAGACGGTACATATTCCGGACGCTGTACGCCTGGCGGAAGCTTCCGGGCCGGAGTAAGCAGGCAGGTTTTGGCGGCTCGGTTGTTGAGTGTATCGTTACTTCAGTGGAAGTAGTGCTGGTTGAATATTAATACGTGCTACTGTAGATTATTGCGATAATGCCGTGCCGGTATACATATGGATTAGCCGGTTTGATCGATACGCGATTGCAAGGATAGTGTTATCGATGGTGTGTTAAGTCGCTACCGTTTTTGGTAGCGGTTCTGAAATACAGTCATACAGGGATGTGATATGGCGAATTATACAGGCATGGATTTGCCTAAAAAAATGCATGTTAAACGCAGATATAATCAGGTAGAGATTGCTTATAACTGGTTCCGGTTAAGTAATATTCTGTTCAGTATACTGATTTTAGCTGTTCTCTATGGGGCCGGTTCTTTTCTTGGTTTTCCATTTCCTGTCTGGGTTGTCCTGGTTCTTCTCTGGGCTTATTTCTTTATCGTTGGCTGCGTCAACAAAACCAATATTCTGATAACGGATCAGCATATTAGTGTTGGCTATTCTCCGCTTCCCTGGGTTGGGGTTAAGCAGGTGGAGACACGTGATATCAAGCAGTTGTATGTGCTGAAGAAAAAGGCATTTTCTGCCAGTGGCTATTCAGTTTTATTCGTGGTGTACGCTGTACCTCATACCGGTGAAGATATCCCTTTAACAGAGGGTTTTGCCGAGAAAAAGCAGGCGCTGTATATCCGGCAGGAAGTTGAAAAGTACCTGGGGATCGACACCAAAGACTGGCTCACCCGTGAGATCTTCCAGTAATCGCTGAGCCTGCTGTCAGCCAGTGGCCAGATATAATGTGGTCAGCTGGCTGAGCTGAAGTTTGAGGTGCGGGCTTCAGGTGGTTTTTATTCGACCTTTTTTGGCGGTGCCGGCAATCAGTGATCCGGCAACAATGGTCAGGCTGGCAATGGCAAGCGTCCAACTGGCGTCTGCTAAGCCGGCAGCGACCAGTAGCAAGGTTGATATAAGCGGTGCGGCATACGCCAGTACGCCGAGTAACTGAAGGTTGCCCCGTTTGATACCATAATCCCATGTAAAAAATGCGATGCCTACCGGGCCAATGCCCAGGCCGATAATGCCTGCCCAGTGGCTGGCTTTTTCCGGCCAGACGGTGGTTTCCAGCGTGAGGTGGCAAAGCAGTGCAAGTATGGAAGTTGCTGCGCAAAACCAGGCAACCGTATCGGTTGATACCTGGCTGATCAGTCGACTTAGTACTGAGTAGCCTGACCAGATAAAGGCACAGCTTAATGCCAGTAAGTAGCCGTTGATATAACGGCTGTCGAAGCCGCTATCCGGTTTACTGATCAGCAGCCAGCAACCCAGCAGTGCCAGCAAGGCCCCACCGATATGTTTCAGTGTCAGGGATTCCCCAGGCAGCATACCTGCCAGTAAAACGATCAGTAATGGCCACAGATAGGCGAGAAGGCTGACTTCGACTGCCGGCGCCAGTTGCATCGCGCTGAAAAAGCAAAAGTGGTAGCCGAAATATCCACCGATTCCCAACAGCCATACCCGTTTAGGCTGTTTCAGGTGCCGCAGGCCTAGGTGCCCCTGGAATATAAACCGGCTCAGCATAAGCAGGAAGGCAATTCCAAAGCTCATTGCCATGAGCTGAAACGGCGGGATAAGTCCGTCAGTCAGTCGCGTGAAGAGGGCGAGGGTTCCCCAGAGCAGTATCGCACTGAAGCCAATCAGTGTGGCCTGGTGTTGTTTCATAGCATTACCTGATAAGGATGATTAAGTACTGCCAGTGTATGTGAATGTATTTGCTGCGGCTTTGTCGTAACGGAGGAATATTTTGCTGCGATGGAGTTTATTCGCCGTGCAGGCGGAAGTAACGGGGTGAATGACCGAAATGTTTACGGAAGCGGTCGCTGAATGCAGCCAGGTTCCGGTAGCCGACTTTGTCTGCAATGATCTGTATCGGTTCCTGTGTGTTACTGAGCAGCAACCAGGCAGTTTGCATGCGTTTTTCCAGCAAGTATTGTTGGGGTGTCATGCCCGTTTCAGCTTTAAATATCTGGCCCAGCTGTCGTGGGCTGAGGTTAGCTGTTGCTGCAAGTTGCTCGGCTGTTACGGCTTCGGCGTAATGGGTATCTATATAGTGTTTAACCGCAGTAATTCGGGCGTCAGGGTTAATCTTTGTGTTGGCGAACCGTTCGTTCAGCAGCTGGATCAGCAGCAATAACATTTGTTGCTGGCTGGATGGCGGCTGCTGCGTTTGCTGGCTGGTAATCTGGCTGTGCAGGAACTGCACGTAGTGGCTGAGGCTGTCATCCAGCTCAATAAAGGCGGGCAGTTGTTCGAGTTGTCTGGCAAGGGAGTAAGGGATATCTGCCACCAGAAAGTGATTGCTTCCTTCAGCTGCGAATTCATGAGCAGCGCCGGCGGCAATAATAGCCCCCTGGCAGGTATCTACCTGACCGCTGGTGTTGTCTATCCGGATATCCAGATTGCCGGATACGGGTAACACCAACTGGTGATAGTCATGGCTGTGGGATTTGGAATCAGCAGTATAGCTGCGTACATCCAGCTGTAAACCTGTCAGTACGCTGGTATCAAAGCTGGCAGGTTTTTCTGTGTTATCCATAGGGGCGTTATACCTTAACGCCCCTATTACAGGCAACTGGCCGTTTTAAAAGCTTTCTTCCAGGCGCTCTTCAGGTGTGTGGTTATCAGGCAGAGTGTTGGCTGATAACCGGGATTTTTGAGTCTGGTTTTCTTTTACCAGCTGTTGCCAGATGACATCAGCTTCATCAATGGTCATGGTGCCATACAGCGCCATATAGCGTTCACACATGCTCATGAAGGTTGGTTTTTCATCCCTTTGCCAGCATGTCAGGTTCCATTCGGGTGTGTTGGCTTCAATGGGTTCTGAACGGTTGTAAATGGCGGTAATCAGTGAGCCGTCGGTCAGTTCGGCCTGTAGCTCTCCAAAGCCGTATTCATCCCCCTCGTAAAAATTAATCCGGTCAAAATCGGTTTCTGTCAGTCCGTATACAACTTCCCCGGTGGCAAAGTTGCCGGGGCTGGACTTGAGCAGGGGAAAGCTTTCGTTGGGGTACGTGTGAGTTGCAAAGTCAGCCAGACGGGCAGGGCAGACCATATCGGGGTCGATCTCACGGCCAAGCACGCAGCTGAGGATGTCTTTGTCCAGCAAGCTGCCGTAAATGAAGAGTGGATGTGGCTGCATAGTGATACCTGTCTGTAAATGGTTCAGCCGGACAATTGTACTTGATGATATTTTGAGCAGGTAGTCGGATGTCGCAAATGGAACAGTGGGGGCCTTGTCCGCCGACAGCTGTCGGCGGAAAGTATCAGAGGGGGGGATCAGTTGCCCGGTTCGTAGCGGGTAATGTAAACAAGAATGCCCATCAGTGGGTGATCAATATAATGAACTTCATCACGACGCATGCGTCGGCCACTTTCCATCTGGGCCGTCAGAAAGTCTGCGACTATGTTGTTGGTTGGAATGTCGTTAATGATGGTGGTTTCGGGTGAATCACCAAATACAGTAGAAATAGCTGGCTGTTCCGGTTCAGTGACTGCCTCAGGAGCTGGCTGATTCATGCGGATCAGGCGCTGGCTCTGAGCGGGTGTTAGCTGGCGGTTGATAAACAGATTGTTACGGAAGTGCAGGTACCGGCCTTTATCAACAGAGATGTAGCCATCCAGCTCGTATAAGCCGTTGTCCAGAATGCTGCCACCGGTAATGCGGATTGTATGACGGCCTTTGGTGCTGCCAACCGGTTGAATCCAGGCTTCATGAAACAGTACCCGATAATCAGGGCTGTTGCTCAGTGCGGCCTGGCGGCGGGTCATGCTGAGTGAGTTGCGGCCAAGGCGGGTAAAGTAGCCGCTGCCATTTTCCCGGTAGCCAAGGCTGCGGGCATTAGGAACTTCCGGGATGCTGGTGATTTCAGGCCAGGCTTCGTCGTCCAGTGTATCGCTTCCTTCATAGCTGAATACCATGACTTCTACTTTATAGTTTGAAGTGGCTGCCCAGGCCTGGCTGGCAGCCAGTGATACTGTCAGGCTTAGGGTGATGAGAATGTGGCGTAATGTGTTACTTATCATGATTGTTTGGCCAGTTGTGTAAGCAGTTGTTCTATAAAGTTAAAACGTTGCTCTATTTTATCCATGTTCGAGGTGAACTTTAGCTGACTGGCACCTTCCAGTCGGTACTTTTGCGGGTGTTTCTGTACCATGGTGACCAGTGTGAACGGGTCGACCCTGGTGTCTGTCGCAAACTCAATACGTCCAGTTTCGCTGCCTGCATCAATTTTTACAATACCCAAGTTGTCGGCCTGAAGTTTAAGCAGGGTCTGACGGAACAGGTTCTTGCTCTGTTCAGGCAGGATGCCGAAACGGTCGATCATTTCGATCTGCAGTTCTTTGAGCTCAATGTCGTTGCGGGCATTAGCAATCCGTTTATACATGATCAGCCGGGTGTGAACGTCTGGCAGGTAGTCATCCGGTATTAGCGCCGGCAGTCTCAGATTGATTTCCACGCCCTGTTTCAGAGGCTGTTCAAGATTCGGAGTCTTGCCTTCTTTAATGGATTCAACCGCCTGTTCAAGCATTTCCATATACAAAGAGAAGCCGATGCTCTGAATCTGTCCGCTCTGGCCTTCACCCAGCAGTTCGCCGGCACCGCGGATTTCCATGTCATGGGTTGCCAGCGTGAAGCCGGCGCCAAGATCGTGGGCCGACTCGATGGCCTCGAGGCGTTTGTGTGCGTCGCTGGTCATGGCTTTTGGATGGGGGGTCATCAGGTAAGCATATGCCTGGTGATGTGACCGTCCGACACGGCCACGTAACTGGTGCAGCTGCGCAAGGCCGAATTTATCCGCCCGGTCGATAACGATGGTATTGGCATTCGGAACGTCGATGCCGGTTTCAATAATGGTGGTGCAGACCAGTACGTTATAGCGCTTGTGGTAGAAGTCAGTCATGACCTGTTCAAGTTCACGTTCACGCATCTGACCGTGACCAACGCCAACCCGGGCTTCAGGAATCATTGCGCGGATCTCTTCAGCGGTCTGTTCGATGGTTTTAACTTCGTTATGCAGGTAGTACACCTGGCCGCCACGCATAAGCTCCCGGAGAATGGCTTCTTTTTTCAGCGGTGTATCTGCCTGGCGCACAAAGGTTTTGACTGACAGGCGTTTCGCCGGTGGGGTGGCGATAATCGACAGGTCGCGGATACCGGACATTGCCATGTTCAGGGTGCGCGGGATCGGGGTGGCGGTCAGGGTCAGAATGTCCACCTGTGAACGCAGTGACTTGAGGCGTTCTTTTTGCTGCACCCCGAAGCGGTGTTCTTCATCGATGATGACCAGTCCGAGGTCGGCAAATTTAATATCGTTCTGGATCAGTTTGTGGGTACCGATAACAATATCGATTTTACCTTCTGCCATTTTATCCAGTACGGCATTGGTCTGTTTGCCGCTGCGAAAGCGCGAGATCAGTTCCACATTGACCGGCCAGTCGGCGAAGCGGTCTTTAAAGTTTTCATAGTGTTGCTGGGCAAGCAGGGTCGTAGGTACCAGTACTGCGACCTGTTTACTGCTTTGTACGGCCATGAAGGCAGCCCGCATGGCTACTTCAGTTTTACCGAAGCCAACATCACCGCATACCAGGCGGTCCATTGGCTGTTTGGCGGTCATGTCTTTGACGACCGACTGGATAGCATTGGCCTGATCGACAGTTTCTTCGAACGGGAAGGCTGCGCTGAAGCTGGCGTAGTGTTCATCCGGTGCACTGAAGCGGAAGCCTTTTCTGGCGGCGCGACGGGCGTATATATCCAGTAGTTCGGCGGCGGTATCGCGAACTTTTTCGGCGGCTTTGCGACGGGCTTTGCTCCACTGCTCGGTTCCCAGGCGGTGCAGCGGGGCCAGATCATCACCGGCACCGCTGTAACGGCTGATTAGGTGCAGGGAGGCAACCGGTACGTACAGTTTTGATTCATTGGCATATTCCAGCATCAGGAATTCTGAAGTCTGGGCATCCAGTTCCAGTGTTATCAGACCCTGATAGCGGCCGACACCATGATCGATGTGCACCACTGGTGAGCCAATGTTCAGTTCGGTCAGGTTACGGATGACCTGATCAGACTGTTCCTGGTCCCGGCTACGGCGTCTGCGCTGGAATACTTGTTGGCCAAACAGCTGGTTTTCACTGATCAGCTGAAATTTGCCGGGCAGTGACAGGCCTTTTTCGAGTGGATATATAGTGATGCAAATGGTGTCGTCCGCAGCGACAAAGGTTTCCAGGCTTTCTGTGATGACCGGTTTAATGTCGATCCGTGCCAGTAATTCCAGCAGTGCTTCCCGGCGTCCGGCGGATTCGGCACAGAACAGAATCCGTTCCTGGCAGCTGTCGAGAAATGCTTTGAGATCTGCCAGTGGCTGGCTGTGCTGGGCATTGATCGTCAGGGTTGGTGGCTCAGCGCAGCTCAGGTTGTAGCGGCCGGCTTTGTCAGTCAGGTCGTCTGTTTGTAGCTGAACCCGGCGGGCAGGCTTAAGTGTGCTGAACAGATCCTGGCTGGAAAGAAACAGTTGCTGCGGTGGTAAAATCGGTTTTTCGATGTCGTAGCGGCGTTCTTCGTAACGGTTGCCTACTTCCTGCCAGAAATGTTCTGCGTGCTGTTCAAGATCATGTTCGGCAAGCACTAAGGTGTTATTCGGCAGGTAGTCGAACAGCGTGGCGCTGTCGCCAAAAAACAGTGGGTGATAGTACTCAATACCTGGAGGCGTGATACCCGCGCTGACATCCTGATAAGTCGGGCAGTGTTTGTAGTCCACGTCAAAGGTTTCCCGCCAGTGCTGTTTAAAGGCTCTGATGGCGTCAGCATCAAACGGGAATTCTTTGGCCGGCAACAGACGAATGCTGTCTACTTTATCCAGTGAGCGCTGGGTTTCCGGGTCAAAGGTGCGCAGTGTATCTATTTCGTCATCGAAAAGGTCA
Source organism: Aliamphritea spongicola (assembly GCF_017051665.1). Lineage (NCBI taxonomy): Bacteria > Pseudomonadati > Pseudomonadota > Gammaproteobacteria > Oceanospirillales > Oceanospirillaceae > Aliamphritea > Aliamphritea spongicola. The sequence continues at coordinate 65,292 of NZ_JAFIDL010000001.1, forward strand.
ATCCGGTAGGGTAGCTGGCTGCCCATCGGAAAGATGTCGATGATTGAGCCACGGATAGTAAATTCGCCGTGTTCATAAACGTTATCGCTTTGCCGGTAGCCCGCATCGGTCAGCTGATGACGCATTTTGTCGGTGTCCAACGTCTGGCCGGTATCCAGCATCAGTGCGTTACCTGCAAGAAAGCGCGGCGGCGCAATCCGGTGCATCAGTGTGCTTAACGGGACAATCAACACGCCTTTTGTCTGTTGGGGCAGGCTGTAAAGGGTGCTGATACGCTGGGATATAATGTCCTGATGAGGGGAAAAGCTGTCGTAGGGCAGGGTTTCCCAATCGGCAAACAGGAGGGGAGCAGGTGTGTTCTCCGGACTGAAGAAACGTATTTCGCTTTCCAGCCGGGTGGCGGTATCGGTGTCGTTCGTGATGCACAGCAGTAAACCGTCATGCTGGCGGGCGATATCGGCAATGAGTAATCCACGGGCGCTGCCGTAAAGGGAGCCTATGCGGCGGATATCGCCATCTTTTTCCGGTAGCTGGTATTCTGCGGCAAACACGTGCACTGATGTCCTGTTAAATCTGCTAAAAGGCTGCTTATGTTACGGTGGAATTCCAAAATGTACATATGTTGTTGTCAGCGTAGCGGAAAAGCTTTGTATTTTTACTACAAAAATTGCTGAAAACGTTTTTTTGCCGGGGTTTCATCAGAGTTGCTCAATTATGACAAGTCTACCTTTTGACGATAAAAATTCCCGATTGGTATTTGCCCGCAGCCTGAGAAAAGAGGATAATGCCGGCCAGCAAACATTGCTGCTATTTTGACTACCTTCTATATTGCCTATTTTTGGAGCAAGCCGTGAGCCAAGAACAAGTGTTAGCTGACTGGAAAGGTCGCGAAGCATTAGCTGAAGAGATGATCCCGCTGATCGGACGTCTGTACCGTGATAAAAACATTGAATCGTCTGTGTACGGTCGCCTGCTTATCAAGCGTTCAGTCGTGAATGTGTTGAAGGCCCACCGTTTTGTACGTCAGGTTGAAGATCAGGAACTGTCTGTTTTTGATACTTTCCCGGTACTTCAGGCACTGGACAAGATGGATGTAAACAGCGCTCACGTTGACGTGGGTAAGCTGGCTGTTAAATTCCGTAAGGAAGGTAACGGTGCGTCTCTGGAAGACTTCCTGGCTGAAGAGCTGGCTCCGGTAATCGGTGCTGAAGCATCTCAGGGTACTGATGTTGTGCTGTACGGTTTTGGCCGTATCGGTCGTCTGCTGGCGCGTTTGCTGATCGAACGTACCGGTGGTGGTCAGTCACTGCGTTTACGTGCAATTGTTGTACGTAAAGGTAAGGCTGCCAAAGATCTTGAGAAGCGTGCCAGCCTGCTGCGCCGTGACTCTGTGCACGGTTCTTTCCGCGGTACTATCCGTGTTGATGAAGAAAACCAGGCAATCATTGCTAACGGTAACATGATCAAGGTTATCTACTCTGACGGTCCTGATCAGGTTGATTACACCGCTCATGGTATTAACAACGCGCTGGTTCTGGATAACACCGGTATCTGGCGTGACAAAGAAGGTCTGTCTCTGCACCTGAAATCCAAGGGTGTTGCCAAGGTTGCTCTGACTGCACCGGGTAAAGGCGTTAAGAATATCGTTATGGGTGTTAACCACGGCGATATCGAAGACAGCGATACAGTTCTGTCTGCAGCTTCATGTACAACTAACGCTATTTCTCCGGTACTGAAAGCTATCGACGCTGAGTACGGCGTAACTAACGGTCACGTTGAGACTGTTCACGCGTACACCAACGACCAGAACCTGATTGATAACTACCACAAAGGTGACCGTCGCGGCCGTGCTGCGGGTCTGAACATGGTTATCACTGAGACAGGTGCGGCGAAAGCGGTATCCAAGGCGCTGCCACAGCTGGAAGGTAAGCTGACCGGTAATGCGATCCGTGTACCTACGCCAAACGTTTCTATGGCTATCCTGAACCTGAACCTGGATAAGCCGACTGATAAAGAAACGCTGAACGCGTTCCTGCGTCACCAGGCGCTGCACTCTCCACTGCAGAAGCAGATTGATTACAGCAATTCTCCTGAAGCGGTATCCAGCGACTTTGTCGGTTCCCGTGCAGCCGGTGTTGTTGATTCTCTGGCGACAATTGCTGAAGGTAACCGTTGCGTACTGTACGTTTGGTACGATAACGAGTTCGGTTACAGCTGTCAGGTTATCCGCATGGCGCACCGCATGGCTCAGTGCACATTGCCGGCATTCCCTAAGGCGACCCGTCACCCTGACGCTTAATTGTCTAAAAAATATACGAAAAACCGTCCTTTTGGGCGGTTTTTTTTGGTTTTTAATTTATATATCATTTTGGAATATATCTATTCCTTATTGATATATGAGAGTTACTCATTTCTTGATCTAAAACCGTCGTTTATAGGACGGTTTTGTAGAAAATTTACCGCCTGAACCTTATACTAGACCAGTTTTAAGGTTGGGATAGCTCCACCCGAATTCAGAGCCTGGCATACGGCTATTTTTTTGCCTGAAAAGTGAACAAATAGTTGTGCGTCAGACCCCTGATGAAGGGCCGGAGTCCTGAAAAATTATAATAGAAATTGGGTGAGGCGGATGATCAAGATCAACAAGGGTCTGGATCTACCTATAACGGGCGCGCCTGAACAGTCTGTATCTGCAGCTGTTGAGGCAAAGACCGTCGCCGTGATCGGCTTCGATTACATAGGTATGAAACCTACGATGCAGGTCAAGGCGGGAGACCGGGTTAAACTCGGTCAAGTGATCTTTACCGACAAAAAAACGGTTGGTGTTAATTACACAGCCCCTGCGGCAGGTGTGGTTAAAGCAATTAACCGTGGTGAGAAAAGGGCTTTGCAGTCTGTTGTGATCGAAGTCGATGGCGATGAAGCTGTAGAGTTTGCAAAATTTGATGCCAGTGAGCTGGCGTCAGTGACGGCGGAACAGGTTGAAGAAAACCTGGTTGCGTCTGGTCAGTGGACCGCGCTGCGGACACGACCGTTCAGTAAAGTACCGGCTCCCGGTACAAAACCATCATCAATCTTTGTGACAGCGATGGATACTAATCCGCTGGCGGCAGACCCTGCCGTGATTATCGCTGAGCAGAAAGAAGCATTCAGTCACGGTCTGACACTGCTGGGTAAGCTGGCAAAGGTTCACCTGTGTAAAGCATCAGGTGCTGATGTGCCGTCTGCTGATGGTGTTAATGTTGCCGAGTTCTCAGGTGTACATCCGGCGGGTAATGCCGGTACGCATATTCACTTCCTGGATCCGGCTTCTGAAAAGAAAACTGTCTGGACGATCGGTTACCAGGATGTCATCGCAGTCGGTAAATTGTTTACTACAGGTAAATTATTTACAGACCGTGTCGTGGCACTGGCGGGACCTCAGGTAAGTGCTCCGACTCTGTTGCGTACCCGTGTAGGCGCAGATCTGGAAGAGCTGACTGCAGGCCGTCTGGTAAGCGGTGATAACCGTGTGATCAGTGGTTCAGTCCTGAACGGCCGTAATGCCAAGGGTGCGTTTGCATACCTGGGCCGTTATGCCAACCAGGTTTCTGTGCTGCTGGAAGGCCGTGAGCGTGAGTTCATGGGCTGGGTTGCACCAGGCAGTGAGAAGTTCTCTGTCCTGAATATGTTTGCTTCGATGTTCTCGAAAGGCAAAAAGTTTGCATTCACCACAACCACTAACGGTTCTGAGCGTGCAATGTTGCCTGTAGGTCAGTTTGAAGAACTGATGCCACTGGATATCCTGCCAACTCAGTTGCTGCGTGCGCTGGTTGTCGGTGATATGGAGAACGCGATTGCGCTGGGTTGTCTGGAGCTAGATGAAGAAGATCTGGCACTGATGACGTTCGCTTGCCCTGGCAAATATGAGTATGGCCCGATCTTGCGGGATAACCTGACAACGATCGAGAAAGAGGGCTGAAGATGAGCTTACGTAATATTCTCGACAAGATGGAACCTCACTTCCATAAAGGCGGTAAGTACGAAAACTGGTACGCCCTTTATGAGGCTGCGGATACTATCTTCTACACGCCGGGTCACGTCACCAAGGCAGCTGCGCACATCCGTGATGCGGTTGACCTGAAGCGTATGATGATCCTGGTATGGATGTGTACTTTTCCAGCGATTTTAATCGGTCTTTACAATGTTGGTCTGCAGGCCAATATGGGTATGGCTGAGCTGGGTATGACCGAAGTTGAAGGTTGGCGTGGAGCAATTGCTGGCGCTCTGACCGGATTCGATGCAAACAGCATCTGGGATAACATTATCCACGGTGCGGTTTACTGGTTGCCTATCTATGCGGTTACCTTTGTTGTGGGCGGCTTCTGGGAAGTCCTGTTCGCCATGAAGCGTGGCCATGAAGTAAATGAAGGTTTCTTCGTAACTTCTATTCTGTTTTCCTTGATTCTGCCAGCAACTATCCCGCTGTGGCAGGTTGCTCTGGGTATTTCTTTCGGTGTTGTTATCGGTAAGGAAGTATTCGGCGGCACAGGTAAAAACTTCCTGAACCCTGCACTGACTGGCCGTGCATTCCTGTTCTTCGCATATCCTGCGCAGATGTCAGGTGATGCAATCTGGACTGCAGTTGACGGTTTCTCCGGCGCTACCCCTCTGGGTCTGGCTGCACTGGGTGGCGTTGATGCGATCATGGCACAGGGTGTTAGCTGGATGGATGCCTTCCTGGGCTTCATTCCGGGTTCTGTTGGTGAAACGTCTACCCTGGCAATTCTGATTGGCGGTGCGGTTATTCTGTTCGCCCGTATTGCGGCCTGGCGCATTGTTGCCGGTGTCTTCCTGGGTATGGTTGCAACCTCTACGCTGCTGAACGTGATCGGTTCTGATTCGAACCCAATGTTCGCGATGCCTTTCTACTGGCACTTCGTACTGGGTGGTTTCGCCTTCGGTATGATGTTCATGGCTACAGATCCTGTATCTTCTTCCATGACTAACGTGGGTAAGTGGTACTTTGGTGCGCTGGTGGGCATCATGGTTGTACTGATCCGTGTAGTTAACCCTGCGTTCCCGGAAGGTATGATGCTGGCGATTCTGTTCGCTAACCTTTTTGCGCCGCTGATCGATAACTTCGTCATGCAGGCTAACATCAAGCGGAGGATTGCACGCAATGGCTAGTAATAACGATACCATTGGTAAGACGCTTACCGTTGCCGTTTCGCTGTGTGTGGTCTGTTCGATCATTGTATCTGCGGCGGCTGTTATGTTGCGTCCTGCTCAGCAGGCCAACAAAGACCTTGACCGTAAATCCAACATCCTGGCAGCTGCCGGTATCTCTGACAGCAGCAAATCGGTAGATGAACTGTTCGAGCAGATTTCTACCCGCATGCTGGATATGGAAACCGGCAAGTTCACCGATGCTGTTGAGGCTGAAGGTTACGATGCCCGTCAGGCAGCTAAAGATCCGTCTCAGTCTATTCAGCTGACCGCTGATCAGGATATCGCCAGTATTCGCCGTCAGGCCCGCTATATGCCGGTTTACATGGTTGAAAACCAGGGCGAGATTGAGAAATTGATTCTGCCGATTCACGGCTATGGCCTGTGGTCTACACTGTACGGTTTCATCTCTCTTGAAGGTGACCTGAACACCGTTGGTGGTTTTGGCTTCTATGAGCACGCTGAAACACCGGGTCTGGGTGGTGAAGTAGATAATCCTGTCTGGAAGAGTCTGTGGCAGGGTAAGTCTGTTTATGCAGAAGGTTCTTACACCCCTAAACTTGCTGTGATCAAGGGTAAGGTTGGTGCCGGTACCGCTGATGCAGAGTACAAGGTCGACGGACTTTCCGGTGCGACTCTGACCAGCGTAGGTGTGTCGAATCTGGTGCAGTTCTGGATGGGCGAGAATGGTTATGCACCATTCCTGGCTAATCTGAAAGCGGGAGGTGCTTAAGCATGTCTAAGACGAATGAAGTGGTTATAACACCAATCTTCAAGAACAACCCGATTGCTTTGCAGATTCTGGGTGTATGTTCTGCCCTGGCGGTAACCAGCAGCATGTCTGTTACCGTGGTTATGTGTCTGGCACTGACCAGTGTAACAGCGTTTTCTAACCTGTTTATTTCCAGTATCCGTAACCATGTACCCGGTAACATCCGTATTATCGTACAGATGACCATCATTGCCTCTCTGGTAATCGTGGTTGACCAGGTACTGAAGGCATTTGCCTATGAGATTTCCAAGCAGCTGTCGGTATTCGTTGGTCTGATTATTACCAACTGTATCGTAATGGGCCGTGCGGAAGCCTTTGCTATGAAGAACCCTCCGGGCATTTCGTTCCTGGACGGTATCGGTAATGGTCTGGGTTATTCTGTGGTTCTGCTGAGTGTTGGTTTCGTCCGTGAACTGTTCGGGTCCGGTAAGCTGTTTGGCATTGAGATTCTGCCACTGGTTACCGATGGCGGCTGGTACTACAGCAATGGTCTGTTGCTGTTGCCACCAAGCGCCTTCTTCCTGATCGGTATTTTCATCTGGATTCTGCGTACTGCGTATCCTGACCAGGTTGAAAAGCCAGAGTTCGAAATGGCGCCTAACACTAAGAAGGAGGCAGCGTAATGGAACATTATATTAGCCTGCTGGTTAAAGCCATTTTCGTTGAGAACATGGCGCTGGCCTTCTTCCTGGGTATGTGTACATTCCTGGCGATTTCCAAGAAGGTACAGACAGCAATTGGTCTGGGTATCGCGGTAATTGTTGTACTGACAATTACAGTGCCGGTAAACAACCTGATTTATAACTACCTGCTGAAAGACGGCGCGCTGGCGTGGGCCGGTATGCCGGATGTGGATCTGAGCTTCTTGGGTCTGATCTCGTACATCGGTGTAATTGCAGCGATGGTACAGGTCCTGGAGATGTTCCTGGATAAGTATGTACCGGCGCTGTATAACGCACTGGGCGTATTCCTGCCGCTGATTACTGTAAACTGTGCAATCCTTGGTGCTGCACTGTTCATGGTAGAGCGTGACTACAACTTCGGTGAAAGTGTGGTTTACGGTGCAGGTGCAGGTGTCGGCTGGGCGCTGGCAATTGCGACGCTGGCAGGTATCCGTGAGAAGTTGCGTTATAGCGATGTACCGCATGGTCTGCGTGGTCTGGGTATCACCTTCATTACTGTTGGTCTGATGTCTCTTGGCTTCATGTCTTTCTCAGGTGTTCAGCTTTAACAGGCTGCATGAACAACGAAAGGAATTAATGCGATGAATGCAGAAATTATTCTTGGTGTTGTCATGTTTACCGCAGTGGTGCTTGCACTGGTTGCGGTAATCCTGGCAGCCCGTGCCAAGCTGGTAAACAGCGGTAATGTGACCATCGAAATTAACGGTGATCCGGAAAAGACAATTCAGGTGCCAGCAGGTGATAAGCTGCTGCAAACACTGGCGGGTCAGGGTGTATTCCTGGCATCAGCCTGTGGTGGTGGCGGTACCTGTGCACAGTGCTCATGTATTGTTGAAGAAGGTGGCGGCGGTATGCTGCCAACTGAAGAACCTCACTTCACTAAAGGCCAGGCCCGTGAAGGCTGGCGTCTGTCATGTCAGGTTGCTGTTAAGCAGGACATGAAGATTGAAGTTGAAGATGACGTCTTCGGTGTTAAGAAGTGGGAATGTACAGTTGATTCTAACCCGAACGTTGCAACGTTCATCAAAGAGCTGACTCTGCGTCTGCCTGAAGGTGAAAACGTTGACTTCCGTGCCGGTGGTTATGTACAGCTGGAATGTCCTCCGCACGAAGTACACTACAAGGATTTTGATATCCAGGAAGAGTACCGTGAAGACTGGGACCGTTTCGACCAGTGGCGCTATGTGTCTAAGGTTGATGAAACCACTATCCGTGCTTACTCCATGGCTAACTATCCGGAAGAGAAGGGTATTGTTAAGTTCAATATCCGTATCGCGTCTCCACCTCCTGGTGGTCCGGAAGGTATTCCGCCGGGTAAGATGTCTTCTTACGTGTTCAGCCTTAAAGAAGGTGACAAGATCAATGTATACGGTCCGTTTGGTGAGTTCTTCGCCAAGGATACCGATGCAGAGATGGTGTTCATCGGTGGTGGTGCAGGTATGGCGCCTATGCGTTCCCATATCTTTGACCAGCTGAAGCGTCTGCACTCTACCCGTAAGATGTCTTTCTGGTACGGTGCCCGTAGTCTGCGTGAAGCTTTCTACAATGAAGAGTACGATGCACTGGCTGCTGAAAACGATAACTTCGTTTGGCACCTGGCGCTGTCTGACCCTCAGCCAGAAGATAACTGGGAAGGTTATACCGGTTTCATCCATAACGTACTGTATGAAAACTATCTGCGGGATCATGAAGCCCCTGAAGATTGTGAGTACTACATGTGTGGACCGCCAATGATGAACTCAGCGGTTATCAAAATGCTGGAAGATCTGGGTGTTGAGCCTGAGAACATCCTGCTTGATGACTTCGGTGGATAAGCATTAATGATGCACGATTATCATAAGGTAATCATACGGCTGGCAGCTTCGCTGCTGGCCGTTTTGTTTTTAACTGCCTGTGAAAAAACGCCTCAGCCAGAGGTGGTTGGTTTTACCGGCGGTACGATGGGTACCAGCTACAGTGTTAAATGGCTGGCGGCTGACAGTGCTGGCTCTGATCAGGTTATCAAGCAAACTGCAGCACTGAGCAGTGCGGCTGAAGCAATGCTGGCAGATGTGAATCAGTCGATGTCGACGTATATTGCTGATTCTGAGCTGTCATTGTTAAACCGGGCTTCGGGCACGGTGACACAGCAACTGTCTGAACCGTTATTCCAAGTGCTGGAATTGTCCCAGCAGATCAGCCATGGCAGTAATGGTGCATTTGATGTCACCGTTGGGCCGCTGGTTAATTTGTGGGGTTTTGGCCCGGATGGTCGGGTAACGAAAGCGCCATCACCGGCTGATATTCAGGCGTTACGGCAGAGCATTGGTTATCAGAAAGTGAAGCTTGACGCTGAGCGTTCAACGGTAGAGCGTGCTGAAGGGGTGTATATTGACCTGTCAGCAGTGGCGAAAGGTTATGGTGTTGATCGGCTGGCTGAGCTGATGGAATCTCACGGTATCACTGATTATCTGGTTGAAATCGGTGGTGAGTTACGGGCCAGTGGATTAAAGCTCAATGATGAGCCCTGGCTGATTGCCATTGAGAGCCCTGTTTCCGGTAAGCGGGCGATTCAGCGAATTATTGCTGTTAATGATGTGGCAGTCGCAACGTCCGGTGATTACCGAAATTATTTTGAGGAAAACGGTATCCGTTTTTCGCATACAATAGATCCTGCAACAGGCCGGCCGATCAGTCATAAACTGGCGTCGGTTACAGTGTTGCGTCCTACCTGTGCCGAAGCGGATGCACTGGCAACTGCGTTTACGGTCATGGGTGAGGAAAAGGCTTACGAATATGCGATAGCCAATGGCATTGAGGCCATGTTTATCGTGAAAAGTGATACTGGTTTTGTTGAGAAACAAACCCCGGGATTTGCTGCTTATTTAGTAGAGTGATCCTGGTCAGTGTCAGATGTTATGAAGTTAAGTACAATGCGTGCTGCAGTAGACAAGCGCGTATCTATTTCAGGTGAGTGAAAATGACTGAATTGATTTTTGCCATAGTGATAATGTTGTTGCTGGTTGCCGGAATGGCAATTGGTGTAATTCTCAAAGGTAAGCCTATCACCGGTTCCTGTGGTGGTATGAGTGCGCTGGGCATGGATACTGCCTGTGATGTATGCGGTGGTAATCAGGAAATCTGTGAGACTGAACAGCAGAAGAAGCAGTCTGCCTCTGCTGACGCGGCTGATCTGGGTTACCAGGCTAAGTAAACCGTCATCATCACGAAGCTTTTATGTCGCAGTTAGTGTGTCAGGGTTTAGCTCTGACAGGTTTTGCCGTAGCATAAGCTAACTTGTTGTTAAGTATTAATTTACGGTGTTGAAGTAAATCAGAATAGGGGAATGTAATGGCTGTATATGACTACGATGTCATTGTAATAGGCTCAGGTCCTGCCGGCGAAGGTGCGGCGATGAACTCCGCAAAAAAAGGACGCCGGGTAGCGGTTATTGAAGTACAGGATTCTGTGGGTGGTAACTGTACTCACAAGGGTACTATTCCTTCTAAAGCGTTGCGTCACTCTGTTAAACAGATCATTGAATTCAACACCAACCCGATGTTCCGTGATATCGGTGAGCCACGCTGGTTCTCTTTCCCTAAGGTACTTAAGCGTGCTGAGAAGGTTATCTCTAACCAGGTAATGATGCGGACCAACTTTTATGCCCGTAACCGGGTAGATCTGTTCTTTGGTCAGGCAGAGTTTGAAGACAAGAATACTGTTCTGGTGAAGGGAACTGTGAAGGGTGATGAGCGCCTGCGTGCCAAGAATGTGGTAATTGCCACCGGTTCACGTCCTTATTCACCGACGGATATTGATTTCAGCCATCCTCGGATTTACAACAGCGATACTGTTCTGAATCTGGAGCACACTCCCAAGACAATGATCATTTACGGTGCCGGCGTAATCGGTTCTGAATATGCATCTATCTTCAGTGGCCTGGGTGTAAAGGTTGACCTGATTGATTCCCAGAGTCGTCTGCTGTCCTTCCTGGATGCAGAAATTTCTGACAGCCTGAGCTATCACTTGCGTAACAGCGCGGTGAAGATCCGTCATAATGAAACCTATGAAACAGTTGAAGCGGACGAGCGCGGTGTAACGCTGACGCTGCAATCCGGTAAGAAAGTCCGTGCGGATGCGTTCCTGTGGTGTAACGGCCGTACCGGCAACACTGACATGCTGAAGCTGGAAAATATCGGTCTTCAGGCAAACGGCCGTGGTCAGATTAAGGTTGATGAGTTCTATCGCACCGAGTGTGAAGGCATTTATGCCTGTGGTGACGTCATTGGCTGGCCGGCGCTGGCTTCAGCGGCGATTGATCAGGGGCGTTCTGCATCTTCTGATATGCTGGATGCGGATGACTTCCGTTTCATCAACGACGTGCCAACCGGTATTTATACCATTCCTGAAATCAGCTCAATCGGTAAAACGGAAGAGCAGCTGACGGAAGAGAAAGTACCTTATGATGTTGGGCAGGCATTCTTTAAAGATACCGCCCGTGCCCAGATTTCCGGCGAGCCTGTTGGTATGCTGAAAATTCTGTTCCACCGGGAAACCCTGCAGATTCTGGGTATTCACTGTTTCGGTGACCAGTCGTCTGAGATCGTACACATCGGTCAGGCGATCATGAATCAGAAAGGCGAAGCAAACACGATTAACTACTTCGTGAATACTACCTTTAACTACCCAACCATGGCTGAAGCCTACCGTGTAGCGGCTATTGCTGGTCTGAACCGGGTGGCGAATCTGTAATTTTGCAGGTCTTGCAGTATAAAAAAAACACGCCTTCTGGCGTGTTTTTTTGTATCCGGGTTTAGAAAAAGATCAGTTACTTTTTTCTGTATCGTCTTCTTTCTTATAGAAGCTGTCTTCGTAATAAATACCTTTGATCGCCAGTCGGCGTTCCAGAAAGCGGTTGTAGTATTTCCAAAGCAGAAAGGCCGGGGTCATGCTGACCATGATGCCTACCATCAGCGCAGAACCGGTATATTCTTCATCAACCAGGCTGGTCGCCCATTCCAGAAAGCCTGATGCGTCGATAATCAGGTAATACGCGCCGAGGCCGGTCAGGCCCAGTGCCACGCCAATATGGTGCAGCATTTTTTGCCGCTTTTCAGGTTTAGTCATGGTATATCAGATCAGTTGATGTATTTGTGGACACGCAGGCTGGGCAGGAATGGTACAGGATCAATTTTAAGGTCGCTGCGCAAACTGCGGCTGCGTTGTTCAGGGGGAGATGATAGCGGTTGGTTATGCTCGGGTAAAGTTTCCCCGGGCTGAAGGGGAATCAGCATAGGTAAAGATACGTTTTGCGCTTTACGGATCATCTGATCATTTTGTTTCCAGAGCAGATTGGCTCGCATCACCGGTACCTGCGACTGTAGCTGAGCCAGCATATCGCCGGGCATCAGGTGTCCCAGTGCATCAATCTGCATCTGGATGTGTGTCTGGCTGGTATCCATTTTCTGTAAACGCTGCAATGCCTGCTCCGGCGTCAGCTGTTTAATGCTCCGGCCGCTGGTATACCAGCTGAAGCCAATCTTGACCGGTCTGCCTTCGATGATGGGGATCTGCCGGTAACACTGCCGCAGATGTATTCTTGAATAGCCGTGATGCTGAAGCGTTTCGGCCAGCAGAGATTCCCGCCGGGTAAGTTGATTCTGTAAATCACTGTCCTGGCTCAGCCGGTGGTGGGTGGCCAGCGTCTGAAAAGCCTGTTTAGCGGCATTGACGCTAAGGGCTTTTTCAATCAGTGATTTGTCAGCCCCGATTAGGCCGTGCTGGGTACGTGTGACCCTGCCATCCTGGCCGTCCCGGTACCAGATATCGTTAAATAATGCTGCACAGCTGGGCAGGTCGCAGATCTGTTCGTCAGGTAGCCAGAAGGGAAGTTTGCTGTGGCAGAGTTGTGCGGAAAAAGCATTCAGGCGCCGGAGCAGGGTGTCCAGCGCTTCTATTAATTCGTAGGCAGGTGTCTGAGCCATCAGTCCAGATCGATGTTGCCCTGCAGCTGCAGTTCCTTGGATTGCAGTGCAATAATGTGGCGGGCAATGATCATACGGCTGCTTTCCGGCATACGGCAGAACTGAATACCGACATTGCTGCTGTCTGAGCCATCTTCATTGGCGGTTGAATAGAGTACTTTGCCGTAAAGTAGCAGGCCGATGCAGGCTTCCTGAAAAACCAGCTTAAGGGCCAGGTATTCGCCGCTGCTGACCTGGCGATGTGTGTCAAAACTCAGTCCGCCTTCGCTCAAGTTGATTTCCTGAGTTTTAATGTCGTCAAATTCCACACCGTGACTGGCGATTGTTTTGGCAATTGCATCGATCTTATTGGTGGTGACTTCCAGAAAAGTCCCCATGGTTGGATCTTTTTGTGCAATTTTGCGCAACAAATGAGTTGTATCGGTGTCAAGTTCCTGTAGCTGACTTAACAGAGTAAAGAAAGGCGAGACCTTAAACTGCGTTGGCAGAGAGCTGGCCTGCATTTCCTGTTCGCTGATAACTTGAAAATCCAGGGATACGTTCTCGCTGATACGATAGTACTCACGGCGTTCGGGATTCAAAGCATGCTCCTGAGCAAGTTAATACAAGTTTGAGTATAGCGAATATTATTCTGATTTTGTTAGAGAATTTTTCGAGTCTATGATTTAATCCGAGCCATGTTTAGACCATTTTCTATTTATGTAGGTTTGCGCTACACCGCAGCCAAACGCAGCAATCATTTTATTTCCTTCATTTCATTGGTTTCTATGCTCGGGCTGACACTTGGTGTCGCAGCGCTGATCCTTGTTTTGTCGGTTATGAATGGTTTTGACCGTGAACTTAAAGGCCGTATTTTAGGGATGGTGCCTCATGCCACTATTACCGATTATGGCCAGCCTCTGCTTGACTGGGAAACACTGGCCAGTCAGGTTGAACAGGAGCCGGATGTTAAGGGTACCGCACCCTTTATTCAGGCGCAGGGTATGCTGACAAACCGTGGTGTGGTTCGCGGTGTTGTGATCAACGGTATTAATCCTGAGCTGGAACAGAAAGTTTCTATTATCGATGATCATATGAAAGCGGGCAGTCTGGATGCTCTGCAGCCGCGTAAATATGGCATTGTGCTGGGGGCTTTACTGGCTCGCTCAATGGGCGCATCCATTGGTGACAAGGTGACGGTGGTTCTGCCAGAGGCGTCTATCAGTGTGGCCGGTGTTGTTCCCCGCTTAAAGCGTTTTGAGGTTGTCGGTTTATTTGAAGTAGGTGCTGAGCTGGATGCCAGCCTGGCATATATTCATATTGATGATGCTGCACGTATTAAGCGAATTGCGGAAGGTGTGGATGGTCTGCGCCTGGAGTTTACGGATCTGTTTGATGCGCCGCGGCGGATGACTCAGATCGTTTCAGCGACAGGTAACTATTACCGTGCCAGTGACTGGACCCGGACCCACGGAAACCTGTTCCAGGCGATTCAGCTGGAAAAGCGTATGATCGGTCTGCTGCTGTTTCTGATTGTTTTTGTAGCGGCGTTTAACATTGTGTCGACATTAGTAATGGTGGTGACTGACAAGAAGGCTGACATTGCTATCCTGCGTACGCTGGGCGCAACGCCTGGCCGGATTATGCGAATATTTATGGTGCAGGGCACAGTGATCGGTGTTATCGGCACGCTGCTGGGGACTGCTCTGGGTGTTTTGCTGGCCCTGACCGTGACGGATCTGGTGGCATGGGTTGAACGAACCTTTGGTATTCAGTTCCTCAGTGCTGATGTTTACTTTATCAGTTATTTGCCTTCACAACTTCAGATGAGTGATGTCTGGGTGATTGTGACGACAGCTTTATCAATCAGCTTCCTGGCGACCTTATATCCGGCGTACCGGGCTTCAAAAACTCAACCTGCGGAGGCGCTGCGTTATGAATAATCCGGCGGATCTGGTTCTGCAGTGTGTATCGGTTAAGAAGGTCTATGGTGACGGCGACGCACAGGTAGAGGTTCTGAAAGATGTCAATCTGGATGTGGCTAAAGGCGAGCAGCTGGCTATTATCGGTACCTCAGGTTCCGGTAAAAGTACTCTCCTGAACTTGCTGGGTGGACTGGATGTTCCCACTTCAGGTGAGGTGAAGGTCGCTAATAAGCCACTGTATCTGATTAATGAAAAACAGCGGGCAGAGTTGCGAAATAATGCGCTGGGCTTTGTTTATCAGTTTCATCATTTGCTGCCGGAATTTAATGCGCTGGAAAATGTTGCCATGCCGCTGCTGATTCGCGGCGAGCCAATCAGCAGTATTAAAACCAAAGCCAGAGAGTTGTTGGTGGCTGTGGGTCTTGAGCATCGTATCGAACACAAACCTTCCATGCTCAGTGGTGGTGAGCGTCAGCGGGTAGCGATTGCCCGGGCGCTGGTCGCGAACCCAGCCTGTGTGCTGATGGATGAGCCGACTGGTAACCTGGACCGTAATACTGCTGAAGATATTCAGGCACTGATGCAGCGGTTGAATGAAGAGCTGGAAACTTCCTTTGTGGTGGTAACGCACGATCCTCAGCTGGCGCATAAACAAGGCCGAGTGCTGGAGTTACGAGACGGTTGTTTACAGCCGGTATAAAGTTAAAAAAGCCGCGTTTATCGCGGCTTTTTTATATCAGGGCTTCTTATTGTTGTTCTTGCGACGGTGTTTCCAGCTGCGGTTTACCTGCCAAACCCAGAATGCCTGCATTAGAAAATAACCCAGAATGCCGGCAACAATGCCACAAATGACAGAACCAAGCAGCAGTGGTTGCCATATGTGGTTCAGGCCACTCGACAGCCAGTCCACACTGAGTTCAAACTCAATTGCCTGCGCCGGTAAATCCATTAGCCAGACACCTACCAGATAAGCAAAGTAGAAAATCGGCGGCATGGTGATCGGGTTGGTGATCCAGACTAGGCCGACAGATATAGGCAAATTACTGCGTACGAAAAGCGCTAAAACCGCGGCAACAAGCATCTGGGCAGGGATCGGCAGAAAGGCGCAGAAAAGCCCGACCATGAATGCCCTGCAGACTGACTTGCGTGTCAGGTGCCACAGGTTAGGGTTGTGTATGTGATTACCCAGCCAGCTAAGATGCCGGTTTTGCTTGAGCTTTGCCTCGTCGGGCATGTACTTGCGAATTAATTTGCGCGGCATTCGTGACGCACTTATATTGTCGAATGGGAGCGTCATTATGCCTACTCCCGTTGCTTAAGCCAACACTGTGAGATCAAGGATGATCGGTTTTTCTATCGCTATAATTCTGAGCAACTATTCTTTTCTGCCCGCTGCCGGTTGGTTATGGCCTGTGGCAGCGCTTTTCTGTGCTGCTTTTCCTGTTTTTCGCCGTTTCGGTTTGTTCGCCTTCTGCCTGGGAATGGCTTATGTGTTTTTCTGGGGACAGTGGCAGTTAAGTCATCGTCTGCCTTTGGACGACAGCCCTTATGATGGCATTGTCAGCGGTGTGGTGGTGGGCTTGCCGGATGAATTTCCGGACCGGGTCCGGTTTGAGTTGTTGCTGGATGCGTCACCTGTTGGCGCTGATTCGCTGAGAAAGATCCGTTTAACCTGGTACAGGCATACACAGAATATTAGCCCCGGGCAGCGCTGGCGTTTCTCTGTTCGCCTTAAGACACCGCGAAGTCTGGTTAATCCGGCGGGATTTGATTTTGCGGCCTGGCATTTGTCCCGGGGAATAGATGCTCGTGGGTATGTCCGGTCTGACTTGTCACCTGAGTTATTGGCTGATGATGCTAAAGGCTTGGTACGGCTTGACCGGCAACGCTATAGGCTGAGCAAGTGGTTGGAAGGGGTTGGTTTTAGCAAACTAACATTGGCGACCTTACAGGCGCTGTTGCTGGGGGATAAGCGTTTTCTTTCTGATACGCAGTGGCAGCTTTTGCAGGATACCGGCACTGTGCATCTGGTGGTTATCAGCGGATTGCATATCGGCATAGTGTGTCTGCTGGGTTACTGGCTTGCAGCACTGTTACAGCTGCCACTGGTTATGCGTCGGATTCAGGTAGCAGATCTTCGGCGTGGAAGAATAGTGCTTGCTTTAGTGTTTGCCACTGTTTATGCCTTTTTGGCCGGCTTCACAATACCGACTCAGCGTGCACTGATCATGGCGGCTGCATTATTGCTGCCGCCGATTTTAGGGGTTGTCATATCTGTTTGGCAGCGGTGGTGGCTTGCTATGCTGCTGGTTTTACTGATTCAGCCACTTAGTCCTTTACAGGCCGGGTTCTGGCTATCCTTTTTTGCGGTGGCGGTTTTGCTGACGGTGGCGACCGGAGAAACTGGTCAGGGGCGTTGGGGTGTATTCAGGCGGATGTTGCTTTCTCAGCTGGCCATTTTTGTAGGGCTTTTTCCGATACTGCTGATTTTTACCGGTAATGTTTCGCTGATTTCTCCGCTGGTGAATATTGTCGCTATTCCTTATATCAGCCTTATCGTGTTGCCGGCTTTGGTCGTGATCATAATGCTGGTAGCGCTTGGGCTTACCGGGTTGTCGGTAATGCTTGCTGAAGAGTTGCTGTCATTGTTCTGGCGGGGCCTGGCATGGGGAGATGATCTGTTAAATCAGTCTGGCTTTATTGTTCAGGCAGAAGAAAAGCTGACTGAACACTTTACGCCGGAGCCCGAATATCTGCTGTTGGCAGTTGTGGGTATTGGTCTGCTGCTGTTGCCGCAGGTGTTTCCGTTCAGAATCATTGGTGCAGTGTTGTGTCTGCCTCTGTTGTTTGGCCGGGGGGATACTGTTCAGCAGGGAGATTTCAAAGCCTGGGTGCTGGATGTGGGGCAGGGGCTGGCTGTACTGGTTAAAACCTCCGAGCATTCTCTGCTATTTGATACCGGCGCCAGCTATCCCGGTGGCAGCGTTGCTCAGAGTTTTGTTATTCCGTCTGCGGGAAGGTCCGGTGTGAATAAGCTGAACTGGCTGGTGGTGAGTCATGGAGATAATGATCATTCCGGCGGGTTTGCGGATGTAAACAGGCAGCTTAAGCCCGGTGAAGTATTTTTTGGCAGCGCTGAATGGCAGGCGCGTGTGGAAAGTGACAGCGGGAAGATACTTGCCTGCGGCGCCGTAAAGGAATTGCAGGCGGACGGGGTGCGGTTCAGGTTTGTTCAGCCGGATAGTAAGTGGTCGGTAAATGAGAATAATAAATCCTGTGTGCTGCTGGTTGAGAATGATAGCTGCCGGCTGGTATTGCCGGGGGATGCTGAGGCAATTATTGAAGAGCAGATTGTAAGAGAAAACGACCCGTTAGCGGCTAAGCATACCTGGCTGGTGGCGGGGCATCACGGCAGTCAGACATCAACCGGTGATCTGTGGCTGGAATGGTTGCAACCCCGACAGGTGATTTTCAGCAGTGGTTATAAAAACCGCTATGGGCATCCTTCTGAAAAGGTTATCGAGCGGCTGGAGCACCGTTTGGTACCATGGTTGGATACAGGCCAGCATGGGGCGGTGGCGTTATCAGCGCAGAATAATAACTGCAGTGCCTTGGCAGCGCGTCAAGTTAAGTGGCGATATTGGTTAGTGGATTCTATTCGCCAATGAGTCGCTATGTTACAGTAGCCCAGCTCTAATTTAGCGGCTTGGTTTTAGCCTGTATCTGCAAGTTTCTGGGAGGCAGTAGGTGTTTGAATTACTTCAGTCCGGCGGTTGGTTAATGATTCCGATCATCGGTTGTTCTGTGATTGCTCTGGCGATATGTCTGGAGCGCTTGTGGGTACTGCAAAAGGACCGGGTTGCGCCGGCTAACCTGTTAGCACGGGTCTGGGAGCTGGCACGTAAAAAAGAACTGGGTGCTGAGCAGCTGAACCAGATTCGCAACGAAAGCGCATTGGGTAAGATTATTGTTGCCGGTCTGAACAGTTCTTCCCATGGCCGGGAGATTATGAAAGAGAGTATTCAGGAAGCTGCCAGTCATGTTGTGCATGAGCTGGAGCGTTTTCTGAGTGCGCTGGGTACCATTGCCTCAATTGCACCTCTGCTGGGCTTACTGGGTACGGTTATAGGAATGATTAAGGTGTTTTCTGAAATCATGCTGCAGGGAACCGGTAACGCTAACGTGCTTGCCGGAGGTATTTCGGAAGCTTTGATTACGACAGCCGCTGGTCTGGCTGTAGCCATTCCGGCGCTCATGTTCCACCGCTACTTCCAGCGTAAGGTCGATACCCTGCTGGTGGAGATGGAACAGGAAGCGATCAAACTGGTTGAAATCGTCCACGGCGACCGTGCCGTTGATTATGAATAAGGCTGTCCTGTGAAGTTTAGACGTAACCGGCCCGCTGATGTAGATGTCAATCTGACCCCTTTGATTGATGTGGTATTTTTGCTGCTGATCTTTTTTATGGTCACCACAACCTTTACTAAAGAAACGCATCTGGCGGTTGAATTGCCGGAAGCGGATGGTCTGGTCGCAGAAGCACCTCTGGATATTCTGGAAGTAGTCGTCAGTGAAGCTGGCAGCTACAGTGTTAACGGCTTGGCGCTGATTAACAGCCAGGCGGATACTTTACGCCGGGCATTGCTCAAGGCTGCCGGTGAAAACCGGGCGTTACCTTTTGTGGTCACTGCTGATGCCAATACGCCCCATCAGGCTGTTGTAACGGTGATGGATGTGGCCGGCAAAATGGGTTTCTCCAGCCTGAGTATCACGACCCAGAAACCACCGGCGGAGCAATAGCTTGGCACTTGAGCAGGCGTGGTACCGGAAGGCCTCCTGGCTGATTATGCTGCGGCCGTTATCTGCTGTGTTTACGGCGCTGGCAGATCGTCGGCGTCGTCAGTACCTGAACGGCAGTAAACCGGTCTGGCGCGCATCTGTCCCGGTGATTGTTGTTGGCAATATTTCTGTCGGCGGAACGGGTAAGTCTCCACTGGTGATCTGGCTGGTTAACTGGTTACGCCAGCAGGGCTATAAGCCGGGTGTTGTCAGTCGGGGCTATGGTGCGAAACCTCCCGCTTTTCCTTTTATTGTCACCCCCGCGACCCTGCCTTCTGAAGGAGGGGATGAGCCGGTCATGATTGCCCGGCGAACGTCTGTACCTCTGGTAATTGATCCGGATCGCCCTGCAGCGGTCAGGCACCTTCAGCAAAGCTTTGATTGCGACATAATTATCAGCGACGATGGCATGCAGCATTATGCCCTGGGGCGTGATATTGAGATTGCTGTTATTGATGGGCAGAGGGGGGTTGCGAACGGTCGCTGTTTACCGGAAGGGCCTTTACGTGAGCCGGTAGAACGCCTTGCAAGTGTTGATCTGATCGTGGTCAATGGCAAAGCAGCGCAGCCCTCTGGCTATTCCTATAGTGAAATGCATTTGCAGCCGGGCAGGGTGCATTCTGTTGATGTAAATAATGGTGTATTACCTGATTTTCTGCATAATTTTGCTGAAACGCATCCGAGCGTGCACGGTGTTGCTGCGATCGGTAACCCTGAGCGGTTTTTCAGTGTGCTTGAAGGGCACGGGTTAACGGTTGAGCGACACGCGTTTTCTGATCACCACGCCTACCAAATGGAGGATTTTTCATTTGTCGGTGGGGAAAGCATTATCATGACTGAGAAAGACGCTGTAAAATGCGCACATCTTCCACTTAAAAATGCCTGGTATCTGCCGGTCGATGCACAACTTGATGACGGGTTTGCAGAACAGTTGACAGAGCGTTTACAGGCGTTGAAATACGACAAATAAGGTTATTACATGGATAAGAAGCTGCTTGATATTCTGGTGTGTCCGGTATCCAAGGCACCGGTTGAATATAATGCCGAGACGAATGAGCTGATCTGCCGTGCCAGTGGTCTGGCATATCCGATACGTGATGACATTCCGGTTATGCTGGAAAATGAAGCGCGTACGCTGAGTGCTGAAGAACGTCTGGAAAAGTAAGGCGGACTTATCATGGGTTTTTCTATTATTATCCCTGCGCGTTACGCTTCATCTCGTTTGCCGGGTAAGCCGTTGGCGGATATTGCCGGTATGCCGATGATTCAGCGGGTGTATCAGCAGGCGCTGAAAAGTGAAGCCCAGCGGGTAGTGATTGCCACTGATGATCAGCGTATCTACGATGTTGCCACAGGCTTTGGGGCAGAAGTATGTATGACCCGCGAAGATCATCCTTCCGGCACTGACCGTTTGCAGGAAGTGGTTCAGCAGCTGGGTTTCTATGCGGATGATATCGTTGTAAATGTGCAGGGGGATGAGCCACTGATCCCGCCCCGGGTGATTAACCAGGTCGCACATAACCTGATGGCCAATCTGGATGCTAGCATAGCGACGCTGAGCGAACCGGTCAGTGATATCGAAGCGGTGCTGAATCCGAATGTTGTTAAAGTGGTCAGCGATACACAGGGGAAGGCGCTGTATTTCAGCCGTGCGCCAATTCCGTGGCCGCGGGATGAGTTTGCTGATCCCCAGGCACGTAATGTGTTACCTGAAGGGGTTAATTTCCAGCGTCATATCGGTATTTATGCTTACCGGGTAAAGTTGCTGAATGACTTTGTACGCTGGGAACCCGCGCCGCTTGAGACAGTTGAGTGTCTGGAGCAGCTCCGGGCTATGTATAACGGTGCGGTAATCCATGTTGATGTGGCGGACGAACTGCCGCCTGCCGGAGTAGATACCGAAGCTGATCTGGAGCGGATACGGGCGCTGTTCAGTGCATCCTGACCGTTATTGAAGCTGTGATCCGAAGCGCTTTATCTGAAGAAGATACAGCGCTTTTTTTATACCCGCTTCAGCGTTCCTGAGGTGTCAGGTGTTTGGTGGTGGCTGAAAATGCACGGATTTCCGCTTCGCTGTAAGGAGTATGCTTTCGGTTTGTGCCGGCAGGGTGGTGTTTAAGGCTGACACCCTCCCGGTGGGCAGTCACCGGCCGGATAGGGCGGGGGCAGAAATTACCGCCGCAATTCGGGCATACGTTTTCCAGTACAGATTCAACGCACTGCCTGCAGAAGGTGCATTCATAGGTGCAGATGCAGGCATCTGCCGAGTCTGGTGGCAGGTCTTTATCGCAGTTCTCACAGTTAGGACGCAGTTCAAGCATAATTTCAGTTCCTGTATAGAATAAATCTGTCAGAAGATGGCCATGCAGCGTATATAATGGCGATATTCATTGGGCTGCATAGCGGCTATTTTTGCAAGATTGTTTACAGTGTTCTGGTAGGTTCTTGTGCTTTTTCAGAGGTATAAATGGAACAGAAAAAAACGAAGGTTCTTTTTGTTTGCCTGGGTAATATTTGTCGCTCGCCAACGGCGCATGGTGTGTTCCGACAGCTGGTTGAGGATCGGGGCCTGTCTCACCTTATCGAAACGGATTCAGCCGGCACCGGTGCTTATCATGTTGGTGAGCCGCCGGATCACCGGGCCACTGCAGAGGCGGCAAAGCGCGGTTATGATCTGAGTGATTTGCGTGCTCGTCAGGCGGTTGCGGCGGATTTTGGATATTACGATTATGTAATCGCGATGGATGTGCAGAACCTGGGTGGCTTGCGCAGCATTTGCCCTGCGGATTATTCCGGTTACCTGGGAATGATGACAGATTTCACCGATAACTATGAGGGTGATGTACCGGACCCGTATTTTGGCGGTGCTGCAGGTTTTACCCATGTGCTGGATATGCTTGAAGATGCCTGTGGTGCTTTGCTGGATCAGATTGCTGCCCGGGGAGTGTCCGGTTAATGGAGTTTTCAGAAAACTATTCCCTGAAAGGTGTTAACAGTTTTGGCTTTGATGTGTCAGCTGAGTACTGCTGTGAGGTAACCAGTCTGGAGGAGCTTCGCGAGGCGCTGGCATTTGCAGACAGTAAAGGTCTTGATGTGCTGGTACTTGGTGGTGGCAGTAACCTGATCTTGGTGGATGATATACCGGGTCTGGTGATTTTGAATCGCTTACAGGGTATTACGGTTAAAGCTGATGCGGATGATCCGGCGAAGGTATGTGTGACAGCTGCGGCCGGTGAAAACTGGCATGATTTCGTACGGTACACACTTGAGAGTGGCGCTTATGGCTTGGAAAATCTGTCGCTGATTCCGGGGACTGTGGGTGCTGCGCCTATGCAGAACATCGGTGCTTACGGTATTGAGATCAAAGACCGTATGCTTAGTCTCAGGGCGCTGGACAGGGAAACCGGAGAGCTGTGTGAATTTACCACTGAAGCCTGTGAGTTTGGTTACCGGGACAGTATTTTTAAGCAGCGTGCTGCAGGGCGTTACATCATTACCGAAGTAACTTTTATGCTTAGTCGGAAGTGTCAGCCAGTGCTGGCATATGCCGGTCTGGCGGATCATTTTGCCGGCTTGGGTATTGAGTCGCCTGACGGTTTGCAGGTCAGTGATTATATCTGTCAGGTTCGTCGTGCTAAGTTGCCTGACCCGGCAGATATCGGTAACGCGGGCAGCTTCTTTAAAAACCCTGTTGTGTCAGCGGCGCGGCGGGAGGCGATTCTGAAGGACTATCCTGATCTGGTCAGTTTTGCAGACGGTGACGGCTATAAGCTGGCCGCTGGCTGGCTGATCGACCGTCTGGGCTGGAAAGGCCGGAGCCAGGGAGATGCCGGTGTGTATGATAAGCAGGCGCTGGTGCTGGTGAATCATGGCGCGGCGAGTGGTGCTGATATTCTGCGGTTAGCCGGGGCGATTCAGGAGGATGTGTTTAGCCACTTTAATGTGCGCCTGGAGATTGAGCCGCGTACTTTTCCTCAATAACAGGAAGGACAGCAAAAAGTGTGAAAATAAAAAAGCCAGCTCTTTAGCTGGCTTTTTTGTGTGCTGACACCGGGCTGGCCGGTGTCGTTACGCGGTATCAAACTTCAGTGGTTTCACTGTCCGTCTGATTGTTTGCCGGTGTTGCCTGCTGGCGGCTGCGCGGGTCATTCGGCGCGCGACGCTGGCGACGCTGGCGTGGAGCAGAGTCCTGATCAGCAACAAGCGGTGCCGGACGGCGTGGTGCGACTGGCTGCGGCTCGATAATTGCTGATGTTGCCGGTTTTGCCTTGCGGGCAGGGCGCTGGCGTCCACGACGCTTGCTGGCAGAAGGTGCTTCTTCTGCTGGCTTGGCGTTGTCTTCAGCAGCGGTTTCCGGCTGATCAGCTTCTTCTGCTGTTTCCGGCTGTGCTTCAGTCGCAGGTGCTTCTTCAGCGACAGGTTCTGCTTCAGCTTCTTCAGTAGTGGTTTCTTCAGTAGCAGCTTCTTCAGTTACTTCTGTTTCGGCCTGCTCAGCTGCTGGCTCCTCAGTAGTAGCTTCTTCAGTAGCAGCTTCTTCAGTAGCAGTTTCTTCGGCTACTGCTTCTTCAGCAGCAGGTGCTTCAGTAACTGTTTCTTCGGAAGCAACCGTTTCGGCTGTTTCTTCAGCAGCTTCAGCAGCTTCAGCTTCCGCTGCAGGCGCTTCAGATGCAGTTGCTTCTTCAGCCGCTTGCGGAGCTGCTTCTTCAGCGACGGCTTCAGTCACTTCTGCAGCAGGAGCTTCTTCAGTTGCAGCCTGTGTTACTTCAGCTACCGGTGTTTCTGCCTTTGGTGCTTCCGCTGCGGCTTCTGCTGGCTCAGCATTTTCAGCTGCAGCAGTTGCGGTTGCTGTTTCAGCATTTTCAGCGACTGCTTCAGTTGTCTCTTCGCGCTTGCGATCCTTACGCGGACGGCGCTGGCGACGCTTACGTTTTGGTTGCTCTTCGTCAGAGGCTGTTGCTGCAGTATCTGGCTTAGGTGCATCAATGGCTGCTTTAGCCGCACTTTCAGTCTGAGCATCTTCAGCATTTGCTACAGGCTGTTCAGTGTTCAGTGCGTTTTCCTGTTGCTCTGAACCGCTGCGACGGGCGTTACGCTCACCGCGACGACGACGTCCACGACGGCGTTCACCGCGGTTGCGGCCATCTTCCTGAACTTCATTTTCCTGTTGCTGCAGGTTTTCTTCCTGAGCTTCAGGCTTGTTGCGTTTCTGATCGCGGTCACGGTCATTGCGACGACGGTTACGTGAACGGCCTTCGCCACGTGGCTTATCGCTGCGGGACTCCTGCTGTTCATCCTTGCTGGCATTCTGCGACTTGTTTTCACCGCGTTCGCGGTCGTCTTTGCGGCGACGGTTACGGCGGTTGTTAGAGCGCTTACGCTCACCGTTATCTTTGTTACGCGGTTTCTTTTCCTGTTCTTTCTTGTCTTCTTCAGGGCTGCTGAACAGGCCAGTAATGGCGGAGATCAGGCCGGACAGGAAAGATTTCTCTTCGCTTTTAGCTGGCTTGCTGGCAGGCGCTGCAGTTGTTTCAGTGCTGACCGGTGCCGGTGTTGGCGGCGCGACGGTACGTACGGCTGCTTTTTCCCGGGCAGGGGTGTTAGTAACTGTATCCGGCTCAGCGATGTCTTCAGGCTCAGGCTGCATTGTATAGCTGGCGTCATTAGTGTTGATCACGGTGTGATCATCACGCAAACGGACAACTTCGTAGTGCGGTGTTTCCATGTTCGGGTTAGGAACAATGACTACCCGTACGTTCTGACGCTGTTCGATATCATGAACTTCGCTACGCTTTTCGTTCAGCAGGAAGGTGGCGACAGAGACCGGCAGAATTGCACGGATCTGTGCGGTCCGTTCCTTAGCAGACTCTTCTTCGATCAGACGCAGAATAGACAGTGCTAGAGACTCGGTGTCACGGATGGTGCCCTGACCGTTACAGCGTGGGCATACAGAGCCGCGGCTTTCGATCAGTGACGGACGCAGACGCTGACGGGACATTTCCATCAGACCAAAGCGAGAGATGCGACCCAGTTGTACGCGGGCGCGGTCGATCTTCATCGCATCGCGCATGCGGTTTTCAACTTCACGCTGGTTCTTGATCGGTGTCATATCGATGAAATCGATAACGATCAGACCGCCGATATCACGTAAGCGCAACTGGCGGCCGATTTCTTCAGCGGCTTCCAGGTTGGTGTGCAGAGCGGTTTCTTCGATGTCGCTGCCGCGGGTTGCCCGTGCGGAGTTGATGTCGATAGACACCAGTGCTTCAGTCGGGTCAATAACAATTGAGCCACCGGAAGGCAGTTGTACTTCACGCTGGAAAGCAGTTTCGATCTGAGTTTCGATCTGGAAACGGTTAAACAGCGGTACCTGTTCGGTATACAGCTTGATCTTCTGTTCGTAGCTAGGCATTACCTGCTTAACGAAGTTCAGTGCGTCCTGGTGGACTTCTTCACTGTCGATCAGTACTTCGCCGATGTCCTGGCGCAGGTAGTCGCGGATCGCGCGGATAACAACGTTGCTTTCCTGGTAGATCAGGAAAGGTGCCGGGCGTTCGCTGGATGCTTTAGTGATGGATTCCCACAGGATCAGCAGGTAATCAAGGTCCCATTGCAGTTCTTCAGAGCTGCGGCCAACACCTGCAGTCCGGACGATAACGCCGGTTTTCTGCGGAATTGTTACGCCGTCCATTGCTTCTTTCAGCTGTTTACGGTCGTCGCCTTCGATGCGGCGGGAGATGCCGCCGGCACGTGGGTTATTAGGCATCAGAACCAGATAACGGCCCGCCAGGCTGATAAAGGTGGTCAGGGCTGCACCCTTGTTGCCACGCTCTTCTTTGTCTACCTGAACGATAACCTCGGTACCTTCAGCAACAACGTCTTTGATGCTTGGGCGGCCGCCTTTGTCGCTGCCTTTGATGAAGTATTCGCGGGAGATTTCTTTCAGTGGCAGGAAGCCGTGACGCTCTGCACCGTAGTCGACGAAAGCGGCTTCCAGGCTTGGTTCTACGCGGGTAATTTTACCCTTGTAGATGTTGGCTTTTTTCTGTTCGCGGGAACCTGACTCAATGTCCAGGTCATACAGGCGCTGGCCATCGACCAGTGCGACGCGCAACTCTTCGGGCTGAGTTGCATTAATGAGCATTCTTTTCATGTTGTGTTAGCGTTCTCTTATAACACTAACGTATTTCATCGCTATGGCTGTTTACGTATGGGGACAGGGCATACCCTGTCACGTGAGTCCAATCTTCGTAACGACATCAATAGTTCAGTTTTTTGCCTGTCTGGTGTGTATTACAGCGCAGACGGGTCTTATCGACGGTGGAGGAAACAGCAGCCTCTATCAGTTTTAGTATCTGATCGTAGCTGTTACTGCGGATCTTTCAGTCCGGTTCAGGCAGTCAGGTTACTTAATCTCTGACTGTTTTCCGTTCTGATGGCACGCAGGTTCCGGGCTGGCGACATCTCCACCTCCAACTGGCCAAAACAGTACCAGAAGGATGAAATACGTAGTTAATTCTGTTGTTTTGATGTTGGTCTTTACGTGTCTGCCTCTGGCAGTGTCTCCGTAGCTGGCTTCTGGCAACCGGTTCGCTTTATGACGTCAGCCTGTGTTTGGTAACAGTGCTGTTTAGCGGGGGTTGCGGAAGCTTTTCGGGCCTTTACTCTGGCTGCTTCGGGATAAAAATACGTAAATATTTCATCATCTTCTGTGCAGGCTGTTGAATAAATCCCTGATTTGGTTATTGACATCAGGTTATTTATCCATAAAAGCAAATTAGCTAAAGCCAAAGGCCTGCAGCAGCGCTAGAATATAGCAGCTATTAACAGGTGCATCAATTCATAGATGTGTCTGAATCTGTCTCATTCAGACAGTTTTGAATAATTTACTTCAGTATCTGTACGAGTGCCGAATTTTAAAGATGTCCGAAAATAATGATGCCCCGAAAAGCCAGGTTCAGTGGTTTGATGTTGATGCTGATCTTGCAGGGCAGCGCATTGATAACTTTTTGCGTACCAAATTAAAAGGCGCCCCTAAGACGCTGGTGTACCGAATCCTGCGCAAAGGTGAGGTAAGGGTTAATAAAAAGCGTATTAAACCGGATTACCGGTTGCAGGAAGGTGATCTTGTCCGGGTACCGCCGCTGCGCCTGACAGAAGCGCGTCAGGCACCGGTGGCCAGTGCCGGCCTTGCTGCCAGCCTGGAAGAGGCTGTGCTTTACGAAGATGCAGATATGATGGTGATCAATAAGCCCAGCGGCCTTGCTGTGCATGGCGGCAGTGGTATCAGTCTCGGGTTGATAGAGACGCTGCGTCAGATTCGTCCTCAGGCTAAGTTTCTTGAACTGGTGCACCGTTTAGACCGTGATACTTCCGGTTGTATTATGGTGGCCAAAAAACGCAGTGCCTTACGTTTCCTGCATGAAGCATTGCGCCAGAAGAAGGTTACCAAGATTTATAATGCTTTGGTGGATGGTAAATGGTCGACCCGTAAAACCAAGGTTGATGCACCACTGCAGAAAAATGAACTTAAGTCCGGGGAGCGCGTCGTAAAGGCACACCCGATGGGTAAGGAGTCCCTGACAGAGTTTAAGGTGCTGCAGCGTTTTGCTGGTTATGCAACCCTGGTTGAGGCCCGTCCGGTGACGGGAAGAACCCATCAGATTCGTGTACACAGTCAGTTTGCCGGCCATCCGATTATCGGAGATGATAAGTACGGCGTGGATGATACAAATAAATTTATGCGCCAGTTTGGCCTTAAGCGTTTATTTCTGCATGCGGTTGAGTTACGCATGCCGCTGCCTTCCGGTGGTCGCAAAGTGATAAAAGCCCCCCTGGGGGATGTGTTACAAAAAGGTATGAGTAATTTGCAGCAACACCTCGCTGAGCGTAATCAGGCGAAGGATGCTGAGTAGTTAGCTGTTATATAATATTAACCTGCAGGTGCGCAGGTGTGGTTTCTATCAGGATGTATCAATGAGTGACAGGGTTGACCCGACTATTTTTAATCTGACTGCAGACAGCATGTTGCAGCGGGGGGTAATTCCAACAACTGAGCTGATCGCTGCTGAGTTAAATACTGAGCCGGATTGCCTTGCGGATATGCTGGCTGAGTGGTGGGACAGCCTCTCCGGCCGCTTACAGGCAGTGAACGGTGACATGATTGCGATCCCGGATGTGCCAAGTAGCCTGAACAAGTCTTTCCAGACTTTATGGAATCAGGCGCTGCAGGAAGCTCAGGCACTGGTTATGAGCGATAAGGAAGACCAGATTCTTGCCGGTGAAGAATCTCGTAAGCACAGCGAGCAGGAATTAAAGCGTCTCTACGAAGATCAGACTGAGCAGGAGAATAAGTACCGTCACCTGCGGGCGAAGCTGGAATCCGAAACCAGTCAGATTCAGGCACTGGAAGCTGAAATTTCTGTGCTGAAAATTAATCTTGGTGCAGTCACGTCAGATCTGAAAACTGCTGAACAACGTTATCATAACGTTGAGCAGGAGATGGCGTTATTGCAGAAGAAGCTGGATGATTCCAAGCGTACTTTCGATCAGCGGGTTAAAGATGAACAGCGTCACAGCCTTGAGCAGGTAAGTAAGGCCGAGGCGGATGTCCGTTATTACCGCGGCTCACTGGATAAGATCCGTGATGAAAGTGGCCGTAAAGAGTCCGCGCTTACCAAAGAGATTCATGATCTGCAGGCCGTGGTGGCCAAGCGGGACGTGAAACTGGATTCCCAGAAGAATCAGGTCAAAATTCTTGAAGATGAGCTGAAGCGTTATAAAACAGATGTTGATCTGGGTTCCCGTCAGCTGAATAAGGTGTCTGGTTCGATTTTGTCTGAGCAGAATAAGAACAAGCGTCTGTCTGATAAAGTAAAAGAGCTGACTGAAGAGACTAAGCGTCTGAATCAGAAGCAGCTGGCTGCAGCCAATGAGGCTACCCGCCGTGAAAGCGCCCTGCGTGGCCAGGTTAAACTGAAAGATGATGAGCTGATCCGTGCGATTGGCCGGGTGACCGGTCTGGAGAAGCGTATCACCTCTCAGGAAGAAGAAATCCGCCGTTTAAAATCCCGTCTGTAAGCCTTTCCTTAAAATAGCCCCTGCAGTTGACTGCAGGGGCTGGCAACCACACGAATTCTGTGTGAATATACGTCCTATATAATTATTAGTTATTAATAATGCTTTTGTTACTTCTGTTTTGCTGATTTTCGAGCGGGGTGCGTTCAGCGGGACAGTTTTTGATCCGAGTCTGGAGGTTTGCATGAAGTTGCAACAGTTGCGCTATATCTGGGAAGTTGCCCGCCATGATCTGAATGTTTCAGCAACAGCTCAGAGTTTATATACATCGCAGCCGGGTATCAGTAAGCAGATTCGCTTACTGGAAGATGAGTTAGGGGTAGAAGTTTTTGCCCGCAGTGGTAAACACCTGACCCGGGTAACGCCGGCGGGTGAAAAAATTCTGGAAGTGGCCGGTGATATTCTGCGTAAGGTAGAGAGTATTAAGCAGGTTGCGCAAGAGTTCAGTGATGAGAAGATGGGGAGCCTGGATGTTGCCACGACCCATACTCAGGCACGTTATGCATTACCGGAAACGATAAACGGTTTTATGCAGTCTTACCCGGATGTGTCTTTGCATATGCATCAGGGTACGCCTATGCAGATTGCTGAAATGGCGGCAGACGGTACCGTGGATTTCTGTATCGCCACAGAAGCCATGAGTCACTTTAATGATTTGATCATGATGCCCTGTTACCGCTGGAACCGTTCGGTTGTGGTGCCTAAGGACCATCCGCTGGCGCAGGTGTCACGTCTGACCCTGAAAGATATCGCTGATTATCCGATCGTTACTTACGTATTTGGCTTTACCGGCCGTTCCAAGCTGGATGATGCCTTCATCCGTGAAGGGCTGGACCCGCGGGTCGTCTTTACGGCGGTAGATTCAGATGTGATCAAAACCTATGTCCGTTTAGGGCTGGGGATCGGCATTATTGCTACGATGGCATTTGATGAGGCGGCAGATCACGGTCTGGTGTGTCTGGATGCCAGTCATCTGTTTGAAGCCAGTTATACTAAGATCGGCTTCCGTAAAGGTACCTTCCTGCGTGGTTATATGTATGACTTCATTCAAAAGTTTGCCCCGCACCTGACGCCGGACGTTGTCCGTGAAGTTCAGGCCTGCAATAACCGGGCTGAGGTGGAAGAGATGTTTGCCAATCAGGTGTTGCCTGAGCTCTGATACCTGAGGCATTCGTACGGAGAATATTGATGGAGTTATTTGATCTGACCGGTAAAGTGGCGCTGGTGACCGGTGCTACCTCGGGGATTGGCCAGCAGCAGGTTATAGCGCTGCGCAGTGCCGGTGCCTCGGTTGTTGCGCTGGGGCGCCGCCGGGAGCGGCTAGATCAGTTAGCGGCAGGCGACTCTCAGGTGGTGCCAGTGGTGGCAGATCTGGCGGACACTGACCAGTTGGATGAAGTTGTCACGCAATGCCTGCAGGTATTTGGCCGCATTGATATTCTCTGTAACACCGCCGGGGTAAACCTTCGTCAGCATGCGGATGATGTTTCCCCTGAAGATTGGGATCTGACTCAGGATCTTAATCTGAAGATTCCTTTCTTTCTGGCGCAGAAGCTGGTGCCACAAATGGCAGAGCGGGGCTGGGGAAAGATAATCAACGTGGCTTCTTTGCAGTCCCGTCGTGCATTTGCCAATGGCATTGCTTATGGTGCCTCAAAGGGTGGTGTGGAGCAGCTTACCCGGGCCATGGCGGAAGCCTGGTCGTCACGGGGTATAAGCTGTAATGCAATTGCGCCGGGATTCTTTCCGACTGAGCTCACGCAGGCAGTATTTGACAATGATTCGCTGAGTGAGCAGCTGGCGCAGCAAACGGCTATTGGCCGCAATGGCCAGCTTGAAGACCTTAATGGTGTGTGTATTTTTCTGGCCAGTCACGGGTCGGATTACATCACCGGCCAGACAATCTTTATCGATGGCGGTTTTACTGCCAAGTAAAGCCGCGTCTTACATCGAATCATTTTCCAGCATATCTTTTAACCGGGCATCGATTTCTTCACTGGAAAGGTCATCGACGTGCTCGGTCCATTTATCATGAATTTCTGCCAGACGCTGATCATGTTCGTTGCGCAGTTGCTTACGCAGTGCGGCAGCAATGTAACGGGCTTTGCGTTGCGGCGTGTTCAGTTCCAGGCGGGGAACGGTGGTTGATTTGCCGTCATCGTCCACGGCAACCATGGTGAAGTAGCAACTGTTTGTATGCCGTTCTTCGCCGCTGTGAATATCTTCAGCAATTACCTTTACCCCGACTTCCATAGTAGAACGGCCGACATGATTAATTGAGGAGTAGAAGGTGACCAGTTCACCTACTCTCACCGGCTGTTTGAAGTGTACCTGATCAACAGACAGGGTGACGACGTAGTGTTTGCTGAAGTGGCTGGCACAGGCATAGGCTACCTGATCAAGAATTTTAAGCAGGGCGCCGCCGTGGACGTTGCCGGAAAAGTTGGCCATGTCCGGGGTCATCAGCATGGTCATGGAGATCGAATCTTTGCTCTTACTACCGGTGAAATTGCTGCTCATAGCCTACCTCTTGGGTCAGTTTCGAGATCGATGAGCACCAGTATAGGCAGTGATTCTGAAGAAAGTATATCCGGATCAGAGGCTTGCGAGGGGTATAGCAATCAAAACGGGTAGTAAGCCTCAGCCTGGCAGTGCAGGCTGAGTTTCAGGGCGTTATGTGAATAGCGAAGAGGCAGTGCTCAGTTCAGGCCGTCTTCCAGTGCCTGTAACAGGTTGTTTACCTTGTTATAGGTTTCCTGATATTCATCGGCAGTTTCTGAATCGGCAACGATGCCACCGCCAGCCCAGCAGTGAATCTGGTTGTCATGGCAGAGCAGTGTGCGAATGGTAATGCTGCTGTCAAACCGGCCGGAGAAGCTCAGGTAGCCGATAGAGCCGCAGTAAATGGAACGGCGGTTATGCTCCAGTTCTTCAATGATTTCCATCGCGCGGATTTTAGGTGCGCCGGTGATGGAGCCTCCCGGGAAGCTGTGTTCCAGCAGGTCCAGAGGCGTTTTGTCTGTATCCAGCATGCCGGTCACCGTGCTCACCAGGTGGTGTACATTGGCGTAGGATTCAATATCAAACAGCTTCGGGACTCGTACAGTGCCATGCTGGCACACCTTGCTGATATCGTTACGCAGCAGATCAACGATCATCAGGTTTTCGGCGCGGTCTTTTTCGCTGTCGAACAGTTCCTGCGCCAGATTCTGATCTTCTTCAGGGGTTTTGCCCCGTGGTCGGGTGCCTTTAATTGGCTTGGTGGTGACCTTGCCGTTGTCTACTTCCAGAAACTGTTCCGGTGACAGGGACAGAATGCTGCCCTGCGGGGTTTCAATATAAGCCGAGTAAGGAGTCGGAGCCTTGGCACGCAGTTTCAGGTATGCCTGCCAGGTGTCACCTTCGTAACCGGCTTTAAAGCGTTGGGCAAAGTTCACCTGATAGCAGTCGCCAGCCTGAATATAGTCACTGACTTTGTCCAGTGCGTCGTAATAGTCCTGTTCCGTCAGGTTGCTGCTGAAACGGTTGGTCAGAGTAAATTCACCTGCAGCGGCCGGTGCTTCAAGTGCTGCTTCGATCTGTGTTTTGATGGCTTCGGCAGAAGGCTGGTCAATCAGCGGTGTGGTAACCAGCTGGGTGCGTTTTTTCTGATGGTCGACGATGACCGCCCAGGGATAAATGGCAGCCTGCATATCCGGCAGTTCCTGATCCTGCGGGTTTAGCTCCGGCAGGTCTTCGAGGCTGCGTCCCAGATCGTAGGAGAAATAGCCGATCATGCCGCCACAAAACGGCAGCTGGCCGATTGTTTCGTCGGCAGGCGGCTGACAATGTTCAGCGTAGGCCTGATACATGGCTTGCAAGTGGCTGAACGGATTGCCGCTGAGAGATTCTGTATTGTCGGCTTTGGTCAGTGTCGTGATGCCATGCTGGTAGCTCAGCTGAGCGACCGGTGAGGCTGCAATGATATCGTAACGGCCAAAACCTGAGCGGGGCTTACCGCTATCAAGAAAAACCGGCGCATTGTGCTCACGGATTGCTGCAAAGTAAGGGCAGGCATCATCTAGATAGGGAAGAGGGAACAGTCTGTACACCGGGTAAGCCTTTTGTTGTAGCTGCAAGATATAGTTACTGCTTAACGGACAGACTAGCCCTTGTGGGGCGCTGTGTCCGGTTAAAGAGGGCGATTGTAACCATCTGGCCCTATGAATGCGAGTATATTGGCGGGAATAAGGCACAATATTACGCATCCAGAGCAGTTTGCAGGCTTTAGCAGAACCGGACCTGTTTCGTGTACACTTATCAGGCTGATTTTGCGTGATTTTTCTGAGTGTTAATGAGTCATTATGAAGTTTCCCTATACCCTGCATACCGATATTTTCCCACAGCCTGATCAACAGATTTTTTACCGGCTTTACCGTCACCGGGATAATCTGACAGGCCGGCGGCTGGTATTGCTGCACGGTGCCGGTGTGGCGGGTGAAGATACCTGGCAGGCGCTGCTGGCTCAGCTGGATATGTGGTCAGAGGTACTGGTACCTGATTTGCGGGGAATGGGGCAGACGGTTTCCCCGGATGGCATTGAGTATCCCTATACTGCTCAGGAGGTTGTGACAGATGTGGCTCAGTTGCTTAATCATCTGGGCTGGCAGTGTTTTGACCTGGCTGGGTATTCTATGGGTGGACTGATTTCGATGCTATATAAGCAGCAGTACAGCCAGCATGTTGAAAAGCAGTTTTTGCTGGAGTCTGCAGCGGTTGACCGTGGCGACTGGCAGGCCAGTCTTGAGTTGCGGGCGCAGTATATGCAGGCGGCTGAGCATCTGGGTACTGACGCTGAGAAAGGTGTGCGGCAGTTTCTGGATACAATCTCACCTAACCGCAAAGTGTCACCGCTGGTGGAGAAGGTCACAATTGAACGTCTTGCCAGCCGTCCCCTGGGATTTGCCCATGCACTTAAATGTGTCACCGATGCATTGCATGACGTGGACCGGGAAGCGCTGCTGGCGGCTCAGGGAGATGTCAGCAGTTTTATCGGTGGCAACAGTGTGGCAGCGATGCATGAATACCAGCGTGCATTAGCGGAACGCCTGCCTAACTGGCATTATTTTATGGTGGCCGGGACGGATCATTCCCTGCCATTCCAGAAACCGCGGCAGATTGCTCAGGTGATGCAGGTTGAGCTGGAGCGCTATCTGGCTGGCTGAAATCTTTTCATAAAGTGTCGACAGTTTTGGTTTTTGTTAAGATTGTCGACAATTTTGTTTTTCTATCCTTTCGTCTTTACTTATCTTTTAACGGTTTTTCCCTTTATTGCTGCAGGCCTTTATTTGTAAGGGATTGTGGCTTTTTGATGTATTGCTTTTAACCTGTGTTGAAGGATTTGTTCCGGTTAATTACAGGGTGAAAATCTCCTAGGGATTACCCTTATACTTTTGTATCATGTTGACAAATCGCCCTTAAAACCGTCTTGACGGGCTATAATATGGACTGTATCGTTAGTTCACAATTTAGATTGTCGACAATCTGGAAAATAATATGACTGAAGTCTCTGAAGTTGAAGTAACAGAGCAACCAATCAGCAACAGCGAATTGCGCACGCTGGCTGATAAGGTTTGCGAGCAGTTAGTAACTGCCATTGTTAAGGGTGATATTCCGCCGGGCCATAAAATCAGCGAGCCGGAACTGGCACGTACTTATGGCATCAGTCGGGGGCCGTTGCGGGAGGCGATTCGCCGCCTGGAGGGTTTACGGCTGGTGGTGCGTGTACCTCATGTGGGTGCGCGGGTAGTGTCCCTTAATACGGATGAGTTACTGGAAATTTATCACGTACGTGAAGCCCTTGAAGGCATGGCAAGCCGCCTGGCGGCGGTGAAAATGTCGCAGGCAGAAATCGACAGCGTACGGGAGTTATTGCATGAGCATGAAGCCAGTATCGAGAAGATCGACGGCCATGCGTATTTTCAGAAAGAAGGGGATCTGGATTTCCATTTCCGGATCGTGCAGGGCAGTCACAATGACAAGCTGATGGAACTGTTAGGCGGTGAGCTTTATCACCTGGTGCGTATGTACCGCTATCAGTTCAGTGTGTCCAAGTCCCGTCCGCAACGTGCCCTGAAAGAACATCACAGGATTCTGGATGCCATCGAAGAGGGTGATGGTGAACTGGCCGAAATCCTGATGCGTCGCCATATCAGTACTGCGCGGCGCAATATAGAAGTTAAGTTGACCGATCAGCAAAAAGACTGACCGGTCTGAATCGAGTACCTACATAGGGAGTCACTTATGTCGCAGCAACTGACCGCCGGCGGACGTTTCCGTCAGGCTCTGGCCGAGACCAAACCACTACAGATTCTGGGCACCGTGAATGCCTACCATGCAATGATGGCGGAGCGGGTTGGTCATAAAGCTATTTACCTTTCCGGTGGCGGTGTTGCGAATGCGTCTTATGGATTACCTGATCTGGGTATGACTTCGCTGAACGATGTGCTGGAAGATGTTCGCCGTATTACCGATGCGGTTGAAACCCCGTTGCTGGTGGATATTGATACTGGCTGGGGCGGTGCATTCAACATCGCGAAGACCGTGCGCAATATGACCAAGGCTGGTGCCGCTGCGGTTCATATTGAAGATCAGGTGGCTCAGAAACGCTGCGGCCACCGGCCAAATAAAGAAATCGTCAGCCTGGAAGAAATGGTTGACCGGGTGAAAGCGGCGGTTGATGCCAAAACTGACGATGACTTTTTCATCATCGCTCGTACCGATGCATTTCAGCAGGACGGTCTGAATGCCGCGGTAGAGCGGGCGCAGGCCTGTCTGGAAGCCGGCGCTGACGGTATTTTCGCTGAAGCGGTTCATACCCTGAGTGATTACCGGGCGTTTGCGGAAGGCATTAATGGTGCTCATCTGCTGGCGAATATTACCGAGTTTGGTGCAACGCCGCTGTTTAATAAGCAGGAGCTGGCTGAGAACGGTGCCACCATGGTGCTGTATCCGTTATCGGCGTTCCGTGCAGCCAATAAAGCCGCGCTGAATGTCTATGAAGCGATCCTGCGGGATGGCGATCAGAAAGCGGTTGTCGACAGCATGCAGACCCGGATGGAGCTTTATGATTTCCTGAATTACCACGACTTTGAGCAGAAGCTTGATGCGTTGTTTCAGGAAGGCAAAAACAAATAAAAATCAGTGTGTTTTGGCCGGTGTGATTCCGGCCCGGTGTGAGGAGACATATCATGGCTGAAGCGAAGAAGTTGGGCGGTGCCGGTCTGCGGGGGCAGTCTGCCGGTGAAACGGCACTGTGTACAGTAGGTCAGTCCGGTGCAGGGCTTACCTACCGTGGTTATGACATTAAAGAACTGGCGGATAAAGCGCAGTTTGAAGAAGTGGCTTATCTGTTGCTGTACGGTAAGTTGCCAAATATGGGCGAGCTGGAAATGTACAAGGCTCGCCTTAAAGAGATGCGCAGCCTGCCTCAGGCGCTGCTGACGGTACTGGAAAATATTCCGGCGGATGCCCATCCGATGGATGTGATGCGTACCGGCTGTTCAATGCTGGGTAACCTGGAAACCGAGCATGACTTTGCGGAACAGCATCACCATATCGACCGTATGCTGGCTACATTCCCGGGGATTATCAACTACTGGTACAACTACAGCCACCATGGCAAGCGGATCAATGTAGAAACTGATGCAGATTCCATTGCTGAACAGTTCCTGTGGACCCTGCATGATGAAAAGCCGGAGCCACTGCACGTTCAGGTTATGCATGCTTCCCTGATTCTTTACGCAGAACATGAGTTCAATGCTTCAACGTTTACAGCAAGAGTATGTGCGTCCACCCTGTCAGACATTCACAGTTGTGTGACTGCGGCGATTGGTTCGCTGCGTGGGCCGCTGCACGGCGGTGCCAACGAAGCTGCGATGGCGATGATCGAAAACTGGCGCAGTGCTGATGAAGCGGAAGCAGAAGTCATGGGCATGCTGGCCCGTAAAGACAAGATCATGGGCTTTGGTCACGCGATCTACCGTGAATCTGATCCCCGTAATGCGATCATCAAGGAATGGTCGAAGAAACTGTCAGAACAGGTCGGCGATGAATATCTGTATGCGGTTTCTGAGCGGGTTGAGGCGGTTATGTGGCGCGAGAAGAAACTGTTCTGTAATGCGGATTTCTTCCATGCGTCTGCCTATAACTTCATGGGCATTCCGACCAAGCTGTTTACGCCAATTTTCGTTTGTTCCCGTGTTGCTGGCTGGACGGCACACGTGATGGAGCAAAGAGCGAATAACCGGATTATCCGCCCGTCGGCGGACTATACCGGTCCTGATTCCGCTGACTGGGTAGCGATCGAAGATCGTCCATAACCCGGACTGAGCTGAGTCACCGTTACTCTGGCCGTATATGCCGGGGTAACGGACCACTTCTAATAACAAAGGGGAGCCGGCACCGAGTTTCTCGTGTGCAAGGCTTCGCTCGTGTAAAAAATACTGACGGGTCCTGATGCTATGAATACTGCAAACCGTAAACCCCTTCCGGGGACGCAGCTGGATTACTTTGATACGCGTGCTGCGATCGAAGCCATTCAGCCAGGCGCTTATGCCAGCCTTCCTTATACCTCCCGTGTGTTAGCGGAACAGCTGGTACGCCGCTGTGATCCGGCGGTGCTGACCGACTCTCTGAAACAGATTATTGAGCGTAAGCGGGATCTGGATTTTCCATGGTATCCGGCCCGGGTTGTATGTCATGACATTCTGGGTCAGACCGCGCTGGTGGATCTGGCGGGCCTGCGGGATGCGATTGCAGATCAGGGCGGTGACCCGGCGAAGGTTAACCCGGTGGTACCTACCCAGTTAATCGTCGATCACTCGCTGGCGGTTGAACACGGTGGTTTTGATCCTGAAGCGTTTGAGAAAAACCGCGCCATTGAAGACCGTCGTAATGAAGACCGTTTCCATTTTATTGAGTGGACTAAAACTGCATTTGAAAATGTAGATGTGATTCCGGCCGGTAACGGCATCATGCACCAGATTAACCTGGAGAAAATGTCACCAGTGATTCAGGCCCGTGATGGCATTGCCTTCCCGGATACCTGTGTCGGGACCGACAGCCATACC
The DNA here is from genome assembly GCF_017051665.1 of Aliamphritea spongicola. Taxonomy (NCBI): domain Bacteria; kingdom Pseudomonadati; phylum Pseudomonadota; class Gammaproteobacteria; order Oceanospirillales; family Oceanospirillaceae; genus Aliamphritea; species Aliamphritea spongicola. The sequence continues at coordinate 103,845 of NZ_JAFIDL010000001.1, forward strand.
CCACACGTCGATGCACTGGGTGTCATCGCCATCGGTGTAGGTGGTCTGGAAGCAGAAAACGTGATGCTTGGCCGTGCGTCTATGATGCGTCTGCCGGATATTATCGGTGTAGAGCTGACCGGTAAACGTCAGCCGGGCATTACTGCCACCGATATCGTACTGGCACTGACTGAGTTCCTGCGTAAAGAGCGGGTAGTCTCGGCTTACCTTGAGTTCTTTGGTGAAGGTGCCCGGGATCTGACCATCGGTGACCGTGCGACCATTGCCAATATGACGCCTGAGTTCGGTGCCTCTGCCGGTATGTTCTATATCGATGAGCAGACCATTGATTATCTGAAACTGACCGGCCGCGAACCGGAGCAGGTAGCGCTGGTTGAGAATTACGCGAAAACCACCGGCCTGTGGGCGGATGATCTGGTTGCTGCTGAATACGAACGGGTACTGACCTTTGATCTCTCTTCGGTATGCCGCAACATGGCCGGTCCGTCTAACCCACACCGCCGTCTGCCTACGTCCGAACTTGCTGAACGGGGCGTTGCTGGCAGCTGGGAAGAAAAGCCTGGTGAAATGCCGGACGGTGCAGTCATCATCGCAGCGATTACCAGCTGTACCAATACCAGTAACCCGCGCAACGTAGTGGCTGCCGGTTTGGTGGCCCGCAAGGCCAATGAATTAGGTCTGCTGCGTAAGCCCTGGGTGAAATCTTCTTTTGCGCCGGGCTCTAAAGTTGCCCGTCTGTATCTTGAAGAAGCTGGTCTGTTATCTGAGCTGGAAGCCCTTGGTTTCGGCATTGTCGCCTATGCCTGCACCACCTGTAACGGCATGAGCGGTGCGCTTGATCCGGCAATTCAGCAGGAAGTGATTGACCGCGACCTGTATGCCACAGCGGTGCTGTCCGGTAACCGTAACTTTGATGGCCGGATTCACCCGTATGCCAAACAGGCATTCCTGGCATCCCCACCACTGGTGGTGGCTTACGCCATCGCCGGTACAGTACGCTTTGATATCGAAAAAGATGTACTGGGGACAGATAAGAACGGTAACCCGGTTACCCTGAAAGATATCTGGCCAAGTGACGAAGAGATTGATGCGATTGTCGCTTCCAGTGTGAAGCCGGAGCAGTTCAAGCAGGTATACATTCCAATGTTTGATCTGGGTAAGGCGGAGCAGGCAGAAAGCCCGTTGTATGACTGGCGTCCGCAGAGCACATACATCCGCCGTCCGCCGTACTGGGAAGGTGCCCTGGCCGGGGCCCGTGGCCTTAAGGGTATGCGTCCGCTGGCGGTACTGGGGGATAACATTACGACGGACCATCTGTCGCCTTCCAACGCGATTCTGGCCAGCAGCGCGGCCGGTGAGTATCTGGCGCACATGGGGCTGCCGGAAGAAGACTTTAACTCCTACGCAACCCACCGTGGTGATCACCTGACGGCGCAGCGGGCAACATTTGCTAACCCTAAGCTGCTCAATGAGATGTGCCGGGATGATGCCGGTGAGATTATTCAGGGTTCTTTGGCACGGGTTGAGCCGGAAGGGCAGCAGACCCGTATGTGGGAAGCCATCGAAACCTACATGGAGCGCAGCCAGCCGCTGATCATTGTGGCCGGCGCGGATTATGGTCAGGGGTCATCCCGTGACTGGGCGGCGAAGGGTGTTCGTCTGGCCGGTGTTGAAGCCATTGTTGCGGAAGGTTTCGAGCGTATTCACCGTACTAACCTGGTGGGTATGGGGGTTCTGCCGCTGGAGTTTAAGGCTGGTGAAACCCGCGAGACCTATGGCATTGACGGTACCGAGACATTTGATGTGCTGGGTGAGCGTAAGCCGCGTGCCGAGCTGACTCTGCTGATTCACCGTGCCAATGGTGAGACCGTTGAAGTGCCAGTCACCTGCCGTCTGGATACCGCAGAAGAGGTATCGGTCTATGAAGCTGGCGGTGTGCTGCAGCGCTTTGCCAAGGACTTCCTTGAAGGTAACGCGTAACGCGTAACAGCTAATGTAAACGGCCCGCTGCGGTTTAACCGTGGCGGGCATTCAATCAGGAATTGAATTATGGCGCATGTTCCTCAGATCAGAATACCGGCAACCTATATCCGTGGTGGTACCAGTAAAGGGGTGTTTTTCAGCCTTGAAGAATTGCCGGAAGTGGCTCAGGTACCGGGGCCTGCACGGGATGCGTTGCTCCAGCGGGTGATCGGCAGCCCGGATCCTTACGGAAAGCAAACCGACGGTATGGGCGGTGCAACCTCCAGTACCAGTAAAACGGTCATCCTGGCGAAGAGCAACCAGCCGAATCATGATGTGGATTACCTGTTTGGTCAGGTGGCCATTGATAAGCCTTTCGTGGACTGGAGCGGTAACTGCGGCAACCTGTCGGCGGCGGTAGGGGCGTTTGCCATCAGCAAAGGGCTGGTGGATGCTTCGCGGGTGCCGGAGAATGGTGTTGCTGTCGTCAGAATCTGGCAGGCGAATATTCAGAAAACCATTATTGCCCATGTACCTATGACCGCCGGTGAGGTACAGGAAACCGGTGATTTTGAGCTCGATGGTGTGACCTTTCCTGCGGCAGAAGTACAGGTGGAATTTATGTCCCCGGCGGACGGTGAAGGGGCAATGTTCCCTACCGGAAATCTGGTGGACGAACTGGTTGTGCCGGGTGTCGGTAACTTGTCCGCCACCATGATCAATGCAGGTATTCCTACTATTTTCGTCAATGCAGAAGAGATTGGTTATACCGGCTCGGAACTTCAGGATGACATCAATAACGATGAAGCTGCACTGGCGAAGTTTGAGGCCATTCGTGCTCACGGCGCAGTACGCATGGGGCTGATCAGTGATATCAGTGAGGCGGCGGGCCGTCAGCATACCCCTAAGGTGGCTTTTGTGGCCCCCCCGTCTGATTACGTTTCTTCCAGCGGTAAATCGATTACTGCAGGGGAGATTGACCTCCAGGTGCGGGCGCTGTCGATGGGTAAGTTACACCATGCCATGATGGGCACGGCTGCGGTGGCAATCGGCACGGCCGCGGCGATTCCCGGTACACTGGTGAATCTTGCTGCCGGCGGCGGTGAGCGCAGTGCGGTCCGCTTTGGACATCCTTCCGGAACCTTGCGGGTTGGTGCAGAAGCTGCCTGTGAAAACGGCGAGTGGACTGCGACCAAGGCGGTAATGAGCCGCAGTGCACGGCTGCTAATGGAAGGCTGGGTAAGGGTTCCCGGTGACTGTTTCTGATATGAACTGTTTAGTTACCTGATAATAAAAAAGGACTCATGTGAGTCCTTTTTTTGTGTCTTTTGCTGATGTCTTTTACTTGCCGGAATAGAGCCCCAACGGATCGTTCGGGTCCAGTTGGTCTTCGAACTGCTTGGTGCGGTCGACGTTGGTGGTCTGGTAAACCTGACCCAGCCAGCGGTTGGTAAAGGCGTTAGCCGTATCTTGCCAGCTGTTGTGTACCAGTGGTGTGACATGCTTTTCCGGGAATTCCGGCAGTTCAGTACCATTGGTCATCGCGTTGGTCAGGCGCAGCTGGTACTCCTCCAGAATCGCCTGGGACTGCAGCGACAGGTAGTTCGACGGGAATGGCGGATAGTCGCCACGGTCACCGCTGACATAACGCATGACTTCACGTTTATATTCTTTCAGCAGGCTGATGGTGTCATATTCCGGGTGCCCCTGCAGGAAGATAATCCGGAAACCGTCTTCACTGACGGCCAGATGCGGGCCGGCTTCTTCCGATTCCACCAGTACCTTCAGACCGGCTTTACGCATCGCATCACTGGACACTTCATTGTGTCGCGAGTGACAGGCATCAAACCGGCTGTTCATGCCGTGTACCAGCGGGTGAGTAGGGTCGCTGACCGTATGGTTGAACAGGCCCCAACATTTTTCAGGCAGCGGCTGGCGGTCGATGTCGTACTTTATTTTCAGCAGTGCATGGGATGCCAGGCACGAACAAAAAATAGAAGTGACGTTGTCGTACGCCCAGTCGACTACTTCTTTCAGCGGTTCCCAGAAGTCTTCGTCCTGAATGTTTTTATTGGCTACGTTTGCACCGGTAATGACCAGCGCGTCCAGGCCTTCCAGTTTCAGCTGTTCAAAGTCGTCGTAGTAATCCGCCACGTATTGCTGGATTTCCGGACTGCGCTTTTCCACGTTGATCGTAAATGGGTGGAAAATAAACTGGGCGATCTGGTTACTGCTGGCGATAAGACGCAGGAACTGCCGCTCGGTTGCGGTGAAAGCCGCATCCGGCATCATGTTAAGGAAGCCGATATGCAGTTCACGAATATCCTGAGTGGTGGCGCGTTCATGGGTGAGAATCGCGAAACCTTCAGCTGCTAATTTTGAATAGCTGGGTAAGACCCGGCTTGAAGGGGTAATAATCGGCATAATAAATTCCTAGCGGCGGGCGCTGGCAGTAATAATATCAATAAAGTCTGCTTCAGATTTGCAGGTGGCCAGTTCGCTTGCCTGAACAGTATAACCATAGTTATCTGCAATGTGCTGGTAGCGCGGCAAACGGGAGTGGAACAGGTTCGGGAAAACCCAGCGGATAAAGTCGTCCGGTTCCATCATGGCCAGGTAGTCAAGATTCCGCTCTTCCTGATACTTCGCCAGCTGTTCCAGAATGAAGGCCTGACGGTAGTACAGGGGCTTCGGGCTTTTCTGCGCCCGCTCGATCAGCTTGATCTCATCTTCCGGAGAGGTCTTGATGTACAGAATCAGCGTGTTCTTCGCCAGTACTTCAAATACTCCCGGTTCATCAATTTCACACAGGCTGCCGGTGGAATCATTGATAAAGTGGTTGTGGCCTTCTGCATGGGCTTTTTCAATGAATTTCGGTACGTCGTAGGCGGATGCGATTTCTGCTTCCAGGTAGAGTTTCTGGCGACGTAAAAACTCTGGCAGAGCCAGGCCCTCTTTCTCCGGGTTACCCAGCTTGCCCAGAAATGCAGATACCGAACTCAGGTTATTGATGGTGACGTTGTTACTGATACTGATTGAGTCATTTTCAAGCAGTTCACGCAGAAACGGCACGGTCATGGCCTTGTCGCGCAGGTTGGCTTCTATATCGCTGTTCAGGTACTTGTGGCCAATCCGGTAGTCTGCTGAAAAGTGGTACCAGTTTTTCTCTTCCAGAATGTTGGATATGTAGGTTTTACCTACTCCGGACATCCCCATCAGGGTAACTGCTTTATTCGGGCTGGCGAGAAATTCGTCAATGTTCATACGCATAAAGATCGTGCTCGGTTGATAGGGTTGACGGTGAACCGGAAGTGACAGATAACGCAGTAAACAGTGGTGTTAAGTATCTGACGGACCGGCAAATACTATACCAAAGCGAGGATCTGAAAAAGGGGTGAATGCGACCTGCTGACCGGATTAAATAAGGGCAACAGGTGTATCTGTACGGTAACCGCTGGAGAGATGTCAGCTGGCCTGTAACTTAAGCGCCAGCTTATTAAAGGCAAGCTTTCCTTTCTGGATACTGTCCACTGCACGGCCATGGTAGCGTTCGTCGTTATCGTTCATGGCTTTTTTCAGATCCAGGCCAATCTTAAGAACGTTCTCGAACAGGGTGAAAAGTGGCAGCAGCCGTTTACGGGCCAGATACGGTTTGTTCTGGTGGAGTACAGCGGCGTAATGGTTTTTCAGATCAATGTAGGCCGGCGTCCAGGTCAGGTTACGGTAAGCGACATAACCGTCCGGGTCATTTTTTGATTTGTGTTCATCGTAAGCGTTTTCAATGTCATTGAGGCTGCGTTCGTAATCCTCTTTAAACACGCTGACAAATTCTTTGATATTCAGATCAGATAGCTGGGGGATCGGACGCACAACTTTTGCTTCCGGTTCTTCATTACTACAACCGTGTAACAGCAGAACCAGACATGTCATGAAGATGCCTGCGAGAAGGCGATACGGCTGAAGCATAATTGGTTTTCCTTGTACCCCGTGATATACCCATTTTTATCGAGTGGTAAAGAAATGAAAAGCAGCAGATTGCCCAAACTGAGTTTTGCCGGCAGTGAACGGTATGATCTGTTGATTCAGCGCAGGGTTGACCGGGGACTGCTTTATGTGTGAAACAGGTGTGGAATGATGGACTGGCTGAGTGCTGAGCCTCTGTTGCGTATCGCTTTCCCCGGATTGTTATTCATTCTGATGGGGTTCTGGGAGTGCTTTCACCCTGCCAGAAAGCTTACTTTTAGCCGACGCTACCGCTGGAGTCATAATCTACTCCTGGTTACCCTGAATACGCTGCTGGTCCGGTTGTTAATGCCGGTGCTTCCGGTGACTGCTGCGCTGTATGCTGCCCAGGAACAAAGCGGTGTGTTTCATGTGCTGGGTCTGTCTTACATTGTCAGTTTGATTGCCGGGTTGGTTTTGCTGGACCTGACCCTGTATTTACAGCACCGTATTTTTCACCGGGTGCCTGTGTTGTGGCGTTTGCACCGGATGCATCATGCGGATCAGGATGTGGATGTCAGCACCGGGTTACGCTTTCATCCGCTTGAAATTGTGCTGTCTGTATTGATTAAGGTGCTGGTGGTCTGGTTGCTGGGCGTGCCGGCCGAAGCTGTTATTGCTTTTGAGGTGCTGCTCAGCACCATGGCGGTTTTTAATCATGCCAATGTGACATTGCCCCAGCCGTTTGAACGATGGCTTCGCTGGTTGGTGGTGACGCCGGACATGCACCGGATACATCATTCTGCTGACCTGCGTGAAACCCATACAAATTTTGGCTTTAATCTGTCCTGCTGGGACCGCTGGCTGGGGAGTTATTGCAATGATGCCCATTCACCGTTGCGGATCGGTGTGAACGGACTGACAGAATCCGGGGAACAGCGCATTGACAGGCTGCTTACCCAGCCGTTCAGGAATGTATCGCAAAGCAGTGATCAGTGATCGCGGTCGGTCAGCCACTGGCTGATGGCCGGTGCCAGGGTTTTCCGTGACTTCTGTGAGACAAACACACCGATGTGGCCGGACTTTATTTCCAGTTCCCGGTAGTCGCTGCTGGCAGTCAGGTCTTTCAGTGCTTTTGATGCAGCCGGCGGGACCAGGTGATCATAGCTGCCGTATACATTGAGAATGGGTTGCTGAATTTGTTGCAGGTTTACCTGTCGGTCACCGACCCGGACTGAGTCCTGTATAAAGCCGTTACCTTTGAAAAACTGAGTCACAAACTCCCGAAACATTTCACCGGCCTGATCCGGGCTGTCATTAATCCATTTTTCCATTCTGAGAAAACCGGCGGCCTGTTCTTCAGTGGCGCACTGAGCGGGCATATTGAGGTATTTCTGCAGGCTGAGGCGCATGGGCATCAGGGCGGCGTAAGCGTCATTGAGCATCTGCCCGGGAATGTTGCCCAGAGTATCTACCATCAGATCTACGTCGGTTTGCTGAATCAGGTGGCTGAGCATGTTTCCCGGGGTGTGGAAGTCCACCGGGGTGACCATCGTGATAAGGTTTTTGATATTGTCCGGCTGCAGGGCGGTATAGCTCAGGCTCAGGCAACCACCCTGGCAGATGCCCAGCAGGTTTATCCGGGGCTGGCCGCTGTGCTGTTTAACCTGTTCAACGCAGTTATGCAGATAGCCGTTTATATAGTCATCCATATCCAGAAAACAGTCGGCCGCATCCGGGTAACCCCAGTCGATCAGATAAACCGGAATACCACTGGCAGTCAGCCGGGCAATGAAAGAGCGCTGTTCATCCAGATCCAGCATATAGGGCCGGTTGACCAGTGCATAGCAAATCAGAAGTGGTGTCTGGCAACTGTCTGCCACCTGCGAACGGTATTTATACAGGCGGAGTTTATCTTCCTTATATATACAGTCTTTTGGGGTAGGGCCTACTTCACAGTCTGTCAGTGATTGCAGGGTACGGTAGCTGTCCGCCAGTTGCTGGTTAAACTGGCTGATTTCAGCGGCTATCTGCCGGAGCGTAAAAGGTTTATCGCTCATGATCGCCTCCGGAAGTCTGCTCCCCTGAGGTGTTCTTCAGCTGTGATTCTAACTGGCTGAGCCGTTGCTCCAGTTTTGCGATTGTCTGTGCCTGAGTTTTCACCTGTTTACGTAACAGATGTTGTTGCTTAAGGCTTTGCCGGTAATCCTGCTGGCTGACAAATCCTGACTGTAATGGCAGCGCCTTGTCTGGCTGGCAAAGTGATTGCTGCAGATTAATCAGTTTTAACAGGTTGTTATTAAAAGCCGCGTGTGTGCTTTGGTATTCAGATGTGAAAACCTGTTGGGAGTATGCCTGTTCGTAACAGTCAGTCCATTGATCCAGTAGCTGCTTTAGGCTTTCCGGTGGCTGGCTCTGCAGTTGTTCGCGGAGGCTTTCGGTGGTGCTTTCCAGAATGGCCTGATGTTGCGTATTCAGACTGGTAAAGGCATCCCGGCAGGACTTGCAGTGTTCTTGGAATGTTTTCAGCTGGTCTTTGTGGGTCTGGCTGATCAGGTTGTCGGGCAGGCTGGCTGCCTGTTCGCTAAGCTGCCGGAAATAATCGTCCAGTGCCTGTTGCCATGCCTGCAGTGATTGCTGGCTTTGGGGTTTCAGCAGGCTGCTCAGTTGCCAGTTTTTTGCAAACAGGCTGCCGGCTTTATCTTCCAGTAATGTCTGTAAACCGTTAATCAGCGTCTGTAACGAAGCGTTGCTGTTGTCTGCGCTGGCCTGACGGGTTGCGAAGTTTCTGTAGAGGTCTGCAAATTCGGCAGCCAGTTGCTGATTCTGGCTGAGCAGTTGTGTGAGGTTGTCGTTTTGCGCTTCAGCTCTGAAAGGATTAGCCTGCATAAACGTCTGCCAGTCTGAAACCGGAGGAGCAGGCTGGCCTGCCTGCAATGCTTCCCAGAACGCCTGTTGCTGTTCCAGCCAGAGGTCGGTGGGCGTTTGGCCTGGTTTGGTCATTACAGGGCTTCCTTTTAAGCACGGATGATTGTTTAGCTTAACGAATTCAGCGGGGCTTAGGTACCGCTGTTCGCTTCCAGCATTTCAATGAAACGCTGGGCGGCTTTGCTCAGGGTGCGTTCTTTATGACTTATATATCCCAGCTGGCGGCTGACCGGCGGTGCATCAACGTTCAGAACGCTGAGGTCTTTATTGATCATGGTGTCCGGGAGCAGGCTCCAGCCAAGACCGATGGTGACCATCATACGGATGGTGTCCAGATAGTTGGTGGACATAGCTGTTTTCAACCTCAGTTCCGGATGGCTGAACTGCTGGGCGGCAATTTGCCGGGTGAAGGTCGCTGAGCCGGACAGAATCGCATTATAGGCGGTCAGTTCTTCCAGGCTGACGCTGGACTTGCCGGCCAGAGGGTGGTCCGGGCTGACCACATAGCGTAGCGGGTCATCCCAGACTTTTTGTGCATGGATCTGCTTATGGGGCTGGGGGGATAATGTAATAAGGGCCAGTTCAAGGTCGCCTTTCAGTACGCCTTCGTAGGCGATTTCTGAAGCATCAAAGCGCAGGTCCAGATCCACTTCCGGGCATTCTTTGGTGAAACGGCGCAGTACCGGGGGCAGTCTGTGCAGGCTGATATGGTGGCTGGCGGCCATCGACAGGTTACCGCTGACCTGACCCTGCAGGTCGTGCAGCGAGCGTTTGGCATCCTGCAGCTGGCGCAATATCTGCCGGGCCTGGGGCAGCAAAGTGTTGCCAGCTTCTGTGAGGCTGACTTTGCGGCCGATCCGGTCGAACAGTTTGCTGTCCAGTTGCTCTTCCAGCAGGGCGATGCGTTTGCTGATCGCTGACTGGGTCAGAAAAAGCTGTTCAGCCGCCAGAGAAAATGATTCGTTGTCGGCGACGGTGACAAAGGCTTGCAGGCTGTTACTGTCCATAGGCGTTCCGGCAGAAAAAAGATGGTCATGGGATCAGTATTTTCTATTCCTGATTGGAATGCAATCTATAAAAAATATGAATTTGTTTTATCAGAAACCTTGCACTAGGATATGCGCTATCCAAGGAGTCTTTCCCACAGTGCTGGTCCTGAATCAGGGCGTTTTCTGTGCTGTAGAAAAGACTTTTTAAAGCCCGCAGCAGACGGGCAGCAATAACATTATTAGGTTCGGAAGTGAGCCTGATGCCGACAGGAGCTAAAAATGGCTGGCAAGACGTTATATGACAAGTTGTTCGAGCAACATCTGGTCCGCATGAATGAAGACGGCAGTGCGTTAATTTATATTGACCGTCAGGTATTGCACGAGGTGACTTCACCGCAGGCATTTGAAGGGCTGCGCATCGCAGGCCGTCAGCCTTGGCGGATTGATGCGAACATCGCAACCCCGGACCATAACGTACCGACCACGGAACGTTCCGGTGGTGTGGAAGAGATTGTTGATCCGGTTTCCAAGATTCAGGTGAAAACCCTGGATGAGAACTGTGATGATTTCGGCATTCTGGAATTCAAAATGAACGATCAGCGTCAGGGTATCGTTCACGTCATGGCACCTGAGCAGGGTGCTATTTTACCGGGTGTAACCGCCGTTTGCGGTGACTCCCACACAGCAACCCTGGGTGCACTGGGTGCGCTGGCGCACGGTATCGGTACGTCTGAAGTTGAGCACGTTCTGGCAACCCAGTGTCTGATCACCAAGAAAATGAAGAACATGCTGGTTCGCGTTGATGGCGAGCTGGGCATCGGTGTGACGCCTAAGGATGTCATCCTGCACATCATTGGTGTGATTGGCACCGCAGGTGGTACCGGTTATGCGATTGAGTTCGGCGGTGACGTATTCCGCAACATGACGATGGAAGGCCGTATGACGGTCAGTAACATGGCCATTGAAGCCGGTGCCCGTGTAGGTCTGGTGGCGGTTGACCAGACCACGATTGATTACGTTGAAGGCCGTCCGTTTGCGCCGAAAGGTGAGCAGTGGGATGCCGCAGTTACTGCCTGGCAGGATCTGGTGTCTGATGCGGATGCTGAGTTTGATGCAGTGGTTGAAATCAACGCTGCTGATATTGAACCACAGGTTACCTGGGGTACTTCACCGGAAATGGTGGTTGGCGTTTCTGAGCTGGTGCCGAATCCTTCAAATGAAGCGGATCCGGTTAAAGTTGACGGCATTGAGCGTGCACTGAAGTACATGGGGCTGGAGGCGGATCAGAAGATTACGGATATTCAGCTGGACCGTGTGTTTATCGGTTCGTGCACCAACTCCCGGATCGAAGATTTACGGGATGCTGCGAAGGTTGTTGAAGGCCGTAAAGTCGCCGGCAACATTATTCAGGCGCTGGTGGTACCGGGTTCCGGTCTGGTTAAAGAGCAGGCGGAAGCGGAAGGTCTGGATAAGATCTTTACGGAAGCGGGTCTGGAATGGCGTGAGCCTGGTTGCTCTATGTGTCTGGCGATGAACCCGGATAAGTTAGGTGCCGGTGAGCATTGCGCTTCTACCTCTAACCGTAACTTTGAAGGCCGTCAGGGCTTCGGTGGCCGTACCCATCTGGTGAGCCCGGCAATGGCAGCAGCGGCAGCGATTGCAGGTCACTTTGTAGATGTTCGTGAAATGGTTAAGGCATAAGGGGAAGCAATCATGAAAAAGTTTAATCAGCACAGCGGGATTGCCGTACCTTTAGACCGTGCCAACGTTGACACGGATATGATCATCCCGAAGCAGTTTCTGAAGTCTATCAAGCGTTCCGGTTTTGGCCCGAATCTGTTTGATGAGTTGCGTTATCTGGATGAAGGTTTGCCGGATCAGGATTGCAGCGGCCGTCCTGTAAATGAAGAGTTTGTCCTGAACCTGCCCCGTTATAATGGTGCCAGCGTGTTACTGGCCCGGGAAAACTTTGGTTGTGGTTCCAGCCGTGAGCACGCGCCGTGGGCGCTGGATGACTACGGCTTCCGTTCGGTGATTGCACCGAGCTTTGCGGAAATTTTCTACAACAACTGCTTCAAGAACGGTTTATTACCAATCGTCCTGAGCGAAGCAGAGGTTGATCAGCTGTTCACAGAAGTGGCGGCGAACGAAGGTTATGAACTGACAATCGATCTTGAGCGTCAGGTGGTTGTTACCCCGTCCGGTGCGGAAATGTCATTTGAAATCGATGACTTCCGTAAGCACTGCTTACAGAATGGCCTTGATGATATCGGTCTGACGTTACAGCATGCGGACGATATCCGTGCTTATGAAGAGAAGGCCCGTGCGGCAAGCCCGTGGTTGTTTGACGCGATTCGCTAACAGGATTTATAAGCAGCTGAGGTGTCGGCTGCTTTCGATATTAGAAGGGTTTAAGAATGTCTAAGAATGTTTTGATTTTGCCAGGTGACGGCATCGGTCCTGAAATTGTTGCTGAAGCCCGCCGTGTGCTGGAGCTGGTAAATGAGCAGGATAATCTGGCACTGGAGCTGTCTGAAGCGCGTGTAGGCGGTTGTGCGATTGATGCGGACGGTGTACCACTGCCGGAAGCGACACTGAATGCGGCTAAAGATGCCGATGCAATCCTACTGGGTGCCGTGGGTGGCCCGAAGTGGGATACTAATCCTGATTTTCAGATCCGTCCGGAAAAAGGTCTGCTGGGGATCCGTTCTAATCTGGAGTTGTTCGGTAACCTTCGTCCGGCGATTCTGTATCCGCAACTGGCGGATGCCTCTTCCCTGAAGCCTGAGATTGTTGCCGGCCTGGATATTCTGATTGTCCGTGAACTGACTGGCGGTATCTATTTCGGTCAGCCACGGGGTGTGCGCGAGAAGGAAGGTGGTATCCGTGAAGGTTACAACACTTATGTATACGACGAGAATGAAATCCGCCGCATTGGCCGGGTAGCATTCGAAGCGGCCCGTGCCCGTAACAAGCGTCTGTGCTCTGTCGATAAGGCTAACGTACTGGAAGTAACCGTACTGTGGCGTGAAATTATGGATGAGCTGTCCAAAGAATATCCGGATGTTGAACTGAGCCACATGTACGTGGATAACGCTGCCATGCAGCTGGTTCGCGCGCCGAAGCAGTTTGACGTAATGGTGACCGGTAATATGTTCGGTGACATTCTGTCTGATGCGGCGGCAATGCTGACCGGTTCAATCGGTATGCTGCCATCTGCATCTCTGGATGAGAGTGGCAAGGGTATGTATGAGCCATGCCACGGTTCTGCACCGGATATCGCCGGTCAGGGTATTGCGAACCCGCTGGCAACGATTCTGTCTGCGGCAATGATGCTGCGTTACTCCCTGAATGCAGGTGAAACGGCGGACCGTATTGAAGCTGCTGTCAGCACCGTGCTGGATCAGAATCTGCGTACCGCTGATATCTGGTCTGAAGGCATGACTAAAGTAAGCACCAGCGAAATGGGTGATGCGGTTGTAGCTGCGCTGCAGGCATAAAACATCATCTGTGCCTGTTTTCAGGTACAGAAACGGCACCCGTTGCCAGGTTACGACCTTGGTATGAGTGCCGTCTTGACCCGGAGATGGCTTTTGATGGATCTTGATCCGGGTCAGCGTTATGTAAAAGTCGTATGAAGCTATATAGTTTATGTATTAGAAATATTGCATAATACTGAGTTCGCTTACTGCGATTGGGTAAGTAAGTTTCTTCTGTACTTAATAAAACAGAAGGGCAGACAGGCTGGTGTAGCAATACAGGCACCGGCTTTTGTCGTTTTTTAAATCCTTAATTTGGTGATTAATACAATGAAGCGTGTAGGTTTTGTTGGTTGGCGCGGAATGGTTGGTTCTGTGCTGATGCAACGCATGATGGAAGAGCGGGATTTCGATCACATCGAAGAGCCGGTCTTTTTCACGACATCCCAAGTAGGTCAGGCCGGTCCGGATATTGGTAAGACGATTCCGGCGCTGAAAGATGCGACATCCATTGAAGATTTAAAACAGATGGATGCCATTATTTCCTGCCAGGGTGGCGACTACACGAAACAGGTTTATGCTGATCTGCGTAAGGCAGGCTGGCAGGGGTACTGGATTGATGCGGCTTCTTCCCTGCGTATGGAAGATGATGCCATCATCGTCCTTGATCCGGTAAACATGAATGTCATCAAAGATGGTCTGAGCAAAGGCGTAAAGACTTTCGTTGGCGGTAACTGCACCGTATCCCTGATGCTGATGGGCCTGGGCGGCCTGTTCAACGCCGGTCTGATCGAATGGATGACTTCCATGACCTATCAGGCTGCTTCCGGTGGCGGCGCCCGTCACATGCGTGAGCTGATTACTCAGATGGGTATGATCAAAGAGTCTGTGGCGACTGATCTGGCGAATCCTGCCAGCGCAATCCTGGATATCGATCGTCAGGTAGCTGACATCATCCGTGAAGGTCTGCCGACTGATAACTTCGGCGCACCGCTGGCTGGCTCCCTGATCCCGTGGATCGACAGCCCGGTTGATAACGGTCAGAGCCGTGAAGAGTGGAAGGCATACGCGGAAACCAACAAGATTCTGGGGCTGAACGACAGCCCGATCCCAATCGATGGTACCTGTGTACGTATCGGAGCCATGCGTTGTCACAGCCAGGCGTTCACCATCAAGCTGAAGCAGAACGTACCGATGGATGAAATTAACGCCATGCTGGCAGAAGCCAACGACTGGGTTAAGGTTATCCCGAACGAGCGTGATATCACTGCAGCTGAGCTGACGCCTGCGAAAGTGACCGGCACCCTGAGTGTACCTGTAGGTCGTCTGCGTAAGATGAACCTGGGCGATGAGTACCTGAATGCATTCAGCGTGGGTGACCAGCTGTTGTGGGGTGCTGCTGAGCCGCTGCGCCGTATGCTGCGAATCCTGATGCAGGGTTAAGCACTACGGATTAAAAAAACCGCCTTTATGGCGGTTTTTTTGTGGTTTGGATTTATGCCGAAGAGGGACGCTGTCTGATTTGCTGGAGCAGCACGCCGCTGATAATCAGCGCAAAACCGATCAGGGTTGAGTAGAGCACTTCTTCACCCACGACTACCGCCAGCAGTACCAGCGAAATTGGCGGTGCCAGATACACCAGGTTACTGAGCTGGGCGGTATTGGTTGCCAGGCGCAAAGCACTCATCCAGCACAGAAAGGCAAAACTCATCTCGAAAGCACCGATGTAAATACCGCCGGCGATTGCCGCCAGTGGAATATCAGTGAAGCCGTTCTGCCAGAGCATCATGCCGGATAGCATTGGCAGGCTCAGGCCGAAACACAGTAGCAGGGTGATTACCGGGTCATGGGGATATTTGGTGTTCAGAATCCAGTAGCTGGAGAAAAATATTGAACTGCCCAGCCCCAGAGCAACACCTAATGGCTGCTTGAAATCCAGTGCCATCAACTCTCCCTGAGTGGCAATGACCAGTACGCCGGAATAGGCGATGATGATGCTGAACAGGTTTACCCGGGTGAAGGTCTGGCCCAGAAAGGGAACCGCAAGCATGCTCAGCATAACCGCCCAGGTATAATTCAGTGCCTGTGCCTGCTGAGCGGGCAGAATGTCATAAGCCGCAAACAGGATCAGGTAATAGGCGGTTGGATTAAGAAACGCCAGTAACAGAAAAAAGCCTGGAGATTGCTTCAGTAATTGCCAGGCCGGTTGCAGCTTTTGTTGCTTCCAGGCAGCAGCGCCTAAAATCACCACCCCGGTAGCGACTGCCAGCCAGAGCATTTGCAGCGGTGTTACCAGCGACAGGGTCAGCTTAAACGCGCTGGCTACTGTGGACCACATCAGTACGACACACATCGCCAGCAGAAATGCTTTGCGGTTCATGTTTTCTCTTCCTTAAGTGTGCCGGGTTAAACCAGTTTGGCTTCGATATCTTTAACGTCTTCCATGACCACGAAGGTGCTGGTCTGGGTGACAAAGGGTAATGAGGATATCTTTTCGCCCAGTACCGCCCGGTAGGATTCCATGTCGGCGGTACGGACTTTCAGCAGGTAGTCAAAATTAGCGGCAATCATATGGCACTGTTCGATTTCCGGAATGCTCCGTACAGCATCATTAAATGCCTGCAGTGCTTTGGTGCGGGTATCGCTCAGGGATACCTGAACAAAGGCTACGTGTTTGGTGCCAAGTTTCTTCTGATCAACCAGAGCAATGTAACCCAGGATATAGCCCTGATCTTCCAGCCGGCGCATGCGGATCTGGCAGGGAGTCTTTGAAAGGCCAACCCGTGAAGCGAGTTCGGTGATAGTGATCCGGGCGTTTTTTTGCAGTTCACGGAGAATTGCAATGTCTAATTTATCCAAATTGTCCATGTGTAGGCTTCTTTTTATGTTTTTGTAATTCTATGCTGCAATAGCGAAAAGGATACGCCTATATTTTCTCAGATTACAGGGAAAAAGACTTGTTACTTTTTCATATAATTTCCTGCTTTAGTGTCACATGACAAAAATTGTTGGCCGGAAAAAGTCGCTTTTGGTACCAAAGCCGTCGACACAAGGGTGCCAAATCTGATTTTTTTCCTATAAAAGCCAATAAAAACCAAATACTCAGCCTAAGCGTCTTTAATCGTCCAGACGACTTAGGTAGAGTGGCGCTAGGAATAATAATAAAAAAGCTCCGGTTCGGAGATCGCATTTCCTGACCAGGGCTTTAAAGCAAGTTCGCGCGACGTAATTGCTATCTGGAGTCAAAAAAATATGCATCAACTCGCTGGTCTGACCAAGGCACAGATCATGGATCTGTTGACCGAAAAATTATGTGCACAGGTCGATTCATCCCTCGCACAGTCCATTACTCACTATGCTCACCAGTTTTTCAGTGTTTCACCCCCCTCAGATTTGCAGCGCAAATCTCTAGAAGATCTTTACTCTACTGCTTATTCATACTGGCAGGTTATTCAGAACTATGACGGTACCAAGCCGGAAGTGCGGGTGTTTAACCCGGATTTTGAACATTATGGCTGGCACTCAAACCACACAGTTGTACAGATTCATAACGTAGATATGCCATTCCTGGTTGATTCAGTTCGCATGGAACTGAACCGCCGCGAAGTGGCTATTCATAATATCAACAACTGCGTGATGGCGGTTGAACGGGATAAAAAGCATCAGCTGGTCAATGTGACTACGCCTAAAGAGCGCAGTGATGCAGCGCGTATGGAATCGGTGATTTGCCTGGAAATAGACCGGGATTCTGATCCGGCAATGCTGGATGAATTGCGCGACACCCTGGCCAGTGTGCTGGAAGATGTACAGTATGTGGTTCAGGACTTCCGTGAATTGCAGGATCAGGTACAGGTTGTTAAAGAGCAGTTGAAAGAGACCGATGCCAACAACCCGGAAATTAAGGAAGCCCGTAAATTACTCGACTGGATGCTGGATGAACATTTCATCTTCCTGGGTTATGAGAATGTAAGTTACAAGCATGCTGGCGAGAAAGTCACAGAAAACGCCGATGTGAAGAGCCGTCTGGGTATTCGTCGGCTGGCGGCCGATAAGAAGGCCAGCCATGTGCTGACTGACTGTGAGCGTGATTTTGCCTGCAACAGTGATCTGGTTAGCTTCAGTAAAGATACCATCCGTTCCACGGTTCACCGTCCGGCATACCGTGACCTGGTCATCGTTAAACAGTTTGATGCCAAGGGTAAGGTGACCGGTGCGCACCGTTTCTATGGTTTGTACACCTCTTCAGTATTCTTCGCCAAGCCGATGAGTATTCCGATGGTTCGCCGCAAGGTTATTCAGACGCTGTCTGAGTGCGGTTTTGAGCCTGGCGGTCACAGTCATAAGGCGCTGGTACAGCACCTGATTGATATGCCCCGTGAAGAACTGATGCTGGCAAGTGCTCAGGAACTGCAAGACACTGCGATGGGCATCTTTAACCTGCAGGAGCGTCGCAAGGCTTGCCTGTTTGTGCGTCAGGATTCCAGTAAGCGTTTCTATTCATGCCTGTATTACATTCCCCGCGATCTGTACACCACTCAGTTACGTCGCCGGATTCACAAGCTGCTGGTTGACGGTTTCCATGCGCTGGACTCTGAGGTTAACGCCCAGGTATCTGAGTCGATCCTGTCCCGTACCCATTTCGTACTCTATGTGGATCCTGAACAGCAGAAAGATGTTGATATCAAGACCATTGAAGCGCGCATTCTGGAAATGTCCCGTTCATGGCCGGATGATCTGCAGGCCAATCTGATTGAAGCCTTCGGTGAAGAGCAAGGCAGCCGTTATAACACTAATTTCCGCAGTGCATTCCCGTCGTCCTATATGGAGAACTTCTCAACGGGCAATGCTGTATCGGATATCCAGCATCTGGACAGCCTGAGTGATGACCGTCAGATTTCCATGAGCTTCTACCGCTCGTTTGAGGAATCCAGCGGTATCCTGAAGTTCAAGCTTTACAGTGCGAACGAGTCTCTGATTCTGTCCGATGTGATTCCGGTTCTGGAAGATCTGGGGCTGCGGGTACTGAATGAGCATCCGTACCAGATTAAAGCGGCTGACGGTAACACGTACTGGGTGAGTGACTTCCTGGTGAGCTATGGCCAGGAAGATGCGATTGAACTGGAACAGGTTAAGACCATTCTGCAGGACACCTTTATCAGTGTCTGGGAAGGCCGTGCTGCCAGTGATAAATTTAACCGTCTGGTTATCGGCGGTAACCTTGCGTGGCGTGAAGTGGCGATGCTGCGTGCCATCGCCCGTTACATTAAGCAGCTGCGTTTTGGTTATTCCCAGCCGTTTATGGCAGAAGTACTGCACCGGAACATTGCGATTACCCGTCAGCTGACTGAGCTGTTCCATGCCCGTCTGAATCCGGAAAAATCCGGTGACGAAAGCCGTGTTGAAGCCATTGAAGCAAGCATTCTGGAAGCGCTGGAAGGTGTGGCGAGTCTGGATGATGATAAGATTCTGCGCCGCTTCCTGGTGGTGATTCAGGCGATTCTGCGGACTAACTTCTTCCAGATGGCGGAAGACGGTAAGCCGAAGTCTTATTACTCATACAAGATTGATTCCCAGTCGATTCCGGATATCCCTCTGCCTAAGCCTGCATACGAGGTGTATGTCTACTCACCGCGGATGGAAGGTGTACACCTGCGGTTTGGTAAGGTTGCCCGTGGTGGTTTGCGCTGGTCGGACCGTACCGAGGATTACCGTACCGAAGTACTGGGTCTGGTAAAAGCACAGCAGGTGAAGAACTCAGTTATCGTACCGGTGGGTGCGAAGGGCTGCTTTATCTGTAAGAAGATGCCGGTTAACGGTAGCCGTGAAGAGATTCAGGCAGAAGGTATCGAGTGTTACAAACTGTATATCCGCGGCCTGCTGGATATCACCGATAATCTGGTGGGCTCTGATGTGGTGTACCCGCCGCACGTTGTCCGTCGTGATGAAGACGATCCGTATCTGGTAGTTGCAGCGGATAAAGGTACTGCGACTTTCTCTGATATCGCTAACTCGATTTCTGAAGAGTATAACTTCTGGCTGGGGGATGCTTTTGCGTCCGGCGGTAGCCAGGGTTACGACCACAAGGGCATGGGTATTACCGCCCGTGGTGCGTGGGAGTCTGTGAAGCGTCACTTCCGTGAGAAAGATATCAACACCCAGAAAGAAGAGTTCTCGGTGATTGGTATCGGTGACATGGCCGGGGACGTATTCGGTAACGGCATGCTGTTGTCTGAGACCATCAGTCTGGTGGCTGCTTTCAACCATATGCATATCTTTATCGATCCGAATCCGGACGTTGCACCGGCATTTGCCGAGCGTAAGCGGATGTTTGAACTGCCACGTTCTTCCTGGACCGATTACAACGCCAAGCTGATCAGCGAAGGCGGCGGTATTTTTGAGCGCAGTGCGAAGTGGATCAAGATCAGCCCGCAGATGAAAGCGCGCTTTGATATTGAAGAAGACCGTCTGGCGCCGACCGATCTGTTAAACCGCCTGCTGAAAGCGCCGGTGGATATGATCTGGAACGGCGGTATCGGAACCTACGTGAAAGCGACCCAGGAAAGCCATGCTGATGTGGGCGATAAGGCCAACGACAGTCTGCGGGTGAACGGTAATGAGCTGCGCTGTAAGGTGCTGGGTGAAGGCGGTAACTTAGGTTTCACACAGCTGGGCCGGATCGAATTTGGTCTGAACGGCGGTTCTTCCAACACTGACTTCATCGATAACGCGGGTGGCGTAGACTGTTCCGACCATGAGGTAAACATCAAGATCCTGCTGAACGAGCTGGTCAGTCAGGGTGATATGACGGTTAAGCAGCGTAACCAGCTGTTACGTGATATGACCGACGATGTTGCTGATCTGGTACTGAAGAACAACTACCGTCAGGCTCAGGCGCTGAACATTGCTGAACTGCATGCAACCGGTGCGATGGATGATTACATCCGTCTGATCCGCCGTCTGGAGGCAGAAGGTAAGCTGGATCCGCAGCTGGAATTCCTGCCGAGCGAAGATGAGCTGCAGGAGCGTAAAGAGAAAGGGCTGGGCTTCACCCGTCCGGAACTGTCTGTACTGATTTCCTATGCGAAGATCGAGCTGAAGCAGGCGCTGATTAATTCCTGGATCACTGACGACCCAAGCTTCTCCCGTGAAATGGAAACCGCTTTCCCGCAACGTCTGCTGGAAGCCTTCCCTGAAGCGGTACGTAATCACCGTCTGCGCCGTGAAATTACGGCGACTCAGATTGCCAACGATCTGGTTAACCGTATGGGTATTGTTTACGTCAACAACCTGCGTACGGCAACAGGCCTGGATTACAGCGATATTGCTGCGGCGTATATGATTGTTCGTGAGCTTTACGACATCGATACCATGTGGGGTGAAGTTGAGTCTCTGGATTATCAGGTACCATGTGATACTCAGGTCACCATGATGCGTGACATGATTCAGCTGCTGACCCGCGGTAGCCACTGGCTGTTACGTAACCGCCGTGACGGCTTGCGTCTGGAGCCTTGTCTGGAAAGCTACAAAGCAGCAATCGATGATGTGGTTTCCAGTGCTGAGAAGATCAGCAGCACTGTACCGGATAACCGTATGTCTGAACGCTATGAGGATTATAAGACCGCAGGTGTGCCTGAGCGTCTGGCCGCGTTTGCTGCGGCCACAGAAAGCCTCTACTGGTTGCTGGATGTGATCGATGTGGCCTCTGAGCTGGATGAAAGTGTGGAAGTGGTTGCACGGACATACTTCGGTCTGGGTACCCGTCTGAACCTGGTAGGGCTTGACCGTAAGATCCGTGAGTTCAAAGCGGCTAACCACTGGCAGGCACTGGCGAAGAACAGCTACCGTATTGAGCTGGACACCCAGCAACGTGGGCTGACACTCAGTGTGCTGCGCAGCAGTGAATCTGATCAGACAGTTGAAGAGCGTCTGACCCAGTGGAGCGAATCCCATAAGGATCTGCTGACCCGTTGGAACAATACGCTGGCAGACATTGAAAACACCAAGCTGGTGGACTGTGCCATCTTCTCTGTGGCGCTCAGCGTTCTGCTTGAGCTGGCATAACCGGTGTTTCTGATCCGTTGAATCAAAGCCCCTGCTTCGGCAGGGGCTTTTTTGTTTCTGCCGGATATCTGTGATTAAAACAGCTCCAGGTTAGCTAAATGCTTGAATCTGTAGTGGGAAATTTGTCATATTAATAAGCAGTATTAAGAATAATAACGAGGGCAAATATGCTGGCAGTGGCATATGCAGTGTACCTGGCGCTATTGGTGCTGATTGGCTATCTGGCGTTCCGGCGTAACGAAGATCTGTCGGACTATCTTCTGGGTGGCCGGAGCCTGGGTGCCTGGTCCTGCGGGTTAAGTGCCGGCGCCAGTGATATGGGCGCCTGGCTGGTATTGAGTTTGCCCGGGCTGGCGATGACCACCGGGTTCCATGTGCTCTGGCTGGTAGCAGGTTTGCTGGTGGGCATGTGGCTCAACTGGGTGTTTGTGGCTCGCCGCTTGCGGGTTTACTCTGAACTGGCAGGGGATACCCTGACGATTCCCGCGTATCTTGATAATCGCTTTGAAGATAACAGCCGGCTGATCCGGCTGATTGCCGCGATATTTATTCTTGGCTTTATGTTGCTCTATACCAGCGCAGGTTTGCTGGCGGTAGGGCAATTGCTGGCCGCTGTTTTTGGCTGGGATTCACGTATTGCGATCATCATTGCCGGACTGGTGGTTGCTTCATATGCGCTGTTGGGTGGATTTCTGGCGGTGTCATGGAGCGATGTTTTTCAGGCATTGCTGGTACTGGCTGCCTTGCTGGCGGTGCCGCTGACACTGATCGAAGATCCGGATCATCTGGCAGCAAGTTTCAGCGCCCTGCAGGCGGCTAATCCTGCTATGGTGGATATGTTCAGTAATCCTGAAGGGCAGGCGATTTCAGCGATTGGTATCATTTCCCTGACGGTGTGGGGGCTTGGGTATTTTGGTCAGCCTCATGTGCTGGCGCGCTTTCAGGCGATCTCTTCAAAAAACAAAATCATCTGGGCACGATATATTGCTGTGAGCTGGGCAGCACTGGTAATGGTAGGCGCCTGTCTGACCGGTTTGCTGGCCCTGATTACCTTGCCGGATACATTTACGGATTCTGACGGAGTGCTGACAGCGATGCTGAATGCACTGTTCAGCCCCTGGGTGGCCGCTTTGCTGTCACTGGCGGTATTGGCAGCCATTATGAGCAGTGTGGATTCTCAGTTAATGGTGGCGGCATCGACCGTTGCTGAGGACTGTAATGCCCTGTTTTTTGACCGTGAGGCCGAAGACGGCCTGAGTGCTGATATTGGCCGCTTTGCGGTATTGCTGCTAGTAGCAATGGCCGTCTGGCTGGCGATCGATAAACAGGCGGATATTCTTGAATATGTTGCCTATGCCTGGGCCGGGCTGGGGGCTACTTTCGGGCCGGTGATGTTGCTGTCTCTTTACTGGCCGCTGATGAACCGTGTCGGGGCTGTCGCCGGGATGCTGGCCGGGGGGATTACGGTTGTGGTCTGGCGGCAGATGGAAGGTGGCTGGTTTGAGCTGTATGAATTGCTGCCGGGAATCGTAGCAGCGACGCTGGCTGCGGTTATGATGAGTAAGTTGTTTGGTCCCCCCAGTAAGTCGGTACGCTGGATGTTTGCTAAAGTTCAGGTAAAGCTGCGGGACTGATAGAAACAGATCGTTTTTTAAGTTATTCCTATATTTGGTCTTTAAAATTAGTTTTTGTCTTCTCTTTAGCTTTGAAGTTAGATGTAAGATGGTGCTTATCTTTATAATTTAGAGAAAGCGTCTTTCGTGTTGCAGCTAGAATGATTGCATAATAATTTTAGAGGTGACCCTATGCATCCGCGTATTCAATCTTGCCGCGAAGCTATCCGTGAACATTACCTGGCTGATGAGGCCGGGGTGATTTCAGACCTTATTGCCAATGCCCGTCTGACTGCCGGTGACCGTGAGGTTATTTCCCGTAATGCTGCTGATCTGGTGCGTAAGGTGCGTACCGAGAGCAGCCCGTCAATGATGGAAAAGTTTCTCGCGGAATACGGCCTGACCACTAAAGAAGGTGTTGCCCTGATGTGTCTGGCAGAAGCACTGCTGCGGGTGCCGGATACTGTCACGATTGATGCGCTGATTGAAGATAAGGTTGCGACCGGTAACTGGCGCGAGCATCTGGGTCATTCTAATTCCTCTTTGGTGAATACTTCTACCTGGGCGTTACTGGTTACCGGCAAGCTGCTGGCACCCAGTGAAAGCCGTTCACTGGGGCAGACCGTCAAGGGAATGGTTAAGCGTTTAGGTGAGCCTCTGGTCCGGACTGCAGTTGCACAGGCAATGAAAGAACTGGGGCGTCAGTTTGTGCTGGGCCGGGATATTCAGGAAGCCACCCGCCGGGCGGCGAAGCTGGAAGCTCAGGGCTACTCTTATTCTTACGATATGCTGGGCGAAGCTGCCCGTACCGATGCCGATGCGCTGCGTTACCACCGTGCATACAGCGATGCTATCAGCGCGCTTGCACAGGCATGCGTACATGATGATATTCGCATGAATCCTGGCATTTCAGTGAAGCTGTCGGCCTTACATCCCCGTTATGAGTTCGCCAAGCGCGAACGGGTGATGGAAGAGCTGGTTGAACGTACACTGAGTCTGGCTGTTCAGGCCAAAGAAGCCAACATGGGCTTTAACATTGATGCTGAAGAAGCGGACCGTCTGGATCTGTCGCTGGATGTTATCTACGCCGTGCTGGCCCGTCCTGAGCTGAAAGGCTGGAGTGGCTTTGGTGTAGTGGTACAGGCATTTGGCCAGCGGGCATCCTTTGTGCTGGACTGGCTGTATAACTGCGCCGAAGAACTGGACCGTAAGATTATGGTGCGTCTGGTGAAAGGTGCTTACTGGGATGCTGAAATCAAGCGGGCTCAGGTATTGGGCCTGGATGGCTTTCCGGTCTTTACCCGTAAGCTGAACTCTGATGTTTCCTACATGTGCTGTGCAGAAAAGCTGCTGGGCATGACCGACCGGATTTACCCACAGTTCGCCACCCATAATGCTCACTCAGTGGCGGCAATCCTGCACCTTGCCCGGGATATCTCTAACGATCAGTTTGAGTTCCAGCGGCTTCACGGCATGGGTGAGTCTCTGCATGACACTGTTCTGAAAAGCCAAAATACCCGTTGCCGGATTTATGCACCGGTAGGCGCACACCAGGATCTGCTGGCCTATCTGGTTCGCCGCTTGCTGGAGAACGGTGCCAACAGTTCTTTTGTGAATCAGATCGTTGATACCCGGATTCAGCCGGAAGACATTGCGGCGGACCCTTTTACAGCGGTTGCTGCGCTGGAAGGAAAAATTGCCAGCCAGACCATTTCTAAACCTGCAGATATTTACGGTGCAGAGCGCAAGAATGCAATGGGTTGGGATATCACAGATCCGTTGGTGGTAGCTGCACTGGATGAACAGCGTGCCGCTTTTAAACAGCACCAGTGGAGCGCCGGACCGATGATTGCTGGCGCTGAAGCTGCCGGTAATGCGGCGGCCGTTATGAATCCTGCACTGGAAGCAGATCAGGTGGGTACTGTTATCAGTGCAACTTCTGAAGATGTGCAGCAGGCAATTGCTGCTGCCCGTGAAGGTTTCAGTGAGTGGTCGGCTTTTTCTGCTCAGGAACGTGCCGCAGTACTGAATAAGATTGCAGATGTGTATGAAGCGAATGCGGCTGAGTTTTTCGCACTGGTTTGCCGGGAAGCCGGTAAGACCATGCTGGATGCCGTTGGTGAGGTCCGTGAAGCGGTCGACTTTGCCCGTTTTTATGCGAACGAAGCGATCCGTATCGGTGATCAGCAGCCTGGCCGCGGTGTGCTGACCTGTATTTCGCCGTGGAACTTCCCGTTAGCCATTTTCTCCGGTCAGGTGCTGGCCTGTCTGGCGGCAGGTAATGCGGTGCTGGCTAAGCCGGCGGATCAGACGCCGCTGATTGCAGCCCGGGCGGTTGAATTGATGCGTCAGGCTGGCGTACCGGCGGCAGCTTTACAGCTGTTGCCTGGCAGTGGCCTGGAAGTGGGTGTACCGCTGACATCTGACAGTCGGATCGACGGTGTTTGCTTTACCGGTTCAACTGCAACTGCTCAGTCCATTAACCGTATGATGGCGAAAACCATGTCACCTGAAGCGCCGCTGGTTGCTGAGACCGGTGGCCTGAATGCCATGATTGTGGATTCAACGGCGCTGCCAGAACAGGTGGTGCGTGACGTACTGATTTCCTCATTCCAGAGTGCCGGTCAGCGCTGTTCTGCATTGCGGGTTCTGTATCTGCAGGAAGACATCGCTGAAGAGCTGTTAGAAATGCTCTATGGCGCAATGGATGAGCTGACACTGGCTGATCCGTGGGAGCTATCTTCGGATATCGGACCGGTGATTGATCTGGCTGCAAAGCAGAAGATCGATGCTCATTGTCAGGCATTTGCGGATCAGGGCCGTGTACTTAAGCGTCTGCCAGTACCATCTGAAGGACGTTTTGTTGCACCCACTGTTATCCGTCTGGATTCGATTGCTGAATTGCCGGAAGAAATCTTCGGGCCGGTGCTGCACGTGGTTACCTTCAATGCAGAACAGCTGGATGCAGTGGTTGATGAAATTAATGCTCAGGGTTATGGCCTGACGTTCGGCCTGCACACCCGGGTGAATAACCGTGTCGAGCAGGTGGTCAGCCGTATTCAGGCAGGCAATATGTATGTTAACCGTAACCAGATCGGTGCGGTGGTCGGTTCACAGCCATTCGGCGGTGAAGGTATGTCCGGCACCGGGCCTAAAGCCGGTGGGCCGCAATATGTACAGCGTTTTAAGCAGGTAGCGCAGTATACCGGTGTTGCTGAACAGTCGGTTGAAACGGTTTCGGCTCAGACGCTTCAGGCCATGATAACAGACGTTAAGCAGCTGCCTGCTGTAGTCCCTTCAGCTGATCAGCTGGCAGCCCTTGCTGATGTGTGTCAGCTACCGTTGCCTGAACTGGACGCTGAACACAATATGCCGGGGCCGACCGGTGAACTTAATTTGCTGACCAACCATGCCCGTGGTGTGGTGCTGTGTCTGGGACCGGATCTGGCTAGCCTGCGTGAGCAGTTACTGATGGCGCTGTCGCAGGGGAATGCGGCCATTGCTGTGGCCGCCGGTGCTGCTCAGTTGGTAGACAGTCTGCCGGAAGGTTTTGCTGTGAAAGGTATTAATGGCAGTCTGGATGACGTTGCCCTGATCGGCTGTGAAGGGTTTGCCGCGGTTGCCAGTCAGGCGAAGCCGGCTAAGTTGCAGGCATACCGTCAGGCGCTGGCTGAGCGCAGCGGTGCGTTACTGCCGCTGCTGACTGAACCGGGTGCCGTGGAACGTTACGTGATTGAGCGTCATTTGTGTGTTGATACAACAGCAGCGGGGGGGAATGCCAGCCTTATCGCTCAGGTCGAATAAGGCGGATATTGCTGTTGCCAAGCCCTCCCTGTGAGGGCTTTTTTGTGTCTGTTTAATAAAGTTACTTGATCTGTTGTACAAAAGAGATTTAAATGTCTGCTGCTGACATCCGTTCAGCAGTTTCTTTTTTGTTTATTTTGAATTGGAATCCGGCCGCAATGAAAATGCAACGTTGCTTTAACGTCATTTCATACCGACAAGTCAACCGCCACATTATGTGGAATCCGGTTGCGTGTCTGCGTGCCTGTACTCTGATTACTGAATAAATCATTTTACAGTTGCCGCGGGACATGAAGCGGCGCTGTAAAACCTTTCTTAAAGATTTTCCTGCTTTTGCTTTTTGTCTCCGGCTAAAAGGAGATAGTCATGTTGTTAATTACTGTTCTGGCCGGTATTACCGAAAAAGTTAACGGGTTTTTCTCTGCGCGTATTAATGCCCAGCGCCTGGAATACCTTGATGATCACTTGTTGCGTGATATTGGTCTGGCCCGTGAGTTTGGCCGTATCGTTAGCTACGATTTCCGTGATGATGAATTAAGTAAGTCCTACGCGGAGAAGGTACCGGAAGATGATCTCAAGGGCGGTGGCGGCTGAAGCCAGCTGTCGGCAAAGGAGTTTGCCGGCAGGGTAAATACTCAGGGGCGGGTTGATCCTGCCCCTGTAGCAGGCGGTCTTTTATCCGCCAGGGTGTGGCCGTCTGTGACGGCTACACTGTTTTATCCGGGATTATCTGACTTGCCAGCAATGCTTTGCTGGGGCTTAGCAAGTGATGCTCAATAAGTTGGCACGCGGTGTCTCGGTCACGCTTCAGCAGTGCATCTGTAAGCAGGTCGTGTTCTTTGCGGTTGGCGTCAAAGAAATCAGTCTGCTGCATATTGTCAGTCAGCCACAGGTTACGGTAACGGGAGGCTTTCTCGTACAGTGAGCGTCTGACAGCCAGAAGTGTGGGGGAGTTACAGCCAGCAACGATCGCACTGTGAAACTCATGGTGACGGCGTTCCCATTCCTGCGGATCCGCTTCCATAGCGGAACTGAACTTATGCATTTTATGGGCAGCAGCAAGAATGCTGGCTTCCCATTCATCGTCACCCTGGTCAACAGCCAGGCCAACACATAATGCTTCGATCCGGGCCCTGGTCTGATAGATGTCCAGCATTTCTTCTTTGCTGATGGGATGTACCCGGAAGCCACGCTGATTCTCAACCACCACCAGTTGTTCGATTAAAAGCTGCGAAAGGGCTTCTCTGAGGGGGCTTACCCCAACGTTATAGCGCGCTTTCAGGCGTGCCATTGCCAGTTTTTCCCCGGGGGCAAAGAAACCCTGCAAAATATCCTTTTTCAGGTCGCCAACTACACGACCGGCACTGTTGTCTTTGTTATCACTTTGCATGCTGTCTGATCACTGAAAATGTCAGACTGAAGTTTACGGGATGTATGGCGTGAATCAAATATATTAATCGTAAATGTTGACGCAAACTAAAAATGTCGACATTATTGTGATTCGTCGACAAAAATAATGTCAGTTTTGCTACCGGAGGAAAGAGTATGAATGCCGTACTGCCAGATATGATCACTACGCAGGAGTGTTGCGGGTTTACCACCAAACCGTTTGCGGATAATCCGCGACTGCAGGTTGTCACTTTACAGGCTGATGTAATGCAGCGATTTGCGGAAGGATCGGAGCACTGGCCATTACAGGCACTTGAATACAAACCTTTCCTGCGTTTTGCAATCGCGGACTTTCTGGATGAGCTGACTGAAAACAGCCTGGCTCTACTGCTGAATGCCATCATGCGCAGCCGGGATACCGGTGCTTTCCTGCTGAATTATGCTGCGCCTGTTGAAGGGCTGGATGCTGAGCAGGCAACCGAGCTGGATATTAAACTGTCCACGGCGGTGTCACACCTGATCGGCGTGCCGAACCATGACGCGATGTATGGTAAGTTTTATGCCCGTTTCACGGTAAAGAATACTGATAACTCAGACAGTTACCTGCGTCAGGCCCACCGGCGGATGGAGTTGCATAATGATGGTACCTATGTGGATGAGCGGACGGACTTTGTGCTGATGCAAAAGCTGGCTGAAGTCAACATGGAAGGGGGAGATTCCCTGTTACTGCATGTGGATGAGTGGCAGGAGCTGGAAAAGTTCTATCATCACCCGCTGGCCAAACAGGATATTCTCTGGGGGGCGCCAAAGTCCAAGAACGTCAGCACAAAGGTTCAGCATCCGGTATTCTTCGAAGAGGATGCGCAGGGTAAACCGCATATGTTATTTATCGATCAGTTTGCAGAACCGCAGAATATGGCGCAGGGGCGCTATCTCTATGAAATGGGCGAGTCGCTGGAAGCTGATCCGAATTTTGTCAGAGTGCCGTTGCCGGTTGGTTCAATGCTGGTTGTGCAGAATCATTGCTGGCTGCACGGCCGGGATAAGTTTGTCGCCCATCCGGAGCTGAGTCGCGAGTTGCTGCGCCAGCGTGGCCATTTTTACCAGTAACGGCGTGTTATATACAGAGAAACAGATGAAATACGATTACATTGTTATCGGCGGCGGAATCGTCGGCGTATCCACTGCCTGGCAACTGCAGCAGCGCTTTCCTGATAAGCAAATAGTGTTGCTGGAAAAAGAAGCGGCGTATTCACAGCATCAGACCGGTCATAACAGCGGTGTGATTCATGCCGGGGTCTATTATGCCCCCGGCAGCCTGAAAGCAAAGTTCTGCAAAGCAGGTGTGGCCGCGACACTGGCGTTCTGTCGGGAGAATGATATTCCTTTTCAGCAGTGTGGCAAGTTACTGGTTGCCACCACACCGCTGGAAGTGGAGCGGATGCAGGTGCTGTACAAGCGTTGCCATGACAATGGTATTGATGTGCAACTGCTTGATGCTGCTCAGTTAAAAGCTGAGGAGCCGAATATCGTCGGTCTCGGCGCTATTCTGGTGAATGATACGGCAATTGTTGATTATCGCCTAGTCACAACCCGTATGGCTGAGCGGTTTCAGGCGTTGGGCGGGCACATCCGTTTATCCCATGAGGTCGTTGCTCTGGAAGAAACTTCTGAATATGTCAGGGCGACCGCAAAGTATAACGGGCAGCGTGTGACTTTTGACGGTGAGTTTCTGATTGCCTGCTCAGGTCTGATGGCAGACCGGACTACCCGAATGCTGGGGATTGAAACGGATTTTCAGATCATTCCGTTCCGTGGTGAGTATTATCAGTTACCGGAAAAATATAATGATGTGGTTAAACATCTGATTTACCCGATTCCTGATCCGGATTTGCCGTTTCTCGGGGTGCATCTGACCCGGATGATTGATGGCACAGTCACAGTCGGGCCAAATGCCGTACAGGGGTGGAAGCGTGAAGGTTACGGCCGGTTCAATTTCAGCTTCCGGGACGTTGCAGATATGGTTCGCTTCGGAGGTTTCTGGCGGGTACTTAAAAAGCATTTCCGCACCGGTCTGGTGGAAACGAAAAATTCTCTGTGGAAACCCGGCTATCTTAAATTGGTGCAGAAGTATTGCCCGCAAATCCGCGTAGAAGATTTGCAGCCTTATCCGGCAGGTATCCGCGCTCAGGCAGTGATGTCCAACGGTGATCTGGTGCATGACTTCCTGTTTGCAGGCAGTCCGCGCAGTCTCCATGTGTGTAATGCGCCGTCTCCGGCGGCAACGTCTGCAATCCCGATCGGGGATTACATCTGTGAGCAGGTTTTATCCCGACAGTCTTCTGGCGGGCATGAATAAAACCTGCCATACATACCGGTTTGTGTTTGAATAAGGCTACAATAGGAGTATCTGAATAACTTACCAGGGTGGTGTGATGCTTAGATCAGGTTGGACGCAAATGTTGCTGTTGGCGGTAAGTCTGGGGCTGGTGTTGTCAGCTGTGACGGTTCGGGCAGGTGAGATTGACGGAAAAACGTTCAGGGACTGGCGGGGGCAGTGTGAGACTGCTCCGGATGGCCGGGAGTATTGTTATATCCTCCAGCGTCTGCAGCGGGTTGATAATGAACGAACGCTAATGATCACCCAGGTTGGTTATCATCTGGAAACAAAAGAAGCGCTGGTGATGTTCCATTTACCACCGGTGCTGGACCCAAAAGAAATGTTGCTGTTTAAAACCGATGATAATACAGCCATCAGCGTTGGCTACAGTTGTGATTCACAGCGGTGCCGTGGCGATATGGTTCTGGATGATCGTCTGTTGTCAGAGTTGAAAAAAGGACGGCAGGGAGTGGTTGCTTTTGTTCATAGTGATAATGGCAAACAGGTTTTGTTTCCACTGTCTCTGATGGGGTTTACGGCAGGTTTTAAGTCTCTGCAGTAGGCTTACTCTTCTGTCCAGATAACCCGTAGTGGCTCGCCGAAATCATCATAAATGACTTTCTTGCGGTTGCGGGGGCGGCGTACGGTTGCCGGTGCCTGTTTCTGAGAGCGTCGGGCGTCCATCGTAGCCATTACGCTTGTTAACGGCGTGCGTTCCTGACGGGGCTCCGTGAAATTAAAATTGCGGGTGTTATATGCGCCGTCAATCAGCCCGGATGCACCACTGTTTACTTCACTCACCACACCGCCCTGGCTAAGGAATGCCTGGGTATGCTGTGCAAGCTGCGCACGTATTTCGGCTTTTGTCGGTCGCTTCATGACTGTCTCACAGGGTGTACTTATTCTGAAGGTATTACATAACTGGCTAATTATGCACCAGCTACCGGGCTGACTGCAAAGATCTGTTACCCGGTTTGTGGCTCAAAAGCAGCTCTTTGGTCGGGGTGTGTCACTGAAGTTCGCAGTTACCCTTTGTTTTTGCTCATGAAGCTTTGTGGCGAATCGCAGAGCTTGCCGGTAAAAGTTTTTCCGTAAATATGTGGTGCCTGTTGGAAAAGAGGTACAATTTCCTGCCATTATTATCAGCGGTTAGCGGAGACAGGCGGTTTGGATTATCAGTTGCGGCGCAGCAACCGACGCAAGACAGTGGAGATACAGGTTCGCCCGGAAGGGGTGCGTGTGCTTGCGCCTCAGCATATCAGCCAGCGCTGGATTGACAATTTTGTGGCATCTCGCCGGGTTTGGATTGAAACACGTCATGCCGAACTGCAGCGTCAGCTGCAGCTGATTGAAGCGCATAAGGCTGAAATAACTGAGGCCAGCCAGGTTTTATACCGGGGCAGCGCTTATCCTCTTAAGGTTTTGTCTGATGCAGATCAAAGCCAGGTCTGCTTTTCGGACGGTGTGGTGACCATTCAGATCTCCCGCCGTGTTCGTAAGAGTAAGGAAGAAGCCTGCCGGCAGTTACTTGAAACGTGGCTCAGGCAGCAGGCTGTCGCGATTTTCGAAGAAAGAGTCGCTGAATGGTCGGGCCGTATGGCACTTTTTCCTGCATCAATCAAGGTAAAAAGCTTTCGACGAAAGTGGGGTTGTTGCGATTCAAGGGCTGAAGTACGGTTTAACTGGCTGCTGATTATGGCCCCGGATGAAGTGCTTAATTACGTGGTAATTCACGAGTTGGCTCACTTAAAGCATATGAATCATTCCGCTGCATTCTGGATACTGGTGTCCCGGTACTGTCCGGATTATAAGCGCTGGCAAAACTGGCTGAAGCAACAGGGCGCTACGCTGGTTCTGCCCTGAAAATACCGGCTCAGCAGCGAGAGCTGTCATGATCAGTGAACATTCCATGGTCTGTTTGTGAACTGATATCTATGAATCTGTATGATGCTGTTGAACGAAACTGCTTTTTCACGCTTACCCGAAAGATTATCGGAAACGTCCTTTTTCTGATCTCTCCCGCCGTTCTGCTTTGTCTGTTCGTTGTCTATTATATGGCCGGGATGCAGCAGCAGACGCTACCTGCCGAGGCCCGGGTTCTACTGGATGAAATGTTGCTGGTGATCTGGGGGGTTGTGGGTTTTACAGTATTTGTTGCGGTGTTTTCGGTCTTTTTTATGCGCCACCTCTTTCTTCGTCCGATTAAGGAAATGATTGTGGTGCTCAGCGCTATCCGTAATCAGGATGGTGATATTTCTGCCCGCTTACCGGCATTTACCCATGATGAAATTTCCCAGATGGCCAGTGATTACAATGGTTTCTCGGACAGCCTTAAGCGGATTATTTCCAATACTCGGCATAAGAGCGTCAATGTTGCACTGAGTGCAACCCGGTTGCAGCAGGTGTTGCTGTCAGCCTATGAAGCGACCAGTATTCAGCAGGCTCAGGCGCAGCAGGTGCTGGAGGCGAGTGCTGAGTCAACCGCGGCAATCGATGAGGTGGCGAAGAATACGCTGAATATTTCTGAGTTTACGGCAACCAATCTGGAGGAGATACGTCAGTCTTCGGCGGAGCTGACCGGCGTGCTTGATCAGGTGCACAGCATCACTGAGCTTTCACAGGGGTTTCAGTCCACCTTGCAACAGCTGAGTGCCAGTTCGAATAATATTACTGAAATCCTGGTGATGGTTAAACAGTTTTCTGAGCAGACTAACCTGCTGGCACTGAATGCTTCTATTGAGGCTGCCCGGGCGGGTGAGGCCGGACGGGGATTTGCAGTCGTTGCTGATGAAGTAAGAGGGCTTTCCCTGCAGGTTAATCAGGCAACTGATGCAATTGACGAGAATATTTCGCAGATGGCCCGGCTGATGGGGCAGACCCAGAAAGGGGCGGAAGATATTCTTGAAAATATTGAGCATGCTGAGAGTTTTATCGGCAATACCAACCAGCATTTTCAGCGTCTGGTGAATGATTTTGAAGAGGTGAATGGTCAGCTCGGTAATATCAGCAACAGCCTGGATCAGCTGTCTCACGTCAACCGGGATGCCCATGAGAATGTGGAAAAAATTGCTGAGGTCAGCTGCGATATCCGCGAAGGCATGGAGTCTTCAAGGGTGTATTCAGGGGATCTGGAATCTGCCACAGAAGATACTCAGGAACTGCTTTCGCGATTTAAAATCGGTTATGGCAGCTTTGAAACCATCATTGATGCCGGTAAGCGCTGGAGTCATGATTTGCAAACCGCGCTGGAAGCGATGGCTGATGAAGGGCTGAATGTATTTGATCAGCAGTATCAGCGGCTTAATAAAGGTCAGGAGCCGGCTAAGTTTGATCTGAGTTACACCGATATCTACGAAAAACGGCTTCAGCCTGTCATGGATGGTTTTCTTGAAGAGTTGCCGGATGTTATCTACGCCATCGGCGTAAATAGCCAGGGATATGCGCCGGCACATCATGCGAAGGTTTCCAAACCGCTGACCGGTAATTTTGAGACGGATAATCTGCAGAGTCGTCACCGCCGTATTTTCTTTGCCTCCCGGGCTGAACAGCGCCGGGCAACCCATGATTCCAATTTCCTGTTACAGACGTTCATCCGGGATACCGGTGAAGTACTGAACGACTTATCGTTCCCTGTGTATGTGAAGGGTAAGCGATGGGGCAGTCTTATTATGGGCTTCAATGCTGAGCTGCTACTGGATGAGACCGGGGACTGATTCCATATTTTAGGCAGCAAATCACCGCTTCAGGCTAACAGGCTGATAATTTTGAGCTATGGTTGTTTATTGTAACCTTCGTGTTACAGAAATGGATTTCTGCATGGCAATGCAAAGCATGCAGACCGGGCTCAAGGTTGTATGTTCTCTGTGGGATGTTTAATAACTGTCTTTCAGTTTGCTGGCAGCCGGGCTGCTTTCCTGGTGCTCAGGGGCAGTCCTATGACTACGGGCGGTGGGTATGGCAGTAGTGTGGCGGCTTATATGGATAATGCTTTGTTTTGGAATGCTCAGTCAGCAGGCTGCGCTGGGGCATGTTCCGGATACTGCCGGGCCGGAGCAACTGGTCACATTCCTGCTCAATCAGCCAGAATCCTCCCAGGTTATTAATCCGTCTCCTTCCTGGCATATTCACTGGGAAGCGCTGAGCGGTTATCTTTTAATTTTTGCAGGCCTTACCGGGTTTGTTTTTCTTCTCGTTTTACTCTGGAATACCCGTCTCAGAAGGGAGGTCAGCCGTCGCCGTCAGACGGAAGCTGCACTGCGTGAAAGTGAGCAGAATTTACTGCATTCCCAGCGGATAGCGGCAATTGGCTCGTGGCAGCTTTCGGTGACTGACCGGGTGATGACCTGCAGTGATGAAATGCACCGGATACTGGGAGTAGAGCCTGCTGATGCCGGAGATTGTTATAAGCAGTTTCTGAATACCATTCATTGTGACGACCGGCTGCGGGTCGAAAACTACTTTTATACTACTTTGCGTTATCAGAATGAGCTGGACTGTCAGTTCCGGGTAACCGGTGATGATGGGGCAGTACGCTATGTGAAATGCCAGGGTAAAGTAACCGCCGAAACGGTGCACGGTACCCTTCAGGATATTACTGAGCGGCATTTATCAGATTTGTTCTTCCAAGGGTTTGCCCGTCAGGTAACCGGGCATCATGGCACGGATTATTTTAATGCGCTGGCCGGTTTGCTGGCGGAAACATTTAACGTGGCTTATGTACTGATTGGTGTCATCAGTAAAACCGAGCCCGGGCGGGTAGACAGTTTATGTCTCATTGCTAAGGGGAAGATTGTTAAAGACTTTTACTATTATCTGGCGGACACTCCCTGTCAGAAGGTAATAGAAAATCATGTCTGTTTTTATGCCAGGGATCTGTTATTACATTTTCCTGATGTTGAAGTCTTGCAGCAGATGGAAGTGGAAAGCTACGCAGGCATTCCGATGTTCAGTTCGGAAGGTACATGCAGCGGTCTGATAGTGATGCTGGATCAGAAACCTATGCTCAACGAGCAGGCTGTTCTTTCGCTGTTGCAGGTGGCGGCCAGCCGGGCCAGTTCTGAGTTGCAGGAACTGGAAGCAGAGCGGCAGCTGAAGCTTACATCTCTGGTGTTTGAAAATACCCAGGAAGGCATCATCATTGCGGATGCCAATGGTTGTATTATCCGGGTGAACAGAGCGTTTACCCGGATGTCAGGCTTTTCAGAATCCGATGTGCTGGAAAAGCGTCCGGAGTTTCTCTACAGCCGGGCCCATCATGATCATCACTTTGTTTTTCATTTACGCCAGGTGCTGAATAAGCAGGGGCGCTGGCAGGGGGAATTATGGAATCAGCGTAAAGACGGTTCTGTTTTTCCAGCGCTGCAGAGCATTGAGCGAATCTGTGACAACAGTGGCAAGGTGCAGCATTACATCAGTGTTTTTACAGATATCACGGAAAAGAAAGCTGATGAGGAGCGGATTCAGTATCTGGCCCATTTTGATGCTGTGACCGGGCTGCCAAACCGGGTGTTGTTCAATGACCGGTTACAGCAGTCAATTCAGCGGGCCAGGCGTTTTAAGCGTCAGGTAGGCCTGATGTTTCTTGACCTCGATCGCTTTAAATATATTAACGATACCCTGGGGCATCCTGTTGGAGACTTACTGCTGGAGCTGGTGGCCAAGCGCCTGCAGGACAGCATTCGCCAGTCTGATACGGTAGCAAGGCTCGGCGGTGATGAGTTTGTTGTGATTGTGGAAGATCTGGATGGGCAGGACACCCTGCGAGTGCTTGCCGGGAAAATCATGAAGTCCCTTTCTTTACCGGTTCAGCTTGAGTCCCACCGGGTCAATGTGCATTGCAGTATTGGTATGAGCGTTTTTCCTGAACATGGCAATGATGCGGACCAGTTGGTTAAACATGCCGATATCGCTATGTACCATGCCAAAGAATCCGGGCGGAATCAGGCAGTGCTGTACCTACCGGAGCTGAGTGTCCGGACCTATGCGAACTATTCACTGGAGCGTAGCCTGCGTCATGCGATTGATACTGCCCAGCTGCGTTTGCATTACCAGCCGCAGGTGCGGCTCTCCAGTGGCAGGCTGGACAGTATCGAAGCGCTGGTCCGCTGGCAAAAAGAAGACGGGCAACTGGTTGAACCGGACCAGTTTATCCCCCTGGCGGAGGACAGCGGTCTTATTGTTCCGCTGGGTAAGTGGGTATTGCAACAGGCGTGCAGGCAAATGAAATGCTGGCTCGATCAGGGGCTGACGATGCGTGTGGCTGTGAATATTTCCGGTTTGCAGATAATCAACAGTAACTGGCCCGGAACGGTTAAGGATGTGCTTGAAGAAACCGGTTTACCGGCCCGGCATCTGGAACTGGAAATTACGGAAAGCTACGTGATTCAGCATCTTGATCAGGTGGCTGAGGTTCTGGAACAACTGCGTGAGCTGGGGATTCGCATCAGTATTGATGATTTCGGTACCGGGTATTCTTCGTTGAGTTATCTCAAACGGCTGCCGGTTGACGCGCTGAAGGTTGACCGCTCCTTCATCCGGGATGTGCCGAAGAGTCCGAGTGATGGCAAAATTATTTCAGCGATCATCGCGATGGCGGCACAGCTGGGGCTGGAGGTAGTGGCTGAAGGGGTTGAGAATGCTGCTCAGCTCAGTTTTCTGTCACAGCGGGACTGTGATCTGGTGCAGGGATATCTGATCGCATCACCTCAGTCTGCAAGTGAACTGAATGAATGGATTGTGCGCCATTACCGGCAGGAATCTGAACCTGCCGGAAGGTTGCTGGTGAAGTAGTTTCAGTCTGTGCTTAAAAGATAAGTTTTAAGACAAATTTAGAAGGCAAAAAAAGCCCTGCATGTGCAGGGCTTTTTAATATTTATCTTACTCGCCGCGGTCGTCACGACGGCGCGGGCGGCTCTTGTCGTGATGACGTGGCTTGTTACCTGAGCGAGGCTTGCGTGGTGCGCGCGCAGGCAGTTCGCCTTCGAAAAGTGTGATATTGGTTTTCTTACGGCAGATGTAAACATTCTGCAGATGCTTCAACGTTTCAGCAGGCATGCCTTTTGGCAGCTGAACAGTACTGAAGTCATCGTTCAGGCGGATATCACCGATGTGGCGGCTGTTGATGTCCGCTTCATTAGCAATAGCGCCGACAATGTTCTTCACCTGTACACCGTCATTGCGGCCTACATCCAGACGGTATACGTCCATATCGGCGCTTGGCATGCGCTCACGACGCTTTCCGTCACGTTCAGGACGGTCACCGCGCTCACGGCGAGGGCGTGGTTCCGGCTCAGGCGGCAGGATCAGTGGTTTTTCTTTTTGTGCCATGTACAGCAGGGCAGAGGCCAGGTCCAGTGTTTCCAGTTCAGTATCAGACGCCAGCTGATCAACCAGCTCACGGTAAACCGACATGTCTTCATTGCTGAAGATGTTGGCAATCTGTTCACGGAATGATTCCAGACGCTTGTTCTGGACCATATCGCGGGATGGCAGATCCATAGTCTGAATTGGCTGGCGGGTAGCCCGTTCAATCTGCTTCAGCAGGCGGCGCTCGCGAGGAGCAACGAACAGAATCGCTTTACCTTCACGGCCCGCACGGCCAGTACGGCCAATACGGTGTACGTAAGCTTCGGTGTCGTAAGGGATGTCGTAGTTAACAACCAGACCAACACGTTCAACGTCCAGACCACGGGCAGCAACATCAGTGGCAACCAGGATGTCCAGCTTGGCGTCTTTCAGGCGTTGTACAGTACGTTCACGTAACTGTTGGTTCATGTCGCCGTTCAGGGCAGCAGCAGCGTAACCGCGGGCTTCTAGTTTCTCTGCCAGTTCGGTGGTGGCTGTCTTGGTACGGGCGAAGATGATAACGCCGCCGTACTCATCGGTTTCAAGAATCCGCGCCAGCGCGTCCAGCTTGTTCACCCCGGAAACAATCCAGCACTTCTGCTCGATGTTTTCCATGGTAGTGGTTTTGGAAGCAATTTTAACTTCCTGAGGGTCGTTCATGTAGCGCTTGGTAATGCGGCGGATCTGTTCCGGCATGGTTGCTGAGAACAGCGCTGTCTGACGGCCTTCCGGTGTTTTCGCCATGATGGTTTCAACATCATCGATGAAGCCCATGCGCAGCATTTCGTCGGCTTCATCCAGAACCATGGCTTTCAGGGTGTCCAGTTTCAGGGTGCCACGGTCAAGGTGGTCCATGATACGTCCCGGCGTACCTACAACAACGTGTGGGCCACGGCGCAGCTGCTTGAGCTGGATGTTGTAGTTCTGACCGCCGTAAATTGGCAGTACGTGGAATCCCGGAATGTGGCGGGCATACGCCTGGAATGCTTCTGCAACCTGTACAGCCAGTTCGCGGGTAGGTGCCAGCACCAGTACCTGAGGCTTGCTGACGGATAAGTCGATACGGCTCAGCAGCGGCAGTGCAAAAGCAGCGGTTTTACCTGTCCCCGTTTGCGCCATACCCAGTACGTCCTTGCCGGACTGTAACAGCGGGATACAGCTGGCTTGAATCGGAGACGGCGTTTCGTAACCGAGTTCGGTAATAGATTTAAGGACGGCAGCAGGTAGATCAAGATCGCTAAAGGCGACTGGGGTATCGGACATATCAGGTAACACCGGGGGAGTTTTCGAAAGAGGCAGTATTATACGCATGAAAGTAAATAAAAGCCCGTACTATTTATGATTATTATAGGTTTTTCGCAGCCTCCGGGGAATTTTGGCAGCACAGTGTTGTCGTGATTGTGTGCCGCTCAGTATGATGCGGGTTAAAAATGTGGCAGATCGGATAAGAAGAATGGCTGTAAATGAAATGCATCAGCGTATCTGGCAGGTACTGGGACAGATTCCGCCGGGAAAAGTAGTCACCTATGGTCAGGTGGCTGAGCTGGCCGGGCTGGCCGGTAAGTCCAGAATGGTTGGCCGTTGTCTGGGGCAGTTGCCGGAAGGTTCCCGTCTGCCCTGGCACCGGGTCATTAATGCCCAGGGAAAAATTTCTCTGCCGGTGGGCAGTGAAGGATACGACCGTCAGGTAGGCCGTTTACAGGAAGAGGGGGTGGTGGTGCTGAATGGCAGGGTGAAGCTGTCTGAGTTTCGCTGGCAGCCCTGATACAGCTCCGGGCCACCTGCGTGCTGGTTTAGCCAGCGGTATTCAGTTGCTGCCAGACGCTGAGAATATCGGCTTTATCTTCGTCTTCCAGATAATCAACCTTAAAAGCGTCTTCCAGGCTTTGTTCAACACTGCTGATAAACTCTTCTGAGGTGTTGCCTTCTGCGCTGCTGATCAGGCTGATGTGGCCTAGCAGGTAGCTGTAGGTAAACAGCTGTTCGCTGCTGGCATTGGCTTCCATGTTCAGCAGTTGCTGATACACAGTTTCGGCGTAAGTATGGTAATCGGTCATAGTTGTAACGGATGTCGTTTACGTTAAATGGGCTGGCTGGTCCGGATTATTTTAGTTCTTTTAGAACCAGAGAATATTGTTTGCCGTCCTTTTCGCTTTGCAGCAACTTAACTAACTGATAGTTAAGTTCAGGCGCGAACCAGATCCAGGTTTGCCGTTTGCTGTTTGTGCCACGGTCACGGCGCAGCTTTACGGCTTTGAACGTGCCAAGTTCCGTAGTGATGTCTTCCTCACCTTCACGTACAAAACGGTAGGTCTTCAGCTTGCCGTCGTCCGCAACTTTGTATTCAAGTGCTTCCCGCCCGTTGATCAGGTCGAGGCGTAGCTGCAGCTGATAGCTGAGCTTATCCAGTGCGCCGGTAGGAACGTCCAGTTGCCAGGGGTCATCTGTGATCTGGCTGTTGGCCTGATGGTTTTGCCAGTCAAAGCTCAGCGCTTCACGGGTCTTTTTGCCCAGCACTTTGCGCTGGTAGCTGTAGCTGCGGGGTTCGACACCTTCAGGGCTGAAGCGAAGC
The DNA here is from genome assembly GCF_017051665.1 of Aliamphritea spongicola. NCBI lineage: Bacteria > Pseudomonadati > Pseudomonadota > Gammaproteobacteria > Oceanospirillales > Oceanospirillaceae > Aliamphritea > Aliamphritea spongicola. The sequence goes on from NZ_JAFIDL010000001.1 coordinate 144,308, forward strand.
TTGCTGCTTTCGCTCAGGCTGGCGACCATGGCGCTGGCATCCAGGCTCAGTTGCCAGCCATTGTCCAATCGTTGCAGTTGCCGCACGGCTTCTCCGTTGAGTGAAAAGCCTAAATCCCATTCAGAGGCATAGACGGCCTTGTAAGGCTCAACCTGTACACCGGCGCTCTGAGCTGCTGAAACGGGTAACAGCAACAGGCACAGTGCGGCTGTCTGTCTGGCGGTTTTCTGGAAGGTGTGGCGAATGCTCAGAGGCATATTTACTCCGTGAACTGATAACCCTGGCTGTCCAGACTGGAGCCGTCGAGCTGAACCTGTCCTGAAACAAGCTGCAGGCGGTCATTACAGAACCATTCAACAGCCAGTGGGTAAATCTTATGTTCCTGAGTGTGAACCCGCTGTTGCAGGCTATCGGCAGTGTCGTCCGGCAGAATGTCCACGGCAGCCTGAACGGCCAGTGGTCCGCCATCCAGTTCTTCTGTGACAAAGTGTACGGTACAGCCATGACGGGCTTCACCGTCTTCAATGGCGCGCTGATGGGTATTCAGGCCTTTGTACTTAGGCAGCAGAGAAGGGTGGATATTCAGCATCCGGTCGGAATAGCGGTTTACGAATTCCGGGGTGAATATACGCATGAAGCCGGCCAGAATAACCAGATCCGGTGAATGACTGTCGATTTCGGCAATCAGTGCCTGATCGAAGCTGTCACGGTCGCTGTAGTCAGTATGGCGGATGACGCAGCCAGGAATATCGGCCTGACGGGCCCGTTCGAGACCGTAGGCGTCATCCTTATTGCTGATGACCATTTCGATTTTGCCGTTAATGCGTCCGGCATTAACGGCATCAATGATGGCTTGCAGGTTAGAACCGCTGCCCGAGATCAGGACAACGATTCGTTTTGCTGCAGCCGGCACAGGGCTTGTCATGTATTATGCTTCCACGCCCAGCAGTTCTACCTGTTCTTCATTGGCGTCTGCCGCTGCAATGTGACCGATAACCCATGGGCTTTCACCGGCATCCTGCAGAATCTGCAGTGCAGAGTCTGCCTGATCAGCAGGTACAACGACAACCATGCCTACACCGCAGTTCAGGGTGCGGTACATTTCGCGGTTTTCAACGTTGCCCAGCTGCTGAATCCAGCGGAAGACTTCAGGCATGTTCCATGACTGGGTGTCAATCACGGCTTTAGCGCTTTCAGGCAGAACGCGCGGAATGTTTTCCAGCAGGCCGCCACCGGTGATGTGAGACAGGGCATTGACCTGGCTCTTCTTGATCAGTTCCAGTAATGGCTTCACATAAATGCGGGTTGGTTCCAGCAGGGCTTCGGTCAGTGGCTTACCGTCCACTTCACCGCTCAGGTCAGCGCCGCGAACTTCGATGATCTTACGGATCAGTGAGTAGCCGTTTGAATGCGGGCCTGAAGATGGCAGACCAATGATGGCATCGCCGATGCTTACTTTAGAACCGTCGATGATTTCAGATTTTTCAACCACACCGGTGCAGAAACCGGCCAGATCGTAGTCTTCACCTTCGTACATGCCTGGCATTTCTGCGGTTTCACCGCCAACCAGTGCCGCACCGGCCAGTTCACAGCCTTTGCCGATACCGGCAACCACGTCAGCTGCTATGTCTATGTTCAGCTTGCCAGTGGCATAGTAGTCCAGGAAGAACAGGGGTTCAGCACCGGCAACAACCAGATCGTTAACACACATGGCTACCAGATCGATACCGATGGTGTCATGTTTGTTCAGATCCATCGCCAGACGCAGTTTGGTGCCAACACCGTCAGTGCCGGAAACCAGTACTGGCTGTTTGTAGCCAGCAGGGATTTCACACAGGGCTCCGAAGCCGCCCAGGCCACCCATTACTTCAGGTCGGGCTGTGCGTTTTGCAACGCCCTTAATGCGGTCAACCAGGGCGTTACCTGCGTCGATATCAACGCCGGCATCTTTGTAGCTGATAGAGGTATTGTCAGTGGTAGACATAGTGTGTGAAAACCCATTCTAGGAGGTTACTGAAAAAATGTGGCGGTATTCTATCAGGTTGCTTTAAGGGGAGCTATGTGTGGTAGAGTTTGAAGCCTGTTTTTTTGGTACTTATTTTTAATCGTTATCTGCCGGGCGCGGGCGTCAGGTTAAGGATGAATTTTGTTCATGAAAGGTTTTTTTAGCAGTACCGTACTTACTTTATTGCTGTTGGCGGGCAGTCTCGTGCAGGCTGCGGTCGTCGATAATCTTTACCGTTCGGAGTTGCTGGTGCCTGAGCAGTTGGCTCAGCCAACCGATGCACAGCTGAGTAAAGCGCTTCAGGGCGTGCTGGTTAAAGTCTCCGGGCGCAGTCAGGTAGCGGGGAATGCACGGATCAGCGAAGCCTTGCAGACACCGGCTGCGTATTTACAGGGGTTCTCTTATGAGTCGACCCAGACTCCTGTAGCAGCAGGAGATGGCCGGGAAGTGCTGGGGCTGCGGTTACAGCTGACATTTGATGAGCAGGCGATCAGCCGGTTACTGAACGAGGCCGGTTTATCCGCAGCTGGTTCCGGGCGGCCGGGAGTATTGGTATGGCTGGTAGCAGAAGGTCCGGAACGTCCCCGGGATTTTGTGGCTGCAGAAAGCGAGATTGTTACGGAGCTGCAGGGCCTTGCGCAGTTGCGGGCTTTACCTGTGATGCTGCCATTGCTTGATCTTGATGACCAGCAGGCAGTTACGCCAGGTGATATCTGGGGAGCATTTCAGGAGCCTGTGACCCGGGCCTCAGCCCGTTACCGTGCTGATGCGGTTTTAGTCGGACGGTTGCAGCGTCAGGCCAGTGGGGCCTGGCAAACCCGCTGGCAACTGACGTATCAGGAGCGAAACCATAATCTGGCTCCGGCAGGTAATCTTGGAGAACAACTGAAGACTGTGGTGGATTCCGTTGCTGATCAGTTGTTAGGTAAAACAGCCGTGGTTGAGAATACTTATGTTGAAGAGGGCATCGTGCTGGAGATCAGTAAGCTTGATTCAATTGATGACTACTTGCAGTTACTGACATATATGCGTGAACTGCAGCCCGTTGAAAAGGTCTTACCTGCTCAGCTGGAAAATGACCGCGTAACCCTGCGGGTGAAAGTGCAGGGTGGCGTACCGGCACTTGTTGAAGCTATCCGGCTGAATCCCCGTATGCAGTCTGATTCTGTTCTGCCCTCTGCGCAGGCGGCAGGGCCGCTGTATTATCGCTGGCAGTAACCGATTGTTGATAAAGGAATGACAATATAATGCAACTGACTGATTCACAGCGCTGGATGTTTATCTGTGTGCTGGCGGTGACCGGCGGGCTGGTGTATCTGCTTCAGCCGATTCTTTCACCCTTTATGGTGGCAGCACTGCTGGCGTATATGTTTGATCCGCTGGCTGACCGGCTGGAAGATAAAGGTATGTCACGTACCGGTGCGGTGATCATTGTCTTCGGCATTATCAGTGCGCTGGTGATGTTTCTGTTGTTATTGCTGTTACCGAAACTGGGGCATCAGATCCAGGTGATGGTGAAGACCATTCCGGCGGTGATTACCTTATTTGAGACCAAAGTTGTTCCCTGGATGGAAGTGAATCTGGGCATTTCACTGGCCAGTTTTGACTGGCAGAGCGTGCGGCAGATTCTCAGTGGTAACTGGCAACAGACCGGCAATGTATTAAAGGATGTAATGAACAGCATCGGGCAGTCCGGTATGGCGGTTGCTGCCTGGCTGGCGAATCTGGTGCTGATCCCGGTGGTGATGTTTTATCTGTTACGTGACTGGGATGTCATGATTGAAAAAATCGGTCACCTACTGCCCCGTAACGTTGAGCCCAGAGTCAGTCTGTGGGCCAGCGAATGTGATGAAGTACTCGGTGCCTTTGTTAAAGGTCAGTTACTGGTAATGACAGCGCTGGGTGCGATTTACGCAATTGGCCTGTGGCTGGTAGGGCTTGATCTTGCGCTGCTGGTGGGCATGATTGCTGGTCTGGCCAGTATCGTGCCGTACATGGGTTTCATTATCGGCATTGTGGCGGCAATTATCGCGGCAATGCTGCAGTTCAATGACCCTACCGTACTGGCCTGGGTCGGGCTGGTATTTATTATCGGACAGATGCTGGAAGGCATGGTGCTGACCCCGTTACTGGTAGGGGACCGGATCGGTCTGCACCCTGTGGCAGTTATTTTTGCCATTATGGCGGGTGGCCAGTTATTCGGTTTTGTCGGGATTCTGATAGCCCTGCCTGTTGCTGCAGTGATCATGGTGCTGCTGCGCCATTTACATGACGGGTATCAGCGAAGCAGCCTCTACGGTGAAGCGAAAACGGCTGAAGCGCCTCCCGGTGATACAGAGAGTGTTACCGATAGCCAAAAGGATCTTGCCGGGGATTGAACAGGTACCTTTTTTTGCGTATCGAGGCGTAGTAAGATACGCCAAATTTTTTGACAGGCCGGTCCGGAATTGATTGATTGCTGGATAGTATTTCACCGGCAGGCCTGTTGAGTCCGATCTGATTTAACTGGATTTGCCAGCTCCGATTGTTGAATACATGAATAACCCTGTACCTATCCAATTACCTTTAGGCATTGCGTTACGTGATGATGCCAGGTTCGAGACTTATCTCAGCCGGGGTAATGAGCTTGTCTGTAACTGCCTGGCACAGGTGGCAATCGGGGAAGGTGACATTTTCCTGTATCTCTGGGGAACCCCGGGCGTTGGATGCTCGCATTTGCTGCAGGGCGCCTGTCATGCCAGTGATCCTGCCGGACGTACGGCGGTGTATTTGCCGCTGGATGAACTGACCGATCTGGGGCCGGGCGTACTGGATGGTATGGAGCATCTGGATCTGGTGTGTCTGGATAACCTCCAGGCCATTGCCGGTAACCGTGAATGGGAAGAGGCGCTGTTCCATTTCTTCAACCGTATTCGCAGTGAAAATAATTTCCTGGTGGTTGCCGCTGACCGTCCGCCGCGTCAGTTAGGTATTCAATTACCGGATCTGGCGTCACGGTTTACCTGGGGCATGGTCTTTCAGGTTCAGGGTTTGGATGATGATGGCAAGGTGATTGCGCTTCAGGTACGTGCACAGAGCCGCGGATTTGAACTGTCTGAAGAAGTTGCACGCTTCCTTATTCACCGGGCCAGCCGCAGCATGCAGGACTTGTTTGACCTTCTTGATCAGCTGGACAATGCCTCCCTCAGTGCGCAGCGCAAAGTCACAATTCCTTTCGTAAAGCAGGTACTTGGCTGGTAGTCGCTATACTGTGTGTTAGCAAACATACCAGGAGGGGCTGTGAAAATAATTCTGGAAGACTTACCCCGTGACGTTTCTGATGATGACATCAGAGAATTTCTGAAAGGTTATGTGGAAGTGCTGGATGTTGAGATTTACACCAGCGAACAGCGGGATCATGCCAGTGCCTGGGTGACCATTGCTGCCACTCACGCAGAAGCACACTGGGCAATTGGCCGTCTTAATGGCCGTTACTGGCGGGAATGCACAGTAAACGTCTATATTTCTCTTTTTTCGGATAACCGCTGACCTTGATGCCAGACATTCTGCCAAATGAAGCCTGCTCTGCAGATATTACTACCGTCGCGGAGACGGATGATTTTCTGTTGATTAATAAACCTCCCGGAATCTCTGTTCATAAAGATGATCAGGATGCCGGATTGGTGATGCTGTTACAGTCTCAGTTGCAGCTGCAGGAGTTATATCTGGTGCACCGGCTGGACCGGATGACCTCGGGCTTGTTATTGCTGGCTAAGCGCAAAGCTGTGGCCGCCGAGTTGGGGCGGCAGTTTGCTGAACGGCGCATGGTAAAGTTTTATATGGCGCTGAGTCAGGCAAAACCGAAAAAGAAACAGGGGCTGATCAGTGGCGATATGCTCAAAGCCCGCCGGGGGAGCTGGAAGTTAGCACCTTCGGCAGAAAATCCGGCCCGGACCCAGTTTTTCAGTCATGGTCTTGGCGGTGGTTTGAGAGTGTTTCTGCTCCGGCCGGTGACCGGCAAGACCCATCAGTTACGGGTGGCCCTTAAGAGCATCGGTGCGCCGATTCTGGGTGACAGTCGTTATGCCGGTGCGGAGGCTGAAAGGGGCTTCCTGCATGCCTGGTATCTGGGGTTTGAGCTGGAAGGTAAGTCTTACCGGTACAGTTTTCTACCGGAAGAGGCCCGGTGGAGACAGGAAGACTGGCCCGCTGAATGGGCAGAGCCGGAAGCGTTACCCTGGCCTGAAATAAAGAAACAGCACGTGAAAAGCAGTAAGGAACTCCCATGAGTGATGAGCGGATTGAACGGGACTTTATGGCCCGTGATGAACAGGAGCGTCAGGCGTTTCTGGAGCAAACCTGGTGTGATAAATGTTTGCAAGAAAATCTGGGCATGAATACCCCGCTGGAATATGAGTTTAAAGGCATTGTATTCATTGAGGGTAAGTGCAATCAGTGTGGCGAAGTTGTGCTGACTGAGCTGACGGACGAAGAGTTTTAGCAGGAGAGTTGACGGCGTGACGAATCAGACTGATCCGCGGTTTGGCGGTATTGAGCGGTTGTATGGCGCGGCAGGTTTGCGGTTGTTTCAGCGGGTAAATATCTGTGTAATCGGGATCGGCGGCGTCGGCTCCTGGGTAGCGGAAGCGCTGGTTCGTTCAGGTGTTGCAAAGATCACTCTGATCGATCTGGATGATATCTGCATAACCAATGTTAACCGTCAGATTCATGCGCTCACCGATACTGTCGGAGAGTCCAAGGTTGAGGTGATGGCACAGCGGCTTAAAGAAATAAACCCGGCCTGTGAAGTAACTGAGATTGATGATTTTATTACCCGGGAGAATATTCCTGAGCTGATCGGTGAACAGTTTGATTATGTGATCGACGCTATCGATAGTGTGAAAGAAAAAGCAGCCCTGATTGCACACTGTAAGCGGCGTAAGCTGGGTATTATTACCGTCGGTGGTGCCGGCGGGCAGATGGACCCGACCCGGATTGAGATCTGTGATCTGAGTAAAACCAATCATGATCCGCTGGCGGCTAAGGTGCGCAGCTTGCTGCGCCGGGAATACAATTTCAGTAAGAGCGGCCGCCGTTTTGCGGTCGACTGTGTCTATTCCACAGAACAGCTTGTTTATCCTCAGCCGGACGGTTCAGTGTGCCAGATGAAGTCCGTTCAGGATGGTAATACCCGTCTGGACTGCAGCGGTGGTTTCGGCGCATCAACCTGTGTCACCGCCAGTTTTGCCTTTGCAGCGGTATCGCGGGTATTACAAAAGCTGATTGAAAAAGCCCGCCGCGAAAACACTTTAGTGTAAGTTTCCCCTCTGATTTTTTGTTATTTACGTTCGTCCGGCGAGTAATGCCGGACGAATGGTGTTTGAGTTTTATACAGTTATGTGGTCTAAATAACGTTCACTGCCAGTGGTTTTTTGTGAATGTTCAGGGCCCTTACTGTGTGCGATACCTTTCCGGATACTGAGTTCTATACTGCGATGCTGAATCATAGCAGTGACGGCCTGTGTCTGATTGACCGGAAAGAGGGTACCGTTCGGCTGGTGAATGAGCCTTTATGCCAGTTGCTTAACCGTGTATCTGACAGCCTGAAGGGGAAGTCTTTCGGGGCTATTTTCAGCTATGACTGGTCCGGTGAGCCGGATACCCGTCAGGTGCAATACCTGGGAGGGCTCCAGCCACTTTCACTGGAAATAAGTATTCAGCCGTTTTCCTGGCAGGGTGAGTGTTACGGTGTCGTCAGCGTCCGGGATATAACCGCTCAGCTGCACAGCCGTGAAGCGCTGGTGGAAACTGGCCTGCAACGTAACTTTGCTCTGAACGATATTCTTGATGGTTTGTGGGAAATAAATCTGCAAACCAACGAGGTATATATCTCTTCTGAATTTAAACGCATCATGGATTTTCCTGCTGAAAAGACCCATTTTGGTTTGGGGGAGTGGCAGCAGCAGATACATCTGGATGACTGTGTGGCGGTCATGGATATCATGAATGCCCATTTGCGGGGCGAGATTCCCCGTTTTGATGCTGAATACCGGTTGCAGACTTTTTCCGGTGAATATGTCTGGGTACATGATCAGGGGCGGGTATACGAACGGGATGCCCAACAACAGCCTCTGAGAATGGTGGGTATGGTGCAGGATATCAGTGCCGCCAAGGCGCAGGAGGTTCTGTTACGGCGCCAGGCCAGCCATGATTATCTGACGGATCTGCTGAACCGCCGTGCCGGTTATATGCATTTTCGTAAACAGCTCAGCTATGCGCAGCGCTACGGGCGGCAGTTCAGTGTCAGCCTGATCGATCTTGATCACTTCAAAAGCATCAATGACACCTATGGTCATCAGGTTGGTGACCAGGTCCTTAAGCATCTGGTGGCCGGTATTTCTGCACAGCTGAGACAGTCCGATACACTGATGCGCTGGGGCGGTGAAGAATTCCTGTTGCTGCTCCCCAATACTGATTCAGACGGTGCTTTTCAGTTAGTCGAGCAGTTGCGTAAACGTGTGGCGGAGCAGCCTATGCCATTGTCCGACGGTGAAGTGCAATACACATTCAGCGCCGGGGTTGCCAGTTTTCCACAACATGCTGAACAGATGGATATGCTGATTAAAGCGGCAGATGATGCGTTGTATGTCGCAAAATCTGCCGGCAGAAATCAGGTCAGCGTCAGTGATGAAGTGACCGGGATTGCTCAGGGAGAGCTGTCAGTCTGATTCAGTTGGCTGTTGTTGCGCAATTGCTTTCAGGCCTTTCAGGGTCGTTTCAATCAGTTCACTGTCGCTGGGTGATTCCTGATACACCAGATACGTCGGGCGCTGGAAGACCGGTGCCTCCTCAACCCTGTACAATTTTCCTTCCCTGATTAGTGGTTCAACCGAGCTGGCGATAAAGTACCCGGACCCGCCGTGGTTAAGAATGTGTTGTAAACCGACGCTGCTCAGGCCAACGGTTAGTTTGGGCACCGGAACATCGGCGAATGCCAGGCTGTGTTGGGCCCGGAAGCTGTCGCCCCAGTCGACAAAGATATAGCCCGGCACTCTGCCGGGCACCACTTCACGGGGTTCAGTAGACACCAGAATCAGCGGTTCACTCATATAAGGTTCAATGGTCAGTTCAGGACGCTGTTGCGGATCGTAAAGAATAGCGACATCCAGCAGCCGGTCCCGCAGACGTTCCATGAGTGTGGTTGAATACTCTGCCAGTACATGGGTCGCAACGTTGGGCGCTTCCTGTTCCATCCAGGCCAGCCAGGGCGGGGCGATCTGCTCCCAGTGGTTGAGCTGCAGGCCAAGATTCACAATGGCTTTAAGGTCGTCGGGTAGGGCAATTTCCTGACGGGCCCGGTCCCAGGCCCGCACGGATGTCAGCGCATGACGCCGGAAATGATGACCGGCGGCGGTCAGTTCGGCACCGTTACGTCGGCGCAGAAACAGCTCCCGGTTAAGGCGGTCTTCCAGTGCTTTGATTCTTGCGCTGATAGTCGACTGAGTGACGCAGAGTTTGTCTGCTGCCAACTGGAAACTGCCGGTTGCTGTCACCTCCAGAAAGGCGCGCATGTGCTCTATGTTCATAACACCTCTTAAACAGGGCTTGCCGGTGCTGTTACCGGACTGAAATGATATCGGTTATTTCGATATTAACATTAGATTATATTTGTTTGTTTTATGGAAGCGGTTGTTTGATATTTATGTAAACGGCATGGGGATGCCGCTATATAAAACATCAGATGTGGAGTTAGAAGATCATGAACGGGCAAACGGTGATTCAGGCAGAAGGTATGCAGCTGGGAGACATTGTTGATCTGCAAAAGTATCCGATTGATCAGTTGGAACACCCTGAAATCCAGGCGTTGTTAGCACACTGCCGTAAAGAGCTGGATGAAATCGGCTGTGTGGTTATCCGTAATTTTGTGAAGCCGGAATCCCTGCAACGGATGACCGCAGAGGCAAAACGTCTGCTGCCGGAAACGTTCTGGTCACAGGGGAGCCATAATCCCTATTTCACACCGGATGATGAAAGCCTTCCAGCAGACCATCCCAAGCGCTTTTTTGAACGCCGTGAGAGCGGTTATATCAATTCCGATGTACTGGAAGAGAGTTCGGACCTGCGTGCGATTTATGAAGACCCGCAAATGCTGCGCTTTGTAGGCGAGTGCCTGAATATCTGGCCGCTGTATTGCTGGGCAGATCCGCTGGGACGTAATCCGTATTCAGTCATGGATTCAGGGCATTATTTCCCATGGCATTTTGACGGCAATGAATTCACCGTGAGTATTCTGGTGCAGGAGTCTGAAGCCGGCGGTTGCTTTGAATTCGCCCCGGATATCCGTAATCCTGAAGACGAGCGCTTTGATGATGTAAAGGAAGTGCTGGCCGGTAACAGTGATAAGGTGCATCAGTTACAGTTACGCCCGGGGGATCTGCAATTGTTCAAGGGGCGTTTTTCCATGCACCGGGTCACCCGTATCGAAGGGGATACCATGCGTATTATCGCGTTGCCGACTTATTCAACCGATCCGTTTACGGTTAACCGGCCTAAGCATTCAGAGCATTTATATGGCCGTGCGATGCCGATTCATTATGAGCGGGAAAACATGCGGGTGGATAGTCTGACTGACTAGCCACTGTTTGTTAAAACCCAGTTAACGTAAATAGCCTGCCTTCCCGGTCCCGTCCGGGAAGGTCAGGCAGATGCGATCTCCCGGATACGTGCGATGATCGCCAGTAAGCCGTTGCCCCGGGAAGGGCTGAGATGTTTCATCAGCTGCAGACGCTTTAAATACCCTTCAATATCAAACTGCAAAATATCTTCAGCGGTTTTACCGTTAACGGCTGCCAGTACCAGGGCAATCAGCCCGCGGATAACCCTGGCATCCGCATCGGCACTGAACCAGTAGTGGCCATCAGCATCTTTCTGATAGTCCAGCCAGGCAGAGCTTTCGCAGCCTTTTACCAGATGTTCGCTGACTTTTGCTTCACTGGTCATGTGAGGCAGTTGTTTGCCCAGCAGCATGATTTCCCGGTAACGGTCATTCCAGCTGGTCAGAGGCTCAAGCTTGCCGAGTATGGCGTCTGAGTCTATATCTTTGCCGAACGGGTTATCGGTAAAGGCTTTGTCACTGCTGACGGTTTCAGCTACGGGAAAGAAGCCGCTGGAGGTTAGCTGTTGCAGGATTTCAGCAAAACGTTCCACGTCTTCCGTGGTGTTATAGGCTGCAAATGAGGCACGGATCGTACCGGGTAGCCCAAGCTTGTTCATCAGTGGCATTGCACAATGATGACCAGTTCGTACTGCAACACCGTGCTGATCAAGGATAAGTCCTACATCCTGCTGGTGGTGGCTGGTTAGTTGAAATGACAAAATGGCCGCGTTGGCGGTTGGGGCACCGATCCGGGTAAAGCCTTTTACCTGTTCACAGCACTTTATTGCATGCTGTAACAGTGTCTGTTCGTGACTGGCAACAGCACGGCGGTCCAAACTGTTAAGCCAGTTAACCGTAGCCATCAGGCCAACAGCACCGGCGATATTCGGGGTGCCGGCTTCAAACTTAAAAGGCAGGTCGTTGTATTCGGTGTGGTCAAAGCTGACGCTGCGGATCATCTCACCGCCACCCTGCCAGGGAGGCATTGCTTCCAGTAAGGCCTGGCGGCCGTAGAGTACGCCGGTACCGGTTGGGCCATACATTTTGTGGCCGGAGAAAACATAAAAATCACAGCCCAGACGCTGCACATCAATGTTCATGTGCGCGACGGCCTGAGCACCGTCGACAATGACAGTTGCACCAGCTGCCTTGGCCTGTCGGACCATGGCGGCCAGTGGGTTCACTGTTCCCAGCGCATTGGATACATGGGTCAGCGAGACAATTTTTGTCCGGCTGTTAAGCAGGCTGCCAAAAGCTTGCTGATCGAGATCGCCGTTTGCCAGAATCGGAACAACTCTGATCACTGCGCCGGTGCGCTGGGCCAGCATTTGCCATGGGACGATATTGGCGTGGTGTTCCAGTTCGGTAAGCAGGATTTCATCATTTTTATGAATCTGGCCAGTGAGGCATTGGGCGATCAGGTTAAGGCTTTCTGTGGTGCCCCGGGTCCAGATGATCTCTTTTTCACTGGCGGCATTGATGAACTGCCTGACGCTTTGTCTGGCCGCTTCAAACTGCAGGGTTGCCCGTTCGCTTAAATGATGTGCGCCACGGTGGACGTTGGCGTTATCTGAACCGTAATAGTTGTTGATTGCCTGAATGACGGCCGCCGGTTTCTGGGTGGTGGCGGCATTATCCAGATAGACCAGTGGCTGGTCATGAATCTGCTGATCCAGCAGCGGAAACTGCTGGCGAATGTCGGCAACTGAAAAACTCAACGTCACAACTCCGGGGCCTGAATTTTATGGTTTGGAAATCGCCGGCGCTTTCTTCTGCGGAAAGCGCCTGAATATCTGTCGCGGTTTAGTCTGCTTTTGCAGCAGACAGTAATTTATTCAGTTTACTCTGCCAGCGGGTGAACATCATGGCCGCTGTAAACAGGCTGGCAACCAGTAAGCTTTCGGCCAGTGCCAGTAAGCTGTTAGGGCCGCCAGCCATGGCAGTTTGTACCGCATGCATAAAATAGATGCTGAGGAAGAAACATAGCCAGATGTGGCCGCGCAGGTTTTTCTTGATAACAACCGGGTAAAACAGCGCCAGAGGCACCGTCTGTACCGCCCAGATAACATAGGGATTGGCAGTCGGTGGTGGAGAAATCAGAAGATACCAGGCGGTCAGTAACAGGATCAGTCCAAAGTAACTGAGCAGTGTGGCAGCCCGGCTGATATTTACCAGACGCTGAAGTTTTGCTTGCATGGGAAAGTTCTCGTCCAGTGGTTAATTAGCGGCCGTTCTGCAGCTGCGTGGCCAGTCGGCCCAGACGCTTGCCCTGTGCCAGGCAAAGGTTGCGTTCAGCGGTGTCCAGCTCCTGGCCATCCTGTCCGGCCACATGGGTTGCGCCGTAAGGGGTGCCGCCCCGGGTTGTGCTGAGCAGCTCAGATTCAGAATAAGGAATACCCGCCATCAGCATGCCGTGGTGCATTAATGGCAGCATCATGCTCAGCAGGGTAGTTTCCTGGCCACCGTGTAAGCTGGCGGTGGAGCTGAACACGCAGGCTGGTTTGTCGATCAGTGCGCCACTCAGCCACAGGCTGCTGGTACTGTCGATGAAGTATTTAAGCGGTGAGGCCATGTTGCCAAAACGGGTCGGGCTGCCCAGTGCCAGACCTGCGCAGTTCGCCAGATCCGCTTCGGTGCAGTAGATATCGCCCTCTGCAGGGATAGCTGGTGCAGACTGTTCACATTCGGCAGAAACTTCCGGGACCGTACGCAGACGGGCGTCAATGCCGCTGGCTTCGATGCCCCGGGCGATAAGCTCAGCCATGGTGCGGGTAGCACCATGGCGGCTGTAGTAGAGAACCAGTACGTAAGGTGAGCTCACTCAGAGGATCTCCAGTACGGATTCCGGCGGACGGCCAATACGTGCCTGGCCATCTTTGATGACGATCGGGCGCTCAATCAGTTTCGGGTATTCAGCCATCAGTTCAATAATCTGGTCTTCGCTGAGGGTTTCATCCGCCAGGTTATTATCTGCATATTCAGCTTCACCGGTACGCAGCAAGTCACGCGCGCTGATGCCCAGTTGAGTGATAACTTCCTTGAGTTCCATTTCGGTAGGTGGGTTCTCAAGATACAGGCGAATTTCCGGTGTGATACCGTTTTCTTCCAGCAGGGCAAGAGTGGCCCGGGATTTGGAGCAGCGTGGGTTGTGGTAGATTTCTGCAGACATAGCACCATACCTTTTAAAGACAGTGAGCAAACAGGCCGTTACTTTTGCAACGGCGCAATTATAATAATGATGCGTCAGGCCTATGATATATATGTTTAAACAGGTGGCGCTGACAGGGCTTATTGTATACAGCTTGGCGTTGGGTCTAAAGCGTCAGAAGCGATGATTTGGCAGTTTTTAACGGGGTAAACAGAAGATGTCCGGCAGAAATATTCCTGATGAAAATAAACCCTTCATCAAGTTACGTGCAGCGGCAGCATTTGTGCGCTATCTGTTTGTGCAGTTTATCGAAAATAAAGGCATGCTGAATGCCTCTGCACTGACCTATACCACCCTGTTTGCCGTGGTGCCGCTGATGACTGTGACTTATGCCATGCTGGCAATTGTTTCTCCGTTTCAGGGGGCTGGTGAGGAACTGCAAAGCTGGATTTTCGATAACTTTGTACCGGCAACCGGCAATGTGGTGCAGGAATATCTGAACAGCTTTGCGGCCCAGGCCCGGCAACTGACAGTGGTTGGTATTGTGTTTCTGGTGGTCACGTCGATCATGATGATGAAAAACATCGAGGCGGCGTTTAATCGTATCTGGCGGGTAGGGGAGCCCCGCAAGGGGCTATCCAGCTTTTTGCTGTACTGGGCGGTGCTGAGTCTGGGGCCGATCCTCATCGGTGTGGGTCTGTTTGTTACCTCCTATGTGGCATCCCTGTCACTGTTTACCAGCGCGACTGAGCTGGTGGGGCGGGGGCGCTTACTGTCGATGCTGCCGATGCTGTTGTCAGCGGCTGCTTTTACCTTACTGTATGCGGCGGTGCCTAACTGTAAAGTACCGCTGAGAAATGCATTGATCGGCGGCATTGTGGTGGCGCTGTTATTTGAAACAGCCAAGCGAAGTTTTGCTTTTTTTGTTACCCAGTCACCTTCGTATCAGTTAATTTACGGTGCTTTTGCGGCGGTGCCTCTGTTTCTGCTGTGGATCTATATCAGTTGGGTAATAATTCTGATCGGAGCTGAGCTGACCCGGGCCCTGAGTGTATACCGGCAGGAACTGGAGCCGGCAGAGTATTCAAAACTGCATACGCTGCTGGCGGTACTTCACCGGCTCTGGCAGGCGCAGCAGCGTGGGAAGTCTGTGGATGAGCGGATTCTCCTGCGGCAGGTAGAAGGGCTGGATCAGAGCCGCTGGGATGAGTTTGTCAGGTTGCTGACCCCCGGTATTCTGCGGCGTACAGATCAGGGGGAGTATCTGCTGGCCCGGGATCTGGGCAGTCTGACACTGGATCAGCTGCAACAGCGTTTACCCTGGCCTTTGCCTGATGCTGCCGCCGTGGCGGCGATGGAAACCTGGCAGCGGCGACTGAACGGCCGGCTTGATGATGTGACCGAGCACCGTAAAGTTGCGCTGGATGTCAGTCTGGAGGCGTTGTTTGCTGAAGCAGTAACAGACGGGACAGATACGAAATCTGCGGCTAAGCTGAATAGCCCCGGTAATTAATACTGTTTTTTAGTTTTTTATTAAAGTCAGGCTATTGCTAAGGAAGTTGTATGGCGCGCACCACCAATTATGTTCTGGAAAACGATGATTTACCTTTTGCCCGGGATTTCGTCCGTAAGCATATTACCCAGGCGGGTGGGCTTAACGATGGCCAGTTGGTGAACGCAATCGATGAGATGGATACCGTGCTGCAGCGTCGGGAAGTGCGCCTGCTGAGCAAAGAAGAAGCCGTAGAAGTGTTTGCCAGGAATCTGCAGTGCTTTGATGTGCATCCGGAATTTACTGGGGTCATGGGTAAGTTGCGTAATGCATTAAGGGTACGTAACTACCGCCGCCGTAACGGTTCCCGGAAGGCATCTCAGAAAACTATAACCATCAGTCACGAGGCCTGGGCGGTGCTGAAGACCATGGTAAAGCACAGTGACGCGACGAACCTTTCCGAGGCGATTCTGAAGCTGGATATTCCTGCTGATGTGGTTGCCAGTATCAGCAGGAAGTCCTGATCCTCTGTTTACTTACAGGGCGTTAATTTTTTCCAGATGCTGTGCTTGCTGCTCCTCAGGCAGGAAGCTGGCGGTAATACTGTTAACGGCCAGTTGCTTTAGCTGAGCTTCGTTCATGTTGAGCGAGTCTGCCAGCGCCTGGTAATTCGCATTTACATATCCACCGAAATAAGCTGGATCATCGGAATTAACCGTTACCCGGACGCCTTTTTCCAGTAATTCCAGAATATTGTGTTCAGCCATATCATTGAAGACTTTCAGCTTGGTATTGGACAGTGGGCATACCGTGAGTGGGATACGGTGCTGTACCAGATAGCTCACCAGCTGCGGGTCCTGAGTGGCGGTTACCCCGTGATCAATCCGGCAGACATTGAGCAGGCTGATCGCATTCCAGATATTTTCCGGCGGGCCTTCTTCACCTGCGTGGGCGACGGTTCGCAGACCGGCTTCCCGGGCGGCGGCAAAGACCCGTTCAAATTTCTCCGGGGGATGCCCCAGTTCGGAGCTGTCCAGCCCAACGGCGATAAAGTGTTCTTTATAGGGCAGTGCATCCCGCAGGGTATTGAAGGCATCCTCTTCACTCAGATGGCGGAGGAAGGACAGTATCAGGTAACTGGTAATGCGCAGTTGTTTTTCGCCGTCAGCCAGTGCCCGGCTGATGCCCTGAATGACCGTACCCATAGGAATGCCCCGTTCCGTATGGGTCTGGGGGTCAAAGAAGGGTTCGGTATGTACCACACCGTCTGCCTGACAGCGAAGTAAATAGGTCCAGGTCAGATCGTAAAAATCTTCTTCGGTCTGTAATACGTTGGCCCCCTGATAATAAATGTCGAGGAAGTCCTGCAGATTGCTGAATTCGTAGGCGGCCCGAATGTCTTCAACGGTTTCGTAAGGCAGGGTAATGTTGTTGCGTCTGGCCAGCTCAAACATCAGTTCCGGCTCAAGGCTGCCTTCAAGGTGGAGGTGTAATTCGGCTTTGGGAATGGCTTGGATTAATTGCTGCATCTGATCTCCTTTCGGCTGCGTTCCGGTGTCTGTTACTGCAGCTCTCTTTGTGTTCAGCGCTGTTGTGTATGAGAACTCTTTGTTTTTACAGATTTTGTTTTAAGGAACTATAGCAGGCCAGGGCCTATGAAGCTGGCCTGCTAAACCGTTTTTATTCAAATTTTTCCCTGTATTCATAGGTGGCTGCAAAGCGCGACAGCAGGTATTCCCCGGCGCTGATCTCCGGATACCTGATCGGATTTTCATCGCTGTAACACCCTTCCAGTGCGCTGATTTGGGTATCAAAGTTAGGTTCGACGAAAAATGGCATGGAGTACCGTTCCTTGCCGCTGGGGTTGATCACCCGGTGGGGGGTAGAGGTGTAACGGTCGTTACTCCAGCGGGCCATCATGTCACCGATGTTGATGACAAAACTGCCTTCTACCGGCGTGGCGTCCAGCCATTCACCGTCACGGTTTTTGACCTGCAGGCCGCCCACCTGATCCTGATGCAGAATTGTGATGCAACCGTAATCCGTGTGTGCTCCGGCACCGATTTGTTCAGCGTCCGGTTTCAGTTCGATTTCCGGGTAGTGAATAAAGCGCAGTACACTTATCGGTGCAGTGAATTTGTCGGCAAAAAAATCCGGGTCAATTTTCAGGGCGATGGCCAGTCCACGTAAAATGGTTTTGCCCAGTTCGATCATGTCCCAGTAATGGGTTTCCATGAGTTCTTTAAAGCCGTCAATATTTGGGTAGCGGTTCGGGCCATGCAGGGGCTTTTCAGCGAGTACATCCGGATGGTCTTCCGGCAGGTTGCGGCCCATGTCGAAGGTTTCTTTAAAGTCTCCCGGGCGTTCGGGGTCCAGCTGTTCGGTGCCGAAGCTGCCATAGCCACGATGGTAAGGGGTGGCGGTTATGTCAATTTTCAGTTTTTCTTCGTGGGGCAGGGCGAAGAAGGTTTCGCTCAGCTGGCGCAGTTGGGCTATTCGTTCCGGACTGATGTTATGGCCGGTGATATAAAAGAAACCGCTGTTCTGGCAGGCGGTATCTATCTGGGTGGCGACTGTCTGCCAGTCGGCCGGATCAGAGGAGTAAAGCGGGGAAATATCAATTTGAGGGATATAGGGTGTCATGTAACACACCTCCTGATTAAAAGAGTTGGCACCCGGCCGGAATGCGCCGGGTGCCAGTGTGTTATTTGTGAGGGCCGCACCACAGCCCTGCTTTTCAGCTTTTTGCCGGCTGATGATTCAGCCGCGGGTGTTATTTAGGGATATCGCCCTGAACACCTTCAACATACCAGTTAATGCCCAGCAGGTCTTTAATTGGCATACGCTCGCCAGCAGCGACCATCACTTCACCTTTCTGGTTCTTGATCGGGCCTGTCCACGGGAAGAACTTGCCACTGGTGATATCAGCAATGATCTGATTACCTTCGGCTTTTACTTCGTCAGAAACATTGTTGATTTCCGGTACGACAATATCGCCTTCGGCCATGCCGCCCCAGTAGCTTTCAGGCTTCCAGGTACCGTCCATGACTTCCTGTACACGCTTGATGTACAGTGGGCCCCATTCGTCCACAACCGACATCAGGTGAGCATTCGGGCCGAAGCTGGACATGTCAGATGCCTGACCCACGGCGAATTTGCCGCGACGTTCAGCGGCCTGCATAGCTGCAGGGCTGTCAGTGTGTTGCAGGATAACGTCTACGCCCTGGTCCATCATAACGTTGGCGGCATCCGCTTCTTTACCCGGATCGAACCAGCTGTTAACCCAGACGATCTTCATTTCCGCTTCAGGGTTATATTTGTTCAGTGCCAGCTGTACGGTGTTGATGTCGCGGATAACTTCCGGAATCGGGAAGGAGGCGATGTAACCGATTTTGTTGGTTTTGGTTTTCTTCGCAGCAACAAAGCCTGCTACATAGCGGCCTTCGAAGGTCTTGGACAGGTAGTTACCGGCGTTCTTTGAGGTTTTGTAACCGGTAGCGTGCTCGAATTTCACCTTAGGAAACTGTTTGGCAACCTTGATCGTCGGGTTCATGTAACCGAAAGACGTGGTGAAAATCAGGTCGTTACCGGCTTTTGCCAGGTTACGGATAACCCGTTCTGCATCCGCACCTTCCGGCACTGATTCAACATAGGTTGTCTCGACCTTATCACCGAAGTGCTTTTCGATAGACAGACGTCCCTGATCGTGCTGATAACTCCAGCCATGATCTCCAATCGGACCCACATACACAAAGCCAACCTTAAGCGGTTCTTCTGCCTGTGCGAGCGGTGCGCTGGCGATTCCCACGCCAACCGCAACAGAGGCGATAAGATGTTTGATGCTGTGTTTCATTTCAGCTTCCTCATTGGTTTTTAGTGTTCTTATTTAGTGCGCTTGTTTGTCGAGCTTACCGGCAAAGCCGGCAATTATTTACGGTCTGCCAGTGGGGTAGAGAAGGAGTATTCCATATCCCACGGGAACCGGATCCAGGTGTCCTGGCTGACTTCGGTGACAAAGGTGTCAACCAGTGGCCGGCCGGAAGGTTTGGCATAGATTGTAGCAAAGTGAGCTTTGGGCAGAAGTTCACGGACATACTGGGCGGTTTTGCCGGTGTCCACCAGATCATCAACCAGCAACATGCCTTCGCCGTCACCGGCGGCGCCTTTAATCAGCTCCAGTTCGCCACGGGCTTTGTCGCCATCGCCTTCAGTGGAGCTGTAGCTTGAAATGCAGACTGTATCGATCATGCGGATGTCCATTTCCCGGGCCAGAATCGCAGCCGGCACCAGACCGCCACGGGTGATGGCGATGATGCCTTTCCATTTCTGCATATCCAGCAGGCGCCAGGCCAGTGCCCGGGAATCGCGGTGAAGTTCGGCCCAGGAGACCGGGAAATCCTTGTTATATGACATGTGAGTCCTCGTTGTTCAAAAATTCCGGGATCACCCGGTTAATTCTGTGCCTCTGGTGCGGGTTTATACTTGCTGATGTAACCGCTGCCAATGGCGGAAAATGGCATTTTGAGATTCAGTTCCGGTACCTGACTGGCGACCCAGGCAACAAAGGTGTTGCTGTTTGGTCCGGGAAAAACCTTGTACTCATGTTTCCAGGGATAGCTCAGGGCTGCCTGGCGGATTTTTGCGATCATTGCCTCAGCCTGGGGGCCGGTATGGGAGACGAGCAGTTCAGGTTTCGCGCCGAACCAGTGACGGTCAGGCACGTCCTGATAAATACCCAGAACCGGGCGGCCGTTGCCGCCCCGCCAGCCAATGACATCATAGATGGTATAGCGGCTTTCACCGCTCTGTTTGGTGGCGATCCATGGGTGAGTGGCAAACCAGCCCCGCCAGCCCCAGGCGTCGGCTGTATACACATGCACCACTGCTTCGCTGAAACGGGCAGGATCCGGTGCCAATCCGGCGGATTCCCGGCTGGCGGTTCGCCAGTCAGTATCAGTGGAGCAGGCGCTGACTAAAACTGCCATCAGGGGCAGTAATAATCGGTATTTGCCGGACATCCACTGAAATGACACGGTTTTTAGCCTCCCGGATGGAACGGTTTACCCAGCCACATTGGGGTGTGCATTTTACTTTTAACCACGTTACTGGACAGCATGACCAGTACCATAACCGTAGCAGCGTACGGCATCATGGCGAGGATATTTGGTGACACCGGGTAACCCAGCCCCTGGGCCACCAGGTTAAGGATGCTGGCCAGACCAAACAGGTAAGCCCCCAGAATGATACGTTCTGCACGCCAGGTGGCAAAGACAACCAGTGCCAGTGCAATCCAGCCCCGGCCGGCGGTCATGTTCTCGGTCCACAGCGGTGTGTATGCCAGTGACAGATAGCCGCCGGCCAGACCCGCCATGGCGCCACCAAAGGCCACTGCCAGATAACGGGTACGCATCACCGGCAGGCCGATAACATTTGCAGCATGGGGATTTTCCCCCACGGCTTTAACGGTTAAGCCGGCACGGCTGGATTTAAAGAACCAGTAAATCGCAGCAAACAGGCCAAAAGAGAGATAGACAATCAGATCCTGGGCAAACAGCATTTTACCGATCAGCGGAATATCGCTGAGGAAAGGGATCGCGTAAGGATTCAGGCCTTCAATTGGCTGGCCAACAAAGTCCGCACCGATAAAGGCGGACAGCCCGGTACCAAAAATCGTCAGCGCCAGACCGGTAGCGACCTGGTTGGCGTTCAGCCCCAGTGCAATGCCGGCAAACAGCATGGACATAACGACACCGCTGAGAATGGCCAGAATAAAGCCCAGCAACAGGCTGCCGGTGGTCAGGGTGGCAATAAAGCCGATAACCGCGCCCATCAGCATCATACCTTCCTGACCGAGGTTCAGAACGCCGGACTTCTCACAGACCATTTCCCCCAGTGCAACAATCAGCAGGGGGGTACCGGTACGTACCATGGCATAGAGTATATTGGTGATCAGATCGATATCCACGCTCAGTTCCCCATTGCAGCGTTATTGGCGGTGGCCGTTTTCAGCCGGATCCGGAAATTGATTAATACATCGCATGCCAGCAGATAAAACAGCAACATCCCCTGGAACAGTGCAGTCACCGCCAGTGGCAGGTTCAGTTCAATTTGGGCAAGCTCACCGCCCATATAAATCAGGGCCATCAGAATACTGGCAAACAGGATGCCGATCGGATGCAGCCGGCCCAGAAAGGCAACAATGATCGCTGCGTAACCATATCCTGGTGAAATGGACGGAATCAGCTGGCCAATCGGGCCGGTGACTTCGCTGGCACCGGCCAGACCTGCCAGTGCGGCACTGATTACCATGGCAATCCAGACCAGGTGTTTGTGTTTGAAGCCTGCCAGTTTGGCGGCATTAGCGTCCGCACCCAGAACCTTGATCTGGAAACCGATGAAGCTGCGCTGCATCAGTACCCAGATGCTGACGGAGGCCAGCAGGGCAAACAGAATGCCGATATGGATACGGGTGTCTTCGATCAGAATCGGCAGCGTCGCGGCATCGCTGAACAGGGCGGATTCCGGGAATCCATAGCCATCCGGATCCTTCAGTGCACCGTGTACGAAGTAAAGCAGCAGGTATAGGGCGATGTAGTTAAACATGATAGTGGTGAGGATTTCATTGGCGTTAAACCGGGTTTTCAGCCAGGCCGCCAGTAACCCCCACAGGCCACCACCAATCATGCCGCTGATCAGTACGGTGGGTAAAATCCAGAAGCCCTCGGCTTCGCCAAACTGCAGGGCAACCGCACTGCCGACCAAACCGCCCATTAACAGCTGACCTTCAGCACCGATGTTCCATACCTGGGCTTTAAAGGCAACCGCCAGGCCGACGGCACAGAGCATGATCGGTGCTGCTTTTACGCAAAGTTCAGCAATGCCATAGATATCGGAGACCGGAGCAATCAGGAATACTCCTAAGGCATGCAGTGGGTCGAGGCCCAGTGCAGCAAAGAAAATACCGCCGGTGAAAAGGGTAAGCAGGCCGGCAAGCACCGGTGACATATAGGCCATGGCACGGGACTGTTCACCACGGGGGACTAACTTAATCATACGGACTCCTGTGGTGCAGCGGGTGCTTCAGTGTCGAAAATAC
Source organism: Aliamphritea spongicola (assembly GCF_017051665.1). Classification (NCBI taxonomy): domain Bacteria; kingdom Pseudomonadati; phylum Pseudomonadota; class Gammaproteobacteria; order Oceanospirillales; family Oceanospirillaceae; genus Aliamphritea; species Aliamphritea spongicola. The sequence continues at coordinate 166,684 of NZ_JAFIDL010000001.1, forward strand.
CGGTCATCCAGCGGCCCACTTCTTCAATGCTGGTTTGTTGCGTCGGTTTGGAAGGCGATACTTCACCGTTACAGATGGCGCACAAACGGTCACTGATCAGGAACAGCTCATCAATGTCTTCTGAAATGACCAGAATGGCTGCACCTGCATCCCGCAGTCGGATCAACGCTTCATGGATGGCGGTGGCGGCGCCGATATCCACACCCCAGGTCGGGTGGGCGGCAACCAGCAATTTCGGGTTCTGCAGGATTTCCCGGCCAATAATGAATTTCTGCAGGTTACCCCCGGAAAGGCTTTGTGCAGCGGTGTGCTGATTCGGGGTTTTGACGTTGAAGTCATCAATGATTTTGTCTGCAAACCGGCTGGTGGCTTGTCGGTTAATGAAGCCGTTACTGACGAGCCCTTGCAGGAAACCTGTCAACAGACCGTTATCCTTCAGGCTCATTTCCGGTACCGCGCCCCGGCCAAGCCGTTCTTCCGGGACGAAGCCCAGACCGCGCTGACGGCGCTGTTTCGGGTCAAGGTGGCCAACCGGTTCACCGGCAAACAGAATCTCTTCTGCCCGGGCTTCCAGGGTTTCACCGCTGAGGGCTGCCAGCAGCTCTTCCTGACCGTTACCCGCAACACCGGCAACCCCCAGAATTTCACCGCTGCGTACTTCAAAATCAACGTTTTTCAGATTGATACCAAAGGGGTCATCCGTTACCTGAGATAAACCATGTACCTTCAGGAAAATGTCGTTGCCTTCGGCTTTCGGATAATCCGTGCTGATAGGGGTGTCATCACCCACCATCATCCGGGCCATGTTAGTAGCACCCGCTTCGGCAGGAATACAGTCACCGGTGACTTGGCCGGCACGCAATATTGTTGCGCTGTGGCACAGGTCCTGAACTTCTTTGAGTTTATGGCTGATAAACAGAATGCTGCAGCCTTCTTCAGCCAGCTGACGCAGGGTAACAAACAGGGTGTCTACTTCCTGCGGGGTCAGTACTGACGTGGGTTCATCCAGAATCAACAGCTGGATGTCCTGTACCAGGCAGCGAACAATTTCTACCCGCTGGCGTTCACCCACAGAAAGTGAATGTATATGTCGTTCAGGGTTAAGTTCCATACCGTAACGTTGTGAAACGGTACGGATCTTGTCGGCAAGTGCTTTCAGGTCACCGGCATCTTCACCTAATGCCAGGGCGATATTTTCGGTAACCGTCAGGGTTTCAAACAGTGAGAAGTGCTGGAAAACCATGCCGATGCCCATACGGCGGGCGGTGGCCGGGTCTTTAATGGTGACCGGGTTTCCCTGCCAGTAGACCTGGCCGGCATCAGGCTTGGTGACGCCATAGATGATCTTCATCAGGGTGCTTTTGCCGGCGCCGTTTTCCCCCAGCAGGGCATGTATTTCGCCGGGCTCGATCGCCAGATTGATCCGGTCATTGGCCAGACAGCCGGGATATTGTTTGGTAATCCCCTGCAGCCGCAACCGTAAATTCAGGTTGTTGCCGGCATCATGGTGCGTGTCCATTGGTGGAGTGTCCTCATCAACGGAGGCATGCTGACATGCATCCGGAATGGTCATAATGACCAGAGTGTTATTATTTTTTTACACGAGGCAAAAATATATTCAAAAACTGATTCAAAAGACAGGTTTTTCTTGTTTGTCGTGTAAATTGAAAGAGTTATTCCATGTAACGTTTCTGATTCTTAAATACTTTTTCCGGATACCAGGTTTTACCGTAGCTGCCGTTGTAGCGGGCCAGCGCTTCGGTGAGGTTACCTTTGGAGCGTTCCAGATAGTGCTTCAGTATGGTGGAGCCGTAACGGATATTGGTCTGAATGTTCATCAGATTGTCCTGCTCGCGGCCAATTTCTTTCTTCCAGAAAGGCATGATCTGCATGAGTCCCTGGGCACCGACGACTGATACCGCAAAACGGTCGAACAGACTTTCGGTATGCATCAGACCCATCAGCAGGGATGGAGGCAAATCAACCCGGCGGGCTTCAGCATGCAGGGTGCGCAGGATTTCAATCCGTTCCAGTTCGTCTTCCACGTAGCGGGCAGTACGGCCGGACATGTCTGTCAGCCAGACTTCTGCATCGAAGCGGTCATCAAAACTGTCACTCTCAGCAAAGGCGTCCTTCAGTGCCTGACGCAGTAAAGGGTCAGGTTCCGTTTCCTGAGCTATGGCGCTCAGTGGTAACAGGCAGGCAAGTATGAAACCGGTCAGTAACTGCCGGATTATTTTGGCGGGTACGGGAGCAGTCACGGTGTGCTACTCAGAGTACGCTGTTGAAACCTTCAAACTGCGGCGGCCCCAGATACAGGCCTTCCGGTCGGCTTTTGCCGGCGTTGGCATGGGCCTGTTTAAAGGCATCGGATTTCAGCCAGGCATCAAAGGCGGCTTTGTCGCGCCAGATGACGTGAGAGGCCATCAGGGTATAGGTTTCGTTGCGTTCACCCTGAACCAGCCTGAAAGATTCAAAGCCGTCAACTGTATGTAGCTGGCTGTCACGGTTGCGCCAGATATCGATAAACTCCTGCTCTCTGCCAACGGCTATTTTGAAGCGGTTCATGGCGATATACATGCGTGTTCTCCCTGGTCCCTGTACGTATCTCTGAGCATAGCAAAGTGCATTAAACGGCGGTCAGCCAAAACAAACACCCCGGCGCATGGCCGGGGTGTGAGGGGTATCAGACAGACAGAGCGTTCAGAATAAAGGCTTCTGCCTGATCTGCTGCGATTTCCTGTTTGTCGGCATCACGGCGGGCCTTGTACTCATAGGTACCGGCACCGATACCGCGGTCTGAAATGACGATACGGTGTGGGATACCCATCAGTTCCATATCGGCCATTTTAGCGCCCGGGCTAACCTTAGGACGGTCATCCAGAATCACTTCAACGCCTGCGGCGGTCAGGCTTTCGTACAGGGCGTCTGCCTGTTGCTGAACCGCTTCGGATTTTTCATATTTCAGCGCCACAATAGCAACTGTGAACGGCGCGATTGCTTCCGGCCAGATGATGCCCTTGTCGTCGTTGTTCTGCTCAATAGCAGCGGCAACGACACGGGTAACACCGATACCGTAGCAACCCATGTCCAGAATGGCAGCTTTACCGTTCTCGTCCAGAACAGTGGCATTCATTGCTTCGGCATACTTCTTGCCCAGCTGGAAGATGTGACCCACTTCAATGCCGCGCTTGATGCTGATGGTACCGTTGCCGCAAGGGCTCGGATCACCTTCAACCACGTTTCGGATATCCGCTACTTTAGGCAGTGGCAGGTCACGTTCCCAGTTAATGCCGAAGTAGTGCTTGCCTTCGATGTTGGCACCGGCGCCAAAGTCAGCCATTTTCTCAACGGTACGGTCGATAATAACCGGGATTGGCAGGTTAACAGGACCCAGAGAGCCCGGGCCGGCACCAACCAGTTTACGGATGCTGTCTTCATCAGCCATCACCAGCGGTGCAGTAACTTCCGGCAGTTTCTCTGCCTTGATTTCGTTCAGGTCGTGATCACCCCGTACCATCAGCGCGACAAAATCGGCTTCGCATTCTTCTGAGGCAACCACAAACAGGGTCTTAACGGTTTTCTCGATATCCAGACCGTGTTGCTCAACCAGCTGTGCAATGGTTTTGGCGTTAGGCGTATCAACCAGGGTCATTTCCTGAGTGGCAGCGCCACGTTCGCAGGCAGGGGCCAGGGCTTCGGCTTTTTCAATGTTTGCGGCGAAGTCGCTGCCGGTTGAGAAAGCGATGTCATCTTCACCGGAAGACGCCAGCACATGGAATTCGTGTGAAGAATTGCCACCGATTGAACCGTTGTCGGCCAGTACCGGACGGTAGTCCAGACCGATGCGGTCAAAAATTTTGCAGTAGGTGCTGTGCATCAGATCATAGGTCTGTTGCAGGGATTCCAGTGAATTATGGAATGAGTAAGCATCCTTCATGATGAATTCACGGGAGCGCATCACACCGAAGCGCGGACGAACTTCGTCACGGAATTTCGTCTGAATCTGATACAGGTTCGTCGGCAGTTGCTTGTAGCTCTGGATTTCGTTGCGGATCAGATCGGTGATCACTTCTTCATGGGTCGGGCCCACGCAGAATTCACGTTCGTGACGGTCTTTCACCCGCAGCAGTTCAGGGCCGTACTGTTCCCAGCGACCGGATTCCTGCCACAGCTCAGAAGGCTGAATGGCTGGCATCAGTACTTCCTGAGCGCCGGACTTGTCCATTTCTTCACGCACAATGCGTTCTACTTTGCGCAGGGTACGCAGACCCAGGGGTAACCAGTTATATAAACCGGCAGCAACTTTACGAACCATACCGGCACGCAGCATCAGCTGATGGCTGATGACTTCGGCGTCAGATGGGGTTTCTTTCAGTGTGGCTATCAGATATTGACTGGCGCGCATAGGATACTCTAGTGATCAACAATGAAATAAAAGCCGATATTTTAGGGGGGCGGGGCGTTCGGGACAAGTAAATAATCATTGCTCTGTCGCTATCCGCCCGGCGGCCGTATAATTCGCGCTGTGTTTTTAAACCGTTTTATTGTCCCGGAGCTGAGCAGCTCAGGTATACCGTTAAGTTTTCAGGAAAAATCATGCAGTTACAGGAAATTGATAAAGCACGTTACAGCAAGCATTTTAAAATGGTCTTCGTGGCTGTTGCGGTGGTATTGCTGGTGGTATCGCTGGCGGTGTCGACGCCACTGATTTATTTCCTGACTGACGGTGAGGGCAGCCATTTCTGGCTGAATCTGACGGGGGTAGTGGTTGCTGCGCTGGTTACCGGCAGCCTGCTGCGACATTACCGCCAGCATCCGTTTATGTATGAAGTAATGTATGTCTGGGATCTGAAGCAGGTACTGAATAAGATTTACCGCAAGCAGAAACAGGTTAAAGCAGCGATGGCTGAGGGCAATGCGGATGCTATGCAGATTATGTACTTCAGTTATCAGGGCTCAAGACAGCTGTATCTGCTGGATAATAATACCCTGACCATGGATGAACTGAATAAGTCGGCCGCTGAACTGGATGCCCTGGCTGAAAGTTTTAATGTGTCACTTGATACCGCCCGCTTCAGCCCGGCCATGCTGGATGCATTCTGAGCCGGGCAGCTAAGTGTTTCAGGCGCTGTGGGGAAGGTCTTCTGCGGCGTCTTCAGATACTGAGTTATCAAAGTTTTCCATAAAGTCGATCAGCTGTTCCAGCTGCCGTTCATTGAAAACCGGAACGCCGTTGCGCATCAGCTCATCGGCCGTTGCACCGGAACCGGGCACAATCGTGCCGTTGAAATGGCCATCATAAATTTCCACATTACCGCATGAAGGGCTGCGTGATTTAAGCAATGCACAGCAGCATCCCTGTTGTTGGGCCAGCTTAACGGAATGCTCAGCCCCGGCAAGGAATTCCGGAGTCACGTCTTCGCCACCATCCGTCACGATGTGCAGTGGAAATTTATTGAGAATTTCAGCAGGGGCGCGGGGTGTCGGTAAACCGCCGGCTATTTCAGGGCAAACTGGAACCATTCTGCCTTCTTCCTGCCAGCGATGAATAACCGGGTGGTCCAGCAGGTTGTCGCGACCGTCATATCTTACTTTGTTGCCCAACAGGCAGGCGCTGATAAGGATCTTATTGTTCTGTGCTTGCATCGTGGTTGTACCGTTTTCTGAATGCCTGAGAACGGCAAATCTTCATTGTCTTCAGGCAGTGTAAAAGTCCGTTTACTACAGCGCGGCTATTCTAGGTTAAATCACTCTTAAGTGACAGGTGAAGATCATTACCTGGGTCAGTTTTATGGTCTTTTTATGCGGCTGATCACGTATTTTTGCTGCTCTACGCTGAGTATTCCGTAACAGGGCTGATCGGCAGAGTATTAGACTAAGTGTGTATGCGCAGAGTTTCAGTGAGACTTTACCTTTACTGTTTTGTTAGGGTATATAATTAGGGGTATACCCTTATGTCTGTGATTGTTTTATCGTCATAGGTATACCACCGGTAACAGACAGGAATACGTAATGGATTTAAGTCTCACTGAAGAACAGCTGATGATTCAGGAAACAGCCCGGCGCTTCGCAGATGCTGAGCTGGCGCCCCATGCCGCTGAGCTGGATCTTACTAAAGATTACAGCAGGCTTGCGGCTAACTGTCGCAAGCTGGCGGAACTGGGGTTTATGGGACTGAATATCCAGGGCGAATACGGTGGCAGTGAAGCAGGTACCGTTGCATTCAGTCTGGCGATTACCGAGGTCGCTCGGCGTTGCGCATCCACTGCGGTGACTATGTCTGTGACGAACATGGTGGCCGAAGTCATACAGGCGATGGGGACTGAAGCCCAGAAGCAGCAGTACTTACCAGAGTTGTGTAGCGGAGCGTTTACCGCCGGCAGTTTTTGCCTGACAGAATCCAGTGCCGGTTCTGACCCTGCCGCTATGCGCAGCCGGGCGGATGCGGTTGAAGGTGGCTGGCGTCTCAGCGGCACCAAACAGTGGATTACCAGTGCTGAACTGGCCGGTGTGTTTGTGGTGTGGGCGGTGACTGATCCCGAAGCGCCTAAAGGGAAAGGCATCAGCTGTTTTCTGATACCCGCAGATGCTGATGGTATCACCATTGCCCCGGCGGAAAAAAAAATGGGCCAGCACGGTTCGCCGACCAATGAAGTGCACTTCGATAATTGCTTTGTGCCTGCCGATGCTCTGCTGGGCAAGCTCAATGACGGTTTCCGTATCGCCGTGGGGGAGCTGGCCGGCGGGCGTATCGGCATTGGTTCGCTGGCGCTGGGCATTGGTCTGGCGGCAATGGAGTATGCGTCTGCTTATTTGCTGGAGCGCCAGCAGTTTGGCAAACCGCTGGCGGATTTTCAGGGGTTGCAGTGGATGCTGGCGGACTGTATGACCGAGCTTGAAGCTGCAAGGTTGCTGTTAATGAGTGCCGCCTGGCAAAAGGACAGTGGCCAGGCATTTTCAAAGCAGGCGTCTATGGCGAAGCTGTTCAGCAGTGAGAAGGCCAATCATGCCTGTTACACCGCATTACAGATGCTGGGTGGTTATGGCTATATGCAGGAGTATCCGCTGGAACGGCTCAGCCGTGATGTGCGGATTACCACCATCTATGAAGGGACCAGTGAGGTTCAGCGCATCATCATTGCCAGAGATCTGCTCAAGGAGGCAGCCTCACAGCAGACCTGATTTCTTTTGACGTGCCTGATTGACCGACTTACTGACAGGCACGTGCTTACACCGATTTTTTATCCGATATGTCGTGAGCACAGGGATGTAACCCGGAATGTGCCCGCAGAAATAATAAATATAAGAGGCAATTAACATGGAAAACTATGGGGCGTTTTACGGTGATTTCAGTGCGGATACAGTTGAAACGCAACTGATAGGTAATCTAAAAGACGGTTTTAATGTCTGCAGTGAAATATGTGACCGCTGGGCTGATGAAGACCGGATAGCGCTGTATTACGAAGGGGTTAACCGGACTGCATCGAAGCACAGTTTTGCAGAATTGCAGGCGGCTGCGGCGCAGTTTGCTAACTTCCTCACCGGACAGGGCATCGGCCGTGGTGACCGGGTAGCCTGCATGCTGCCCCGCACACCGGAATTGTTGATCGTTGTATTAGGCGTTTTGCGGGCGGGTGCAGTGTATCAGCCCCTGTTTACCGCATTTGGCAGCGGTGCGATTGAGTACCGTTTGACCCGGGCGGAAACCAAACTGGTGGTGACCGACGGAGATAACCGACACAAATTTGATGCGGTGAATGCCTGCCCGCCGGTATTACTGGTTAATCGTGATAATGCTGCTGCCGAATATCAGCAGGATATGGATTTTCAGCAACAGCTTGATCAGCAAAGCGATGAGTTCACGCCGGTTGTTATCGGTGCGGATGAACCGTTTCTGCAGATGTTTACCTCCGGAACCGTCGGTAAGGCGAAAGGGGTGGCGGTACCTGCCAGAGCATTGTTGTCGTTTTATGTATACATGCGTTATGCCATCGGTTTGCGGCCTGAAGATAAGTACTGGAATGTGGCTGATCCGGGCTGGGCGTATGGGTTGTATTACGCAGTGGTCGGGCCGTTATTGCTGGGCAATGCAACCCATTTCAATGAGCACGGGTTTACCCCGGAAACCACCTACGCAATGCTGCGCAAATATGACATTACCAATCTGGCCGCTGCGCCGACCGCATACCGGATGCTGATGGCCCATGATGATGTGCTGGATGGCGAAGAGCCGTTTAATCTGCGGGTGGCCAGTAGTGCCGGTGAGCCGCTTAATCCTGAGGTGATTGGCTGGGTCGGTCGCCGGCTGGGTTGCCCGGTGATGGATCATTACGGGCAGACTGAAACCGGGATGACAGCCTGTAACCACCATGAACTGGAGCAGACGGTGGTGCGCATTGGTTCGATGGGCTTTTCGATGCCCGGTCACCGGGTGGTGGCACTTAATCCGGATCTTCAGGAAATTGGCGAAGGTGAAGTAGGGGAGCTGGCCATTGATATGGAAAACTCGCCGCTGTTCTTTTTCCCCGGCTATACCTGGGGAGAAAAGAATCCGTTCCGGGGCAAGTATTATCTCACCGGGGACGTGGTGGTCAGCCATGGGGATGACAGTTATTCCTTTAATGGCCGGGATGATGACATTATTACCACTGCCGGGTACCGCGTCGGCCCGGCGGATGTGGAAAGCACGTTGCTGGAGCATGAGGCGGTGGCCGAGAGTGGAGTTGTCGGTAAGCCTGATTCAGAACGGGGGGCAATTCTGAAGGCCTATGTGGTGATTAAGGCCGGTTTTGAACCGGATGAGGGGTTGGTCGCGCAGCTGAAAACCCTGGTGCGTGAGCGGCTCTCAACCCATGCGTTTCCCCGGGAAATTGAGTTTGTCGCGGATTTGCCGAAAACCCCAAGTGGCAAAATTCAGCGGTTTATTTTACGTAACCGGGCCAAAGAAGAGGCGGATGCCCTGACGGTTTAAGTCAGGTCTGCTCTGTTGAATTGTGCTTGTATGCCAGTGTTTGTGATGCGTGCATATGTGAGTATCTCTGACTGAATGAGACTGTATAAGGAGTCGTCTGTGCAGCCAGTAATGTCGATTGCAGATTTAAACGGTTTTCTTACCGAACATTTTCCCCAGGGTGAGCGCTTCGGTGTGCTCACCGGACTGGGGGATGGCTGGGCGGAAATGACCCTGCAGGTGGGCGATGAACACCTGCGTCCCGGAGGCACCGTGTCCGGCCCGGTGATGATGGCACTGGCAGATGTGGCTATGTACGCCGCTTTGCTGGGCCAGATTGGCACGGTGGCGCTGGCGGTGACCACCAATCTGAATATCAACTTTATGCAAAAGCCTTTGCCGGACTGTGACCTGGTGGCGCGCTGCCAGATCATGAAACTCGGCAAACGGCTGGCGGTGGGCGAGGTCTGGATCCGTTCCGCCGGCTCAGACGATGTGGTGGCCCACAGTACCCTGACATATTCGATTCCGGAGCGTACATGAGTGAGTATCTGAATGCAGAGCGGCGGCAGCATTATTACGCAGCTGCGCTGAACTGGCAGGAAGGTTATCTGACCCCGGAAGCGGGTGGGCGGATTCATTACATTCACGGTCGCCATGGCAGCGAATATCAGCCGGATAAGCCTGTGCTGGTGTTATTGCATGAAGCGCTGGGCCATCTGGATATGTGGAAGGACTTTCCCTCCCGGCTGGCATTGGCTACCGGGCTGGATGTGTTTGCGTATGAGCGCCAGGGCTATGGCGGTTCCGGTAAACCGGATGATGTTCGCCCCGATGATTACCTGCAGCGTGAAGCGCTGCAACGGCTCGGGCCGGTTCTGAATGCTGCCGGGCTGGAGTCAGTCATTCTGGTGGGTCATAGTGATGGCGGTTCAATTGCCCTGGTGGGGGCTGCAGAATTGCCGGACAGAGTAAAAGCGATTGTGACGATGGCGGCCCATGTACGGGTAGACCCGCTTACCCGGCGGGGCGTTCTGGCGGCCCGCAGGCTGTATAAGGAAACTGATTTACCGGAACGTCTGGCCCGCTATCACGGAGATCATACTGATCAGCTGTTCTGGCTGTGGAATGATACCTGGCTGCGGGATTCTTTTCAGGGGCTGGATCTGAGTGGCTGGCTGAGCCGGGTTGAGTGCCCGGCGTTGATTATGCAAGGGGTTGATGATCAGTACGGAGAGCCCGCTCAGGTTGATGAGATTTGTACCGGCATTAACAGTAGTGGGAATAGCGGCGGTGGGGTTCAGGCTGAAGCACTGATGCTGGAGGATTGCCGGCATATTCCCCACCTGGAAGCCAAAGATGCCTGTGTGGCGGCGATCAGTGACTTTGTAACGTGCCGGCTCAGTTCAGGCTAAGTTGTTCTGCCTGTTTTACCAGTTCCGGCAGGCTGCCGGCACGCATCTTACTCATTACCCGGGAACGGTGAACTTCCACGGTTTTCGGGCTGATGCCCAGTTCTTCCGCAATTTCCCGGTTAGCCCGGCCGGCAACCACTAATGCCATAACCTGCTTTTCACGGCGGCTCAGGCTGTCGTGCAGGTCCTGAATTTGCTGTTGTTGCTGCTGGTTTTCGAACAGGGTGCTGCTGTGGGCAAGGGCGTTTTCCACCAGAGGTAGCAGTACTTCGTCATCGAACGGTTTTTCCAGAAAGTCCAGCGCGCCGTTTTTCATCGCCGTAACAGCCATCGGGATATCACCGTGGCCACTCAGTACAACGATTGGCAGGCGGATATCCCGCTCTTTCATGATTTGCTGCAGGGCCAGGCCGTTGATTTCCGGCATGCGCACATCCAGCAGCATGCAGCCGGCTTCGCCCTTGTAGCTGCTCAGAAAATCCCGGGCCGAGGCGAAACTGCTGACGTTCAGATCAGCACTTTCCAGCAGCCATTGCATGGAGTCACGGAAGTCATCGTCATCGTCTACTATGAATACGTTGCCAGGGTGTTTCTGCATGGTACTTGCCTTCAGGTTTTTGCCGGTAATTTAATGTAAAACCGGGTGCCGGTTTTACCATCACTCTCTGCCCAGAGCTGTCCGCCGTGGGTTTCTATTATGGTTCTCGATATCGATAATCCCATCCCGAGCCCGGTGGCTTTGGAGGTGAAAAACGGTTCAAAAAGCTTGCCCAGTACGTCTTTGGAGATACCTTTTGCCTCATCCGATACCGAAATGTATATGCATTCATTTTGCTGTCGGGTGGCGATAATAACGGGTCGGTGATTTTTTTGACAGCCGTTATATGCCTCAATGGCGTTACGGAACAGGTTCAGCAGTACCTGTTCGATCTGTATTTTATCGGCAAGAATCTGCAGGTCATCGTCTGCCAGCTGAAATTCAAATACAGTACCGTGGTCAATGGCTTCCTGTTTGAGGAATTCGGCAATCTCATGACAGCTGTCATTCAGTGAGAAGGTCATACGCTGATATTCAGTCTTTTTCACAAAGCTGCGCATACGTTTAACAATTTCTGCGGCCCGTTTGGCCTGCCGGGTAATCAGCTCCATAGATTTACCCACTTCACTGATACTTTTAAAACGGCCTTCTTCGATCCGGCGCATTGAGCCCCGGCAGTAGTTGAGAATGGCTGCCAGTGGCTGGTTGATCTCATGGGCGAGGCCGGAGGCCATTTCTCCCACCGACAGTAGCCGGGAGATATGGGCCATTTCCAGCTGGTGGCGCTTCATTTCTTCTTCCGCTTTGCGGCGCAGGGTGATGTCCCGACCGATAATCGAGTAATACTCAACGGACATATCATCGTTCAGGTTACGGTGGGCGATAATCTCCCGTACTTCAGCGTTGCGGGGCTGGTTATTGGGCAGTTTCAGAGGGATGCTGCCGTACCAGGTGCCGTGTTCTGCTGCGTGACAAAGGGCGTCGTGTAGCAGACTGCTGTACACCTGAGGTTCGAACAGTTGCTCCAGATAGAACACCACCGGGTTTTCTTTTTCGGTACCAAAGGTGATGTAGCTGGCCTCATTCATGTAGGTCAGTTGCCGGGTGTTGTGGTTACAGAACATGATCATATCCGAAGAGGCTTCCACCACTCTGGCCAGCCGGCGGGTAGCCTGCTGGGCCAGGGTCTGTTCGGTGACATCTCGGGATACACAGATAATTTCAATGGGCTTTCCGTCTTCGTCCCGCAGAGTCCGGCTGGTGGTTTCCAGCCAGATATAGTGGCCCTGCTTATGTTTGTAACGGTAAACGTTAGTGTACATACCCCGGCGGTAGCGCACGGAGGCGGACCGTTTAATCAGATTATCCGCATCTTCCGGGTGAAACAGGTCGTAGCCCCGGGTACCAATCATTTCTTCCACGGTGTAGCCGAGCATCCGCTCAACCGCCGGGCTGACATCCAGAAAGGTCCAGTCCTGGCTGGGGGAGTGACGGGAGATCATGTCGGTGGATTGCTCCACCAGAAAACGGAAGCGCTCGGCTTCGTCGATGTCATCCAGATGTCGGAGTTTACTGTCGGTCATATGTTCGCTATCCGGTAATTGATGCCCTGATCCTAGGATAAACCCTGATAAAAAATCAATTCTTAATGCGGTCAGGCCGGGTATGACTTTAGGATAGTATCCCGTATAGGTAATTACCCTTAATATCAGGCGATGTTCTGTTATCGGACTTTGTTGTCAGATTTTGTTATCAGATATAAGTCCCGTGCGTTTTGAGAAGGAGATCCCTATGCCGACCCCAAGCAGCCCTTACAGTTTTGGTCTGGATAAAAATGTTGCCAATTTCGCCGCGCTCAGTCCGCTTGGGTTCATTGAGCGGGCGGCCAGCGTGTTTCCTGACTATCCGGCGGTGGTGCATCAGCAAACCCGCCGCAGCTGGTCGGAAACCTATCGCCGTTGCCGGCAGCTGGCCGGCGCGTTGCATAGCCGGGGTATCGGGAAAGGGGATACGGTGGCGGTAATGGCGCCGAATATTCCGGCAATGTTTGAGGTGCACTTCGGGGTGCCGATGTCCGGTGCGGTGCTCAATGCACTGAATATCCGTTTAGATGCTGAGGCGCTGGCGTTTATTCTGCAGCATGCTGAAGCAAAGGTCGTCATTGTTGACCGGGAGTTCTCAGGGGTTATTGAGCGGGCGCTGAATATGCTGGAACACCGGCCGCTGGTGATTGATATTGATGACCCGTATTACGAAGGCGGGCAGCTGATCGGCGAGTGTGATTATGAGGCACTGCTGGCGGAAGGCAGCGAAGACTTCGACTGGCAAATGCCTGACGACGAGTGGGATGCGATCAGTCTGAACTATACCTCCGGTACCACCGGTAACCCGAAGGGAGTGGTATATCACCATCGCGGCGCGTATCTGAATGCGATGAGCAATATTGTTTCCTGGAATATGGGACAGCATCCGGTGTATCTGTGGACCCTGCCGATGTTCCACTGTAATGGCTGGTGTTTTCCCTGGTCGGTGGCGGCTGCGGCAGGCGTTAATGTGTGCCTGAGGCATGTGCGGGATGATGCTATCTATACGGCCATCAGGAAAGATAAGGTCAGCCATTTCTGTGGCGCGCCGATTGTGCTGAATATGCTGAATAATGCCTCTGCTGAACTGAAGGCAGGCATTGATCATCCGGTGAATGTGATGACTGCCGGGGCTGCGCCGCCAGCGGCGGTGATTCAGAATATGGAAGCAATGGGCTTTACCGTGACACATGTGTACGGCCTGACTGAAACCTATGGGCCGTCGGTTGTGTGTGAGTGGCATGACGCCTGGAATGAACGGGAGCAGGATGAGATAGCCCGGCTTAAAGCCCGACAGGGGGTAAGGGCACCCATGCTGGATGGGCTGATGGTGGCTAACCCGGATACCCTCGAACCTGTTCCTCGGGATGGCCAGACCATGGGGGAAATCTTCATGCGCGGTAATCTGGTAATGAAAGGGTATCTGAAAAATCCTACCACCACTGAGGCTAGCTTTTCGGGTGGATGGTTCCATTCCGGTGATCTGGCGGTCTGGCACCCGGATGGTTATATCGAAATTAAGGACCGCTCCAAAGACATCATTATTTCTGGCGGTGAGAACATTTCCAGCATTGAAGTGGAAGATGTGCTTTATCGGCACCCTAAGGTGATGGAAGCTGCTGTGGTGGCTAAAAATGATGAAAAATGGGGAGAGGTGCCCTGTGCTTTTATTACCCTGAAAGAGACCGCTGATATCAGCGAAGCTGACATCATTGCATTCTGCCGGGACAACATGGCGCATTTTAAAGTGCCGAAGTGTGTGATCTTTGGACCATTACCGAAGACCTCCACGGGTAAAATTCAGAAGTTTGTGCTGCGGGAAAAGGTCAGCCTTTAGTCGGTTGTTTTATGTGTCTGAGGAATCTTCCGGGCAAAAATGTGGTCAGAGTATTGCCAGGTGAACCACATTAATTACCCAGATATAAAGGATTATCATGAAGAAGTTTCCTCAGGTTGCCGCAATTGCCGGCAGCATTTTACTTGCGACTGTCGCGCTGAGTGCCCATGCCGATGACGGCCTGATCCGGCTGAAGAGTGCATCATCTGTAGCGCAGACTGCCGATAAACTTGAAGCGGTATTGAAAGCAAAAGGGATGACGGTATTTACCCGGATCAATCATACAAAAGGGGCGGAAAGTGTCGGCCTCTCGCTGCGCCCGACAGAGGTTGTGGTGTTTGGTAATCCGAAGATCGGTACCCTGCTGATGAACTGCAGCCCGCAGATGGCGATTGATTTGCCGCAGAAAACGCTGATTCAGGAAGATGAGCAGGGGCAGGTCTGGCTGAGCTATAACGATCCGCAATACCTTGCCGAGCGGCATGATATTCAGGGTTGTGAGAAGCCACTTAAAAAGGTTGCCGGTGCACTGAATGCATTTGCTCAGAAAGCAACGCAATAGTTTATCGGAGTGGGCAAACGCCTTTCGGTTAAATTAACAGCTAAAAAAGGCGCCGGTTGGCGCCTTTTTTGATTGCGGGTGGAAATCGTTACAGGGCTTTAATCTGTTCGCGGATTTCTTCAGCAGACTGTTTGCGAAGATTCAGGTTGGTAATTTCATGGCTGCTGAGCCCCGGGTTCTTCAGTGCGATCTCGATCTGTTGCATCGCTCTGTCTACCTGACCGACGGCCAGAAAGTATTCGATCCGGGCCAGGTGCAGGCCTTTGGTATCCCCGGCCAGACCATAGAGTTCAGCCAGTTCATACCAGAGACGGCTGTTCTGTGGCTGTGATTCGGTCAGGCTTTCGTAAAAGCTGACTGCTTTTTGATATTTACCTGCATTCATCAGTGCCCGGCCATAAAACAGGCGTACCGGATAGCTGTCAGGGTAGAGCTGGTACAGGCTGTCGAGTTTTGCCAGTGCCGCAGGATAGTCTTTTTTAGCCAGCTGCAGTTCCACATAACCGATGTTGACGGCCAGTTCGTTTTTGAAGCTGGCCGGCAGTTTGTTGTAGGCCTGCATTGCTTTATCGAACTGCAGATTTCGGGTTGCCGCCAGCATGATGCCGTACTGGCTTAAAGGGTCCTGACTCTGGGCTTCATATTCTTTGATCAGATCCGCTGGCTGTTTGCTGTAGCTGACTCTGATGCGGGTTTTAATCAGGCCGAATTCCGGGGTGTAAGTCCGGTGTCCGTTGGAGGCCAGTTGCTTGGCGCGGTTTTTGGCATCGGCAATCCGTGATTCGGTGACCGGGTGCGTCAGCAAAAACTCCGGCGGACGCTGGCCAAGAAAGCGGCTGGAACGCTGCAGCTGGCCGAACATCTGGTGCATGGCGTTAGGATCGTAACCTGAGGCAACCAGGTTGAGCATGCCGATGCGGTCGGCTTCCTGCTCGTTACGGCGGCTGAAGTTCAGACTGAGCTGTTTGCCGGCAGCGATACTGGTGGAAAGACCTGCAACGCCGGCCTGACCACCGGAGGCGGCACCGGCAACAATGCTGGCCAGCACGCCAGCCAGTATCAGTGGCTGATTAATCCGTTGCTGTTCCAGTTGCTGGGCATAATGCCGCTGTGATAGGTGCGCCAGTTCGTGGGCCACCACGGAAGCCAGCTGTTGTTCGTTTTCTGCCGCAAGTACAAGTCCGGCATTAATGCCGACAATGCCGCCGGGAACCGCAAAGGCGTTAAGGGTCGGGTTATCCAGAACGATCAGTTGCAGCCGGCGGTCAACTAACTGGCTGGTTGCTGCCAGGTTCCACAGGGTATCGGACAGGTAGTTATAGACAACCGGGTCGTGATATTCACGGGTGCTGCCACGCAGGAGTCGGGCCCAGGTACGGCCTAACTGGTATTCCTGTTGCAGTGAAATCACCGAAGATGTGGTGTCGCCAATCGTTGGCAACTGGTTGCTGGCAGGAACACTCACCGGTAGCAGGCAGAGGGCTGCGCTGCCGGCGGTGATCAGGCCGCGCTGAAAAATCTTTTTCATGGTCACAACTTTTTTTATCACAACATTTACCGTCACAGCTTAACGCCTTTATTGCTGCTTTAATGATATCTGTCAGGCAGTGTATAGCAGCACGCAGAAAATAACTTTGGTGTCATAGGTTATTGAGGCTTTTTATTATATATTGCTCAACTTGTTATTAGCATTATGGTTTTAACCGCCACTGTGGTTTTGTTATCCGGGTGTTGGCGAGTGTTATTCTGAGAGTATGTATGATGTCTGAGTTAGTTGATCAACACCTTGATGCCCGCGGTCTGAATTGTCCGCTACCGTTACTGAAAGCCAAACAGGCTTTACATGCTTTAACACCGGGGCAGGTGCTGCGGGTGGTCGCGACAGATGCCGGCTCAGTACGGGATTTTAAAGCCTATACAGATCAGTCCGACCATGAATTGCTGGAAGCGTTCACCGAGGATGATGAATATATTTACGTGATTCGCCGCGGTTAACGGCTGAGGAGCTCCCGGGTTTGAAGAAGATTTTTTCTAAATGGATTGAAAGTTACTTCTCCAATGAAGAAGTAATGTTGCTGCTGGTGCTTCTGGTGGCGTCTTTTGGCGTCATTATTTATCTGGGGCAGGCACTGGCACCGGTATTTACCAGTATCATACTGGCGTTCCTGATGCAGGGGATTATTGTCTGGCTTAAGGAAAAAAACGTCCCGCATCTGGTTTCGGTTGTATCAGTGTTTCTGGTGTTTGTCGGGGTGCTGCTATCGGTCATTCTGTTTATTCTGCCGCTGGCGTGGAAGCAGTCGGTTAATCTGTTCAATGAGCTGCCGAGGATGGTCACTGAGGCACAGCATGTATTGCTGTTGTTGCCGCAGCAGTATCCGGAGATATTCTCTGAGCACCAGATCACCCAGATCATTGATATTGCTACCACAGAGCTGAGTAAGGCAGGGCAGTGGGTAGTTACCTTCTCGCTTAACTCTATTACCGGCCTGATTGCATTACTGATTTATCTGGTTCTGGTACCTATTCTGGTATTTTTCTTCCTTAAAGATGGCGGTGGTCTGGCCCGCTGGTGGGTGTCTTTCCTGCCGGAAAAGAAAGAGATGCTGACCAATGTCTGGCACGAAATGGATGATCAGATTGCCAACTATGTGCGCGGTAAGGTGATTGAGATCATCATTGTTGGCGGGGTCACGTATGTGGTGTTTGTCTTCCTGGGCATTAACTATGCAGCACTGCTGGCCATTATGGTTGGCCTGTCGGTATTAATTCCCTATATCGGAGCAGCGTTAGTGACGCTGCCGGTTGCGTTGATTGGTTTTGTACAGTGGGGCTGGACGAACGAGTTCTGGTACCTGATGGTGGCGTACGGCATTATCCAGGCGCTGGACGGTAACGTACTGGTACCTTTACTGTTTTCCGAAGCGGTGAATTTACACCCGGTATCCATCATTGTGGCGGTGCTGGTATTTGGTACCGTATGGGGGTTCTGGGGTGTGTTCTTTGCTATTCCGCTGGCGACCCTGATTAAAGCCATTCTCAATGCCTGGCCGAAGAGTCATGCCCTCGGATCGGGGGCGACAGAGTAGACCGGGTTCAGTGATTAAGAACCGCATCGGGTGAAGCCTGATGCGGTTTTTTTACGCCTTTTGAAAATGTTCAGGCCGGGGCCTGTACCTCTTTGCGGGTACGGATCATCAGGGCGATACAGATAAGCAGCATGGCGGTGATTTCCGGCTGGCCCAGCGGTTGCTGCATAAACCAGGTGCCGGTCAGCATGGCGATAATCAGTTCACTGGCGCCGATAATGGCTACTTGCTCAGGGGCGGTGCGTTTTACGCCGGCCAGAAACATAAACTGAGGAATGGTTGCCGCAATGATTGAAATTCCCAGCAATCCATATAATCCACTGATGCTTTGTGGCAGCAGCTGCTCAGGGGGTGACAGCAACATCATGGGGATGAGAATCACCAGATGACCGGCAGAGCTCCAGGCAATACGGCCGGTAGCAGGGATATGCTGCGCCGGTTTTGCCAGATACTGAATGTGACCGGCAAATACCAGAGGAGCGATGGCACAGCTGAGGATTGCACTGGCAGGTACGCCGCGCAGTGTTTCCGGCGTGGCGACCAGTGATACTGCTATCAGGATCAGCATGGCAGCCAGTGATGCGTTACGGCAGGGGCGGCGCTTACGCCAGCCCCAGCCGATGATCACGCAAAATACCGGGTAGGTGTAATAAATCAGGATTGCCAGGCTGACAGGGATTGTCTGCAGGGCATCAAAGTAACAGTAAGCGCCGATGCCATTGAGCATACCCAGCCCGAGCATCCGGACGGCTTCCGGCCACAGTGCTCGGGCAAGGGGCAAAAATGCGGCGCAAATAAGTCCGGGAATGGCGAAGCGATAGAAAGTTGTGGTCAGGGTGTCGAAGCCTTCCTGAGCCAGAAACTGTACGAACAGCGGGTTGAGCCCGAAGCCGCAGGCGGAAGCAAAGATCATTAGCGGTCCCGCCAGTTGAGAGAGGTTACTGTGCTGCGGGCTGCCGTGCAGTTTACAGGTTATTTCCGGTGCAGAGCTTTGCATGATGTTGTCAGAGTCCTTTTACTGCATGCCTGTGTTGATGGAATGCCTGCATCCTAGTTATAAAATGATGAATTAAATATTGAATAATTCTGCTAATTGATTAGTTTGATGCATGTGTTAGATTTTTAAATTTGGGAGGCTGCTTATGATGCGGCTGGATATGCGTCACTGGGAGATGCTTCATCAGGTTTGCCAGTGCGGCACGTTGCGTCAGGCTGCGCAGGTAATGGGAATCAGTCAGTCGGCGCTGAGTCATCGTCTGGCCGAAGCCGAACGGCGCCTGGGAGGCGCGGTTTTTGAACGTCAGGGGCGGGTGCTGAAATTAACCCCCGCCGGTGAGGTGCTGGTACAACAGATGCAGCAGGTTTTGCCGGTGCTGCAACGTGCCGAGCAGGACTTCATACAGCGTCAGCAGAATGATGGTGTGACCCTGCGAATCGGTGTGGCTGCTTATAACTGCTATCACTGGCTGGCGGATTTTATGGCTGTGTTAAGGCAGCAGGCCCCCGGAATTGAAATCGAACTGATTGCTGCTGCTACTCACCGCCCGCTGCAGAGTTTGCTGGAAAGTGAAGTGGATATGGTGCTTGCGCCTGGCCATATGACCACACCGGGGGTTGAAGCGATAGCCCTGTTTGAGGATTGTCTGGAACTGATTGTGCCGGTTAATCATCCGCTGGCTTCAAGGGACAGGATACAGCCGCAGGATTTACAGACTGAGAACTACCTGACCTATAGCCGGACCACTTTGCCGGGCTTTGAGTATGAGCGGTTTATTCGGCCTGCGGGGGTGGTGCCGGGCCGGCTCAGTGTGGTGGAAATGACGGACGCCATTGTTGAGCTGATCGCTGCCGGTTTTGGGGTGAGCATTCTGTCCCGCTGGGCAGTATCGGAAGCGCTTAGCAGAGGTAAGGTTGTGGCGGTTACGCCGGGGAGTGGCTTGTCTTTACAGTGGTCTGCACTGGTCAGGCGGAATGAGAAATCTTCGTCTGAGGTACGGCAACTGGCCGGTATGCTGCAAACCTGGTTTCAGGCTGGCAGCCACACCGGCTGAGGAGGCAGAGCTGCTTACAGGGCTTTAACGGCTTCCAGTACTTCGTCGGCGTGACCGGCAACTTTCAGTTTGCGCCATTCGTTACGCAGGACGCCTTCAGCATCGATCAGGAAGGTGCTGCGCTCAATGCCCAGGTGTTCTTTGCCGTACATCTTTTTCAGCTTGATAACATCAAACAGCTTACACAGATCTTCTTCTTTATCGCTGATCAGCTCAAACGGGAAGGATTGCTTGGCTTTAAAGTTTTCATGGGCGCGCATACCGTCACGGGATATACCGAAAATTTCAGTGTTGGCTGCCTGAAACTCCGGGTACAGATCCCGGAAGTTCTGGCCTTCTGTGGTGCAACCCGGGGTACTGTCTTTCGGGTAGAAATAAATCACCACGTTTTTGCCTTTCAGCTCACTCAGGGTGACAGTGGTTTCGCTGGTGGCGGCAGCGGTAAAATTGGTAACGGCTTCGCCGATAACTGGCAGGCTCATAGTTGGCTCCTTTCAAAAGACAGGCGGTGCTTGAATCAGGCGGTTTTCAGTAAGGTAAACCACCGACCGTAAAAATCAGGCGTACATTCAAACAAAGTATGGATACGAAGAAAATCCCCGGATGGATTTTTTCACCGTGAAACAGCTTGTTAGTCGGGTCATTGTGCGACTGAATCCGGCGGGTCATGATGCTTTGTGTAAAAAGCAGGTTTTTATGTAAAAAGTGCTGAACTATTAAGCCTTTAAATACACAAAGGTTAGTCAGTTATGACTTTTTGTTATTTTACTGGTCAGAGGCGTTGAGTGATCTTCGTTGGCCAAGTAGTATTAGGCACTTTCATTTACATCTGTAGCTGTCGTGGTGGCCGGAAACTGTACCGGTAACCGGACAATGTCGGGTTAAGGCACGAATAACCGCAACGGTTTTCGGTGAGTGATCCGGTCGTCATATCTGCAGGGGTAAAGGGCGTCTCGAACGATGTATGTGGTTGCCTTTAATTTTAGAACGGAATTAAACATGCGAAATATTGTGTTGTTGCCACTAGCGGCAGCTGTACTGACTTTGACTGGATGTGGCACATCGAATCCCATCTATGGTGAGAACGGTCTGATCAAAGACCGCAGCCAGGACTATGAAAAGTCTCAGACCAGTCAGCGGCTGGAAATTCCGCCAAGCCTGCGTGACGATACAATTCAGATGAGTGACCGTCTTGAAGTGCCGACCGTAGGTCAGACATCTGTCGCCCGAAAGCAGGAATTTACGGTGCCGCGCCCTGAGTTCTTCTATGCGGAAGCAGGCGGCGAAAACGTTGCCATGAAACGTGACGGCCTGGATAAAGTGTTAATTGTTGATGAGCCGATTGCTGATGTCTGGACCCGGGTGCAAAGCTACTGGGCCAGCCGTGGTATCAAACTCAGCGAATCTTCCCCCCGTGAAGGTGTGATGGAAACCGAGTGGGTAGATACCGCCGGTAAAGATTACAGTTTCTTAGACAGCGTGGTGAATACGGTGACGTTCCGCGACGTGGAAGGTGACGTGAGTGATAAGATCCGTGTCAGCCTGCGTCCGGTGGAAGATGATTACCAGCGTACCGAGATTGTAATGGATCATAGCCGTGTGCCCCAGGAAGCACGTCCGGCTACAGTTGACTGGGAAACGAGCACGGATAACGCCTACAAAGCGAATCAGATGTTTGAGATGCTGCGTTTCCTGAGCCGTCCGGCGCACAAGCCGACCACTCAGCGTGAGCTGGCGGTTGAAGCGCAGCGCGTTAAGCGTCCGCAACTGGGTCGTGATGCCAACGGTTTCCCTGCACTGAAAATTTCCGGCACTATCGATCAGGCATGGGGTGAAGTTAACCGGGCACTGGATAACGCCGGTCTGGACATCGGTACCCGTGATCAGCAGTTGGGTGTGATTTACATGACCTACGCGACCACCACACCATTTGAGGAAGGTCCGACACTGGGCTTCTTCGAGTGGCTGCACTCCGACCGTGAGGAAATTAAGCTGGATACCAGTGGGTTGACTGAAGTTCTGGGTCTGGGTGAGGGTGAGCAGGACGATAATATCGAATACTCATCTGTCGCCGAAGGCTTCCAGCCGGGCAGCCGTAAAGGTGAAGAAAAGCCGTGGACCGACCCGAACGATCTTTCCAAGCGTAAAGGCTATAAGATCTGGTTAGGTAACAAAGTTATCTACGTGTTTGGCGATAATGAAGGTGTGATTAACGAAAATACCGGTGACTATGAACACATCGGCCGTTATCAGCTGCAGCTGCGCCGTACCAATGATGGTGCCTTCCTGGTGGTTAAGACAGATAAAGATGTATCTGCTCCGAAAACCATTGCTGAGGAAATCCTCTGGGAAGTTAAGGATAACCTGAATCAGGCCGGTTAATGCCCGGTAAGATTATGCTTAGAAAAAGGGCCTGAGAGAGGCCCTTTTTTTGTATCTGTCACAGGGAGAGAATCCTGATGAATGTTGTATTTCTGGATCTGGCGACATTGGACTTTGATGATTTAAATCTGGCTTCGTTACAGCAAGGTGACTGGCATTTCAGCAGTTATACGTCCACCGAGCCGTCACAGGTTGCCGGGCGTATCCGTGATGCAGATGTGGTTATCGTCAATAAGGTGGTGCTCAGTGAAGCCTTGCTGGCCGGTGCTGAAAAGCTGCAACTGGTCTGCATTGCTGCAACCGGGACCAATAATGTGGACCTGGCCGCCGCGCGGCAACTTGGCATAACCGTGACCAATTGTCAGGCTTACGGTACCCGTTCAGTGACCCAGCATGTGATGGCGATGATGCTGGGGCTGCATACTAATCTGATTGCATATGACCGGGCGGTGAAGCAGGGTGACTGGGGCCGTTCAGAACAGTTTTGTCTGCTGGATTATCCGGTTTCAGAACTGGCAGGTAAAACCCTGGGATTAGTCGGTTATGGTGAGCTTGGACAGGAAGTTGGCCGGTTGGCTGAAGCCTTTGGTATGCAGGTATTGATTGCACAGCGTGCCGGAAAGGAGCAGCCCGGACGATTGTCTCTGGACGATCTGCTTAGGCAGGCGGATGTGCTCAGTCTGCATTGCCCACTCACGAAAGATACCCGGGACCTGATAGATGCCGCCGCACTGGCTAAAATGAAACCGGGTAGCTTTTTAATCAACACTGCCCGTGGTGGCATTGTGAACGAAGCGGCGCTGGCAGATGCGTTGCGTTCGGGGCATCTTGCCGGCGCGGCAACGGATGTACTCAGTGTGGAGCCGCCAAAAGAGGGTAATGTGTTACTGGCTGATGATATTCCTAATCTGATTATTACGCCCCACAGTGCCTGGGGTAGCCTGCAGGCCCGGCAGCGGATTGCAGATCAGGTGGTGGAAAATATTAATGCACATGTATCAGGAGATTTGTTACGGGTGGTTAACTGAGCTTTCAGGAGATCAATGTATGGCCAGATTAAAAGTGTTTTATGATGGCAGTTGTCCCCGGTGTCGGCGGGATCGGGCTGATTATGAACGCCTCGATCCCGATCCTGCGGGAGTGGAGTGGTTTGATATTACCGGTCAGGATGCGTATCTGATTGCTCTGGGGATCGATCCTTATCTGGCGCTGACCGAACTCCATCTGCAGGCTGAGGACGGGCGGGTGCTCAGGGAGCTGGATGCCTACATCGTGTTGTTGCAAAGGATTCCCCGGTACCGCTGGCTCAGCTGGCTGATAGGGTTGCCGGGGATCAGGCAGATGCTGTCGTGGTTGTATCGCTGGTCGGTAAAGCGTCGGTTGCGGCGGGAAGGGCGGCTGGATTAGCCGCTGTTTTCACGGACGAAGCTTTGCCAGTCTTGCAGTGCGTCAATAAAGTCTTCCAGCCCACAGTGGCTGTCTGCTTCTTCATCGTAGAAGTCGAAATCTTTTTCCAGGCCGGCGTCGGCCAGACCGTAATCGTCAGCGAGACTCTGGTGACGAATCCGGGCGCTGCCGTCTTCCAGTGTTAGCTGATATTCGTCAGATGTATGCTCCCAGTTCATTCGGGCACCGGCCAGCACTGATTCCGCCTGGCTGATAATCTGGCTTAGTTCAGCGTCGTGTTGTGGCTGATTAAGGCCGGCGTTCAGCCAGTGGCCGAAAGCTTCATGGGGCATTGCAAAGGTTGCCTGGCAACCGAGAATGTAATCCTGATTAAACTGATAATCCACGTGTGTTCCGTTATGGCGGTTGGCGTCAGAAATCCGCGGGGGCGGTAAATGTCAGTGATTCGCCACTGACCGGGTGGCTGAACGTCAGTTGTTCAGCGTGCAAGAGCAGGCGGGGAGCCATTGCCTGCTGGGCTTCGCTGGCATAGAAGCGGTCGCCGAGAATCGGGTGACCGAGTGCCAGCATGTGTACCCGCAGCTGGTGTGAGCGGCCGGTAATCGGATAGAGATTTACGTGGCACCGGTCGTCCATCCGCTGTGTGATTTCCCAGCGGGTCTGGGCTGGCTTCCCCTGTTCATGGTCGACCATCTGCAACGGACGGTTATCCCAGTCACAGCGCAGGGGCAGGTCGACCAGCCCCTGATCGTCAGCAGGTGAGCCGGCAATGACTGCCCGGTAATATTTATCAGTTTCGCGGTTCTGAAACTGCATGCTCAGATGGCGGTGGCTTTCGGCCGTCAGGGCGATCACCATTACGCCGGAAGTGGCATAGTCGAGACGGTGTACGATACGGGCCGTTGGGAAATCTGTCTGGGCACGCCGCCACAGGCAGTCCTGTTTGTCTTCACCCTTACCCGGTACAGAGAGCAGATCGGCAGGTTTATTCACGACGATCAGCTGATCGTCGCTGTACAGTATCCGTTCTGCTGCCAATGACGGGTAAATCATTACCGGCGTCTCCACAGGCCCTGTTTCACCGGCTTGCTGCTGCTTTTACGTTTTTTCTGGGAATCTTCCCGCAGGTGGCTGTGCTTGCCCAGCAGCTTTTCCTGCTGTTCGGGTTTAAAGTCCGGGTCCCGCTCGAACAGTGCAACGGATTCAATATGATGGGTCTGGGGGAACATATCCGCCAGCATAAAGCGGCTCAGCTTATAGCCGTGGCGTTGCAGCTGGCCACCGTCGCGGGCCAGTGCCCCCGGGTTGCAGGCAATGTAGAGAATCTTTTCTGCCTTCAGCTTGCATACCTGTTCGATAATGTTTTCTGCACCTGCACGGGGCGGGTCCAGCAGAACTTTATCGTAGCTGTCTTTGTACCACTGGGTATGAATGATGGTATCGGCCAGGTTCGCGCGGAAAAAACGGCAGTTCTCAATGTTGTTGGCTGCCGCGTTTGCGGATGCCTGTTCAACCATGGCATCGCTGCCTTCCACGCCGGTTACCTGCGCGGCTTTGCGGGCCAGCGGTAATGAGAAGTTACCCAGCCCGCAGAACAGATCGAGCACCTTGTCTTCAGACTGAATGTCCAGCAGGGTCAGGGCCTGATCTACCATCTGGCGGTTGATGTCCCCGTTGACCTGAATAAAGTCGCCGCTGTGGAAGTCCAGGTTTACATCACCGACCTGGTAGCTGGCACTGTGACGGTCGCTTTTTTCGTACTGCAGTGTCAGGCCGTAGGCATCACACACCGAAGTAAAAATGGTCAGTTCTTCTTCGTTGAGCGGTTTAACATGGCGAACACTGAACAGTCCGCCAGTATCTCCAAGGCTGATATCCAGGTGCGTCAGGTGTTTAACGGTCGGCAGTACCTCAAGGGCATCGCGAAGGCTGGCGCAGATGTTATCCAGCCGGGAGTCCAGAACCGGGCAGTTATCGATCTGGGTCAGCAGGTTGGATGAACGGCGACGGAAGCCGATAATCACTTCTCCGTCGGCCCGCTGATTGATGCCGATGCGGGCGCTGCGGCGGTAATTTTGTGCAGGTCCCTGTAATGCCGGCAGCGTTTCTTCCGGCGTCAGGTTGCCGATGCGGGAAAGTTGCTCCAGTACCTGGGTTTGTTTGTGGCTGACTTGAGCTTCCTGGCTGAGGTGTTGCAGGTCGCAGCCGCCGCAGGTGTGGTAATGCTCGCAAAAAGGCTCCACTCTGTCAGCGCTGGCGCTGAGCACTTCCAGGCAGTCAGCTTCATTAAACTTTGATTTGGCGTTGTGCAGCTTGGCAATAACAGTTTCACCGGGCAGCGCATTGCTGACAAAGGTCGCTTTGCCGCTGAGGCGTCCGACACCACGGCCATCGTGGCTGAGTGAGTCGATAACCAGCTCGGCCGGTTCGCTGGAAACGGGCTTGTTTGGCTGGCTTGATTTGGAACGGTGACGTTGATTGGCTCGGCGCATGACGGGGCTCTGGTCAGGAAAAGTTTGGCTAGGCCCGTAGTTGTTGCTTTAGAGCAATCTGATCGTTAACCGGCGTCTTTCCGGCAGGCCTTCTGGACGGCGGATTTTACCAGTGTCAGGCGGGAAAGCAATTTATGTGAGCAGCCAGCAGAAATAGAGATAGATGCTCAGCTCGGACAGTTGCTGGCAGGCACCCAGGCAATCACCGGTATAGCCGCCGATTCGTTTCAGGAAATAACGCCGGCAGGCCAGTGCAGTGATAACAGCCGGTAACAGGGATAGCCAGATGCCAGAAACTGAGTATGCATCACTGAAAATGGCGCTGATGATCAGAATCAGTATGACTGGCAGGGCAGCAAAGCTCAGTCCACCAATACTGATTCCCCGGCTCATGGTACGGGCTTTACTGCTGTTATCTGCCCGCACGTACTGGTCCATGTAGATCAGCAGCAGCGGGCTGAAGCGGCTCAGGGTATGGGCAAGGATCATGACCAGAATGATATCTGTCAGGGTTGTGAGAGTCAGAAATTTCAGGCCCAGTGCCAGCAGCAAAGCGATACAGCCGTAGCTGCCCAGTTGCGAATCTTTCATGATGGCCAGTACCTGGGACTTTTCCCAGCCACCGCCAAAACCGTCGGCGCAGTCAGCCAGGCCGTCTTCGTGAAGTGCGCCGGTCAGCAGAATGCCGGTGGCGATCGCAAACAGAATGCCGATAGTATTACCGAACAGATAACCGGTGATGGCAAAGCTCAGAGCGCAGGCACTGCCGATCAGCAGGCCTATTACAGGCAGGTAACGGTTAGCCAGCTGACTGTTTTTCTGGCTGTATTCGATACCGTCAGGGGCGGGCAGGCGGGTAAAAAACACTAGTGCGTTGAAGAATAAATGGTAATGCTGTTGCAGAGTTTTCATGTGCACGCCATGCCGGGTCGGTGACAGGCAATTGTGCCGGTCAACAAATGTTAATTTATACCTTTGCGCTGTGCATTCCAGCCTTTAGAATTCAACAATATGTGGCGTCGCTGTTTCAGGCTGATAATTACTGAAAAATGTGCCGGCGCTTGCGGTAACTCCGCGCACTTTAATTTAATCAATCGAGAAGGTCTATGTCCCTGGAACATCCTTTTGCTCAATATGTACGTATTCTTGGTAAAGGTAAGAAAGGCTCCCGTTCACTGACTCAGGAAGAAGCCCATGATGCCATGCAGATGATCATCCGGGGTGAGGTTGAGCCGGAACAGCTCGGGGCATTTATGATGTTGCTGCGGGTGAAGGAAGAAGCACCGGAAGAGCTGGCGGGTTTTGTATCGGCAGTACGCTCTGAAATGCATCCGCCACAGGATTTGCGGGTGGATATCGACTGGTCAACCTATGCCGGTAAAAAGCGTCAGCTGCCGTGGTTCCTGCTCAGTGCACTGGCGCTGGCGGATGCCGGTTACCGGGTATTCATGCATGGTGCCCGTGGTCATACCCATGGCCGGATGTACACTCAGGAAATGCTGGCGATGTTTGGTCTGGAGGCCTGTCAGGACTGGCAGCAGAGTGCTGCTGCGCTGGACCGTGATAACTTCGCGTTTATGTCTATTGAACAGCTCAGCCCGAAAATGTCGAAGATTATCAACCTGCGCAACATTATGGGCTTACGCTCGCCGGTACATACCCTGTGCCGCCTGCTGAACCCATTGCATGCTGAACATACTGTGGACGGGGTGTTTCACCCGGCGTACGGACCGATGCACCAGAAAACAGCTATGTTGCTGGGCGTTAAGCGCGGACTGACCATCAAGGGTGATGGTGGTGAAGCGGAGATCAAGCCGGACAGCGATTGTGATCTGCAGTGGACTTTTGACGGTGAATATCAGGCGACTCAGTGGCCACGTTATTACCCACGCCGGCTGGTGAAGCAGGATCTGAATCTGGAAGAACTGCTTGGCCTGTGGCGGGGTGAGGTTGAGCATGAGTACGGTGAAGGTGCGGTGATATCCACTCTGGCAACGGTATTGCAGTTGCTCAGTGATAAGGCGCCGGAACAGTCTGATGCGGCGGATTATATTGCCAAAGCTGAACAGATCTGGGCGAACCGCAATAAACAGAAATTTAACGGTTAAGCATCAGGACGCACGCCGGGCATCAGTCCCGGCGTAACTTATCGGATACCGCAATGGGGTTCGGGAAGTTGAAAATAACCACATAGGTGGACAGCAGGAAGGTCAGAATGGCTGTGGCCTGAATAACATGAGACGCCGCCTGACCAATCAGCGCTGTGCTGGTGGCCAGATAAGCAATCAGCAATGAAAACTCACTGATCTGCCCTAATCGGAAACCCACCTCCCACGCAAGTTGTTTGCTCTCACTGATACGGCGCAGCAGTACCCGGAAAACCAGCGGCTTGAGCGCCAGTACCAGAACTGCCAGTACCAGGGCAGGCACCAGAATTTCACCCAGCAGGGCCAGGTTGAAGCTGGCGCCGATTGAGAAGAAGAACAAAATCAGGAAGAAATCCCGCAGGGGTTTCAGACTGGTTGCGATGTACTGTGCGATGGGGCTGGTTGCTACTGCTACGCCACCGATAAATGCACCGATCTCGGCGGATAATCCGGTCAGCTGAGCAATTTCAGCCATGCCCAGACACCAGCCAATGGCCACCAGGAAGATGTATTCGTGAAAGCGGTCAAAGTGATGAATCAGCGGTAACAGGCAGAAGCGTACGAAGAGGAACGCTGCGACGATAATTGCAGGCAGGGCAAAGGCTGTTTGCACGAACATCATCGGATCACTTTCTTCTGCGCCGGTGCTGTTCAGAACCAGCAGGACCATAATGGCGATAATATCCTGCAGCAGCAGTAAACCGACTACAAGTTCACCGGTATGTTTGTGATGCAGTACGGTGGTGGGCAGTAACTTGATGCCAATAATCGTACTGGAAAACATCAAAGCGACACCTATGATGATGGCTTCGGTCTGGGTGAAGCCGAAGGCGATACCGACCACATAGCCAATGGCCATAAATATAAGTGCGCTGAGTATGGCCACAAGGGTAGCTTTGCGAAGCATCTGCACCAGATGGGAAGGTTGCATATCCAGCCCGAGCAGAAACAGCAAAAAGATAATGCCGATATGGGAAATGTCGGCCAGCAACTTGGTATCGCCGATAAATTCGAAGCCGTAAGGGCCGAGCAGTGCGCCCAGGACAATATAGGCGACCAGCAGAGGCTGACGGGTATACAGAGCAATAGATGCCAGAACCGCCGCACCGGTGAAAATCAGGAAAAACGAAAATACCAAGCTTTGTTCTGCCATTTGCCGGTGGGCCCTCGGGTGAACGGGTCAAAAATCAACAGTTTAATCAATCGTCGCTGACTTATGAAGCGCCCTGCTGATTTAAAGCGGGAATAAAGACAGAGAACCGTTGTCTAATAACTGATCAATTTACTCGGGTATAGAATGGGTGTATCCTGCACGCCACAAGAGTTGTATTTGCCACAGGAATATACATGAATATTACGGTTACTGAGTCGGCCGAGAGCTATCTGGCCGAACTGTTGGAAAAGCAGAACGTTGAAGGCATTGCCGTGCGTATGTTTGTGACCCAGCCAGGTACCCCATACGCTGAAACCTGTCTTGCTTACTGCCGGCCGGAAGAAGTTGTTGCCGACGATGAATTATTAGAGCTGAGCAAGGTTAATTTTTACTTTGAACATAACAGCCTGCCTTATCTTGAAGAAGCGACTGTTGATTATGCCACTGACCGTATGGGCGGCCAGTTAACGATTAAAGCGCCAAATGCCAAGGTACCTAAGGTATCTGCAGACAGCCCGATGGACGAGCAGATTACATATGTACTGTATGCAGACATCAACCCGGGTCTGGCGTCTCACGGCGGTGAAGTGAAACTGGTTGAACTGGTAGAAGAAGAAGCAGGGCACATTGCTATTCTACAGTTTGGTGGCGGTTGCCAGGGCTGCAGTGCTGTTGATATGACCCTGAAGGACGGCGTTGAGAAGACGCTGATTGAGCGTGTGCCGGGTCTGATCGGTGTACGTGACGTGACCGACCACTCGGTACGTGACAACGCTTACTACAAGTAAGCAACATGAAGTTGAAGAAAAAAGGTTCCTGAGGGAGCCTTTTTTATTGCCGGGAAACCCTGTCTGAAAGGCGATTCTGTATGCTTTTTAAACAGTTTTGGCTGTCGCTTCCCCGGATGAGAATTATTCCCATAATGGTAGATTGTATCGCTGTGTCTGAGCTGATATAAACTGAATGGCCTGATTTTGTTGAATAATAATCAGGTTGAACCGTTGGGGCACACAACATATTGACCTTGAAAAAGAATTTCAGATTATTTTTATTTTCAGTGCTTGTAATCTGAATTGCGGCCCCCATCTAGATTTTAAACGTTTTGTTGCACATCTATCTAACCTGCCTTTTGGTTTCCGGCAGAGTTTCATAGGCAGTATCTGAAGAAGGAGAGGGTCCCCATGGCACCACTCGAGAATAATACTGAGATCACTACCACGCTGCCGGTTTTACCCCTGCGCGATGTTGTTGTTTATCCGCATATGGTTATCCCACTGTTTGTGGGGCGCGAAAAATCTATTAAAGCCCTTGAGTCTGCCATGGAGCAGAACAAAGAAATTCTGTTAGTGGCGCAAAAGAATGCCTCTGACGATGAGCCGGTGGGCAGTGACCTGTTTTCTGTCGGTACTGTCGCCAGCGTATTACAAATGCTGAAACTGCCGGACGGTACAGTAAAAGTACTGGTCGAAGGTGATTACCGGGCCAAAGTTGAAACCCTGAGCGAAGACGGTGAGTTCTTTACCGCTGACATTTCTGTACTGCCGGTTGCTGAACTGAATCCGGCGGAAGGTGACATTTATAAGCGTACGGCGCTGGATCAGTTTGAACGTTTTGTGCAGGTAAACAAGAAGATCCCGTCTGAAGTACTGAGCTCTCTGTCCAGCATTGATGAAGTGGGCCGTCTGGCGGATACCATTGCTGCACACATGGCGCTGAAGCTGGATGAAAAGCAGAGCATCCTGGAAATGCTGGATGACCGGGCCCGTCTGGAACACCTGATGGCGCTGATGGAAGCGGAAATTGACCTGGTTGAGGTTGAAAAGCGCATCCGTGGCCGGGTTAAGAAACAGATGGAAAAGAGCCAGCGTGAGTACTATCTGAATGAGCAAATGAAGGCCATTCAGAAAGAGCTGGGCGATCTGGACGAAAACGGCACCACCGACATCGAAGAGCTGAAAAAGCGCATCGATGAAGCGGGCATGCCAAAAGAAGCTTACGACAAGACCATCAATGAGTTTAATAAGCTGAAGATGATGTCGCCGATGTCTGCTGAAGCAACGGTTGTTCGTAGCTACGTGGACTGGATGCTGCAGATTCCGTGGGCGAAGCGCAGCAAAGTTCGCCACGATATGAAGCGGGCGGAAAAAATCCTTAACGAAGATCACTACGGCCTGGAAGAAGTTAAAGACCGTATCCTTGAGTACTTAGCCGTACAGAAACGGGTACGTAAGCTTAAAGGGCCAATTCTGTGTCTGGTCGGACCACCGGGTGTAGGTAAAACCTCACTGGGCCGTTCCATTGCCCGCGCCACTAACCGTGAATATGTCCGTATGGCACTGGGCGGCGTACGTGATGAAGCTGAAATCCGTGGTCACCGCCGTACTTACATTGGCTCGCTGCCGGGTAAGTTAATTCAGAAAATGGCGAAAGTAGGCGTGCGTAACCCACTGTTCCTGCTGGATGAAATCGACAAGATGGGTATGGATCAGCGTGGTGATCCGGCGTCTGCATTACTGGAAGTACTGGATCCGGAGCAGAACAGCACCTTCAACGATCACTATCTGGAAGTGGACTACGATCTTTCCGATGTGATGTTCGTCTGTACATCCAACTCCATGAACATTCCGGGTCCGTTGTTGGACCGTATGGAAATCATCCGTATTCCGGGTTACACCGAAGATGAAAAGCTCAACATCGCGAAGAAGTATCTGACGC
This sequence comes from Aliamphritea spongicola, assembly GCF_017051665.1. Classification (NCBI taxonomy): domain Bacteria; kingdom Pseudomonadati; phylum Pseudomonadota; class Gammaproteobacteria; order Oceanospirillales; family Oceanospirillaceae; genus Aliamphritea; species Aliamphritea spongicola. Next base: position 199,008 of record NZ_JAFIDL010000001.1, read on the forward strand.
CTAAACAGATGAAGACCAACGGTCTGAAAGCGAAAGAGCTGGAAATCGAAGATGAAGCGGTTCTGGATCTGGTGCGTTACTACACCCGTGAAGCCGGTGTTCGTGGTCTGGAACGTGAGATTTCCAAAGTTTGCCGTAAGGTCATTAAAGAGATCACTCTGGAAGATAAAAAAGACGCCAATATCGTTGTGAATTCAGAGAACCTGGAACAGTACAGCGGTGTGCGTAAGTTCAACTTCGGCATTGCTGAAGAAGAGGATCGTATCGGTCAGGTGACCGGCCTGGCGTGGACCTCTGTTGGTGGTGATATTCTCACCATAGAATCCGCTGTGGTACCGGGTAAAGGCCGTCAGGTGCATACAGGCTCTCTGGGTGATGTGATGAAAGAGTCCATCCAGGCAGCGCTGACAGTGGTTCGTAACCGTGCTGAGGCTCTGGGCATTGCGGCTGACTTCCACGAAGAGAGCGATATCCATATTCACGTACCGGAAGGGGCAACGCCGAAAGACGGTCCGAGTGCCGGTATCGGTATGTGTACTGCGCTGGTGTCTGTGCTGACCAATATTCCGGTTAAGTCGGACGTAGCAATGACCGGTGAGATCACTCTGCGTGGTCAGGTGCTGCCGATCGGTGGTCTGAAAGAGAAACTGCTGGCTGCTCACCGTGGTGGTATCAAGACAGTTATCATTCCGCACGAGAATACCCGTGACCTGAAAGAGATTCCGGACAACATTAAGGCTGATTTAAGGATCTGCCCGGTTAAATGGATCGACGAAGTACTTGAAGTTGCACTGAAATATCAGCCTGAACCGTTAAAAAAGGCTGAAAAACCAAGCGTAACGACAAAGAAAAAGCAAGCAAAAACTGAGCGCGGACAAATAAAAACGCATTAATGGCAAATATGGGTAAAAGTGGCTGAAAGCCGCTTGACACCTGAATCTGCCACTTGGTATAAATTGTCCGACTATATTGCTGGGCATGGATTAAGAACATATAAAAATGATTGGTAAAAGGGGAACAATGTGAATAAATCTGAACTGATTGATGCAATCGCGGCTTCTGCTGATATTCCTAAAGCGGCTGCTGGTCGCGCACTGGACGCAACTCTGGAATCTATCTCTGGCGCTTTGCAGAAGAACGATTCTGTTGCTCTGGTTGGTTTTGGCACATTCAGTGTTAAAGAGCGTGCAGCACGTACTGGTCGTAATCCACAGACTGGTCAGCCAATTGAAATTGCTGCTGCTACTCTGCCTACTTTCAAGCCTGGTAAGGCTCTGAAGGACGCTGTAAACAAGTAAGATTTCTGTTATTCCGGTTCGTTAATTCGTCTGCTTCCTGGTGTGACTGTTCAGCCTTTGCTTAGCACTGAACATTTACGGTTTGTAAACAGAGAATCAACGAACCAGCTTAACTGCTTGTAGTAAAGGCGAGTGATTAAAGGAGCGGTAGTTCAGTTGGTTAGAATACCTGCCTGTCACGCAGGGGGTCGCGGGTTCGAGTCCCGTCCGTTCCGCCAATATCAAAGGCGCATTCTATAAGGATGCGCTTTTTTTTATCTGAAATTATTAGAGGTCCGGGAGGATCATGCTTCAGAGTATCCGAGATAATTCAAAAGGCATTGTCGCTAAAATCATCGTAGGCCTGATTGCCGTGACCTTTGCTTTGTTTGGTGTTGAGTCTTTAGTTAGCCTGACCGGTGGCTCCAACGCGCCGGCAACTGTTAATGGCGAAGAGATCAGCGAGCGTGATGTGCTTCAGGGCGCAGATTTACAGCGTCGGCAGCTGCTGACCCAAATGGGTGAAAATGCCGATCCTACCTTATTAGATGACAATCTGATCCGTAAGGCTGTACTTGAAGGGCTGATTGAGCAGGAAGTGCTGCGCCAGTCTGCAGTGAGCCAGGATATGACCATTTCCGATCAGCAGCTTGATCAGCTGATTGTGAGCACACCGGATTTCCAGGTTGATGGTCAGTTTAACCGTCAGCAATATGAAGCTGTGTTACGTAACGCCGGTTTCTCACCGCTGCTGTACAAGCAACTGCTGCTTAAAGATAAGCTAATTGAGCAGGAGCGTGCAGGTTATGTACTGTCTGCATTCACGCTTGAAGATGAAGCTGAGCAGGTTGTTGCGCTGGACCGTCAGACCCGTGATTTTGCAGTCATCACCCTGTCTGCTGAAGACTACAAAGCGCAGCAGAATGTAACCGCAGAAGACATCACTGCGTATTACGAAGACAACAAGTCCGATTTCATGACTGAAGAGCAGGTTGTCATTGAATACCTGTTGCTGAATAAAGCGGATCTGCGTGGCGACGTTGAAGTCGATGAAGCTGAGCTGCAGTCACAGTTTGATCAGCGTCTGGCGGCTTTCCAGGCACAGGAAGAGCGTCGGATTTCGCACATCCTGATTGAGCTGGGCGACGATGACGCGGCAGCTGAAGCCAAGGCAAATGAGCTTTATGCTCAGCTGCAGGGCGGTGCTGATTTTGCTGAACTGGCCCGTGCTGAATCTGATGACCCGGGTTCTGCTGATGCCGGTGGTGATCTGGGTGTTTATTTCCAGGGTATGATCCCGGGTGCATTTGATGACACCGTTAACAGCCTGACTGAAGGCGAGCTGTCTGCGCCTGTACGTACTGACTTCGGTTATCACCTGGTGAAAGTGAATGAGATCACTAACTCAGAGCCGCCAAGCTTTGAGTCGCTGAAAGATCAGCTGATTGAAGAGCAGGTCGCTAACAAGGTTGAGTCTCTGTATGTAGAGAAGCTGGAGCAACTGGCTGACCTGACATTCTCTGCCGGTGATCTGCAGGATCCGTCTGAAGAACTGCAAATGGAAATCATGACCGCACCGGCATTTGGCCGTAACGGTGGTTCTGATGAGCTGACAAGCAACCAGCGTGTACTGCGTCAGGCATTTGATCAGGAGCTGATTCAGGACGGCATCAACAGCACGCCGATTGAGCTGGATTCAGGCCGTACCATGGTGCTGCGTGTTAAGGAACATATCCGTCCGCGTCAGGAAGCTGAAGAAGAAGTGGCTGCGGTTATCCGTACCCGTCTGATTGACCAGGGCGCTGCTGATGCACTGCAGTCAGATATCGATTCTGAGCTGGCTAAGCTGCGTAACGGTGCTGAGCGTACTAGTATTCAGGGTGCTGACTGGGTTGTTGCGGATCAGGTAAACCGCGCTAACCGTGAACAGCAGCCACAGGTTGTACAGCAGGTCTTCAAGATGGCTCAGCCGTCCGGTGATGTTGCGACTTACGCCAGCCTTGATCTGATCGATGGTAATAAAGCTATCATTGCGCTGACCAAGGTTAATAATGCTGATATCGCAGAGCTGACTGAAGAAGAGCGTGCTGCAATGCAGGCAATGCTGGCACAGCGTATTGGACAGTTTGATTATCAGGCACTGCTGAAAGCCCGTCAGGCAGCTGCTGAAATCGAACGTCTGTAAAAAAGTTTTTCAACTGCATGTGCTTAATGCAGACCCGCTGCTGATTATCAGCAAAGCGATATAGTCAAAAACGCCCCAATTAAGGGGCGTTTTTTTTGCCTGTAAAATTTAAGAAGACTCAGAAGTTAGCAACTCCCAGAGTTTCACGGCCTGAGGGCTGTGCAGCCGGTCTTTAAGGCGAATCAGATAGATCGGATTCAGCAACCGGGACGGGTAATTGCTGATATCCAGCTGTTGTAATTCCCCGGATTCCAGCTCTGCTTCAATCATATGTCTGGGCATACGGGCCCAGCCCATGCCTGCCATCAGCAGGGTCTTCTTCATGTGATAGTCGTTTACATACCAGGCCTGGCCGCCCGGAATAACGTGGCGGTGCGGTATCGGTGCCACCGAGCCGCTGTCGGTGATCAGAATGTGTGGGCGGTTGCGCAATACGCTCTGGCTGATCGGTTGCCCTGATGCAGGCAAATCAGCGTCGCTGATAAAGCCTCTGGTCGCCACTGTCAGGGTCTCTGTCTGGTCGATCACCGTAAATTCAAAACGTTCGTCCAGCCCTGTATGGGGGCCAATGGCGAGGTCGGAGATTTCAGTATGCAGTTGTTCGGGAACCCCGGATAAGTGTTCAGTATTGATGGTCAGACGCAGATCTGGCCGCTGCAGACAGAACTGACGGATGGTTTCCAGCTTAGGCAGCTGGCTGAAGTTAGCGCTGATACTGATGTGCAGGGTGGGTGTGCTGCGGTGCGCCAGCTGATGGCCCAGTTGTTCCAGTTCTTCGCTTTGCTTTATCAGTTGTCTGGCTTGCCGATAGAAAGCGCGGCCGGCTTCTGTCAGGCCTGGCCGGTAGCTGTCCCGGTCCAGCAGTTGTAAATCAAACTGGCTTTCAAGATTCCGGACCGCTGCGCTGACGCTGGGCTGGGTTTTAAAGATTGCGTTCGCTGCCGCGCGGAAGCTGCCGTGTTCGACCACCGCGATAAATGCTTTTAGCTGATCATGGGTCATGAAAGTAAATTCCTTTCATTTTGATAAAAAGATGAAATTATTTTACTTTCGAATTTAGGCGTAAGCTATACCCCGTTCTGAAGTTGCTGAAGGGGAGAAAGTCTTAGTGGGATTCGAGCTGATTATTCTGACGGTGGCCGGTTTTCTGACCGGATTTTCTAAATTCTCTGTAGGTGGCATGGGGTTGCTGATTTTACCGGTGCTGATGCTGGCATTTCCCGGCACGGCGGCGCTGGGAATCATTGTTCCTCTGTTTATGATGACCGACGCGCTAACGATGTGGCCTTACCGTAAAGGGGCTGACTGGCGTTTTATCAGCCGGCTGGTACCAATGATGCTGCTGGGTATTCTGGCGGGCAGTGTGTTGCTGGCAGACATTGATGTGCAGCTGTTTTCATTGCTGCTGGGCGGGCTGATTCTGCTGGCGCTGATGCTTGGGTTTGTGTTCGATCGCATGGGTGCTGGCTGGTTGCGAAAGCCGTCTGTGGTGGCGGTGATGGGATTTTCTACCGGCATTGTGGGTTTGCTGGCAAATGCGGCAGGTCCGTTGGTGAGTCTGTTTTTGCTGGAGCAGAAGCTGAGTAAGCATAGCTATGTATCCACCCGGTGCTGGATGGCAACCCTGACCAATCTGGCTAAGGTACCGGTGCTGATGTATCTGGGCATTCTCACCCAGGATTCACTGGAAGTGAGTTTGCAGGCGGTGCCAGGGCTATTGCTGGGTGGTTTGATCGGTTACTGTTTTTTAGGTGTGCTGAGTGCGGCGCAGTTTAAGTGGATTATTCGCGGGCTGGCAGCTGTAGCTGCAACAAAATTACTGTTGTTCAGTTAAGTCTGAAGGTTGTTCTGCAGGTTTTGATATTCGGAATTAATAAGATATATCAGGCAATAAAAAACCCCGCATCAGCGGGGTTTTTTTATGGCTCTTTTTTATGAGCCTGTGTCAGTGCAAAGCGTTTACGCGGTAGCGATTACGCTTGAAGCTGCATTGGTGTAAGAGTCGATCTGGTCGAAGTTCAGGTAACGGTAAACATCTTCAGCCATGCTGTCGATCTTAGTCGCGTATTCCATGTACTCTTCAACAGTCGGGATCTTACCCAGCAGAGCAGCAACTGCAGCCAGTTCCGCAGAAGACAGGTAAACGTTAGCACCTGTACCCAGACGGTTCGGGAAGTTACGTGTAGAGGTGGAAACAACAGTGGTGTTGTCGCCTACACGTGCCTGGTTACCCATACACAGGGAGCAGCCTGGCATTTCCATACGGGCGCCGGCTTTACCGAAGATGTTGTAGTAACCTTCTTCAGTCAGCTGAGCGGCATCCATCTTGGTTGGTGGAGCAATCCACATGCGGGTTGGCAGAGTAGTGCCTGCCGCATCCAGCAGTTTACCTGCTGCACGGAAGTGACCGATGTTGGTCATGCAGGAACCCAGGAATACTTCGTCGATCTGTACGCCGGCAACTTCAGACAGAGTCTTAACGTCATCCGGATCGTTCGGGCAAGCCAGGATAGGCTCTTTAACGTCAGCCAGATCGATTTCGATAACAGCTGCGTATTCAGCGTCTGCATCGCCTTCCATCAGTTCTGGGTTTGCCAGCCATGCTTCCATGTTACCGATACGACGCTCGATCGTGCGTGGGTCACCGTAACCTTCAGACAGCATCCACTTCAGCATGGTGATGTTGGAGTTTAGGTATTCACGGATAGGCGCTTCATTCAGCTTGATAGAACAAGCCGCTGCAGAACGTTCTGCGGCAGAGTCAGACAGTTCGAATGCCTGCTCAACTTTCAGATCCGGCAGACCTTCGATTTCCAGAATACGGCCAGAGAAGATGTTCTTCTTACCGGCTTTAGCAACGGTCAGCAGGCCTTGCTTGATCGCGTAGTAAGGAATCGCGTTAACCAGGTCACGCAGAGTAACGCCAGGCTGCAGGGTATCGCCCTTGAAGCGAACCAGTACAGATTCAGGCATATCCAGTGGCATAACACCAGTCGCTGCAGCGAATGCAACCAGACCGGAACCGGCAGGGAAAGAAATACCGATTGGGAAACGGGTGTGAGAGTCACCGCCGGTACCGACTGTGTCAGGCAGCAGCATACGGTTCAGCCAGGAGTGGATTACACCGTCACCAGGGCGCAGGGAAACGCCGCCGCGGTTCATGATGAAGTCTGGCAGAGTGTGGTGAGTCTGAACGTCAACCGGCTTAGGATAAGCAGCAGTGTGACAGAAAGACTGCATGGTCAGGTCGGCAGAGAAGCCCAGGCAAGCCAGGTCTTTCAGCTCGTCACGGGTCATCGGGCCGGTAGTGTCCTGAGAGCCTACGGTAGTCATCTTAGGCTCGCAGTAAGTACCAGGGCGAACACCTTTAACGCCGCACGCTTTACCAACCATCTTCTGTGCCAGGGAGTAGCCCTTGCCAGTGTCAGCAGGTTGCTCTGGCTTACGGAACAGGTCAGATGCACCCAGACCCAGTGCTTCACGGGCACGTTCAGTCAGGCCACGACCGATGATCAGTGGGATACGGCCGCCGGCACGGACTTCGTCCAGCAGTACAGGTGTCTTCAGACCGAATTCACACAGGGTTTCACCGGTTTCAGCGTTCTTGGCAACACCTTCGTACGGGTAAACGTCTACTACGTCGCCCATGTTCATCTTGGAAACATCCATTTCGATTGGCAGGGCGCCAGCATCTTCCATGGTGTTGAAGAAGATTGGTGCAATCTTGCCGCCGAAGCAGTAACCGCCGGCACGCTTGTTCGGTACGTTCGGGATGTCATCACCGAAGAACCACAGTACAGAGTTAGTTGCAGACTTACGGGAAGAACCTGTACCTACAACGTCACCTACGTATGCAACAGGGTGGCCTTTAGCTTTAACTTCTTCGATTTGCTTCAGAGGACCAACGCTGCCGTTGTTAACCGGCTCGATGCCTTCACGTTCCATTTTCAGCATGGCATTCGCGTGCAGCGGGATATCAGGGCGGGTGAACGCATCCGGTGCAGGAGACAGGTCATCAGTGTTGGTTTCGCCCGGTACCTTGAATACGGTAACGGTGATTTTTTCAGCCAGTTCAGGCTTGCTGGTGAACCACTCGCCGGCAGCCCATGATTCCAGGATCTGCTTCGCGTAAGCGTTGCCTGCATCAGCCTTGTCTTTTACGTCATAGAACGCATCAAACATCAGCAGGGTGTGGGATAGCGCTTTAACGGCAGTCGGTGCCAGTGCGTCATTGTCCAGAGATGCGATCAGTGGTTCGATGTTGTAACCGCCCAGCATGGTGCCCAGCAGTTCAACCGCTTTAACCTGATCAACCAGTGGTGAAGTCGCTTCACCTTTAGCAACTGCAGCCAGGAAACCGGCTTTTACATAAGCTGCCTGGTCAACACCGGCAGGTACACGGTTTTCCAGCAGATCAAGGATAAATGCTTCTTCGCCAGCTGGCGGATTCTTCAGCAACTCAACCAGTGCCGCTGTCTGATCAGCGTCCAGTGGTTTTGCCGGCACGCCTTCCTGGGCGCGTTCTTCTACATGTTTACGGTAAGCTTCAAGCACGATATAGCCCTCATCTGTTGTCTCTTTCCGGCTCCATAGAACAGCCGGTGGTCGAATGGCCCGTATTTCGGACGATTCTTGAATTTGGCGCGTGAATTCTAGCTCAAACCGGTGAAAAAGTTAAGTTTTGTCAACAATGTTTATGTTAATACTTTCAGCTTAGACTGATTCTGCCCTGACAGGCGAACCGTCAGGGCTTTGGCACGGATAATATAGGGTTAGTGATATTTAACTATTTGTAATATAAGAACTTTAACTAAGCGTGTTTGCTGTTTAAAGGATCTTTTTTTATCTAGAAAGGGATCACTTTAAAGAAATAGCTTGTCAGTGTGCGACATCGGTCAGAATGCAAAAGTGTAGACAGTCAGGGCAAAAATGGTTTTTCTACAGGGGTTTTAGGGCTGGATTGTCGACAATGTGAGTGATCAAAAGGTTTTTTAAAATTTTTATGAATTTTTTAGAACAGGCAGGTGACGATCCGGTGTTTTGTCAGCAAACCAGCTCTCTAATGCGATAAACTGTCATCTGAATCAGTTTAATACCTAAGAATCAGGCATATTTGCCTGTCGGGGTAGTGATAATTGCCGTCAGGCATTAGAATCCCTGTCATTGCTTTGAGTATCGGATGAAAGAGTATTTCTAATGGGAAGAAGTTTTGAAAATCGTAAAGCATCTATGGCGAAAACCCAGGGTGCTAAATCTAAGTTATATGCCAAGTACGGGAAAGAGCTTTATGTTTGCGCAAAAAGTGGTGGCGTAGACCCGGACGGCAACTTGTCTCTGCGACGTTTGATCGAAAAAGCAAAAAAAGATCAGGTTCCGGCCCACGTAATTGAAAAAGCGATGGACAAAGCCAGCGGTGGCGGCGGTGAAGACTACGCTCACGCCCGCTATGAAGGCTTTGGCCCGGGTGGCTGCATGGTGATTGTTGACTGTCTGACGGATAACAACAACCGTACCTTCGGTGATGTGCGTACTGCATTTAACAAAGGTAAGGCGAAGCTGGGTGGTCAGGGCGCGGTTGCGCACATGTTTGATCACCGTGCAGTGCTGGTATTTCCACACGGCGACGAAGATGAAATTCTTGAACTGCTGATGATGGCAGACGTAGACGTGGCGGACATCGAAAGCGAAGACGGTAAGATCACTGTTTACGCACCGCACACTGAATTCTTTAAAGCGAAAACCGCGCTGCATGAAGCACTGCCGGACGTTGAGTTCGAAGTGGAGGAAATCACCTTTGTTCCTCAGACCATCAGCGAACTGAGCGGTGAAGATGTAGAACAGTTCGAGAAGTTTATGGATCTGCTGAACGACTGCGATGACGTTCAGGAAATCTACCATAACGCTGAAATTGCTGAGTGATATAAGCAATCACGTTCGTTAAAGTAAAAAAGCCCTGCAATGCAGGGCTTTTTTGTGTCTGTCAGTTTTGTTGCTAGAGGGTAACCACCCGGATTGCCAGTGCCAGCAATACCAGCCCGGTGATCCGGTTAATCCACTGGCTGTTGCGCTGTAAGCGGGTTAATACCGTGCTTCTGGAAAGCACCAGACACACCAGTGTGTACCACAGGCCATCAACCAGGGTGGCGGTAGCAATCAGAATCAGTTTATCGGCCTGGCTGGCATCGGCAGAAACGAACTGGGAAAACAGCGCAATGAAGAAAATCGCCAGCTTTGGATTCAGTAATGAAATCAGCAGACCTTCCTGACCGGCCTGTAACAGAGACATCTGGCGGCTCGCGGCGACATTCAATGCGCCGGCAGCACCTGCTCTGATCGCCTGTACACCAATCCATGCCAGATAGGCAGCACCCGCCCAGGTAATCAGGGTAAACAGCTGGCCGGACTGGCTGATCAAAAGAGATAAGCCCGTGACGGTGGCAAACGCCCATAATCCAACGCCAGCTGCATGGGTCCAGCTGGTAAGTAAACCGTGCTGCCGGCTGTTATTGACGGTTTGTTTCAGCACGACGGCCAGGCTGGGGCCGGGTGACATTGCACCCAGACAACAGACCAGAAAAAGTGAAAGCCAGGCGGTGAAAGTCATGTACTGATCCTTAGACGGTAAAGGTTCCTTAGGGAGCTGCATTTAAGCCTTATGGCACGTGGAATGCAACTGCCGGATGCGGCGTTATTGTATGTCAGGCAATAAATAAATTGTGTCATTCAATGCGCCGTGCCAGACTTTTTTTTGCACTGAATCAAAGCAGGGAGGTGTTATGAAAACAATCGGTATGCTGGGTGGCATGAGCTGGGAGTCCAGTGCGGACTATTACGCAGCCCTTAACCGGGGTGTTAAGCAGAAGCTGGGCGGCCTGCATTCTGCCAAGGTCTGTATGCTGAGCGTGGACTTTGCTGAGATCGAGCAGTTACAGCACGCCGGGGACTGGCAGCAACTGGCAGATATACTGGCCCGGCAGGCGGCAGCAACCGAACGGGGCGGTGCCGACTTTCTGCTGATTGCCACTAACACAATGCATAAGGTGGCTGATGAAGTGGAAGCCGCCATCAGTATTCCTTTATTACATATTGCTGATGTGACCGCTGAAAAACTCCTGGCGGACGGTGTTAAAACCATCGGTTTATTGGGCACCCGTTTCACCATGGCAGAAGACTTTTACAAAGGCCGGCTAACCGACAAGTTTGGCCTGCAGGTGCTGGTACCCGATGCTGATCAGCAGGATGATGTTCACCGCATTATTTACGAAGAGCTGTGTCAGGGTGAGGTGCATGATTCTTCGCGGCAGGTGTATCTGAAAATTATCGATGATCTGTTTGCCCGTGGCGCCGAAGGGGTGATTCTTGGCTGTACTGAAATCGCCATGCTGGTGAAGCCGGAGCATACATCTGTATCGCTATATGACACCACCGCACTGCATGCCGAAGGTGCCGTTAAGCTCGCACTGGCAGAGGATTTTTAGCAGGCCGCCCAGAGGCTGACTAAACTGTAATTCAGACAGCATCTGAAAAACAGTTACAGTCAGCAGGAGGCGGTTATGATCATCAACCATCAGGTGGGAATTGCCGGCAGTGCCACGGACATCTATGAAGCACTCACCACCAATGAAGGGTTAATGGACTGGTGGACCAGTGATGTCACCGGTGCCGGCGAAGTGGGCTCAGTTATACAGTTCAGGTTTAACGGTGGCGGGCCGGATTTTCAGGTCACCGAACTGATACCGGATCAAAAGGTGGTCTGGCGGCATCATGGCAATATGCCGGAAGCCTGGGTCGGCACAGAAGTCAGCTTCGATCTGATCCCTCGGGATAATCAGGTGATGGTGCGTTTCAGGCACGCCAACTGGGAAGAAGCGACCGACTTTATGGCCCATTGCACCACCAAGTGGGCAGTGTTTCTCCTCAGCCTTAAAGCTCTTATCGAGACCGGCACCGGACAGCCGTTTCCCGATGACATTCACATCGACCACAGCTGATCATTATGCAGTGCCTTGAAGAACGGCGGGTGGAGTGTCCTTATTGTGGTGCAGGTTTTACCTGCCTGCTGGATTGCAGCGCCGGCAGCCAGCAATACATTGAAGACTGTCAAGTGTGCTGTCAGCCCATTGTCTTTGATCTGTTTATTACGGACGGAGAAGCGGAGATACAGCTGCGCCGTGAAGATGAAGCCTGAAACACTGTTTCAGGTTCCCGTATCTGTGTACACTACGCGCCTTTCAGATTGACAGAGACAACACACAGTGGAAAGCCGCGACGTAGTAATTATTGGTGCCGGAGCCTCAGGATTAATGACGGCTGCAACTGCCGGATACCGGGGCAGGGACGTGCTGGTTTTGGAGCACACCAAAAAGGTTGGCCGTAAGATCCTTATGTCCGGCGGTGGTCGCTGTAACTTCACCAATATCTATAACGGCCCGGATAACTTTCTCTCTACCAATAAGCACTTTTCCAAGTCTGCCCTGAGCCGTTATAAAGCCGCTGATTTTATCGAATTGGTGGAACGTCACGGGGTGGAATTCCACGAGAAAACCCTGGGTCAGCTGTTCTGTAATGAATCCAGTAAAGAAATCCTGCAACTGCTGCTCACTGAATGTGACTGGGCCGGGACGGAAATCCGCACTGAAACCAGCGTAAACAAGGTTGAAGCTCTCGCTGACGGCGGCTACCGGCTGGAAACTACCTCCGGTGAGTTGCAATGTCAGTCGCTGGTGATTGCCACCGGCGGGCTGTCGATTCCTAACGGCGGTGCAACCTCCTTTGCCTATGATCTGGCCCGCCAGTTCGGTATGGAAGTCACTGAACTGCAGGCGGCACTGGTGCCGTTTACCCTGCAGCCGAAAGATCTGGAACACTTTAAACCGCTGTCCGGCGTATCCCATCCGGTAACCGCCCGCATCGGTAAAGTCAGCTTTCGCGAGAACATGCTGTTCACCCACCGGGGCATCAGCGGTCCGGCGATTCTGCAGATCTCTTCATACTGGCAGCCGGGCACGGAAGTAACCATCGACCTGTTCCCGGAACTGGACCTCACCGACTGGCTGATTCAGGCAAAAGCCCAGCACGGCAAAGCGGATATAGTAAACCAGCTTGCGCAACTGATGAGTAAGCGGATGTCGCAGACCTTCTGTGAACTCTGGAATATCAGCGGCCCGATGAATCAGTTCGATAATAAAAAGCTGGCGGCCATTGCTGATCAGTTTCATAACTGGACTGTTAAGCCCAGCGGCACAGAAGGCTACCGCACCGCCGAAGTCACCCTTGGCGGTATCGTCACGGATGAAGTGTCTTCAAAAACCTTTGAAGCCAAAAAAGCCCCGGGTATGTACTTCGTGGGTGAGTGCCTGGACGTAACCGGCCACCTGGGCGGCCACAACTTCCAGTGGGCCTGGGCCTGCGGCTTTGCAGCAGGGCAGTTTGTGTGATGTTTGAGCGTATTTAACGTTCGCGCAAAAGATAGTTGAGAGTCAGATAAACGGGAGGTTGTCTGACTTTTTAGTGTTAGCTGAGTTATTTATCAGCTGCTCTCTTAACAGGGAGATTGCCCGTATCTCAAGTTGCTGCTTAGTGCCAAAAGCGGACATGCCGGTTCAGGCTCTCACCAGTAATAAGCATCCCGAATCAGCCTGCATCCTGATAACTCTCATTTATAAGTTTGCTGTCTATCAATGACAGCCACATTTCAGTCTTGCCTTTTCCATTAACTGGTTACATATTAAGCACTTAGGGATTTTATTGTACTGGCCTATGTTCACAGGCAATTATCGAAATACGCATTTGCATTTTTTCTGAGAAAATTGAAAGTGTCGTTTAAAATAATTCAGATTAAATTTTTTACAGCTAATTCTGTATTCTGGGTTGAGAGAAAAATTCCCACGCTCGTTATTAAAATATTTGCTCCAAAGGATAACTATGATACTAAATTATTATATTGATGAGAGTGGTAATTCTGGAGATGTATTGAGCACAGGTGAGGATTTTGATTTTTATGGACAACCTGTTTTTTCTTTAGCTTGCATTGGTATAAATGATACTCGAACTCTGGATGAGTTAGTTTTGGAATTAAGAAAAAAACATCGGATTCAAGGCTCTGAATTGAAGTCATCAAAGATATATCGGAAGAAGCCGAGGTTTATTAGTGATCTTGTAAATTTATTAGATAGAGAAAATATTCCTATATTTATCGAAGTAGTGGATAAAAAGTACTTTATTGCTGCGAATCTTGTTAATTGCCATGTAATGCCAGCTTATTCTTCTCCTCCAGAAACTCCTGAGTCACAGATGGCGAGAAATCATTGTGCGGACTTCATATATGAACATGCACCAAACTCTGTGTTTAATAAGTTTATTGTTGCCTGTGAAAATCCCTCAAACGAAACATTGTTAGAATCATTCAATGAGATTCGTAGTTTTACTGAGAACTATTTGCCTAGAAGTTATCTTTCTGATTTTATATCGAATAATATTGATGATAGCATCAAGGATTACGACGAGTTAAGATCAATCAATGAAAAGGAGGCCTATTTAAAATTTATTCCTATTTCAGATACTAGTAAAAAAGGGAAATGTATATGGATGCTTCCAAACTTAAGTTCGTTTACAAATATATATGCTAGGATTAATTTGTACTTGAATGGAGATATATCTGAAGCAAGTATTGTTCATGATGAACAAGCTCATTTTGATGAAATTATCGCTATCAATAAAAAGCTCGTGGAAGAACTAGATACGACTAATACAATAGCAGTAAGGACAGCGAAGTATACTTTCTCAGATTCAGCTTCTTTGGAATTCTCAGAATCACATAAGCATAGCTCGATACAAGTTGCAGATATATTAGCCGGAATGGCAATGAGATATGTGCAGGAGAAGATTGAGGGTGTTAGAAGTAAGCCAGAAATAGCTAATGCATATGATAGTATCTTGCGCATGTCCAACCCGTATCGTGGTGTTGGAGTGAATTTGGTGACAACAGCCAAGGTTCACTATGAATTGCATTTCTGAATTGAGAACTAACTAGTGCGTCAAATACGCACTCTTTACGCGGGTATTAATCCGCTTCGTGTCGGAAGAAGACCTGAGTCAAGTCTCAAACTGTCTGAAGAACCGCTGCGGATACACTTAGGGCCAGGTCTTGTTTTTTGCCAGCTTATCAATATATGCAAAAGGAAAGACCTGACCCTGCGACCCGAGGGCAAGGTTGTGCTCGTTTATGGGGTTTAGAATAGGAAAGCGTTATGAAACTTAGTAAGTTTCTTCGAGAAAATAAGAAAAATCTAACTGACTATAGTCTAAGTGGATTGGGGAGCTTGGTTGAGGATTTTTTTACAGAGCCTGAATCTCTTCTACATAAAGCTGAAAAAAAATTGGTAGAAAATGACGATTTAGCCGGCGCTCATGAGTTATTAACTAAATCAATAGAGACTCAAACAGTTACCCTGTTAAATAAGCTGGGAATAAAAGCATCACATGTTTTTAGTGAACAGATTTCATTAGTAAATCAGCTGGGGATTTTAGCTCCAAGAATTTTATTGAAAATTGAATGCTTACATAACAGTTTAGAAGCTCATGCCGAATATGAAAAAAAAGAAAAGCTGGAAAACCAATTAGATATAGCTAGCCTATATATAAAGATCACAAAAAGGTTTATGAATAATTTCTTTCAAGACTTTGAGATGAGCTTTCATGAAAATAACCCAAACTGGAATAAAATCAATGAATGTAGCTGGCTAGGAAGTGCCAAACACGGTTTCAAAATTTTATTTCATGAAAAAGGGAGGCCCCACATACAAGTTATAGGCGTTGTCGATTATTTAGAAATCATGAATTATAGAATTAACAGTTCAAAGCGTGACTTCATCCCTTTACTTCGAGCCTTTGTAAAGCTCAGTTTATGGGATATTCACCCTGATTCTGTTTTTGATGAATTATGCCGCGAGGTTCTAGAAGAAGCTTAAGGTTATTATGCGTTTAAAAGAGTTTTTAATAAATTACAATCAACCATTAGATTGCTATGAAAGGATGTCGTTTACTGACCTAGAGTTTCCATTTGAAATACATGCGCAACACTTCCTTGATATTGCAGAGGAAGATCTTTTAACGAATGATCTTCGTGGTAACATCAATGCCTTGACTAATGCTAAAAGAGCTATTGATTGTCAAGTTGAAGCAGTTATTGAAGTTTTGTCGCTTAAGAAGGCTAGGCAGTTTCCCGTAAAGTTAGAAAAAATTAATGAAATAGGGTTGGTAGCGCCTAGGGTTCTCAAAAGGTTAAACAAATTAAGAAATTCACTTGAGCATGATTTTGTATCTCCATCAAGAGATGAAGTAGAAGATTTTATTGATGTGGCAAGTTTATTTATAGAGCTATCAAACGGATTATTTAGAATGTATGCATGGCAGTTTGCTGTTTATGATAAACAAACATATGGAGACAAAAATGGGTTTCAGGTTAACTTAAATAGAGATGATAACTCCATGGAAGTAAATATGTATAAAACAAACGGCAAAGTGACTACATATGTAGTTAGACCTGGTGAACATGAATACATCCCCCTAGTAAGACTCGCAATCAAAACCGACTGGGGGGACTCGATTGAAACTGATGAGCAGCTGATACAAAACATGATTGAGAGTATAACCTCACCAGAACAAGACTAAAGACAAAGCTAACAAGTTGTTTAAATGGACAATAAAACAGTTGGCGTTTGTTCGAAAAGTATATGGGGTCAAAAGTACATGGGGTCAGGTCTTGTCTTTTGCCAGTCTAATAGAAAAGCAAAAAGAAAGGTCTGACCCCAAAACACTTAAAAAGAAAGACCTGACCCTAAAATACTTATGACCCCAAAATAATTACCTTGGCTTTATATTTCTTGAGGTGTTTATGAGTAAGTATCTTTTTATGTCATGGGCGCTTATAGTTTTGTTTTCGTCAAGCGCGTATTCCGAGCCCACAAAACCAGGTACATACAACAATTTAGAAGCAGAGAAGTCAGGAAAGGTTGGGGAATTACGACTCCATCCTGTAAAGGATAATTACTTTTTATTTAGCCTAAAACTAAATAGAGGTAAGCCTTCCTATAATTCTGGAAATTTATATGGCGAATTGAAATTTAAAAATAATATTGGTGTATATGAGAGCGCTGAATATAAATTTAAAGATAAAATATGCACTTTAAAATTTGAAAATAAAGGCGATTTAATATCAATTGTAACTGTTAACTTTAATAAACAATGTGGTTTTGGTTTTGGTGTGTATGCGGATGGTATTTATCAGCTTACTTCAGAGAAAGTTCCAGAGAATTACGTGGATATATTGGGCAATACTGTGAATTTCCCGTAAAAACATACATTACAGAAGGGGCAGGCCCTTGTCTTTTGCCAGCTTAATTAGGAAAGCAAAAAGAAAGACCTGACTCTATCAACCTTGCCACACCGCCGCAGCGACTCTGGGCGGTATCCTCACTAATGAAGTGTCTTCGCAATCCTTTGCAGTCGTGTGTTCAAAAACTTAATTTGGCTTCAGCCAGATTGGTTTTCACCAATGAGCGGATCAGCTCGGCTAATTGTCTGTAAAAGCCCCGGTTCGGTGAGTTCTGCCGCCATGCCAGTACGTGGGTGCGGTGCAGATTGAGGTCTTCTATATCCCTGACGACCAACCCCTGAGGCTGGTGAATTTCAGAATACATATAAAGGGAGGGTAAGAAGGTTAATCCCATCTGCATGATCACCATCTGTCGGAGGGCATCCAGACTGCTTCCTTCGTAATCCCGGGCGATTGTCGCACCCAGTTCGGAACAGAGGATTTCCATCTGCTGATAGCTACCGTACTGTTTTTCCAGTGTCAGTATATTCTGGCCTTCCAGATTCTCGGATCGGACTTTTTTCAGCTTAGCCAGCGGATGATCATCCGGTGTGATCAGTTTCATGGGTTCGTCAAACAGCACTTCTGTGGTCAGGCGAGGGTTGCCAAAGGGTTTTGGAATCAGTACCAGGTCCAGTCGCCCTTCAAGCAGGTCAAGCTCTAAGGCCTTAGGTGTGTTTTCCCGTACGAAGAGTTTAAGGGATGCATAGGTGTGATGTAGCCCCGGCAGGATATGCGGCAGCAGGTAGGGGCCGACGGTGGGGGATACCCCCATGCGGAAGGTACCTCCGGGCCCGTGATTTATCATGGCTGCTTGATCCAGCAGGCCATTCATTTCCTCAAGCACCTGACGGGCGTTCAGCAGTATATCCCTGCCTGCCGGGGTCAGGGTAGCGCCGCTGCGGCTGCGTTCAATTAAGGTCAGGTTTAACGTTTTTTCCAGATTATAGATCTGCGCTGTCAGCGTTGGCTGACTGATTTTGAGCTGTTCTGCAGCGCTGCGGAACGTCGTGGATTCGGCCAGACATACAAAGTATTCCAACTGCTTAATGGTAGGTGTTTTCACGGCCATAGTTGTGGTTCTTTAGTATCATAACTTTTATATTGATAGGATTATCCTATCAATAAAATTAAATAATCTCTATTGAGCTATCAGTTGTTGGATCGCAATATTACGGCCCTTAGTTGATCTGGACTAACGAATAAGTCGCAATTTATTGATAGATTGAGGCTTTATGAGGTTCCGGAGAACTTCGTGTGCGAAATGTAAAAGTCTGCCTGCTTGGTTCCATTTATGGTTAACAGCCATTAAGCTTGGGCGTCTGCAGGCTTGACCCCGGTTACCCTAGCCGGACAAAACAAGAATAATTTCGGGAAAAATTGGAGCGATATTACATGCATATCGTTAAGTGGGCGGGAGTACTATCAGTATTCTGGTTGTTACTATCCGGCTTCATCGAACCTTTATTACTGAGCTTCGGTGTCATTTCAGTTGTTATCGTACTCTTTGTACTGAAACGAATGGATGATGTCGAAACTGAGTCTGCGCCGATCGGCACAAGCCTTCGGCTCATCCGCTATCTTCCCTGGCTGATTGGGCAAATCATCAGTTCCAGTGTCCATGTCACGAAACTCATCTGGGGTTCACCGGATAAGCTTTCGCCAGCTATCGCAAAAATAAGCTCAAAAGAGATTCCGTTAAGCAGCCGTGTCCTTTATGCAAACTCAATCACACTGACTCCCGGTACGTTGAGTGTGGACATTGAAGATAAAGATGATGAAGTAATCGTCCATGCACTGCACAAATCTTCTATTGATGATTTGAAAGAAGGTGAAATGGAAAGAAAGATTACGGGCATCTGGGGCAAAAACAAATGACAGGTATTCTGGCAGCAGTATGTGTTGCGATTCTGGTCGTCATGGGGATTGCCCTGGCCAGAGCATTTAAATCACCTACGGTTTACGACCGTATCCTTGGGGTCAATATGTTTGGCACCAAGACCGTTCTGTTTATCGCGGTTTTAGGATTTTTGATGGGACGCCCGGACTTTCTGGACATCGCCATTGTATATGCGCTGATAAATTTTATTGGGATGGTCGCGGTGCTTCGATTCTTCGAATATACCTCACCAATTGAATAACAACTGAGTATAAGTGGTAAGCCATGCTTTTAATTGACATTGTCAGTAGCATACTGCTTCTCGCAGGCATCTTTTTTGGGCTGAGCGGCGCTGTCGGACTGTTCAGATTTCCTGACTTTTTCACCCGGGTACACGCCGCCAGTGTCACCGATTCTATCGCCGCCGTGTTAATTATTGGCGGTTTACTGTTACAGACTTCATTCGATCTGAATACCGCCAAGTTAGGGTTTATTTTACTGTTTTTAATGGTAACCAGCCCCACAGCATCCCATGCACTGGCAAAGTCTGCCCGTCATGGCGGTTTGCTTACGCTGGCAGAAACCCGACCTAAAGATAAACAGGAGCATACTCAGTAATGGCAGAGTTTATTGATCTGGTGCTGCTGGCAATGCTTGCACTGACCGCCTTATGGATCATTTTCTTAAAAGATCTGTTTGCCGTGGTAATGTTGTTCGGTATCTACAGTTTCCTTTCCGCATTGATTTTTGTGAACCTTGATGCGGTTGATGTTGCCTTCACTGAAGCGTCAGTAGGGGCGGGTATATCGACCGTTCTGATGCTCGGTACGCTGGCGCTGACCGGCCGGCAGGAGAAAGAGCGACTGAGCACCCGCTCTAAGCTGTTGCCGCTGTTTGTGGTCACACTGACAGGTGCAGCGTTAATTTATGGCACGCTCGATATGCCTCCTTTCGGGCATCCTGATAACCCGGTGCATCAGCATGTCGCACCCCGTTATATAGAAGAGTCACCGAAAGAAGTTGGCTTGCCGAATATGGTTACGTCGGTGCTGGCGAGTTATCGCGGTTTCGATACGCTGGGCGAAACGGTCGTAGTATTCTCGGCATTCATAGGCGTTTTCTCCCTGCTGGGCGTAAGACGTAAGAAGAAGAAAGACCTGGAGTCGGGTCTGGAATCACACCGGGTGCTGCAAGTCATTGCAAAAGTCATTATCCCTCTGGTGATCCTGTTTGCCTTATACGTCCAGTTCCATGGTGACTTCGGCCCTGGCGGCGGTTTCCAGGCAGGCGTCATTGCGGCAGCGGCTTTCATTTTGTATGCCCTGGTGTTCGGCCTGCCCAAAGCATTTGCCGTCGTTGGGCCAAAGTTCTTACAGTGGATGGCTGCTTTTGGCGTGCTGCTCTATGCCAGTGTCGGTTTGTACAGCATGTATAAGGGCGGTAATTTCCTCGATTACAACCAACTCGCCGCAGACCCGATAGCTGGCCAGCACTATGGCATCATCATTATCGAGCTTGGGGTGGGCTTTACCGTGTTTGCGGTCATGCTGAATATTTTCTATGCCTTTGGCAGTCAGGCTGAGAGGTCAAACGTCCAGTGAACTTTATCCTCGACTATTACAACTACTGGATCGTCGTTTTTCTGATGATGGCCGGTTTTTACATTGTTATTTCTGCGAACAATCTGGTTAAGAAAATTGTTGGCCTGAACGTTTTTCAGACCTCTGTTTTCATGCTCTATATATCTATGGGTAAAGTGACCGGAGGTACCGCACCTATCGTGGTTGAAGGAGTTACTCAATACTCCAATCCGCTTCCTCACGTACTTATTCTTACCGCCATTGTTGTAGGTGTTGCCACAACAGCGGTGGGTCTTTCATTGATTGTCCGGATTAAACGCGCTTATGGCACCGTTGAAGAGAATGAATTTGATAATAAGAAGGATGATGCAATCTGATGCTTGAACAACATTTGGCTGCGCTTCCTATCATACTGCCCCTGATCGCAGCACCTATTGCACTTATTCTGGGCCGCTCAGTACTTTCCTGGGGTTTTGCCACCCTGGTCAGTGGTCTGGCATTCATATTCTCCTGGCAACTGCTGGCAGCAGCGCTGTCTGATGGTGTGCTTAGCTACGCCGTTGGCGGCTGGGCGCCACCCTGGGGAATCGAGTTACGGGTTGATGTTGCTAATGCCTTTGTCTTATTAGCAGTAACGGCCATCTCCACACTGGTGCTGGTGTATTCGAAAGACAGCATCGAGAAAGAGGTGAAAGTTGCCAATCACTCGCTTTTCTACACCGCACACCTGCTATGCCTTGCAGGCCTTTCAGGCATTCTGATTACCGGCGATGCGTTTAACTTGTTCGTGTTCCTGGAAGTCTCTTCACTGGCGACCTACGCCTTAGTGAGTCTGGCTTCGGACCGCCGTTGTCTGACAGCAGCATTCCGTTATCTGGTCATGGGTACTATCGGTGCGACCTTTATCCTGATCGGTGTTGGTTTGCTCTACATGAAAACCGGCACCCTGAACATGCTGGATCTGGCGGTCAGAATGGATGCTTACGAGAGCAGCCGTACGATCAATACCGGTCTTGCGTTCATTATGGTGGGTGTCAGTCTCAAGCTTGCACTGTTCCCGTTACACATGTGGTTGCCGCCGGCATATACCCATGCGCCTTCGGCAGTGACAGCATTCCTGGCCAGTACGGCTACGAAAGTGGCTGTCTACGTGATGATCCGCTTTATCTTCACTGTTTTCGGCATTGACCATGTCTTTGTAGATATGGGAATGGGCCTGATTCTGATGGTGCTGGCGGTTGTTGCTATCTTCCAGTGCTCTTATTCGGCAACGGTACAGAGTAACGTTAAGAGCATCCTTGCTTACAGTAGTGTTGCTCAGATTGGCTATATGATTCTTGGCCTTAGCCTGGTCAGTGTGGCGGGGCTCATGGCCGGTATGATTCATATCTTTAACCACGCGCTGATGAAGGGAGCCTTGTTTATGGCTGTGGGTGCCGTGTTCTACCGCGTTGGCTCTGTTGATATCAAAGCGTTTGCCGGGCTTGGTAAGAGAATGCCTCTGACAATGGCGGCGTTTACCATTGCTGGCCTGAGTATTATTGGTGTACCGCTTACCGCTGGTTTTGTCAGTAAATGGTATTTAGTGACAGCAGCACTGGAGCAGGATAACTGGCTTGTAGCAGCGCTGGTGTTGCTCGGTTCTCTGTTTGCGGTTGTCTATATTGGCCGGGTTATTGAAGCGGCGTATTTCCAGAAACTGCCTGACTCACAGGGTTCGAAAAACATCAAAGAAGTGTCCTGGCTGATGCTGGCTCCGATGTGGGCACTTGTGATTGCCAATGTCTACTTCGGCATTGATACGTCCCTGACGACCGAAGCGGCGAACAGCGCTGCAGAGTGGCTTTTCCAGGCTGACGCCATGTCAGTCAGTAATACACAGGAAGGTCAGATGTCAGATGTAGTTGTGCAGGAGGTTTCATCATGAATCTCTGGCAGGCATTCGAACCGGCGCAGTTAATTGCGCTATCTATCTGCGTTCCTTTTATTGGTGCGCTACTGGTTGTCGCGACGGGGAAATTCCCTAATCTGCGTGAAGCGGTGACGCTGACAACCGCCGTTATATTGTTCACGATTGTGCTGGCAATTACGGATTACACCTTCAGCGGAGTTGCTCTCCAGTCCACTGTGGTTGGGATGTTCCCGGGGCTTGGTATCAGCTTTAATGTTGAACCTTTGGGCGTGCTGTTTGCGATTGTAGCCAGCTTCCTGTGGATCGTTACCAGCATCTATGCCATTGGCTATATGCGCGGCCATAATGAAGATAACCAGACGCGTTTCTTCTGCTGTTTTGCATTATCAATCAGTTCAGTGATGGGTATCTGTTTTTCAGGCAACCTGCTGACGCTGTTCATTTTCTATGAGGTACTGACGCTTTCAACTTACCCTCTGGTCACCCATGCCGGCAACGATGCGGCGAAGCAGGGTGGACGGGTCTATCTGGGCATTTTGCTGAGTACTTCAATTGCATTCCTGCTATTCGCGGTGCTTGGTACCTATGCTCTGACCGGCACGCTGGATTTCCGGGCTGGTGGTATCTTTGATGACTCCCATAATAAGGTGGTTCTCAGTGTGCTGCTGGTGCTGTTCTGCTACGGCGTAGGTAAAGCGGCTATCATGCCTTTCCATCGCTGGTTGCCCGCGGCGATGGTTGCACCTACTCCGGTAAGTGCCTTACTGCACGCGGTTGCGGTGGTAAAAGCCGGTGTGTTCAGCATTCTGAAGATTGTTATCTATATCTTCGGCATTGACAGCCTTAAGGAGCTGGCGACAACTGATATTATGTTATACATCGGTGCGGCGACTATCGTGCTGTCATCCTGTATCGCCATGACCAAGGATAACCTGAAGGCCCGTCTGGCTTACTCAACAGTGAGTCAGCTGAGTTACATCGTGGTCGGTGCTTTGCTGGCATCTTCCATCGCCAGTGCCGGTGCTGCCCTGCACATTGCGACCCATGCGGTCGGTAAGATCACGCTGTTCTTCTGTGCCGGTGCCATCATGGTCGCCAGCCATAAGAAAAATATCAGCGATATGGTGGGTCTGGGCCGTAAAATGCCGATTACTTTTGCCGCATTTACTATCGGTGCCATCAGTATTATTGGCTTGCCGCCGATGGCAGGCACCTGGAGTAAATGGTATCTGGCCATTGGTGCGTTAGAGACGGATAAACTTATCATCGTGGCAGTGCTGATGGTCAGTTCCCTGCTGAACATTGCTTACCTGTTACCGATTCCGATCAAGGCGTTCTTCACCAAGCCTGCTGAAGGTGCACAGCCATGGTCCTGGTCAGAAACCAAGGAAGCACCGTTACCAATTCTGATTGCGCTGACGATCACGTCTGTTGGTTGTCTGGCACTGTTTTTCTATATGCAGCCCCTGGTCGATCTTATTAATATGATTCCGGGAGTCTCAACCGATATGACAGCTGCAACGAATATGGGGGAGGGCTAGATGTCTGATAAGCATGATTCAGATGGCTGGTTTGATAAGCCGGAAAACATTAAAAAAATGTTAAAAGTTTTCTATGTTATCTGCGGCCTGTTAGTTCTGGTTGATTTTATGGTACACCGGCATATCTATCATGACTGGGAGAACATCCCGGCATTTTATGCCATCTATGGTTTTATTGGTTGTGTTGTTCTGGTGCTTATCGCAAAAGAGATGCGTAAGTTCCTGATGCGTGGGGAAGATTACTACGATGAATAGTGTTATACCGTTTCTTCCTTTGCTGCTGGGTGCACTGGCGGCGATTTTTCTGCGGGGCTGGCTGCGCAATCTGATAATGATTGCGGCACCAATTCTGGGAGCTATAAACCTGATGGGGATGGACCATGGTGTGTTCTGGTCCCTTGAGTTTATGGGCTATGCCCTGGAACCGGTAAAGGTAGACAAACTCAGCCTGATGTTTGGTTACCTGTTCCATCTCGCTTCGCTGATAGCTGTTATCTATGCGCTGCATGTTAAAGATACCGTGCAGCATGTGGCTGGCCTGGCTTATGCAGCAAGCGCAGTAGGTGCGGTGTTTGCAGGCGACCTGCTGACGCTGTTTATCTTCTGGGAACTGCTGGCGCTGACGTCGGTATTCCTGATCTGGGCCCGCCGGACAGACCGTGCTTACTCCTCTGGCGTTCGCTACCTGATCATTCAGGTATTGTCTGGCGTCCTGTTGCTCGTGGGCCTGTTGATTTTCGCCCAGGTAAATAACAGCCTGCTGTTCACTCAGATCGGCTTGCAACATGAAGGTATTGCTCAGATCGGAGCCTGGTTGATTTTCTTTGGCTTCGGTATCAAGTGTGCGTTCCCGTTTATGCACAACTGGCTGACCGATGCGTATCCTGAGGCTACCCCAAGCGGTACAATTTTCTTAGCGTCATTCACAACGAAGGTAGCAGTATACGCCTTTGCCCGAGGTTTTCCGGGTGAGGAAATACTGGTCTGGATCGGCGTCACAATGGCGTGTTTCCCAATCTTCTTTGCGGTAATTGAGAATGATCTGCGACGGGTACTGGCCTACAGTCTGATTAACCAGATCGGCTTTATGATCGTGGGTATTGGTATCGGTACTGCTATCGCGTTGAATGGTGCCGTCGCACACGCCTTTAATGACGTTATCTTTAAAGGCCTGCTGATGATGACCATGGGTGCGGTATTGCACATGACCGGTAAGATCAACGGCTCCGAGCTGGGTGGCTTATATAAAAGCATGCCTAAAACCACGGTGCTCTGTATTGTCGGTGCTGCCTCTATCTCGGCTTTCCCGCTGTTCAGCGGTTTCGTATCCAAGTCGATGATTATGGCTGCCGCGGTTGCCGAAGGCTATGATGTGGTCTGGCTGTTGCTGTTGTTTGCTGCTGCAGGTGTATTCCATCACGCGGGCATCAAGATCCCTTACTTTGCATTCTTTGCTCACGATTCAGGTATCCGTACCACTGAGCCGCCTAAAAACATGCTGGTCGCCATGACGCTGGCAGCCGTAGCATGTGTTGTTTTAGGTACTTTCCCGGCCCAGACGGTTTATGCCCTGTTGCCGTGGGAGCATAGCTATCAGCCTTATGATGTGACCCACGTGTTAACTCAGCTGCAGTTGCTGTTCTTCTCGGCGCTGGCGTTTGTATGGCTGAACCTGAAGAATATGTATCCGCCTGAGCTGCCATCGACCAATCTGGATGCAGACTGGTTCTACCGTAAGCTTGCGCCGGCTGTGGTGAAACGGGTGGCGAGCACAACCTACGGTGCTTATGTCAGCGTTGAAAATTCTGTCATCCTTTCAGTGAAGCGAATGGTTCAGAATTCATATGATGCCGAGGCAGGCGAGCCAAAGGGTTACTTTGCCAAGCTATGGCCAACTGAAACCATGGTTGTCTGGGTAGCGATATTGCTGGTGGTCTATCTGCTGTTTTATTACCTGCACTGATTATCCTGAGTACTGTTCAGCTTCAGATAGCAGTTTCAGATAGAAAAATTGCGGATTAAACGCCATTCTGGCGTTACCCCGGCTCTCCGGGTAGCCAGTAAAGAACCTCTCAGTCTATTCTTAGGCTGAGAGGTTTATTTTCTGGAAGGCTTATTTCCTCAAAAGAAGTACCATTTTCGTTTTGCTGATTTTACGGGCAAAATTCGCAGTCTTCGTTCATTCATTCCCGTGTGAGGCTCCACCATGATAAAGCCATTGTCCTCAGATACTTCTTCAGGCATTACGACGCTTGATGAGTTGTCTAACCTGGCTGATTACTCGTTTCTGGAGACACTTAATTGTGATCCGGATGCGGACGAAAACGGGGCTGAACAGGCTCCGCGGCAGGTCTTTACCGGGCATTATGTGCCTGTCACTCCTACACCTATTCAGGATCCTGAGTACGTTGCTCACAGCACAAGCTTTTTCCGGGAACTTGGCTTTGCCGACAACCTGGCGCAGTCGGCTGAGTTTATGCAGATGTTCTCCGGTGATATGGCGCAGGTACCTGCGCCAATGCGCAATACTGGCTGGGCGACAGGGTATGCGCTTTCTATTTATGGCACTGAATATTATCAGCAGTGTCCGTTTGGCACCGGTAACGGTTACGGCGATGGCCGTGCACTTTCTGTACTGGAAGCGGTTCTTAACGGGCAGCGCTGGGAGATGCAGTTAAAAGGTGCGGGTCGCACACCTTATTGCCGTGGGGCAGACGGGCGTGCGGTTCTGCGTTCCAGTGTCCGGGAGTTTCTGGCACAGGAGCATATGCAGGCACTGGGTGTTCCTACGTCCCGTTCACTGAGTTTGTATGTGTCTAAAACGGAGACAGTTAACCGGCAGTGGTACTCAGAAGGCTCCCGGTCGCAGAATCCGGATCGGGTTATCGCTGAACCGGTTGCGATTTCGACACGGGTGGCACCTTCATTTATTAGGGTTGGTCAGTTAGAGCTGTTTGGGCGCCGCGCCCGCAAAGAAGAGCATCCTGAAGCGCTGAAGGAGCTTGAAATGCTCGTCTTACACCTGATTGATCGTGAGTACGCGGATGTTATTGACAGCCAGTTAGAGACGGAAGAGAAGTTACTGCTGCTGGCACAGGCGTTTCGTGATCGCTTGAGCTCACTGGTGGCGAACTGGATCCGTGTAGGTTATTGCCAGGGTAACTTCAACAGTGATAACTGTGCAGTGGGCGGTTTTACACTCGACTACGGTCCGTTTGGATTTTGCGAACTGTTTAATCCGCGCTTTCAGCCCTGGACCGGTGGTGGACTGCACTTTTCATTTTACAATCAGCCTGTGGCCGCAGAGGCCAATTTCCATATGTTCTGCAGCGCGCTGAAGCCTTTGCTTGCTTCACATCCAACCGCGTTACAGCAGCTGGACGAGATTCAGGTGGGTTTTGCTCAAACAATACAGGCGAAAATGGAACAGATGTGGGCGAGTAAGCTGGGTCTTGAGCATTTTGATGGTGCTTTATTAGACGAGCTGCAAACACTCATGCTGGAAACCGCCGTGGATTACACGATTTTCTTCCGTGAGCTCTCGGGGATTCCCGAAGATATTGAACCACTCAAAAAGAGCTTCTACAGAGGGCCTGCTTACAGAGAAGATCCTGATGCAATGGATCTGCGCTGGTCACAGTGGCTGACAAAATGGCGCTCGCTTATTGAAGCAGCTGAGTCTTACAACAGAGACTCGCTTTCTGCGCAGATGAAACAAGTCAACCCCAAATACAGCTGGCGGGAGTGGCTGGTTGTGCCAGCTTATCAGCAGGCCAGCATGGGTAATTACGAGCTGGTGCGCGAGCTTCAGGAAGTAATGACGCAGCCATATGCGGAGCAGTCACAGGAAGTAGAGGACAAGTACTACAGGCTTAAGCCGTTTGAACATTTTGAAGTCGGTGGCATGTCGCATTACAGCTGTTCATCGTGATGCTTTAAAAACTTATTCCCGTAACGGCTCACTACTGGGCTGTCCTTTATTTGTCCGGATGTTTCAGAGATTGAGGAAAGTGCGGGCTACAGCCGCATATTTAAGTTACTTATAGTCTGCTCCGTCAGGGGGCAGCAGAACACAAAAGGTAATCAGTTTATGGCGTTTAAAATGGCTAAAGGGTCGTTGTTTGCAGTGTTGTTGCGATCCAGCTGGTGGTACAGTGTATCAATTGGTCTGTTCATTCTGGTGGTCAGTCTGGCCCTTACAGACGCCAAGTATGTGGTTTTAAGTCTCACAGGTTCGCTGCCATTTTTTATCATCGGTGCGATTGCTGCCTATAAACAGCTTCAGCAACCTTCTCAAAAGCGGGTGTTGGAAGTGGTTCAGCAAGCTAAAAAAATGCCGGCCGGAGTTATCTCCGAGAAAATAGCCGCTAATTATATAAAAAGTGGTTTCGAGACCAGCGTGTTTAAAGGCAATGGCGCTGATCTGGCGCTGACGCACGGCAGTAAAAAGCTATTGCTGAGCAGCAAGCGGTTTAAAGCGGCGAATACAGGAATAGAGCCGCTGAAGTTATTAGTTGCCGCAGGGCAAAATACCGAAGCAACGGGGTTTCTCTACGTGACCTTAGGTGAGGTTTCCGATGCCGCTGTTAAATATGCACAAGAGCATAATATTGAGCTGGTTCAGCCGGGCAGGCTTGCGGTGCTGTTTGATGGCAAGGCGAAGGTTAGCTGATTTTTGCTGAATAAAAACCGGCTGTTGTAATTATCAGCCGGTTCCTGAGGTGTTCTGCTATTTGCTTAACCGCCGCAGCCGCCACAGCAGGGGGAACCTGACTGTTGTGGAACGAACTTGCCACGCTGCACCAGGAATTCGATCGCCTGGGCTGCACTCATATCGTTGATTGAGCAGGAATTAAAAACGGTATCTTCACTGAAGTGACTGATAACCGCTTCCTGCAGCTCTGCAACAGAATATGCCTTATCAGACGCATGTATCATTTCTAAAATTTCATGCACATGTGCTTTGAACATAACAACTCCGGTTTAATGTGTTGGGAGGGGCATTTGAGCACGTAATCTGTGCTTAAACATTGAGGATGATCAAGTCCGCAGTGACTCCTGATTCGCTTCTTTTTCATTTTATGATTAGTGTTAAAATGCCTGCCGAATTATTGTGGCTATAAACGTGTTTTATCTGGCTGGGTCTCCCGGCAGATGCTTGCAGGAAAGGCGCACAGCGATACCTGCAACTGCATCCCTTGGTATGTAAGAGAAGCAGGCACAGCGTCCACCGACGTATATTTTTTAGGAGGTTTCAGATGGTGTTGTTCTTTCCTATTCAGCAAGAGCTGGATTGCATCAGCAGTAGCGGTCGCATTCTTGGGAAGATTAAGTTTGATGGCTCTGTATCCGAATACAAGTTCTGCCCTGACGACGAGTCAGTGGAGCTGACCGGTGTGGAAGAAGCGAGCATTGTGGAACGGCTGACGGGCCTTGCTTCCGGTAAGTATTCACTGGCGATGGAAGATGACGACTGATTCATTCAGCGAGAATAGACAAGGGGAGGGAGCAGATCTTATCACTGCATTTCTCTGTTAACCGCAATGGTTAACAAAGAAAAAGAAAGACCTGCTCCTGCAAGCTGTGTAGATGTGATTCGGTGTTTACTTAATTCCCGTAAACATCGAAGTTAAAGTATTTGTCGTTAATTGCTTTATAAACGCCGTTTGTGCGGATGGTTTTCAGTGCCTGATTGAATTTGTCTTTCAGGTGAACGTCATTCTTTCTGATGGCAATGCTGGCCCCTTCGCCAAACCAGCGGGGGTCTGTCAGGCCCGGCCCCACAAACTCATAATCTTCACCGCCTTCAACATCCAGGAACCCTGAGGCAGCGTTTACCGAATCAGCCAGTAACAGGTCCAGACGGCCTGCTTTCATGTCCAGATAAGCATCGGTCTGGGTGCCGTAGCGCTTAATGGTGATGAGGTCACCGTAGTTATCTGAAAGGTAAGTATCGAAGATGGTTGAACGCTGCACACCGATACTTTTGCCTGTCAGCCCTGATTTGGAAATTTCAATGCCGGCACCTTTTTTAGCGATAAACTTGGCCGGTGCATGATGGTATTTATCCGTAAATGCTACCTGCTTTTTACGTTCTTCAGTGGCGTTCATTGAGGCAATAATGGCATCAAACTTGCGGATCATCAGTGCCGGGATCATGCCGTCCCAGTCCTGTGAAACCAGCGTACATTCCACTTTCATTTCATGGCACAGGGCGTTGGCAATATCGATATCGAAACCTTCGATATCACCGCTGGGGGTTGCATAGCTGAAGGGTGGGTAGGCACCTTCCACGCCTATGCGCAGCTTGGTTATTTCGTCTGCAGCTGCGGTGCCTGCAAAAACCACCGTTGCCAGCATCAGTGCCAGAGCATTCTTTTTCATTGGAAGCCTCCTGAAAAACGCTTGTTGTTATTTTAGTGTGATCGGGTCTCACCGGAAGAATTGCCGGGTGGAATTCTTCCCTTTGTGTTCCGGTGCAGACTGTCAGGCGCCCGGAACAGCGAAAATGCAGGTATTACTTTTTGAGGTTTATTTGTCCCGGCCCGGTCCCCAGGTTGCACCGATGGCGTTAATGATCAGGCGCCCGGCGGTGATGCTGGTGATGTTATTTGGCAGGTCAATTGACGGTGCTATCTCGACGATATCCATGCCCACTAACTGATTGTTTCTGGCGATTGCATGAATCAGCGCAGTAACCTGTTCGGTATACAGACCGCCGGGAACCGGGCCGAGTACTGCGGGCATGTGGGAAGGGTCCAGCCCGTCGGCATCAATGGTCAGATAAACCAGCTGATCTTTAGGCAGCTGCTGAATGACCGCTTCAACGCCGTCTCTGTGTACCTGAGCTGCGGTGATGATGTTGGAACCCCAGGCCCGCGCTGCTTCCACTTCAGGCTGGCGGGCACTGCCGGTGCCGCGCATGCCAATCTGGGTCATGCCGGAGATCCAGGGCAGTTCACTGGCCCGTTTCAGTGGGCTGCTGTAACCGCCTTTTACGCCCTGTACGTCGTCCCGCCAGTCGAGATGGGCATCTATATGCACGACATGTACGTCTTTATTGAGTACGCCCAGTGCCTGCAGGGCCGGCGTAGTAATGCCGTGATCACCACCCAGGGCAAATACCTGCATGTTGTTTTTCCAGAGCGTTTCGAAAACGCTTTTCTGCCAGGCGGCGAAGGGTTCGTAGTCTCTGCCGTCATAGGTCAGGTTGCCACAGTCGACGGTTTGTAGATCCAGTGATGAAAGTGTGGTGCCGATATCAAAATCCCAGTGGGTTGCACCGTCACAGAACTGACCGGACTGAAGGCGGATAGCATCAGGTGCATTGGCCTGATCATTCGGCACAGGGTTGCCCGGATACACTTCACTCTGGGCAACGCCCACTACGGCAACATTGCCTTGCCACTGTTTGGGATCAGTAACAACCGGCCAGTTGAGAAAGCTTCTGACGGGCAGTGAGGTTGGTTTCATCTGGGCTGATTGGGACATCGTTATTCTCCGGGTTTGTCTTTAACCAGATGCTAGTGTCAGGTATATTTTTAATAAACCTAAAAATTTTTAATTAAGTTTAATTTAGCTAAAGATGTAACGGCCGGGGGCAAAACGTCATGTTTGATCATCGTGAGCTTGTGACACTCATTGCCATTTTCGATGAGGGCAGTTTCGAGGCTGCAGCAAAAGTTCTGCACGTCACCACGGGGGCGGTTTCCCAGCGAATCAAAAGTCTGGAAAACTACATCGGAAAACCGGTTTTAATCCGCAGCAATCCGCTGCAACTGACCGGTGAAGGCGAGAACATCATGCAGTTAGCACGGAAGATAAAGTTACTGCAGGATGAAGCCATGGCGGTGATCGCTGGCAATGATCATTCAGAGGTGCAAACACTGCCGGTTGCTGTGAATCATGACTCTCTGACCTGCTGGTTTTCAGAAGCAGCCAGTAATATCGCGACCGGTTTAGACGGGGTACTGATTGATATTAAAACCACGGATAAGGTGTCGACCAATCAGGTGTTAAAAAGTGGCAATGTGATTGCAGCAATTACCGCACTGGATAATCCTGTACCGGGGTGTAAAGTGCGCCGGCTGGGGGCGTTGGAGTACTTTGTGGTTTGTTCCAGAGAGGTGTATTCAAATAGTCTGGCGGAGAAGGTCAGTGTTCGGAGTCTCAGTACCGTACCGCTTATTCTGTTTGATCATGATGATCATTTGGATGAACAGTTTTTTAAAAGGTTAGACGGCTCACCTGAGGGTATAAAGAAGCACTTCATTCCGGATTCCCGTGAGCAACTGAAAGCTGTTCTGAAAGGTGTTGGCTGGGGAATCGTACCCCGGCAAATTATTGAAGAGTATCAGGGAGATGAATTGGTTTACTTGAGTAGAGAGCCCGTTTATGTCGACCTTTACTGGAAGGCCTGGGATGTTTCTTCGCAACTGGTTGCTGAAGTAGAAAGGCAGGTAGTGAATGAAGCGCTGAGGCAGCTACACCAGTAAGACAGAAAAGGACCCGGAACGTTTTGCCTGATGGTGCGTTGCTGGCTGAAAATAGCGGGTGAGAATAAACTGGGAATGCTGTTTCAGGCCGCTTATCATTGTTGGCTTTATACCCGTTCTGCAGGGATGTGATGATGGATTTCATAGCTTTTTTAATCTTTATACCGGCATGTTTTGCTTTAAACATGTCTCCGGGGCCAAACAACCTTCTCTCCATGAGTAATGCCAAGCGTTACGGGCTGAAAGTAGCCGTGGCAGCAGGCTTAGGCAGGCTGACGGCGTTTGCCGGCATGATTATGCTGGCGGCATCCGGTCTGGCTGTGATTCTTTATGCATCTGAAAAGATTTTCTTTACCATCAAGGTTGCGGGTGCCTGTTATCTGTTCTGGCTGGCTTATAAGCTTTGGGTAGCAGATACGTCAGGTGCTGATGAGCAGATCTCTGCAGACAGTAAAGGTATTTTGAGCCTTGCCCGACAAGAATTTTTACTGGCGGCGGGTAATCCTAAAGCTATTCTGATTTTTACCGCGTTTTTGCCGCAATTTATCAATCCTGACGGGCAGATAGGCTTTCAGTTTTTTATTCTGGGCAGTGCTTTTCTGGTGCTGGAATGGATAGCAATCGCAGCTTACGCTTGCTTTGGTGTCTATCTGCGAAAGTGGTTTTCTGCACCCCAAAAAAGAAAGCTGTTTAATCGTGGCTGTTCTGCCATGCTGGCCAGCGCCGGTGTCGGTTTGCTGGTGGCCCGCAGAGGCTGATTCAGTTTTTCCATCTCCAGGGATTTGGGCTGTTAGTCTGGCATGGGTGGTAGCAGCCTGGTCTTACCGTTTTTGTCTGTCCTGAATTGCCCTGAACTCCCTGCAATTGCAGCTGAGTTCAAGGCATTGTTTGGGAGCAGTCGTGGTTTTTGTGTCTGATATGTCCGGATGGCTTTTACCTTTGAATGCACCGGGTAAATGGATGCCAGAATCCGGATATAGCAGCTTACAGTTCGTTAGCCAGGGTTTTATACCCCTCTACCAGCGCATGGTTCGCGGATACCACTGATTCCGAAAACGAAGAGTATTCCGGCGGGACTTTATCGATTGTATTCAGATCGAAATCAGGCCCGATCGCAGTGACTGGCGGAACGTGGAAAGCTTCGGGCAGATCCAGGCCGTCGATCACGCAGTTATGCCGGATGACACTGCCATTACCGATATGGGTGCGGAATACGACGCTGTTAAAACCGATGAATACATCGTCACCTACGCTGCACGGACCATGCACGATGGAGCGGTGCGCAATGGATGTGCGGGCACCAATGGTAACGGCGGCACCGCCTTTGGAATGGATGACCACGCCGTCCTGAATGTTCGAGCCTTCCTGAATGATGATCGGCTGCATATTGCCGTCTTCATCCACTTCATCTGCACGTATCACTGCATAGGGGCCGACAAAAACATTGTCCTGAATAGTTACCCGGCCACAGATGATGGCGGTCGGGTCGATGAAGGCTTTTTCTGATACGTCCGGGTAATAGCCTGCGGGGCATTTTCTGAGCATGTTCACTCCTGATGGTAAATGGGTTATGTCCGGTTTGCCTGCTGGCACCACTTACGGTGCCGGGGTTTATAAATGGCTGCCTGTGTGCTTCCTGTCGCGTGTGCTATGTTGTGACGGAAAGGACCTGTCTGTTTACTTATAGTTTGCGGTTAGCATTTTTGCCGGGTGTTTTGAGTGGGGCGGGTGGCCGCGTTTTTCAGGAATTCTGTTGCTTCTTCAAGCGTCAGATCCGTGATGTTTTCACCGTTTAACAGCCGTAAACTGATCCGCTTTGTTTCGCTTTCCTGTGCACCGATAACCACCATAAATGGCACTTTGCTGAGCGTATGCTGACGGATCTTATGACCGATCTTTTCCCGGCCGGCATCAAATTCTGTTCGCAGTCCTGCCTGCCTGAAGGTTTGATACACCTCTTCTGCATAGGTGTTTGATTTATCAGATATCGGCAATACAGCAACTTGCACCGGTGCCAGCCAGGCAGGCAGTTTGCCGGCGTAGTGTTCAATCAGAATGCCGGTAAAGCGTTCCAGCGAGCCAAACAGTGCCCGGTGCAGCATGACCGGGGTTTGCTGTTCACCCTGTTCGTCAATGTACGAAAGTCCGAAACGCTCCGGCAGGTTCATATCTACCTGAAGGGTGCCGCATTGCCAGTCGCGGCCAATGGAGTCCCGTAGGGTGAATTCCAGTTTAGGTCCGTAGAATGCACCTTCACCTTCATTCAGAGCGTAGGGTAGCGACAGGCTTTGCAATGATGTGATCAGCGCAGATTCCAGGGTATCCCAGGTGGCATCATCGCCAATGCGGTTATCCGGCCGGGTGGAAAGTTTGATGTGCACATCATCAAAGCCAAAATCCCGGTAGATGGACAGCACCAGTTCAATCACTTTGATGCATTCTTCCTGTACCTGATTCAGCGTGCAGTAAATGTGTGCATCGTCCTGGGTAAAGTGGCGTACCCGGAGCAGGCCATGTAACGCACCGGAGGGTTCATAGCGGTGTACTTTACCGAATTCAGCCATGCGTATTGGCAGGTCCCGGTAGCTTTTCAGACCGTGATCATACATCAGTACACTGCCGGGACAGCTCATGGGTTTGAGGGCCATGGTGCGGCCGTCCGGGGTTGTGTTGGTATACATGTGGTCCCGGTAGTTTTGCCAGTGGCCGGACTTTTCCCACAGGTTACGGTCCATCAGATCCGGGGTATTAACTTCCTCGTAGCCCTCGTTCTGTTGCTGGTCTCGCATATAGCCAAGCAGTTGCTGAAACAGTGTCCAGCCTTTGGGGTGCCAGAAAACAGCACCGGGAGCGGCATCAGAAAAGTGGAACAGATCCAGTGCTTTCCCCAGGCGGCGGTGGTCACGTTTTTCGGCTTCTTCCATCATGGTCAGGTAAGCCTGCAGGGCTTTTTTATCTTCCCAGGCGATGCCATAAATCCTTTGCAACTGCTCATTATTGGCGTCTCCCCGCCAGTAAGCACCGGATATTTTTGTCAGTTTAAAATGCTTCAGAAAGCGGGTGTTCGGGACATGCGGGCCGCGGCACATGTCGATATATTCCTGATGATGGTAGAGCGCCATCGACGGCACATCCGGCATGTCTTCAATGAGCTGAACTTTGTAACTTTCTTCCCGGGCGGAGAAGACTTTTATGGCTTCATCCCGTGGCACGATTTCTTTTTTAACTGGGTAATTAGTGTCGATCAGCGCTTTCATCCGCTGCTCAATTGCTTCCAGATCGGCCGGTGTAAACGGGCGCTCGGCACTGATGTCATAGTAAAAGCCGTTGTCTATGACAGGGCCAATGACCATTTTTGCGGTTGGAAAAAGTTGTTTAACAGCCTGCCCAAGCATGTGGGCACATGAGTGCCGGATAATTGCCTGACCTTCCGAATCTTTAGGGGTAATAATGCGTACCCGGGCGTCAGCGGTAATCAGGTCGCAGGTATCGTAAAGCTGACCGTTGACTTCACCTACCAGGGTGTTTTTGGCAAGGCCGGGGCCGATGCTTTCAGCGATCTCCATAACGGTTACCGGGCCAGGAAAGTGGCGGACCGATTCATCCGGAAGGGTTACAGATACAGTGGTGTTAAGGTTTGTCATTGTCAGGTCTTAGTCTTTTTTTGAAGCGTGTCAGTGTGGTTTGATCCGGTTTTTGGCTGTCATCCGGCCGATGTTTGTAAGGCCTGTAGGAATCAGGGGCATGTTTGTATGATTCTGTTCAGGCCTTACCGGTATTCCAAAAGTTAATAAGTCTTGTGCAGGTTAGCCGCGTCTGAAAACTGCAGTGGCATTGCACTGTTGCTCAGAGGAAGCACCTGATTTCCGTCAAATACTTGCTGGCCATTCACCCAGGTGCCGCAGATCCGGGATGAGAAGGTAGTGCCATCAAAGGGTGTCCACTGGCAGTGATACAGGGAATTGCGGTGTGAAACCGATGTGTTCTGTTGCGGGTCGACCAGTACCAGATCCGCATAATAGCCTTCGCGGATATAGCCCCGTTCTGCAACCCGGTAGCGTATTGCCGGGTTATGAGCGACTTTCTCAACAACCTGTTCGACGGACAAACGGTTCTGCTGTACGTGTTCCAGCAGGCTGAGCAGCGCGTGCTGTACCAGTGGTAAACCTGCCGGAGCTTGCGGGTAGGGCTGTTGTTTTTCCGCCAGGGTGTGCGGGGCGTGATCGGTGGCAATGATGTCGATCTGGCCGGTATGCAAGGCGTGAATCAGTGCATTGCGGTCCTGTGTTGTTTTGACCGCCGGGTTGCATTTAATCAGATTGCCTCGTGACTCATAATCCTGATCGCTGAACCACAGATGGTGCACGCAGGCTTCAGCAGTAATCTGTTTTTGATGGACAGGTCCCGGGCTAAACAGGCTGAGTTCTTTTTCAGTGGTGATGTGCAGCACGTGGAGCTGGCTGTTGTATTTTTTGGCAAGCTCAACAGCATAAGAAGAGGATGCATAGCAGGCTTGTGCATCACGGATTACCGGATGATCCTGAATCGTTGCTTCATAGCCCGGAGGAAACTTTTTTAAGTTATCCGCAATCACCGGGCCACTTTCACAATGGGTAGCGATTAACACCGGGCATTCCCGGAAAATAGCTTCCAGCGCAACCGGGTTTTCAACCAGAAGGTTTCCTGTGGATGCCCCCATGAATACTTTTACGCCGCAAGACGTTGTTGGGTCCAGCGCTTTGATTTCATCCAGATTATCTTCCGTTGCACCCAGATAGAATGCGTAGTTTGCAAATGAATGCTGCCGGGCAATCAGGCTTTTTTCCCGAATGGCACTTTGGGTGGTCGTGGCTGGGTTTACGTTGGGCATTTCCATATAGCTTGTAATGCCACCGGCGACAGCAGCCCGTGATTCACTGGCAATGCTTCCTTTGTGGGTGAGTCCGGGTTCACGGAAATGAACCTGATCATCAATCATGCCCGGTAAAAGCCAGCGGCCCTGCGCATCTATGATGGTTTCACTCGGACGGGCGGGGATGTCTTTTCCGATCAGGTCAATCCGCTGACCGTCAATCCGCAGGTCGGCTTCGCGTACTTCTCCTTCGTTAACGATGCGTGCGTTTTTAATCAGTGTTGTCATTTTATGAGGTGTCTGGCCTGTGTGAGTTTAGCTTGCAAGAGATCATAGCATGATAATTATGTTATAATATAACATTTGTTTAATCTGCTATTGAGAAAAGCCACTCATGCCCGCACCGGCCAGTTTCAGGTAAATAGAAATCGTCCTTTTGCTGTGTTGCTCAGGTTGTTTTTGATGGTGATGTTAATGTTCTGAAACGATCAGTTGAGCCTGTTCTGATCACTGATTTACCTGAGCGACTCAGTTTTCTGAAAGAACTGATAAAAGATCAGTTAAATCTGAAGCTTATGGCGGGATCAGTTCTGTTTTCGTCGCAGATAATAGCGTTTATTTTCCGTGCTACTACTTTATAATGCGAGTGAGAATGATGCTCATTCTCTCTGTTGGCAGAATTGTGTTTCGGTTACTTTGTGCCCCGTTTCTGGAATGCCTCTGCTGTATTTGATTTTCAGGACTTATACCTGAGCAGACTGCCTTTGCAGCATATTTACCTGCTGAAGGGCGTTATTGGAGAAACACTATTGTCTGAGTTAGCACCTACGGGAATGGATGCACATAAACCCGCAGAAATTACCCGCCGCATTCGCCTTACCGGCATTGCTAAGGCCGAAATGGCACTTGTTCCGCTAATTACCCTGTCGATTCTGGCGGGCATTTTTATCGGTTTCGGGGCACTTTTTTATACAAAAACTACCTCCGGTCTGGATGTTTTGTATCCACCGATTGTACTGCTCGGAGGACTGGCGTTTTCGCTGGGGCTGATACTGGTTGTGGTATCCGGTGCTGAGTTATTTACCGGTAACACGATGATCGTCATGGCGGTGGTGGACGGAAAAGTCAGCCTCGCTAAGCTGTTGCGTAACTGGTCAATTGTGCTGCTTGGGAATCTGATCGGCAGCATGGTGATTCTGGCGCTGGTCTACTGGGCCGGTTTGTTTAAGGGGGATGTTGCCGAACGGGCGATGCAGGTGGCGATCGGGAAAACATCACTTACCTGGGTTGAGGCATTTTGCCGGGGGGTTTTGTGTAATGCTCTGGTGTGTCTGGCGGTCTGGATGACTGTTTCTGCACGGACCACTTCCGGCATGATCATGGCGATTGTCTGGCCGATTACCGGCTTTGTGGCCATGGGCATGGAGCATTCGGTCGCGAATATGTACATGATTCCGGCAGGTATCCTGTCCGGTGCGGATATCAGTTTCAGCGCTGTGCTGAATAATATTTTCCCGGTGTTACTGGGGAATATTGTGGGTGGTGCCGGCGGTGTCGCGCTGTTCTACCGCATCGCCTATGGAAATACTGCTGCAGAGTGATTATGACCGACCGGTGAAGGGAACCGGTTTACGCTTGCTGGCTGAAGGTGAGAGGTATTTCGGCCAGCAATGTTAGCTGTTGGATGTTAGCCGGTTCCGGTTACTGATCTTCTCTTGGCGGTACAAAAACGATGATGGATACAACGATCAGAATAATTGCGCCGGCGATGTAACCGAGGCGTTCAAGGCTCAGGCCAGGCATATCGTGCGCCTGATAGAATAAAAACAGTGCCAGACAGACGGCGACTACCGCTCCCAAAATTTTCATATAAATTCCAGTTAGTTGTGATGATTGTCTTAACAGCATGTTACTGAATTCACCGGCGCTGGCAATATGCTTTGTACAATGGCAGTTCAGTTTCTTTTGCCGGTCTACCGGCAGTGTCAGCTTGCTGATCTTTCTTCTGCTTCCTGACACTCGCTGCAGTCGCCGGTTCCACTGATCTGATTGCGGCCCCGTGACTTGGCCCGGTACAACGCCTGATCAGCCTGATCAAACAATACTTCAGGGGATATCTGCTTTAAGTGCCGGCTGACGGCATAGCCAACGCTGATGGTAAGGATCTTTTCAGGCACAGCCGAGGCCTGATGGGTTATTTCCAGCGCAGAGATATGTTCACGCAAGCGTTCGGCCGTCTGGCTGACATAGGTGCAGCTGGGGGCTGAAAGAATGATGGCAAATTCTTCCCCGCCATAACGGGCGATGAGATCACCCGGCCGGCGCAGAACACCGGCATCCTGCAGGGCCTGAGCAACGTGGCGCAGACATTCGTCTCCCTGTAGGTGGCCATAATGGTCGTTATATTCCTTAAAGTGATCAATGTCGATCAGCAGAATCGCCAGTGGTTTCTTGTCCCGGCTGCATTGCAGCCATTCACCTTGCAGGTGAGCATCAAAGCTGCGGCGGTTTGCCAGTTGGGTCAGACTGTCTGTGGTGGCCTGTATTTCCAGTTCGCGATTGGCTGATTCCAGTTGTTTCCGGGTGGCATCCAGTTCAGCGGTGCGCTGTTCAACCAACTGTTCCAGTATGTCCTTGGACTGCTCTAAGTAGCGTTTTTTCGCCTGCTGGCTGCGAATAATATAGACCAACAGCAGTAAAGCCATGAGTGTGATGAGGCTCAGTACTCCGAGTACGGTCTGACGGGTTTGATAGTAAGATGTCAGGCCTTCCTCAACGTCTATTTCTGTGGTGATTCCAAAGCCCAGGTCGTGATCCCACAGCCAGGCTCCGAATACAGGGACGCCGCGGTAATCCCGGTAGCCATCCACATTAATGCCGGATATTCCACGGGTAGCCTGCGCGGCCATTAAGGTCAGGGGCTGTTGCCGCGGTGGCATATCCGGTACATGGCCTTCCAGCAGATTCCCGCCGGGGTCAGTTATCCGGATATTCAGAATGCTGTTGCTGTCCGGGCTGATCAGGTTCTTTTTACGTAACTGATGTTCAAAGCGGCTTTCGGTGATCATCATGCCCCGTTCATCGAAGGCATAGGTCTCGCCGGTATCCCCCAGACGGGCCAGGCCGGAGACATGGTTAAACAACGTGTTCAGATTAATCCGCAGGGCCAGTACTGCAATGATTTCGTCTCCCTGCCTGATAGGAGAAACCACAAAGATAGTCAGGGAGCGTT
The DNA here is from genome assembly GCF_017051665.1 of Aliamphritea spongicola. Classification (NCBI taxonomy): domain Bacteria; kingdom Pseudomonadati; phylum Pseudomonadota; class Gammaproteobacteria; order Oceanospirillales; family Oceanospirillaceae; genus Aliamphritea; species Aliamphritea spongicola. The sequence continues at coordinate 239,336 of NZ_JAFIDL010000001.1, forward strand.
GCTTGTCATTGGCGGCTCTGCCTGACAGCGGCACATCTGAGAACAGGGTTGGGATAAACAGTGTTTCACCGTTAAAAGCCCGGTTCAGGTAGCCGGGTCTTTGCATGTGAATCAGGTTCAGACTGTCCAGATTATTGTCACGCATGGAACCGATGTTCAGACGGGCAGGAGAAATAACAAAGAATCCCAGATCATTTTCTTTGTGCAGCTTGGGTGCCAGATACTCACGCATACGGGTCAGTGCCAGTGACTGTTCTTCAGTGTTACCTTCGAGGAGTTCTGTCGTCAGGTTAACGATAGCAGGGGTTGTTGCCAGTTCCTTAACGTCTCTTTTACGGTACTGAATCCAGACCTGATACGTCGTAACGGTGGTTTGCAGAACCGTTTTCAGGGAGGTACGGATCTGTTGCTTGGTGGCCTGTTCGATATTATTGATGGCGTAACTGGTGATACCGGTTACGACTGCCAGGAACAGCAGTGTCAGCAGGGAGATAAACAAAGGATATTGCGCAATTCTGGGCATTCTGGCAGATTCCGGAAAGACTGACTTTCCTGCCAGTCAGAATGATGCCATACCTTGGCTATATCAATGGGCGTAGTATACCGTGTTGCGGCCCACTCATTCCAACGAAAAGTGTTAAAAAAATGCAACTCAGGGTCGGGTTTGTATTCTGTGTGCTTTTCTTGTCGTACCTGAGTGCTGAAGTGATGCTGCAGCATCAATTACCGGCCCTGATTTTTCAGAATTCAAACAGATATTGCTAACCGATCTTTCAGTAAAGACAGAAAACCTGCCACCCGTGCTGAGCGTTTGGTTTCCGGGGTGCTGAGCAGGGCCACAATGTTTGCATCCGGCAGACTGTAATCGGGCAGTAGGCGCATCAGTTCGCCACTGTCCAGTTGCGGCTGAACATCCCACTCAGAGCGCATAATGATGCCTAAACCGGACAGCGCCCAGTCCTTAATAACCCGGCCTTCATTGCAGGCGAGGGTGGGTGTTACCCGGACCGTTGTTTCTTTACCGGATTCCCGGTGGGTAAATTGCCACAGGGTGACGTCTTCATTGTTTTCCCGCAGTGCAATGCACTGGTGTCTGATCAGATCCCGTGGTGTTTCGGGGCAGCCCATTGCCTCAATGTATTGTGGAGAGGCACAGAGAAAACGCTGATTAGCCCGCAGGGTGACCATCTTTAAGGATGAGTCATTTAACGCGCCGATATAAATAATGATGTCCCATTTATGGTGGCTGGCCCAGTTAGGGTTGTCGGAGAGCTCCAGTTCTATATCCAGTTGCGGATACTGCTGTTTGTATTCGCCAAGGAGTGGGGCGATATGGTCATTACCAAAGCCTAACGGCGCCAGAATTCTTAATTTTCCCCGTACTTCCTGTTTGCGTTCGTCGAGCTGGTCCCGGAGTTCATCCAGTTCCTGCAGAATTGACATACCTTTATCCAGCAGCAGCTGGCCTTCTTCCGTCAGACTGACCGTTCTGGATGGGCGCTGAATCAGAGTAACAGACAGTTTTTTCTCGATATGCTGAATTCGCTGCGTCACCGAAGGAGGGGTAATGTTCAGTGCTCTGGCGGCGTCAGCCAGCGTTCTGTGGCTGGCGATATTCATGATGAAGCGCAGATCTTCAGTGGTAATCATTAGGTTGTGTGTTAATTAGTTTGTTAGTAAAGATTAATGTACAGCTAAATATGGTTTTTAGATACTGAGGATTACATATTCAACTGATCTGCAGGAACGTGATCATGCTCAATATCAGCCACCTCAACGCAACACAGTCAGACACTTATCAGCATTTGGATACGCCCTTTCTTTGTGTAAATAAGCAGACGTTTCTGAAGAATCTGGACCATCTGCGTACCAGAACTGAAGCGCTTGGGGCCAGTTTAAGGCCGCACTTTAAAACAGTGAGGGCCGCAGAGGCTTTACAGTATTTGTTGACGGATAAGTCATCCCCGATCACGGTCTCGACGGTTAAAGAAGCCGAAGCGTTAATGGACGCAGGCTATACCGATGTTATTTATGCCGTGGGTATTTCTGCAGCAAAACTGCCGAGGATAAAAAAATTGCTCAACCGGGGCCAGAATATCCGGGTACTGGCGGATACCCCTGAACAGGCGGAACAGGTGAACCGGTTCTGCGAAGAGAATCACTGTTCAGTACCGGTATTACTGGAGGTTGACTGTGACGGGCATCGTGGTGGTGTGCGGCCGAAAGATCCGAAACTGATTGAAATTGCACAAGCACTGCATAGCGGCGCAGCGGACTTTAAAGGGGTCTTAGCCCATGCCGGCGAGTCTTACCATTGCTTAACCACTGAGACTTTGCGGGAAGCGGCAGCAAACGAAGTCCGTGCTGTGCTGGAGGCCGTGACGCGATTACAGGCAGCGAACATCCCGTGTGAGATTGTCAGTACAGGCTCCACGCCCACCGCGCACCACTATGAAAATCTGCAAGGGGTCACGGAAGTCAGGGCTGGCGTATACGGTTTTTTTGACCTGGTTATGACCGGCATTGGTATCTGCGATCTGAATCAGATAGCAGCAACGGTTGTGGCTACAGTTATTGGTCATAATCATGAAAAAGGCTGGGTGTTTGTGGACGCGGGCTGGATGGCATTATCCGGAGACAGGGGGACGGCTAAACAACCACATGACTGCGGTTATGGTCTGGTAAGCGACGAAGCCGGTCAGTTGCTGGAAGGGATGCAGGTTAGTACGGTCAATCAGGAACACGGCATTATCACCATGACAAATGGCCGGACACTGGAGCCGGAGAATTTTCCTGTTGGCTCCCGGCTGAATATTTTGCCGAACCATGCCTGCGCGACAGCTGCAATGCACAGCCAGTACCATGTTTTTGATACGCAGGCTGAAACCCATGAAGTATGGAACCGGATTCAGGGGTGGTGAAATGATGTATTTAAGCGAAGCACAAACAGCACAGTTGATTTCACATGAGTTGGCGTATCAAGCCGTGAAGGAAGCTTTTGTGGCCGCCATCGGCGATCAGGCTGAACTATTTCCGGTGGTGAATGCATCCGGTCCGCAAGCGGGCTCGGTGTTTTCTCTGAAATCTGCATCTACGCCGTCACTGGTTGGCTGGAAAACCGGTTCCTACTGGCCCGGTAATCAGGCGAAAAATATACCTTGCCATGGCTCTACCGTATTTTTACTCAGCCCTGAAACCGGTGAGCTGGTGGCGGCCGTTGCTGCAACAAAGGTTAACGCTTATCGCACGGCAGCTGCCGATGCTGTCGCGGTTGATTATCTGGCCCGAAAGAACGCTTCGGTCCTGACGGTCTTTGGTACCGGCCATCAGGCTGAGTACGAAGTGCTGGCGGTTGCACAGGTACGGAATCTCAGCCGGGTAATCGTCGTCGGAAGAAGTGAAAATAAGGTACAAAAGTTTACTGAAAAACTGATAAAACAAGGGGTTAACGCCGAAGCTGGCAGTGCCCGTGAAGGGTGTGAACAGGCTGATATCATCGTGACGGCAACAACCGCTACCGAGCCATTATTTCAGGCAGACTGGGTGCAGCCGGGTACGCATATATCTGCAATGGGCGCCGATAAAGCAGGGAAACAGGAATTACCTGTAGAGCTTTATGCGAATGCTGCACTGTTTTGCGATTATCAGCCGCAATCGGAAGTGATTGGGGAGTTTCAGCACGCCGGTAATGTTCATCTCACTGAGATGGGCAAGGTCATTACCGGGCAGGCTACAGGCAGAAATTCTGATGATGCCATTACCATTTTTGACAGTTCCGGCATTGCGATTCAGGACCTGTTCGTTGCTGAAAAAATACTGGCAAAAGCATCCGCCTGATCCGAGGGGGATGCTCAGTTAAAGATCAGTGTTCATGCACTACGGATAGGCTTTAAACTCAGGGCCTTTGACAAGCTCATCTCCCTGATATGCACCGATAATCACTTTACAGTGCTTACTCTGCTTGCCGGCTTTGTCGACGACCCAGGGAAGGCTGAATATATCTTTCAGTGATTTGCCCTCAACTTGCCTGGACTTCTTCAGCCTGAGGTTGCCTTTTTGAGGGTTCTTAAACCTAAAGTCGGGGTCGTACTTTCCTTCTTTTTCCTGATGATGTGATTCGCACAGCTCGCCAAAGCGGGAGGTGGAAATATCATGATCAAAGTAAAGCTTGCAGGGCCATTCGCCGTTTTCCGGGAATTTCTTCGTCAGGGTTTTCCGTGTAACGCACAGGCAAGGCTGTTCGTCGTAGCTCTGCGGCTCACAAAACTGGTAGGCATTGTTGTAGTGATGAAAGTGGTCAATGTTGCTTTTCTTAATCACAAACGAGCGGGTATACCAACTGTTATTGAAGATGTAGCTGTCTTTGGTGGTCGTAGCTTTTTTGCCGAACTTGAAAATCTTACCGCCACGGCCGGTTTGGTAAGGCCGGCCTGGCTGATCATCAAACCAGCCGATATTGCCGTAAATCAGCCAGTGGCCGCCGCTGACATTATCAAATGAGAAGGGCGCGTGGTTGTTAAAAAAACGGTTGTGGTACATATGCCAGTTCAGGGCATGGCCTTCCGGTTCGATGGCGTTATCCCGTATGTAGCTGAAGCGGTTGCTGTACACCTGCACATTGCGGTTAAAGGCTGATGCATCGTCGCTGTCGATGGCCATCCGCAGACCATTAAAGGCATATTCGATTTCGTTGTTACTGAAAATGAGGCCGGTGGTGAAATTCAGGCTGCCAAAGAAACCACCGTTCATATAGGCGTACTGGGTGTGATGGGTGTACAGCCAGTCGATGTCCTGCCAGATTGCTTGTGTCGGATCCTGTTTCCAGTAATTGTTATCAACGGTGAAATCACTGCAGCCCGGCCCCGCAAAAATCGGATAGCGGCCATCTTCCACATGGAGTTTTTCTATGCGGATATGCTGGCTGTTTTCTGCGATCAGAAAGCTGGGCCAGCAGCCCTGAACACTCAGGTTGCGGATGGTGACGCCTTCGGTATCTTTTATCTTGAAAAAGGCAAAGTCCTGCATATCCGGCAGGTCGGGGTAAATCTTCCCTGGCTGGTTGGTGCCGCAAAGTATAGTTTTGCTGCCCATGCCACTGATGGTCAGTGGTGTATCCTTGCGGGTATGGTCTTTGCTGATGGTGACCGGGCGGTAGTACTTCCCCGGTAACAGCTGAATACGGGTGCCTTTGCCGGCAAAGCGCATGGCTTCTTCAAGGGTATATGTCTGGCAGGGGAGCTGGTCAGCACTGTTCAGTGGCCGGGTCGGAAACTCATCGGGATTGCCGGTGGCAATGAAGGCTTTGGGTAAGACGCGGGTATCTCCTTCGGGGCTGCAGAAAATCAGCCAGGGCACTTCCCGTTCACCATCACAAAACAGCATGCCGCGGTGAACCATCGGGGCGATTTCTTCCAGTGCATCACAACTGTTCTCTGACATCCTTTTCTCCTGCGCCTGTTGAATACGAACTCCTGCAACCTTAGCGCAGTGAAATGCAATGATTCAAGGGAGTATCAGGTGTTTATGTCGTGTAATGAGGGGCTATGATTGCTCCGGCATCATGCACAGTGTAAAGTCTGCCCATCTGAGAAACGTATCAATCTGCCTGTACTTCTCCCCCATATTGCATTCACCGACGCCGGAAAGACTATCCCATGGAAATCAAAGTTAATTTTTTAGAAAACCTCAGACTTGAAGCAAAGTTTGATGATTTCACTGTGACTGCAGACCAGCCGATTCGCTACAAAGGCGACGGTTCTGCGCCGAGTCCGTTTGATTACTTTTTGGCATCTTCCGCGTTGTGCGCAGCGTACTTTGTAAAGGTGTACTGTAAGGCACGGGATATCCCGACAGAAGATATCCGTCTGTCGCAAAACAACATTGTTGATCCGGAAAACCGTTATAACCAGATTTTCCAGATTCAGGTTGAGTTACCGGACGATATTTCTGAGAAAGACCGTGCCGGTATCCTGCGTTCGATCGATCGCTGTACGGTGAAGAAGGTGGTCCAGACGGAGCCTGAATTTAAGATTGAGACCGTCGAAAACCTGGATGAAGATGCATCCATTATGGCCATGGGGATCGATGCGGATCATGAAACCCGGATTCTGGGTAAAGATTTACCGCTGGAACAAACCATTGAGAACATGACCGGCATGCTGGAATCTCTGGGTATGAAGATCGAAATCTCATCCTGGCGGAATATCGTGCCGAATGTTTGGTCCCTGCATATCCGGGATGCGGCTTCTCCGATGTGTTTCACCAACGGTAAAGGGGCCTCGAAAGAGAGCGCCCTGTGTTCGGCGCTGGGTGAGTTTATTGAGCGGGCCAGCTGTAACTTCTTCTATAACGACCAGTATTTCGGTGAAGAGATCGCCAACAGCGAGTTTGTGCACTACCCGAATGAAAAGTGGTTTGAACTGACCGAAGATGATGCTATTCCTGAAGGCTTGATGGATGATTACTGTCTGGAGATTTATAACCCGGACGGCGAATTGCACGGTTCTAACCTGATCGATACTAACTCCGGTAACTTTGAGCGGGGTATCTGCGCATTACCTTACGTGCGTCAGTCCGATGAAGAGACTGTGTACATTCCTTCGAACCTGCTGGAAAATCTGTTCCTGAGTAACGGCATGAGTGCCGGTAACAACATTCATGAAGCCAAGGTGCAGTGTTTATCCGAGATTTTTGAGCGGGCGGTGAAGCGTCAGATCATTGAAGACGAAATTGTTCTGCCGGATGTACCTGAAGAGGTACTGGCGAAGTACCCGGGTATTCAGGCGGGCATTGCCGGTCTGGAAGAGCAAGGCTTCCCGGTACTTGTTAAGGATGCTTCCCTGGGCGGTCAGTTCCCGGTGATGTGTGTGACGCTGATGAATCCGCGCACCGGCGGGGTGTTTGCTTCCTTCGGTGCTCACCCGAGTTTTGAAGTGGCGCTGGAGCGCAGCCTGACAGAACTGTTGCAGGGCCGCAGCTTTGAAGGCCTGAATGATGTGCCGGCGCCGACTTTCAGCAGCGAAGCGGTGTCTGAGCCGAATAACTTTGTCGAGCACTTTATTGATTCTACCGGTGTGGTGTCCTGGCGTTTCTTCAGTGCGGCCAATGAGTATGAATTCTGTGAGTGGGATTTCTCCGGCACCAATGAAGAAGAAGCTGCCGGTCTGATGGCGATTCTGGAAGAGATGGGCAAGGAAGTGTATGTGGCGACCTTTGATGACTTTGGCGCATCTGCTTGTCGGATCATCGTGCCGGGCTACTCCGAAGTGTATCCCGTGGAAGATCTGGTGTGGGATAACACCAACAAGGCGATTCACTTCCGGGAAGAGATTCTCAACATTCATAAGTTGAATGAAGAACAACTGGCTGATCTGGTGGAACGTCTGGAAGAGAGCGAAGAAGATAACTACACAGAGATTAAAACCTTTATCGGTATTGAGTTTGATGAGAATACCGTCTGGGGACAACTGACCATTCTGGAGCTGAAGATCCTGATTTATCTGGCGCTGCAGCAGCACGAAGAAGCCCGTGAGCTGGTGGAGAACTTCCTGCAGTACAATGACAATACCGTTGAACGGGGGCTGTTCTATCAGGCTATGAATGCGGTGCTGGAAATCGTGCTGAATGACGACTTGGAACTGGATGATTACCTGTACAACCTGCGCCGGATGTTCGGTGAAGAAGTAATGAACAACGTAGTGGGCTCGGTAACCGGCGAAGTCACTTTCCACGGTTTAACCCCGACCAGCATGAAGCTGGAAGGTCTGGACCGTCACCTGCGCCTGATTGAAAGCTATCAGAAGCTCCATGCTGCACGGGCGGCCAGAGCTGCAGGCTGATATGAAGCAAGTTGAAAAACCGGCCCTTAGTGGCCGGTTTTTTTGTATAGAAAACGTTGTCGGGAATGGTGCGAGTTATCAGCACTCCCCGGTATTTCACTGATACATACCTGGAAGTGCGGTTCAGTTGAGGGCTTAACCGGAACGGGATTTTTCCAGCAGGAAGTCAATCAGCACCCTGACGCGCCGGGCTTTCTGACTGTTCTGAAGAAAGTACAGATACATACCCGGATAGGTGGGCCAGTAATCCTGCAGAACAGGTATCAGGCGGCCATCATCCAGATATTCCTGTACCAGCGGTACTAACATCCGGCCAACTCCAAGGCCATTCAGTGCACCATCAATCAGGGCATTGGTGTCATTCACGATCAGTCCGCAGGGCATGTTAACGGCAATGCTCTGGCCGTTATGATTCAGTTCCAGTGGCGCCAGCTGATTAGATGCGATGAAGCGGTATTGCACCAGTTTATGTTGTTGGAGGTCTTCAGGCGTTAGTGGCTTTCCAAAACGTTGCAGATAGTCTGGTGACACAAACAGCGCCTCAAGGCCGGGAGGAATCAGTTGGTGAGCCACCATGCCCGGCTCCACAAGATTACCAAAGCGAATGCCCAGATCATGGCCACTGTTCAGAATATTGATGCTTTCATCAGACACTGATATTTCCAGCTGGATATCTGGATAACGGCGACAGAACTCCGGGTAAATCTGACGGAAATAACTCTGATACATAAAGTGCGGCAGGGTGATGCTTACCTTGCCGGAGGGCTTCTGGCGAAGATCCTGCACGCTTTCCAGCGCATAATCCAGCTCCTGCATGGTGCTGCAGGTTGTTTCGTAAAGTTGCTGGCCAGCTTCGGTCAGCTCTATGCGTCGGGTGGTTCTGCTGAACAGGGGAAGCCCCAGATGTGCTTCAAGCTGTTTAAGTGCCAGGCTGACAGAAGGTGCGGCCATTTCCAGTTGGCGTGCTGCGCCACGGATACTGCCGGAGCGGACAATCATCTGAAAGATATGAAGCTTGTTGTATGCCGAACCTTTATTCATAGAAAATACTATTGTTAGCTTTTATCTAACAGTTATTGAGATATTGCTGTACTAAAACATACTTATAAGCAGGCGTAAACTTTTTGCATTCCATCAACCAATCAGATTTACGGAGTGCTTATGAGCCGGGTAGTAGTGATTTCAGGTCACCCTGATTTAAAAAAGTCGAATGCGAATACTGTTGTGCTGGAGGCGTTACACAGTGGGCTGGAAAGTACCGATATTCGCCGTCTGGACAGCCTGTATCCGGATTATCGTATTGATGTAGCCGCTGAACAGCAGGCTTTGTTAGAGGCTGAAGTGATTATTCTGCAGTTCCCGTTTTACTGGTATTCGGTGCCGGCTTTACTGAAGAAATGGCTGGACGATGTATTAGCCTATGATTTTGCTTACGGTGCCAACGGCGACAAACTTAAAGGTAAGGATTTAGTGTTATCTTTTACCATCGGAGGCCCGGAGGAGGCCTATGACCCTCAGGGGTATAACCATTTTCCAATCGCTGAACTGATTAAGCCTTTGCAGCAGACAGCCTATCTGGCGGGAATGAACTTTCAGCCCCCGGTATACAGCCATCGCATGGTGTACATCCCGGGAGTTTACAACAAACTGGAAGATGTTCAGCAACAGGCCGAAGACCACGGCAAGCGGCTTGTTGACACGGTTCAGGCCAGACTGGACTCAGGGGACAGCCAACTGAAAAACTTCGTTACCCAGTGGTTTGCCACTTTCGACCAGTTGCCGGAAGATCCGCAGTATTTCCTTAAGCACCTGGCACAGGATGTTCACTGGGTTATGCCTGAAGGTTCATACCAGGGCCATCAGGGGTTTCTTGACTGGTACACAGAGATCCGGAAAAGCATTAAGCCCGGCTGTGTCCATCAGGTAGAGCAGGTGAGTATTCAGAAAGAAGGCGCTGATGTACAGATTGAGCTGCGGATCAGACTGCTTGCGGAAAGATTTGAAGATGGCCAGCCAATAAATATGCTGGTTAACGAATACTGGCAGGTAAATCACACAGATGATCATTTGATTATCAATGACTACCAGGTAGAACAAATTAACGGCTGATACCGGTTTTTGTAACAATATCGCCCATGCAAGTAAGTAAAAACCGGCCCTTGGTGGCCGGTTTTTTGTGTATGGGGAATTGTTAATTCTGTTTTCGTGGCTGGTAGTTTTTATACTGATTCAGCAGGGTCTGATAAAAGGTTGCCACATGGTCGGACGGCGCTGTGTCGGTGATAGCGACGCCAATACTGCGGTGAATCCCGATTTCTTTTAGCGGGATAAATGCGACCGGGTAGGGAGTGCGGCGGTTTGTAATGACAGACACGCCAAGATTGGCAGCAACCAGTGACAGTACAAATTCGTCACTGTCGGACTGCATAACCGTATGTGGGCTGATCTGCTGTTCGGTGAAAACCCTGTTTACATCCTGCCAGAAACTGCAGTTAACCCGTTCGATAAACAACTCGTCACTGAGCACATTCAAATCGACAGACTTTTCCTGTGCCAGCCGGTGATCCCGGGGGACTACCAGACAGAGTTCTTCTGCAAACAGCGGTGTAAAGTTGCTGACACCCGTGCTGCTGTTGGCGATGATCAGGTCTACCGTTTGCTGTTGCAGCATATCTTTCAGTGCCTGACTGTCCGCCACGACCAGCTCAATCAGAACGTGAGGATGGCTGGCACGGTGAGCGCGGATAATGCTCGCTACGTGATCCATATGGATGTTGGTCAGCACGCCGATGACTATTTTGTGTGGATCTTCCCTGAGCCGGGATTTAATACTGTGTAACTGATTAAACGCCTGGCGGGCCGGTTCCAGAAACTGTTTTCCGGCGGTTGTGAGTGTGGCCGCGCGGCTGCCGCGGTTGAACAGCGTGACATCCAGAGATTCTTCCAGTTTACGGATACCTGCTGAAAGTGTCGGTTGGCTGACATGCACATTGTGGGCCGCCGCAAGGAAGGTACCGCTGTCGACGACTGCCAGAAAGTACTTGATCTGTTGTAAATCCATATAGATATCTTCTATATAATTTAAAGAAAAAAACAGTTATTTCTATATTTTAAATCTTATTAATATGATTTCTCAACTTAATGAGGAATTTCATATGCACATCAATAAGACGGTTATCATCACCGGAGCATCTTCCGGTATGGGCAAAGCAATCGCGCAGGCATTAGTGGAGGCCGGCGCCAATGTGGTGATCAATGCCCGTAGTAAAGAAAAGCTGGAAGCCTTCATAGCCGCTAATCAGGCCTATGCAGATCAGATCAGAACAGTGGTCGGGGATATCTCGCAGCCCTCAACAGGTAAGGCTTTGCAGCAGACTGCGCTGGAAGCATTCGGTGCTATCGATGTACTGATTAATAATGCCGGTACCTTTGTACCCAAGCCATTCCTGGAAGTAACGGAAGATGAGTTGGACGGGTATTACGGTACAACTGTGAAGGGCAGCTTTATGACCGCACAGGCGGTGATTCCGGCGATGCAAAATCAGGGAGGCGGCAGCATTATCAATATCGGTTCCATGTGGGTTGAGAATCCTATCGAAGTAACGCCGGCTGCAGCCTCACAGGTTGCTAAAGGTGCGATGCATACCCTGACGCGCCATTTGGCTATCGAGTTTGCCAAAGACAACATCCGGGTGAATACCATTGCGCCGGCGGTGATTGATACCCCTCTGTACGATCAACTGATGGATAAGGAAAAGCTTCAGCAACTGGCCGGATTACACCCGCTGCGCAAGCTTGGTCAGTTGGAAGATATTATCGCCTGGGTACTGCATCTGATCGGGACCGGCGGTAATTTTGTGACCGGCCAGACGCTGTTTGTGGACGGTGGTATTACAGCAGGTTCCCACGCATGAATATCCGGCAGTTGACTGAACAGGCAGGCTACCGGTTACCTGCTGCGCCGCAGCCAGTGGGTAACTACCGGGCTGTTATCGAGGTTGGCAAATTGGTTTATGTTTCCGGACAGATGCCGCTGCTGGACGGCGAGCTGATGTTTCGGGGAGCTCTGGGAACAGATCTGAGTGTTCAGCAGGGGCAGCAGGCGGCTCAGTTGTCAGCACTCAACCTGCTCAGCCAGCTGGATCAGGCACTTAACGGACGCCGCATCCGTTCTCTGGTTAAGGTTGAAGGTTACATCTGTGCCAGTGACACCTTTACGGAACATGCGGCGGTACTCAATGGTGCATCGGATCTGCTTTTTCAGGTGTTGGGTGAACATGCCGGGCATATCCGTACAGTGATTGGCTGCAGCAGTTTGCCGCTGGGTGCTGCGACCAAAGTATCGTTAATTGCTGAATTGGATTAACGGGTATTTTAGGGGGCTTTACTGCCGGTTTGGCCCCTCTGTCTGAAGGGTGAATCCTATGACTGATTTTAACGCCGGATATCAGGCTATGTTTAAGCAGGGCCACCTGACACTGGGCCTTTTCATGCCACTGGAATCGTATGCCGGGGATGTGCCAGTGATGGCAGATCAGGAACAGCTCGCTGCGCTGGCAGAAGAATATAAGTTCGCTGCCCTCTGGTTCCGCGATGTGCCGCTGCGTGATCCGACTTTCGGAGATGTGGGACAGATTTTTGATGTCTGGGTGTATTTGGCATGGATCGCCGCTCACACACGGAAAATAGCACTGGCAACGGGTTCCGTTGTTTTACCGTTGCGCCATCCGCTGCATGTGGCAAAGGCTGCGGCATCCGTCGACAGATTGTCCGGCAGCCGTCTGGTGCTGGGGTTAGCATCCGGAGACCGTCCGGTCGAGTTTCCGGCCTTTGGTATTGAGCGAGACCACCGGGGTGAACTGTTCCGGGAATATTTCTTGGGGCTGCGGCAGGCCTTAACTGAGGACTTTCCTCATTTTTACGCCAGCTACGGTCGTCTTAACGGCTCGGCTGATACATTGCCGAAACCGGAAGCTTGTGTGCCGATGCTGGTGACAGGGAATAGTCAGCAAAGCCCTGACTGGATAGCTGAACATGCGGATGGCTGGATTACTTACCCCCGATCACCTGCTCATCAGGAACAGTTGCTCAGAGGATGGAATACTGCCGTTGCAGAACAGGGGCAGGGGCCGTTCAAACCGTTTGCCCAGTCACTCTATATTGATCTGAGTGAAAACCCGGAAGAACCATCCCGGCCAATCCACCTTGGTTTCAGAAGCGGTCGCAATGAGTTGCTGCGTTTTCTGCTTAAGCTGGAGCAGATTGGTGTGAATCATGTTGTTCTCAATCTGAAGTATGGCCGCCGGCCGGCTAAGGACGTTATTCAGGAACTGGGTGAAGAGGTGCTGCCCCTGTTATCAGGAACGTGTAATGACTGAACAGATTCCTTACATGCTGGGCTGCAGAATATCGGAGTTAAGCGGTACCCGGGTGCCCGTCTTTCAGGGAGCATTGCCAGGGTTTTCCGGCCCTGAGCTGGCCGCCGCGGTATCAGATGCCGGCGGTTTGGGCCACATCGGCGGCTGTTTCTCACAAGCTGAAGATGTTCGCTTGGCAATAGAACAAGTCCGCCGGTTAACTGCAAAGCCGTTCGGTGTCTATCTGATTCCGCAACACAGCGACCATACAACGTTCAGGACCTGTCTGAAGGAGGTAATTAAGGAGCGTCCTCAAATACTGACCCTGTGTTACGGTTATTATGGTGACGCCATTCGTAAGGCCCGGGCTGCCGGGATCTGTGTCGCGGTTCAGGTGCGATCTCAGGCAGAAGCCCGTATGGCGCTGCGTGACGGAGCACAGATTTTGATTGCACAGGGAGAGGAAGCGGCCGGCTACATTCCGGGGCAGATCGGGCTGATGGCATTACTGCCGGAGCTGATTGCGCTGGCCGGCGATGTGCCGGTGATGGCTGCGGGATCGGTTCATGACTGCCACAGTGTTCGTGGGCTGATGGCAATGGGGGCTGCAGGGGTATGGTGTACTGCGGGATTTGCTGTTTGCCATGAGAGCAGTGCTGGCAAGAAAGTAAAGCAGAGGCTGCTGTCTGCTGAAACTGGCTCAGAGCGTTTATGCTGCGAACCGGTGCCTGATGTTGAGCAGCAAGCCCCATCGCCGCATAAAACTCTGCGCCAGAATAGTCTTCTGCGCCGGTTCTTATCCTCGTCAGCGGAAAAAAATCATACGGATCAGCATCCCTTACGCTTTTACTGGGGGCAGGGGCTTGGACAGATAAGCAAAGCGCAGCCCGCAGCTCAACTGGTCGCTGAGCTGGCGAAAGGTTTCCGTTAAGGCGTGTGAGCCTGGTTAAGATGAACCCTGAATGATGCTGTTCTATTCATTTGACTGATTTGCGGTGCTTATCCGGGTGGCCTGTTACCGGAAAAGAGGTGGATACCGGTGGCCTCCGCCATTTTGTGAAGATAGGCTGATATCAATTCCGGGAAGCAGAGCGTCTCTACCATCGTCAGGTTGCGCAGTTCTGCAAAGGCACACAGATCATCAATGCTGACTGGTCGGCGGTTTTGCAGATACGCCGGAACATCAATGATGGCTAAGAGTTCCTGAAGCTGTTGGTTGACGTGTGGCAGAATATCTCCGGTCAGCGCCAGTGCCTGTGGCAGGGGCATGCCGAGCCGGTCGCTGATCATGTTGTTAAAATGTACTCTTGCCTGCGTCGTTGCCAGTTCCGGCAGATTCATCTCCTGCATGCGTGGATAGCACAGCAGGGCTGTATTCGGCTTCATGTTGCTCAGCCAGCAGGTGATCACTTCACCTGGGTTATGATCCTGTAGCAGGGGGTGTCCGTTCAGGCTATCCAGATAACGGATGATGTCGGCGCTGTCCTGCAGCAATATACCGTTGGCCGGATCTTCCAGTACCGGCACAGTTGTGCCGGTGAGTTGCTGTTGCAGGTGCTTCGGAAAATCGCCTACGGTGATATAGGTAATTTCACAGGGAATATTTTTAAGACCGAGCAGAGCAATGACCCGGACAGAAAAGGGACAGCTGTTGAATGCATACAGTTTCATGTGAGCCCCTAATTACCATGCCAGATGGAATAGGCCATGCGCTCAATGTGACCCGGCAGATTTTCCTTATAGCCACGCCAGTGTGAGAATTCTGGCAACCGGATGCTCTGTTTAAGTTCTTCGGTGGTTTTGCCAGCCTGCATACCTGCCCAAACCGCATCGAACAGGGCCTGGACAAAGCGGTAATCTTCTTCGAACTGTTCCGGTGAGGATGTTGGCGTATGGCCGCTGATGACGGTGTCGTATTCCAGTTCTGCCCGTACCTTTTTGAAGGTGTTGAGAATGCCCACGTAGTTGTGTGCCGGCAGGCGGTGGGTCTCGTTAACATAGCCGGGCAGATGCCAGTCGATGCCCACTAAGACTTTTTCTTCCGGCAGATGGATAACGCTCATGCAGCTGCCGTCATTAGGCCCGTAGTAGTGCAGGTCGATGGTTTTGCTGCCAGACCTGATACGCATCTGATCCTTATAGGTAAGATCCGGCTGGATGACCTTGTTTTCTAAATCCCGGCCTAACAATTCCTGACAGCCTTCTTGCGTAATGAATTGTGCGCCTTCATCCTTAAAAATCCGGCCGCCGCGACTGTGATCGAAATGGTCATGGGAGTAGATAACCTTCGTGACCGGCAGCTCGGTCAGCTTGCTGATTTCAGCGCGCATATCGGCGGCCCGTTTAGCCCCGGAAGGGTCGGTGATTACAACCCCTTCTTCGGAGATGACAATAAGGCTGTTGTAGAAAAACTGGCTGTACTGATAAACACCCTCTTTCAGTTTGGTCATGACGGGCTTAGCCGGGTTGAATCCGGTTTCGGCAGCGTGTATCTGGCTGGTTACCAGCCCCATACTGAGGCTCAGCGCAGCAACGGTGGTGATCAGTTTTTTCATGGGAATTGCCCTGTAAAGTTGTGTGAGTTTTCAGTCCTGTGGTGACAGTTTCGGGCCAATAATTTTGACGCCAAACTGCTCAGCTATTTCTGTGAGCTCAGCCATTGGCATACCGGCCTGTTCTGCCTGAGGCACATTACGGATAAAGCCGTCATGGATGCCCGGGGTAAGTACGCTGATTAACTGGCCGTTGCTTTCTTTCCCTTCGTAGAGAAAACAATGGGGCGTGTTTTTCGGGATATGAACCGTGAAGCCCGGGCCACCGGTGAGCTCGTCATCACCGGCACGGAAACGGAAAGCACCGCTGATAACATGGAAGGTTTCAGCCTGTTCCGTATGTATGTGCAGGGGTGTTCCTTCGCCGGGTTTTACTTCTTGCACTCTCAGGGATAACTGGCCGGAGGTTTCTTCTCCGAGCAGGGCAACGTTGTAGCGTGCCCGGGTCTCTTCAGCCTGGGTGACGATAATCTGGTTACTCATGATGGGCTCCGTGTGTGCTTGTAAGATCAATGGATTTATCTTAATTTTGATATTTATGATTAACAATTGGTCTGAATGTATGCTCAGAATATATTTGGAGTATTGAATGGATAGGCTCAGAGACATGCAGTTGTTTGTGAAGGCTGTTGAGAAGGGCAGTTTTTCTCAGGCAGCTAAAGTGGTTGGTTTAACACCGGCGATGGTCGGACGGCGGATTGCTGCACTAGAAACCGAGCTGGGATTTATGCTGTTTAACCGGACAACCCGGCGGATGGAGCTGACGCCCGGCGGCCGGAATTACTATGAAGGCTGCACTGCCATTCTCAGGGATGTTTCTGAGCTGGAGGCATCGGTTACTAGTGCGCATCAGAGCAATCCGCAGGGCCAGATTCGCTTATCAGCCCCTGACGGGCTGGGCAGCCCGTTTCTGATTGAAGCCATGAAGCTGTTCCGTCACCGGTATCCGCAGGTCAGTTTTGACCTTGATCTTAGCAGTGAACCGCTGGATCTGATTAAGGAGCAGATTGATCTGTCGGTCCGGCTGGCATTTGAACTGAACGATTCTTCAATGGTTGCCAGTCGGCTGGGGCGCACCTCCTTTGGTTTATATGCATCACCGGACTATATCCGCGAGCGGGGAAGGCCCGTCACTCTGGAAGACCTGAAGCAGCATGATTGCCTGCATATGGGCCGCAGCAAATACGGTGATTACTGGAATATTCTCAATGATGGGAAAGTGGTAAGTTTTCGTCTGCAGTGGGCTCTGACCGTGCCAAATACCGAATGCCTGATTCAGGCGGCAGCTGAAGGGATGGGAGTCGCTATGATTCCAAAACTGTTTGCTCATGAGGCCGTTAACGCCGGAAAAATAGTGCTGCTTGAAGGGATTGCAGAGTTTCCCGCGCTCAGCATTTATGCCATGTATCCAACCCGAAAACACCTGCCGTACCGGGTGAATCTGTTCCTGGATTTTCTTAAAGAGTGGGCGCCGGATAAGTTAATGGGGTGAAGTCGGTTGTCGAGTAAAAATTGCTGATGCCTGAATCACCGTTCAGGCATTCAGCAAGTTGTTAACGTGCTTACTGATGATCGCGATACCTTCCGGAATCAGTGACTGATTGATTGAGGAGTAGCCAAGACGAAGGTAATTCTTGTTCTGCTCTGAATCTGCAAACATTGCGCCGCCCGGTTCAAACCAGACACTGTCCTGCTTACATAAACGCTGCAATTCCAACGCGTCGATTGGTTCAGGCAGTTTTACCCAGAAGCTGCCACCTCCAAAACTGGGGGCAACGGCGCTGCCCGGCAGATAGTGCTCCAGGGATTGAGCCATTATCTGGCTCCGTTGTTTATATTCCCGGGTCAGCTTGGTGACAAAACGGTCAAAGTATCCCCGTTGCATGAACAGGGCGACACTGCGCTGATTGTTCACCGGCGGATGGCGAATAATATGATGGCGCAAGGCTTTGGCTTCACGAATAAAATCTCTGTCTCCCACCATGTATCCGATGCGAAGCCCCGGCAGCAGGGATTTCGACAGGCTTCCTGTGTAAATTACATTCCCCCAGTTATCCAGGCTTTTGAGTGCCGGCGGTGGGGTATCGTTAAAGCTGATTTCTGCTTCGTAATCGTCTTCAATAATGAAGGTGTTACTTTGCCGGGTCAGTTCCAGCAGTGCCTGACGCCTTTCCAGTGGCATGGTTACTGTGGTGGGAAAGTGGTGGCTGGGGGTCGTGTAAATGCAGTCACAGTCTTTGATCTCATCCGAGATGATCAGCCCTTTATGGTCCACCGGGAGGGTTCGGATGTTCATGGATTCCATGAGTGCAATGTTCATAACGTCCGGGTAACCCGGATCTTCCATTGCAAAAGTACTGCCTTCACGGAGCAGTGTTTTTATCGCGATGTACAGTGCCTGCTGGCCACCGATTGTGATCAGAACCTCATCCGGATGTGCAACTAATCCCCGTTTTGAAAGGACGCGCTGAACCAGTTGTTCCAGCAGAAGTGGATCATCGATGCGGGAAAAATCAGCCGCCCAGTTTTTAACTTCAATGACATTGACTGAATCACGGATACATTCCCGCCAGCTTGCGATGGGAAACAGCGTCGGATCGACCAGCCCGCAGATAAAAGGATAGTTGTAACGGACCAGGCAGTCACTGGGCTTGGATATGCGCGGCAGATTATAGGAACGGCTGAGAAAGAAGTTTTGGTAGTCGAAACTGTTTTCTTTGTTCGGGGGGATCAGGTCAGCGTATTTTTCTGACGGACTGTGTTCCTGATATATATCCTGATTGATAAAAAATCCGGAACGGTCACGGCTGCAGATGAAACCGTCCTGCTTCAGCGCTTCATAGGCCAGTGCCAGCGTATTGATACTGACATTGAGTTCACCAGCCAGTTTGCGGATAGATGGCAGTGGCTGATGTAAAGGCAGCTGCCGGTTAATGATGGCGATCGCAATCTGACGGCGTATCTGTTTCTGCAAACTTTCATGTGAGTTGCGGTCAACCCTGAACATATTTTCGTACATAGCCCGCTCCGTAATTTCCTGCTTTTTATGCTAGCGGCTGACTGCTTAAAGACAACCGAATTACCTAACTGTACTCACAGTTAATCCGGTTTGTATCTACTTGATCCCCGAACCTCTTCATATAGTGGCTGCACAGCTGGTTACTTTTTTCTGTTTGCTGCACCCAGACAAAGAGATGCCACCAGACCTGTGTATTTAACATCGCTCCTGATACGTGAGTGATAAGAAGAGCTAACAATAAAAGAAGGTAACTCTATGATTCTGTTTGAAATTGTTCAGAACGTAGCCTGGATTACTCTGAACCGGCCGCAATGCCGTAACGCCATGAACAGTGAAATGCTGGGGCATCTGGAAGAGGCTGTTGCCCGCTGTGCCGAAGACTCAGACATTAAAGTTGTGGTCATCAGAGGCATGTCGCCGGCGTTCTGTGCCGGCAGTGATCTGAATGAGCTGGGTCAGCTGAATATGGATCAGATCTGTGCGCTGGAAGCCCGTAAAGCTGCTTTTTTACGCAGCATTGCGCTGCTTGAAAAACCGGTTATTGCCAGTGTTGAAGGGGCTGCTGTTGGGGGCGGTGGTTTCCTTGCCGCGACCTGTGACGTGGTTATCGCCACAGAAACCTCCCGTTTCCAGTGTATGGAAGTGCCTAACGGCTGGATTACGCCATGGGGGTTGTTTTCACTGGATGCCCGTATGCCTGCCCAAACCGCTAAGAGAGTTGCTTGGGGTTACGAGCCAGTTTACGGGCCGGAAGCACTGGCGCTGGGGCTGGCGGATTATCTGGTGGCCGATGATTTACTGCATGCGAAAACAGAAGAGCTGGCCGGACAGCTGGCATCAATACCTGCAGTCAGTGTGCAGGCAACCAAGCGCTGGTATCAAAATGCCTGCCTTGGTGATGCGGCAGTTCAGGATGCCCACCTTAACAGTCTGTTTCGCGAGCATTGTATGAGCGAAGAATCCCAGGCGACCCTGCGTCGTTTCACTAAATAAGTGTTTGCACGAGATAAATCATGAACAAGTTTTATAGCTTACAGGATGCCGTTGCGGATATTCCTGATCAGGCCACTGTTGCCTCTACCGGTGTGATTGGCTGGATTACGCCGGATGCATTGTTAAAAGCCATCGGTGACCGTTTTGAAGCAACTCAGGCGCCCCGGAACCTGACGTTTTATTTCCCGTGCGGTACCGGAGATGCCATGTACATCGGCGGTATGGACCGGGTCGCGAAAAAAGGGCTGATGAAGCGGCTGATTGCCGGTTCGTATATCAACCCGCGTCATCCGGAAACCGGGGAAAGACCCAAGGTCATGCAAATGATCCATAAGGATGAAATGGAAGCCTATACCTGGCCGATTGCAACGTCGATGCAGTGGCTTCGGGAAGTGGCCCGCCGCAGCCCCGGTTATCTGACCAAAACCGGTCTGGGGACGTTTATTGATCCGGATGTGACCGGCGGCCGGTTTACACCTTCCGCTACCGACGACCTGGTTGAAAAGGTGTCGTTTAAAGGCGAGGACTATCTGTTCTATCCGACCTGGGATCTGAACTACGGCATTATCCGCGCCACCAGTGCAGACGCGAATGGCAACCTGTCCTTCGAGAATGAAGCGCTGGTGTCTTCCAATCTGGCCATTGCCATTGCCGTAAAAGCCAGCGGCGGAACCGTGATCGCGCAGGTGGAGCGGGAGGTGCCAAGAGGCTCCCGGAATATCCACGATGTACAGCTGCCGGGCAGTCTGGTTGACCGGATTGTCGTGGTCGAGGATCAGGCGTTTTGTACTGAACTGGAGCGGGACCCTAATTACCTGGGTGAACAGCGGATTCCTGTGTCTGATTTACCTAAGCCACCACCGGGTGCTGACAAGATCATTGCTGCCCGGGCTGCTGAAGCGGTGCGTAAACATGAGCTGACTATCTTTGGTTTCGGCGCCTCCGGTGACATTCCTCTGGTGATGGCTGAACAGGGGTTGTTAGCCGGTGATCAGGTCTATGACTACGAATTTACCACCGAGCACGGTTCCTATGGCGGTGTGGTCATGAGTGGCTGGCAGTTCTCCGCAAATATTAATCCTGAAGCGGTGATAGACGGCATAACCCAGTTCGATGTGATCGAAGGCGGCCTGTGTAAGCTGGCGGCACTGGCGTTCGCTGAATTTGATGAAGGCGGCACGGTGAATGTCAGTAAGTTTGGTACGGCTAATCCGGGATCAGGCGGCTTCGTCAATATCGCGCATAACGCAGAGCGGCTGGTATTCACCGGTACGTTTACGACCGGCGGCCTGCGTACCTCTGTGGCCAACGGCAAGTTGTGCATTGAGCAGGAAGGCAAAGTTAAGAAGTTTGTTAAACAGGCACAACACATCACCTATCAGGTTAAGGAGGGGATTAAGGAAAGAAACCAGCAGGTCTTCCTGGTGACAGAACGGGCGGTTTTCGAGGTGGACGAACAGGGACTGGCACTGATCGAAATTGCGCCGGGTATCGAGCTTGAAAAGGACATTTTGCAGCAGATGGAATTCAGGCCTTACAGAATTGCTGAGCCTTTACCGCTCATGGATGCCAGCCTGTTCCGGGAAGATTACGTCGAATAATTTTATTTCCAACAACACAACCAATAAAAATAACTAAGGAGACAGTTATGTCTATCTCTCATATTTGGCAGGGCATGAACAAGCTTGGCCGGACCTCCGTAGCCGTTGGTGCGCTTACCCTGGGTAGCCTGTTTGCCGGCGTTTCTTCTGAAGCGGTGGCGGGTAAATTTACCCTGGCACATCCGGGGAATCAGGATCACATCTACAGTCAGATGTCGGAACGCTTTCTGGATAGCCTGGATGCAGCCGGCGCCGAGCACCTGAAAGTAAATTACCAGCCCGGCGGTACGTTGGGTGACTGGACGTCAATCTTCGAACAAACCATGCAGGGCGCGATTCCTATGTCCCTGACCTGGGGTGCCTCTGAATTTGATGGCCGTCTGGATGTCCTGTATCTGGCTTACGTGGTTGATAACTGGGCCAAAGCCACCGACGTTTACGGTCCGGGCGGGCAGATGCTGGATGTGTATAACGAAATCCTGGCGGATCTGGGGCTGGTGGCCATCGGCACGATTCCGACTGATTTTGGCAGCATTGCGATTCGTAAAGGGGTGAACAAGTTACCGCTGAATTATCCTGAAGATGCCGCCGGGATCAAAATCCGGGTACCGGGGTTACCGGTAGCCGTAGAGCGTTTTAACGCGCTGGGTTTCAGCCCTGTGCCAATGCCTTTATCGGAAGTGCATACCGCGTTACAGCTGGGCACAGTGGATGCAAGGACCTTTGCGCCACCGGTAGAGGTGTGGCAGATGCGTGATGTTCTGGAATCTTACATTCTGACCCGTGATTACTTTGAGCATGGCTTCTGGCTGGTGAACAAAGACTGGTGGGATGGCCTGAGCCAGGAAGATCAGACCCTGATCAACACCGCTGCCAACGATGCTATCAGCTGGGCCTGGCAGGATGCCGAGAAACTGGGCGAAGAGTTTTTGCAGAAGATCAAAGGCGCCGGTATCAACGTTGTTGAGCTGAGCCCTGAACAACTGGCAAACACTAAGCGGCTGGTATACGAAAACGAGTGGCCGTTCATGGAAGAAAAGCTGGGTAAGAAAATCATGGCTGATTTACGGGCGATTTCCGGACAGTAAGTTGCACCTGTGATGCTAAGGAGGCTGCCTGCAGCCTCCGTTATTACAACTATAAAAAATCCGGAAGCCCTATGAATAAGCACACGCAATTATCGGCGCAAAGCCAGTCGGAACATACCTTCAGTTTTGATCCGGAAGTCAGCGAAACCTCTGTAACAGCACATGCGGAAATCGCCTCTACCGGACATCCTCTGTTACTGGCGCTGGAAAAAAAGTTAAGCCGGACGCTGGAAGTCATCGCCTTTACCGCGATGGCTGTTCTGGCGGTCTCAATGTTTACGCAGGTGATACTGCGCTACGTCTTTAATAACCCGTTTTTAGGTATAGAAGAAACCTCGATCCTGCTTGGCGTCTGGATCTATTTTGTCGGTATGGCGCTGTCTGTACGCCGCAGGGAAAGTATTCACGGCGGTATTCTTACTCTGGTAACCCGTAACGCAACGGTGATCCGGGCGGTCCGGCTGACCGGTTCAGTGATCTGTCTGGCGGCTGTTTTTATCTTTGGCTGGATGGCTATTGAATATGTTCTGTTCGCTTTCAAAGTCGGCAAGCTGAGTCTCTATCTGGGCTGGCCCAAGTCTATCTGGTCGCTGAGTATGGCAACCGGTTTCTGCGCAGCATTTATCTATTTTATGTTTCAGGTACACGCTGAATATCTGGACCTGAAAAATAATAACAAGGTTTAATCTTATGGTGTTTTTTCTCATTTCGATGCTGGCCATCGTCGGCATGCTGTTGTCTGAAATACCGGTGGCGTTTGCATTTGGTCTGGGGGCGTTGCTCTTTGCCGTGCTGACTGAAAGCAACATCAGCTTTCTTATGCCTCATGGTTTTCAGACTTCCAGTGGTTTTGCTCTATTGGCGTTACCCCTGTTCATCATGGCCGGCACTCTGATGGGTAAAGGCGGTATTACCGAACGCTTACTGAATTTTATTAATGCCTTTGTCGGCCGTACCAAGGGGGGCTTAGGTGCCGTAACGGTGCTGGCCTGTGCAATGTTCGGGGCGATTTCAGGCAGTGCGACTGCAGCGATTGCGGCGATTGGCCAGATCATGGTGCCGCGGATGGTCAAGGAAGGCTATCCGGAAGGGCATGCGACTGCACTGGTGGCTTGCTCATCGGTGCTGGCGATTATGATTCCGCCAAGTATCCCGATGATTGTCTTTGCCATTGCCGGCGGCATTTCGGTGGGAGCGGCGTTTTTGTCGACCCTGATTCCCGGCTTGATGCTGACGACCATCTACTGTTTGCTGAACTTTGTGTTCCTGCGCAATAACGACACCATTGTGATTGCGCCCAAACAGCCTTTTACTGAGACTGCCCGGGAAATTGCGACAACCGGTTCCCAGGCATTCTTCTCTCTGCTGATGCCGCTGATCATTTTGGGCGGGATTTACAGTGGCGTATTTACGCCCACTGAAGCGGCAGCGGTCGCGGTGATTTATTCAGCGGTGGTGGCAATGTTTATCTACCGGGGAATGACGCTGGCAGGTCTGTACCAGGCGATTGTCAGCTCAGCGGTGATTACCGGTTCTATCATGGCGGTGCTGTTCTTCCTGTTCATCATGAGCCGCACTATGGTACTCGAACAGATTCCGAATCAGCTGGCGGATCTGCTGATATCCATTTCGGACAACAAAATTATTATCCTGCTGATGATCAACGTGCTGTTGCTCCTGATCGGCATGATCGTTGATGACGTTTCCGGCGGTATTCTGGCAGCAGTTATCTTCCTGCCGGTGATTAAGGCGATCGGTGTGGATCCGGTGCATTTCGCTGCCATTGTCGGTACCAATCTGGGTCTTGGTAATATTTCTCCACCCTGTGCACCGTTGCTCTATATGGCGGGGGCGATTAATAAGCTTTCGTTAGATAAGTACCTGAAACCCACTTTAAAGTTTTTGGTATTTGGTCATTTACCCATGGTGTTTATTGTCACCTACATTCCTGAAATCTCACTGTTCCTGCCTGAACTGGTACTTGGAAAGTTCTGATTTCGGATGCTGGCGGTCAGCTTACTTAGCGTGATGAAAGCTGGGTAAGCTGCCTTGTCAGCCTGTATCTGATATCTGTTCGGCCGTCATGCTGAGCTGGATATGAAATAACGGGAAACCGGGAGTACAGCGATGAAATGCAACCTTTGTGGTGCTTACACCAGTATTAATTATTCCGACAGCGATTGTGTTAAATGTTTGTTCTGTATGGATACAGAGGGATCTAAGCCTGTTTCAGAAACGTTCCGGGAGTCTCTGGAAGAGGGGACTTCTGACCTTGAAAATGAGCTCGTACCTTTAGCAGCACCGGAAGCGACTACCGGGAAAAAGGGCTAAAACTGCTGTTGACTGACCCGTATGGGACACTCATAAAAATATATCCACCTCTTAGCGGTTTTCCGTTATACTCCGCCGCCGTTTTTTAATTGGCCTCCTGTAGCATTCTGCTGCTTGACCTGACTAAAGGTTCAGGGCTGAACATAGCGGGTTTCGGTGATTCAACCGGTCATATCAAAAGAGGTGAGTGATGGCGATTGGCTTTGATTTCGGAACATCCAACTGTTCTGTGGCACATGTAGTGAATAAAGGCGCGACCGGTGCCCAGGTTGAAACCATACCCCTGACAGATAACGGGCCACTAATGTTATCTGCTATGTGTGCACCAACCCGTGAGTCGGTGCCGGAATATCTGTTCAGTTGTCTGGATATCAAGCCCCTGAGCAGTGTCGGGGAAGATCTGCTGCGCCGGGCGATTGCTGAAAACCGGGCCGAAGGGCTTAAGGTAAAAGCAGAAGATGTGTTTTTTGGTCAGCAGGCCCGGGACCTGTACCTGGAAGATCCGGATTTTGTCTATTACGTAAAGTCTCCTAAGTCGTTCCTCGGTACTCTGCAACTTCGAGAAGCGCAGTTGGTCATGTTCGAAGACATCGTCTGCGCCATGATGGCCAATGTTAAACGCCGGGCAGAAGCACATCTGCAGCAGGAAGTAGCGGAAACCGTGATTGGCCGGCCGGTTAACTTCAACAACCGTGGCGGTGAACAGTCAAATATTCAGGCAGAAGGGATCTTGCGTCGGGCAGCGACCCGGGCGGGCTTTAAGCATATTGAGTTTCAGTTTGAGCCGGTGGCCGCCGGGCTGGATTTTGAATCCGGCCTGACAGAAGAACAGAACGTGCTGGTGGTGGATATCGGTGGTGGTACCTCAGACTGCTCAATGATCCGTATGGGGCCGCAATGGCTGCAGAAAAAGGACCGCTCTGAAACCCTGCTGGGCCATGCGGGCCGTTCTGTGGGCGGGAACAATCTGGATATTGCCATTGCCTTCCAGCGGTTTATGCCGGAGTTCGGTAAAGATGGTCAGACGGTTTCTGGCACAACATTGCCTTCTATGGCGTTCTGGAATCCGGTGGCCACCAATGACGTGAATGCCCAGCGCAGCTTTTATTCCTATGAGAATCTTGATGCACTTAAACAGCTCAAAATTGAAGCCCGTCATCCGGAAAAAATTGCCCGTCTGATTCAGGTGTATCAGAAGTCGCTGGGGCACCTTGTCGTGGGGGAGGCTGAAAAAGCCAAGATTGCCCTGTCGGATGCGCAACAGTGTACCGCCAGCATTAACCTGCTGAATGAAGTGCTCGAGGTGCCGGTATTGCTTGAGCAGATGGAGCAGGCCATCACTGAGCCCATGCGACAGGTGAACGGCCTGATTAAAGATATTCTCGCGCAGAGTGAGGTAAAACCGGATGTGGTGTACATCACCGGCGGTTCGTCTCGCTCTCCGGTGATCCGCAAAGCGGTTAAAAACCTGTTGCCTGATACACCGATCGTCAGTGGTAATTATATGGGCTCCGTCACCGAAGGGCTGGCCCGCTGGGCGGATCTTTGTTTCCGATAAACGATACGCTGTGTAACGTTTAATCGAAGTGTTCAAATTCCTGACTGAGCAGCCTTGACCTGTCTATTGGTTCATACCTGATGATGGCGTATTCGTTTACGTAAGAGGTGTGAAATGATGAGTTCAATGTTGGCCAGAGGTAACAGGTTTAAGACGCTGTTGCAGGGGAGCATCCCTGCGCCTCTGCAGGGCATTCTTCTGGCGCTGGTATCGACAGCGTTGTTTGTCTGGGTGGGCGTGATCGTCCGGATTCTGAGTGATAGCGTTGATCTCTTCCAGATATTGCTGGTTCGGCAGGTCGTTTTTCTAATTGTACTGATCCCGGCGATTGCCGTGTCTTTGGATGTATTGCTGAAGCCCCGGCGGATGCACTTACATCTGTTACGTATCAGTGGGGCGTTCGCGGCACTGTACCTCGGTTTTTTAACTGTCAGCAATATTCCACTCGCTGATGCAACGGCACTGGGGTTTACACAGGTTCTTTTTGTTGCGTTGATTTCCCGGCTGGCGTTATCTGAAACAGTGGGTATAAACCGTCAGATCACCGTTATTGTCGGGTTCATAGGTGTGATGTTGGTGGTACAGCCCAGTTTTTCCGATACCTCCTGGATATTTAGCCTGACGGGATTAGGCGGTGCTCTGGGGGCTGCGGTCGCGGTGGTGTGTGTCAGGTGTATGTCACAGACCGAATCACGGATTGTGTTACTGACCTATCAGGCGGTATTCGTGGGGTTACTGGCACTGGTGCCGAGTATTTACAACTGGCAGTGGCCGACATTATATGAATGGGGATTGCTGGCCGGGGTCGGGGTTATATCTTCTGTCGCACAATGGATCGGTGTAACCGCCTATAAGCTTGGCGAGGCAAATGTGATTGCTAATGTTGAGTATGCCAAGATCATTTACTCACTGATATTTGGCTATTGGCTGTTTGCAGAAGTACCTGACTTTATGGCGATTATTGGTGTTGTAGTCATTGTTTTCAGTGCCTGTCTGCCGTTTGTGTTTAAAGCTGGACGTCAGCGTGTTTAGGTCGTTTTTTTATCCCGGAGAATGCACCGGGTCATTTCTGTGTGGCGCCCGTGAAGTGCTGCCGCTGGCATTAGGAGCGGCGGTTTATGGGCTGGCCTTTGGTTTGTTAGCAACGCAGGCCCGCATGACTGAGCTTGAAGCAGGCCTGATGGGCGGTTTTGTGTTTGCCGGTTCTGCGCAAATTATCGCGCTGGAACGTTTGATTGCCGGTGCCGGAGCAGCAGTGGCTGTTATTGCCGGTATCGCGCTGAATCTCAGGTTGTTGCTGATTACAGCGTCGCTCCGGGATGTATTCGCTGGCCGGCCGTGGTGGCAGGTGGCGTTAGGGGTGCATCTTACGGTGGATGAGAACTGGGCACTTATTTTATCCGCCAGAGCAAAGGGGCAGAATGCCGGTTACAGTTATCTGATCGGGGCGGGAATAACGGTATTGCTCGCCTGGTGTTGGGCTTCCGTTGCAGGGGTATTTTTTGCCACAGCATTGCCTGAGCCGACTGCTATAGGAATGGATTTTGCGTTTGTTGCTGCGTTTATCGCAATTTGCCGTTCTCTGTGGCGGGGTAAGCAGGATATAGCCCCCTGGTTTGTCGCCTTTATTGTGGTGTTTTGCAGCATTCGTCTGGTGGAAGTTGATCCGTCCTGGGCACTGATTCTGGGCGGGTTATCTGGAGCGTGTATGGCGGGCGTGTGTAATGATGAGTGATATTGGCTGGGTGACTCTGGGGCTGGCCTGTGCAACGTTCGGTATCCGGATAAGCGGTATTTTATTGGGGCGACGTATTCCACAAACCGGTTTTTGGGCCAGGGCGCTGCAGGGGTTACCCGGAAGCCTGATTGTCGCGCTGGTAACGATGTCCTTAATGAGCGGCAGCATTGAAGAATGGCTGGCATCAGGGGTTGCCTTACTGGTGGCGATCAGAACCCGCAGTCTGCCGCTGGTTATGCTCTGTGGCATCGTCACAATATGTGTGCTGAGAGCGATCTAATCAGATTATCTGTAAAGTATGTCATTCCGGCTTGACCTGTCTATAGCTTCATCCCTGAGCATTGGTTTTTCTTTCTGAAGTAATTAAAAACCGGAGTAATCAATGAATACAGTTTTGTCAGATAAAAAAGTGGCTGAAATGCAGCAGGCAGGGCCACAGTATCTGCGTCGGGTTATTACCCATCGTCAGACGTTTCAGACAACACCTGAAAAGCTATTTCCCTTGCTGTGCCCGACGACTGAATTTGACTGGATGGATGGTTGGCACTGTGAGCTGATTTATTCTAAGTCTCTGTACCATGAATATAATGCAATTTTTAAAACCAGCTATTTTAATCTGGATGAAACCTGGGTCGTTTCTCATTTTGAACCCTGCCGGGTCATTGAGTTCGTGCGGGTATCTGAACACGTTTCAATTAAGGTCGATGCACGTATTTGCGATAATCTGGATGGTACCTGTACCGGTAGCTGGATTGTCAATGCGACTGCATTAACGGCTCAGGGGAATGATGCGCTGGCGCAGATGAATCCTGAAAATGAACCGATTGGTATCCTGATTGATGCGCTGGATCATTACATTAATCACGATGAAATCAAGCCGTTACCGGATGGCATTTTCAATAAGAAAGGCTAAGGAACAGGCACCATAGTATTGTTCTCACTATGGTGCTTGCGTACCTGTTAAGTGCTCTGCATGCTCATACCGGCAATCTGATGCCAGTAACCGTTACATTCCAGATCCTTTGTCAGCGGGGTATAAACCGGATTTGTCAGCTGTTCGCGGAAGGCTTCCAGCTGTTGCAGTGTGTCTGTGGATTCCGGGCTGAGCCGCATGACATCAACCCCGAGCTTTTCCATAGCGCCCACTTCATTGATCAGGTTATAGCAGTAACCGGACATGGTCTGGATACCGTTCAGACGGAAGACTTTTTCCGCTTCTCTTGATTTCATCATTAACCCGTTAGGGTGGTTGATGCAGCAGTAACGGCAGTCATCCTTGGGCCGGTTTTCCGCCCGGGCAGTGAAGCAGCGGGCTGAATAGGCCAGCGGCATGTGGCCATAGCTGAAAACCTCTGTTTCGAACTGATCACGGATGCCGGCTTCCTTCGCTTCCTGTAACAGCCGGCCAAGCCAGTCACCGGATAATTCCACCGGCATTACCCAGCGGCGCATGCCCTGATTTAGCAGTACCTTCAGGGTGGCCAGGTTGTAACAGTTGATGGCCGGGCCCACCACAAAGGGCAGCTTCTTCTGCCTGGCCAGTTCAACGGCAGACAGGTCATTGGCTTCGATCATAATGTCATGATTGTCTACCAGCTTTCGCAGGGTGTTCAGTTCGGTGGGGGATTCCAGTAAAGCCATGGTTGAGAGCACCACTTTTTTGCCACATTCGCTGACTTCCCGTGCGAGGTTAATCCAGTCGTCGGCCTTTAATTCCCGGCGTTTTGAACAGACGGTTTCACCCAGATAAATGATGTCGGCGCTGCTGCTGACTGCCTGTTCATAGAAGTGGCGGATATCGTCTTTGGTCCAGAAGAACAGCACCGGGCCTAATGAAAACTGCATAAAATTCTCTCCTATTGCCAGCTGCGGTGGTATGCGCCCAGGGTGGTCTGGCTGCCTTCAGACAGGTTTGCCAGGGTTTTATGCCACTGTTCGGTGACGCTGAAGTTGTCAGGGTTTTGCTGATAACTGTCGATGGCCTGACGCCAGGTGCGGGTGATCTGCTCCACGTAGGCGGGGCTGCGCTGACGGCCTTCAATCTTGAATGACACGATGCCGGCGGCCGCCAGTTTTGGCAGTAATTCCAGTGTGTTCAGGCTGGTGGGTTCTTCCAGTGCATGGTAGGTGTTGCCTTCTACTTCAAAGCGGCCTTTACACAGGGTGGGGTATCCGGCGGATTCGTCCGGGGCGTACACATCAATCAGTACTTCGTTAAGGCGGGCTTCGGTGCCCTGATCCGTTTCCTGCCAGCGGACATATTTTGCCGGGGAGCAGGCACCGGCGGTATTTGGGGATTCACCGGTCATATAAGAAGAAAGATAACAGCGGCCTTCGGCCATGATACACAGGCTGCCAAAGGCAAAGACTTCCAGCGCCACCGGGCTGTTTTTAGCCAGTTGCATAACCTGCTGAATCGACAATACCCGGGGCAGGACGACGCGGTCGACGGCAAAGTTGTTATGGTAATAGTTGATGGCTTCCAGATTGGTGCATGAGGCCTGTACGGATAAATGGCGCTCAACATGCGGATAGGTATTAGCGGCGTACTCCAGCACGCCGATGTCAGAAATGATCAGCGCATCGCAGCCGATATCCACGGCCTGATCCACCGCATGCTGCCAGCGTGACCAACTGTTTGGCTGGGCAAAGGTATTGATTGCGACGTGGAGTTTTTTACCGTGCTGGTGGACGTAGTCAGAGGCTTTTATCAGTTTCTTGTCGTTAAAGTTTAAACCGGCGAAATGACGGGCGTTGGTGTCATCTTTCAGGCCGATATAAACCGCATCAGCGCCATTATCGATGGCGGACTTCAGTGCGGGCAGGTTACCCGCAGGACAAAGTAATTCCATGCTGTTACCTGAGTCAGAGAATGAGTAAGTGGGGGAACGGGGGCACATCTTAAGCAGGGTTTGGCGGTTACTCCTTGATAAATGACAAGTTACGGATACCCGTGAGGGGGCAAAAGCCGGTTGATGCATATCAAGTGTGCTTGCAGAGCAGTGGGTATAATGGATTTTTTTGCCAGAGGATTGATGATGCTTCTAACCCTGCAACAGCATCTGTCTGCGGCCGGTGCCGGCTTGCCTAACCCTGTGTCATGGCTGCGCCCCGGGCATTTTAAACCGGCTTTAAAAGTCGTTCCGTTTGCCGTCATTAAAACCGGCCTGCAGGCCACGCTGGAACGGTTATTTGCCGAAGCACTGGAGGACGGTGATTTTGAGTGCCTGACGGATCAGTGGCTGCGCATTGATATTACCGATCTGGGACTGAGCTGGTTGATTACCTATCGTGATGGTCGTTTAGTGGTGGCGGATGCCCTGCGTGAAAGCACGGTGGCAAAGGTGACGTTCCGGGCCAGCAGTGAAGATCTGTTACTGATTGCTGCCCGTTATGAAGATCCGGACAGTCTGTTCTTTCAGCGCCGGCTGATTATAGAAGGGGATACGGAACTGGGGCTGGAAATTAAGAACATTATCGACAGCGCTGATCTGGATTGTCTGCCGGGGCCTGTTAGCCGGATGGTGAACTTTGCGGCCGGGCAAATCAGTCCGCAGGCTTAGTCTGCGGTTATTATTCAAATTCCGGAGCCGTTACACAGGCATTTGCTGATACCTGTGTAACGGTTGCTTTATCACCGTCAGCTGATAAATCGTCCGTGGTTAAACTTTTTACCGTTTAACCACCGTGGAAGATTGAGAAAATCATCCGTTCCACATGAGCCGGCAGGTGGTCGTAGTTTTTGAAGTCTTTGTACTTATCCAGTTTTACCTGTTCCGGCAAAGTAGACATCAGCGCTATAACTGCCGGGTAGCCTTCCGCCATTGCCTTGCTCAGTGCCGGTTCGACCGCCGCATACAGGTCGTTATAAAAATCGGCTGCCAGTTGCAGCTGCTCCGGGTCCAGTTCTGCCGAATGGGTGGTGATGGCATATTCAGGCTTGAACTCAGTAAGGGCATTCAGCAGTTTACGGCTGCCCAGATAGTTTGAGTCTGCTAACCAGCGCTGGTCGGTTAACTGGTTGGTTTCGTACAGGTCAGCCGTAAAAACAACTTTCTCTGCAGGCAGGTGCAGTGCCAGCATGCCAACGCCATCCGCAGCCCCGTAGTGCAACAGGTCTACTTGAGTTTTACCTATCTTTAAGGTGGTGTTGTCCTGCACGTACTGATCGACGCTGGCCGGTGCCTGGCCTGTTGTATCAATTCTGAATACCGGGCGGGTCGCCTGATGGGCATAGATCGTTGCGTCTTGGAATACTTCGGTACCGCCAACATGATCGTAGTGTTCATGGCTGAGTACTACCTGAGTGACGGGCAGGTCGGTCAGCTTAGCGATTTCAGCCTGTAATGCTTCTGCCCGGGCCGGGTTGGCCGGGTCTGTGATGAGTACACCTTTGTCACCAACCACTACCAGCGAATGGTAGTAATCCAGGAAGACTGCGTACACGTTTTCAGAGATCTGAGTGACTTTAGCGTTACTGGCCGCCATGGTGAGCGGGCTGAGTAACAGGGTGAGCAGTACAAAGACCGCTGTGCTGATTTTTTTCATGGGAACGCCTTTCTGATTGATTTGTGAATAACTACATGCAAGTGCATCTATATTAATCTACATGCAGTTGCATCTATAATCAATGTATATGCACCTGCATGTTTTTTAATTTATAATCCGGCCATGAGTGAAAAGATTGAAGAATATGTTGTAGATGCCTGGATAGCCTTGCTCAGAGCAAAGGATTCCTCGCTTGCCTACGTGGAAAAATCCCTGAAAGACAACGGCTTGCCGCCTTTTGCCTGGTATGACGTGCTGTGGGAACTGGATAAAGCCGGTGAAGCAGGATTAAGGCCTTTCGAGATTGAGCAGCAAAAGCTGCTGTCTCAGTACAGCCTGTCCCGTTTGCTGGGCAGGCTGGAAAAAGCAGGCTATCTGGTGAAAACCCAGTGCGAGACGGACGGTCGTGGTCATCTGGTGACCATTACCCCGCAGGGACGGGAAATTCGGGAAAAGATGTGGGCGGTGTATTCCCGGGGAATACAGACGACAATCGGTGACAGGCTGGATGAAAAGCAGTGTCGTCAGTTACGGCAAATACTGGGGCCACTGATGCATGAAATTACCGACAGTTAAGCCGGGCAGCGATACGGATATTTTCCGGGACTGATCAGTGCTTGTCCTTAGCAAGATGTTCCGGGCAGTCCAGACGTAAGTCCTGTGGTGGCAGGGGAACCTGCATCAGTTTGCAGAAACTCTCTTTATCTCCTTCAGCCGGCTGATAATACTGACAGCTGTAGCACATCCGTACCGGAATATCAGACGGGTTCAGCGCTTTGAACAGGGTCAGAATACCCTGCCAGATGATCAGGCAGTCTGCTTCCGAGAGCTTATCCAGTGCCAGGTCGAAGGTTTGTGTCAGGGGATGAAACGCCTGTAGCTGTTGCTTCCCTTCAGCGGTCAGGCATACCGAAAATTTACGGGCATCCAGAGAGTCCTGTATTTTTTCAGCCAACCCTTTTGCTATCAGGGTTTTAATGGCATCGCTGACGGTGGCCCGGGTCAGGGCAAATTCTTCTGCAATCGCTGAGGGAGAACTTGGCCGGGGGTGAAAACCAATAAACAGAATGATCTGCACCTGCAGCGGGGTCAGATGATGCTTCTTAGCCTGATCCTGTAAGCCAAAGCGAAATAATGTTGCAAGCCGCTCAATTCCCACGATGATCTTCGTGTGAATATTTTGCTGCGAGCTGTCAAAGCCATTATTCATAAGGCACTCATGTTTCGGGCGTTGTACTGATTTTCGGCGGCCAGTGTGTCATAAGTTCTCCGGATGCTCAAACGGACATACCTTGAAATCCTACTCTTCAGCAACCAGCGCCATGATCTCAGAACCCAGCTGCAAATCAGGAATATGGCCAAGATGTTGCCGGGTAATCAGCCCCTGTTTACTGATCAGTATTGTCGTCGGGGTTCCCTGTAAATTATAGGTCTGCATGGTTTTCGGTATCGGTGAGTTTTCACCGGGCCGGTCAAGGCCGACGGGGAAACGGATCCGGTTTTCATACAGAAAGGCTTCCAGCGTCGCCTTTGTGACCGCACTGTGGTGTTCAAACAGAGTATGCAGGCCCAGCACCACTAAATCCTGTTCTGCAAACAGTGCCCGGACCCGTTTTGCCTGGGGTAACCCCAGCTCAACGCAGGCGGGGCAGAGCATCTGAAAGGCGCAGATCATCACTGCACGCCCCTGCAGTGCAGAAAGGCTGATACCGTGCTGGCTGTTAAGCCATTCGCTGACCTCTAACGGTGGTGCAGGCATTAACGGGGTCATTTGGGGCCTCCGTAAGGATTAGGGCAACCTTCCATTTGCAGGATGAAATGGCCGTGTTCGGCAATTTCTGCAGCAATTCGCGGGTTGGTAATTTCGGAATGACAGAAGTTACACAGTTGCTGGTTAAGATTGCTGTGTTTTTCTTCCAGTGTAGCTAAAAATGCATTGGCAAAATTAACAGCGGTTGCCTTGTTTTCGCCACTTGGAATAAACACATCAAAGTGAACCATTTTGCCTGTGGAAAGGGTGGCGTAAGTATCATAAACATCGATTTTCATAATGACCTCATGGGGCTGGCAGAACATATCCGCCCCGGGGCGGATATGTTCCGGTGTCAGAGTAACAGTGTGTTTTACTGGACAGTGCCGGGTAAGCTCAGGTCACCTGACGCGATATCCCAGACATTGGAGATACAGGCCAGCGGTGCGTGAACGTTCTCGTTAATTTTCAGCACCGAAGTGACTGCATCAAACTTAAAGTCCTTCGACAGGCCAACCTCTTTAAGCGGCACCCGGATCAGCGCTTCACCGTTATGCAGCGCCCAGTCGTAGCCCGGACTATCGATATAGATTGGCAGCTCCGGCCAGGTTGCCGGCATTTTCGGTGAGGTTCCTTCCGGAATATCCCGGATCTTCAGCCCGCCCTGGCCACAGCTGTCGTCCTGTGTCAGAACGACCCAGTGGCTGTGCCATTTGTCGCCGTCATTATTTTTGTCACCATCATTGTCTTCGTCATAAAGTGGGGTATCGTCAAAGTCCGGATGGATGGTTAATGCCAGTGCTAGGATGCCTTTATCCGCTTCAAAACCAACGGTGCTGCTGTCCAGTGTGGTTGGCCATACGTAGGTGTAGATTTCTGAACCACCGAGCTGGCCAACTTTTTTCGGTACTGATTCGCCAGCGGTACCGCGGGCTTCCTGATGAAAGATCAGATGTGAACCGTCGGTAACAACACGGGCTTTCAGAATGTCAAAACTGGGGTCAATCTCATTACTGGCCGGTGAATCAATGTGGGTTCCGCCGGCCAGTGTCAGGGTTGAAGCGGCCAGTGTCAGTGCACAGGCGGCTGCCAGTAATGTGTTCGTTCCGTTTTTTGCATTCATTGTTATAAACCTTTTAATTCAATGCTTACTTAATGTTGTGGGTCTGTCTGAACTCAGGTGGTCAGCCGTTTTTAACGTCTTCCATGCTGGCGCCAAAGTTGATGTGTAAAACCTCACCGTCGATAACCAGAGCAGGCACTGATTTAACGCCGTGAGCTTCAGCTTCCGGGATGCGGTTAGCCTGACCTTTACCAAAGTGAACGATTTCAAGATTCACCTTATTATGGTCGATGACGTCCAGAATCCGGGATTCAGCAGACACGCATACCGGGCAGCCGGCGTGATAGAAAATGGCATTACTCATAACGTACTCTCCGTGTGATTGATTTGTTTTTAGTAAGGAGTCCTAACTATTGTTTCGATAGTAATTCATGAATCAGTATCTGGCTGTTTTATCTTTTCTATCGGCGTTGTAGTTTTTAGCTATAACTAGTTAGTAGTCCTTATTTGTTTGCAAGCGGTTACGCATCAGAAAGCCACGTGGATGGGACGTAAAAGAGAACAGAGAAAGAAGACCGGAGAGAGAAGAGCAGCCAGAGAAAATGGAGAAGAAGAAAACGGAACGGAGCAGAGAAGGAGCTAGCGCAAAATTATGGGAGGGCTATTACCCGGATCCGGTTGCTGCGGGGAACCGATACCGGTAACGGAAACGCCGGGGATGGCGTTTCCGCTGATGCCGGATTACTGGCGGATGCCTTCCAGTTCCAGGCGCAGGGCGATATCGTCGCCGATCATTGGTGCGCCGTATTTCATGCCGAAATCGCTGCGCTTGATCGTGCCGGTGGCGGTAAATCCTGCTACCTGCTTTTTATTGAACGGGTGCGGACCAACCTTGTTGACGGTCAGGTCCAACGTAACCGGCTGTGTTACGCCGAGTAATGTCAGTTCACCTTTCAGTTGAGCGGTGTTTGCGTCCAGCTTGGTGACGGAAGTGCTGTTAAAAGTCATTTCCGGGAATTCAAGGGTGTTGAAAAAGTCCGGTGAACGCAGGTGATCATCGCGTTTTTCATGGAAGGTGTTAATCGAGGCGGTCTGTACTGTCACTGATACAGTGGAGTTCTCGATGTTGTCTTCATCAAACATCAGGGTGCCGGCAACGTCGCCGAAACGGCCGATCATAGTGCTCAGGCCAAGGTGGTTGACGTCGAACAGAACATTAGTGTGTGACATATCAATGTCATAGCCGACCGGGGCTGCCTGGCTGAGTGGGGCAGTGATCATGGCAGCGGTAAGAGCAGATGCTGTTAATAGCGATTTCAGGTACATGTCTGGATTCTCCGGGAGAGGTTACAGGGATGAAAAAAAGGTATTTCAGTACGCCATACCGGCAGGCTCTGCCAATAGGACGGCGCTGCCGATTGCCAGTGGCAGCAGGGCAGCGGCAAGAATGCTCAGGCACACAGGCCGTGCGGCCGGGCTGTTATAGGATCTGATAAAGGTGATTTTTTGCTGGATACTGTCAGTAAACAGTAACGGCAGTAACAGCAGCAGGGCGATGCCGCTGGCCTTGGTAAAAAACAGGGCCTGCGCCAGCAGGGCTGTTAGTACGGTAATGATGACCAGCTGTGCCGTGGCACCGAATGTAAAACGTTGTTTTGGCCAGTTAAGCAGCAGAAATCCGCCGATAGCAGCACTCAGTGCAAATGCGGTCTGACCGATCAGGGCAGAGGCACCGATAATGGTCACGGCCCCTAAACCGATGCTGACAAAGAGCAACTTAACAGCACCGTTGATGCCTGCATTGCTAGCGGCACACTGGCGCCGGGCAACGACTGCCGCGAGAATGATGGCGGCAAAGTAGCCCCAGCCAGGGGCGTCAATGCTGCTGATCCGGCCACCGAACAGCCAGGCCAGTACG
This sequence comes from Aliamphritea spongicola, assembly GCF_017051665.1. Classification (NCBI taxonomy): domain Bacteria; kingdom Pseudomonadati; phylum Pseudomonadota; class Gammaproteobacteria; order Oceanospirillales; family Oceanospirillaceae; genus Aliamphritea; species Aliamphritea spongicola. The sequence goes on from NZ_JAFIDL010000001.1 coordinate 276,690, forward strand.
GTGACCGGCATAATCACCGACATGGTTTGCAACATTCTGCTGCGGGTGTTCAGTGTATCGATCAGTAATCCGGCAAAGCCGGCGATCATAATCAGATAGGGCAGTTTTTGTGAGGCAGACCGGGGCATGGCGGAAAATCCCTGAATCTGAATAATGCTGATCAGCAGGCTGGCAGCGATCGACACAGCGGCAATTTTCTTCCCGGCATCGCAGCTGAAGCCGATGGCGGCGGTCAGTGCAAGGCTTAGGAGCAGGGGCAGTAAAGAGCTTTGAATCAGCGGGTTATTCAGCAGTGTTTCCATAGTAAATCTCTTACGTGACAGGTCGGCTTAACAGTGAATGCGCCAGTTATTTCAGCGTTAAAATGTCACCAGAGTTTTTCAGTTCAGGCATATTTTGTCGCAAGTCTTATCAGACAGATCGACTGATACAATTTGATACATTTTTTTCATTGTTGTGTGCCCCCCGGAACCGATATCCTTGCAGCAGTGATAACCCCTGTGGACCCGCCCGGCTATGCAAAACACCTCTCATATTCTCGTCGTTGATGATCATCAGGACATCCGTGATCTGGTGGCACGTTATCTGACGGAGCATGGCTACCGGGTCACAACCGCCAAAGACGGCAAGTCGATGAAAGCCGTGCTTAACAGCAGTGCGGTGGACCTGGTGATTCTGGATGTCATGATGCCCGGAGAGGACGGTTTAAGCCTGTGCCGCCATTTACGTGAACAGGGCCAGTTACCGGTGATAATGCTGACCGCCATGACGGAACAGACAGACCGGGTCGTGGGGCTTGAAATGGGGGCAGACGATTACCTGACCAAACCTTTCTTCCCCCGGGAGTTGCTGGCACGGATTAAAGCGGTATTACGCAGAACCGCTGCGTTGCCGCCACAGAAAGAAGCGCTGGCGTCGCAAACCCTGAAATTTGACCGCTGGTTATTGGATGTCAGCCGCCGGGAGTTACTGGATTCTGACGGCGTGGCGGTGCCCCTGAGTACCGCAGAATTTAAACTCTTGTCGACCTTTCTCGCCCATCCTCATCATGTGCTGAGCCGGGAGCAATTGCTGGATCTTACCCAGGGCCGGCAGGCGGATGTGTTTGACCGCAGTATCGATAATCAGGTCAGCCGGCTGCGCCGCAAGGTGGAACAGAATCCCTCCAAACCCAGCCTGATAAAAACCGTCTGGGGTGGCGGCTACACCCTGACGGCAGATGTATCGAAGTATGAGCAGTAAGTGATGATTGAATATCTCAGAAAGAGCCTGCCGGGCCGGGTAATCGGCCTGCTGATTTTAGGCTTTGGCCTGCTGAATGCAGCGACTGTGTACGTATTCTATGAGGAGCGGGGCCGGGCAGTCCGGTTAAGTCAGATGGAAGATCTGGTGGCACGCAGCGTATCGATGGGCCGGTTGCTGGATGAAACGCCGTCTGAATTACACGGGCAGATACTGGCAGCTATCTCCACAGAACGGCTGCAATTTACGCTGGATCACACCTCCAGAGTGAATCCGGATAATATGGCAGCGCCGGACCATCCGCTGTTTCAGCAGCTGCTGGCGTCCAGCCCGGTAAATGATGCGGATAACAGTTTGTCGATCAGCCCCCGTTATTACTGGTGCTACAGCTGGATTAAAAACCTTACTGTGCCGGATTTTACTTTTGGTGAAAATGAGGGGCGCCGGCCGATTGCTATTGTCTCTATTCAGCGGGAGCCGGGTAACTGGCTCAACGGGGTTCTGATGACGCCCAGCTCTTTTCCCGGCTGGATTGCGGCAGTGTTGGTGGCGTTAGCGCTGTTTACCCTGTCGGTGGTGATGGTGGTGCTGATTGTACGGCGGGTCACCCGTCCGCTGGCGGAACTGATTGATGCCACCGATAAGATTGGCCGGGGTGAGCTGGATGCCTCCATTCCCCTGCGGGGCCCTGAAGACGTTCGCCGCACAACCCGGGCGTTTAACCGCATGCGTGACCGGATAGAACGCTTTGTGCAAAACCGTACTCAGATGCTGGCCGCCGTTTCCCACGATTTACGTACCCCGATGACATCCTTACGGCTGCAGGCTGAGTTTGTGCCGGATCAGGCTGTTCGAGAAAAAATTATCCATACGCTGGATGAAATGCAGGAAATGACGGAAGCCACCCTGGCATTTACCCGGGAAGATGCCACCCGGGAAGAAAGCCGGCTGGTGGATTTGTCGGCACTGATTGGCAGCCTCTGCGATGACCTGCAGGATATTGGCCTGAATATAGAGTGCAGTGTGACAGAGCGTTTACCCTATGTTTGCCGGCCGGTGGGGCTGAAACGGGCGGTGAATAATCTGCTGGAAAATGCCTGTTATTACGGTGGCGTGGCGAAAATCCATGTCCGGCAGGCGGCAGATGAAGTCATTATCAGTATTCGGGATAACGGCCCTGGCATTCCGGAGAAGGATTGGCAGCGGGTGTTTGATCCCTTTGTGCGCCTTGAGGATTCCCGTAACCGTAATACCGGTGGCATCGGGTTAGGGATGGCCATTGCCCGTTCCATTGTCCATGCCCACGGTGGCGATATATATCTGCAGAATTTAACCCCACAGGGTTTTGAGGTGCAGTTACGGTTACCTCTTCAATAAATCACAGGCTGTCAGATTGGGGATTAGAGTATAAAACAGGGTTGCTTTTGTGTGTTACAGCTGAAAAAATCCACGCATATTCAATTTGTTAGCTTATTCGGGGCAGGTAACGGAACGTACTTGTCCGTGATTGTTTAATCAGGTTTCTTTCTTACACGTCAGAAACCACAGTTGTCGCCAGGGAAAAGGTCCGTTCATGCATTATTTCCGCTGTTTTTCTGTTTTTCGTCTGTTATCTGTTATGGGCCTTCTTCTTTTGCTGGCCGGCTGTAACAGCCAGAATGAAAAGCCCCGTACCTACGACATCATGTCCTTATATTCAGAACAGGATATACAGGATGTGATTGAAATCTCTGCCTCAGAAATAGAACGCCAGTCTGGCCATGAGCTGGTACTGCCGGAGATTAATTTCGTGACCGTTACCGAGCTTACGGACATGTTCCTCAAAGATGACGGAGAGGAAACGGCTGATCAGGAGTTACTGCACTATGTCCGTTCTGTGGGGGCAATCTATGATGATGACCGTAAAGCCGTATTCATTGTTGCAGAGAACTTTAATATCACAGCAAGCAACGAACGGGGCGCCAGAGATGAAGCTTACTATCATTTGCTGGGGACCATGACCCATGAACTGGTACATGCGTTACAGGATCAGCTTTACGGGCTGAAATACAGCGAAGAAGACTACAGCACTCCGGATGCCAGAGCAGCGCTGCGCATGACCATTGAAGGTCATACTGAGCTGATCACTGCACTGGTATTACAGCAAATGGGTGTCATAGGTGAACTGGAAGATTATCACTCAGAAGCTGAGCATGATGTCGATCCCAGTGACCCTCAGGCGGTCTATGAAAACGACATGAGTGATATTTACCGCACCGGCTATGCCTTCTTCATGTATCAGCATGGAATTGGCGGCACTGCGCGCGCCTGGAAAATTCTCCGTAACCCGCCAGACCGGACAGAAGTTTTACGCAAACCTGAACTGTTTGAGTTTCAATAATTTAGAACGGTACAGCGTGAAGCTGTATTGACTGTCGATAAGGATATTTAACTGATGAAATTAACGTTTGCCAGAGCCGCTGTTGGCGCTTACCTGAGTATTGCATTATCCGGTTGTGTTGCGACCAAACCTGTCGTGGATTATACCCCTGAACAGCTTGAGGTATTAGAGATCGCGCTGGACGGTGAAGGTATGGTCAGGGCCGGGGTTTATACGGATAACATTAATGATCTGATCTGGACCTGCCAGCGGGAATTTCCGGTCCATCTGGATGTAGATGTTAAGGATATGAAGGCTAAGGTGAAGCTGCAGGTCAGCGGAAGATATGTCCGTTCAGAAGCCCGTATGAATCACCTGGGTGAAATCACCACGGTGGCTAATGTGACGTCCTATGAAGAAGACGGCACCAATGCATACAGTTTTAAAACTGAGGTACAGCTGCGTCAGCAACGGGCGCGGGTTACTGTGGGACGCGGAGGCTCTACACTGGCAGGGTGCCCAACAGGCTGGTTTGATCTGGCGAAGGCTGAGTGATGAAACTGGCCATCATAACTGGTGGTTCCCGTGGCCTGGGGGCGGCACTTGTTCAGCAACTGGCTGATGATGGCTGGCACATTGCGGAGCTGTCCCGTTCCGGAAAGGGTGAATGGCATCACGACTGTGATCTGGCGGATACCGCTGCCGTCACGGCACTGGCTGCAGAGCTGTTACCGGCACTGGCGAAGCGTTCATGGGATGAAGTGCTGTTTGTAAATAATGCAGGGTATTTGCAGCCCATCAGTTCGGTGCAGCGCCTGACACCGGAACAGATCCGTAACAGCATTACGGTGAATCAGGTATCACCCATGATACTGATGGCGGGGTTTGTTACTGCATTCCGTCGTTTTAGTGGCCGCAAAACGTTGGTGAACCTGTCATCCGGGGCGGCACTGAAAGGCTATGCCGGCTGGTCCATGTACTGTGCTTCCAAAGCGGCGGCAGAAAACTTTATTCATGCAATGGTGGATGAGGAACAGCATCAGGCTGAGCGGTTCACTGCAGTGAATTATGATCCGGGGGTGATGGATACCGCCATGCAGACCGAGATTCGTCAGGCCGATGAGGCGGATTTTCCTGCTATTCAGCGTTTTCATGATTACCATACCGACGGTGTGCTGCGGCCTGCCGAAGCGGTTGCCACGGATCTGCTGACTAAATACCGGCGGGGCTTCAGTAACGGCATTCGCTATTCCGTGGCGGACTGACTCTTTTTTCTTTCCCACTGCTCCGAGAGGGTTCGGGGCAGTGCTTTCTACAAGTAAGCCCTTCATCCATAAGCTTTTCGAAAATTAATTTTTCTTAAGATTGCCTTAAGTATTCAAATTTAGTCTGGCATCAGATCGAATTTACAGGGCAATTCTGATGCAGAACCTTTCCAAATCTTATTACCAAACCCAGGCGGCTGAGCCTGCGGGGCAGATTAAAGTCTGGGATCCGCTGGTACGTATTTTTCACTGGTCGCTGGTGGTTTTGTTTTTCACGGCGTATATCTCCGAAGATGATCTGCAAACCGTGCATTTCTATGCCGGCTACGGGGTCGCATTTTTGATTACCTTTCGTCTTTTATGGGGGCTGATCGGCAGCCGCTATGCACGCTTCAGCAACTTTGTGACCTCTTACGCTGAGTTAAAAGCCTATCTGAAAAGCCTGTTGTCCCTGCGGGTAAAACACTATACCGGCCACAATCCTGCCGGTGGTTGGATGGTTGTACTGCTGTTAGTGACGCTGACTTTACTGAGCGTCTCCGGTTTGCTGCTGGCGGCTGCAGAAGGTGAAGGCCCGCTGGCGAGCTGGTATGTGGCAGGGCACTGGCTGATGTCGGAGTCTGTCATGGAACCGCTCCATGAGTTTGCCGCTAACTTTATGATTTCACTGATCGTTATTCACATCGCCGGTGTTCTGTTCAGCTCTGTCCTGCATAAGGAAAACCTGATCCGGGCGATGATTACCGGCAACAAAAAACACTGATTATTCAAACGAATCTGGAACACGTGGTGACCGTTATGATGACTGCAAACCGTTTAAGCCTGACCTTTGGTTGTATTGGTATTCTGTTGTTGAGCAGCAGTGTTTTCGCTGCCCCGGCCGATGATCTGCTGAGCAAATATAAGGGCCAGGGGGTTAATACCGTCAGTGCTGAAGCGGGAAAGGCGCTGTGGTTTAACAAATTTGCCGGTCGCAGCTGTACGGATTGCCATGGGGAAAGCCTCACAGAAGCTGGCCAGCATAACCGTACTGCTAAGCCAATTGCGCCAATGGCACCTTCAGTGAACGCGTTGCGGTTAACGGATGAGAAAAAGATCGAAAAGTGGTTTCTGCGTAACTGTAAATCAACCCTGAAGCGGGCGTGCAGCCTGCAGGAAAAAGCCGATGTACTGGCCTGGTTAAAGGAGCAATAAAATATGCGTACAGTACTGTTCCGAACCGGCTGGCTGGCGGCCAGTGGCCTTTTACTTTGCGGTGTGTATTTTGGTGTCAGTGCGCTGGCATCTGTGGCCACGGCATCTGATAAAAGCGCAATGGTTATGAAAGGACCGGTTCCGCCGGGGTACGAAAGGGCCTGTGGGGACTGTCATATGGCCTATCCTCCGGTGTTGCTGCCCGCCAGAAGCTGGGAAAAACTGATGGCCGGTCTGGAAAATCATTTTGATGACAATGCTGAACTGTTACCGGATGAACACGCGAAAGTACTTAAATATCTGATCAGCAATGCTGGCTTCGAAGGGCAGGGGTTATTACAGGATATGCAGGGCAAAGCGCCGTTGCGCATTACACATTTACCTGAATTCAGATACGAGCATGATGAACTGTCTGCAGCGATGACCACTGAAAATTCGGGTGTGATTAGCATGAGTAACTGCGATGCCTGTCATCAGGATACGGCACTGGCCCGGTTTGAAGAGGACATGATTAACATTCCCGGCTTTGGTTCCTGGGAGGACTGAAGACTCTGCACTGGCAGAGGCCCGCAGCAGCTGGCTGCTGCGGGCGCTTATCTGTCAGAGGTAATCCCGTACATCCAGAGTTTCCCCGTGGTGGCCGGTCAGCGCTGCAATGTAGCCGCTGGCCGTGTCCGCCGCACTGATGCCGGTGCTGCTGTCCATGCCCATCATTTCCATGGTTTCCTTCACGAAGGCAGGAGCGACAACATTGAGGTTAATACGGGTTTCTTCCAGCGCGGCTGCCAGAACAAAGCTTTGCAGCGCACCGTTGGCCATGGCAATGCTGGCACTGCCTGGCATAGGTTCTTTGGCAAGAATCCCTGAGGTCAGCGTGACTGAGCCGCCATCGTTGATGAACTCGCTGCCCAGGCGAATCAGGTTAATCTGGCCCATCAGTTTATTATTAAGTGCTAACTGGTAATCGCTGTCCTGCAGTTGTGTCAGCGGTGCGAAATTAGCCAGGCCGGCGGTGGAAATGACTGCGTCGACAGGACCTGTGGTTGCAAACATTTCACGGATGCTGGCCGGATTGCCCAGATCGACCTGAATATCGCCGCCACTGTAGGCCGCCCGGATCACCTGATGCTCTGCTGAAAGCTTGTCTGCAAGTGCTTTGCCGATAGTACCTGTCGCGCCAATGATAAGAATTTTCATGTGTCTTTCTCCGTTAAAAATCTGAATATTGATCGGTTGATTGTTATGCTAGTGTTGTGCGTTAATCAGAAAAACAGTGTGTTTGTGAAAAGATATTTCTCTAAATCAGAATAATGGTGCTGAAGTGGATCTGTTAAAGGCAATGCATACCTTCCGGACGGTGGTTGAACAGGAAAGCTTTTCGGCGGCTGCCAGGAAACTTAATGTGGTTACTTCGGCGGTCAGCCGGCAGATTAATGACCTGGAAGCACATTTTGGTTGCCGGTTATTACAGCGGACAACCCGTTCCATGACCTTAACGGAAGAAGGCCGGGAATATCTGGCGGGTTTCAGTGAGATCCTCGACCGGCTGGCATCATTGCAGGACGATATGAGCGAGCGGCAGCAAGTCGTGGCGGGAGAGTTACGGATCACTTCCCCGATGCATTCACTGTGTTTTGGCTTACAGCCGCTGATCAGCCGTTATATCCGTGAATATCCGCAGGTGAAAGTCTCCTGGACGATCATGAACCGTTTTGTCAATTTAGTGGAAGAGGGCATCGATCTGGCTATCCGGGTAGGGGATCTGCCGGATTCCGGACTGGTCGCCCGGCGAATCGGAACCATGGCTGTTTATTGCGTGGCAAATCCGGATTATCTGGTAAAACACGGTGTGCCTGAGCATCCGAAGCAACTGGCGGATCATCACTGTATTCTCGATGCATCTATCCGCCAGCCGGGCCGTTGGCGCTTTCAGGTGGATAACACAACCCGTTATTTCAGTGTCCGTCCGGTGCTTGAGGTGAACGGCGGAGAGCCGGCAGCAGAGTTTGCCGCAGACGGGCTGGGCATCGCGCTGTTACCGGACTTCCTTGTACGCAAGTATCTGGATAGCGGACGGCTGGTCAGAATACTGGATGACTATCTGATGCCGCCGTCTCCGGTGTCGGTTGTTTACCCGGCGAACCGGGTGATGAAGGCAAGCCAGCGGGCCATGATTGATTTTCTGGTGGCCAATCCGCTTTCGGAAACGCCGGAAACATCTTGAAGCTCAGAAACGGGGCGTAAACAGCTGTTCAGTGTCAGTCATATCATTACCGATGCCCTGCTCCACAAAGGTCGGCAGCGATTCCTGCTGACGGTCCACCACGCCACATTTTGCCAGTGCCTGTCGCAGGTCCGGTGTTTTACCAAGGTACTCCCAGACGGTACGGATACAGCTGATTTGCTGACTTCCCTCTGCAGAGAAGCCGACCAGCAGGCCGGGTAAATAACGTGGCTCACTGTGCTCGGAGGGGTACAGAAATGTAGCGTTCAGGCTACGCCCCTGACCCTGTTCCCGCTCGTAGATAGCGATACGGTTACAGCCTTCCATAATGATCCCGGAGTATTTAAGGGTGGCCGGCAGCATAAAAAGTTTATCCATTTGCCGTTCCACGGTTTTCACCAGCCATTTGCCATCTTCCTGATAGATTCTCGACAGCGAGCGGATGCAGTGCCCCTTTACCGGGTCCGGAATGATGTAGGCGTGATAATACCCTTCGTGTCGCTCAAAGAAGCCCGCTGTGGTGTGTTCGCTGGTTGTGAGGTCTTCAACAATGCGCTGAAAACGGTTTTTGCGCTGATTAAACCGGGGAGGCCTTAAACGGATAATTTCCCGGAAACTGTCGGCGCTGAGCAGAATTTCATGTTCTTCTACACCGAAAAAATCACAAATTTTTCTCAGACTCGCCAGCGAAGGTTCGGAATGCCCGTTAAGGTATTTACTGAATTGCTGCCGGTTAATGCCTGCCCGGCGGCAGATGTCGGATATGGAGTGGCCGTAGCTGCACAGCAGGCGGATATTTTCAGACAGCGCTGACAGAGGCATAACAGGTCATCCTGTAAATTAACTGTATTTATATCGTATTTATGCCAGTTTATGCTCTTAGCGTTCAGTTAGCATCAGTTATTTGCTGCTTAACCCATATCAAATTCGAATGATGCTTCATATCATAGATACATCTGCCGGTACTTATTAAAGCAGCCGGCGCTGATAACCAATATTCGGGAAGTGTTCTATGTCTGCTGATTCATCTGCAAAACCTTCGTATAGCGCTGAGCTGGACTGGCTGGCCGCCAATCCGGAAATTAAACATATCACCGCCGGGGTAACTGATCTTAACGGTGTGCTCAGGGGGAAGCGGTTGCCGGTATCGCAGGCCGGTAAAATTCTCAGTGGCAGCTTGCGTATGCCGCCGTCCAGCCTGTCCAGTGATATCTGGGGGGGCGATATCGAAGATAATCAGTATGCGGATCTGACCGGCGATGGCGACGGCATTTGCCAGTACACCGGCCGTGGAGTGTTACCGGTGAACTGGACCGCGGCTCCCCATGCATTTATCCCTTTGTGGATGACCGATGAACAGGGAGAACCGTTTCCCGGTGATCCCCGTGGCGCACTGGCTGCGGTGCAGAAAGCCTATGCTGATCTGGGACTGACCCCGGTGGTTGCCACCGAACTGGAGTTTTACCTGTACAGCCTTGAAGACGGCCAGCCGGTGGCACCGTATTCGCCGGACGGGCAGCGCCAGTTTGATACCAGCGGGCTGCTTTCCATCGATGAAATGGATCAGATGGAAGTGCTGTTTAATAAAATATATGAAGCCTGTGAAGCACAGGATATACCGGCGGATGCGGCCATTTCCGAAGGCGGGGCGGGGCAGTACGAAATTAACCTTAACCACCTGGCAGACCCGCTGAAAGCAGCGGATAACACCGTCCTGTTCAAGCGTATTATCAAAGGGGTGGCCCGCCAGCTGGGCTATGGCGCAACCTTTATGGCGAAGCCTTACGGTGACCGGGCCGGTAACAGTATGCATGTACATTTCAGTGTGCTGGATGCTGACGGCAATAATATTTTTAACGACGGCACGGAAAAGGGCAGCGACAGCCTGTTGCATGCCGTCGGTGGTTTACTGGAAGCCCTGCCACAGCTGACCCTGATTTTTGCACCCCATTACAACTCTTACCGCCGGTTGCGGCCCCATTCACTGGCCCCGACCAGCGTGACCTGGGGCTATGAAAACCGTACCGCTGCCATCCGTATTCCCGGTGGCCCAGCAGTTGCCCGCCGGATTGAACAGCGGGCTGCCGGTGCGGATGCTAATCCTTATCTGGTACTGGCTGCACACTTGGGTGCTGCGCTGGAAGGCATGCAGCAAAAGCTCGATCCGGGTGCGCCGGTGGAAGGGTGGAACTATGAAGCAGAGGCACCGAAAATTCCAACGGAATGGGCCAATGCGATTGATCTGTTTGAGCAGGGCACCATGGCACAGAAGGTATTCCATCCGGCGTTGCACAAGCAGTTTATCAGCCTGAAGCGGCATGAGCTGGTGGCCTTTAAGCAGCGGGTATCGGAATTTGAATATGCCAGCTATCTGGAGGACGTGTGATGACACCGGCATCCGGCGGATATCCTCACAGTTACTATGCAGACAGCGTTGACCTGCCACCCCGGCGGGCTGCGCTGGAAGGGAGTCAGGAAGCGGATATCTGTATTGTCGGTGCCGGTTTCAGCGGGCTTGCTGCCGGGCTGTTTCTCCGGGAACGGGGTTATCGGGTCATCCTGCTTGAGGGCGAGCGGGTTGGCTGGGGCGCATCCGGCCGTAACGGTGGTCAGCTGATTAATGGTTTCAACGGTGGCATTGATTTTCTGCATGACTACTTTTCTGACTGCGGCACTTCAGTGGCAGAGCTGCACCTGGCCGGAGGGGATATTCTCAGAGAGGTAACAGAGCGTCACCGGATCGACTGTGATTACCGACCCGGTCATGTGACGGTGGCCTACACCCAAAAACACATGCAGGGGCTGGCTGAAGAAGCAAAGCTGTGTCAGCGGCATGACATCCCCGGCTATCAGCTGCTGGATAAAGACCAGCTGCAGGAATATGTGGGCTCCGGCGTGTATGCCGGTGGTTTACTGGATGGCCGTGGCGGACACTTACATCCGCTGAAGCTGGCGCTGGGTGAGGCCCGGGTGCTGGAGCAACTGGGCGGACAGATCTTTGAACACTCACCGGTTACAGGGATTGAAGAGAAGGGGGATCGTCAGGTGGTGAAGACCGCCAAGGGACAGGTGATCGCCCGTCAGGTGATCCTTTGTGGCAATGCCTATTTGGGAGAATTGTCCAAACCGCTGGCGAAGCGGGTCATGCCTGCCGCCACTCAGGTGATGGCCACCGAGCCGCTACCGGAAGCCCTGGCAAAGCAGCTGTTGCCGGCGGATATGTGCATCGCAGATTGCCGGTACATTCTGGACTATTACCGCCTCTCTGCTGACCGGCGGCTGTTATTCGGCGGCGGCACTGTATATGGCGGTGTGGCCCCGGATGACATTATCGGTAAACTGCGGCCCAACATGCTGAAAGTGTTCCCGCAACTGGCAGATGTCAAAATCGATTATGCCTGGAGCGGCAACATTGCCATTACCAATAACCGCCATGCTCAGTTGGGTAAGCTGCGGCACAATCTGTATTTTGCCCACGGTTATTGCGGTCATGGTGTCAATGTCACCCATCTGTTCGGCAAACTACTGGCGGATGCCATTGATGGTGATACTGAACTGTTTGATATTTTTGCCGGTGTGCCTTGGTCGGGTTTCCCCGGCGGTCAGCGCTTTCGGGTACCTTACTCGGTAGCCGGTTCCTGGTGGTACGGCCTGCGGGACCGGATCGGAGTTTAAGTTTTCCGGTGGCTGATCACAGCTGCTGAGTTTGCAACCAGGGAGAGTGCTCCTCCCCGGGTGGCTTATTTCTCTTACAGGGCCTTGAATTTATTTGATGTAGCACGGATTATTCGTGGCGATGATCAATCAGGAAAGATCGCTATGAAAACCTCCGTATTTGTTTCTGTCCTTATGTTCAGCAGCCTGGCATCTGCTGAAATTCTTTCGGTTCACTGTCCTGTGGGCTGTCCGGAAAGCCCCGCCGGCAATGATATGCTGTTCGGCCATTTATACGCCTTATCGAATAATCCCGACACCAAGTTTGCCGACTGGGTTGCCTATGAAGTGGATGTGGTGAACTTTGGTACCTCGCCGGGCCGGGAATGGGCCACTGATCCTCTGCTGGATGAAAACGAGACCCTGGAAGCCAAAGACTACACCGGAGCCCGTAACAGTGATCTGGAAGCAGACCGGGGCCATCAGGCACCGCTGGCGTCCTTTGCCGGTTCCCGTTACTGGCCGGAGCTGAACTATTTCAGCAATATCACCCCGCAGGATAAACACCTCAATCAGGGGCCGTGGAAGGCGCTGGAAGATGCGGTGCGTGCCGGGGTCAGCTATGGCAACTCTTTATATGTGATGACCGGCCCACTGTATGATCAGAACATGCCGGCCCTGCCAAAAGCCGATGAACCCCATCAGGTGCCCTCCGGCTATTTCAAGCTGGTGTATAACCTGAAAGGGGAGTCCGCAGGTTTCATTATGCAGCAGAGTGCCGGCCGTAAAGATGACTTCTGTGCCAGTGCAGTCAGTTTTACAAAAATTCAGGCGCAAACGCCATTTGAACTGCCAGCCCTTAAAGATTCAGCGGTGATTGCCAAACGGCTGGGATGCCAGTAAAGCCGCTGCTTGTGTCTGTTCAGTATATGATTTTTCCTGGAATTTTTTAGATATATAAAAAAACGATAGTTTTGATATTTATATAGTATTTCATTAGTTCTCTTCCGCTTTGCTATGGTTATCCGTATCGGGTGTTAAAGTTATCTCAGAACGCTCGGGATATCAGAACAATAAGAGAGGACCCATTATGAAATTTCGTTCCCGGATTGCTTCACTGGTTGCAGGTACTGCCCTGGCACTGTCTGCAACGGCTACCACAGCCGTTGCGGCTGATTTTCCAGACCGTCCGATCAACCTGATCGTGGGCTATAAAGCCGGCGGTGGTGTGGATACCTATGCCCGTGCGCTGGCAAAAGTTGCCCCGCAGTACCTGAATGACCAGCCGGTCGTGGTGGTGAATAAGCCCGGTGGCGGTGGCCTGATTGGCGGTCGTTTCGTGGCAGATCAGCCACCAACCGGTTATTCCCTGTACCTTTCATCTGCCGGTTCCATGGTGTTGCGTAATCTGGCCAAGCGTCAGGTGGTGTCCAGTCAGGACTTTAAACAGGTCGCCACCATCGGTGAGCTGACGGCAGGTGTGTTCGTGCCGGCCAGTTCCGAAATTAAGACCCTGGATGAACTGATTGCCAAACTGCAAAGCAGCGATACTAAATTACGCTGGGGCCACACCGGCCGGGGTAATGTCTGGCATGTGGCCGGTGTAGGGCTGCTGGATAAAAATGGCCTGAAAGCCAAAGATGTACCCTTTAAAGGGGGTTCCGGGGTACGTTCTGCGGTAATTAGCGGTCAGGTGGATTTTGCCGTGATCGGTGCCCATCTGGGCCGTGGTTTTGAAAAGGATATCCGTCAGTTGGCGGTATTGTCTGATAGCCGTCATCCGGCGGTACCGGAAATCCCGACTGCAGCTGAGCTGAATGTTGAATACACCAAGGTATCCAGCCCGATTGTGGTGATGGCACCAAAGCGGGTCAGTGATGCGACTGTCGGTAAACTGTCTGAGGCGATTACTGCCATTGCCAAAGATGCCAGGTTCGCTGAAGTACTGTCCAATGCCGGTTTGCCGACTGTCAGCCTGGATGCGTCTGAAAGTCAGGACCTGATCGATAATGCCCGGGCTAACTGGAAGCCTTTGCTGGGTGCTAAGTAATGAGTACTCAACCAGACATGCAAACTGAAGCTCAGGCTTCGTCGCAGTCCGGTGCCGGCGCGTCCCCCCGGGGACGCGCAGACCTTGTTACCGGTCTGGTGATTATGGCGCTGGCGGCGTTCTTCTTTAATGAAACCTTTGCCATTCCTTTTGACCCTGAAGAAGGGGATATCAGCCCGCGTTTTTTCCCGCAGAGTATCTGTCTGATGCTTGGCTTGCTGGGAGGCATTCTGGCCTTTCAGGGCGGCCGGGGGATCACCGCACCGGATGATAACTGCAGCTTTGATATGCAGGACTTTCTGTTCAAAGTGCTGCCGTTGTCGGTGCTGAGCTTTGTTTACGTCTGGCTGTTTCAGGGTTTCGGTTACATTCTGGCGACCATCGTGACGCTGGCAATCGCCTGTTATCTGTTTGGTGTGCGCGGCTTGCGTCTGCTGATTTTGCCACCGGTGGTGTCGGTAATCTTTTATTACCTGTTCTTCGGTCTTATGGGGGTGTTCGAGCCTCCGGCAGAGATCTTTGATCTGCTGGCCATATTCAGATCGTAAATGAACAGTGTGAGGGTATAAAAGATGGAATTAATTAACGGTTTTATAACCATTTTCTCCCAGCCTGTAACGATGCTGTTCATCGTCTGCGGTGCGTTTCTCGGGGTCGTTGTCGGCGCAGTGCCTGGCCTGACGGCGTCTGCTGCAATCGCCATGCTGGTTCCGATTACCTACTACATTGATCCGCTGTCAGCGCTGGCGTTTCTCTATGTGATCGGTAAAGCCGGCCGTTTTGGCGGATCTATTTCTGCGATTCTGTTTAACACGCCGGGTACAACGGCAGCTGCTGCGACGGTACTGGACGGCCACCCGATGACCCGCAAAGGTCAGGCGGGTAAGGCGCTGAAAACTGCTTCGCTGGCATCAGCCATTGGTGATTTCACCGGTGAAATCCTGCTGATCTGCGGGGCGCTGTTCATTGCCACCTATACCCGTCAGCTCGGGCCGCCGGAATATTTCGCCATTTATGTCTGTGCATTTCTGATTATCGGCAGTGTGATTTCCAGCTCTGTGCTGAAGGGCATTATTTCCACACTGCTTGGAGGTTTGCTGGCGATGGTAGGGCTTGACCCGATCACCTCGGAACCCCGTTTTGATCTGGGTATGATTGAGCTGTACAACGGTTTGTCGCTGGTGCCGTTACTGATTGGTCTGTTCGTGATTTCTGAGGTATTTACTCAGGCTGCACGGGGGCTGGATCAGGGGCACCATGACACCATTAAGGCGAAAAAACCGGAAGATGACCAGTTATCGTTCGCCGAGGTAAAACGTTGCTTGCCGTTTATCGGTAAAGGCTCAGTCATTGGTTCTGTCGTCGGTCTGTTACCGGGCGTCGGTTCTGCTGTCGCCTGCTTTGTGGCCTACGGTGAAGGTCGCCGTAAGGCACATAATGCCGAGCAGTGGGGCACCGGGGTAGTGGAAGGTATTGCAGCACCGGAAGCGGCGAATAACGCAGTATCTGGCCCGAGTATGATTCCGCTGCTGGCCTTAGGCGTGCCGGGCAGTACCATTGCTGCAATGTTGCTGGGGGTCTTTATGATTCACGGTATTCAGGTGGGGCCACAGATCTTTGAAACATCCGGCGACATTGTGTACGGGCTGTTTGCCTCCGGTCTGATCGGCATTGCCCTGTACTTTGTCATTGGCTGGTATGGCTCTGCTTTTATTGGCCGGGTGATCGATAAGATTCCTGCCAACCTGATTTATCCGTCCATCATGGCGGTGGCCTGTATTTCTGCCTATACCGCCCGTTCCAGCCTGTTTGATGTGGGGCTGGCCTGTCTGTTTGGACTGGTGGGTTACCTGATGAAAGTGATGAACCTCAGTGCGGCGGCCACGGTTATTGCCTTTGTGCTTGCTCCTGGAGCAGAACAGGCGCTGCGCCAGTCACTGCTGCTGACCGATGATGGCTTTGGCATCTTCCTGGACCGTCCGGTGGCGTTGGTGTTCTTTGCCATTCCTGTGCTGGCCATTGGTATGCGGCTTTACAATCGCCGACGGCAGGCGAAAGCCGCCGGGGTGCAGGTGCCGGATACCGCCTGACTCGGTACCTTTCTGCCCCGGTTCATTCCGGGGCTTACCTTTCTGTCTTCTTTCAAATCTCAGTAAACGGCGCCGGCTGAACGGCTGCTGCGGTCGTTTACGTCCTCAGTAAGTGCCTTTTATACAGGGCAAGGTGAGTGTTATGTCTAAGAAAAATATTCTGGTGATAATGTCCGATGAGCACAGCAATAAGTTGCTCAGTTGTTATGGACACCCTCTGGCGAAAACCCCTCATCTGGATGCACTGGCTGCCCGTGGTTGCCGCTTCAGTTCTGCGTACAGTAATTCGCCGATTTGTCTGCCTGCCCGGGCCGCTTTTGCCACCGGTAAACATGTTCATGAGACCCGCTACTGGGATAACGCCCACCCTTATGAAGGCGCTGTCGACAGCTGGGGGCATGTTATCCGCCGTGAAGGTGTTCGCTCGGCATCGGTTGGCAAGTTGCATTACCGCAATGAAACCGATGACGTGGGGTTTGATGAACAGATCCTGCCAATGCATGTGGTTGGCGGGCAGGGGGATGTTTTAGGGTCCGTCAGGGATGAGCTGCCCCGGCGGATGCGCTGTAAATCACTGGCGGATAATATTGGTCCGGGTGAAAGTACCTACACCGAATATGACCGGAACATTACCCGGCTGAGTTGTAACTGGCTGCAGGAAAATGCCACAGACGGCCCATGGGTACTGTATGTGGGGCTGGTGGCACCGCATTTTCCTCTGATTGCTCCGCAGCAGTTTTACGACCTGTATGCGGATCTGGATATAGCGTTACCGAAAATGTATGCCGACGATGACCGACCGGATCATCAGTGGCTGCAGCAGTGGCGCAATTGCTGGATTCACAATGAGTTCTTCACTGAAGATAAAGTGAAAATTGCCCTGAAAAGCTATCTGGGCCTGTGTTCTTTCATGGATGACAATGTCGGTCAGATTTTACAGGCACTGGAAGCCACCGGTGTGGCTGCTGATACGCAAATCATTTATACCTCGGATCACGGTGATAACTTAGGGGCGCGAGGCTTGTGGGGCAAGTCGACCTTCTTTGAAGAAGCGGTGGCCATTCCAACGATTATCGCCGGTGAAGGCGTCGCGCCGGGAACCGTTTGCGATACCCCGGTAGCACTGACCGATGTCGCCGCGACCATCGTGAAAGAAGCGGGTGCGGATATACCTGATGGCTGGGCCGGGGAGTCGTTATGGGATATTGCGGCTGCGGACTATGATCCGCAACGGACTGTGTTTGGTGAATACCATGCGGCCGGTGCCATCAGTGGTGCCTTTATGCTGCGCAAGGGGCGTTATAAGTACATCTACTATGTAGGCTTTGAGCCTCAGCTGTTTGATTTGCAGGTAGATCCTGAAGAGCTGACAGATGTTGCCGGTATGGCTGAACATCAGCCGTTACTGGCGGAGTTTGAGGCTGAACTGCGCAAGATCTGTGATCCTGAAGCGGTGGACCGGTTGGCGAAAAGCGACCAGAAGAAACTGGTGGATGCCAACGGTGGTCGCGAGGAAGTGGTTGCCAAAGGGGGCTTTGGCGCAACGCCGGCACCGGGTACCCAGGCAGAATACAGTTGATCAGTTCACTGTTAGCGGGTCAGCAGGAGTGGTTTATTCTGCTGTATCCGCTGGTGAGTCTGTTTGCCGCACTGGCCTCTGCGCTGGTGGGTTTTGGCGGCGGCATCATTATGCTGGTGCTGTTGTCACCTTTCACCGAGCTCAAAGTGCTGGTTGCCCTCGTTGCGATGGTACAGCTGGCATCATTGGTTTTCCGTTTTTACATTTACCGGCAGGGGATCGATTACCGGCTCACGGGGTTATATCTGCTGGGGTCTTTTCCCGGTATTGTCTTGGCTGCCTGGTTATTTGAGGCGGTGAACAGTCAGCAACTGGGCATTGTCCTGGGGATTTATCTGATGTATTCCGCCTGGCGGCCGGACGGTCTTCCTTTGGCGAATTCACGTCTGGGCATTCCTTTAAGTGCTTCAGTGATGGCATTTGTCTCTTTCTTCGTGGGAGCGCCAGGGCCTGCCATTGCCAGCCTGATGTCCCAGTTAAATCTGGCCAAAATTGCCTTTCTTGGCACGCTTTCCGCCTGTCTGCTCGGGCAGACGCTCATGCGTCTGGGGGCTTTTTTTTCCGTCGGTGTTCAGCTTGAAAACTGGCTGGTGATTTCCGGCCTGATGGTCATGACCAGTCTGGCCGGGAGTCTGGCGGGCCAGCGCCTGGTCACCTATCTGGATACCGAAACCGTGTTCAGACTGGTACGTATTCTGATGTTGCTCGCCGGGCTGAATTTGCTGTACAGGAATCTTTGGTAAATCAAAGGACGGTGCCTCCGGGAAACCCGTCGATAATTTCCCGGAGGCACCTGTTGGCTGGCATGATGAGGTGTCGATTGTCTGATGGCTGTGCGAAGTAGAAGTGCAGCATGATAAGCGTGCTGCCACGTTTCGCCGTAACAGGCCTGCAATCGGCCGGGCGGTCAGCCCGGCACTGTCAGTTGGCCGGTTACCGGGTCGAGAGTAACCCTGCAACCGGAGTTCAGCTGACGGGTAATATCCTCATTAAAGCCATCCAATAAGGGAATGCCGGCGAACGCTGCTGCCTGCACCATAACGGGACCTGCATTGTTAAAAACCAGCGCCGCCGGCGCGGTGCCCCGGCGTGTCATTTCGTTCAGCAGCCAGGAGGTGGCAACGCCGCCCTTCGCGCGGTCGGCGATCAGAATGCAGCCCTTTACACTGGTGCCCGGTTCCGCAATGCCGGGGCGAAGAAATTCACCGGTGGTGATATCCAGGTCGTACCGGGCGGAAAATGCTGACTGCAAAACCAGTGCGGGACCGCTGACAGGCTGTCCTAATCCGGTTTTAGTGCTCTGAATGCTGAAGTTAGACATAATTTCTCTCTTATTTTTGTGTCAGTGGCTGGTCAACAACCCGGCCGGCAATGGCTGACGCGATACAGGTATCCAGTGATGCTGCACTGGCCTGATAGCCTGCCCCGTTAAGGATGTTGCCCAGCTTGGGGGACGGGGTGAGGGCGGTTTTCCAGCCGTTATTTTTGCGCATCGGTTCGGAACCGGACTGGAAGAAGTCGATTCCGTCCAGTAAACGGCACCCGGATGCCCGAAGTTCCGAAGTTACTCCCAGTGAGGTGGCGCAATCCAGGCTGCCCTTGTCAGTGAAGGCAAGAAAGGTGACATCCGGGTGTATCAGCTTGTTTGCAAGCTTCTCATGCAGTTCCAGTACTTCGCTCCAGCACATTTGCGGTGCGCCGGTAACCACCAGGTCAAGTGGCTGCTCTGCAATGTTATCGGGGGTGAGAATCTGTAACAGATCTGCCCGGCTGATCTGATCTTCCGGAAGTTGTAAGTCGTGATACAGATGGGCTTCCGGGGTTACACCGGCGATATGGAACAGGCCCACTGCGCCGTAGCTGGCCATGGCTGCGCCCAGGTGGCTTAGCGCCAGTGCCCCCGGATGAGCACTGATGCCTGAGATCAGTGGGATGTCATCTATATTTTTCAGCATACCGCCGATCACAGCCCCCAGGGCGCCCCATTCGGTCAGGGTTTGCGGCGCATCAGTAAGATGAAAACGGCGTTTTGGCCGACGCATCCCGGGTAAGTGCAGCCCCCAGCAGGGCACGAATCCGGTCAGGGCTGCGGCCAGCCCCGCAGGGCCGGCTTCAAAGTTAGTACGGGCACCCAGTGCTGAATTTGCATAAATCGCCGAAGGGGTTGAGCCCATGGCGATGGATTCCCCAAAACAGGGAGCCGGCACGGAGTGATGGTTAATATGGTTGTAATCCATATGACAGCCCAGCCGGGCAATGGCATTCAGGCGGCGCTGATCCAGCGCCATAAACCAGTCTGGCAGGCCGTATTGTTGCAGCTCACTGGCGGTATGACGGCTTTCCAGATAGAAGTTGGCCAATGGCTGGCGTTCGGCCGCCGGTGCTTCGGCCAGTTCTTCCAGAAAGCGGATACCGGCTTCCCCCATGGCGTCGGTGTCGGCCATAAAGAATGCATAGCGGATTGGCGTCAGGGATTCGGCACTCAGCACCCGGCCGGTGTCCAGTTGGAATTGCATGGCCCAGGCACGGCTTGCGCCCATCTCACCTTTGAGCATGCGCTCCTGATAAGCGTTTAACTGCATAGTGTTTCCTTCTTATTCTTCACGTGGCTTGGGCGGCTGTTACGCAGGAAAGTCATAGAGCCTGGCCGGGTTATCGGCCAGGATTTTCTGCCGCAGGTGTGCGTCCGGTGCCCAGTCGGGCAGCATGTTCAGCAGCGCGCCGTCTTCGGGCATCGGAATATCAAAATGTGGGTGGGGCCAGTCACTGCCGTATACCACCTGATCCGGGTTGGCGGCGATGATTGTCCGGGCAAAAGCAGTGACATCGCTGTAGGGGGCTTCCTGTTGCCCGGTAAAACGGTAACTGCCGGACAGTTTCGCCCAGGATTTGCCTTCGCTTATCAGGCGCAGCATGGCCTGAAACCCCGGCTGGTTAATACCTTGCTGAACCGGCATGTGCCCCATGTGATCGAATACGGTTGGCACCGGTAAATCCGTCAGCGCACTGTACAGATCGGCGAACTGGCTGACATCAATCAGCAGTTGCAGGTGCCAGCCCAGTTCAGCCAGCTTGGCTGCCAGGCTTTTCAGGTTGCTGATCTGCATATTGTTGATTTGGGCGCTGCTGCGGAACAGTAAGTTGACCCGTGCGCCCCGGGCACCGGCAGCATGCATAGCACGCAGTTCAGTCATGCTGATGTCTTCACCGACGACAACAACCGCACGGAAGTTGTCACCGCCGTCGGCAACGGCATTCAGGGTGACTGAGTTATCTGTGCCGTAAACGCTTGGCTGAACAATCACACCGCGGCTAAAACCAAGTGTACTGAGCAGGTGCCGGTATGCTCCCAGGCTGGCCGGAGGCGGCGTATAGCTGCGGTCAGATACCAGCGATGCTTCACGGGCCTGGGTGAAAACATGGGCATGGCAGTCACAGGCGTGCGCCGGCATGGTAAACCCGGTGTTGGTAATATCTGTTCTTGCCGGGGCACACAGGGGAATGGTTTCGGTGACAGGCATAGTGATTGCTCTCGTTATATGACACGTACTTTGGCAATCAAAAAAAACGGCAGTCAGCATCTGTCAGGGCAAGGTTGGAATCTGTTCATGACAGGAGGCTCATGGGCTGACTGCCGGATAAGTAATGATTGACCTGTTCAGAGTAGCAAGCAGTTTTGTGATTAGAAAATACTATATAAATATACGCATTATCGTATTTTTATATTGCATGATTGCAGTTGGAGTCTGCCCGGCACTGGCCGTGCCGGGAAAGTCTGCCGGGGTTTAAACCCGTTCAATGATGATGGCGATACCCTGGCCGACGCCGATGCACATGCTGCACAGCGCGTAACGACCGCCGGTTGCTTCCAGCTGGTGGAGGGCGGTGAGTACCAGCCGGGCACCGCTGGCCCCCAGTGGATGGCCCAGTGCGATTGCACCGCCATTGGGGTTAACCCGCGGATCATCGTCTGACAGGCCCAGCCCGCGAAGGCAGGCCAGCCCCTGAGCGGCAAAGGCTTCGTTCAGTTCGATCACATCCATCTGTTCAAGAGTCAGGCCGGTTCTGTTCAGCAGTTTGCTGATTGCCGGTACCGGGCCATAGCCCATGATGCGTGGTTGCAGGCCGGCGGTGGCCATGCCAACGATCCGTGCCCGGCATTCAAGACCGTGCTGTTCGGCTGCAGTTTTGCTGGCAATCAGCAGGGCAGCAGCACCGTCGTTGACGCCGGATGCGTTGCCGGCTGTGACACTGCCACCCTCACGGAAGGGGGCACGAAGCTTGGCCAGATTTTCCAGCCGGGTATCCGGGCGTGGATGTTCATCCTGACAGACAACCACCGGATCCCCTTTTCGCCGGGGAATTTCCACCGGCACGATTTCCCGCTCAAAGCGGCCGGCTTCCAGTGCCGCAGCGGTTTTTTGCTGACTGCGCAGGGCAAACAGATCCTGATCTTCCCGGCTGATGTTATAGGCTTCAGCGACGTTTTCGGCGGTTTCCGGCATGCTGTCTACGCCAAACTCAGCCTGCATTTTCGGGTTGATAAACCGCCAGCCAATGGTGGTGTCCTGCAGACCGTTGGGTTCACGGGAGAAGGCGGTTTCTGCTTTACCCATAACGAACGGTGCCCGGGACATGGATTCACAGCCACCGGCAATCAGCAGGTCTGTTTCGCCGGACTTGATGGCCCGGGCAGCAATGCCGATGGCATCAATGCCGGAGCCGCACAGGCGGTTGACAGTATTGCCCGGTACGTCACAGGGCAGGCCCGCCAGCAGGGCGGACATTCGTGCGACATTACGGTTGTCTTCTCCGGCCTGATTGGCGTTACCGTAAATAACATCGTCCAGTTGCTGCCAGTCTACCTGAGGGTTACGCTGCATCAGCGCCCGCAGGGGAATGGCTCCCAGATCATCCGCCCGGACGCTGGCCAGGCTGCCGGCATAGCGACCAAAGGGAGTACGGATACCGTCGCAGATATAGGCTTCAGTCATGGTGTTACTCCTCAGATGATGTCCCGGTTACGCAGCGTTGTGATCGCTTCGTTGCTCATGCCCAGCCCGCCGAGTATTTCGTCGGTATGTTCACCTTTATCCGGCGGTGGCAGGCGCAGATCATCCAGCCCGGCGGAGAATTTCACCGGATAGCGGACCTGAAAGCTTTCCGGCTGATCGTCATTGCCCGGTAGGGTGTGCATCAGATCCCGGGCCCTGATGTGCGGGTCTTCAAAGAAGCGCATATCGCGAAGTACCGGTGCCCATGGCAGGTCGGTCGGGCCGAACAGGGCATCCCATTGGTCCAGAGTCTTGCTGGCGAAGACTTCTGCCAGCAGATCATTCACTTCCTGCTTACGCTGATTGCGCAGTTTAGTGGTGGCGTATTTTTCTTCGCTCAGTTGCGGGAATTCACCGGACAGCATCTCAGCCATCTGTTTCCAGAACTTGTTCTCGAACAGGCCGATTGCCAGGTGTTCGCCGTCGGCGGTGGCGAAGATGTCATTGTCCGGCATGACGAAAGGCATGCGGTCCGGGTCGCTGTCGC
The DNA here is from genome assembly GCF_017051665.1 of Aliamphritea spongicola. Lineage (NCBI taxonomy): Bacteria > Pseudomonadati > Pseudomonadota > Gammaproteobacteria > Oceanospirillales > Oceanospirillaceae > Aliamphritea > Aliamphritea spongicola. The sequence continues at coordinate 299,888 of NZ_JAFIDL010000001.1, forward strand.
ATACTTCGTGTGCCACCCGCAGCAGTGGTGCAGACCATGCAGTCATGGCATCCAGAATGGCAACATCCAGATACTGACCAACTTTAGATTGTTTGGCGCTGGCAATGGCAACGCTCAGCGACAGCGCGGCATACATTGAACCGGCGTAGTCACTCAGACGCACCTTCGGGCGGGCGATTTTGTCGTTCACCTGTGAAGGCACACCAAAGTAGCCGGACAGGGCCAGAAAATCGATATCGTGACCGGCACGGTTCGCGTACGGACCAGTCTGGCCGTAACCGCTCAGGGAGCAGTACACCAGCGCCGGGTTGATGGCTTTTACGTCTTCGTAAGAGAAGCCCAGACGCTCCATAGCTCCGGGGCGGAAGCTTTCCACCAGACAGTCAGCACTGGCCAGCAGTTCGCGGAGAATCTGCTTACCTTCTTCGGTTTTCAGGTTTACCGTCAGGGATTTCTTATTGCGGTTCAGGCGGGCAAACATGTCTTTGCCCAGTACCCGGCCAGTATCACCTTCTTTCGGTTCTTCAATCTTGATGACTTCAGCGCCAAGATCCGCCAGTAGCTGAGTGGTCATCGGACCCGGCAGCAGGCGGGACATATCGATGATGCGTACATCATTCAGAAACGACCAGTTGTTAGCAGTCATTGATCAGGCCTCCCCGGCAGTGTTATTGGCGTTTTCGGTTTTCCAGATTTTATTGATGCCCTTAGCGATGGTGTTGCGCTGCACTTCACTGGAACCGGTTAATACCCGGAACATACGCAGACGGCGAAATACCCATTCCACAGGATCACCCTGAGTCATGCCTACGGAGCCGTGAATCTGGATGGATTTATCAGCAATCTGGAACGCGTTTTCGCCAACGAAAACCTTACACATGGAGGCTTCGTTGCGGATGTCTTCGCCCCGGTCAGCTTTGGCCGCGGCGGATTCGATTATGCTCTGGCAGGCGAACAGGCTGGTTTTCATGTCTGCCAGCATGTGCTGGATCGCCTGAAAACGGGCAATCGGGCCGCCGAACTGTTCCCGGCGGTTGGCGTAATCCACCGCCCGTTCAAAGGCGAACCTGGCGTGGCCAAGCATTGTCGGGCACTGCAGCAGGCGGTTGATGTTGATCCGTCCCATGCCCAGTTTAAAGCCGTTACCCAGGCCGCCGAGAATGTTGCGGGCCGGTACGCGAACGTCTTTCAGGTAGATGTCGTTATCAATGTGCTGGCCGGACATCGGCAGGTAATCCCCGGCGATTTCGTAGCCTTCGGAAGCGGCATCCACCAGAAATGCGGTGACGCCGTCGGTACCGGCTTCAGGATCAGTCACGGCCATCACGATGGCGTAATCTGCCGTACGGGAGGCAGTAATAAAACGCTTGTGGCCGTTCAGTACGTAGTCGTCGCCATCTTTTACCGCAGAGGTCTGAATGCGGGTGGCATCAGAGCCTGCCTGGGGTTCTGTGAGTGCAAAGCAACCGGCACGCTCACCGCGGGCGGTGGGCAGGAAGTATTCTTCCAGCTGGCCTTCGGTGGCCTGACCGAGGATATAGCCTATGCGCATCGGCCCGCCGTTTTCACCCAGTACACAGCCATACAGCGCAGCGTTGGAGTAGGTGGCATCGGTTTTCAGGATGCACAGCTGGCTGATGGACAGACCCAGCCCACCGTATTCTTTCGGCAGGTTACAGCCGTAGATGCCCAGTTCGTAAGAACGGCGCCAGATGCTTTCCAGCAGTTCGCGGGAGAAACAGGTTTCGTGCGTCAGGCCCTGTTCTTGCTCCAGCGGGATCAGCTCATCGTAAATGAAGTGATGAATTTTCTCTCGCAGGGCAGCGAATTCTTCCGCTGGCAGGCCTGCATTTTGTTGATTCAGTTGCATAATAAATTACCTCTCAGCCAGGTTTAAACCTGACGGTCCTGACCGGCCCAGTATGGATCGCGGACAGCTTTACGCTGGATCTTGCCGCTGTTGTTCTTTGGCAGTTCAGCGACGAAATCTACGGAATGCGGGCGCTTGAACTTGCCCAGTTCTTTACCGCACTGTTCGACTAATTCTTCCTGGGTTGCCTGCTGGTTATCTTTCAGGACGACGACTGCCTTGATGGCTTCGCCCATATCGGCGTCTGGTACACCGACAACACAGGCTTCGAAGACGGCAGGATGGTGATAGAGGGCGTTTTCCACTTCATTCGGGTAGATGTTGAAACCGCCGGAAACGATCATTTCTTTCTTACGGTCCACGATGAACAGGTAGCCTTCGTCGTCGGCATACGCGATATCGCCGGTGTGGTAGTAGCCGTCGATTAATACGGCTTCGGTCAGATCCGGGGCATTCCAGTAGCCCTGCATGATGTCCTGACCGCGAACCACCAGTTCGCCATGCTCGCCAACAGGCAGTTCATTGCCCTGTTCATCGACCACCTTAACTTCAGTATCGAACAGTGGGCGGCCGCAGGATTGCAGCAGCGCTGGCTTATCACCAACCGCGCGGGCATGGTCCGTTTCGGTGAGCATCGTCACGGAAGAACACATTTCACCGCCGCCGTAAGCCTGGTTCATGATCGGGCCGAAGAACTCAATGGCTTCGCGCAGACGGGCCGGAGAGATTGGTGCGGCCCCGTAACGGATCATCTTCAGGGTGCTGATGTCGTAGTTGTGGCGGTTTTCTGCAGTCACAATGCGGTTGATCATGGTGGGCACCAGATAGGTCTGGGTAGCCTTCTCGTCCTGTACGGTTTGCAGGAAATTATCAGCATCAAAGCGGGGCAGAATGATGCTGGTGTGACCCAGCGACATCAGCGGCAACAGGGACATGCCGGATACGTGAGTGATCGGGCCAACATGTACGCATATTTCGTGGTTATCAGCCGTCAGCTTGTTACGGAAAATCAGTTTGCGCAGCATGGTCTGGCGGTTACCCACTGAGTGAACCGCGGCTTTCAGCACCCCGGAAGAACCGGACGTATAGTGGTGCACAGCGATATCAGAAGGATCCATATCCGGCAGTTTCAGATCAGCGCTGGCGTTAAACAGTGCCTGTTCGTAGCTGTTGTCGTCGCCCATGACCAGAATGTGCTCTACGTATTCCGATTCGCTCAGGGCCTGCCTGGCTGCTGCTTCATGCTCCGGGTCAACGATGATGACTTTTGCGAAAGAGTCGTTGCTGACGTGAACCGCTTCCTGAGCGGATAAGCGGGCATTCATCGGTACACGTACAAAGCCGCCTTTCAGCAGGGCGACTTCCACTTCAGCAATTTCACTGCGGTTCCAGGCAAATACTGCAACCCGTTCACCTTGCTTCACACCCAGATCAGACAGGGCGTTCACCAGACGGTCAGTGCGCTCGTCCAGCTGGCGGAAGGTTACTGTGGTACGCGGGTCTTTTAGCGCAATGCGGTCGCCCCAGAAACGGGCGCTGCGGCTGACTAAGCTGCCTAGATTCATGACAAGTGTCTCCATGATGTTGCGGTTTACCGCAGGCCCGGCAATACAAAGCACAGACAGCGGCGTGTTGTATGACAGGCTAATAGAGAAGCTTGTATAAGAAAAATATTGAATATGTCTGTGTGATATAGGATTTAAATATATCTTCAGTGATGTTTCAGGAATTTATGAAGGTATATGTAATAGTGATAGCGGGAAGATGGAAATAGTATTTTTTGCAACCTGATCTGCTTTGCTACTCTGCCGGTAATCACGATTCAAAGTGTTAAGAAGAGGTTTATATGTCTGAAGTGACGGCAGCAGTAAATGTACAGGTAACAGCCGGGATAGCGCTGGTCAGTGTCTGCAATCCACCGGTTAATGCAATTTCCCAACGGGTACGTGCTGGCTTGCTGGCGGCTGTCAGAACAATAGAAACCGATGACAGTATTACTGCTGCAGTGATTTACTGCCCGGGCAGAACCTTTATGGCCGGTGCTGATGTACGTGAATTCGGTAAACCGGCACTGGACCCGTCATTACCGGAAGTGACCGCTGCAATCGCGGCGTGTAGTAAGCCTGTCATCGCAGCTATCCACGGCCAGGCGCTGGGCGGCGGGCTGGAAATTGCGCTGGCCTGCAGCCATCGGCTGGCGGTGGCTGGCGCTAAATTAGGTTTACCGGAAGTGAAGCTGGGCCTGATTCCCGGTGCTGGCGGCACTCAGCGGTTGCCGGAAGTTGTCGGGTTAAATAAAGCGATTGAGATGATTACGTCCGGTAAGCCGGTGACTGCTGAAACAGCGCTGGAACTGGGGCTGATCGACAGTGTTCTGGAAACCGATGGCAGCGACAGTGATGCACTGGCGGCACAGGCGGCAGCGTATGTACGTTACATCAGTGATGCTGCAAATACACTGCAGAAAGAACGTTTTACCCCGGAGCAGCTGGCAGCGGAATGTACAGAGGAACTGATTGCCGGCTGGCAGGCTAAACTGAGCATGGGCAGTGCCGGCAAGCCGGCACCGTTAGCGGCCTTGCATGCCATTCAGACCGGTGTGCAACAGGGCATTGCTGCAGGCCTTAAAGCAGAGCGGTCAGCCTTTCTTGAATTACGTGAATCCAGCCAGGCAAAAGCTTTACAGCATCTGTTCTTCGCCGAAAAACAGGCGGCTAAGCTCAGTGAAAAGCCAACCGGTCCGGTGACCGAAATCCGCACGGTTGCAGTTGTGGGGGCCGGTACCATGGGTAGCGGCATCGCACTGGCATTCGCCGGTGCGGGGGTAAATGTACTGTTACTGGAAAACTCGGAAGACGCCCTGCAGCGTGGCCTGAGCAGCATTGCTGCCAGCGTTGATAAGGCGGTGGGCCGCGGCATCTTTACCCCGGCGAAAGCAGAGACAATTCTGGCGGCCATCCAGCCAATGCGGGATAAGTCTGAACTGCAAAGCGTGGATATGCTGATCGAAGCGGTCTTCGAAGATATGCAGGTGAAGCAGAAGCTGTTCGCCGGGTATCAGCAGCATTGCCGTGACAATGTTATCTGGGCAACGAACACCTCGTATCTGGATATCAATGAAATCGCGACGGCGGTTGAGCGTCCTGAAAATCTGCTGGGCGTACATTTCTTCAGCCCGGCGAATATCATGCCGCTGGTAGAAGTTGTTGACGCTGATAAAACCTCAACAGAAACCCTGTCGACAGTGATGAACCTGCTGAAGAAAATGCGCAAGATCAGCGTGATCAGCGGTGTTTGCCACGGCTTTATCGGTAACCGGATGTATCAGGCCTATCAGCGTGAAGCTGGCTTGCTGCTGATGAACGGTGCAACACCACGTCAGATCGACAAAGCCCTGACTGATTTTGGTATGGCGATGGGGCCGTTTGCGGTCGTCGATATGTCCGGTATCGATATCGGTTACATGATGCGTCAGTCGCTGGCGGAAGGTGCTTATGAAAAGCATGCTTTTCTGGTTCATGACCGCTTAGTGGAAACCGGACGTAAGGGCCGTAAGACCGGTGCCGGTTTCTATAACTACGACGATGGCGGCCATTTACAGGATGATCCTGCTGTACTGGAACTGATTGAACAGATCGCAGCTGAGCAGGGCGCTGAGCGCCGGGAAATCAGCGATGCAGAAATTATCGATCGCTGTATTCTGGCGTTGATGAACGAAGCCGGACACATCCTGGATGAAGGCATTGCCCGCAGTGCAGCGGATGTGGATGTGGTCTTCGTTAATGGTTATGGCTTTCCACGGGCTAAAGGTGGCCCGATGTTTTATGCCCAGAGCCGCGGTTTGTCCGCTTGTGCAAAGAAAGTAGCTGAATTTGCCAGCACTCAGGGGCCGCGCTGGTGGCGGCCCTCACAGGCACTGGCTGCAGCGGCCGAAGCCGGGCGCTGGTAAACCGTTCAGTACTGTTCTTCAGCTGACCGGCTGGTGTTCCTCGGAAGGGTCGGTCAGCTTATCACCAAGAATGATGCCCTCATCGTAGAGGGTATCAATTTCTGCTTTCAGTAAGTCTTTCACGATGGTGGATGCAGTGTTCAGCGGGTAATTTTTTGACCAGGCAATAAAGATGGTTCGGCGGATATCCGGCTGAATGATCGGCCGGGCAATAATCTCCCCCTGTTTCCACATATGATGGATAGACGGCCAGGGCATTACGGAACCCGCAACGCCGTAACGGGTATAACTGCGGATCAGGGAAGAGGACTCGGTTTCCAGCTTTATATTCAGCGGCAGTTTCTTCTTCGCAGAAATCTCTTCGAGAATCGACCGTACCGCATGCTGTTTCTGACTCAGTGCCAGTGGTGTTTTGGATATTTCCCGGAAGCTGATCGGCTGCATATCGAGCTGATCCTTCATCGCAGCATCAACCGCTTTTGTGACAAAAAACAGTGGCTCCTGGTAGAGCTGGAAGCTGTGCAGTTGTCTGGGCGGGGTGTCACTGGCACTGGCAATCAGCCCCAGATCCGCCCGGCCACTTTCAACCAGGGTGTAACTTTTCAGGCTACGGGCTTCAATGATCCGAAGCTGAATCTGGGGATACAGCTCACCGATCCGCATCACCATCCGGGGCGCCAGATAACCGGACAACATCGGCGGCAGCACCAGTGCCACATCTCCTTTGGGCGTATTCGCCTCAAGCCGCACATCATCTTTAGCATGTTTTAACTGGGCAGAAATCTTGCGGGCATGCATCAGTAGCACTTCACCGGCACTGGTCGGCGTCACCCCACGGGGTGTCCGGATCAGCAAATGGGTGCCCAGCTCATCTTCAAGATTGGCAATATGCTGGCTCAGCGCCGGCTGGGCAATCCGCAAAACCTTGGCCGCTTTTAAAAAACTGCCCTGTTCAACAATGGCGATGAAGTAGGTGAGCTGACGCAGATTCATGGCGACTTCCAAGTTATATGTAATTGTGATGATGGTAGATCAGGACTTTGAATAAACTATAACACCTGTCTGCTGAAAACCCTATCCGGAAGTTCTTCAGGTCAATGCTTAACAAAGGAATTTTCAGGTCTACACTTAAGGGATGGATGATTTACATGACTGGAAGATGGATAAAGAAAAGGAACAGGCAATCGCCGCTTCGATGAAAGAAGCCAGAGAAAAGGCCAGAGGCTATGCCGATTTTTTCGGCTGGGCAATTGACAGAGATTGTGAAGAGCTGGGGGTTGTTTACAGCCTGAATGAATCACTGGAAATGTCTGGCGGTCTGGCTTTTGCGGATATTCAGTCCAGAGGCCGGGGCAATGATCCGCCTGATTGTGAAGCGGTTGTATCCGGACAGCGGGTTGCTATAGAAATTACCGAGTTAGTCAGCGGTGATGCAATACGCGCTTATAAAGCAGGCCTGACGTATAAATGGGCCCGGTGGAGTAAAACCAGTTTTCAGGCTGCCGTGTCTGAACTGATCGCCAGGAAGAATTCAAGATTTCCTGCGTTACAGGGAGCCCCTTATACCGGCGGCTATGTACTGGTAATTTTTACCGATGAGCCCTTGTTAGACCGGAATACCGTTGCGGATTATTTACAGGATTTTGAGCTCCGGGACAGCGATAATCTGACCGATATCTATTTTCTTATTTCCTATGATACTGAACTGGAACGGTGCCCGTTTTTCAAACTTAAATAGTTGTCCGGGTTAAACCGGGTAGGCCTCACTTGCTGATTCTTGCGATTTGGCAGGCTGGCTCATATAGTTGTTCGCTTTCTGTCTCTCCTGACGTTAACTTACTCCGGTACTCTCTTACATTTAAGGAAGCCCAATGACAACCCGCCGCATCGGTTCACTGACTGTTTCACCTATTGGCTACGGCTGTATGAGTTTGTCCCATGCGTACGGTACGCCGCCGTCCCGTGAGTATGCAGAACAGATGCTGAACCGAGCACTGGATGCGGGTTATACCTTTCTGGATACCGCTGCCCTGTATGGCTTTGGTGCTAATGAAACCCTGATAGGAGAGGTGCTGAAGGGGCGTCGACAAGAGTTTGTGCTGGCCAGTAAGTGCGGCATGTTCCGCAATGATGCCGGTGTGCGTGAGATTAACGGGCGGCCTGAGGCGATCCGTAAGGTCTGTGAAGCCAGCCTGAAACGTTTACAGACCGATGTCATCGACCTGTATTATCTGCACCGCTGGGATCGTAACGTACCCATTGAAGAGAGTGTTGGTACCCTGGGGGAACTGGTGAGGGAAGGGAAGATCCGTGAGGTAGGGCTGTCGGAAGTATCCGCGGAAACCCTGCTTAAAGCCCATAAGGAATACCCCATTGCAGCGGTGCAGAGTGAGTATTCCCTGTGGAGCCGTAACGTGGAAATTGCCGTACTGGATGCCTGTAAAGAACTGGGTACCACGCTGGTGGCGTTCAGTCCGCTGGCCCGCAAGTTTCTCACCAATACCCTGCGGGATCTGAAGCAGCTGGAAGAGAATGATTTTCGCAGCAATATGCCACGCTTCAGCCCGGAAAATTATGCCCGCAATTTACAGTTACTGGATGACTATTTGCCGCTGGCAGAAGAAGCTGGCTGTACACCGGGCCAGTTGGCACTGGCCTGGCTGCTGAAGAAGGCTGAACACATTGTGCCAATTCCGGGAACGGCGGTGCTGGCGCATCTGGAAGAGAATATTGCAGCGGCTGAAGTGAACATCAGTGAAGATCTGTTTACCCGGATTGATGCGGTTATTAATCAGCAGACTGTGGTGGGAGAACGTTACCCTGCACAGGCCCAGTCTGAAGTGGATACCGAACGCTTTTAATCTTTGTTTAAAGGGTGCTGAGTGTCGGTGCTGATAGTGTTTTGCGATCTTTTTAAATGTTTAACAACCGGTGCGAATGCAAACTTAAACGGCAGCAGATACAGCGCCATGCAGGTGGTGTAAATATTGGGTTTTGTTTTGCTGATGCCAAAATGCACATCTTTGTTTGTTTGTGGCACTTCGTAGGTTTTGAACAATACATCCCAGAGGGGAAACATAAAGGCAAAGTTTTTGTCGATATGATCCGGATGGCAGCTGTGATGAATCTGATGGTGGGCCGGAGAGCCGAAAATCATGGCCCACTTACCCGGCCAGCGCAGCCAGATATGTGAATGGCGCAGGTTATAGCCCAGCAGATTGAACATAAACATCAGCACGGGCACACCCAGCAAAACCGGCATACTGGGCAGATATCCCAGCAGTTTATAGCTCAGTCCCATGAACAGTCCCCCGGCGACCCCGTTGGTCAGTGAATACACCACATTATCGACCGGATGTTCTCTGTAGTTGGTTAAGGGGTGCATCACTTCGGCGCTGTGATGCACTTTGTGAAACTCCCACAGAAAAGGAATCCGGTGCTGCAGCATATGAATGAAAAATGCGATGAAATCCAGAAAGGCGATCAGTCCGATCATATACAGGACAGACACCGTTGTTGAATAGGTATTGCCTTCCTGTCCGGTAAGAATGCTGACAACACTGCTACCGGTCAGCAGGGTAAAGCTGATATCAATAGTACCGGTCAGAAACGTTGTATAGATAATCAGCCGTACCAACTGATGAAAGAAGAAGTACCGTACATCCAGCCAGGCGGAAGGGTGCTGCCAGACTTTTTTAGGGAAAAGAAAACGTAGGAAATGCGTTGCAGAACGCCGCTGGCTGCGTGTTGACCACAGGTAAACTAACAGCGCACCTAACAGCGAGGTGAGCAGATAGAGCCAGTAAATTCTCTGGGAAGTATTCAGAGGGTAAAGAAAGACCTTGTAGAGCTGGGTTAATACGACTTCCAGGACGGTGAGAAATTGAGTGTGCAGATACTGCAGAATGCTGTCTGAACCTGTTTCTGTCATCTGAACCGTCCCCTTTGAGTCAGTGCATCAAAACACCTGTACGTGTTTGATTTAGCATAGACCGTGATTGGCAGACTGGCAGATTTTTCCTTGTGACTGGGGCTCGGTCAGCAGCGATCAGCCAGCCCGCAGAGCCTGAATTTCCCGCGGCGAGTCACCAAAGAAACGCTTGAATTCCCGGCTGAATTGGGAAGGACTTGAGTAACCCACACTGTATGAGGCTTCACTGGCCTGGGTGCCGCTCAGTAACAGGGAATGGGCCCGGTGAAGGCGCAGGCTTTTGACAAACTGCATCGGAGTCATAGAAGTGATCTGTTTGAATTGTTCATGCAGGGTTGAGCTGCTCATGCCGGCGAAGCGTGCGATGGTGTCGATATCCAGCGGCTGATGGAAGTTCTTTTCAATGTAATGCACTACGGGGGCAATCCGGTTGGCACCGGCATTGTTCGAGACGCAGTTACGCAGTACGTCGCCGTGGGGGCCTTTTAGCACTTCATAGTAAATTTCCCGGATCAGCCCCGGGGCCAGTACTTTGCGGTCCATTTCATCGGGCAGGCATTCCAGCAGGCGGATAAAACTGCTCTGCAGTTTATCGGTGGCCGGGCTGGAAAGAATAATCTCATCGGAAGGGAGCTGTTCCGGCTGTTGATCCTGCTGTTCCATTTCGATCAGCAACTGGCTGATCACATAGCTGTCTATGCGCAGGCTCAGGCCCATGTAAGGTTTGTCTTCTGCGGCCCGGACCACTTCACCTTCCACCGGCATGGTAACGGAATTAATCAGGTAGTTATCCGGGTCGTATGAGCATTCCCGGGTACCGAAATGCACCCGCTTCTTGCCCTGGGCTATCACACAGATACTGGGGTTATAGACCACCGGCTGACGGGGCATGATCTTAGCAGAACGGTACAGAACCAGGCCGGGCAGACCGGTCTGGCAGATGCCGTCTTCCTGATGAAAACGGCCAATACTGGCGGCTAATTCTGAATCAAACTGCACGTTAATGCTCCCGGCTTATCAGGTTGTCATGCAGAGGATTATGCCATTTAGCTGCCGATTTTAACCAGCACCTGGGCCTGTTTCCGGAGTTTTGTGCAAGTAGTACGGAGGATCACACTAACAGCTGATTGCTGATTCCGCGCATATTAAAAAAACACTAACGCAGCGGGCAATACCCTATGCCAATGAAACGGTATTGCTGAATCAGGAGATGTTCATGTCTGTTACTCTTCGTGTTAACGGTGTCGACCAGCAGGTTGATGCCAGCCCGGATACCCCTTTGCTCTGGGTGATCCGCGACCATCTTAATCTTACCGGTACCAAATTTGGCTGCGGGCTTGCCCAGTGCGGCGCCTGTACCGTGCATATGGAAGGCCAGCCGATCCGTTCCTGTGTGACACCGGTGTCCAGTGTGGCCGGTAAAGACATTACCACCATTGAAGGGCTGGCAACGCCGGCTGCGCAGGCGGTACAGACTGCCTGGAACGAACTGGAAGTACCACAGTGCGGGTATTGTCAGTCCGGTCAGGTGATGGCTGCCACGGCATTACTGGAAAGCAACAAAAATCCAACCGACGCCGATATCGATGCGGCGATGTCCGGCAATGTGTGCCGCTGTGCCACGTATGCACGTATCCGCCACGCCATTAAAGATGCCGCCGAGAACCTGGAGTAACCGATTATGTTTAACAGACATGCCCTTGCAATGGTTGGCCACAAAGCCTCAGCCGTCACAACCAGCCGTCGTGGCTTTCTGAAGCTGGCCGGCGCCGGTGCCGGTTTATCGCTGGCCATGAAGTTGCCTGCCGCTGAACAGGCTTCCGGTACGCAGCAACCGGATGATACCTTTGCCCCGAACGCCTTCTTACGGATTACCCCGAATAACCGGGTAACCATCGTGATGAAACACTTGGAAATGGGGCAGGGCAGCTATACCGGGCTGGCCACATTGGTAGCTGAAGAGTTGGATGCCGACTGGGATCTGATTGACCTGGAAGCGGCACCGGCAGATGCCGCCCGCTATAAAAACCTCCACTGGGGGGCTCAGGGCACCGGCGGCAGTTCGGCGATCGCCAACTCCTTTGTTCAGATGCGTGAAGCCGGCGCCACGGCACGGCAGATGATTTTGAATGTAGCCGCTGAACAGTGGGCGGTGCCGGTGGGTGAACTGTCAACAGAAAACAGCGTGGTTATGCATGCTGCCAGCCAGCGCTCTGCCACTTACGGAGAACTGGCGGCTCAGGCTGCAACACTGGCAATGCCAGCGGCCGAGCAGGTGAAGCTTAAGTCACCGTCGCAGTTCCGGATGATCGGCAAAAAAGTCAGCCGTAAAGACCGGGGTAAGAACAACGGCACGGCCATTTTCACCCAGGATATTCAGCTGGAAGGTATGCTCACCGCAGTAGTAGCGCATCCTCCCCGTTTCGGTGCAGTGTTAACGAGCTTTGATGGCACTGCAGCCCGTCAGGTAAAGGGCGTGGTGGATGTGGTGGCGATTCCGTCCGGCGTGGCGGTGTTGGCGAAAGACTTCTGGTCTGCCAAAACCGGCAGAGACAAATTACAGATTACCTGGGACGAGCAGAATGCGATCCGTAAGGGCTCAGATGAGTTGCTGGCAGATTACCGGCAGCTGTCAGCCACACCAGGACTGGTAGCCCGTCAGGAAGGAGATGCAGCAACTGCATTACAGGCCGCTGAAGATCAGTTAGCGCTGGAATTTGAGTTTCCTTATCTGGCCCACGCAGCAATGGAACCGATGAACTGTGTGGCGAAAGTCACTGCCAATAGCTGCGAGATCTGGAACGGTGATCAGGTGCAAACCATGGATCAGGGGGCAATAGCCGCCACGCTGGGTTTGAAGCCGGAACAGGTGAAAATCAACACCTTACTGGCCGGCGGCAGCTTTGGTCGCCGGGCGAATCCGGTGTCTGACTATGTGCTGGAATCGGTGCTGATCGCGAAAAGCCAGCCGGGTGTTCCGGTCAAGCTGGTCTGGACCCGCGAAGATGATACCCGGGCCGGTTACTACCGTCCGCTGTATTTGCACAGCCTGAAGGGCAGTGTGGATGCACAGGGCTACCCTAAGGCCTGGCAGCAGCGGATCGTTGGTCAGTCGATTCTTAAGGGTACTGCCTTTGAAGCTTTCATGGTGAAAGACGGTATTGATGCGACTTCCGTTGAAGGGGCGGCGGATCTGCCTTATCAGGTGCCGGATCTGCAGGTTGAGCTGCATACCACTGAAAATCAGGTGCCGGTGCAGTGGTGGCGTTCAGTGGGGCATACCCATACGGCATTCTCAACGGAAGTGTTTCTGGATCAGCTGGCCCGTAAGGGAGGTAAAGACCCTTATGAGTTGCGTAAGGAATTGCTGGCCGGTCACCCCCGTCATCTGGGGGTACTGAAACTGGCGGCTGAGAAAGCCGGCTGGGGCCGTGAACTGCCTGCCAACCGGGGGATGGGCATTGCCGTACATGAGTCATTTAACTCCTATGTGGCAGAAGTGGCGGAAGTATTAGTGGCAGACGATGGCAGCTTCAGGGTTGAAAAAATTACCTGTGCAGTGGACTGCGGACTGGCAATCAACCCGGACATCATCGAAGCACAGATGCAAGGGGGTATTGGCTATGGCCTGTCCGCTGCACTGATGGGTGAAATCACCCTGGAAGACGGGCGGGTGAAACAGTCCAACTTCCATGATTATCAGGTACTGCGTATCGATCAGATGCCGGAAATTGAAGTGCATATCGTTGCTTCGGCTGAGCCGCCAACAGGGGTGGGCGAGCCGGGAACTCCGCCGGTAGCACCGGCAGTTGCCAACGCCCTGAGTGCAGTAACCGGTGAGGTGTATACCCGCCTGCCGTTACCCCGCAACCTGAAGGCATAAATTTACCTGGGAAAGGGCAACGCCGGCAGCGTCTGCTGTCGGTGGTTACCCTGTGGAGGAGTCAGTGTATGGCGAATCAGTTATCCGGCTTGCTTGAACAGTGGTATCCCTGCCGGGATGAACTGGAATGGGTGCTGGGGGCAATCTATCAGACCCATGGCCCCTGTTATCGCAAAACCGGCGCAATGATGTTGTTTAACAGCCTTGGACAGCAGTTCGGTATGCTCAGCGGCGGTTGTCTTGAATCGGATATTCAGACCCACGCCCGCCGGGTGATGCAAACCGGGCAGGCGGTAACACTGTGCTATGACGGCAGCGATGAAGATGATCTGGCCTTTCAGCTGGGCATAGGCTGCGGCGGCACCGTACATATCGTGCTGCAGGCGGTAACGGCAGACAATCACTACCTGCATCTGGATGCCGTGCAGGAAAGCCTGCGGCAACGACAGGTGGCGGGTTTGCAACTGCAGATTCCAAATGCTGCATCCGCGCCTATGAGTGGCGATTTAAGCCGCTTTGTGGCCGAACATGAAGCGCCCGTTAAAAAGACGGCGCTGATCACAGAGAACAACCGGCAATGGCTGCATATCCGGATTAAGCCGGAACCGCATTTGCTGGTGATCGGTGGCGGGGTTGATGCCCGGCCGGTGGTATCGATGGCGAAACAGCTGGGCTGGGAGGTAAGCCTGTGGGACCCGCGTCCGGCGAACGGTCGCCGGGAATTCTTTCCGGAGGCGGACAGTATTCTGAGCTGTGAAGTAACGGAGCTGGCAGGCTTTGTGGCTGAAAAACGGGTCAGTGCGGCTATTCTGATGTCGCACAATATCCGTCTGGATGCCGCCGCTCTACAGCATCTTCAGGGCGCTGAGCTGTCATACATGGCACTTTTAGGCCCGCTGAACCGTAAGGCCGATGTACTGGCAGAAGCCGGGCTTAAGGAAACACAGCTGACCACACCGGTTTCCGGCCCGGCGGGGCTGGGGATTGGTGGTGAGCTGCCGGAAAGCATTGCCCTGTCGATGCTGGCTGAATGCCATCAGGTGTTACATCAGCCAAAGGCGGCCACGGCAAATATCCGGCTGAACAGCTATGCAGCCTGAGGTGCAGGCTTCCGCAAGGCCTCTGGGCATTCTGATTCTGGCGGCCGGTAACAGCAGCCGCTTTGGCAGTTGTAAACTGCTGGCAGATTGCAAAGGCCAACCCCTTATCAATTATGCCCTGCGCACGGCGCTGGCATTTCCCCGTGCTCAGACTCAGGTGGTTACTGGTGCCTGGCACGCCGAAGTAGATGCGGTAATGGCCAGCGGCACGGTGCCGCGGCTTCCGCTTTTGTTCAACCGGGACTGGCAGTCAGGCATGGGCAGTTCGGTGGCACTGGGTGTGTCAGCAATGGCAGAGTCATGCAGTGAGATCCTGATTCTGCTGGCGGATCAGCCGCTGGTCACGCCGGAAGACTGCCGGCAGCTGCTGACAGCGGACAAACTGGCAGATATCTGTTGTGCCGAATACAGCGGGAACTGGGGTGTACCGGCGCTGTTCCGTTCAGCGACCTTTGCTTCACTGATGCAACTGAAAGGACAGCAGGGGGCTAAAAAATTGCTCAGTGACCCTGCATTCAGCGTCGCCGGCGTTGAGTTGCCCCGGGCAGCTCAGGATATTGATTATCCCCGGGATCTGAACCGCCTGTTCCCGGAGTAAAAAAAGCACGTATTTATCCCGGTTTGGGTAATTTCCTCTTCTTAATTCCCCCGTTTTCCCTTAATTCCCGATATGCTGAAAGGATTGTAATACGAGCGTTTTGACAGGTTCAGTGTTCCCGGGCCTGTCTGGCATCTAAGGAGATGATCGCCATGGAAAAACGGATGTTACTGGTGGATGACGACCCGGCAGTGGTTGCCTCATTACGCCGGGTGTTGCGCCAGCAGGATTTTCAGTTGCAAACCGCCTGTTGTGGCAGTGAAGCGCTGGAGATGCTGACGGAGAATCCCGCTCAGGTGGTAATGAGCGATTTTCGTATGCCGCATATGAACGGCATTGAGTTTCTCACTGAAGTAAAACAGCGCTGGCCCGATGCTGCCCGGCTGATGCTCAGTGGCCAGTCTGACTATGACAGCACGGAAGAAGCATTGGCAGCAGGGGTGGTGGATTATTATCTGACCAAGCCCTGGGATAACGAAGAACTGCTGGCGATTATCGACAAGGCCTTTCTTGGCAGAGGCAGCACAGCAGAGGCCAGTACTGATACTGATGAGAAGCCTGAACAGAAAGTCTCCCGGGCGGCTGTGATTGCGGTGGATGCAGTAGGTGCGACGGAAGACAATAGCCCGATACCGGAACTGCCCGCTGTATTTTCTCCTGATGTACTGGCGAAGCTGGGCCAGGATGTAGGCGCGGATACACTGCCGTCGCTGATCGATATATTCCTTAAGGATGCCACCACCCGGTTACAAAGCCTTGAAGTCAGTGCTGCTGCCGATGCCGGCAATGTGAAGCATCAGCTGCACACCCTTGGCAGTAGCTCGGCACTGTACGGGCTGATGAAAGTCTCGGCGCTGGCACGGCGGCTGGAAGGGCTGTGTGACAGTGATATGGAAAAGGTGATGGCTAATTTGCCGGCATTTGTGAAATTAAGCCGGGGATGCCTGCAACAACTTGAAGACTACATGGCTGAAGCGGAACCCCGCTGATCCAGTAAACTCCCCCTGACTTGTTAAGACAGGGGGATGCTGCAGGCTAATGGTGATGCCGGCTCACTGGGTTACACCAGCAGGGTTTCTGCCCGAGCATAGCGCTCAGTAATTCGTGCAGCGGTTACCGGTTTGGAGTGCAGGTAACCCTGAATGAAGTCACACTGCAGCTCCTGAAGAATGCTTTGCTGGCCTTCAGTCTCAACTCCCTCAGCCACCACTTTGTACCCCAGTTCTTTTGAGAACTCGATGATCAGCTTAACAAAGGCGGCATGGGTGTCATCATTGGTCAGGTCGTGAATAAAGCTGCGATCAATTTTAATTTTATCGACCGACAGGCGTTTCAGGTAAGCCAGTGAGCTGTAGCCGGTACCGAAATCATCAATACTGATATTGATACCGATGCCTCTGAGGCGTTTCAGAACACCTGTGCTCATGCTGGTGTTTTTCATGGCTGAGGTTTCAGTGATCTCGATTTCGATCATATCCGGGCTGGCACCGGTTGTGCTGAGCACGCTCTGAATACGCTCAACCAGCTCAGGGTTACTGAATTCCCGGGCGGATAGATTAATCGCCACCGGCAGGGTAAAGCCCAGTTCTTCCTGCCAGGCCAGCGCCTGTGCACAGGCCTGTTTAATTACCCAGTCACCCAGATCGAGAATCAGGTTACTTTCTTCTGCAAGCGCGATGAAAGTGTCAGGTGTCAGCAAGCCTTTTTGCGGATGACGCCAGCGTATCAGCGCTTCTACCGAGACGATTTCTCCGCTGTGTGCATCCACAATCGGCTGATACAACAGGAACAGCTGGTTATCATGAATTGCCTGTACCAGGTCCTGCTGTAATTCCCTTGAATCGTTCAGCTTTCTGCCTTCTTCCGCATCATAGAAGTGATAATGCCCCTGGCCTTCTGATTTAGCTTCATACATAGCCATATCGGCGCGTTTCAATGCCTGCTGAACACAGTCAGCATCTTCCGGCAGCATGCAGATGCCGATACTGGTGCCGATTGAAATCTGAATATTGTTGATCAGGAAAGGTGTTCTGAAGCTTTCGAGAATCGCTTTGGCGGTTTGTTCAACGTCTTCTTTACCGGCGACATCATGCAGCAGAATTGTAAACTCATCGCCGCCGATGCGTGACACCGTATCGGTTGCTTTGACCAGGTCTGTCAGACGTCGGCTGATATGCTGCAAAAGGGTATCGCCGATGGCGTGTCCGAGGGTGTCGTTGACCTGTTTAAACTGGTCCAGGTCAAGGTACATAAAGGCTGTCTGAATATTGCCCGCTTTGATGCGCTGCAGAGACTGTTCGATTCTGTCGTACAGCAGAGTCCGGTTAGGCAGTGCGGTGAGTTGGTCGTAATACGCCAGCTGTTTGAGTTGTGTTTCAGCGGTTTTCAGTGGGGAAATATCGGAGAAAATACCGATGTAGTTCAGTACTTCTCCCTTGTCATTGTGCATGGCAGAGACTGACAGCCACTTAGGAAAGTTCTCACCGTCATAACGTATGCCATTGATTTCGCCCTGCCAGCTGCCGTGCATTTCGATGGCTTCCCACATGGCTTTTAAGGTTGCCGGTTTATGCTCGCTGAGATCTCCGAATTTAGCTTTTGCACCAATGACCAGTTCTGGCCGGGTGTTCATAATTTTGCAGTAGGCGGGATTGACCTCAAGAATTGTGAGGTTAGGGTCGGTAATCAGTATGGCTTCGTTGGCTGAGCCGAATACCTGACCGGACAGCCGTAACTTCTGTTCAGCCGCGGCTCGCTGTTTGATTTCTTCCTGCAGTTTTGCGGTACGCTCTTCGACGGATCTTTCCAGTGTTTCCTGCTGTACCCGGAGCGCCTTGCCGGTTGTCTGTAACTCGCGGAGCATGTTGTTAAAAAGATGGGTGAGTTCGTCTACTTCTTTAATAACGATTTGTGACTGATGTTTTACCGGAGAAATGCTGGAGATTTTATCGGTGGCGATGCTGGCGACGCTTCGGCTGATCCGTTCGATCGGCTGTGCCAGATGCCGGGCGGCGATCCAGCTTAAAAATGTTGAAACAGTTAAGCCCATCAGGGAAATAATAATCACCGCCAGATGGACATCATCGGCGTTGTCTGTCAGTTCTTCGATGGGTTGAGGCACCATAATGCCCCAGCCCTCACCGGGCACGGCAGTGTGTCCGGCGATCATTTCAGCCTGCATCGGTGGTGAGTAAAAGGTGCTGACGCCGGTCGTGCCGGCCATCATTTTTTTCACGACCGACAGGGCAGAAGCGTCTTTGGACGTGTATTCCCATTCTTCATTTGGATGGGCGACAACCTTGCCGGTGGCATCAACAATCATTGAGTGGCCGCGTTCGCCAAACGCAATGGATCGCTGACTTTCTTTGATATAGGTGGTTTCTAAAACCCCGACGGCCCTTGCCTGATTGTCCAGCGCCTTGCTGATCAGAAATGCCGGGCGGTCGTTAATCCGTGTCAGATCTGAAAGCTGAGTATTACCGGACATGTTTCGCAGCACCGTTTTTTGCTCCGGGGTCAGTTCAAAGGAGCAGGGGGTATTGCTGAATCTGTTTGTGGGGGCTTTATCAGGGAAAAAGATACAGGCTGCGGTGATGCCATATTTACTCAGCAGCGCTTTGCTATAAATATGATTTTCAGGCGGAATCTGCACGGAGTTAACAAAACTGAAGGCAGACTTTGTGTCAGTGATATAACGCTGAAATTCCCGGCTGAGATTTTTGGCGATGATTAAGTGCTTTTCTTTAACCGCCTTAAATTCGTTGTCCAGAGAATGTTGCTGAACCCACAGCCCGAGAAGTAATACCGGAATCAGGGATATCAGCACCAGACAGCTGAAAATGATCGTGTGAAGTCGAAATTTGGTGCCTGTAAATGCAGAAGAAGGCATTAGCTATGAATCCTGTCATATGCAAAGCAGATCCCGTGTTTGCAAAGCAAACTGACGGTTGTAACAAACGACTGTTGCGGGACCTGGGTTATATTTTTTTTATATTTATTATTGATATTCGGTTTGGCGGATGATCAGCGGCTTGTGTCTACTCCGGTACTTCCTTTACCCGGGGTTTACACCGACTGAACAACCCGGAATGTTAAACCGCTCGGTAAGTTAACTGGAATCAGTCGCATTCGTAAATACTTGATATCAGAGAAAAATATAACTTTCGGGTCAGTTTGGGGAGTGAATTTGTAAACAGAATGCCTTAAACACTGATGCCAGCTGGCTTGAACAGCAGAAGCTGGCAGCGAAGTGGTCAGAATCCGATTATGTATTCGGTTACCCATTATGAGTAACAGTTGTTTGAAAAAGCCCTGTAAGTGGCAATAAAGAATGATTTAAGGGCATTTTTTTTGTGCAGCCTGCAGAGAATGCAGGCTGCCTGTGATTGCTTAACTTACTGACTGAAAAGACTTATTCCTTCCAGCTGTTCCGTTTCCGGTAAATTGTCGCGGCACTGATCTCCAGATAATGGGCGGCTTTGGGGATGTTGCCCTGACACAGGTCTATGGCCCGTTCGATGGCTTCACGCTCCAGTTCGGCAATAGGGCGGATGAGCTGAGACAGATCACTGCTGTTGCCCGGTGCCTGCTGTGGCGGTGGGCTGAAGCTGGCTGCCGGTGTGTAGCTGCCAGTGGCGGGTTGTACAGCAGCAGGGGACACCGGCGCTACCGGTGGTGGGGTAACAGTACGGGGCTGTGCTGCACTGATACCGGCCATGCCATCCAGTGGTGCCGGCAGCATAGAGGTGGTTACCCGGTCACCGCTGTGCAGTACAACGATGTTGCGGATAACGTTCTGTAACTGACGGACGTTGCCGGGCCAGTCATAGTTGCTGAGGATATATTCGCAGTCCGGTTCGAATCCGGCGAAAGCTTTCTGTTCCTCGGTTGCGTACTGGGTGAGGAAGTGATTGGCAATCTCGATAACGTCGTTGTCCCGTTCCCGCAGCGGCGGCAGGTGTACCGGCAG
This sequence comes from Aliamphritea spongicola, assembly GCF_017051665.1. NCBI lineage: Bacteria > Pseudomonadati > Pseudomonadota > Gammaproteobacteria > Oceanospirillales > Oceanospirillaceae > Aliamphritea > Aliamphritea spongicola. Next base: position 320,188 of record NZ_JAFIDL010000001.1, read on the forward strand.
CACGTGTAAACGGTAAAACAGATCTTCCCGGAAGTTACCGGCCTGGACTTCCGCCAGCGGGTCTTTATTGGTGGCGCAAACGATGCGTACATCAACCTGTTCGGTTTTGTCGCTGCCCACTTTCTGCAGGGTGCCGGTTTGCAGGAACCGCAGCAGTTTGGACTGCAGCGACATATCCATTTCACAGATTTCATCCAGAAACAGGGTGCCGCCCTGGGCGGCTTTGGCTGCACCGTCCCGTTCGCCCACCGCGCCAGTGAAGGCGCCTTTAACATGACCGAAGATTTCGCTTTCGATCAGGTCTTTGGGAATCGCACCGCAGTTCAGGGCAATGAAGGGCGCTTTGCGACGGCCACTGTGCTGGTGGATTGCCTCGGCGCAGACCTCTTTACCGGTACCGCTTTCGCCGGTGATAAAGATGGTGGCTCGGGAGTCGGCAGCGCTGTCGATGATCTGATAGACCCGTTGCATGGCCAGAGAAGAACCAATGAAGCCGCAGAACTGGTGGCGGTCAATTTCGTTGTGATAGGTCTCAACGATGCGTTTCAGGTTCTGGCTTTCAAAGGTGTTTTTCAGGGTGGTGAGCAGGCGTTCCTGATCGAAAGGTTTGACCAGATAGTCCCGGGCACCCAGTTGCATGGCCTCAATGGCGGTATTCATCGAACAGTCGCCGGTGGTGATGATGACTTCAGCAGGCTGTTCTTCGCTGCTGATTTTCTTAAGAATTTCCAGCCCGTTCATGTCCGGCAGGCTCAGATCCAGCAGGACGCCATCAAAGCTTTTCTGGCTGAGGGCCTGCAGGGCTGCGCTGCCGTCGGCAACGCAGTGAAGGTCGTATTCCTGATCCCGAAGATAGCTCTGACATACCGCTGTCATGGTCGGGTCGTCTTCTACAAGCAGCAGTGTTGGGGTCACGTTTGGCACAGCAATTCCTCTGCAGAAAGTAAGCTGATTTCCGGGTGTTACAGAGGCAGTAAGTTGCCAGTCTGGCAGGTTCAGAAACCGCTTAGATTGTGATCCTTGTAGCACGTAGAGTAAGCTAGAGATATAAGCGGATCAACCAGTTATGGATGTCTGGCTGACCGGAATGAGTAGTTATTACTGTTTTTCAGAGGTTATTTTAAGGATAACTTTTAAGGAGTGCTTTTCCGGCTAAAAGGAGGCGATATGCAGGTACTGGCCGAATGGGAATTTCAACCGGATCTGAGTGCAGCGCGGGAATTGCGTAACAAGCTGGCAGCCTTGCTGGAAGCACTGCCGCCGGAGCAGTCGGTGGCCAACGTTCAGGGATTTCTGCTGGCCTGCAGCGAACTGGTGGTGAATCTGACCCGCTATCCCCAGCCGCGGCCGACCGCCGCCACGCTGCGTTTTTGTCAGGATGAATTCTACGATCAGCTCGAGTTACTGGACGATGGCGGCAGTTTCATCAATTTTAGCCAGCAGTTACAGGATACTTCGCCGCTGCAGGCTGCCGAGAACGGCATGGGGCTGAAACTGCTGGCGGCCAGCTTTGATGATCTCAGTTATGTGCCGGCCTGTTACCGGGATGACGCCCGTAATCTGATGCTGGTGAAGCAGCAGCGCTGCCACCCCCGGCCAACCCTACTGGTGGTGGATGATGACCCCGTATACCGGGCGGTGGTAAGTGCCTATCTGCAGTCTGACTACCGGGTGCTGGAAGCGGCGGATGTGGCCATGGGGTATGAACAGGTATTGCAGCACCGGCCGGAGCTGGTGATCTGCGATATCAGTATGCCGGAGGCAGATGGCCCGGTACTGTTCGACCGGATGCGCCATATTCCGGAGGTTTCCGGCACGGCGTTTATTTATCTGTCGGGCTGTCAGGATGATGACGTGATCAGCCGGGCACTGCAGCGGCCCATTGATGATTTTCTGGCCAAGCCGGTGGCACGGGATAAGTTACTGGTCAGTGTACAGCGGACACTGCTGCGGCGACGGCACCTGACCGAACAGTTGCAGGCGGAACTGGATCAGAAGATTACCCTGGGCCTGCAGCCTTCCTTGCCCCGTGAAATCGGGGAATATCAGGTGGCCCTGCGCAGCCGGGTACCGGAAGCCGGCGGTGGCGACATGGTGCTGTTGCGTGATCAGTTGGTTATTTTTGCGGATATGATGGGGCATGGGGTGACTGCAAAAGGCTATGTGTATGCACTGGCCGGTTATTTGCGGGGGCTGTGTGCCGCGGTAGGTAGCGGTGCACAGTCCAGGCTGGCACCGGCGCAATTGCTGACGCTGGTTAGTCAGGGCTTCAGCGATGATCCGGTACTGGCTGAAACCCTGGCAACCCTGATGGCGGTGCAGCTGAATCCTGAGGGAGAGATACTGATCGCCAATGCCGGTCAGCCCCGGCCGGTATTATGCAGGGCGAATACAGAGAGCGATGATGCGGTTAGGCAGCTGGATATCGACGGACCGCTGCCCGGGCTGAGTTTGCAGCAGGGAGCCGAAACAGCCTACCCGGAATACTGTTTACAGCTCGGTGACGGGGAACGGTTACTGATTTATTCCGACGGGGTGCTGGATGCTGCCGAAACACCGTCTGAAACATTTATCAGCCGGATACATGACAGTATGGGAATGCCATTGCCTCAGGCGGCGGATTACCTGATGCAGCAGCTGCCTGCCGATCCTCAGGCCGATGACATTACCCTGATTTTATTAGGACGGCTGTAAGCGCTGTTATTTAAGTTATAACGGCTGGTTAATCAGGTCAGAGGCTTCTACTTTTTTGCGCAGATAGCCCGCCAGCCGTGGCAGCCATTTATCCAGCCGTTTGATCTCGCGAAGCATTTCTTCCCGCAGGCCCGGTGAATAGCGGTCATTCATGACGGCACCACAGAGAGGAATGTTGGCCTGTTTCAGCACCTGCTGGGCTTCATCAATCTGGCTTTCTGTTGTCACGTGTGTGACGACGTTCAACATGCAGGTTTCGCATACCGACGCGATGGTCACGCCGCAGATTGCGCCATCACTGGAATGCAGCAGTGGCGGGGTGTCGCAGATGATGATGTCAAAGCTGTCCAGTGCCTGGCCAAAGAAGCTGCACAGTACCTCGGTATTCCGGAATTCAATGTTATCCGGATGGGTCTGGTCGTGGAGTGGGGCGGTCAGCACCATCAGCCCCGGGCAGCCGGTTTTCTGCAGAGCGTCCTGCCAGCTGTTGTCACAGGGAAGCCAGTTGCTCTGGCGGGTTCCCGTACGCTGATGGAGGCTGGGGGACTCATTATTAAACTCAATCAGTAAGACCCGTTTTTCCGCCTGCGCCATTCGCTGGGCCAGTGCCAGACTGAGCAGGGAGTTGCCGCTCTGAGGGCTGGGGCTGGCGATGGCCAGCAGACAGGTACGATTGCGGATCAGCTGGTTATAAATGGCATCTACTGACGGTGATGTATGTAACTGATGCATGGTCGGACTCCTTATTCAATGATGCGTCCTGTGGCTGCCGGGGTTACAGCCCCAGCAGCTTGGCAAATGAAATCACGGTGACAGATTCCTGCAGGGTGCTGACAAAGCGGTGCCAGTTGCTCTGTTCACGGCTTGGGACATACAGGGTGTCACCGGCCTGCAGTACCGGCAGCATTCTGTAGTCACCGCTCTTGGCGAAGGCAACCAGATCGAATAGTCTTGAATGCGCTTCACCGTCGATCCGGTTAACCACCATGATACGGTCCTGCAGGGCATTGTTTTGCGGGCCACCGGCTTCTGCTAACAGATCCAGAATGGTCATGTTGCTGTCAAAGCTGTAACGGCCGGGGCGCTGTACGGCACCCAGTACCCGGACCACAGTTTCCTTAGGCTTTTCTAACCAGGCACGGTCACGCTCAGGAATGAAGATCACATCCTCGGTGCTCACCACTGGCAGCATGGTTTCGTCACCGGTGTGGAAGTAGTTGTGCAGGTTCAGATGGGTGACTTCATCGCTGCCGCTGCCCCGGTGGGTAATGCGCACGTTAGACAGGTCCGCACGGGCGGTAGGCCCCTGTGCAGCAGACAGAATATCCAGGAAGTTCAGCTCATCGTTAAAGGCATAGCGGCCCGGTGCGCCGACCTGTCCGAAGATATAGATGGAACGTTCACTGGACTGACGTACCCACTGGGAACGGTTGTCATTAGGGTCTTTTGGCAGTTCAGGTACCACAATGGTATCGCCGGCATGAATGCGCGGGATCTGACGGATATCACCGCCTTTATCCAGAAAACGTTTCAGGTCAAACGGAATGGATTCAGTGATATGACGCTTGCCTTTTTCGTGGCTGGCGGTCAGTACCTGCAGGTGAGCGGTGTCGGCACCGGCCAGCGGACCACCGGCGTGGGCGATGAGATCCATCAGGGTCATTTCAGGGGCCCACTCATAGCGGCCCGGACGGTTGACCGCACCGATAATGCGGATGGCACGGTTGGGATGAATATCCAGCCAGCTCTTTTCATTCATGTCGGATTTTTCCGGCACCAGAATGGCATCACCGGGGTTAATGCTTGGAATCTTGCCGCGCTTCTGGCCATCCATATAGCCCTGCAGATCAAAAGGTTCCACACCTCCGTCGGCCCGCAGAATGCGGATCTGACGGGTTTCCGCAAAGCGGGTCGGGCCGCCGGCAGTGGCCAGCAGGTCATAAAAACTGCTTTCTTCTTTCATTTCCATGGCACCGGGTTTGAAAACCTCACCCATGACGTAGACGGTACGGGCGCCGCCCTGAACCTGGTCAGACGCCTGTGGAATGAAGATGGTGTCGCCCTCCAGGATCTCCGGCAGCAGGGCCTGATTACCGGTATCCAGATATTCGCGCATGTTAAACGGGAAGGGCTGGCCGTTATGAATCACCCGGATCTGTTCGATGCCGGCATAACGGGTCACGCCACCGGCGCGCATGATCATATCCATGACCGAAGGGGTACCTTTAAAGGCGAAGGTACCCGGGCGGTGTACTTCACCGAATACCTTGATGGCGGTATCACCTTCACCGGCATCACCGGAAGCGGTCAGGGTACGGGCATCAAATTCAACCTGTACGTTACCGATCAGGGGAGACGCAGGCACGAAGATGGTATCCATCGGCTGCAGTTTTGGCAGTACGGCCAGGTTGCCGCTGTCCAGATAATGCTTGTAGTCGAACTCGATTACTTTACCGTTACGGCGGATCTGCAGTTTATCCAGTTGGGCACCCTGTGCCAGGCCGCCGGCATGGTTGATGGCCATTTGCACGTTCGAGCGCAGGGGCAGATCAACCGGGCCAGGGGTCTTTACATAGCCTAGTACGATGACACTCAGGCGGCGTTCCATCAGCACCAGATCAAGGTTGTCCAGATCCCGGTAGATAACCGCCAGCGTGGCACGGATCAGTTCCCGGGCTTCGCCGATGCTCTGACCCCGAAGGTTCAGCGGGCCGGTTTCAGGCAGGTTAATGCTGCCCTGATGATCCAGCTGAAACGGCTTATCGAAGCTGCTTTCACCGGGGAACTTGATCTGTACCAGATCCCCCGGACGCAGTTCAGTTGTCGCGGCCTGAAGGTTCAGGGCAGTGAGCAGGCTGGTGATTGCCAGCAGCATAATCATTAAGCGTTTCATAGGATAATCTCCTGATCAATGGAGCGTACGGCGGTGCCGTTGTCCCTGTTGGGTAAATCTTCATGTTCGGGGGCAGGTGTGTCGCTGCCGACCGGCTGCATGTCGGTGAAGACGTCTTTATCAGCCTGTTTCAGCAGGTACTCAGCGGTATCCATCGCCTCGTTGGCCTGCGGATAAAAACCGGCAACATGCAGGCGCAGGCTGCGGGTCAGTAACAGGTTGATATGCTGGTAAAAGTGCGGATATGTCACCGTCAGCCCCTGTTTGTGGTGCACTTTCTTGAGGGCCTGGCAACGGCCCAGGCGGAACATAAAGCGCTGTTTTTCCAGGCTGGTTTCCGTATGGGGCCAGCTGTCTGTCTGGGGGTGAACCCCCGGCGTCAGATAGTTTTCCGGCTGAGTGAACCGTTCAGCAACCCCGCCCTGACCCGGTTCCACCATGTAGAAACAACCGCTGCTCAGCAGCAGGCTGCTGCCGAGTAACAGGGCAGGGAATGATGTAAAGGTTAGCTGTGGCATGGTCTGACTCCTTACCGGCTTAACGGGCGGCTTATGCCTGATCCTGCTGTTCAAACAGGCTGATGCATTTGTCGATGCGCAGGTAACGCATCAGCTCCAGAGGCTGGCCGTGTACGCCGGTAATTGACAAGTTCAGATCCTGACTGCGCAGGCGTTTGAACAGAAAGACGATGGCGCCAATACCGGAGGAGTCGATAAAGGTCACGTCCTGCATGTCGATGATGACGTCCTGCTGCTGTTCAGTCAGGCTGTCGAATTCGCTGCGCAGTTCTTCAACGGCCAGTGCGTCGAAGTCTCCGCTGAGGTTGATGCTAAGCATCTGATTTGAAGTGGCTGGAGTTGTCATGGAGCTTTCTCCTTAAAGGTTGAGTCGCTTACCTGTACAGGAGCAAAGGCCGTGCCAGCTTGCTATGTTACTGATTTATAATGAAAACGAAGGGCGTCTTCAGGAAAAAGGCCGCCTTTACAGATGGGATTCGCATTTTGCGAGTCAGTATTAGAGACGAAACCGTGAAGCACTGATTTCGTGATAAGAGAGTAACGTGTTCGGAGGATGCCCGGCGGATGCCGGGCATTCTGCATTCATTGCTGAAGATTACTGGCCACGGCCGCAAACCATCACTACCACGGTTTGAACCATGATGCGCAGGTCGGTGCCCAGCCAGGTCATGAAATTACTCAGGCTCAGGGCATAGGCATGGTCGTAGCCCACTTTTGAACGGACATCTTCAATGTCCCGGTCATAACCCTGATTCACCTGTGCCAGACCGGTGATACCTGGTTTTAAGCCAAAGGTGCGTTCGGCGAAGAAGGGAATCGCCGTTTCCAGTTTCTGATAAAAACCTGGACGTTCCGGACGCGGACCGATCAGGGACATATCGCCCCGTAATACGTTGAACAGTTGTGGCAGTTCGTCCAGACGGGTCTTGCGCAGGAAACGGCCAAGTGCAGTTACCCGCGGATCGCCTTTGGTGGCCCATACCGCACCGCTGGTGGCTTCGGCATCCACCCGCATGGTGCGGAACTTAAACATCCAGAACAGGTGGGTGAAGTTGGCTTCCGCATGGCCGATGCGCAGTTGGCGGAAGATCACCGGACCGGGGGAGTCCAGTTTGATTGCCAGGGCAATCAGTGGCAGCAGGAAGGCACAGGCCAGCAGACCGGTGGCAGCCACTGCAATGTCCATGGCCCGCTTGGCCAGCAAGACGGTTTTTGGCACATAGCTGTTGAGATCATCATGGCGTGCCGTGTGCGGTTGCTGATCAGCGGTTTGAGTAACTGTGTTAATGGTCATATTCATGGTCGTTCTCCCGGGGCGGGTTTAACTGCCCGTTATATGTCATGTACGGATTATTCGTTGCTGTTTGTCTTTATTGGCTGTCCTTGCTGACAGGCTTCCAGCAGCCCCGCTCAAGGCCGATACAATAGCGGAGCATGCCGGTGAAGCTGGCGCGATAGCCGTTAGCCAGATAAAAAAGGGTTTCAATTTTGCCGGGCAGCATACCTGCCGGCAGCTGTTTGCTCAGGGCGGCGCAGGCGAAGCCCAGCGGTTGCAGAATGCTCAGGGCCAGCAGCAATTGTGACTCTGCAGCCAGCAGGCAGCACAGTACCCACTGCAGCGCCAGAATCGCTGGCATCAGTGCCCGCAGTGCTTTGCCTGAAGTGAAGGTAAAGGCGGTGCCTTTGTAGCGGGGCAGGGTGAGCCGGGCCAGACGTAACAGTTGCTGCAGGTTACCGGCGGCGATGCGTACCCGGCGTTTTTCATCCATTTGCAGGCTGGCTTCTTCCAGCTCCAGGGCAACAATATCCAGCAGGTAAACCCCTTTGTAGCCGGCCATCACCATCTGCATGGGCAGAATGAAATCATCATTAATGGTGTCAGCGGGCAGCGGGCTGAACAGCTTGCGGCGGAAGAAGTACAGGGCGCCGTGTACGCCCACCGGGCTGCCAATATTTGCTTCATTGCACTTGATACGGGTCTGGTACTGCCAGTAGTCGGCTTCACCCTGGCTGCCGGGGTTCAGCAGCTTGTAGGTGGCAGCCACAAAACCGGTCTGATTATTCTGAAAGGCCTGGCTGGCCTGCAGCAGGGCGTCAATGGAGATCAGTGCGGAGGCATCGCTCAGGGCAACAATGTCGCAGTCCAGTTGGCTGATAATGTCGTTAAGTACCGCAACTTTTCCGCGATTTTCCTGAAAGTCCTCGATATGTATATGTATCTGGCGGCATTCAGCTTCCCGAGCCGTGCGGCGGGCAATGTCTGCGGTGGCATCGCTGCAGCCGTCACAGGCAATGATCAGCTGCAGTTTGTCTGCCGGGTAATCCAGACTGGCCACGTTACGGATTTTATCCGCGATCACCGCCGCTTCGTTGTAGGCCGGAATCACCAGGCTGATGGTCGGCTGCCAGTTTGAGGTGGCCGGCTCAGTGACGGTACGGCGTGTGTTTCGGCTACCCAGTCGACCCAGCAGCCATGGGTACAGCAGGTGGTGATAGATAATCAGCCCCCAGCAAATAGCCAGCAGGGAGAATAGCAGAGTGGATAGCTGTGTGAAGAAAAGTGTGTTCATGATGCACCTCCTAACTGTAACAGTGAGAAGTACGCCCGGGCAGTATTCTCAAGGTTGGCGTTGGTGAGAACGAACTTGCGCGGGGTAAACTGGCTGCTGCGGTGCTGACAGCTGAGAATGCCGCTTTCCAGTGCGGCGGCATCTCCGGCGGGTACCAGCACGCCACTGTTTTTACAGACGATGCTGCTGCAACCCCCCACGTCGGTGATCACCACCGGTACCCCACTGGCCTGTGCCTCCAGAGGTGACAGGGGCAGCCCTTCATTCAGAGACGGCAGACAGAAGATATCAATGGCCTGATAAAAACTGGTCATGTCATCCAGCGCGCCGAGAAAATAGACCCGGTTGCTGATGCCCAGACGTTCTGCACTGGCCTGCAGTTCTTCGCGCAGGGAACCGTCACCGGCCAGCGCCAGAATAAAGCGGGGATGCAGGCGGCTGAACGCTTCCAGCAAAAACTGATGACCCTTCACGGTTTCCAGCCGGGCGGCACAGCCGATCAGGGTACCGTACTGGGGCAGGTTGAACTTTGCCTTCATCAGGCATTGTTCATCAGGGTGCACCGGGGTGAACTTATGAGTATCAATGCCGTTAAGAATGACCTGCGGCTGACTGCGGGGAAAATAGCGGGTCAGCACATCGGCGACCGCATCACAGTCGGCCACCAGTGTTGGCTTAAGCAGGCCGATCAGCATGCGCTGTAAGCGACGGTTCGCCCGGGCGTTCAGGTGCCAGGCGTCATGTTCGGTATGCACGTGGATTTTCAGACCGGCCAGTTTGGCGGCCATACCGCCATACAGCAACGGGCCGATATGGTGGGTGTGAATGGCGGTGGCCTGCAGTTGTTTCAGTAAACCGGACAGAGCAATCACCGCATCCGGACGCAGCCCCGCCGGTTTATTCAGAAAGTGCAGTTTCTGGCTGTAAGGCTTCAGCCGTGGCCAGGCAGCCAGTGCCTGTTCTGCGGTGCCTTCAAGGCTGACGATATGAGTTTCACAGTGGGTATCCAGAGTGCTGATATGGTTTAACAGATCCAGCGCCATGGTTTCGATACCGCCGGGACGCAGGTGTTGTACCAGTTGAATGATGACCTGACGCATTGTCCTATCCTCCTTGCCGGTCCGCTTATGAGCCGGACTGGCTGAACGGGTTTTCTGAATGATTGTTTGCTGGCTGAACCGGAATCCGGGCCAGTACCGGCACGGAGAGCATCTCACTGAGGGTGTCGCGGCGGCGGATGCTGGTGTCCAGCAGTTCAACCACGGTGGCCAGCCCAAAGCCCAGACCGATACCGCCAAACAGGCCGGCGAGAATAAAAGCGATCAGGGGCAGGTTGCTGGGAGCCAGTGGTTCATATGGCGGGTCAATCAGTTTTACCCGCTCGTTTTCTTCGTTTTTGCCAAGGGAACCGGTGACCTGTGCCAGTTCATAGCGCTCGGCCAGGTCGTGGTAAACCTTCTGGCGAATCTGAATGTTGCGGTTCAGCTCGTTGAGGCGGCGCTCATGCTGGCCGAACTCGTTAACCCGGTCCTGCAACTTGCTGATCTCAGCTGTCAGGGAAGAGACTTCCTTCTCCAGTCGCTGAATGTGGTCGTCGGCTTTCTGTAGACGTTCCAGCTGGGAGACCAGCAACATGTGTGGTGTGTGGGGGCCGGCGTCCTGACCGTTTGATGTAGCCAGCGCCCAGAGGCGTTCCAGCTGTTCACGGTCCAGGCTCTGGGTGTCTAGGTTACGGGTGGCGGCCATAACGCGGTTGCGTTCTTTTTCCAGGGAACGCAGGTGCGCCAGTACACTCTGAACCTTGCTGTGATTATCGGTATAGCGGGCCCGCAGCTGGGTCAGTTCTGCCATTACGTTAACGATGGCTTCTTCGATTTTACCCACCACCGGGTTGGTCTGTGACAGGCGGATCGCCAGGCTGGCCTGAGCGGCTTTGGCACCGTCCAGTTCGATACGGCGCTCACCCAGCAGGCCTTTTAGCGCAGACAAACGGGCAACATTGGCAGAGTGCAGGGTTGGCAGCTCGCTGGCGAAGCGGTTTTTATATTCCGCCAGTGCGGTTTCAGCGGTAATCAGATCTTTACTGCGTTGTTCCAGCTCCTGGGCCAGAAAGGTTTCAGACTGGGCGATGGAAGAACGCTGCGGCGCCAGTACCCGTTCCACGAAGAACATGCTGACCGTAGACAGGGTTTCTTTCATGGTGGTTTTATCTTCAGAGGTATAGGTAATCCGGATCAGGTTTTCACCCACCAGCTGACATTTCAGCGACTTGGATAATTCGCTGATGATGGTGGCTTTTTCCTGCTCATCCATGTCTTCATTGAGCAGTTCCATTTTCCAGGCAACGCCGGCCAGAATGTGACGACTGTGCAGCAGGGCATTGAGGGCTTCCATCCGGCCTTTGAGGTTGGTGGCAATGGAGAGGTCTTCAAGAAACGGGTTATGCTGGGCCGCTTCCTGAAACAGAATGGTGGTGGAAGTGGTGTATTTTTTAGGTGAAATAACCCCTACTACAGCGCCCAGTACCGGCATCACCAGTATCGGTAGCATGATCAGGTAACGGCGTCGCCACCCGGCCCATAGCAGGCTGGCGATGTTACGAATCAGTGTGCTGCGTAGCATAGTCATTCACCTTCTCCGAAAGAACGGATTACTGAGCAACCAGGATCTGGTTGTGGGTCAGCTGCGGCTGCATATGTACTTCAGCCTGCAGTGCCCGGGCATCAAAAAAGCGGGACACACGAATACAGCGGTTCATGCCCTGTGCCATGGCGGTAAAGCTGTCGCTGGCATCAGAGGGGGCGCACTGCAGACGTACCGGCTTGTGGTAATACTGGTTGGCATACGCGTTGAGCCGTGCCGACTGCTGTTCAGAGAGCTCCATCTGCTTTGGGCTGAAAGTCAGGGTCAGCTGAGCCGGGACCTGGCCGTCTGAATCTGTACCGCTCTGATGACGGGCATTGTTCAGCAGTTCAGTGATACTGATGGCACCAGCCTGGGCACTGTCACCGGTCTGGTTCAGGATGGCCTGGGGTGTCATTTGCTGGCTGCCACAGCCGGTCAGCAGCAGGGCGCTGAATATCATGCCGAGGGTGGCGGTGCTGAATGTCTCTGGCTGTCTGTTCATGGTCCTTCTCCGTTTTGCCTTTCTCAGGCCAGGCGGTTTTTAATTGTTTACCTGTAAAGAGGGCAATAAGCGGGCCAGAAATAGGGAAGAATGCCTGCGGGCCATGTTTCATGGCGCTTGCAGGTGTTTACTGATGTGTTGCTGATGGGCTCAAACCGTCAGAAACTGTTGCAGTTTCAGGGAAATCTCAGATTGTTTCTCAAAATGAGAAGGACATTGCATGCCGAAAGAGCAGTGGCATATTGTCTCCGTCCGGTTACAATGCGCCGGACAGCATAAAAACGGCAGCACAGGTAAGTAGCCGCCAGTTAAGACAGCACAGGGAGTGCGCCATGACATCCGTTTCAGCCAGAATCGACCGTTCCCGGACCGCGATTATTAATTTACTCGGTTCTGTTCAGCAAAATGCCCGTATCTGTAGCCTTACCGACCGGATTCACTACATTGCCTTTCAACTCCGCGAGGATGATATCCGGGCCTCAAATACTGTACGGCAGATCGTCATACTGATAGAAAATCATGCTCAGGAATGCACAACATCCGGTTCGTTTCTGCAGTGTCTGCATGCCTCGGGGAAGTCTCCCTGCAATGTTTTCGTGTGTATAAATGATCAGTTGGACAGGCTCGCGCTGATCGCAGGTAAATACCGGTGTGCCGGTAATTAATGCCGGCACCCGGTATGTATCCCTTTTTTACAGTGCGTCCAACAGGCTTTTCAGTTCCTGACCCCGTTGTTGCCAGCTTTCTTTTTCTACCCGTTGCCGGCGGATCATCCGCAGAGCATTACGATCTTGCCGGCTGCGGTAAATCACTTCCAGCTCTTCTGCAAACCCGGCGGCGCAGTCGCTGACTTTCACCAGGTCCCGGTAACCGTCCAGTGCCGGAAAATCAGTACTGACAATGGGGCTGCCAGCTGCCAGGTATTCACGTAGTTTCAACGGATTACAGGCCTTAATCTGCGGATTCTGCAGGAACGGCAGCAGGCTGACATCCCAGTGCTGGCTGTAACGGGGCAGCTCATGATGAGGCTTGCTGCCAAGCCAGCGGATATTTGGCTGTGCCAGCAGGGTCGTAATATCTGTTTTGGCCGGGCCGATTAACACGAAGGTCCAGTGAGGCAGCAGTTTCGCCAGGACCGCAAACAGTTGCTGATCAAACCAGCCGGCAAGAGAACCGTAGAAACCGGCCACCGGGCCATCGGTGGGCAGGTCATCGGCACGGGGGGCCGGGGTGCTGAACAGGCTGGTATCCACTCCATGTGGCAGCAACCAGGTTTTATGGTCCGGGAACTTGGCGGCCAGTTTTGAGCTGGCGGTGATAATCAGCTGGCTTTTGCTGGCCAGCTCCTGTTCCATTTTACTGACCGGACCGTGATCAACCCCGTCCAGTGCGGCGAAGTCATCACAGCAATAATAAACACAGGCCCGCTCATTCAGTTTTCCCACCACATCTACGGCGGAGGGCAGAGAGGTCCACAGCAGTGGCGATTTACGGCCGGATTGTCCGGATTCCCCCAGTAATGGCAGCAGTTGCCGGGTCAGCAGCTGGCGGCTGAGGCTGCGGGCCAAGGGATTGCCAGGCCAGGAGATGGCCCGCGGGTTCACAATCTGTAACCGTTCCGGCAGGCTGTTGGCTGTTGCAGAGCTGTCAGCGGTTACCTGATGCTGACCGGCCTGGCCGATCATTTTGCTGATTTTCTGCCAGGCCCGTCGCAGGTCGGCGCTGTTCAGGCGCGGACGGCGCAGCCCCAGTGAGTTAATCCAGAGAATCTGCTGTTCCGGCAGTAACTGGGTGATCAGATGCTGGGTGCTGCTTGGATGCTCGCCCCAGTCTTCACCAAACACTAACATATCAATATTCATGCGACGTCCTCCTCTGTCAGCAACTGTTCACGGCTTTCTGTACGGCTCTCTTTTCTGAGCAATGCTTCCTTTTCGGCAGCTGCCTGTTCCGGGCAACTGATAGCTTTAATCACTTTGGCGGGCATGCCGCCAGCAATGACACCGGCGGGCAGGTCATGGGTCACCACACTGGCGGTGGCCACCACGGTACCGGCGCCTATGGTGACACCTTTCATAACCGTGACGCCGGAGCCCAGCCAGACATCCTGTTCCAGAATGATGTCACCCACCTGATCATCGGTATCCGGCAGGCCTTTGGCGCGGGCAACCGGGTCCAGCGGGTGGCCCGGATAGCCGGCCAGAAAACAGCGGCCGCCCATACGAACGTTGTCACCCAGAACCACCTTGCTGCCAACCGCAATGGTGGTTTGCCAGGAGATACCCACGTTATTGCCGACGATCAGCATCGGAGTTTGCTCGCTGCGCCAGCGGCCACTGAAGGTGGTCTGGCCGCTGAGCCGGCAGTGACGGCCCATTTCAATGATCAGATTGCCCTGCACCAGCGGCATGCCGCCGAACAGATAGAGCTGATTACCCAGACCCTGGGGGCCATGGCGTAAACGGGTACGGAACATTGGCGTCCAGTACAGAATCCGGGCGGTTTCACTGGCCAGTTGATTCAGTGCCTGATGCAACAGGCGCAGGGGCTTGTATACGGGAGACAGGGCCGGTACTTCGAATTCACGCCAGCCGGTATGCAGTCCGCGGATCGCCGCACCCAGTGGGTGGCGGGTGGTTTTAACCCAGCGTTTGACGTTATGCAGTGTATTCATGGCATCACCTTTAAGTCTGTGGCCGGGCAGTGGTCTGCCCGGCGTGGCAATGATGGGGCGGTTACTCTACTGTGACGGACTTGGCCAGATTACGGGGCTGGTCGACATCGGTACCCTTGGCCAGTGCAGCGTAATAGGCAATCAGCTGCAGGGCGGCGACGTACAGCAGCGGGCTGGTAAACGGATCAGACTCAGGTATCTCGATGCATTCCACCTGATCATCCCCGCAGGCTTTAATGCTGTGTTTGTCGCCGAGCAGGATACAGCGGCCACCCCGGGCAACCACTTCCTGCATGTTGGAAAGGGTTTTCTCCAGCAGATCATTGTTTGGGGCGATCACGAATACCGGCACGCCGCTTTCGATCAGCGCGATAGGTCCGTGCTTGAGTTCGCCGGCACCGAAACCTTCGGCATGGATATAGCTGATTTCCTTCAGCTTCAGGGCACCTTCCATGGCGATCGGGTAGCTGCTGCCCCGGCCAATGAAGTAGGCGTCGCGGGCATCTGTCAGGCTGTTACCGATGGCTTCAAGCTGGCTCTCCATGCTGAGAATCTGCTCCAGTTTCTGAGGTACGCCGGCGAGGGTGGTGAACGCCGCCCGGGCCATTTCCGCGGAAAACTGACGCCGTTGTTGTGCCGCCTGAATGGCCAGGCTGCCCAGTACACTCAGCTGTGCAGTGAAGGCTTTGGTGGATGCCACGCCGATTTCCGGGCCCGCCTGGGTCTGCACCGACATATCAGCTTCTCGGGCGATGCTGCTGGCGGCAACGTTAACCACTGCCAGGGTTTGCTGTTGGTTACTGCGGGCATATTTCAGAGCTGCCAGGGTATCGGCGGTTTCACCGGACTGGGAAATAAACACCGCCAGGCCGCTATTGCTCATTAATGGTGAGCGATAGCGAAATTCTGAAGCAACATCGATGTCCACCGGCAGGGCTGCCAGTTGCTCAAACCAGTACTTGGCCACCATGGCTGCGTAGTAAGACGTTCCGCAGGCGATGATGCTCAGGCGGTCGATCTCCATGAAATCCAGCTCCAGCTGATCCTTCAGGTGATAGCTGTGTACCAGGGTACGGGCAACAGTGTCCGGCTGTTCATGGATTTCCTTATGCATGTAAAAACTGTGGTTCTGTTTACCAGTCTGTTCATGGTCGATATCGTTATCCACCCGTTTACGGCTTACAGAACGGCCGAAGGCATCTACCAGTACTATATCCTGCTGGCCCAGCCGGGCCTGATCACCTTCTTCCATGTAAATAACCTGCGCAGCGCGGTTGCCCAGCGCCATGGTATCTGATCCCAGGCTCATTTCGGCATCGCCGCAACCGAGTACCAGCGGGCTGCCACGGCGGGCGGCATAGATATGATCGGCATCGTCATTGAACAGTACACCTAAGGCAAAGGCCCCCTGTAAACGTTCCAGCGCCTGATTAAGGGCCTGATCAGGATCATTGCAGCGGCTGTAGTAATAGCTGATCAGATGGGGGATTACTTCAGTGTCAGTCTGGCTCTGGAAGATAAAACCTTCCGCACTCAGCCACTGGCGCAGTTCATGATGGTTTTCGATGATACCGTTATGTACTACAGCCACATGATCATTGGTGTGGGGGTGGGCATTACGGGTATTCGGCTCGCCGTGGGTTGCCCAGCGGGTATGACCGATCCCGGCATGGCCGCTGATCAGTTGCTGGCTGAGCAGGTCCCGCAGGGCCTGCAGTTTTCCGGTTTGCTTTACGGTTGAGATACCGCCTTCTGTCTGTACAGAAATGCCGGCTGAGTCATAGCCGCGGTATTCAATATTGCTCAGGCCGTCCAGCAGTTCAGGGACGACGTTTGAATGACTGATAGATCCGACAATTCCACACATAATATTTCTCCTTTTAACGGTTACAGTCATTAGTGCAGAAGCCGTGCCAGTCTTGTTTTTACTTTAATATCAGTCGGTTAGTGTTTTTGTCGTGCTTGCTAAGGTGCGCTTTCGCATTTTGAGAAAAGTTTTGCGAGGCGTAAGCGTTTTCCCGGTGCCGCCGGACGTTATCAGAGCCGTCCGCTGGACTGGCGGTGCAGGTATTGGGAAAGGGCCACCGCCAGTGCGAGCATGATGTACAGGGGCCAGGTAAAGCCCATGGTCAGGAAGGTACCGGACACACAGAAGCCCGCCAGCCCGGCCTGTACTGACTGAGCACAGGCAAACAGAACCGGGTCATAGGTTTGGGCAGTGTGGCCATTGCCGGGGGCGAAGTAACGGCGGCAGCGGCTGCTGATACGGGCAACCGCTATGATGATGGCAATGAACACTGCAAACCCCAGCAGGCCGGTTTCCGCCAGTACGCCGAACCAGGTGCTGTGCACGGCATGGTTTTTACCGTCCCAGTGGGGGCTGTAATCGAAATAGTTAGAGATAAAGTTATTCAGCCCGACGCCGGTTAACGGGTGATGTATGGCCATGCCGATCGCGGCCTGCCAGGCATAGATCCGGCCCATGGCGGATTCATCGATGCCTTCTTCGTGGGCACCGCCGGAGGCCCGGTCGGTGATGCCGGCCAGTACGAACAGTACCATCAGTGCAGCACCGCCCATGGCGATCAGCAGGGCTTTGTTCTGTACCCGGTGCCAGGCATAAATGCCGCTGACCGCACAGATACCCAGTAAGCCGCCACGGCTCTGGGTGGCGATGACGGCGCAGGCCACCAGCAGAAAACACATCAGCCCTAACAGTTTCCAGAGTTTGCCAAAGCCCGGTGTCAGCAGCAGGGCCAGAGCAAAACTGGCAGGGAAGAGTAACACCAGAGACAGGTCGTTCGGGTCGCCCAGCATGGAGCCGATACTGCGGCCGATGGTGACCCGGGTGCCTTCCACCAGTTCCAGCCCTAAGTGTTTATTACGCAGGGCGACGATGGCCACACAGATACCGGAAACAATCATGGTCAGTAACAGCCAGAAGAATTGCCGGCTGTGTCGCAGTAACCAGCTGATCGCGAATACCATGGCCGCAATCTTGATATAGGTGCCGGTCAGGCTGCCCATGGCGGCACTGCGGTTGGTGGCCAGCAGGCTGCCGATGATCACCAGAAACAGGAAGAAGCTGAATACCGACAGTTCCCGGCTCCAGAACATATTAATGCGTTTGGTCAGCATGTTAACCGCCAGTGAGCCCAGCGTACCCAATGCCAGCAACTGGGGAATGTGCAGGGGATACAGTGCCGGGAATACCTCATGGAGGCGGAAAAAAGAAAAGGCAATAAAGGCCAAACAGAGTAAAAAGGGCATCTGTAAACCCGCCGCCAGACAGGCCGGCAACAGTGCAATGGCGGCGATTAGCGGGCTGGGCACTTTCACCCAGACCAGCGCGATCAGCAGCAGAAAGCTGCCAGCGAGCATGATCTGGGTACGACGGCGGTTAACAGGCAGCATGATTATTTACCTGTGTTGCCGGGCAGGCTCAGTTTGCGGTGCAGGGTATGCAACCGCTGTTGCAGTCTTGCCGGTAACAGACTCAGGGGAATCAGCCCGCTGCTGATAACGGCAGTGACAAAGGCTGTAAAAATCAGTGGATACAGCCCCAGTGTTGCCCAGCTGAGCGGTTGCTGAGGTGTCAGGCTGATCAGTAACAGGCTGATGACCACCAGCAAGGTCAGACGGCGTAGCGGATAGGGTAAGGGCAGGATCCGCTGGCTGATATAGAGAGTGACCAGACAACGGCTTACCAGTGCAATGCTGGTGGCGATAATTGCGCCCCAGGCCTGATACAGGGGAATCAGCAGCAGGTAACCGGTGAGCGCCAGAGCTGCGGCACTGCAGTCCACAGCCGCAGGACGCCAGGTACTGCGCTGGGTCATGGCACCGAAGTTCAGCGTAGCGGTGATGTTGTGAACCGCCGCCAGCGCGGCGAGCCAGGGAATATAGTCAATGGCGCCGTGATACGCTTCAGGGGTTAGTAGCCTGACCATCAGCGGGCCTGCTGCGGTGATAAACAGGGCCGCGAACAGGGCAATGATAATGCCGATGGCCGCGAAACGGGCACAGGCCTGTGGGCCGTCGGCTTCCTTCAGGCGGCTGAAGCGGCGGGCGTGCCACCACAGATCAAACGGCTGGATCAGTACGGCGGTAATCAGGCCAAACTTGGCGGCCAGCGCATATTCAGCCATTTTTGCGGTACCGACACTGTCTGCCAGAATCCAGCGGTCAAAGCTGCCCAGTACAAAACCGGCAATGCCGACAAAAATCAGCGGGCCGCCGTAGACGGAATAACTGCGGAAGCGGGTGAAATCAAACCGGATACCGGTGTCCTGATACTGTTTGTAAATCAGATAAGCGGCCAGAACAATGGCAGAAATCAGGGTGGCACTGAGTACACCGGTGACACCGAATCCCAGAGTCAGTAACAGGACGCTGATGGCCACTTGCAGGGCTACTCTTCCTGCAGTGCCTGCCAGATACAGCCAGGCAAAATTTTGCATCCGCAACCATGCAAGTGGTACCAGAATGGTGCCGCATAACGCCAGGCTGAAGAGAATCAGACGGGTATCGGTTTCGCTGATATCACCGGGTAATAACCGGGAGACCGGTCCGGCACATAGCTGACCAAGCACCAGGGCAAATCCTCCAAGGCACAGGGCCATACCAAAAATATTGGCGGCGGCTGCATTACGTTCTTCAGGATTATCGGCGCTGCCGGCGTAGCGGTAGAGGGTTT
Source organism: Aliamphritea spongicola (assembly GCF_017051665.1). Taxonomy (NCBI): domain Bacteria; kingdom Pseudomonadati; phylum Pseudomonadota; class Gammaproteobacteria; order Oceanospirillales; family Oceanospirillaceae; genus Aliamphritea; species Aliamphritea spongicola. Next base: position 339,360 of record NZ_JAFIDL010000001.1, read on the forward strand.
CCGCCAGGCCCATACCGATGAGAATACTGAGTAAGTCTGCAAGGGTTTGCAGCACGTCGAGCCGGCCATAATCAGCCGGGGTCAGGTAGTGGGTGGCGACCGGCACCATTACCAGTGCCAGCCCCTTGGAAAGGCCGAGTGCCGCCGCGTAAATCAGGCTGTACTGTAACGCCTGGGGCAGGTTGTTAAACCGTCGGACAACCGGATTGCTGATGTGTAATCTGCCTGACATGGTGCTGACCCTCCGTGAAAACTGGTATGGAAGGTTTACTGCGAGATTCAGGCCATAGTTGTTAATTTGTTTTAAAACATGAAGTTATGGTGTTGTTGTAAAGTCAGATATAGCTTGAATTCAACGTGTGGTGAGGGTTTTCGCATTTTGCAAAACAGAATGTGAGTGATCGTGGTGATAAGGCGTGATGGCAAAAAAACACCCGGCCAGTGGCCGGGTGTGCCTCCCTGACGGGGGGATGTCGGGAGGAGTGGGGAGACCATTTTTCAGTTTTTGGTTTATGTTCTCCTGTTATGAACGGATCAGTGAGAAGCGTGAAACCAGTCCGCGACTCAGTTGCTTAACAGCCAAACCGATACCCGCCAGCAGGATCAGCAATACACTGGCTGCGCTGTTGCCCAGTTTCGGCATAGGGGCCGCCTGCATGCTGATGACGGTTTCAGTTGACGGGATGTCCGCGAACATCGCGGTGACCGGGTCGGTCCGGATACGGAAAACTGCGTCATTGAAATCGTTATCACCCCAGGGGCGTTTCAGATCCTCAAAACCCAGGATGTAGTCGTTGGTGGCTGACAGGCTGGACATCATGGCCACGTGCCGGGCGTCTTCATCAATACCGGTACTGATGTAAGCGTCGCTGCTGTTTTCCGGATTAAGGAAGTCGATGGTGTACATCGCCAGGTTGTCATGACCGGTATCCCAGCCTTTCACCTGCGAACCGTTCCAGGCATTCTGGATCAGGAAAAAGCCCATGTTGGTACCTTCGCTAAAGGTTTCACCGCCGGTCATTTCAAAGTCAGTGCCGACCACATTGGTGATGGCTGCCCCACCCAGAGTGACGGTATCACCGGCATTCAGGCTACCGCCGCTGCCGCTGGCTGAAACATTGTTGAAGATCATCCCGGCATTCACGCCACTGACGTTTTGTAATTCACTAAGGCTGATATTACCGGAGCTGTTGGTATCAATGCTGCCGAAGCTGATGTTATCGAAGCTGTTGTCTTCAAAGGTAAAGTAACCCAGTGAGTTGCGGTATCCGGCACCTTCCGTCAGAAAGGTAACACTGACGTGTGCCTCTTCATTGAATGTCAGGTTCGGATTGTAAGAAGAATTCAGAAATTCCTGATTAACGTCCTGGCCTTCCGGCAGGGCGTTAGTGACCTCCGTGAGCAGGCCGGCGGGCAGATCGATGTTTACCAGCGTGTCAGTGGCATCATCGGCTGCCAGTGCCAGAGGGCTGCAGAATAAGCTGAGCACGATAAATTTTTGGCTCAGACTGTGAAGTGTACCCAGACGCATCATATACCGGCGCTGTCCGGGCGTTCGGAACGGAATGGATGTGTGTGTTTGCATAGCAATCCCCTTTGTTTACCGGTGCAGATGCACCCGGGTACCGACAGATATGGTTGTCTGTCTTAACAGGCGGTATGCCTGTAGTAATATCTGCAGTTATTGTGCCAATAGTTAACTCCTTGTTTTTAATTGGTTTGTACGTTTCTGTTATCACTTTACGCATTGCAGAATGCGAAAAAGCATCAGTTTGTTAACCGTATTTCTCATTTTGCGAAATAACTGAGCTGTTGCTGCAGGGTGAAGTTGGCTGCGATTTCGTCTGCGATCCTGCAGGCGCCGAACTCCACAAAAGCCACCGGGCCGGGAAATTTTTCAGCAGTGAATTGCAGGGCGCCGGCAGGTTGAAAAATACGGTTGATGCTTCCGGACAGGCTGCTGACCTGAAAGCTGATACGCCTGATCAGTACTTTCAGTTCCGGGTATTCCGGGTACAGTTTTCCGGCAAAAATAACGCCCCGGGTAACCTGTCTGCTGGTATGGCTGATCTGGGTGTCCAGCATGTTTTCCAGAATGTGGGCGCCTTCGGCGTTGCGTTCCAGCGGTAACAGGGCAATGCTGCCATTACAGGTGTTATGGGCAAAGCCGCTGACCCGGTAGTTGCCCCGGTTAGCCGGTGACAGTTCGCCGAGCTTGCGGACCGGTAATCCTTCCACACCCTGAACAGCCACTGGCGCATCGGCTGCCACAGAAGTCGCAGCTGCGGTCGAATTAATCTCTGTGATGCGAATGGCCGGTGCGATCAGCAGAGCCGTTGCCAGTAAGCCCAGTGCCGGTGCTTTTAGCCCCGTATTCTTAGGGGGCGTGTTTGTACCGGTGAGCAAAGGTTTGTCTGTATTGGGTGAAGCCTGTGGCTGTTTTTTTCTGACCGGGCTTACACAGAGCACCGGGGTAATGAACAGCAGGGCGTCGACAATCAGCATGCCATCGCCATCATGAATATAGGCATACAGCTCTGGGCCGGTGGCCATCAGGGCCAGACGGACACCGTTGATTATCAGTACGGCCAGACACAGTATCCCGGCCCGTAGCAGGTCTGTTTTATTCAGCCGCTGGTGGTACCAGAGGCTGACGCTGAGCCAGAGCAGCAGGGCCAGGGACAGGTTGGTAAATGCGGAGCAACCCGTCAGAATCAGCAGGCTGAAGCCGTTAGCCTGATTAATCAGGTTACCGGACACGCTGTACTGATCACCCGCGGGTAAAAACAGCGCCGATAACCAGGTGTCGAATCCCAGAATCTGATCCGTAAAGCCGTTCAGTAATAGCTGGGTAACCGGTTCACGTACAGCTATCGATATCATCAGCCAGGCTGCCGCCCGGGCGTACGGTTGACGACTGTTCCGTAACCAGCAGATGGCAGCTGCGGCACATACCAGCCAGCTGAGCAGTGCGATGGGCAGCAGGAGGGTTAAAGTCAGTATCCCGGCAATACAGGCATCAGTGATACTTCTGTTCAGACTGACCGGCCGGTGCCCCGGCTGTTCATGACGGGCTTTGCGGCACAGCAGATAAGTGATCAGCAGGCTCAGCCAGATGACCGGGCTGCGGCCAAAACCTTCTGCCAGTGCCTGTAGCAGCCCCTGACTGTAAATGGCCGTCAGGGCTGCGGGTAACAGGGCATTCAGCGCTGCCAGCGCGCTCAGCGCTGCAAAGAAGCGACTGTTCATGAGCGTTCTGCCATCCGGGCCAGCGCCGGCAGCGCCTGACGGTATACGTCGATGATTTTCGGGCCGACCACGTCGCAGCTGAAGCGCTGACGAATGGTCTGATATGCCAGCATCGACATGCGGGTATGGTCGCATTCACTGCTTTGCAGCCAGTTCTGGATCACTTTCTGAAAACGGATAAAGTTCTGCGGCGTAATCAGCCAGCCGTTGTAATCATCTTTAATCAGCTGGGGCAGAGCGCCAACCGCGAAGCTGGCCACCGGTATTCCCCGGGCCATTGCTTCCAGGGCAACCAGTGGCAGCCCTTCGCAGCGGCTGGTAATGCACAGTAAGCCGATATCCTGCCAGTGGTCTTGCATATCAACCTGACCGTAAAAGGTCAGATGGGCGTATTGTGCTTCCAGCTCTGCCCGCATCGGGCCGTCACCAAACACGGCTACTTCCGGGTGCGCTGCTGAGGTGTTGGAGGAAAAAAGTGTGGCGGTTATCTGGGCAAAACAGTCCGGGCCCTTTTCATGGGACAGGCGGCCGACAAAAGCAATTTTCTTGCCGGTGTTGGGGCGGTAGCGCTCAGTGGTCACAAAGTTGGGCAACTGGCTGCAGTCGCAGGGCAGGCGGTCGGCAATTTCCGGGCTGACGCTGATGACCCTGTCAGCCAGGGGGGCGCTGAGGGTGTCCAGCATACTGTAGAGTTTCAGTCTGCCTTCCCCCAGATCGCCGGCGTGGTAGGTAGATACCACCGGTACCCGTGCCAGCCGGGCGGTAATGCGGCCAAGAATGCCTGCTTTGTAACCGTGGGTGGCCAGCATCGACGGATGACGGCCCAGCATTTTCCAGAGGCCGTGCCAGCCTGGGCTGATCTGCCATTCAATACCTGCCGCGTCTAACTGATCTTTCAGGGGATGCGGACCGTAATCCTTTATAAAGATGACCCGTGTCTGATAACCGCGGCGCTTCAGCCAGCCGGACAGATTGAGAATATGGGTTTCGATGCCACCGCTGTTGCGGCTGTCGATCAGCTGAAAAATGATCCAGTCATGTAAGGACATAGTCAGATCTCCTGTCACAGTTTCCATTTCTATAAGAGGTGTTTCCTTTACCGACAGCCCGGTTACAGATTCAGGCCGGCAGCTTTTATACAGGTAATTACGCAATTTCATGGCCAGCTGATAAAAACTGTCGGTTAATCATGAAGTTAGCTTTGATGTGATCAGGCTGAACGGACGGGGGCTAACGGTTATCAGGCAGTAATCGCTTAAATTGCGAGGTTGTTTAGCAAGTTGCGCGGATATTTCGCATTTTGCGAATCAATTTGTAAGCTGAAACCGGAGGGTGTTTTTTAACTTATTGAAATAATTGTGTATTTCGAGTTGGCGAGGCTTTTGCACTGTACAGATCAGCGATTCATTTTCGCTCTGTTGAGAGCAAAAGGAGAAAGCCCATGAAATATTTAGTGACTGGTGGTTGTGGTTTTATTGGTTCGCACTTGTGCGACTCGTTACTTGAAAAAGGTTACGAGGTTCGGGTGCTGGATGACCTGTCGACAGGGTGTGTCGGTAACTTGCCGGATGACGCAGAACTGATTATCGGTGATGTTGCCAACCCTGAAGTGGTGCGTGCTGCAATGCAGGGGGTTGTTGGCTGTTTCCATCTGGCGGCGGTCGCTTCGGTTGAACGTTCATCGACAGACTGGGTTGGTTGTCACCGTATCAACCAGCAGGGCACGGTGAATGTACTGGATGCTGCCCGTACCGCCAATAACGGTAAACCGGTGCCGGTGGTATATGCATCATCTGCAGCGGTATATGGCGACAATGCTTCGGTGCCATTGAGCGAAGATACTTTACCCCGGCCAATCAGTGCTTACGGGGCGGATAAACTGGGCAGCGAACTTCATGCCCGTGTGGCCTGGTTAGTACATGGTGTACCCACTGTTGGGATGCGATTCTTCAATGTGTATGGCCCGCGCCAGGATCCGCATTCTCCCTATTCAGGGGTGATCTCAATTTTCATCGACCGGATTATCAAAGGCATTCCCCTGACTGTTTTTGGTGACGGCAAACAAACCCGTGACTTCATTTTTGTGACGGATGTGGTGCGCTTTCTGGTGGCGGCCATGATGAATCACCGGCAGGAAGCAGCGGTATTCAATGTTTCAACCGGTCAGATGTCATCCATTCTGCAGTTGAGCCAGACCTTGAAGCTGGTGGCGGGCTCTGAATCGGCAATTCGCTTTGAACCAGCCCGTACCGGTGATATTGCTTCTTCGCTGGGAGATCCGGGTAAGGCAGTGGCACGGTTCGGCTTACGGGCGAAGGTAGATTTGGGCTTAGGGCTGATGCTGACATTGGAAGCACTGCGCCGGGAAGATGCCGGTTATCAGCTGGAGCCAGAACCGTTTCTGTGTGAAAAAGTAGAACTGGATGAGTTATGAGTCGTGGGCCGTCGTACATCCGCTATGGGGTTTATAGTGGGTGTACGACGTTTTATCTCCCTCTTTATTTTTTCCTCAGTCTCCCGCTTTGGGTAACCGGCACAGGTTATCTTTGCAGGCTGTGCTATTACATATAAGTGGTTGTTTTAGCGAGAGTTGGCGCTTAACAAAACCAATCATCAAAAGGAAACAGGGAATGCTCAGACGGATTTTGTTAGTGGATGATGAAGCAAAGATGCTTTCAGCCCTGCAACGGCAGTTACGCGGTACCGGATATGACGTACTGGTGGCGGGTTCTGGCAAGGAAGCGCTGGAAATTCTGGCGACGACCGAAGTACAGGTGGTTGTGTCTGATGTGCGGATGCCGGAAATGACCGGTGATGAGCTGATGACCCGGATAAAACGTCAGTATCCGGATGTCGTCGGCATTCTGCTGACCGGCTACGCTGAGCTGAATGCAGTGATCCGGGTGCTGAATGAAGGGGCGGTGTTCCGCTTTCTTCAGAAACCCTGGGAACCCGAGGCTTTGCTGGACTGCCTGCACGATGCATTTGTTAACTGGCAGGAAAAGCAGCAGGTGAATGATCAGCATACCTATCTGGAAAATCACGAGCATGCTCTGGTGGAAACGGATGCGGAAGGCCGCGCCCTGTATGTTAACCAGAAAGCCTGTCAGTTGCTGAACGTGAATGAGGATATAACCGGGGCGACTCTGGAAGACGTATTGCCGATGCTTCGACCGGAACAGTTGCTGTATCTGGCCAGCGGCGAACAGCGGCAACTGGAAGTTCAGAGTGTCACCAGCGGGCAGATGCTGAGGATAAGCTGCCAGGCGTTGAACAGTGAACGCCGGATGTTCAGTATTGAGCCACTGTTCGAACTGGATATTCTGGCGATTCCTGAGCTGCTTTCCCGCCAGGAGCTGCTCTTTCAGCTGGACCGGTTAATACTTGGCACTGATGAACCGGTTACCGCTATTTATCTGGACATTAACGGTTTTCGCCGTTTTAACGACAGCCTGGGGTATCAGCAGGCCGACCAGCTTTTGGCGATGATCGCCACAGAGCTTCTGAAGGGGAAACCGGAGGGGGCCAGCCTTGGGCGGATGAGCGGTGATGAGTTTGCGCTGATCTTCTCCGGCCCGGTTAGCTCCGCTGATAGTTGCGAACAACTTGAAGAAATGCTGCTGCCGTTCCGTAATCTGATTCATTTTGCCGGCCGTGAACTGCATGTGGCATTCCGGGTGGGTTATGCCTGTTCGCCAGCAGATGGCCGTGACGCAGGTGAATTACTGCGCAATGCGCAGGTTGCTGCGAATACAGCATCCCGTGGCGGAAGCCGAACAATTGCCTGTTATCAGAAACACATGAACAGCCACGACAGTGAATTTGTATTCCAACAGTCGGATTTATACCGTTCACTGGAGCGGGATGAGTTGTTTGTCCTGTATCAGCCTAAAATCTCGATGCGGGATGGTCGGATTGCTGGGGCTGAAGCACTGATCCGCTGGGAACACGGTACCAAAGGCGTCATCTCCCCGACGGAATTCATACCCATGGCTGAGGAAAACGGTCTGATTGATCCCATCGGTAACTGGGTGCTCGCTGCTGCCAGTGCCCAGAAACGAATCTGGGAAGCACAGCAACTACCGGATTTTGTATTGTCTGTGAACCTTTCCGGCAGACAATTGGAGGATGACACTTTGCTGGACCGGGTCAGTGATCTGATTAAGCAGAATGCGTTACATGCCTCGCAGATTGAGCTGGAAATCACAGAGACGTTTCTGATGCAGGATATCAGCCACAGCCTTGGGCTTTTGAAAGGGCTTAAAGCCTTAGGCGTACGGCTGGCAATTGACGATTTCGGTACCGGTTACTCATCGCTGAATTACCTCCATCAGTTGCCTGTCGATACCCTGAAGATTGACCGTTCCTTCATCACCGGATTAGGCCAGAACCGGGAAGCTTATGAACTGGTAAAAAACATCATTCATCTTTCCCACGACATGGGTAAACAGGTGGTGGCAGAAGGGGTGGAAACCCGGGATCAGCTGGATATTCTCACCGAGCTGCAGTGCGATGAGATCCAGGGGTATTTCTTCAGCCCGCCGGTATCGGCAGACCGTTTCCGAGCGTTACTGGAAAATCAGCCGCTCATCATGCTGGACGTAACAACTGAAGGTAGTGTTCCGTCCCGGATTTAAAAGAATGAAAGCTCGCTTTGGGTAGCTGAGTACTGGTCAGGGTTTTTGAAGTACGTTTACTATGTACTATAAGAAACAAACAGTTAGGTGTCTGGAATCCGTTTTCGGCGCCGACATGTTAACAAAAGGATGCAACGGGTATGGAATTTCCTGAGCGCAGTTTATTGCTGGTCGATGATGAAACTTCGGTGCTGAATGCGCTGAAGCGGGTTTTGCGCCGGATGAAATGCACGGTACATACCGCGGAGTCAGGTAAGGCCGGGCTGGCTGTACTTGAAGAACATCCGGTAGATCTGGTGATCAGTGACATGCGCATGCCGGAAATGGGCGGTGAGGAATTTCTCGCCATTGTGGCCGAACGCTGGCCGGACACCGAACGTATCGTCATGAGTGGTTATTCTGATACCCAGGCCACCATTGATGCTATCAACAAAGGCAAGATTAGCCGTTTCATGACCAAACCCTGGAAGGACGACGAAGTGCTGAGTGTCGTCGCCAAAGGGTTTGAGCTGACAGAACTGCGTCAGCGGGCTGATAAGCTGGAAGCGGTTAAAGAACAGAAAACCCGGGAACTGGCCCAGCTGAATAAAACCCTCGAACAGAAGGTTGAACAGCGCACTCAGCAGTTACGGGACAGCCACCAGAGTTTGCAGAACAGTTACCGTGCAGTGGTGCGGATGTTCTCCTCGATAACGGCCCGCCGGATGGGGCAGGACAGCCGTTATAACCAGAACCTGAACAAATTGCTGCTGTTAATGGCAGACCGGCTGAATATTACCGGTGCCGACCTCAAGCAGCTTTTCTATGCCTGGCAGTTGCGCAACATCGGCAAACTGAGTTTCGATGATGAACTGCTGAAACCCGCTTATGTGGATCTGAACGCTGAACAGCAGCGCCGTTTTCAGCGTCATCCGGTGCTTGCCAATGCTTCGATGGTGCTGGTTAAACCTTTGCACGCGGCCGGGCAGATCGTGTTGCAGCACAAAGAATATCTGGATGGCAGCGGCTATCCCAGTGGACTGACGGCAGAACATATTAGCCGCGGTGCACAGGTGCTGGCGGTGCTGAATGACTTTGTCGAGCTGATCAACGGCCGTTATCAGCCAAGACCTTACAGTTCTGAAGAAGCGCTACAGTTTCTCCGTGAGTTTGAAGGCCTGCGTTACGACCCCCATCTGATTGAAACGCTTGCCGGTGCAGTCGCAACCCTGGCAAAAGAAGGGGACGCCATTCAGGACGAACGGATTCTCAGCCACGGCATGAAGCCGGGAATGTCCCTGACCCGGGACCTGCTCAGTGAGCAGGGAGTGCTGTTACTCAGTGCCGGGGCGAAACTGGATCAGGACACCATTAACCGCTTAACCGAAATGGAAGAAAACCTGGGAGAACAGCTGGAGATATACGTTGACGCCAGTTAATGGCGGCAGCGGGTAACAGACGTCACCGGCGGATACACAGAGTAGCGGCCGGAAAATAAGGAAAGACTTCAAGGAGCAGCATGATGAAGAAGCTACACAGTTTATTGATTGCCGGTGGATTGTTACTCAGCCTGGGTGCCCAGGCAGATACCTTCACTTTTGGCATCGTACCTCAGCAATCTGCAAAGAAACTGGCCAAGCTCTGGACCCCGGTAACGGCGTATCTCAGTGAGAAGACCGGCCATGAAATTAAATTTACCACCGCCAAAAACATTCCGACCTTTGAAAAACGACTGCAAAAAGGTGAGTACGACATCGCCTATATGAACCCGTATCACTTTACGGTGTTTAATCAGAAGCCGGGTTACAAAGCGATTGCCCGGCAGAAAAATAAACGCATCAAAGGCATTATGGTGGTGCGTAAAGACAGTAACTATGCCGACCTTCAGGGGCTGGACGGCTCCAAACTGGCGTTTCCGTCCCCGGCTGCTTTCGCTGCCAGCGTAGTACCCCGGGCTAACCTGACCCAGAAAGGCATCGAGTTTGATCCCAAATATGTGTCTTCCCATGATTCTGTTTACCTGAACGTAGCCAAGGGTATTTTCCCAGCCGGTGGCGGGGTTATCCGTACCTTTAACAACACCGATCCGGCGGTCCGTGACCAGCTTAAAGTGCTCTGGACCACTGACGGCTATACGCCTCATGCGGTTGCTGTAGGCCCCAATGTCAGCAGTGAGGCAGCGGCCACATTGCAGCAGGCGCTGGTGGACATGGGGGCAGACCCGGAAGGGGCTGAGCTGCTGAAGAAGATTAACTTCAAAGCCTTCACCCCGGCTGAAGATGCGGACTGGGATGATGTTCGCGGGCTGAACATTACGCTGCTTGATCACATGCTGTAACCGGCAGGCAGAGGAACAGAAGCAGCAATTATGTCTATCCGGCTGAAGACCATCCTTGGGGTGGCGCTGATTGAGGGTTCATTACTGATCGTCCTGCTGGTGACGATGATGAACTTCATGCGTGATTCGAACTACGAAGCACTGGTGAAGCGCGCCCAGACCACAGCGACATTGTTCGCCACCACCACCAAGGATGCCGTCCTTTCCTATGATCTGGCATCGCTGGAAACCTTTACCGATGAAATGCTGAAGAACCCGGACCTGGTCTATGCCCGGGTACTGTCAGCAGAAGGGGATGTGTTTGCTGAATCCGGGGATATCAGCCACCTGAAAGAACCTTTTCTGGCGGATACCGAAGTCAGCCTGGTGGATGACGACGTATTTGATGTCATTGTCGATATCGAAGAAGGCGGTGAAGTTTACGGGCAGGTAGAAATTGGCATTCACATTGCCAGCATTAATCAGGCGATTAATCAGGTGTATACCTGGGGTATGACCCTGGCGTCGGTGGAAATGCTGTTGGTTGCCCTGTTTTCGTTCTTGCTGGGGGGATATCTCACCGGCCAGTTGAATGTGCTGCAGCGGGCGGCGAAAGTCATTGGTAGCGGTAAGTTCAATATCAGCATTCCTGTGAAGGGCAAAGATGAAATAGCCGTGGTGGGTGAAGCCTTCAACACCATGGCCAAAAACCTCACTAAAACCAGCCAGCAAAGGGACAGCTTTGAAGCTGAAATCCTTGAGCTTAACCGTTCTCTGGAAGCCCGGGTTCAGCAGCGCACTGAAGAACTGCAGAAGAAACATGGTCAGTTGGTAAAGGCATTTAAATCCGTGAAAGAGACCCAGGCGAAACTGGTGCAGTCTGAAAAAATGGCCGGGCTGGGTACCATGGCGGCGGGTGTGGCCCATGAAATTAATAACCCGGTGGGCTTTGTAAAAAGTAACCTGGGCAGCCTGCAGGCGTACAGTACGAACCTGACTGGCTATGTACACCGGATCGATGAACTGCTGAAAGAACATGACGATATGCAGAGCTTGCGTGAGGCACTGCAGGCCGCCCGCGAAGAGTTTGATATTGAATACACCGCAGAAGACATCGATCCGTTGATTGTGGAATCGCAGGACGGGGTTAACCGGGTGGAAGCCATTGTCTCTGGCCTGCGCAGTTTTGCCCGTGAAGACGATGAACAGATGGCCCCGGCAGATATTAACGGGGCGCTGAAAAGCACCCTTAAGGTCGCGGCCAATCAGCTTAAATACAAATGCACAGTGCATGAAGATTATGCTGAGCTGCCGGCCCTGACCTGTAACATAGGCCGGCTCAATCAGGTATTCATGAATCTGCTGGTGAATGCCGGGCAGGCCATTGATGAAAACGGTGAGATTTTTATTGGCACCCGTTTCATTAACAACGAGGTGATTGTCAGCATCCGGGATACCGGCTGCGGAATGTCACCCGAGGTGCAGAAGCAACTGTTCAATCCGTTCTTTACGACAAAGGATGTTGGCTCAGGTACCGGGCTTGGGCTGTCTATCAGCCACGGCATTATTGAAGAGCATGGCGGCCGTATTCAGGTTCAGAGCGTGGAGGGTAAGGGCAGCCGCTTTATTGTGCGTTTACCGGTGCAGAGTCAGCAATCCACTGCGGCACCTGAGCAGCAAGATCAGGCTGAAAAGACCGGACAGGTGCAGGCAAAAGCCACCTCAAAACCGGCTGACTCGGATCAGCAAACAGAAAACAGCCTGTCTGTTTAACCGTATATATTTTTTTGCTACTGAATTTATACCGTTATCTATATAGATATTCAGTATTTAGTTGGGTGCCTCCTCTCCGGTAAACAGGTCGGTGGGGTGGAAGGTGTGGGTGTTTGCTGGGATGTGCTGGTGACAGGTGGATGGGAGGTATTGCTTCAGCCGATTAATACTGTGAGTGAGTGCTTTGGGGATAGCGGATTACTGAGATTCCATAAACCATTCCGGGGGAATCCATGTGCCATCTATGTGTTGATTGCCCCAGCGTGAGATGGCCTGGAGAATTGGCAGGGTATCTTTGCCTTTTTGGGTGAGTAAGTATTTGTAACGTTTGGGCTTTTCCTGGTACAGCTGCTTGGTTAACAAGCCGTTGGCTTCCAGCATTTTAAGCCGTTCAGCCAGCCGGTTAGTGGGTATACCTTCCGGGGAACTGGCTAATTCTGAATAGGTTTCTTTCCCGCAGATTAAATCCCTGAGGATGATCAGGGTCCATTTATCGCCGAAAATGTCGAGCCCGTTAGCAATGGGGCAACCGGAACGAAGAAATTGCTTATCTGCCGTCATTGTCTTGTCTTTCAACTGTTGAGGGTAAATGTTAACCCAGTCACTTGTGTTTTTGAAGTGACTTGAAAAGCCTGTGCCTGTCAGCTAATCTCATGTAACTTCAAAAACGTAAGTTACATATTTGTTCTTAACACAGTTCAGTCAGGAGGAAGGTTATGGCAACGTTAACAGGGGAATGCCTTTGCGGCGAAATACGTTATGAGTGTACTGAGCAACCGGTCATGGCCGGCCACTGCCAATGTAAAGACTGCCAAAAGATAAGTGGCACCGGGCATATCTCGAGCATTGCCCTGCCAAGGGGAAGCCTGGACATTAAGGGCACCCTGAGTTTCCATGAGAAAAAAGCGGCCAGTGGTAATACAGTAAGAAGAGGGTTTTGCCCGGGTTGCGGCTGCCACATCTATGCGGAGAACAGCGGCTTTCCTCAATTTGAATTTATCCGTGCCGGCAGTTTGCACGATCCGGAAGTATTCAAACCGGGTATGGTTGTCTATACCAGCAGTGCTCCATCGTGGGATTATACAGACCCTGAACTGCCGGCATTTGAAACGATGCCTGAGATGTGATCTTTTTTACACGAACCTGATCGGTTTTAGGGCTTTGTTCCGGGTGATACAGACATCCGGAATGAACCTTAGCTTCGTCTTTTTAAACCGGTCATCGTCATAACAGAAATGAAGATCCTCCAACCATAAAAATAAGGAATAACTGCATGAACACCTGGGTGAAAGAGGCTATCAGCCGGATTAATGCCGATGCTCACCGCTCGGCGGATACACATCTGTTTAAACTGCCGTTGCAGTCACTGCCCGGGGTAGATATATACCTAAAAGATGAAAGTACCCATCCCACCGGCAGCCTGAAGCACCGGCTGGCCCGGTCACTGTTTCTGTATGCCCTGTGTAACGGCAAGCTGAAAGAAGGCATGACCGTGGTGGAAGCCTCTTCCGGCAGCACGGCGGTGTCGGAAGCGTATTTTGCCCGTATGATCGGTTTACCCTTTATTGCGGTTGTGCCAAAAAGCACAGCCCAGACAAAGATAAAGCAGATCGAGTTTTATGGCGGTAAATGTTATTTCGTCGATAAGTCGTCTGAAATGCATGAAGCATCCGTGGCGCTGGCTGAATCCATCGGTGGTTATTTCATGGATCAGTTCACCTATGCCGAGCGGGCGACGGACTGGCGGGGGAATAACAACATTGCGGAAAGTATTTTCAGGCAGATGGCCTGTGAGCCTCATCCGATCCCGTCCATGCTGGTCATGAGTGCAGGTACTGGCGGTACGTCTGCCACCCTGGGTCGGTTTATCCGTTACAAGGGCTATGACACGGAACTGACGGTGGTGGACCCGGAAAATTCCGTATTCTACGACTGCTACCTGAGCGGTGATCGTCAACTGACATCTTCAGCGTCCAGCCGGATCGAAGGCATAGGCCGGCCGAAGGTGGAGCATTCCTTTCAACCAGATGTCATCGATCACATGATGAAAATCCCCGATGCCAGCAGTATTGCTACGATTCTCTGGCTGGAAAACCTGATTGGCCGCAAGGCCGGGGCATCCACCGGGACCAATCTCTGGGGCGCATTGCAGGTGGCGCAACAGATGGTACAGAACGGCCAGAAAGGCTCAATTGTTACTTTGCTGTGCGACAGCGGTGAGCGCTATCTGGATACCTATTACGACACGAGGTGGGTGCAGGATAATATCGGTGACCTGAGTGAACCTGCCGCTGTATTGGCCCGTTTCACCTAGGTTGTACCGCACAGGTGAATACATTCAGGCTGACTAAGTGCACATTTTGCTGGTTGGCCGCTGTTCAGGCTTATAGAATGGCGGCTTCCCGTATCTGTTATATGCCGTTATGAAAGCGATTATTCTTGCCGGGGGCGTCGGTGAACGCCTGTGGCCGCTGTCCCGCCCGCAACATCCCAAACAGTTTTTAAATCTGCATTCAGAACAGAGCATGTTGCAGGATACCCTTGCCCGTGTGCAGGGGCTGGAGGTGTCCGGTTATACGGTTGTGGCCGCGGAAGATCACCGGTTTCTGGTGGCCGAGCAGTTGCGGCAATTGCATCTACAGGCAAACATTCTGCTGGAACCGGCAGGCCGTAATACCGCGCCTGCGATTGCGCTGACTGCTCTGCAGACCCGGCCGGATGAGGTTTTACTGGTGCTGCCGGCAGACCATGTCATCAGTGAACCTGAAGTCTTCCGCACGGCGGTTAAACAGGGGCTGGAATCCACGGAAGCCGGAAAGCTGATTACCTTCGGCATCGTGCCGGATTCACCGGCCACCGGGTACGGGTATATCCGTACTGATGTTGGTGGGCAGCAATCAGACTCTGTTTTACCCGTCGCTGAATTTGTTGAAAAACCGGATGTTGAACGGGCAGAGGCGTATCTCGCCAGTGGCGAATATCTCTGGAACAGTGGCATGTTCATGTTCAGGGCAGACCGTTTTCTGAGTGTTCTGGAACAGTACCGGCCGGATATTCTGGCCGCCTGCCGGTCAGCCTTGCAAGGTTGCCGACAGGATCTGGATTTTCAGCGTATTGATACCGAAGCATTTACAGCCTGCCCGGCGGAGTCGGTGGATTATGCCGTTATGGAACCCCTGTGTGCAGATGATCCTGAAGCGGTGGGCGTGATTCCGTTAGCGGCCGGCTGGAACGATCTGGGCAGCTGGCCGGCGCTGGCCGGTGAACTGGAAACGGATCAGCAGGGGAACCTCACCGAAGGCACTGTGCTGGCATTTAACAGCCGTCACTGCCAGGTTCACAGCAAGTCCCGGCCGGTGGCGACTTTAGGGCTGGAGAATCTGCTGATTGTTGATACTCAGGATGCGCTGCTGGTGGCTGACCGGGCTCAGAGTGAATCCATGAAGGCGTTGCTGGCAGAAGTAAAAGCCGACAGCCGCTTCAGTGATCTGCTTCACGGCACCGTGCACCGGCCCTGGGGCAAGTACCGCTGTATCGATATGGGCAATGGCTATCAGGTGAAGCGTATTACGGTAAACCCCGGTGGCCGCTTAAGCCTGCAAAAACACCGGCGGCGGGCAGAACACTGGGTGGTGGTGTCCGGGATTGCCGAGGTGACCAAGGGAGAGCAGTGTTTCCTGCTGGAGAAGAACCAGTCTACCTATATTCCCATTGGCGGCGTTCACAGCCTGGCGAATCCCGGTAAAGCGCCACTGGAACTGATCGAAGTTCAGTCCGGTGAGTATCTTGGTGAAGATGATATTGAACGACTTGAAGATGTCTATGGTCGCAGTAAAGAGGGCTGAGCAGGCGGTTCGACTGAAAACCTGGACTAAGCTGTAAGCCTGAGATCTTTTTTCTGAGCAGGAATTCCGGGAGACACGGGCATGATCAAACGACTTATCCAAGTAACGTCACTCTGTTTGTTGACCCAGGCGGGTATGGTGATGGCAGACAATCATGAGCGGTTTAAAGACGTTAAGATCGCTTCCACACAGGTCAGTGAAGGCCTCTATATGCTCACCGGTGCCGGCGGCAATATGGCGGTATCTGTTGGCAAGAACGGCACCTATCTGGTAGATGATCAGTTCGCGCCACTGACTGAGCGTATTCTCACGGCAATTAAAGATCTCGGCGGCGATGTCCCTAAATTCCTGCTGAACACCCACTGGCACGCTGACCATACCGGCGGTAATGAAAACTTCGGTAAGCAGGGCAGTATCATCGTTGCTCACGATAATGTGCGTGAACGTATGTCATCCAATCAGTTCATCAAAGCTTTTAACCGCAAGGTCGAGCCGGCTCCGGAAGTGGCACTGCCGGTGATCACCTTTGGTGAAGGGGTGAACTTCCACTGGAACGGCGATGTACTGCGGGTACGGCACCAGCCAAATGCCCATACGGATACCGACAGCTTCGTGCAGTTTAAAGCTGCTAACGTGATTCACACCGGTGACCTGTATTTCGCCGGTATGTATCCCTTTATTGATGCCAGCAGCGGCGGCTCCATTACCGGGGTGATTGCTGCCGCTGATCAGATTCTGGAAGTGGCTGATGTGAATACCAAAATAATTCCCGGCCACGGCAAACTGTCGAACAAAGCAGAACTGACTGAATACCGCGATATGCTGAAACTGGTTGAAAGCCGTATCAGTAAAATGATCGCTGAAGGGAAAACCCGCCTGCAGATTGTGGAAGCCAAGCCGACGGCGGATCTGGATGAGAAATGGGGTGGCGGATTTATGAAGCCCGATAAGTGGGTGAGTATTGTCTATGACGGCCTGAATTGAGAAATAATAAAAAAGGCACCCAGTGGGTGCCTTTTTTAATGCCTTGGTTTAGGCAAACATCTCCTGTTCATCGCTGAAACTCTTAAACTCCAGTGGGTTGCCGCTGAAATCCAGCACGAACATGGTGGCTTGCTGGCCCGGCTGACCGGCATAACGCTGTACCGGTTTAACAATGAACTCCACACCGGCAGCTTCCAGGCGTTGCCGGGTATCCTCAAATTCTGACGGGCTGAGTACCGCGCCGAAATGGGGAATCGGTACCTCAATGCCATCCACTTTTCCGCAGTAATCCAGTGTTTCAGGCATCTCAGCTACATGGGCGGATAACTGGTTGCCCCAGAAATCAAAATCGACCCAGGTATCCGTTGAGCGGCCTTCTTCACATCCGAGAATATCAATATAGAAACGGCGGGTACTGGTAAGATCCTTCACTTTAAAGGCGTAATGAAAAACGTTGGCCATGGGGTATCCTTTTTTAAGATTCAGTTGGCTTGCTAAGGGTTTTCTTAACCAGCCACGGATTAGTCGTGGCCTGTACCAGCAGAGTAAACAGTACCACACCAAAACCGATAGACTGAATTGTCCACCAGTAGGGCAGCTCGGTGGGCAGGGACAGCACCAGCGCAATGGTAACCGCACCGCGCAGGCCGCCCCAAATCATAATGGGCGGATAGCGGCTGTCGGTGGCTTGTCCGACAGTTACTCTGTTGAGCCAGACAGACACATACACCGCAACTGTTCGGGCCAGCGTCGCGGCAATGATCGCCAGCGCAATAGCAATCCAGCGTTCGGTAAACATCTCAACGGTGATCACTAGCCCCAGCAGAACAAACACAAAGACGTTGGCGATAAAGCCAATCGACTCCCATACGTGATGAACCTGAGGCTCCAGCTCAGCCAGCTGCCCAGCGGCGACTTTCTTAAACACGATTGCTGCAAACAGCACCGCCACTATGCCGGACACATGCAGGAAATGCTCGCCAATATAAAAACTGCCGTAAGAGAGCACGATGGTCACCAGAATCAGCCCCGGCAGGGTAACGGTGAAAATGTGTAGTGTCAGAGCAAACAGGTAACCCATCACCACGCCAACAGCGACCCCGCCAAAGAAGATCTTCATAAACTGGATCACGCCATCAGTAACATCCGCCTCAACGGTACCCAGGCCGATGCCTACCAGAATTGTGAACAGTGCGATGGCTGTAGCGTCGTTAAACAGGCTTTCACCTTCTATCAGGACATTCAGTTCAGCAGGCGCATTCAGGGCTTTAAGCTGAGCCACCACGGCCACTGGGTCGGTGGCTGAAATCACCGCACCGGTTATCAAAGCAGCAATGAAAGGGAATCCCGGATGCCCGATGCCATAGAAAATAAACACGGCAGTTGCCACGGTAGAGACCAGCAGGCCGATGGTCGCCAGCGTCAGTACATTGGGCATGAACCGGAACAGTAGTTTTGAATCCAGCGAGAACGCCGCTTCAAAAATCAGCACCGGCAGCAACACAAACAGCATCAGATCCTGAAAGTTGCTGGCCCGGATACCACTGTCCCAGCCAAAGGCTTCTACAGACAGCGCCAGAACAAATCCCAGCCCCACCAGAATCAGCGAATAAGGCAGGTTCACCAGCCGGGTAATGAACAGCCCGATAATCCCGGTGGCCGCAAAAATCAGCAGTACAGCAATGATGTCAGTGACTGGCATGTTGGGGTCCTATAGTAAAAGCCGATAGCCTTCACTATAGGATATTGCCCCACAGTTAAAGCACCCGTTGAGCTTTTCAGTTACTCACCCAGATGTTCGTAGCTGTCGACGAAGCGTTTGTACTTGTGCTGACCGCAGGTATAGGGCTGGTATTTTGCCGGGTTAGTGTCGCTCTGGCAGGTGGGTACCACGCTGACTTCGGCATCGAAATCCAGATCGATGAAGAAGGGCAGTGAATAGCGTTCCCGGCCGCTGGTGTTGATGACCCGGTGCATGGTGGAGATGTATTTGTCGTTGGTGAAGGTTTGCACCAGATCACCGATGTTGACGATAAACGTATCTTCAACCGGTGGAGCGTCGATCCATTCTCCCTGACGGTTCTGTACCTGCAGGCCGCCGTTGTTGTCTTGGCCGAGGATGGTCAGGAAGCCATAGTCGGTGTGGGCGCCGATACCGATTTCTTCCTGGCGGATATCGCCGGATTGTGACGGGTAGTGCAGCAGCCGCTGAATGGTAATAGGGTTCTGCTGCAGTTTGGCGAAGTAGTCTGCGGGCAGGTTCAGGCTGAGGGCGATGGCGCTGATCAGCTTTTCCGCCAGCTTCATCATAGCGCCGTGGTAGCGTTCAAAGGTTTCGCGGAATGCAGTCGGTGTATCCGGCATCAGGTTCGGGCCATGGAAAGGGGTTGTTGCTGGCCCTTCGGCACCGAGGTCGAAGCATTCTTTGTGGTCTTTGGTATTTTCCGGGTCGACGTTTTCCGCATACATGGGAATGTAGCCCCGCAGGGTTTGCCCGGAGTGGCTGATGTGGAGTTTTTGTTTCTCAGATATTGGCAGTCTGAAGAAGGCTTCGGCCTGTTCGTAGGCGGCTTGTATCAGCGCTTTGTCGACGCCGTGGTTGCGAATATAGAGAAATCCCACGTTTTCACAGATGTCGCCGATCTGATTGGCAACCTGTTGCGGATCAGAGCCGTCGATTAACGGTCCGATATCAATAATGGGAATTTCATGGAAGGATGTTGATTTACTCGCGAGTCGGGAGTCTGTCTGCGTAGACACGTTGGCACCTGTCGGTTTTAGTTGTTATTTGAGGTGCCAGTATTGCTGTTTTATGGGGTGGGGTTATATCAAAAATGCGAAATTCTATCTTAGCGGTGCGAGAAATTATTCCTGACGCAGATGTGAAGGCTGAATATCGTAAAGATCTTTAAAGCATTTACCGAAGTAGCTCTGTGAGCTGAAGCCGGTTGCCTGGGCGATGCTGGCGATGCTGAGGTTGGTTTCTTCCAGCATCCGGCGGGCATGTTGCAGCCGCAGTTTCAGGTAATAGCGGTTAGGCGTGGTGTTCTGATGGCGCTGAAACACCATTTCCAGATTACGCCGGGTGGTACCAATGCGCTGAGACAGGTCTTCGATGCTGTAGGGCTGGTCGATGCTTTTTTCCATCAGTTCGATGGCGGCTCCCAGGCAGGGGGATTTCATCGACAGGGCCAGCATGCGCTGGCTGGCCAGTACTTCTTCTCCGGAGCGGATGCGTTCCTGCTGGAACCGCTGCGCCACGTTATGGGCGAAGGTTTTGCCCTGATCCAGACCGATCAGGTAGAGCAGCATGTCCAGGGTGGCAGTGCCGCCGGCGCTGGTCAGTACATTGCCGTTAACCGTATAGATGCTGTCCTGTAAGGGAATCGACGGGTAAAGCTCGGCAAAGGTGCTGCGGTGTTCGTGCACCAGGGTGCAGCCTTTATCCTGTAGTAATCCGGCTTTGGCGAGGACGAAACTGCCGCCACTCAGGGCAACAATGCGCACGCCTTTCTGGGAAAGACGGCGCAACTGGCTGAGCAGTTGCGGGTCTTCTATTGTGGCTGCGCCTTTATAGGCACAGATAAACACCATTTCAGCATTGTCGCAGGCTTCCAGGCCTTTGCTGACTTCAACAGGTACGCCGTTAGAGCTGATGACTTTACCCGGGTGTTTATCGTCAGTCAGGCTGCAGATCTCATAACTGTAGATCGGCTGGTCGTCCAGACCGTTAGCAACACTCAGGGCTTCAATTGCCAGTGCAAAAGACGTCAGTGCAAAGCCGGGTAGCAGAATAAAGCTGATTTGCTTTGAGACTGTTGTCACGGTGTCGCCGGGATGTCTGCTCAGGGTGTTCATGCTGTGTTTTGTCCTTCCTGCTCCGGTCCGGAGCAGGTATCTACTCCGGTCTTTAATGCATCAGTAATTCAAACAGTTCACTGCAGGATTCCGCTTCCGACAGTGAATCAATGGCAGTACAGATGGCATCGCGGCGGGCCTGTGGCAGGTTTACTCCGGCCAGTAAATCAAACTTGGCGCGGAATTCTGCCTGGCTCATGGCCGTTGCCGGGTCACCTTTTGCCTGAGTAACCGGGCTGGTGAAACGGCTGCCGTCCTGCAGCTCAATGGTCACCCGGCTGAGTATCTCTTCCGGGAAGCGGGCCGACAGGTCATCTGCTTCTGTAATGGAGATTAGCTTACTAACCTTCAGGATCTGTGCATCTCTGATTGCGTCACCTGTAACCTCATTCGGACCAACTTGCCCCCGGGTGATGAGTGCCGCCAGCGGAAAGGCAAGGCCATACTGGGCTTCATCGGCATTGGCCGGAAAGTGCCCCTGCAGGCGCATGGATTCGTGAAAGGTTTCTACCTGAATATCGGTAACCGTGTCGGCGCTGATTTGCGGATGTTCACCCAGCATAGCGGTTACGGCGGTCAGGGCCGGCTGTGCCCAGCGGCATACGGGCCAGGGCTTGAAGTACTGGGCGTCGATTTCCCAGCGCTGGCCGAGATCATCCCAGCAGTGTTTGATTTTATCCTGTTCTACGGTTTCGGCCGGGGCACCGGTAATGCCGGCTTCAGCCATGAATAATGCATTTACCCCTGCGTATGCACCGGCGCCGTGGGCGTCCCGCAGCATGGAGGGAAAATCCACTAAGCGCATCATCGGACAGCGCGGCCCGAAGTATTCGGCAATGCCCAGTGCATGCATGAACTGTTCTTCGCTCATCTTCAATAACCGGGCACCGCCACAGACGACTCCTAAGCCGGAGAATGCACCGGAGGCGTGATATTCAGCCGCGGTATCCATCAAAGCAACGCCGGCCCGCAGCCCGGTTTCGTAAGCAACCGTCACAGCCGCCAGAAATTCAGCGCCAGTGATGGCTTTACCCTGTGCGTGACAGGCATCAGCGATGGCCAGCAGGGCAGGTACCACGGTGGCTCCGGCATGGCCTTTGGAGGTGAAGTGTCCTTCGTGGGCATCCAGGCTGTCGGCGGTAAAACCTCCGGCCCAGGCAGCACCCATGGGGTGAACAGCGCGGCCATCAAATAGCAGCCGGCTGCTCAGCCGGGTGGCCGGATAGTGATCGGCGGCGTAATTACGGATGTTTTCACTGGTGGTATTGCCCGTTGCCCCGGCCATCACGCCGATGATATCCATCAGTGAGGTAGTGATCAGTTGTTGGGTGTGGGCAGGTACGTCGCTGAAGGTCAGGCCGTTGATGAAACTGTAGAGGGACATTGCTCTTCCTTTCAGATAAACAAATAAAGGCACCCGCAGGTGCCTTTGGTATTCAGGGATATGTGTTTAGTTAGCCGCTGCGCGGGCTTCGTCCAGCCAGCTGTCGTAAGTGCCGCGGTTAGCCTTAATCCATTCCTGTGCGTGACGCTTGATGTCGTCAGCGGATTTTTCACCATCCTGCATTTTCAGGTTCTGGGCGCTTTCATCGCTGGCGCTGATCTGTACCAGAGACAGCAGTTTGGTGGCTGCAGGGTTCTCTTCAGCGAAGTCTTTGTTCACCACAGACATAATCTTGTCGACGGCAAAGCCCAGGTTCTTGCCGTTGAAGCTGGTGTTCACGTCGTTGTTGCCATCCGGCAGGTCTGTTTTAGGAACTTCCAGCCATACCACGTCTTTGTCTTCAACCAATACACCGGAGATCCACTGTGGCACCCAGGTGTAGTACAGGATTGGCTTGCCTTCGTTGTAACGGGTGATGGTGTCAGCCATCAGGGCAAAGTAAGAGCCGCGGTTATGGTTGACGGTATCGCCCAGACCATAGGCATCAATGTGGTGGTCGATAACCAGTTCACAGCCCCAGCCTGGGTTACAGCCGGTCAGATCGGCTTTGCCATCGCCGTCGGCGTCAAACAGCTTGGCGATTTCCGGCTTTTTCAGATCTTCCAGTGATGTGATGTTGTGGGCATCAGCGGTTTTTTTGTCGATCAGGTAACCCTGCAGTACGCCCGGAATCACGTCACCGGCTTTTACCATGGTGTCGTCGCCACCGGCCTTTTTGTAGAAGGTGTCGTGCAGTTTGTCCCACAGGTGAACGGTGAAGTCAGCGTCGCCGTAAGACAGTGCCAGCATCATGGTGGCGTATTCTGTTTCTTTCGGTTCTTCAACTTCGTAACCCAGTTCCTGCAGGCCGGCGATAGCGATTTCACCACGGAAACGTTCTTCAGCAATACTTGGGAAAATAGGGGTGACTTCCACACCTTCGCCCGGTTTGTCAGCTGCGATTACAGAGCTGGCAGAGGTTGCCAGAGCGGCAGCGGCAGTTAACTGAATAATGCTTTTAGACAGTTCTTTGAAGCGTGATTTGATCATCGCTGGGTCCTCATTTTATTTAACAGTTTTATTGTTGTTGTAAGCAGTTGTGTTGCCGTTTTTATTTGGCTGTCAGGCTGCGGTAGCTGCGTACCAGCAGGCCTGCCGGGCCTGTTTCATACCAGTGCATGCCGTGGCTTGCTTCGGAACGGTCGCCCATGGCCTGGGTCAGGCGGTCCAGGAAGATCGCCAGTAATACCAGGCCGACACCGCCAACGGTGGCCAGGCCCATATCCAGACGGCCAATGCCGCGCAGTACCATCTGACCAAGACCGCCCACCGAGATCATGGAGGCAATCACCACCATCGACAGGGACAGCATCAGGGTCTGGTTGATGCCCGCCATGATGGTTGGCATAGACAGAGGTAACTGAACTTTGAACAGCATCTGGCGCGGGGTACAGCCAAAGGCACGGGCGGCTTCGATCTTGTCAGCCGGTACCTGACGGATACCCAGGTTAGTCAGACGCACCAGCGGTGGCAGGGCGAAGACGATGGTCACCAGAACACCCGGTACGTTACCGATACCGAACAGCATCACCACCGGTACCAGATAAACGAATGCCGGCAGGGTTTGCATGGCGTCCAGCGCCGGGCGAACAAACTTTTCCAGGCGGTCGCTGCGGGCAGAAGCAATGCCCAGCGGAATGCCGAAAATGATGCAGAAGAACAGGGAGGTCAGCACCAGTGACAGGGTGGTCATGGACTCAGACCATACGCCGATCAGACCCAGGAAAATCAGTGTCAGGGCGCAGAAAATGCCCATTTTTTTACCGGCCAGCTGCCAGCCCAGCAGGGATGACAGGATAATGCCGATCAGCGGCGGAATGGATTGCAGTACGTATTCTGAAAAATCCAGTACCTGATCAATCGGCCAGCGGATGGCGCGGAAGAAGCCGCGGAAGTTCTGTACTAAGTAGTTCAGCAGACTCTCAACCCACTCACCGAGGGGGATGCTGAGGAACTGAAACGGGTCTAATAAACTGAATTCAGACATGATGGTTCGGTCTCTTTTATTGTTGTATTCGGCTTAACTCAGGCTCTCTGGCTCAGGAATGGCTCAGGGTCTGCAGCAGCTGGTCTTTGCTGATGACACCGCAGAAATTGCCGCTGCGGTCGACCACCGGCACCGGGTAATCGCTGTTGGCGACTTTTTTCACCACATCTTTGAGCAGGTCATCGCTGTACACCTGATGGTGATTGTTCAGCTGCGAGGCCTGTAGGGAGGCCAGTGTTACTGTATCGCCGTCGGTGGCGGTTAATGGCACAACCCCCTGGAGCTGATTGCCGTCATCCAGCAGGTAACCGAAGCTGTGCTGGCTGCTGTCGAAGGGCTGTACGCTGCCGTTAATGCGGATGGCGCAACCGGTGTCGGCGCAGGCAATGTCGCCGGCTTTGAGGATCTTGGTGACATCCACGCCCTGGAAGAAGGTTTCCACGTAGTCATCAGCCGGGTTGCGCATAATCTCTTCCGGCGTGCCGATCTGTACTACCCGGCCACCTTCCATAATGGCGATCCGGTCGCCGATGCGAATGGCTTCATCCAGATCGTGGGAAATAAAGATTATGGTACGTTCCTGTTCCTTCTGCAGACGGATCAGTTCGCCCTGCATTTCGTAGCGGATCAGAGGGTCGAGGGCAGAGAAGGCTTCGTCCATCAGCAGGATGGTCGGGTCGTTAGCCAGTGCGCGGGCCAGGCCTACACGTTGCTGCATGCCGCCGGATAACTGGTGTGGGTAGCTGGCGCTGTGTTCGCCAAGGCCTACCTGATCCAGCGCTTCCTGAGCGCGGCGGTTACGTTCTTCTGATTCAACGCCGGAGATTTCCAGCCCGAAAGCGGCGTTTTCCAGTACTGACATGTGTGGCATCAGCGCGAAGGACTGAAATACCATGCTCATTTCCTGGCGGCGTACGTCCAGCAGGTCTTCATCGCCCAGGTTGGTGATGTCTTTACCGTTCAGTTCAATGCTGCCGGCGGTAGGTTCGATCAGCCGGTTAAGCAGACGTACCATGGTGGATTTGCCGGAGCCGGACAGGCCCATGATGACGAAAATCTCACCTTTTTTGACTGAGAAGCTGGCATCGAAGACACCGACGGTCTGGCCGGTTTTTTCAAAGATCTGATCCTTGTCTGCGCCATCGCGCAACATCTGCATCGCTTTGTCCGGCTGCTCACCGAATACTTTGTAAACGTTGCGAATCGACAGGATATCTGTGTTGTCTGTCATGCTGTCCTCGTTTTTATTATTGGATTACATATGTTCAGCAGGCCTGAACCTGCTGACTCACCTTGCTGTTAACGGGCTACTGACCACAGTTCCCATCGGCAAGGTGTAAAGAAGTTCTGTTATTTAAATTAGAGATTTTGCAAAAAAGCGTCCAACGACATTATTTGCCTAGAAACCATAACCTGGCGTTATTGTTCAGGGTCTGGCGAACGAAATGCGTCACTTAAGTAATCAAAGATCCCGGTTTACGACAGAATTGAGGCTGAGGGTAAGTGCGCCGGCGGGGCGTGCCGAAAGCAGGTTTGCTGAGTTTCAGGCCATCACAGGCAGCCCAGGCTGATCAGTTCAGAGAAGAAAATGGGAAGAGGCAGCCAGCGATAAGCTGACTGCCAGAGCAGGCTTTGCAGGTGTTACTTACGTGCCAGCGTAATGGCTGCGGCCAGTACCAGCACACCGCCCAGCAGGGTACCGACAGGCAGGGATTCGCCGATCATCAGCACGGCAATGCTGATGGCAACCACGGGTTCCAGCGTGGAGATCGTTGCTGCATTGGCGGCACCGGTTTTGGGGGAGCCGCTGATAAAACAGATTGCCGGTAGCAGGGTGGCAAAGCCGGCAAGGCCGACAGTGGCCAGCCAGCTGCTACTGCCGGACGGCAGACTGACAGGAATACCTGTGTCTAGCAGCGTGCTGCCAAGGATAGCAACGCCGAAAATCAGTGCGCCGCCCAGCATGATGACACAGCTGTCTGCCAGCGGTTGTTTGCTGACCGCATTGTGGCTGCCGTAAATAATCGAAGCACCATAACTGAGGGCCGCAAACAGGGCCCAGCCGATGCCACCGAGATCCCCATGAATGTCGGAGCCGGCCGCCAGTATGACGCCGCCAAGCCCCATCACCATGCTCAGAATACGGGATGTTCGTGGCGGGTCTTTGAGAACCACCATGGAATACAGGGTGATAAACGCCGGAAAGGTGAACATCACAATGACCGCCAGGCTCACAGAAGTACTCTGGCTGGCGGTGTAGTATCCCAGTGCGGCACAGCCGTAACCGACTCCGATGATCAGATACTGGCCAAAGGCTTTGCCCGCAGGCAGGCTGATGTTGCGCCAGCGCAGCCAGGCCAGTAACAGCGTGAAGGCGATGATGTAGCGGCACAGGAGCAGCCCAAGTGGCGTCGCACCATCTGCATATGCCTGAAAGGCAAACAGGGGCTGCAGTCCATAGCTGACGGCTGCAACTATCACCAGCAGGTAGCCCTTAAGATACGCCCCCGGTGGAGGCAGTGTGGTGGAAATCGTGTTTTGCATGGGTCATCCGTTACAGTGATCTTAAAAAGCCCTGCCGGTGCCAGTCAGGACCGGCAGGGAAGACGGACAAAACGCTGTCTGATCAGGCCCCGGAAAGCTTCCGGGGTGATCGTTGGCCAGAAAACGGGCACTGAGTTTATTTACTCAGTCGGGTTTCCATTGTGTCGCAGTACCAGTCGACAAACTGGCACACGCCGTTTTCGGCAATGTCTGAGAACGGGCCCGGGGTATAGGAAGGTGATCCCGTGCCCCGGAAGGTTTCTTCCACCAGTTCCCGGTCCTGATCATTGGTGGCCAGCCACACTTTGGTCAGGGTATCCAGGTCGTAGTCGACTCCTTCCTGTGCATCTTTGTGTACCAGCCATTTGGTGGTAACCAGCGTCTGGTCATGGCCCAGTGGCAGAATCCGGAAGCTCAGGGCGTGATCCCCCAGGAAGTGGTTCCAGGTTGACGGATAGTTGAAGTACAGCAGGGCACCGATATCTTCCAGATGCTTACCGTCAGTATTTGGGGTATCCAGCCGGCCATTCACTGCGGGTTTGCCGTTCATGGTGTAACTGACAGCACCGGCGGCCAGCGGGATGCGGGTCATGCGGTACTGGCCGTTCGGGTCCATGACCAGCCGGCTTGGGAAACCGGCGGCTTCACAGCTGTCCCAGTGGGCGGTCAGTTCCGGGTCATCATTGCCGCCAACGCCGGCCACGGAGAGGTTCTCAACGAAGGAATTCAGTAGCTCCGGGTGGTTGGCGTCACAGTGATAGCATTCCCGGTTGTTTTCGAACACCAGCTTCCAGTTGCCTTTTTCGATGATGTTGGATTCAAAGGCTACCTTGCAGTCATCCAGATTATGGGGCGCAATAAACGGCGTCACATCGGCGCGGAAGGCTTCAAAATCCGGCGGGGTTTCAGCAACACACAGGTAGATAAAACTGTTCACCACTTCACAGTGGACCGGCAGCAGGTTGTGATCGGCATTGCTGAAATCCGGGCCCATGTTGCCGGCGAACAGCAGCTTGCCGTCCAGCCCGAAGGTCCATTTGTGGTACGGGCAGACCAGCTTGGCTGATTTACCTTTGGCGGCAGAACACAGCCGTGAGCCACGGTGGCGGCAGGCGTTATGGAAGGCATTAATTTCACCCTTGTCGCCCCTTACGATGACCACCGGATAGTCGCCGATCTGCAGGGTCAGGTAGTCACCGGCTTTCGGCATCTCGAAAGTATGGCCGGCAAAAATCCAGTGGCTGTGCCAGATCTGTTCCAGATCCTGCCGGTAGACATCCTGGCTATGATAAAGGGCGCTGCTCAGTGCATAGCGGGGTGGACGCTGGCGGATTAGCTCAAGGGTTTTGGCCTGATCAGACATAGGATGACTCCTGTAAACACACGTTTATTGTTGTTAGAAACACAGTTACGGCACACCCTGATAAAAAACATGGCTATTGTTTTTCAGACCATCTATCGTTTTTAATGCAGCAGGTAATGGCATAGTCAGATGCCGGAAACCGAATACTCAAACTCCGCTGAAATGGCCAGTACAGAAGGGTTTGCGAGGATTCAGCACGGCACAGACAGTACCGCTGCGAACAGGGTGAGACAGCGGGGCCAGTGTATTTTTGGCCCGAAAATCGGTAAAGCGACTTTTTATTTAGAGAATTGAATACCTGACGTTATGGTTAAACACGTAGAACCGGATCAGATACTGGTCAAGATGCCCTCGTTACGGGCGGTTAAGTCGTTTGTGGCGGCGGCAAAGTATCAGAATTTCACCCGCGCAGCTGAAGCTTTGTGTGTGACTCAGGCGGCCATCAGCCGGCAAATCCGTGAGCTGGAAGCGGCCTTGGGTGTCACGCTGTTCAAGCGGTCGGGCCGGGCGGTGGAGCTGACAGAAGCCGGCAGTATTTTTTATGATGCTGCCTATCTTTCCTTCGTGAATATCGCCCAGGCGGCCCAGCGGATTCAGAACACCGGTAAGCGCCGGCAGGCCCTGACCATTTGCTGTACGCCGGCGTTTTCAACCTTCTGGCTGTCGTACCGGCTGCCGGAGTTTATTGCGCTGCATCCGGAAATTGATGTGAATATGGTCACCACCAATAACTTCCTGCAAATGGAACCGGGGGTGCGGCCGGATATCTTCATTAACAAGGCCAGTGACCCGCGGGAAGGTTATCACTCAGTACCGTTGTTTTATGATCTGATCTACCCGGTGTGTTCGCCCCGGTACCTGGAAGAAAATCCTGACATCGTCACTCTGGAAGGTCTGCAGCAGGCGGTGCTGCTGAACCTCAGCCCCTTTGGCCGTTCCCAGGTGGCGGAGCACGTGGACTGGGGTGTGTGGTTTGCCTTCCATGATATGGAACTGGATCAGAGCGATGACAGCCAGTTGCGGATATTCAATGCTAACGATTTCAATATGCTGGCGCAGATGGCGCTGAACCATCAGGGGGTCTGTCTGGGCTGGAACCAGTTGGTTGAGCATATGCTGGCGGAAGGCCGGCTGGTCCGGGTGGGGGATCACAAGGCGGTATTTAAAGAAAAACTCCACTACCTGACCTACACCGAAGACAAGAGCTCCACGCCGGCCTTCAAAGCTTTTATGGACTGGTTTATGGATTGTATCCGTGATGAACCGACCTATGTTGGCAGAGAGGAAGATGAAGCTGCATCCTGACTAATCGTATCTGCTTTGAATAACGCCATTCTGATTCAGCAGAATGGCGTTTTTTTATGCCTGTTTGCCGGATATGGCTACCCCTGAATCATTACCTGAGTGATGCTTTTACGGTTTTTACCGGTCTTTGATAACTTGCGGTTATGATTTTTGCGACAAAAAGGTTGATTGTGGGAGTTGCTGTCTCCTCGTTAAGATTTTCAGTATGTCGCTGTCTGCGCAATGGCTCAGGCGGCAGGAACAATAAGAATCTTAATGGGTAACACAACTATGCATTTTGAGGGGATTTATACGCCGGTCATTACCCCGTTCGGCGAAGATCACAGCATCGACTATGATGCCTTTGCTGCACAGGTACAGTATCTGGTAGACGCCGGTGTACAGGGCCTGATGGTTGGCGGCACCACCGGTGAGTACTACGTGGAAAGCCATGAAGAACGGGTGAAGTTGCTGGAGATCTCCAAGCAGGTCGCCGCTGACAAGGCCATTGTTATTTTCGGAACCGGCTCCGTGAACCCGGATCATTCCATCAAGCTGGCGGAAGACGGCGCTAAACACGGCGCGGATGTCATCCTGCTGGCAACCCCGCCGTATTCACTGCCAACCCAGCGTGAACTGGCGTTGCATGCTCTGACCATCGACCGGGCGGCGAACCTGCCGATCATGCTTTACAACTACCCGGACCGTATGGGTGTGAACATGGAAGAAGAATTCTTCGACCGTGTTGCCCGTTCTGCCAATTTCCAGGCGATCAAGGAAAGCTCCGGCGACATCAACCGTCTGCATATGCTGGCGCGGGATTATCCGCACATTCAGACCGCCTGCGGTATGGATGATCAGGCGCTGGAGTTCTTCGCCTGGGGGGCGAAAAGCTGGGTGTGTGCAGGTTCTAACTTCCTGCCGAAAGAACACTTAGCTTTGTATCAGGCCTGTGTACTGGAAAATGATTTCAACAAAGCTCGCCGGATCATGTCGGCGATGATGCCGCTGATGCGGGTACTGGAGCAGGGCGGTAAGTTCATCCAGAGCGTTAAATACGGTGTCACGATGGATGGCCGCTATTCCGGTGAAGTCCGCCGTCCGTTGCGCGGTCTGAACAAAGACGACAAGCGCGCCATGAACCAGGTTGTTAAAACTCTGAAAACCACCATTGCCAGCATTCTGGCAGAAGATTCTGCGGAGCAATAAGCCATGACTGATCTGTTAACTCTTGAAGAATATCAGGCCGTTGCTGCCGATCTGAACCCTGCCAGCATGAGCTTTGTGGATGGCGGTTTCCGCCCGTCTGTGTCCGGCAATACCTTTGAATCGACGAATCCGGCTACTGGCGAACTGTTGGCAAATGTTGCCGCCTGTAACGCGGAAGATGTGGACTTTGCGGTACATAAAGCCCGCGAAGCTTTTGAAGATGGCCGCTGGAGCAAGCTGCACCCGGGTGAGCGTAAAGAAGTCTTAATCAAGCTTTGTAAGCTGGTTAAGCGTAACTCATGCGAGCTGGCGGTGCTGGAAAGTCTGGATTCCGGTAAGCCGATTGCCGACTGTGAAAGCATCGATATTCCTGAATTTATTCATACCCTGACCTGGCATGCGGAGCTGATTGATAAGATTTACGACCAGACCGCACCTGTCGGTAATGATGCCGTTGCCATGGTCGTCCGTGAACCCATCGGCGTGGTGGGTGCGGTGCTGCCGTGGAACTTCCCGCTGCTGATGCTGGCCTGGAAGATCGCCCCGGCTCTGGCGGCTGGCTGCTCAATGGTGGTGAAACCTGCTGAGCAAACATCGCTGACGGCTCTGCGCATTGCTGAGCTGGCGATGGAAGCAGGCTTGCCAAAAGGTGTCCTGAATGTGATCACCGGTGGCGGTGCTGAAGTGGGTGAACCGCTGGGTATGCATATGGATGTGGATATGGTGACTTTCACCGGTTCCACAGTAACCGGCCGTCGTTTCCTGCGTTACGCGGCAGATTCTAACCTGAAGAAGGTTGTGCTCGAGCTGGGCGGTAAGAACCCGTGCATCGTACTGAATGACGCGGAGAATTTGGATAAAGTGGCAGAGCAGGTAGTGGCTGCTGCATTCTGGAACATGGGTGAGAACTGTTCTGCCGGTTCCCGTCTGATCGTTGAGGCAGGGGTTAAAGATGCCCTGCTGGAACTGATTAAGGCCCATGCCCGTGACTGGAATACCGGTAACCCGCTGGACCCGCAAAATCAGCTGGGTGCGATGATTGATGCCGGTCATTTTGCCAAGGTAGACGGTTACCTGCAGCAGGGTAAAGCCGACGGCCATGATGTGGTGCTGGGGGGCGAAACCGAGAACGGTACCTTTATCCAGCCGACCATTTTCGACGGCGTGAGCAACAGCGACAAGCTGGCTCAGGAAGAGATCTTTGGTCCGGTATTGTCGGTCATCACTGTCAACAGCTATGACGAAGCAATCGCCGTGGCGAACGATACGGAATACGGGCTGGCAGCATCGGTATTTACTGCCAATGCGAAAAAAGCCATCCGTGCGGCGCAGGCGGTACGGGCCGGTACGGTAACGGTTAACTGCTTCGGTGAAGGGGACATTACCACGCCGTTCGGCGGTTATAAGCAGTCCGGATTCGGTGGTCGTGATAATTCCATTCATGCCCATGACCAGTACACCGAACTGAAAACCATCTGGATCGATCTGAGTGACGATGCAGTCGATGGCAGCGTAGACTGATACGCCGCTGTCGCATTTACAGGCCCTGCCGGATTAGCGGTGGGGCCGGGTGTGCCGGTTATCTGTCCTTACCGTAAGGGCGGATGACAGGACTGCCCCGTTAGGAGCGATTATATGAGCAGAACAATCAGGGTAAGCCAGGTACCGAAAGAAACCGGTCCGGCCGCCTGGAATGAGATTCTTGACGATTCGCACAGTTTTCCGCAGGCCAGTGGCAGTATTGAAACCGACTGGCTGGTGATCGGTGGCGGGTTTGCGGGCATTGCTGCAGCACGGCGTCTGAGCCAGCTGACCGGCGATGATATTGTCCTGCTGGAAGCCTGCAGAATGGCCGAAGGCCCGGCAGGCCGTAACAGTGGGTTTATGATCGACTTACCCCACGACCTGAATTCAGAAACCTATGCTGGCGGTAAAGAGGCGGATCTGAAACAGATCATGCTTAACCGTGCCGGCATTGAGTTTGCGGCAGACATGGCCCGTGAGTTTGGCATGTCATCGCAGGTTTTTGACCCCTGCGGCCGGGTGACCGGTGCTGCCAGTGAGCGGGGCATGGCGCACATCGACAGTTATGTGAAGCATCTGGATGGACTGGGTGAGTCTTACAATCTGCTGTCTGCTTCAGACATGCAGAACCGTACCGGCATCAGCTATTACCAGAAGGGGCTCTATACCCCGGGTGCGGTAATGATTCAGCCGGCGGCCTATATCCGTCAGGCGGCCCGTGGGCTGAGCGATAAAGTGCGGATTTTTGAACAGTCCCCAGTGGTGGAAATGAGCCCCGGTACGCCGCACCGGTTACGTACGCCTAAGGCCCGTATCCGGGCGAAGAAGGTGATTCTGGCGGTCAACGGCCATGTGCAGTCGTTTGGCTATTATCCGCGCCAGCTGTTACATGTTTTTACCTATGCATCTATGACCCGGGCGCTGTCCGGTGAAGAGCTGCAGCGGTTAGGCGGCGAGGCTGACTGGGGTGTGCTGCCAGCAGACCCGATGGGCACTACAGTGCGTAAAACGTCGGACTATATGGGCAGCGGCCACCGTTTAACGGTGCGTAACCGTTTTACTCTGAATCAGTCGATGGAGATCAGCCAGAAGGATATCGACAGCATTGTTAAGGTGCATGATAGGGCCTTCACTTCCCGTTTTCCGATGCTGGCGGATGTGCCGCTACAGCATCGCTGGGGCGGGCGCTTATGTCTGTCTTGGAATTCTGTGCCGGCCTTTGGTGAGCTGGAACCGGGCATCTGGTCGGCGGCCTGTCAGAACGGGTTGGGTACGGTAAAAGGTACCTTATCCGGGATGCTGGCGGCAGAACAGGCGGTATTGGGTGATACCGAACTGGTCCGTGAATTCAGTAACTATGCTGAGCCTAAACGCTTGCCTGTGGAACCGTTTCTGTCGGTCGGGGCAAACGTTAATTTACGCTGGAAAGAGTGGCTGGCGGGTAAGGAACTCTAGCCCGCCCGCAATCAATAATTATAAGACCTGCAGGGCATTCACCTGCACATTTCATCAGATACGTAACAGCATCAGCCTGACGAGAAAAGTTGGGCTGATGCGTGCCTGTTGCTGATCTGTGGAGAAAGTTATGACCGATTTTAATACTGCTGATTTTCTGAACCCTGTTGCGACCCAGACCTGGAGCAATGGCCGCCATCTGGTGCGCTGTTCCAAGGTGATTCATGAAACCCATGATGTCTGCACGTTCACTTTCAGCATGGGACAGCCGGTGCTGTTTTTCTTCAAGCCTGGGCAGTTTGTCACCCTGGAGCTGGAAATAGACGGCGAACGGGTGATGCGTTCCTATACCATTTCCAGCTCACCGTCGATTCCCTATAGCTTTTCAATCACCGTGAAGCGGGTGCCGGGCGGTGTAGTCAGTAACTGGCTGCACGACAACCTGAAGTCTGGGGATCAGATCGCAGTACACGGCCCGGCGGGGCAGTTCAACTGTCTGGACTTCCCGACGGATAAAGCCCTGCTGCTATCAGGCGGTGTGGGCATTACACCGGTCATGTCGATGGCCCGCTGGTGGTTTGATACCGACTCTGAAGTCGACATGGTATTCGCCCACAGTGCCCGCAGCCCGGCGGATATTATCTATGCCCGGGAACTGGATTACATGTCTACCCGGGTGGAAAACTTCAAACTGCACCTGATCTGTGAAAAGTCAGAAATCGGCCAGGCCTGGGCCGGTTACCGGGGCTATATCAATGAGAACATGCTCAAACTGATCGCCCCGGATTTTCTGGAGCGGGAAGTCTTCTGTTGTGGCCCTGATCCGTATATGAAGGCGGTTCGCAAGCTGCTGGAATCCCTTGGCTACGATATGAGCCGTTACCATGAAGAATCCTTCGGGGCGACGCCGGTGGAAGATGCCAAAGATGCCGAACAACATGCGGATGAGGCGGATCAGCAGGAAGTCACCGGTGAAATGTATCAGGTGAGCTTCACGGATTCCGGTAACAGCGTCAGCGTGGTGGCGGGCACTAACCTGAACGAAGCGGCCAGCGAAGCCGGGGTGAATATCTCCAAGGCCTGTGGCATGGGAATTTGTGGTGCCTGTCGGGTACAGGTGACCAGTGGTGAATACGAAATGGCTCACAACGGCGGCATTACCGAAGAGGAAGAAGCCCAGGGCTATGTGCTTTCCTGCTGTACCAGCATTCAGGGCGATATGACCATTGACTACTGAGTGGCTGACCGGAGGACAACAGGAACTGTACTGCACTTGGTCAGCTTTTAGGTTACTTTAAGTAAACTCTGGCTGAGCGGACGAACCTTAAATGCAATCCCGACGACTTGATCTGCCATCGTTAACGGCCATCCGTGCCTTTGAAGTGGCTGCCCGGCGGCAGAGCTTTAAAGATGCGGCAGATGAGCTGTGCGTGACGCCGGCGGCGATCAGCCGGCAGATCAAGCAGCTGGAAGCGCAACTGGCGACCGTGCTGTTTGTCCGGGGTCACCGGCAGGTGACCCTGACCGCAGCGGGGGAGCGGCTGTTCCGGGCTACTAATACTGCCTTTGATGAAATCACCAGTGCCGCCCGGGAAATTCGTGGTCAGGTGGCCGACAGCTACCTGAACCTGCATGCTACCAGTTCATTTTCCCGCCTCTGGATGGTGCCCCGGCTGAGCCGGTTACGGCAGCTGTATCCTAACTTGCATTTACATCTGATCAGTGTGGAGTCGACCCCCGGTGAAGCGGATAAATTCGATGCGGCTGTTACCCTTGGGCTGCATGAGCTGGCGGGATATCAGGCTGAGTTTCTGTTTGCGGAAGAAATATTCCCGGTGTGTACCCCCGAATTTTTAAAAGATAACCCTCAGGCGGATTCCCTGCAGGGGTTACAGCAATTGCCGTTACTGGACCTTGATCCGGCATTCTGGCAGGCCCGCTGGTGGTCCCCGGTGGACTGGCATTTCTGGCTGCGCCACTGTGGTGTGGAAAATCCCCAGGTGAAAGCGCAAATGTATTTCAGCCATTTTCCCATGCTGCTGGATACGGTGCTGGAAGGCCTCGGGGTTGGACTGGGCTGGCGGCATCTGACGGATGATCTGCTTCGCAGCGGTCGCCTGATACGCCCGGTAGCGGAGAGTTATGCCGCGCCGGAACGTAAGCATTACTTCGTTTGCCGGCAAGAACTGGCAAACGAGCCGGGCATGCAATTGTTAAGGGACTGGTTGCTGGAAGAGACTGCAGGTTTACGCCGGTGAATCAGCTGGCCAGCCTGAACAGTTCTTCCGCTGATGAGGTAACGGAGGGATGGTTCAGGCTGCCGGAGAATTCCTGTGAGTACGCCTGACTCAGTGAAATTCACAGCCCTGTTTTACGTAATGTTTGATCAGCAATTCGATAAATGCACTGATTTTTCTGGGTACATAGCGGATGTTTGGATAGATGGCGTAGATTCCTACGTCTCTGTAGATGCTTTCTCTGAGCACCGGTATCAGCTGGCCTTTCTGAATTTGTTCCCGGACTAAATAGACCGGCATGAAGGCAATCCCCATGCCTGCCACTGCCGCTTCCCGCAGGCTGACCAGTGAGTCTGCCTGAAAGCGACCACTGATTTTTATGCTGCCGGGTTTGCCTTTTACGGTGACCGGCCATTCATTGACGCCGGTTTCCTGATAGCTGAATTGCAGGCAGTTATGCCCCGCAAGGTCTTTCACCGATGCCGGTGTACCTTGTTGTTGTAAATATTCCGGGGCGGCGTATGCATACCAGCGGGAATTGACCAGTTGGCGGGCGCGCAGGGTGGAATCAGATAATGTGCCTGTGCGGATCGCCAGGTCAAAGCCGGATTCAATCAGGTCCTGATAGCTGTCCTTGATCGCCATCTCCACTTTCATCTGCGGATATTCCCTGAGGTACTGGTCTATAACGGCCGGCAGAAAATATTGCCCGGAAATCATGGGGGCAGCCAGACGCAGCACCCCTTTGGGTTCTTCTGCATGTTGGGAAACAGCCTGCTCAGCCAGTGCAACACCGCTTTCAAGCTGCTGGCAATGCTGGAAGAATTCGCTGCCGGCTTCAGTGAGACTGAGTTTTCGGGTGGTGCGGATTAACAGTTGAACACCCAGATGCTCCTCTAAACGGGAAATATGCTTACTCACGACAGAGCTGGCGATGCCTTTTTGTTCAGCCACTGCCCTGAAAGATTTTAACTTCACGACTTGAGCAAACAGCAACATGTCATCCAGCTGATTCATAGCCAACCTATTATGTGATTTTTGGAATCAATCAATTTCAATTATGCGGATTTATTAGGATATCGTAATAGGGTTAATCTGTCACAAATGATAATAACGACGTACAGACTGACGGGATCCCATGATGCAGGAACAGGATAATTATCAGACATTTATAAGCAGGGCTTCTGAATTTATTCCACAACAGCGAATTATTACTGACTACCTTCGCACCCTTGCCTATGGCACAGACGCAAGCTTTTATCGGTTACTGCCCAGGGTGATAGTGCAGGTAGCGAATGAAAACGAAGTGATCAGGCTGATGGCGCTGGCAACCGAACTTGAAGTGCCGGTTACCTTCCGTGCATCCGGTACCAGTTTGTCTGGCCAGTCGATTACGGATTCAGTGCTTCTGTCGCTGACGCCTGACTGGAAACGCTATGAAATACTGGATGACGGTCATCAGATCCGCATGCAGTGTGGTGTGCTTGGCGGTGATGCCAACCGGTATCTGGCGCCTCTGGGGCGGCAACTTGCACCAATGCCGGCATCCATTGATGCCGCGACGGTTGGGGGAATTGCCATCAATAACGCTGCCGGAATGAATTCCATGGATACCTACGGTGTTATGGCGTCTGCCCGGTTTGTATTCCTTGATGGTACGGTTCTGGATACGGGTTCAGAAGCCAGCCGCTCTGAATTCAGAAAGCGTCAGCCTGAGATGATCGCCGGGGTGGAGAGGCTTTCAAAGCGGTTGCGAAGTAATCCGGTTCTGAGTAAGCGAATTCTGCGTAAGTACGAGGTTAAAAATACCACGGGTTATGGTCTGCGCGCATTGCTTGAGTGGGATGACCCGGTGGACATGATTGCCCGCCTGATGATCGGCTCAGAAGGGACGCTGGGGTTTATCTCGGAGATAACCCACAACACCATCCGTAAATATCCGCTGAAAGCGTCTGCATTTCTGGTATTTCCGGATATCCGCACCGCCAGCCTTGCTGTTACCCGTTTTAAGCTGAAAAGCACACCGGTTTCAGCGGCTGAGATGATTGATTATTTTGCCCTTAAAGCGGTTCAGAATATGGACGGTGTGCCTGACTACATTGTGGGTTTGCCGGAAGGGGCAACCGCAATTCTGGTACAGGCGGAGGCTGACAGACAGGAGGTTCTGGAAAGCTGTATTGATACGATTCTTGCCGACATTGAAGGGCTGGATTTAGTGGTACCCGCCAGTTTTACTGATAAGCCTTCTGAGTATCAGGCGTACTGGAATATACGTAAGGGTATCTTCCCGGCGGTGGGGGCCACCCGCCCGAAAGGGACAACTGCACTGATTGAAGATGTCGCCTTTCCCATAGAATCACTGGCTGACGCGCTGACTGACTTGCAGCAACTGATGCAAAAACACGGCTATGCAGATGGCGTGATATATGGGCATGCGCTGGACGGTAATCTGCACTTTATTTTCTCTCAGGGGTTCGGCAGCGCTGAAGAGGTTAACCGTTACGAACGTTTCATTGATGAAGTTTGTGAAGTGGTGGTGAACAAATATGACGGTTCGCTCAAGGCAGAGCATGGCACCGGCCGCAACATGGCGCCCTTTGTACGTAAAGAGTGGGGGGATGAAGCGTACGCTGTCATGCTGGAGATTAAGCGGCTCTTTGATCCGCTGGGCATCCTTAATCCTGACGTGATGATCACCCGTAACCCCAAACTGCATATCAGTAATCTCAAACCTATGCAGGCGGTGAGTGATATTGTCGATCAGTGTATCGAGTGTGGTTTTTGTGAGCGGATGTGTCCTTCCCGCAATCTGACATTAAGCCCAAGGCAGCGGATCATCGGCAAGCGTGAACTGGCGCGGCTGGATGGAGAGCAGCAACAGGGTTTTGCCGATGAGTATGATTACATGGCCATTGATACCTGTGCCGGTTGCGGTTTGTGTTCAACCGTGTGCCCGGTGGGCATTAATACAGGTGATCTGGTCAGGCAGCTTCGCCATGACCGGTACGCCAGCCGGGAGGGCATGTCTGAATGGATTGCCAGTCATTTCGGAACGGTGGCCGGTGCTGCAAAAGCAGCGTTCCGGATGGCTGACGTAAGCCATGGGGTGCTGGGCAGTAAAGTGATGGGCCAGGCAACGCGGGCAGCACGAAAGTTATCCGGTGGGAAGATCGGCTACTGGAGCCCGGAGATGCCAACGGCAGCTCCAAAAGTGATTGTCAGTGACCGGCAGGGTGTTCAGGCTGAAAGCGTCAGCAGTAATCTTAAGGTCGTGTACTTACCAAGTTGTTCAAGCCGCACGATGGGGCCTGCAAGGGGGGCAGAACAACAAACATCACTGGTTGATAAAACGGAAGCGTTATTACGCAAGGCCGGTTTCGAAGTGATCTACCCTGAGGGGTTAGAGGCGCAATGTTGTGGCATGCCTTTCAAGAGTAAAGGCATGTTCCGCCAGGCCGAGTCCAAGGCGAATGAAACCGTACAGATGCTTCTGGAAGCAAGTAACAACGGTGAGATTCCCGTTTATTGCGATACCAGCCCGTGTACCATGCAGTTAAAGGATCATCTGGACCCGCGCATCAAGTTGTTTGAGCCGGTGGATTTCATCCATACCTTTTTGATGGATAAGCTGGAATTCGAACCTGTTGCAGAAAAAGTGGCGCTGCATATTACCTGCTCAGCCCGCAGAATGGGGCTTGATAAGAAGATAATTGAGGTGATGCAGGCCTGCAGTTCTGACGTGGTGATCCCCGATCAGATAACCTGCTGCGGCTTTGCCGGCGACAAAGGTTTTACCACCCCTGAGCTGAATGCATCCGCGCTGAGTACGCTGTCTCATCAGGTTGAAGGCTGTAAGAGTGGCTACTCCACAAGCCGTACCTGTGAAATAGGGTTGAGCCATCATTCCGGGATCGATTATCAGTCTGTCGTGTATCTGGTTGATCAGTGCACGCAGCCTAAGGTTATGTAACCGGGTCAGAGGTAGCCGGTTTTCATATGAAAATCCTCCCAAAACCTTCTCAAAATATCAGAGTCAGTTTGGGAGGGGATGGGTATTAAAACGGCAAAGGGAGTTTAGCTGTCCGGCCGCCGTCGACAGTGAAGGTCTGGCCGGTGACAAACCCGGCTGCGTCACTGGCGAGAAACGCCACCATTGCGCCGATATCCGCCGGCTCACCGGTGCGGCCAATGGGGTGCATGGCGTACAGGTCCTGCCAGGCCTGATCAGGGTTTTGCTGAGTGTTAATGTAGTCGTTGCTCAGGTCTGAGTTGATCCAGCCGGGCGCAATGGCGTTGCAGCGGATGCCGTCATTACCCAGGTCAACAGCCAGTGCGCGGCTGAAGCCATGAACACCTGCTTTGGAGGCGCAGTAAGCCGCGTGAAGCGGATTGGCACCGATCCCCTCAATGGAACCGATATTAATGATGCTGCCACCGCCTTTAGCACGCATCTGGCCCAGCAGGGCTTTACACAGGAATACAGGGGCGCGCATGTTCACCGTCATCATGCGGTCCCAGTCGGCTTCGGTCATATCATCCAGCGACATTTCAAACATGAAGCCGGCGTTATTCACCAGTATGTCGGCACCGCCCAGATTTTCAGCAGCTGCCGCAATTTCATAGGGGGCTTGTTGTTGCAGCAGGTCGGCCTGAATGAAGGATACGCCGGGATGGCTGTTCAGTTCATCATCCAGTGGCTGGCGCTGGGCAATCAGAACCCGCGCCCCGGCTTTGAGTAACTGTTCGCTGATACCCCGGCCAATGCCCCGGCCACCGCCGGTGACAATGGCCAGTTTGTTATCAAGATTAATCATGTTGCGTTCCTTTTATCCGGAAACCGGTTTGGCGCCGGTGACTTCAACGGTTTCTCCGGCAATGTAGCGAGCTTCGTTCGAGGCCAGAAAAGCGATGACATCGGCAATGTCTTCCGGCTCGGCAATTCGACCCAGGGGGACGGTTTTATTGAGTTCCTCCACGGCTTTATCCGGGTCCAGGCCCCGACGTTCAAAGCCGGAACGGATCATTGGCGTATTGATTTCATGGGGGCAGACGGCATTCACCCGGATACCCAGTGGTGCGCAGTCCCGGCCGAGGTTTTTAGTCAGTGCTGCCACCGCTCCCTTGCTGGTGCAGTAGGCTACGTGTGCCGGGCCGGGGTAGGTGCCCCATACGGAAGAGGTGTTCACGATGGCACCGCCGTTTTTTTTCATGTGCGGGACGGCAGCACGGCACAGGAAAAACACCGCGTTAAGGTTTACGTCCATGGCGGTGAACCACATGTCATCGGTGGTTTCTTCAACCGTGCCCCGGGGAATGATACCGGCGTTATTGAGCAGAATATCCAGACCACCAAAGTGTGTGACGGTGTGTTCAACCACTGCATCACAGTATTCCCGTTCTCTGAGGTTACCGGCTAAATAGCTGATGCTTTC
This sequence comes from Aliamphritea spongicola, assembly GCF_017051665.1. Lineage (NCBI taxonomy): Bacteria > Pseudomonadati > Pseudomonadota > Gammaproteobacteria > Oceanospirillales > Oceanospirillaceae > Aliamphritea > Aliamphritea spongicola. The sequence continues at coordinate 380,520 of NZ_JAFIDL010000001.1, forward strand.
CGGGCTGCGGCCGGTTGCTTCAGCTGTACGGGCTGCCACGTCAGCACATGCCTGTTCATTCAGGTCGGCAATCATGACGTTTGCCCCTTCACGGGCAAAGAGTCTGACCAGAGTCTGGCCAACACCGCCGGCACCGCCGGTGATCAGGACGGTTTTATTTTCAAATCGCATAGTGTTCTCGCACAGTTTGTTTTTTTGGCAGTGTGCGATGGAAGAGCGGGGGCGACAAACGACTTATGCAGCGCTTTCAGATAACTTCAGGTTAAGTGTGCTGAGGTTTTTCTGCGGTTATTGTCAGGAGTGAAAAAGTGGCGGAAAAGGCCAGTATCAACAAGCTGTAAGTGAGTTTAAATCAAGTTGAAAGGGAAGGTTTTGGTCTAGTTTTATTATTCAGGGATGTTCAAAAACCTTAACGCTAAGGAGGCAAGTATGAGCATTTCAATGGAAGTCATGAATGAAATAAGGGCGGCGGATGACGCATTAGCAAAAGCCTATCATAACGGCGATACTGCGGGACTTGCGGCCCTTTATACGAAAGATGGCGAGTTTATGGCGCCGAATACCGATATGGTAAAAGGACGTTCGGCCATCGAAAAGCAGTTTCAGGCATTTATGGATATGGGAGTAAAAGAGATCAAACTGGAAACCACCGAGCTGGATGGTTTTGGCAATACTGCTTTTGAAATTGGTAATTATATTCTGGAAGATGCTGCCGGTAAGATGCTTGATAAGGGTAACTATATGGTTATCTGGAAAAAAGAAGCAGACCAGTGGAAGCTGCACAGAGATATGATCAGCACCAATATGCCCGCAATGCATTAGAGCGAACTCTTTGTTTTAGAGGGGAAAAGACGACTGCCCGGGAATCACCGGGCAGTCGGAAGCTCACGCTTAATAACAGTGCTTAGTCTCAGCTGTTATTTATCGGCTGTTATTTGTCGACAGCGGCAAAACCCTGATGCAGGGCATGCACGATTTTATCGACTTCTTCAGTACCGATGGTCAGCGGTGGCGACAGGATAATCTTGGTGCCGACTGGGCGGACAATTACACCTTCCTGCAGTGCAACGGCTGCTACCTGATTTGCAAAACCACTCATCGGATCAATCGGCTGGCGAGTCTTCTTATCGCTGACCAGATCCAGCGCAATCATCAGACCTTTACCGCGGATTTCACCGACGGACGGGAAGTCCAGCAGCTTCGCCTGCAGTTTTTCTAACAGATCCGCACCCTGACGGCCGGCATTTTCCGGCAGGTTCTCTTCTTCAACGATGTTCAGCGAGGCCAGTGCGGAAGCACAGGCCACCGGGTGACCGGAATAGGTGTAACCGTGCATCACTGCACCGCTGAAGTTGTCACAGGTTTCAATACCTTCAGCAACCCGCTGGTTAATAACCGTAGCGCCCAGTGGTACGTAACCGGAGTTAATGCCTTTGGCGAAGCACTGGATATCGGCAGCGACACCCCAGCCACGTACACCGAACATGCTGCCTGAGCGGCCAAAGCCGGTGACCACTTCATCGGCAATCAGCAGCACGCCGTATTTATCACACACTTCACGCACCAGAGGCCAGTAGTTAGCCGGTGGGACGATCACGCCGCCGGCACCCTGAATCGGTTCGGCGATGAAAGCGGCCACGGTATCCGGCCCCTGGAAAACGATTTCTGCTTCCAGTTGCTTAGCCGCCAGTTCACCCAGCTCCTGCGGGTCTTCAGTGTTCCACGGATTGCGGTACAGCCATGGGGTATCGATATGGATGCAACCCGGCAGTACCGGCTCATAGTTGGTCCGGAAAACAGTGTTACCGTTCACGGACGCGCCGCCAAAGTGGACACCGTGGTAACCCTGTTTCAGGGAGATGAATTTATAGCGCTGGGCCTGACCCACGGCTTTCCAGTACTGACGGGCCAGTTTCAGGGCGGTTTCAACGGAATCAGAGCCGCCGGAGCTATACATCACCCGTGCCATGCCTTCCGGCTCCAGCATGCTGATGATTTTATTGGACAGTTCCGTTACCCGTGGGTGGCTGATGCCGTCGAAGATCTGGAAATATTCCAGTTCATCCAGCTGATTTTTGATGGCGTCTTTTACTTCGGTGCGGTTGTGGCCAACGTTGACGTTCCACAGGCCGCCGACACCGTCGACCAGCCACTGGCCTTCCTGATTCTGAACGTAGTTGCCGTCACCCTTTGTTATCACAATGCCGTTGCGTGCCCGCGGGTCACCCGGGTGCACCATCGGATTCCAGAATGTCTGTGCTGGGCTGTTTGTACTCATTATTTGCTCCAGTGTTTTAGTAATTGTCGGGAGAAAGTTTCAGTGCTTGATCGCGGCCCTTTCTGCTGAGTTAAGTATCTCCGGGGCGGTTCAGATGTATATCAACCAGATGGTTGATGTGCCTGGCAGAGAGCATCCTTTACCATCGCGGTAAGCGCTGAAAATGGGCGGCAAAATCCGCTTGCCAGCGTATATAAAGAAACCTTCTGAAAAGTGATAAACCTTCAATGACCACCGACACCACACGCCTGCTTGATGATTTGCAGCAACGCAACCTGATCGCCCAGAAATCCGGAGATGATGAGGGTTTCAGAGAGTATTTCTCGGAGCCGGGGCGGGTGGTGTATTGCGGATTCGACCCTACCGCCGACAGCCTGCACGTGGGGCATCTGGTACCGTTACTGATGCTCAAGCGGTTTCAGCTGGCGGGCCATAAACCGCTGGCACTGATCGGCGGAGCGACAGGTATGATTGGCGATCCGAGCTTTAAAGCCACGGAGCGCAGTCTGAACAGTGCCGGGCTGGTGGCTGAGTGGGTGACAAAACTGGGGCAGCAGATTAACGGTATTCTCGACGCGGATACGCCGGACAGTGCTGCCCGTATCGTCAATAATGCTGACTGGATGGGCGGCATGGATGTACTGACGTTCCTGCGGGATGTTGGCAAGTATTTCTCTGTTAACAGTATGATCGGCAAAGAATCGGTGAAACAGCGGATTAACCGGCCGGAACAGGGCATTTCTTTTACGGAATTTTCCTACAGTTTGCTGCAGTCTTATGATTTTGCCGAGCTGAACCGTCGCTATGACTGTGCGTTACAGATTGGCGGGAATGATCAGTGGGGCAATATTACCGCCGGTATCGACCTGACCCGGCGGATGAACCGGCAGCAGGTATTCGGTATGACCCTGCCGCTGATTACCAAATCAGACGGCACCAAGTTTGGTAAAACTGAATCCGGCACAGTATGGCTGGATCCGACAAAAACCTCACCGTACAGCTTTTATCAGTTCTGGCTGAACAGTGCCGATACCGATGTCTATGACTACCTGAAGTACTACACATTCCTCAGTGTTGAGGAGATTGGCTGCATTAAGGCAGAGGATGAACAGCGTAGCGCTAAGCCTGAGGCACAGCGGATCTTAGCAGAACAACTGACCTTACTGATTCACGGCGAAGAAGGGCTGGTTCAGGCACAGCGTATATCCCAGGCAATGTTCAGCGGAGATCCCCGTTTACTGACGCCTGAAGAACTGCAACAACTGAGTCTGGATGGTGCGCCTACATTGGCGCTTGATTCTGATGTCGATCTGCAGGATACACTGGTTGCTGCAGGGTTGGCGGGTTCGAGAAGAATAGCCCGTGAGCTGATCGGTGCCGGTGCGGTGTTGTTAAACGGTGTGGTGGCTGAATCTGCTGATATCCGGCTGGACAAAGCGCAGGCACTGCACGGCCGGTACATTCTGATCCGTAAGGGGAAGAAGCATTTTTGTCTGGTGGAGCTTAACCGACGTTAAAGTCTGTGGTGGCTGCCAGTTCTACAACTGGCAGTTCTGGCTGTATACCAGGTTAGCCACTTCCGCTTTGCTGTTAACTGCCATTTTGCTGAAGATGTGTTGCAGGTGAGTTTTGATCGTCGCCAGGCTGCAGCACAAGTTCTGTGCAATGGATTTATTGGGCAGGCCCTGAATGACCAGCTGTACCACCACCCGTTCTTTGGCCGTGAGCTGGTAGTTGTCGCAGAAGTCATCAAAGCTGGTTTGGGTCGGGGTGGAGAGGTTCTGTTCCAGAGAGTATTCGATAAAGCGGTGCAGGTGCTGAATCTTTTTAAGATCTCCGCTCATCAGTTCCGGCTGGCCTTTAGAGGTAAACAGCGCCGCACCGGCAATCAGTTTGCCATCCACGTGGAAAAACAGTTCAACGATGTCCTGAATGCCCCAGGGAGTGACAAAATCCCGGTAATAAGGGTGGGTGTTGCGGCGGTAGGGCTGCACCAGATCGTTCATTTTCACCACGTCAGCATGGCTTTCTTTGAAGTTGGCCGGATAGAGAGGGTCTGACTTATAGAAGTCGGTCAGATATTCCCGGTGCATCAGCGGCTGCATTTGATGGTTCTTGTAACACATAGGCTTTGCGCGATCATCCAGCAGATAAGTAACCGCATGACTGGCATCTGTGACGCCGGTTAGCAGCGTCAGGCATTCGTCCTGAAACTTATATAAGCCTGAAAGGCGTTGTTGATTGATCTGGCCCATAGCAGTTACCTCTAAGCATAAGCTGTACGTCTTACTATGAACTGAGATTAGCTTAATTGAAATAAAAAGTTAACATGTTAATTATAATTTTGTGATTATCTGCATCAGAAAAGTTAATGCATCTTTTCAGTGCACCGGATAGCAGATGTGAGGATTGGCAGGGCGGTTTGGCAGCCTGAAATGCACAGATGTTAATGAAGACGTTTTTATTCGCTTACTTATCAGACGTTTCAGTGTTTTAACGTTACTTTGTTGACCCCTGAGTCAGTCTCTTCTGTGTGAAGTGCTGCATCATAATGGTGCAGATATATAAGAAATATCGATTAATATATCACTTTTTTTAATGCTTAATTCGCTCTTTGGTCTAATTGAAAGTTTTGTGTTTTTGTAAACGTTTTATTTTTCTCTGCAAGATTAAACTTTTGTCTGGTTGCAATTTGTACACTCCTGAAACTCCTTCACTCCATACGTGGTGCCGGTTTGATCAAAAATCAGCCACTTTCAGAATGACTGACCCGCAAGTCAGAATGTAATAAAAATGTAAAAAAATCCGATATTTGTTGGTTTTTTCCTTAAAAAACAGTCACTGGTCAATTTTTGACAGGTTAAGGAAAGCTGTCTTAGTCTCTGGCCTCCCATACCGTTCAGGAGACAATAATAAAATGTCCGGTGATACCCGTAATGTGGCTGATAACAGTTTAATTTTTGGCGAGTTATTCGAAAAACACTTCGGTGCAACTGATCAGGGATTTGGTCCTCAGTTTGCTAATTCACTGCCTTCACTGCAGTCCTGGGGTGGTTCGGGATGGGCACAGGGCTTTAACAAGCCGGAAGGCCTGATCTGGGCATCATCGGCGGTATACCGAAAATTCAAAGATGATTTTGAATCCATTGGTGACGTTGGCGCTGTTGGTCGGATGCGTGCTGATTTTCGGTATGGGGAGTATCTGGCTGATGCCTTGCGCGGCGTATCAGATCCTTCTGCTTATCAGGGGAAAACGGACGCATCTACTCAGTCTGCTATTGCTTCAAATGTATTCGCCACACTGGATTTCATTCCCAATCTGATTGATGCCTATACCAGCTATAAAATTGAATCTGCGTTCCGCGACATACGGGCCTTTCATGCGGATGGCGGGCATGACGGATATGGCTATAAAGAATCAGAGCTGGAGCAGTTAGCAACCGAACCGGATTTTGCCAAGTTGGTGGAGCTGCACAAAGCGGTTCTGCAGCGTAAGCAGGATACCATCAGCGTTCAGCTTGCCAGCCTTGAGGCAACAGTAGCGGAAGCTCAGAAAGCCGTTGCCGATCAGATTGCTGCGAAAGAATTACAGAAAGATGCATCGCTGGTGACCTATCTGGCGCTGGAAGCAGGGCATAGCCTGGGTATTGATGGTGAAATCGATGTAACTGAATACATGATTTCAGAAGATCAGACCGCGCTTACCCAGAAGCAGGGCCGTATCGCTGAGATAGAAGCCCGTGCCGGAGATGACGGCACAATCACTCAGGAGCAGGCTGATGAGCTGGTGACATTGCGCAGCGAGACAGCAGACCTTGAGCAAACTCTGGTCCGCCGCAATGCTGAGCTTGAAAATTACCGTGAAACCAAGGTTCAGGTTGATAATCTGCTGCTTCAGGATGCCGATGCAATACAGCAGCAGATCGACAGTCATAAGACCAGCTATCAGAATCTGGGTGACGAAGTCTATCAACTGATGAAAGACAAGGCTGCGTTGCCATATACCGATGAGTACAGCACCCAGCGTAAACAGCTGGAGACGAATCAGCAGAACATCGATATTGATCTTGCGGATGCAAACTCTTCACTGGCAACCCATAAGTCTCAGGAGTTGCTGAAGTCAGGCCTGGCCATTGGCAGTAACCTGCTGACGGTTGCATCCAGTGCTGCCGGGCTGGCTAAAACCATTCAGGAAGATGGCAGTACTGTTGCGATTGCTCAGGCATCTACCGGACTGGGCGGATTTGTTGCGGACACGATTGCCAGCTTTATCGATTTGAGCAGCGCCAAGTCTGCCGGTAAGGCCAGTGCCGCATTTGGCGCGGTGGGTGCCGCGGCGGGTTTCTCGGCCAGCGTGGTCGGCATCACTGAAATATCCAAGCAGCTTAATGACCCGAATATTTCTGCCGAACAAAAAGAGTATCTGAAAGCCGAAATCGGTTTGCAGGGCGCGGTTGCTGGCTTATCTGCAGTGGCTGGTGGTCTGGCGGTTGCTCAGGCGCTGGTGAAAGCGGGCAGCACCGCGGCCACTACGCTGGGTAAAGCAGTACCGATTGTTGGTGCGATTGCTTCAGTGGCATCTGCAATTAACCCGGCCAAATGGTCTGAATTCAATGAAAAGCAGGACCGTATCGACAGCCTGAAGCAGAGCGATGATTACTCTGCAGATCTGCTGTCGGGTTTGCTTGACGATACGCTGGTGGCTGAAAAAGGATTCTATGGCGCAACCACGGCACTGAATGCGGTTACCGGGGTTGCCAGCGCAGCCCTGGCGGCAACCGGTGTGGGTGCCGGTGTTGCGGTGCTTGTAGGCTTAATTGGTGGGGCTATTTCAGCCATTGTCGGTGCATTCGAACAGGTTGCACTGGAAGATATTGCAGATAAATACGCCGATAAAATCCGTCACCGGGATGACGGTTCAGAGCGTACCGTTGAGGAGTTCTTTAAGGGCAGTTTTGATCAGCAGCAGGAAAAGTCAAAGCAGGCTTATCAGGATGTACTGCAGGAGATCATCAATGATCAGGGCTTTGACAGTGCTGTGACGCTGGGAAGCCAGCTGTTGTCAGCGACGGATCTGGAACTGGCTGCGAAAAGTAAAACCCGGGGCGAGCTGGAGAAAACAGCGCGGCATTACTTTGAAGAATATAAGGATGGCGGTGGCTGGCAGGATCAGACTGTTCGCCTGGATGAGCGGGTGGGGGATGATCATATCAATCTGCCGGATGCGGCCAACACCGCCAATCCGGAAAATGTTTATGTTTCTTTCCTGACACCGCTTCTGGCAAGTGGCGACCAGAGTACTTCGACCACGTCTACCGGTAAAAACAGTAATCATACGTCGGTCACAATCAGTGATCTGGCAGGCTGGGTGGTGAATGACGGCGCCGGAAAGAATACTACCTTTAACATGAATCGGATCATTAACAGTGCTCAGGACCGGGCCGGTAATGATGTTTCAGTCGATTTCACGATCAATGCCGGCGATGGCGATGACACCTTGTTCGCTTACGACAGCGAGATCACGTTTAACGGTGAAGGGGGAACGGACACCGTTTCCTATACCAGTTTCGGTGCAGATAACCTGGCTGGCGGGATAACCGTTAATAAAACCACAACCGGTATCAGTGTCGATAAAAGTCTTGCGGCCGGTTCGAAATATTACAAAGAGTCGATTGGCAGCTATGAAACTTCACACGGTAAACGTACGGAAACGGTTGAGTACCGTCAGGTAGAAGTGCTGGAGCGTGGCAATGTCACCAATGTTACGGATCAGTTCAGTGGCATTGAGATCATTCAGGGTTCTGCTAAAGATGACACCTTTAACCTGCTGACGGACACTGAAATCCTGCAGATTTTCGGCTTCGATGGCGACGACGTGATTTTTGCCGGTGAAAATACGGAAGTTATTTCCGGTGGTACCGGGAAAGATGTTATCCATATCAGTGATAACCTGCTGGCAAGCAAGACCGGTACGGATCAGCTGTATGTGGATGGCGGTAAAGGGCACTCCGATACACTGGTTATCTCTCAGAATACCCTGTCTACTTTGGCTGAACAGCATGCTGCGGAACAAACCAATATCAGCATCGCTAATTCAGTTGCCGCCACTCTGGTAGGTGCCAGCGGCAACCTGCAATCAACCGCCAGCAGTCTGGCGACGATGCTGAACAAGGGTAACCAGAATATCGCGCAGAATGTTGTGCTGAATGACATTGAGCGGGTACAGGTTGAACTGGAAGCTACACCGTCGGTGAATCCGGACAATGTGGACGGGACAGGTATCTTTCAGACTGCTGCGCTCAACGGAGCACACGCGGGCAGCGCTAAACTCGACAGTCTTTATTACCTGTCTGATTACGAAGCCATTGTTAATTCCCAGCTTTCCAAAACCGCATCTCAGGAAGCATTTTACGGCCTTGAGAATGCCCGGGTTGCAAGCTATCAGAATGCGTCGGCCAGCAATCCGGCAGCACTGGAAGCCTGGGTACAGAGTCATACCGCGTCATCGGTGGCAGATGCCGACAAACTGAGCGGTGAAATAGCCGTTAATGAAATCAAACATATCAGCGGCAAGATGTATGTGGTTGAAGGCCGCAGCTACTCTTTCCGGGAAGTGGTCGATGACTATGCCTACCTGACAATCGGTGGCCAGACCATCATCAGTGATACGGTGCATAACAATGCCTCCACCGGGACTTATCAGGCGACGTCAACCGGTTTTGTGGACTTGGATTTTTATGTGCTGAACACCGGTGGCCCGGGGCACTATGACTTACGGGGCCGGCTGGAAAACCCGCTGCCGGAAGATCTTGGCACCCTGCAGAATATTCAGACGCAGGTATTTCAGAATGCCAGTGTGACTGACCCTGCTGATCTGCCTGCCTTCGCCGCAGCCAACACCGGTACAGGCAATGCTTCTGTAGATCTCGCGGCGACCAATGCTGCCGGTACCCTGACAAAAATTACCGGACAGCTGGATGTTGTTGAAGGACAGGTATACAGCTTCCAGGCGCTGGGTGAAGTGGTCAGCTATCTGCGCATTGATAATAAAGAAGTTATCGGCAACGGCAGTGCCGCTTATCAGCAGCAGGGCAGTTTTAAAGCGACAGCAACCGGTACCGTGGCACTTGAATATTATGTCTACAGTGCAACGGTGCAGAACCATAATCTTGTCCAACTGTTACAGAATGGTCCGGCGAACAGTACTGCTGATCTGAAGATTCTGAGCACCAGTGACTACAGCAATCTGCCGACATCTGACCTGTTGTATAACCAGGGCGATATTGTTGCGGAGCTGGGTGGCCGGCAGCCATCGGACAGGTCTCTCAGTGGCGATCTGACCGGCACCATTGCTACGGATTCGGCTAAACATATTCAGGCCAAACTGTATGTGGAAGCTGGCCATACCTATTACTTCACTGAAAAAACAGATGACTTCGTACATCTGATTGTTGATCAGCAGGTAATCCTGGATGACCGGCAGTGGAACGTTACCACTGACGGTGCGTATCTTGCCCAGAAGAGCGGTTATGTTGATGTCGACTATTACGTCTTTAATGGACCGGGGCCGGGTAACTATGAGCTGACGGTAACCGCCAGTGTTAACCAGACTCATACACCGACCAATACCAGCCCGACAGCCAGTGATAGCGACAGTAACAGCTATCCGCGCCTGTTTGTTACCCCTGAAGCAGAACAGCTGCCGAGCGATAAACTGTCAGTGGATGTTACCGCTGAAGGTATCGGTCACGGCGTGCAGGTGGTAGGCACAAACCTGAACAACGGCATTACTGGCAGCAGCCATGCCGATATTCTGTTCGGTCATGGTGGCAACGATACGCTGGAAGGCGGGCAGGGTGATGACATCCTGATCGGCGGTGCCGGTAAAGATACCTTTGTCTTTAAAGGCGATAACTTCGGCCATGATGTGATTGTCAATCTGGTGCAGGGCGATGCTGACCGGGATGAAATAATTTTTGAAGGCACCACCATGACGTCGATCTGGCTGTACCGGATGGGTGATCACCTGGTGGTGAAACCCAGTGATCAGGGGGCTGTGGTGATCACACATGTGTTCGGTGCGAACGCAGTAGGTGATTTTGAACGCATTGTGTTCCGTGATCAGAACGGTAATGAGCCCTGGGTCTTCACACCGGAGCAGTTCGTTGCCGGCGGTGAGTATGAAAATATTCAGACGATATCAGCCGGCCATGCGGTGTATGACCGGATTATGGCCGGAGATGCGGCGGATGAGCTGGCGAAGGCTGAACAGAATGTCGCTAAATCCACCGATGAGTTGCTGGCTGAGTCCGAAGCGGCCAAGCGTCAGGCGCTGGTGGAAGCAGAGCTTGGCCGGAACGGTTTTGAACTGGGGGCGGAACTGCTTACTAACGGTGGTTTTGAAACGGCCGGAGGCTGGAGCCATCCTAATGCGCTGGAATACTGGAACGACGGTTCCTACGGGGTTTATACCAGTGCCGACAGCCAGCGGTATATCGAGCTGGATCACGCAGGTGCTCTGGATTCGATCTCCCAGCAGTTTGCCGGTACCGCCGGTGATAAATATCTGCTGTCGTTTGATGTAGCCCGCCGGGGAAGCGGTAATGATGACTCGAATACCGTACAGGTGACTTTCAACGGCACTGTGCTGGGCAATTTCGTAGCACAGGGCAAAAACATCTTCGAACGTTATGACCTGGTGGTAGATGCTGCAGCAATGAATACCCTGCAGTTCTCCGAAACCGCCAGCGGTAACGATACCGTAGGGCCGTTACTGGATAATATTTCTGTCCGTAAGATAAATCAGGTGCAGGGTGAAAATCTGCTCAGCAACGGTGGCTTCGAGTTCTCGGGCGCGGTTGAATCTGAAGTGCACCGCGCCAGTATTGATGGTTGGCAGAGTGATAATGCGTTCCACTTGTTTGCAACGGCAAACAATGGTGTTACGCCACAAAATGGCTCTGAAGTGTATCTGAAACTGGACCGGACCGATGCGGCCGACAGCATTACTGCTCAGGCAAATTTACAAACCGGTAAAAGCTACCGGGTTGAGTTTGATATTGCTGCCGATACCGGTGTCAGTAACGAGTCGAATGCGGTACAGGTCTTGCTGAATGGCGTTACCCTTGGGACGGCGTATGCAACAGGCAATGGCTGGCAAACGGTCAGCTTTAATGTTGAGGGATCTGCCGGTGCAGATAAGCTGACAATTCGCGAGTTTGCCGGCGGTAACGACGGTGCCGGTGTCTATCTGGATAATGTGCGGGTCTTCCAGGATACCGCCAGTAACCGGCTGAGCCTGGCCACCATCGGTGCCAGCCTGGTGCTTAATGGCAATTTCCAGACTGATACACTGCCTGACGGCCAGAGCAGCCAGACAACAGCTTCCGACTGGGCGTTGGGTAATGGCGCAATACTGGCCCAGAATCCTGCGGATAGCACCGATCAGGCGATCAATCTGGATGCAGTGTCCGGCTCACAGCAGGCTCATGTGGGGCAGCAATTTGATGCCGGTACCGGACAGGAGTATCAGCTTAGCTTCACGCTGGCCGGTCAGGGGACTGAGATCAGCAACACCGTTGAAGTATGGTGGAACGGTTCGCAGGTAGGGACTGCTTCGGTGGCTGCTAACCTCACCGAAACTTTCGAGTTCAGTGTGACGGGGGCTGAAGGCCATGACCTGTTACAGATCGTTGAAAGCAGTGTGGGTAATGATGGCGCAGGGCTGTATCTGGATGATGTCAGCCTGACGGCACTGGATTTACCAACAACATCTGAAGTTCTGTTGGGTGAAAACCTGCTGGAGAACGGTGACTTTGAAACCAATGGGTTTGACGGTAGCGGTGTAATACCTGTATCTGCGGTGACCGGCTGGGATTCTGCCGCCGGTAATCTGACCGTGGGTCAGGAAGATTATGCTGCACACGAATCAAGCCTGCGTGGCCGTTATCTTGAACTGGATCAGACGGCGAACAGTCAGGATCAGGTCTGGCAGGATGTGGCCGCTGAAACCGGCAGTTACTACCGTCTCAGTTATGATCTGTGGAATGATCAGACAGGGGCTGCCGACGGCGCGCCGGAAATTCGCTGGAACAATGAACTGGTAACAGCGTACAGCGAGAATCAGTATGGCGAAGCGCGTCATTTTGAATACATCGTCAAAGGGGCTGACGGTATGGACCGCCTGACGGTCACCGAAGCGGGTGGTAATGATGACGGGCAGGGTATCTATCTGGATAACTTCAGCCTGCAGTACATTGCTGCTGATAAGTATGATGAATTTAACTTCACCTTCTCGTAAATCTCAGTTTGCGGGCCGGCTATCCGGCCCGCACATATTGCCGGAAACTGAATATGAATCAGAAACAGCTTCTTGATCTTGGCCGTATCTCCTGGCTTTGGCAGAACTCCGAACTCCATAAAGAATGGCAGGTGGGGGCAATGTCCCGCTATGTACTTCCTGCCGTTGCTTCTAATCAGTATCTGATTATTGAGCATGAAGGTACCCCGGTGGCTTATTGCTCCTGGGCATTATTTGATGAGCAGGCCGAGAGTGAGTACGTGGTTGATCCGGCCAGCCTGTCTCCCCAGCGTTGGAATTGCGGTGAAAGGCTCTGGTTTATCGACTGGATTTCGCCTTTTAATCCGCGTTTTACCTGGATGCTGCGGGCAGAACTGAATAACCGGTTTCCGGGGTATCTGGCCCGGGCAATGCGGGTTAAGAAAACCACGGATAAAGCCAGAATTGCATCCTTCTCCGGTAAGGGTCTCAGCAGAGAAGAAAGCCATGCACTGCGCCGCCAGTACTTTGCCGATATGGTGGAAGGTGTGCAGGAAGTTCAGCAGGCCGGTGCTGATATCAACGTTCATACCATATCTGGCTAGAACAGCCAGTGACCGGGCCACGGAAGGCTGTGTCTTTGCAGGTACCTGATCTAAATGGCTTCACAAAAAAATACCTACCTCAGTGATGCGCTTAACCTCGTTCGTGGTGCATTCTTCTCTGTAGCAGGCTTCAGCTGCTGCATAAACCTCCTGATGCTTGTCCCGGTTATTTACATGTTGCAGGTATATGACCGGGTGGTTACCAGTGGCAGCCTCAGTACCTTGCTGATGTTAACCCTGATCATGGTTGCCTTGCTGCTTGCAATGGGGTGTCTGGAATGGTGCCGCTCAAAGATTCTGATCCGCGCCGGTGCCCGTTTCGACCGTTTACTGGCGGCTAAAACCTTTGACGTCGGGTTTAAGCAGTCATTGTATTCCGGGGGCCGCAATAACACCGCTGGCAGTATTCAGGACCTCAACGGGTTACGTAGTTTTATGTCCGGTAACGCATTGTTTGCATTCTTCGATGCCCCCTGGATGCCCGTTTATATCGGTGTGATGTTTATATTCCATCCTTTGTATGGCTGGGTAGCGGTGTTCAGCGCGATAGTGCTGGGGGTGCTGGCTGTCATTAATGAAAAGCTTACCCGGAACCTGTTACAGGAAGCCGGTAAAGAAGTCAGCCTGGCCAACGAATCAGTGACCCGTACCTTGTCAAACGCTGAAGTGATTGAGTCCATGGGCATGCTTGGCCGTTTGCGTCAGCGCTGGCTGATGCGGCAGGACAAAGTCTTGCTATGGCAGAGCCGTGCGGCAGAGCGGGGTGCCAGCATTGCCTCGGTATCTAAAACCATCCGGATTACGGTTCAGTCGCTGATCCTGGGGCTGGGAGCCTATCTGGTGATTCAGCAGGAAATTACCCCGGGCCTGATGGTTGCCGGTTCTATTCTGCTAGGCCGTGCCCTGGCTCCGATTGATCAGATGATTGGTGCCTGGAAAGGCTTTGTGATGGCGCGTTCGCAATATAACCGGCTGCGTGACGGCTTACAGAAACTGCTCCCGGAGCAGGAAAATATGGCGCTGCCAACCCCTGTTGGTGAAGTGAGCATTGAGCATTTATCTGTGACACCGCCCGGTGCAGCCAGCCCTATTCTTAAAGATATTTCCTTAAAGGCATCTCCCGGAGAGGTGTGGGGAATACTGGGGCCAAGTGGTGCAGGAAAGTCTTCACTGGCCAGAGCCTTGCTGGGGATCTGGCCACCCTCTGCCGGTAAGGTACGGCTTGATCATGCGGATATATTTACCTGGGACAGAGAGGCGCTGGGGGCCAGCGTCGGATATCTGCCACAGGATATAGAACTGTTTGATGGCACCGTAAGTGAGAATATCTCTCGCTTCGGTGAGATCGATTCTGAGCAGGTTGTGCAGGCGGCTCAGATCGCCGGGATGCATGAAATGATATTGTCCTTTCATGATGGCTATGACACCCGGATCGGTAAAGACGGCCTGATGCTTTCAGGCGGGCAGAGGCAAAGGCTTGGTCTGGCACGGGCTATTTACGGATCGCCGGTATTGCTGGTACTGGATGAGCCTAATTCCAATCTGGATGATCTGGGAGAGCAGGCGTTAACCCGGGCATTGCAGACGGTTAAACAGCAGGGCACAACCATATTTATTATTACGCACAGGCCCTCTGTGCTGGGGCAGGTTGATAAACTAATCATGCTCGCTAACGGTGCTGTTCAGTTACAGGGGCCGAGAGACGAAGTGCTGAGCCGGCTTAAACAGGCACAGGCTGCGATGCAGCAGGTAGCACAGAATAATCAGGGGGCTGTTAATGGATAAGCCGGAACAGCAGGTTAAAACCGGAGACCGGTATATCCGTTTGTTTGGCCTGACGGTCATTGTTCTGACCTTCGGAGTATTTGGCAGCTGGGCGTTTCTGGCGCCACTGGACAGCGCCGCACTGGCACAGGGCGTGGTGAAAGTGGCTGGCAACCGCAAGACTATTCAGCATCTGGAAGGCGGCATCATTACAGACCTTTATGTGCGTGACGGTGACAGGGTTAAACCCGGTGATCCGTTAATCCAGCTCGATGCCACACAGTTTCAGTCGGAATTACAGGTGCTGAAAACCCAGTTGGTGATTTACCTTGCCAATGAGAGCCGCCTGCGGGCAGAAAGGGATGATACTGACAGTATCCGTTTCAGTTCTGAGCTGGATGATACTGATGCCCGTGTTATTGATGCCAAGCAGGCAGAAGTTCAACAGTTTGAGTCACGGCGGGCCGCCCGGTTAGGTGAAATTGATGTCTTCAGTCAGCGTATCCGGCAGCTTGAGGCACAGGTTGATGGCCTAAAGGGGCTGATTGCCAGTAAGCAGGCGCGGATTGCCTCCTATAACGATGAGATTGATGATTACCGTTCTCTGCAGAGCCAGGGGTATGTGGATGCTCGGCGCATCCGGGAATTACGTCGCTTAAAAGAAGAAATTGCCGGTGAAGTGGCAGAACATCAGGCCGGTGTTGCCGGGGTAAAAGTACAGATTGGTGAAGCCCGGTTACAGATCCTGCAGTCCAGTAAAGAATTCAATAAAGAAGTGGTTAACCAACTGGCGGATATACAGGCAAAGATTTTTGATATCCGTGAACGTGTGGTCGCCGTGGAAGATCAGGTGCGTCGAACGCTGATGATCGCCCCTGTGGAAGGCATTGTACTGGGGCTGGCTTTTCATACCATCGGCGGAGTGGTACCGCCGAGCAGTCCGGTACTGGATATTGTGCCCGAAACCAGTGAGCTGATAGTTGAGGCGCAGGTGTCCCCTATTGATATTGACCGGGTCTCAGTGGGAATGAAATCGGATATCCGTTTCAGTTCCTTCAAGAGTACCATTACGCCGGTGCTGACCGGTGAAGTGATCAATGTGTCTGCAGACAGTTTATCGGTAGAGGGTGAGGCGGCTTATTACCGGGCTCAGGTAGCCATTAAAGACTCTCTTGAAAAGCTGCCTGCGAACACCCGTCTGGTACCGGGTATGCCTGCCGAAGTATTGATCAATACCGGCTCCGGGACATTGTTTGATTATCTGATGCAGCCGGCGACAGATGCCATTGCCCGGTCGTTTATTGAAGATTAGCCCTGGGGTATGCTTCACCGGTAGCCGACAATGACACAGCGGGATGCGGAGGATGATCGTGCAGACACCAGAAAATCATAAGCAGCAGGTACGCAAATTCTATGAAGTGCTCTGGGATGCCCATGATAAACAGGCGATCCCTGAGGTATTGCATGAGGATTTTATATTCCGCGGTTCACTGGGGCAGGAGAAAACCGGCCATGCCGGCTTTGGGGAATATGTCGACATGGTGCATCTGGCGCTGGGTGAATATACCTGCATCATCGAAGAGCTGGTGGCAGAAGGGGATAAGGTGTTTGCCAAGATGTCCTTCACCGGCATCCATCGCAATGATTTTATGGGCTATGTCCCTACCGGGAAGCGTCTGACCTGGCACGGTTGCGCACTGTTTACCTTCAGGGGCAGTAAAATTGCTGAAACCTGGGTGCTGGGGGATCTGAAAACCCTTGAAAACCAGTTGGCACAGAACTTACAGTAAGTCTTGAGTTTTCTGCCTATTCAAAGGTTTTATATGTCTGCACCGGATACCCTTCATACTCTTCAGTCACCCGAAATGTTACGTCATCTGGACAACGTAACAGCCAGCTATGCGCGGTTTTTTAATGAGCCACTGATCAGTGAATTAACAGAAGAAAACGCAAGCATTGCTGAGCAACTCTGGCGGGCGGATTTTGTGTTGTTGTCCCATGGGGGCGGTGCCGATCCGGTGTTTAATTTCGGTAACCGCATGGCGCTGGAGCTGTTCGAGATGGACTATGCCGCGCTGACTGCACTGCCTTCACGCAAATCTGCGGAGCCGGTTTCACAGGAAGAGCGAAATCATCTGCTGGCACAGGTCACTGAGTTTGGCTGTATTGATCATTACCGTGGCGTCAGAATCTCTGCTACCGGGAAGCGTTTTTATATTGAAAACGCCCGGGTCTGGAATCTGTATGACCCTGAGGGTATCTATACCGGGCAGGCCGCCATGTTCCGGGAATGGACACCGCTGGAAGATCAGCCGGCCTAAACGCAGAACCGGCTGTTATCTAATGCTTACCTGTTACGGCGTGACCGCCTGCCGGCTTTTCAGCTGACTCCAGGCATAAATCAGAATGGAACCGACCGTCAGCGACAGCAGTGTCAGACTGATTGGCCGGGTCAGGAAGATACTCAGGTCACCGTTGGATACTCCTAAAGCCTGTTTAAAGCGGGTCAGGAATACCGGCCCCAGCACCAGCCCGAGAATGATCGGCACCGCCGGAATATCGTTTTTACGCAGCATATACCCGAAGACCGCAAAGCCCAGCGCGATCAGTGCATCGGAGAACTGATAGTTCTGGCTGTAACTGCCGATGAAGCCCAGTACCAGAATAAAGGCACCGATAAACCGGCCCCGGATGCGGGTCAGGTTGACGATCCAGCGGGTTGCCACGGACAGGTAAAGGAACACGATCACGTTCATCATGAACAGGGAAATATACAAACCGGAAATGAACTCAGGCCGTTCGGCAAACAGGGTTGGCCCCGGAATGTAGTTGTGCACCATGAACACCGCCAGCAGCATGGCCATCAGCGCATCCGCGGGAATACCGAAGGCCAGCAGTGGAATCATTACCGACGCGGTGACCGCGTTGTTGGAGGTTTCTGAAGCAATCAGACCGGCCGGTTCGCCGTTACCGAAGTTTTCCGGATTATTGGAAAACTTCTGCGCCAGGGTATAGGAGAAAAACTGTGAGCCGAATTCCCCTACGCCGGGTAACAGACCCATCACAACCCCCAGTGTGGCGGAGCGGATCACGGTGATTTTATGTTTCAGCAGGGTCAGTGCGCCGCCGAAGAAGCCGTCGCCGGTGAGTTTAGTAACCTGTGAGTCGCCACCTTTCTGGGATAACAATACAAACGCCTGGGACATGGCAAACAGGCCGATAACCGCCGGTACCAGCGGAATGCCCCCCAGCAGCCATTCCTGATTAAAGGTGTAGGTCTGGGTGTTATAGGAACGGTCTAAACCTACGGTGCCAAGAAAGATTCCCAGCCCCAGCATCATAGCGGCTTCGAGCACATGTTTACGGTGTGCAAGTACCACGAAGATCATCCCCAGTACCGCCAGCATGGCGAACTCGGCAGAGCCGAAATGGGTCGCGATCTGTGACAACAGCGGCGCCAATAATACCAGAGATAAAACACTGATGACGCCGCCAACGAAAGAAGCCGTGTAGGCAATCGACAGGGCTTTCTTGCCTTCGCCCCGTTTGGCCATGGGGTAGCCGTCATAGGTGGTTAACACCGCTACCGGGGTGCCGGGGGTATTCATCAGAATGGCTGGAATTGCACCGCCGTACCAGGCACCGCCATAAACCCCCAACAGCAGGGTAACGCCGGCCAGAGGTTCCATTGAAAAACTCAGTGGCAACAGAATGGCCATTACACCGGCGGGTTCCAGCCCGGGAATCGAGCCGATGGTGACGCCGATCAGCGCGCCGATAAGAATCGCCAGCAGCACATTCATGTTGCTGACTTCAGATAAACCGAGCAGTAAGGTTTCCATCATAAATCACCTGAACCTTATAAATACTGATTGGCAAAATTTGCCAGCTCTTCCGGTAACAGCTCATAGAGCCAAACATCCGGTAACCAGACACTGACGCCAACCCTGAAGATCAGAATCAGGGCGGTCACCGTGCCGAGGGTGCAGGCGAACCAGAACCGGTCCAGTAAGCGGCTGAGCCACAACAGGGTGGTGACGAACATCAGGGTCGCCAGGGCAAAACCGAATACCGAGAGGGTATTAATGTAAAGAAAGAATAATGCGCTGGAAAACAGGGCTACCCGGTAGTTACTGAGGGTAGCCAGCAGGCTGTCGATCGGATCAATGCTGCGTAACCAGATCAGCCGGAAGGAAATCATCAGCCGCACGGCAGTGAAAATCATCAGTACACTGAGGCCAATCGCCGGACCGATCATCGGTTGGGTATACCAGCCCCGTTTGGTGTTGACCCATTTGGCTTCTTCGGGCAGCAGGATCAGCAGGGCAGCAGCCACGGCCAGTAACAGCCAGTAAATACCGAAAGTACGTTGTTCCACGAGCGGGGTGTCATGTTCAGCGCTGGCGGAATTGCTGGCATCACTGCTGGCAGGCCCGGCAGGTTTGTCTAAAGGGCTGTCTGTCGCGTTCATAGGCAGGTCGCTCCTGGCAGGGTAAATCAGACATAGCAGAAACAAACAGGCCTGCCGCCGGTTTTAACAGAGGGATAACCGGCGGCAGGCGCTGCGTTTGCAGTTACTGCTTCATGAAGTCCAGCAGATCCTGAGCGGCATCGTAGTCGTCAGAGACAACCTGTTCCGCTTCCGCGCCGGCGATCCAGTACACACCAGCACCGGTGGTTTTCGCCAGTTCCTGAGCGCGGTCTGAGGCCATGGTTTTGGCGGCGATTTCAGCAATGCGTGCCTTGATTTCAGGAGAGGTACCCTGTTTAACAAACAGGCCGTTCCAGGTGGTCTGGCTGACGCCGGTTTGCTCATTCAGAGTCGGTACTTCAGGGGCGATGCTCAGACGGTCACGGGTGATGGCAGACAGCAGTTTTACATCACCGGATTTCAGGCAGGCAATGATCTGCTGAGTGGTGGTGTTAATCACGTCCGCATCGCCGTTAGCCAGGGTAGAGCAGTCGTTGGAATCAAAAGGTGCATCGGATGAGAACTTGATGCCGATTTTATCCGCCGCTTTAAAGGTAATAGCGGTTGGCAGGGCCTGATAACCGAAGTGGCCCAGAGATACCGCGTTGTTTTGAGAGTATTCCGCCAGTTCGCCCATGGTGTTGTAAGGGGAATCCGCTTTGGTGGCGATAACAAACGGGTAATCCAGGAAGATGCCGACAGGTTCAAAGGTTTCTTCATTAAACGGTGCATTGCCCGCCAGTACATGGGTGGTCAGGATATCAGCCACGAAAGAGCCGATAGTCAGGCCGTCAGCCCGGGCGCGGGATACATCAGATGCGCCCACCACGCCGGCACCGCCTGGCTTGTTGACCACGGAAGCCGGCTTACCGGTTTCTTTGGCCATGTCTTCGGCCACCATACGGGTGAGGATGTCTTCCAGGTCGCCGGCAGGCCATGGCACAACAAATTTCACCGGACGGTTAGGGTAATCGGCTGCCTGTGCCTGGGACATCAGTAAAGGGGTTGCAGATACACTGGCTGCAACAACAGCAGTAGAAACCAGATTTATTATTTTTTTCATAATTACCTCTTCTTATTATGGGGTTGCGCATCCTCGCTGCGCGTATGATTGAAACAGTTATTTTTCTTTTCTCAGGGGCACGATCAGCACCGGCACCTGGCTCTGATGGATAACCTTCTGGGCAGTTGAACCCAGGAATATCCGCGAGATACTGTTGCTCTCGCGGTCGCCCATGACGATCATGTCTGCTGCCATGGTTTTGGCTTTATCCAGAATGATTTTGTGAGGCTGACCGATGGATACTTTGATGATGGCCGGTTTGGGCAGGGATACACCGGCCTCCAGTTCACTCTGAACGAAGGATTCGATGCGTTCTGTGATCCGCTGCTTGCGACTTTGCATGATCTGCTCGCTGTGTTTTTTGCTGAGTTTTTCCGGCAGATAGTCTTCGATAATGTCTTCGGTGAGCTCGCTGATGGGCTCCACCGCATGTAAAAAAATGATTTCAGCGTTGTGCTTAATGGCTTCATTCACCGCATAGCGGAATGCCGGCCGGCTGCCCTGGCCAAGGTCAGAGGCATAGAGAATTCGGTTAATGGTTTGCAGCATGGTTATACCTTCGCAACGCTGAGTATCATTGCTATCTATTAGAGAGGATCGGTACCACAAAAAATATCAACCGGATGGTTGATATGTGCAGATTCACGTGGTGCAGGCGAGGGCTTGATAAGGCATAAAAAAAGGGCCCGAAGGCCCTGAAAATACTGCCAGAAGGCAGTAGCAGATTTACCGGTTTGGAGATCAGTGCCAATACCTGTAACGGCACCTGTAAAGGTACCTGTAACGGGGCAGTGCAGGCCCGGTTACCGCTGTATTGCCAGAGTGTATGTCTGAGGCCGGCCTGCGTGATGTGGTACCGGCCATACAAACTGTGCTGTGTTACTGCTGGCGCTCAGGGGGAACACAGCACAGGGTAATTACTTGTTGATGTTGATGATTTGCGGCACGGTGTACTCCAGCAGACCGTCTAGCCCGAATTCCACCCCGAAGCCAGACATCTTGCAGCCACCAAAGGGGGCATGGGGCAGCACTTCTGCGTGGCCGTTAATCCACACGGTGCCGCATTCCAGCTGCGCCGCAATGGCCTGAGCCGCATCCAGATCTTTACCCCAGACAGAGCCCCCTAAACCTACGGAGCAGTCGTTGGCCATGCGGATGGCATCGTCGACTTCGCTATAGGCGATAACCGGCAGGGCCGGGCCAAACTGTTCTTCATCCACCAGACGAGTGCCGTTGCTGACATTGGCAACAATGGTCGGCGGGTAAAAATAGCCGTCGCCGGACAGGGCTTCGCCGCCGCACAGAACCTTACCGCCATTCGCAGCTGCATCGGATACCAGTTCGCTGACGATCTTCAGTTGGTTGGCGTTCTGAACCGGACCGAAGGTGGTGGTGTCAGCCATACCATCGCCGACGGTCTGTGCCTGCGCCAGTTCAACCAGTTTGTCGCATACCGCCTGATATTGGCTTTCATGCACGTACAGGCGTTTCAGGCAGGCACAGGTCTGGCCCATATTCAGAAAGGCTGTCTGGAACAGGCCTTCAGCAATGGCGTCGATATCACTGTCTGGCAGGACGATCGCCGCATCATTACCACCGAGCTCAAGCGTCAGACGCTTAAGGTTGCCGGCGGCACTCTCCATGATGCGCTGACCGGTTGCCGTTGACCCGGTGAACACGACTTTCTGAATATCTTTATGGGCGCTGATGGCGTTACCGATTTCCGCTTCACCGGTGACGATGTTCACCACTCCTGCAGGCAGCACTTCATTCATCAGTTCCACTAACCGCAGGGTATTCAGCGGTGTCAGGCCGGAAGGTTTACAGACAACTGTATTGCCTGAGCGCAGTGCCGGAATGATGTGCCAGATAGCAATCATCAGCGGCCAGTTCCACGGGGTGATGGAAGCCACCACACCCAGAGGCTTACGGTGATTCTCAATGCGCTTGTTGGGGCTGTCTTCAATTACTTCAACAGGAATGTCCAGATCCGCAGTGTAGCGAGCCCATGCCAGAGCACCCTGAACTTCCATATTGGCCAGAAACAGCGGTTTGCCCTGTTCCTGGACAATGATTTCAGCCAGTTCATCCCCGTGCTGCTCAATCTTATCGGCGATCTGACGAATCAGTGTCTGACGGTTTTCATGGCTGCTGTGCTGCCAGGTTTTAAAGGCAGCACCGGCTGCTGCTACAGCTTCGTCCAGCTGGGCCACAGAGGCCAGCGGCGCCTGGGCAACCGTCAGTTCAGTAGCAGGGTTAATCACATCAAACTGGCCGGCGGCACCGGCAACAGAATGTCCGTTGATGGTCAGTTGAATTGCGTCAGACATAGTTTTTCTCCCGGGTGACGGCCAGAACCTTATGAGGGGAATCTGCAACTGGCGTCACCGTATTATGGTTGTTGTTAAGGATCAGAAGGGCACGATGGCCAGTAACTGGAAATAGGTGTTGGTATCGGTGTTATCGACCACGCTGGTTTTGCTGTCCGGGGTATAGAAGCCCAGCAGCGGGCTGATGATCAGATGATCATTCACCACCCATTCGGCATAGAGGTTAACTTCCCGCGCGTCGGAACGTTCCGCCCGGCCGGTGGTGTCTTCAAAGTCGAAATACAGCGCACCGACAGTCAGCGTGTCAGTTGGGTTGGCTTTCACGCCAATGTGATGAACATCAACGCCGGTGTTACCCGGGCCGGCTGCGGAGTAGTTGGCCCAGACTTCACCCTGGAACCAGGTGCCGAAGCCACGGTTAAAACCGGTGAACAGGCTGTCGTAGCCCTTATCAAAAGTGCTGTAGCGGTAGTTCACACTTGGCGACCATGGCAGGTCGGCGAAGGTCCAACCGGCTTCCGTGTACCAGGCGTCGGCATCGGCGGTATTGTTGCCCTGTTCCTGGGTGGCGAACTCGGCGGACAGAAACAGATTTTCTACTCCGGCGTTGCCCTGATAGCGCACACTCATGGTTTCCTGACCATCACGCTGCAGGTTATCGAAGTTACCGTCGGCAATGCCGGTAGGGTCGGTATCCAGTCCTTTCAGGTAAAACGCGCCAAAAGTGCCAATGTCGCTGACATGTTCAACATTGATACCGGCCATTTCCGGGCGGCCCTGAACCTTGTTATCAGATTCCAGCCAGAAAATATCAGAACGTAATCCTGTATCACCACCGAGTTTCAGTACGGCGGTTTTATCAAATGCCTTGCGGCCGGCCAGCCAGTAGGCACCGCCACGGTTCAGGTCGGTATCGACGCCGTTACCGAAGTTGAGGGCGTCATCATTGAGAATGAAGCCGTCGCCGATGGTGATGATCTGACGGCCGATGGAGAAATCCACCATGTCATCACGCCAGCCACCGTATACCTCTTCAAAGCGGGTCTGACGTTCGTCACCCAGGGTGGTGCCGGAGGCTTCACCGTCACCCCATGCGCCGGTGGTCAGAGCGTTGATCTTGCCGTAGAACTGGCTGTTGTTGCTGAGGGTGGTGTGCCCGGAAAAGCCGTATTTAATGGCCGCTTCCTGCCACTGGGGACTGCTGTCCGCATTGCCGTATGACTGGTCACTGCTGAAAGTACCGAAAATGGCTTCGATATCCAGATTCAGCTGGTCACCGTCTTTGTCGATTAAATTAAGTGCATAGCCCGGGGTGCTGATGGTTGCTGCTAACAGCAAAGATGAAAGGTAATGACCTTTTTGCAGTCTCATCAAGTTTTAACCTCTGTCTTATTATTGTTTGGTTAGCTGGCAGCAGGTACTGGCAGCCTGAGGTCTATTTAAGAGCAAAGCGTAAAAGGGGGTAATCAACCAGATGGTTGATCCGGGTGGATTTTTCCGGATGAAAGATTCGGTGGATGTTGAAGGTAAAGAGTTGAGAGAGGAGGTTGCTGACCGGAGGGAATACCGGCCAGCAGAATCAGTTTGGCTTATTCTTTACTGAGTTTTAGGTAGACGCCCAGTGCCATCAGCAGGGCGACAGCGGCCATCATCATCCATACGGCGTTGAGCACCTGGGTATCGCTTTCTGCCAGCAGGGATTTAAACATCAGTAATAAGGATTCAATCGAGATCGCAATGACGATTGCCGACATAAACCGGGTAATGGTCCGCCGGGAGGTATCGTGGTGGTGGATGTCTTTGTTAGACAGCACTTCTTCTTCGAGGATGGTTTTGCCAAGGTCGAAAATAGCCAGCCCGAGGGTAATCAGGATGACGATACCAAAGGCGCCGGTAGTGACGTCGCTGGTGAGCTGAAATACATCAAGTAATGATTTGCTCGCACCTGCCAGTAGCAGCAGGGAAACGATGACCAGCAGGCCGCCAATGATGGCGTATACACCCTGAAAAGCCGGATGTACCCGCTCCCGTAACTGGTCTCCCTTGAGATAAGAAATCAGCCGCTGCAGGTTAAAATTCAGCACCACGTAGCCGGTGACTTCGCCGTTGCTGTTCTGAATCGTTTGCACACAGGAGATGGCCAGCTGGTGGGTGGCGCTGGACAGATAGGGTTCCGTGACGCTGACTTCACGGTCCCGGTGTTGCAGGATCTGCATGTAGGGCCGCTGGCTGCGGTCGCGGCCTTTGCCGGGCTGGCGGCGCTTGCGGTAACTGACATGGGGGCTGAATACGGTATCCATCAGCTGCACGCCGTGACTGTCCAAACTGTACATCAGTTCGATGAAGGGATAGTTCTTGCTCAGGCGCCGTACCGCCTGCTGTTGCTGTTCCTGATCAGAGAGCAGCTGTGCGCCGCTGAGGCTGGCCATCATGGATTCCATGAGGCTGTGCACAGCCTGTCTGTATTGCTGGTAGTGCTCCAGCAACCGTAAATGGTTCTGCATTGTATGTACTCTTCATTAAGCCCTCTGGCCGGATGGAAGGCCGAGTGCTGTGGGTCAAAGGTCCAATTAGTTCAGTGAGAGTACAAAGCAGCGGTCGTCAGGCCAGATCTGCTGTCTGAGCCTTTCTTTGGTTGAAGAGGGTGAAGCGTTTTGAGAAGAGAGGGCCGGTTGCGCAGGAGCAGGTTCCGCAGGTTCTTCAGGGCTGGGTTCCGGCTGGTTTGGGGTAACAGTATTCTGTTGCATGGTGTAACTCCGCATAGATCTTTATTATTTTTGACAGCTGTTCATAGCCGCCTGATAAAAAGCTTACCTCAGCCCGGATGGGCGATTGGCTTGAAATCGCGGCATCTGTGGCTGATTGAACTGAATTTATACTAACTAACCGGTACTAAAGTCTATTGATGAATATTTATTGGGAGATAAAGTTTTCTGATAAAGCTTGCGGAGATAAAGCGGGCTCAAAAGGCCCGCTGGAGAGATAAGGTCAGGTTGAAGTGTCATCCGGCCCTGCGCCTGCCACGGGAAGCAAACTCTCCCAGGGCGGCATTGGTCCGTAACAGAAGGGCGAGAAAATCCTCCTGAGACATAACATCTGCGATAGGTTCAGTGCCACGCTGAATATCGTCGACCTTGTCCAGCTGGCTGCCGTAAATTATGTAATCAGCAGGGTGGCCATAAGGAACCACCTGCAGTCTGCTTTGAGTGTACAGCGCGATTAAACGCTGAATTTGATCTGCGGGTACGCCAATAAGCGAAATGCGTTTGCCTTTGAGCATAATATATTCATCCTTGAATAGTTGTGTTTAAAGCGTCCCGGAAATGATAGGTGGCCTGTTACTTTGATGCAAAATAAATGTGCTACATATCTCTGCAAAATGGGTATTCGGGGCCTGTTTTTCCCGGGTTTTCGGGCTTTTTAAGACCATTGTATTAGAGTTATCAGGCGAAATTAGGTTCAGATGCTTGTTGCTGAAGAGAGATGAAGGGCGTGAAATCTGAGTAAGGGAAACGCCGGTGGTAACTGTAACCGGCGTTGTTTTATGAAGCTGTTGCTGGTCTAAGTGCTTTGGTTTAAGTGTTTTGGTTTAAGTGCTTTGTGAAAGGTACTTTTCAGCCTGATGGCAGGCCCGGCTGATCAGGTCAGTGGTCAGTTCCCGGGCGGTCTCTGTTTCCTGACGGTCCTGAATCCAGCCCAGATAAGTGAAGCCCCGGGCAGTGAGGAAGGTTTCCAGTAACTGCAGGTCTTCGTGCTTCAGGAGGCGTAACTGGCAGTACCCTTCAGTCAGGGCGGTTTTTGCCGTTTCATAGTCCGGTTCCCGGAGCACAAAATACAGAGCGGTTGCCAGTTCAAACATATGCCAGCCGAAACCGGCATCGTCGAAATCCAGCAGGCGCACAGTGTCACCGTCGGTCATCAGATTCTCCGGCACGAAGTCTGCGTGGATCAGGCTGTAGTTCCGGGGGGATTTTTCCAGCGTACACAGTACATTTCTGACTTTGTCTCTGGCCTGTAGCAACAGTGCCCGCTGATCCGGTGTAAGCTGCGGCAGCTCCCAGAAACGCCCCCAGAAGGGCTGTTCCCCCACCAGACCTTCCGCATCCCAGGCCTGCCGTTCAAAGCCGTCGGGCAATGGCCACTGGCTGGCCTGATTATGCAGCTGTGCGGCGATCAGGCCGATTTGTCGGTAGGTGCGGTGAATGCTTTCAGCATCTTTCCCCAGGCCGTGTTCAACACTGCCCAGCTGCTCGCCACTGATCCAGGCGAACAGATCAATACAGCGGGCTTCCGGCACGGCATCAGTCTGGACACTGACCAGTAGTTGTCCGTCGGCAGTGGGGATGACTTTGGGTACCGCGATGCCAGCTTCATCCAGCGCGGCCATCCACTGCAGTTCAGAGCGAAGCGCTGCACTGCTGTGATACCCCGGCCGGTGGATGCGCAGGGCGAAGGTGTTATCTGCGGTGATCACTTTAAAGACGGCATTTTCCCGGTATTTGATCAGGCTGATGCTTTCAGGCGTCAGATCCCAGTGTTGCAGGGCATGCCGGGCCAGCAGGGTGAGCCGCTCCGCCTGCTGGTCCGGGGTGAGTTGGTAAAAATCATCCATGAGCCATTTCCTCCGAGACCTGCTGCAGCACCTTGTCCAGTGTGTGGATCAGCAGATCAGCGTGTTCCGGCTGAAAAGGCATGGGCGGGCGAAGTTTGAGAATAGAGTCATGTACGCCGATCACGCTGATCAGCACACCCTGTTCCTTCATAAGGTTGATGATGCGCCGGGCCTGTTTGTTTGCCGGCGTTTTGGTGACGGGGTCGGTGACCAGTTCAACCCCGAAGAACAGGCCCCGGTCACGAACTTCGCCGATAAGGGGATAACGGGTTTGTAAGCTGCGTAATCCTGCTGCGACGTATTCACCGGTACTGACGGCGTTGGCCAGCAGGTTATCCTGTTCAAGGGCATCCAGCACCGCCATACCCACGGCACAGGACACCGGGGTGCCGCCAAAGGTGTTGAAGTACATTGAATGCTCGGTAAAAGCATTTATCAGCTCACCGCGGGCAACCACACCTGCCAGCGGATGACCGTTGCCCATGGGTTTCCCCAGGGTGACGATGTCCGGTGTAATGTCGTACCACTGATGGGCCCACCAGTGTTTGCCGGTCCGGCCAAAGCCGGCCTGTACTTCGTCGGCAATCAGCACGCCACCAGCCTTGTGCACCAGCGCCGTGGCTTTTTCCATAAACCCGGCAGGGACGTTAAGCAGGCCTTCGTTGGCAAAATCCGGGCAGACCAGCATGCCGGCAAACGGGATACCTTCAGCGGCGAATTCATCAATGGCGCGGGCGATTTGTGCGGCATAGGCATCCGCCAGCTGATCTTCTGTTACACCGTCGATACCCCTATAGCTGTCCGGAATGGCGAAGGCTTTTACCCGTTTGGTATGACGGGCTTCCGGCATGAAGCCGGTGCCGATTTCGGCTACCGCTTCGGTGTTTCCGTGGTAGGCAAAATCCGTGACGATAATGCCCTGGCCACCGGTGTAATGCCGGGCCATGCGCAGGGCCAGTTCGTTAGCTTCACTGCCGGTGCAGGTCAGCATGGCCATGTTAAGGGTATCCGCGAAGGTGGCGCTGAGCCGCTCGGTGTAATCAATGATGTTGTTGTGCAGATAGCGGGTGTGCACATTCAGAGTGCTGGCTTGGCGGTGCATGGCTTCCACTACCCGTGGGTTACAGTGGCCCACGTGGGGAACATTGTTATAAACATCCAGATAACGTTTGCCGCTGTGGTCATACAGCCAGACATCTTCTCCGCGGACCAGATGAAGTGGCTCGTCGTAAAACAGGGGAGTATGGGGGCCGAGGATATTTTTTCTGCGGGCCAGCAGTTCCTGAGCTGCAGAATACGAAGGGGAGTTTTGCATAACAGATACCGTCAAACTGTTGAATCAGCGTTCGAGTATCCGCTTTATTCTGTCTGAGAAGCATCCATCAGATGGTTGAGAGTGGGGTTTAATATAGTTTAACGGAGAGGATCAGCTGGCCTGTAAAAGTTGCAGGCTGCGGCTGACCAGTTCTGCCCGTGACTGTACGCCGGTTTTCTGAAAAATGTGGTGCAGGTGGGTTTTTACCGTGGCCAGACCCAGGTTAAGTTCCGTGGCAATTTGCTTGTTATTGGCACCGCTCATCAGCAGTTCCAGTACATCCAGTTCCCGTTCGGTAAGCTGATACTGCTGGTGGAACCCCTGACGCTCCTGTTGCCGGCGGGGCAGATACACCGTATTCAGGCTGTACTCCATGAAGGGCTGAACACTGTTGAGCAGTTCCAGTTCGGAAGCTGTGAAATTGCCCAGGCTTTCCGCCCGCAGGATACTGAGAATGGCGACGATCGTGCCCTCAAGGCGGAAGAACATGTCTGCCACGTAGCGATGTTCATTGGGCAGCATGAATTCCTGATAGTAGCGGCTCTGTTTCAGCAGGTGTGGGGCAATCTGAGAGTCCAGCGTGGCGACCCGGGTGTCTTTGTCGCGGAAGCGGTCCGGGCTGAGTGGGTCCATAGTACTGTACTTCTGGGTGTACTGCTTCTCCATATCCTGAGCGCCGTTGAAGATCACCGCCCCCCGGTGCTGCATACCCGGTTCAACCAGAAAGAAAACCGCATTGCTGACCGGTAACAGACTGCTGATCAGGGACAGGCTCTGGTGCTGGAACTGATGGGGAATAAGCGGGGATGCAGTCATACAGACATACCTGACCGGGATTAAACAGATAATAATTCGGTTAACATATTAACTATGTTTGCGGATTGCAAGATTAATAACCGAAAGATTCCCCCGCGCAAGGCGGGGGAATAGTGACAGTGCTTTTAAGAGAGTGCTTTTACAGCTTATCGATCAGTTGCTTCAGCTGGCTCTTCAATGTCGCCGTTTGCTGTGGGCTCAGGTCGCTGAGCAGCTTCGCTTCTTCTTCCAGTGCCAGCTTCTGCAGGCGGCGGGCCATCTCTGCACCGGATTCAGTGGCTTTAAGGGTGTCTTTGTCTTTGTACTGAATCAGGCCTTTTTCCATCATCCAGTCGGCGGTCTGGCGCAGGCTGATTTCCGGCTGCATAACCAGATCGGTTAACTGGTCGATGGCGACTTCAGGCTGGTTCACCATGCGGGCCAGGATGCGCCATTCTTCCGGGGTGACATCGCATTCATGGTTCAGTTTCGGATACAGCTGGGCGCTGAAACGCTGGTAAGTTTCCCGTACCAGATATAACAGATAGTCTCCCACAAAGTCGTTTTCCGGGGCGGTAACCGTTTCGGCCTGGTTCTGCATCATTTCTGGGTGCTGGGCAGAGACTGCATAGCTGCCACGGGCAAATACCAGCGGCTCGGTTTCACTGTGGTGGCGGTATTCTTTAACTTCACCTACCAGAATCAGGTGGTCGCCGCCTTCGTAAACTGCCCAGGTATTACATTCAAACTGAGCGGCGTAGTCGTCCAGCAGCGGTACACCGCCAATGCCGGTGTGATACTCAGCGTTGGCAAACTTGTCTTCACCGCGGCTGGCAAAGTTATTAGACGTGCTGACCTGTTCGCGGCCCAGTACGTTTACCGCAAAGTGCTTGGCATTCTGAAACGCGCTCAGGCTGTTGGCGCCTTTATCGATACTCCACAGAACCAGTGCCGGTTCAATGGATACAGAGTTGAAGCTGCTGGCGGTGACGCCAACCGGATTGCCGGACTCATCCAGCGTGGTAATAACGGTGACGCCGGTGGGGAACTGGCCCAGTGCACGGCGGAAATCTTTAGCATCGAAACCTGAAGCAGACATAGATATTACTCATTATTGTAGTTAGTTGGGCGGTCTGATGTGGCTGGCTGATACCCGTTCAGGTCAGCATGGCTGTGTAAAGCACCAGAATACGCATTACCTGAGAAAATTATAGGCCCGTTGTGAAATCTATGAATATAATTTTCATGGCTTCACTGGTACTTTTCATGTGGGTGCGTTTTGCCGAAGCTGCAAAAAGTACCAGATTTTAAAACGGTATCCATCTGTATTTACAGGTTTTTACGTTTGTCACGGTATTCGCTGGCAGTAACGCCTGTATTTCTGCGAAAGAAACGGGCGAAATACGCCGGGTCTTTGAATCCCAGGTGATAGCCGATTTCCGTCACCGGTGCAGTTGAATAGGTCAGCAGGCGGCGGGCTTCCTGCACCAGCCGGTCCATAATCAGCCGTTTTGAAGGCTGACCCGCAAGGCGGCGACAGATGTTATTCAACCGGGCTTCGGTAACGCCTATCTGATCCGCGTAGTGGTCCAGCGTCAGGTGTTCCCGGAAATGGTTTTCGATCAGTTCATTGAAACGGTGAAACACCCGCACATCTTCCTTTTGGGTATTCTGTTGCGGCTGGCCCTGATCCGCCAGGCGGGATATATCTATCAGTACCAGCTGCAGCAGGGCCTGCTGGGCCCGGGCGTGTTGCAGGCTGTCCGGGTTGTTCTCGGCAGACATCATTTCAAGCAGCTGCAGCATACGGCTGGCGGCCGCATCATTACCGGACGTTTGCAGTTCAACACATAAAGGCTGGCTCATTACCCCCTGGCTGTTTGGCTGGTCGATTCCCCCGAGCATTTCCCAGATCAGTTGCTGACGAACGGTAATCACATGGCCGCTGGCCTGATCATCAGTAATAAAAGCGTGCGGAACAGTGGGCGGGGTGAGAAAGAACATTGGTGCCCGGGCGCTGTAACTGACTTCATCCAGATGGACCCGCACGGTACCGCTGAGCACCACGTGTAACTGGTAGAAACGGTCGTGATAATGCACCGGCATATTCCGGCCAAAGAAGTCCGCCAGATTTTCCAGACGTTCATAATGAATGTCCGCTTCTATGTAGCGCTGATCATATACCTGACCAATATGGATGTTGGGAATAGCATCCTTCTGGCGGGTTTTGAGGGCAGTGGTCCGGGTATTCATGGTTCGCTGTAAAGTCCTGTCAGACGTTTTTTCTAACCTATATTTGTGCAAGCTGATGATTCAGGGTTTTGTAAGCAATTCTTGTTAACTTATTAAAATATAGGGTTTTTTATGTTTTTAGATAGAGCTTGTAGTATCTGTTTTTATTAACATGTTAAGTTCTGTGTCTTATCAAAAGTACAACAAAGCCACTGAAAGATCCATTCTCCTGAGTGACTGTGCGTTGCAAACTGTCATCATCACGCAGCAACCGTTGCCCGGTGACTGCCTAAAACAAGAATCACAGGAAGGTAGCAATATCATGCACAGGCCAAACCCATTACTCGACAAGCTTCAGGAAATTCTGCCGCGGATTGCGGAGAATGCAGCACAGGCTGAAGAAGCCCGTACCGTGCCGGACGAGAACATCCGTCTGCTTAAGTCCATTAAGTTTCACCGGGCGCTGCAGCCTAAAGCCTATGGCGGTCTGGAAATTTCCCTGCCGGAACTGACCGACTGCATCGCGGCCATTGCCGGTGCCTGTGGCGGTACTGCCTGGGCAGGCAGCCTGCTGGCAACCCACAGCCATCAGATGGCGATGTTCTCCAAACAGGCTCAGGACGAGTTCTGGGGAGATGATCCGGATGCGACTGCCAGCAGCAGTATCGCACCGTTCGGTAAGGTAAAGGAGACCGAAGGCGGGGTGCTGTTCAATGGCGATATGAAGTGGAGCTCCGGCTGTGATCATGCGGAGTGGGCCATTCTCGGCTTCCTGCGGGACGGCGAAAACGGCGAGAAAATATATAGTTTCGGTGTGGTGTCCCGGGATGACTACGAAATTGAGGACGACTGGTATGCCGCCGGCATGCGTTCCAGCGGTACCAAGACCCTGAAGATCAAACCGGATACCTTCATTCCTGAACACCGTATTGAAGCGGCCAAAGATATGATGACCGGCAAGTCCGCAGGTTTTGGCCTCTATCCGGACAGTAAGATCTTTTATGCGCCTTACCGGCCGTACTTTGCCTGTGGCTTTGCGGCCATCGGTCTGGGCATTGCCGAGCGAATGCTTGAGGTATACCGCAATATCACTAAAAACCGGGTGCGTGCCTATACCGGTGCCAAAGTAGGGCATGCCACTCCGGCGCTGATGCGTCTGGCAGAGTCCACCCATCAGGTGGCAGCAGCCCGGGCCTTCATGGAAAAAACCTGGGATGAACATAAGGAAATGGGTGAGCTTAAGCAGTATCCGACGGATGAGCAGCTGGCCTTCTGGCGCACCAATCAGGCCTATGCGGTGAAGATGTGCATTGAAGCGGTAGATCGTGTCTTTGAAGTGGCCGGTGGCAGCTGCTGGTTCAGCGATAACGAAGCCCAGCGTCTGTTCCGGGATTCCCATATGACCGCTGCCCATGCCTACACCGACTATGACGTCTGTAAACAGATTCTGGGCCGTTCCCTGATGGGGCTGGAGCCGGACCCAACCATGGTCTGATTCATTCTAAATCTGTAAAGAAAACCCGCGGCTCGAAAGAGTCTGCGGGTTTTTGCGTCGGTAAATTTTCAGGAAATCTCTGATATGCAGGATTTTACTTACATTCTTTCACTCACCAGCCCGACATTCTTGCTGATTGGACTGGGCTTTCTGGTGGTCCGGCTGGGGTATCTCAGCCGGGATGCAATCCGTACCTTTGGCTGGTTTGTTATCAATATCGGTTTGCCGGCGGCGATGTTCAAAGCGCTCAGTTCCCGGTCGTTTCAGGATATTCTGCATTTTGATTATCTGCTGATTTTTGGCCTGGGTTCGCTGTTGTCATTTCTGACGCTGTTTGGCATCGCCCGTTTACGGTGTAAGTCACTCACTGAATGCGCCATGTTTGGCCTGGGCGGCAGCTTGTCGAACAGTCTGATGATCGGTTTTCCCATCATTATGCAGCTGTTTGGCGAAGCCGCGCTGGTGCCGTTTGCTCTGACGCTTATCGTTGAGAACTTCTTTATCCTGCCATTGGCGCTGGCACTGGCGGATACCGGCCAGCAAAGCAGTGATGGCTTCTTCCGCTCACTGGGCGCAGCACTGCCGCAGTTGCTTAAAAATCCGGTGGTAATGTCCATCGGGGTAGGGCTGGCCAGTGCGCTGACCGGGCTGCAGCCACCGGAATTCGTGGACAGGGCAATCGATATACTGGCAATGACAGTTGGTGGTCTGGCCCTGTTCACTATCGGTGGCATGCTGGTGGGGCTGCGGCCGGCGGGTATGGTGACGGATATTTCGGTCATTGTGCTCGGTAAACTGGTTCTTCACCCTTTATGCATTGTACTGATGATCCTTCTGATGCCACCCATGCCGGCACTGTTTCAGTCGGTGGCGCTGGTACTGGCCTGTATGCCTATGTTCAGCATCTATGCGGTGTTTGGTCTGAGATACAACATGGGGGAGCTGTGTTCTGCGGTGTTGTTGCCGGCAACCTTGCTGGCATTTTTCAGCATTAATCTGATGATCTGGATCGTGGATGTGACAGCGACTTCATAGCTCGTCGTTCGCCTTTATGATGAATATTATAAAATTAGTTAACTTGTTAACTAGTTTTAATTAGAGTACCCTGCAGTAAATACAAAAACGCTTATCAGTGGGCAGCCAGAATATTATCGGTTGCCGGCTAAGATGATAAATAAATGAATACGGGTAAGTTATGAAATTAGAATTACAGGACAGCACACTGCTGAAAACCCAGGCCTTCATTAACGGTGAATGGGTGAACGGTGATGAGGGTAAGAGTTTCGCGGTATACAACCCGGCCAACGGTGAGAAAATTGCCGACGTTGCCAGTGTGGGTCAGGCGGAAACCCGCCGTGCGATTGAGGCAGCAGAAGCAGCAATGCAGAGCTGGAAAGCCCTGTCAGCGGCACAGCGTTCTGCTGTACTGGAAGCATGGCATGGCCTGATTCTGGAAAATCAGCAGGATCTGGCGGCGCTGATGACCCTTGAGCAGGGTAAGCCGCTGTTCGAATCGGTGGGTGAGGTTGCTTACGGCGCGTCTTACCTGAAGTGGTTTGCTGAAGAAGGCAAGCGGGTGTATGGCGATATTATTCCGACCCCGCAAACTAACCGCCGCGGTGTGGTGGTTAAACAGCCGGTAGGGGTGGTTGCTGCAATTACACCCTGGAACTTCCCGAATGCAATGATCGCCCGTAAGGTGGCCCCGGCCCTGGCGGTGGGTTGTGCCATTGTGCTGAAGCCGGCGGCGGAAACGCCACTGTCGGCACTGGCGCTGGCTGAGCTGGCGAAGCGTGCCGGTCTGCCGGATGGCCTGTTTGCTGTGCTGCCATCATCAGATGCAGCGGCGGTGGGCGGTGAAATGACTTCCAACCCGGTGGTGAAAAAAGTGACCTTCACCGGTTCAACCCCGGTGGGCAAACTTCTGATGAAACAGTGTGCGGATACCGTTAAGCGTACCTCTATGGAACTGGGCGGTAATGCGCCGGTGATCATCTTTGACGACGCAGATCTGGATGCGGCCATCGAAGGGGCACTGGTGTCCAAGTACCGTAACTCGGGCCAGACCTGTATCTGTGCCAACCGCCTGCTGGTGCAGGAAGGTATTTACGACGCTTTCGTTGAGAAGTTTACCGCTGCCGTGAATGGCTTCCGTCTGGGGCAGGGATTTGATAAAGAAACCACCCATGGCCCGGTGATCACTGAAAAAGCACTGAACGACATTCATGCCAAGGTAGAGAACGCCGTGGCGGAAGGGGCAACTGTGGTCACCGGCGGTAAGCCATCTGAGCTGGGAGGTAACTTCTATGAGCCTACAGTGCTGACGGATGTGAATACCGACATGCGGGTGTTCCGCGAAGAGATCTTTGGTCCGGTTGCACCGGTGTTTAAGTTCTCTACGGAAGAGGAAGCCATCGCGATGGCTAACGATACTGAGTTTGGTCTGGCGGCCTATGTGTATACCCAGAATATCGGCCGTGTGTGGCGGGTATCAGAAGGCATCGACTACGGCATGGTGGGGGTGAATGAAACCGCTATCAGTTCTGAAGTCATCCCGTTTGGCGGAGTGAAAGAATCCGGCCAGGGCCGTGAAGGTTCCAAGTACGGTCTGGACGATTATCTGGAAACCAAATACATCTGTATGGGTGGTCTGTAAGCATCGCCTGATGCACAGCCTGGTGTCAGTGCCGGGCTGATCCGTTTTATCTCTTACTGAGCGTATCTGTATAACCCCTTTGTGGGGGATGGCCAGTTTTATATAAATACTTAATATATTAATTAGTAGAAATTGATTAAGATGTTAAGTATATTCAGTTAAAGATAGTTAAGATGTTATCTATTTGTTGGGCAGATGAAGCACTCAGCACAGATAACCGGCCGGCAACTGTTGTGTGCCAGGCCTGAAAACAAACATATTTTAAAAGGGCACATATATGTTAACTCCGGAACAGATCAGCGATGCCGCTGAACGCCTTTATAACGCAGAGAACGGCCGGCAGCAGATCCCGGCACTCACCCTGGATTACCCCGGGATGGATATGGACGATGCTTACAAAATTCAGAAAACCTGGGTAGACCGTAAGATCGAAGAGGGTGCCAGCGTTAAGGGTTACAAGATTGGCCTGACATCCCGTGCCATGCAGATGGCCGTGAACATTGATCAGCCGGACTACGGCGTGCTGCTGGATGACATGTTCTTTGCGGATGGTGCAGAAATTAAGGTCGATGACTTCCTTGATCCGCGCATCGAAGTTGAACTGGCATTTGTGCTTAAAGACTGTCTGGAAGGTGACAATATCACTATCTTTGATGTGCTTAATGCCACGGATTATGTGGTACCTGCGCTGGAGCTGATTGCTGCCCGTTGCCACCGTACTGATCCTGAAACCGGCTACACCCGCAAGGTACTGGATACCATTTCAGACAACGCTGCTAATGCCGGCATTATTCTCGGTGGTCGCCCGATCAAGCCTATGGAAATTGACCTGCGCTGGGCCGGTTCACTGTTGTACCTCAATGGTCAGATCGAAGAAACCGGCATCGCCGCCGGGGTGCTGGGTCATCCGGCGAACGGTATTTGCTGGGTGTGCAAGCGCTTTGCCCCTCACGGCGTCGCGCTGGAACCGGGTCAGGTGATTCTGTCCGGATCTTTCACCCGTCCGGTACCGGTAAAAGCCGGTGATACCGTGCATGCAGATTACGGCCCGCTGGGCGGTATCTCTGTGAAGTTTGTCTGAGGATCGGCTTATGTCTTCAGAGTTGCAAAGCAATTACAGCACTCAGTTGCCGGTCAATGCATTCAAGCAGGGTCTCAAAGGCGACCAGCCTTTGTGGGGGCTCTGGCTTGGGCTGCCGGATTCAAGCTGTGCTGAAATCCTGGCCGGTGCCGGTTTCGACTGGTTGCTGATCGACGGTGAACACGCGC
Organism: Aliamphritea spongicola; assembly: GCF_017051665.1. Lineage (NCBI taxonomy): Bacteria > Pseudomonadati > Pseudomonadota > Gammaproteobacteria > Oceanospirillales > Oceanospirillaceae > Aliamphritea > Aliamphritea spongicola. Next base: position 417,684 of record NZ_JAFIDL010000001.1, read on the forward strand.
CGTTCGAACTGGACAGCACCATGCGTCACCTGCAGGCAATGGCCCCGTATCCGGTATCGGCCATTGTGCGACCGGAAGAGGGGCGCACTGCGTTACTGAAACGCCTGCTGGATATCGGCGCACAAACCCTGCTGATTCCCATGTGTGACACCGCTGAACAGGCCCGAGAACTGGTGCAGGCGGTGAAGTATCCGCCGCAGGGCATCCGTGGTCTGGGCAGTTCACTGGCCCGTGCCGCCAAATGGAATAACGTGCCGGGCTATCTGCAAAAAGCCAACGATGAGATCTGTCTGATCGTTCAGGCAGAAACCACCACCGCCATGGGAAACCTCGCTGAAATTGCCGCGGTTGATGGGGTGGATGCGGTGTTTATCGGGCCGTCTGATCTCTCTGCCTCTATGGGGTACGTGGGTAATCCGGACCACCCGGAAGTGGTTGCCACCATTGAGCAGGGCATCGCCACCATCAATGCCGCCGGTAAAGCCGCAGGTCTGTTGTGTATCAATCCGGCGAAAGCCAATGACTATGTCGCCAAAGGGGCCCGTTTTGTGGGCATTGGCGTAGATACCCTGTTGCTGGGCAATGCCGCCCGGCAGTTAGCGAAAAGTTTTAAAAACTGCACTGCAGGCAGTGCTGACGCTGGCCAGTCCAGCGGTTACTAATCAGGTACAGAAACGATGAATAGCAATCCGATTATTAAAGGCAAGCTGGTCTGTGTGGCATTAAATGACGCACAGCAGCTGGCCGCCATGCAGGCTGAATTCAACCAGCCGCCTTATAAAGCAGCACCGACTCAGCCGGTACTGTATTTCAAGCCTCATAACACCTGGAATACCGACGGTGCTGCTATCGAGTGGCCAGCCGGTGAGACTGACATGGTCGTGGGTGCCAGCCTGGCGGTGGTGATCGGTCAGGAATGCTGTCGGGTCAGCACAGAAGATGCCCTGAACTACGTTGGCGGCTACACCCTGTTACATGATTTCTCTCTGCCGGAAAAAAGCTATTACCGCCCGGACATCAAGGGCAAATGCCTGGACGGGAGTGCGCCGGTCGGTGCAGCGGTAGTGGCTGCGGATCAGGTGGCTGACCCTGCTGCGCTGACCGTTGTTACTCAGGTGAATGGCGAGACTGTCAGTGAATTGCCAATGACCCAGCTGGAACGCAGCGTGCCGGAACTAATCAGCATCATTTCCTGCATCATGACCCTGCAGGCCGGTGATGTATTGGCGGTGGGCTTCCGCGGTGAGCGTACGCCTGTACAGCGCGGCGACCGCGTCACCTCGGCAATCGCCGGTGTGGCAGAACTGAATAACCAATTGGCTGATTAAGGGGCAGACGATGAAACACGCACGCGTATTACATAACGGTGTTGAGCTGGATATCACCGTAGATGATGCTGACCGTCTGTTACTGGCGGATGGCACCGAACTGAATGAAACCGAAGTGACCTGGCTGTGCCCGGTTAAGCAGCCGGGAACGATTTTCGCGCTGGGACTTAACTATGCGGATCACGCTTCTGAACTGGCCTTCGAGCCGCCAACCGAGCCGCTGGTGTTCTTAAAAGGTGCCAATACCCTGACCGGTCATAAGCAGCCGTCTTACCGCCCGGATGATATCGAATTTCAGCACTATGAATGTGAGCTGGTGGCAGTGATTGGCAAAGAAGGGAAGAACATCGCCCGTGAAGATGCCATGGACTACATCGCCGGTTACACCGTCTGTAATGACTTCGCCATCCGCGATTATCTGGAAAACTACTACCGGCCGAACCTGCGGGTGAAAAGCCGCGATTCCCTGTGCCCGATCGGCCCGTGGCTGATCGATAAAGACGATGTGGGCGATATCAGCAACCTGAAACTGACCACCCGTGTTAACGGTGAGCTGACGCAGGAAGGCACCACCGCAGACATGATTTTCGATGTGCCGTTCCTGGTGGAATACCTGAGCAAGATCATGACTCTGCAACCGGGCGACATGATTGCCACCGGTACCCCTAAGGGCCTGAAGGATATGCAGCCCGGTGATGTGGTGGTGTGTGAGATCGAAAAGGTTGGCGCACTTGAAACCCATATCGTGTCGGAACAGCAGTTCTATGGCGACAAGTATTAATTAAGACCCGGAGACATAACGATGAGCGAAGCATTACAGCAAAACATTGCCAAAGCCGAAGGCTACCTGGCACGTTTTAAAGACAACACTCTGGGTCACTACATCAACGGTGAATGGACCCAGGGGGCAGAAGGCCAGACCTTCGAAAACACGACGCCGACCGATAACACTTCACTGGGGTATGTGGTGAAAGGCACTGAGGCGGATGTCAACGCGGCCTGTGAAGCAGCCCGTAAAGCCTCCGCTGAATGGGCTGAAATGCCTGGCGCTGCCCGTAAGAAAATTCTCCATAAACTGGCGGATGAAATTGAAAAACGTGCGGAAGAGATTGCCCTGGTTGAGTCCATGGACTGTGGTCAGGCGTTGCGCTTTATGCGTCAGGCGGCGGTGCGCGGTGCGGCTAACTTCCGGTTCTTTGCAGACAAGGCCCCGGAAGCCCGTAACGGTTTATCCCTGCATCAGGATCAGCACACTAACTTTACGGTGCGTAACCCCATCGGCCCGGTGGCGGTGATTACCCCGTGGAACACACCGTTCATGCTGTCTACCTGGAAGATCGCCCCGGCGCTGGCGGCGGGCTGCACCGTGGTACACAAGCCTGCAGAACTGAGCCCGCTGACCGGTGCGATTCTGGCGGAATGCGCGGAAGCGGCAGGCTTGCCAAAAGGTGTCTGGAACATGGTGAACGGTTTCGGCACAGAAGTGGGTAAGGCGTTGACTGAGCACCCGGCCATTAAAGCCGTTGCGCTGGTGGGCGACTCCGCCACCGGTAAGCTGATTCAGGCACAGACCGCCTCAACCCTGAAGCGTCTGCATCTGGAGCTGGGCGGTAAAAACCCGGTAATCGTGTTTGATGATGCTGATTTCGACCGTGCACTGGATGCCGTGGTGTTCATGATTTACAGCCTGAACGGCCAGCGTTGCACCAGCTCCAGCCGTTTACTGGTGCAGAGTGGTATTAAAGACAAATTCATGGCGGCGCTGAAAGAACGGGTTGCCAATCTAAAGGTGGGTCATTCACTGGATCCGGAAACCGAAGTGGGTCCGCTGGTACACACCGGTCACTACGCCAAAGTCACCGGCTACTTTGAAACTGCTAAAGACGATGGCGCAACCGTGGCGGTGGGCGGCCATTCCCTGCGTGACGAACTCGGCCCGGGTAACTATGTCGCCCCGACCCTGTTTGTGGATGCCAATAACAGCATGCGCATTGCTCAGGAAGAGATCTTTGGCCCGGTATTAACCGCCATTGAATTCGATACCGAAGAGCAGGCAATTGAGCTGGCAAACGACACCATTTACGGCCTGGCCGGTTACATCTGGACGGCTAACACCGGTCGCGCCATGCGCATGGCTAACAAGGTTGATGCCGGCATGCTGTGGGTCAACTCGGAAAACAACCGTAACCTGCCATCGCCGTTTGGCGGTGTGAAGATGTCCGGTGTGGGCCGTGACGGTGGTGACTGGAGTTTCGATTTCTACATGGAAACCAAGAACGTCTGTATCGCTCACGACCTGCACAACGTGCCGGTACTGGGGCGTTAATGCAGCCTGTATGAACGGGGTTTGGCAGCCTGCCTAATCGTGGGATTGGCTGCCGGGTTTAACCTGTCATTATGAGGCTTAACAGGAGGCAAGCATGCCACATTTTATTATGGAGTATTCAGCCAATCTGGACGACGATCTGGACATTCCGGCGTTATTTGAACAGCTGAATGACACGGCGATCGCCACTGGGGTATTTCCCATTGGTGGCATCCGTACCCGGGCTATCCGCTGCGAATATTACCGTATCGGAGAGGGGGATCCGGAGAACACCTTTGTGCACCTGACGGCCAAAGTGGGCTCGGGGCGTGAACCGGAAGTGCTGAAAGCTGCGGCAGATAAGGTGTTTGCTACCTTCACTGAATGCCTGCAGCCGGTGTTCGATAAGCGCTACATGAGCATCGGTTTTGAGATGACTGAGCTGCATCCGGTGCTGAATTACAAACAGAACAATATCCATCAGAAACTGGCCAGCCGCTGAGGCGCTGGCTGATCCTCTGAGGATGCTGTGATTGACCAACCGCCTGTGCTGAAACGCAGGTGGGAAGCAGGATTCTGAGTACCTGCCGGGAGCAGAAAAAGACCCATAAGAAGAGCCTTTAGCAGATTGGGCCTTGGTCGTATTTCTTCTCACTGTCAGGCACATAGAATTGAATAATTAACATATTAACTTTATAAGTGTGCGAAAGCTGAAATACATCTTTGAGGACAGAATAATGAGTATAAAAAAACTTCTCACAGCAGGATTACTGAGCGCACTGGCCAGCGTTGCCAGCGCAGAAACAACTTTACGGGTGGCGAGCTGGTTACCGCCGACCCATACCCAGAATACCGTTGTCTGGCCGACCTGGGCCAAGTGGGTGGAAGATGCCACCGAAGGCCGGGTAAAGGTTGTGGTTGAATACGGCATGGGCCACCCGAAAACCATGTTTGAGCTGGTAGAAGATGGCGTGGTGGATGCCTCTTTCAGCTATCACGGCTATGTACCGGGCCGTTTCAAATTAACCCAGATGGTTGAACAACCATTGCTGGGCACCAATGCCGAAGCCGCCTCCGTGGCGCACTGGCGGATTCATCAGAAGTATCTGGCCGAGGCGAATGAGCATGATGGTCTGGAAGTGATCGGTCTGTTTACCCACGGCCCGGGTCAGATTCAGCTGGTGGAACCGATTGAATCCCTGACGGAACTGAAAGGTAAGAAGATCCGTCTGGGTGGCGGTGTGCAGGGGGAAATCGGCCATCGCATGGGTGTGACCGCTGTTGGTGCACCGGCACCAAAAGTGTATGAAATGATGCAGCAGGGCGTAATTGACGGCGTATTTATCCCGCTCATTGACCAGAAAGGCCTGCGTCTGAAAGAAGTGGCCCGCAATGTTGTCGCACTGCCAGGTGGCATGTACATGGGTAGCTTCTCTATCTTCATGAATCCGGACTTCCTGGATGATCTTGATCCGCAGGACCGTCAGGCGATTCTGGATGTGTCCGGTGAAAAACTGTCAGCAATGGCCGGTCGTGCCTGGGATGCCGGTGACAAAGATGGTCTGGCCGCTGCTCAGGAAGCCGGTGTTAACGTCATCATGGTGAAGCCGGATGATGCATTCGCACAGGAATTCGTCACTCTGACCAAAGGCATGGACGATGCCTTCATCGAATCGGTTGCAGACCGCGGTGTGGATACCCGCAGTGCGCTGCAGGAGCTGCGTGAAGTAGCCCGTACCTATAAGTAATACGTGTAACCGACAGATGTGAGGTAACTCCTATGGCATTAACTGCCTGGGTGAACGCGCATTACGAAGAGCAGGGGCCGGTTATCTGGCTGGCCTTTGCGCTTGAGCTGATTGCAGCCGTTACCCTGTTTTTTCTGATGGCGCTGACCTGCGCCGATGTGATTGGCCGTTATTTCTTTGCGGATGCAGTAGACGGCACCACTGAACTGACTGAAATGGCCATTGCTGTGCTGGTATTTGCTGAAATGCCGGTGGTCACCTGGCGTGGCGGCCACGTGGTGGTGGACATTCTCGACCGCTGGCTGGGCAGCCGGATGATTCAGATACTGGGTCTGGTATCAGTCTTACTGATCAGCGGCTCGCTGTATTTTCTGGCGGTACGGATCTGGGAGCTGGCGGCCCGTTCAATACGTCGTGGTGAAGTCACTGAGTACTTGCAGGTGCCGGTGGGCTATGTGGTGGAATACATTGCCATCATGAGCTGGATAACCGCTGCAGCAATGCTTACCTACGGTGCCTACCGGCTGATTACTCAGCCCCGTGATTAAGATAGGCATTAAGGCAGACAGTTCAGAATTAGCGCCACTGGCGCATGGGGTATTCACTCATGATGATTGCATTAACCGGCTTTTTTATCCTGCTGGCGATGATCGTTATCGTCCGGGTACCCATTGCATTTGCGATGGGGCTGGTGGGTTTTTTCGGCTTTGCATTTCTGCAGGGCCTGACGTTCGACAATATGCTGGATTTCCGCTGGACCGGCGCGTTATCCATGGCTTCTAAGCGGGTAATTGATACGGCACAGGAATACAGCCTGTCCGTGATTCCGCTGTTTATTCTGATGGGCAACCTGGTGACGAAATCAGGTCTGTCTCAGGAACTGTACCGGGCATCTTAGGCCTTTCTGGGCCACCGTAAGGGCGGCCTTTCAATGGCGACGGTGGTTGCCTGTGGGGGATTCTCGGCGATCTGTGGCTCCAGTCTGGCGACCTCGGCGACCATGGCTAAGGTTGCCATGCCGCCAATGCGTCAGTATGGCTATGCGGATTCACTGGCCACCGCTTCGATTGCTGCCGGTGGCACCTTGGGCATTCTGATTCCTCCCAGTGTAATTCTGGTGATTTATGGCCTGCTGACAGAAACGAGTATCCGCGAGCTGTTTGCCGCTGGCTTTATACCCGGCATGTTGGGCATTCTGTTGTATTTGGGTGCGGTGCGGTACGTAGTCTGGCGTGATCCGGAGGCGGGCCCCTGTGGCGAGAAATTCAGCTGGCCTGAACGGCTGGAAGCATTGAATGGCGTCTGGGGTGTGCTGATTCTGTTCAGCGTGGTGATGGGCGGTATTTATCTGGGCATCTTCACCCCAACAGAAGCGGCAGGCATCGGTGCCGGTGGTGCATTTCTGATTGCTTTAATGCGCCGCAGCCTTAACTGGGGCAGCCTGTTTGAGATTCTTACGGATACAGCGCGTACCTCAGCCATGTTGTTTGCGGTATTAATCGGCGCGCTGATTTTCTCCAACTTCATTAACCGTGCGGGATTGCCCGCAGACTTGCTGGCCATGGTGAACAGTCTGGAGCTGTCTCCGATGCTGGTGATCGTGTTTATTCTGCTGATCTACATTGTGCTGGGTATGGTGTTCGAAAGTCTCTCGATGCTGTTGCTGACGGTGCCGATCTTCTTCCCGCTGGTGCAAAGCATGGGCTTTGATCTGGTGTGGTTCGGCATCGTAGTGGTGGTGGTTACTGAAATCAGCCTGATAACGCCACCGGTAGGGATGAACGTGTTTGTGCTCAGTGCGGTATTAAGGGACGTGAAGGCCGGTACCATTTTCAAAGGGGTTACCCCGTTCTGGTGTGCCGACATTATCCGTCTGGTGCTCATTACTGCCGTTTCATCCGTTGCACTGTTCCTGCCGGAACTGCTGTACCGCTAGCAGCACAAAAGGAGTGATACATGATTAACCGAATGAAAAAGGTGCTGTATGCATCGGATATGGAAGAAGGCTCCCGGCCGGCACTGCGGGCAGCAGTGGCGGTGACCGGCGGCCATCCGGCGGAAATTACCTATCTGCACGTGCTGGCGTCCACCCATAAAGACAACATGGTACTGCAGACGTTGCTGAAAGATGACGACATGCGGGACATGTACCAGCAGAGCCTGACGGACCTGAAGCACAAGCTGGAACAGCGGATTGCGGGTTTTCTGGCGGATGAGTCTGCCGACAGCCCGTTGCCTGATGCACTGGAAGTGAACTCAGTCATCACTGAAGGCACACCGTGGAAAGCTATCGTTAAGCAGGCGGCTGCCATGGAGGCAGATGTGATTGTGATGGGAACCCGTACTCATTCCACCCTGGGCAGGGTGATCCTGGGTTCAACCGCTACCAAGGTGATGCAGAATGCCGGGCGACCGGTATTAATTGTGCCGCTGGATTAGTCGTTGTAAGCCATTTTGTTCCGGCCTTTTCAGGCTGTGCTATGTTTAATACTGTTCATTTGGAGCACATAAATTGCCCGGTGAGCGGTATTTAACATAGTGGCGCAAGATGGAATCGATGGTTATGGATGACTTCAGAGCAACAGCTAAACTCCCCGTCTTAGAAATTTTTCACCGTGCGTTTGCATTGCCAGTCACGCATTTCAAAATGCTGTTACTGTACGGTATGCCGGCTATTCTGTGCATTGTGGTTGCTCAGTTTGCTATTGCCACTCTCCATGAACTGAGTAGCTCCAGTTCACTCTTCATATATATTTTCATAGGTTTGTTGATACTAAACCTTAGCATTCCTCTGGTCGTGGTCAGTTATCACCGGATTTTTCTGCTTGATGAAGAAGTCGCTTCTAAAGCAAGAGTATTCCGCTGGACCATGACCGAGATGCGATTTGTCATCTGGTGGGTGTTAATTGGAATTGCTGCAATGGTGGTTACTTCACCTTTTATGATGTTGATACTTCCGGTTATGACCGGTGTTTGGAATCCGCTATCCGGTAACTTGTATGTTCTCTGGTTACAGACATATCTTATCTATCTGCCTTTTATTTATCTGTTCGTCCGCTGTGTACTGATATTCCCGGCAATTGCTATAGATGCGGAGGAGCGGGGGCCAGTAATGGCCTGGAGGTTGAGCAAAGGGAATGGCTGGCGTTTAGTTTTCCTGATTGCTTTGTTACCGATGCTGACTGATCTTCTTGGCATAGCGCTGCTGGATTACGCCGGAGCAGTGGCAGAAGCGTTACAGATAGTTGTCTGGGCTGTGTGTGGGGTAATAGAAGTAGGCCTGATATCTCTCAGTTATGCCTGGCTTCGGGATAACAATTCAACAGCTGAAGATGAGGTGCTGCATGATATTGCTGACTCGGTTTAAGAACCTGACACAGAAGAAAACTGTTTTGCAGCTGATCAAATATATAACCGTTAGATAACTATGCCGCTTTATTGGTCTTCTCTGGCATGAAGACAGGTCACGTAAGGAAGCTGTTTGTGACCGGGTAACGGCAAAGGACAATTGTGACTCATGGACAATATCAGGAAATCTAAAAAACTGCCGGTTCTGGCAATCTTCTGTGAAGCACTTCTTCTGCCTCAAAAACATTTTAATTTGTTGATTCGTTATGGTCTGCCGGTCCTGATTTTAGGGATCCTGTCGGCAACAGTGTCGTCATTCAGTTCTTACGGTGGAAGCGATATAGGATTCTTTGAGGGCATCTTCAGCCTGGGGTTCGCTCTGAGTCTGGTGATGGGGGGTGTGAGTTGTCACCGGGTCTTTTTATTGGATCGCGATGTTGTGCTTAAAACCCCAGTGTTACGTTGGACCATGCGGGAAACACGCTATTTAATTGGCTGGATTACGATTGGTGTGATCGCGTTAGCCATAGGGCTGTCGGTAATGCCACTTGTTGTACCAATGCTGGATAACCTTTCAAATTCCGCTGGCAATGATGGAGTTCAGTACTGGTTAGTTTCCAATGTTCTGTATCTGCCCCTGATGTATATTGTTTCCCGCTGGATGCTGATACTTCCAGCCATTGCCGTTGACTCCTCAAGACAGAGAATGGGGGCTGCATGGGCGCTAAGCAAAAATAACGGCTGGCGTCTGACAGTATTGATTTGTTTACCGGCTTTTTTGTCTGGTCAGTTGTTCACCCTGCTTGAGTCGTTTGAAACTTTTACGCTGTATATTCTGCAATATTTCTTATGGTTATTTCTGGGGGTGATTGAACTGGGAATTCTGTCACTCAGCTATGCCTGGCTCCGGGATAAAAGTTCACTTGAAGCACAAAAAAACACGGTTGATGCTCAAAAGCCGGTTTAATGATTCCGGCTAAGCAGAAAGGCTCCCGCAACAAACATCACCAGCGTGGCTGCCAGCCATACTGTTCCCAGTTCTAAAATCAGTGACGCAATCTGGGTGACCAGCGCGCCGGTGATCAGTTGTATAAAGCCCAGTAAACCGGAAGCTGCTCCCGGGGCGATGTCGCTGCTGGCAATGGCGGCGGACTGGTTATTGGGCTGACTGAGCCCGCGGCCATAGGTATAGAGCGCCATCGGCAGGAAGAGTAGAAGATAGCTGAGTGTGGCGGCTGAAAGACCTGCGATCATTAATCCTGCTAACAGGCTGAGCGCCGCACAGCCTGAAACAGCATTCCCCAGAAATATCATCCGTGCAATGCCAAGGTTTGCCGAGAGTCTTGCGGCGGTAAAGCTACCTGCCATAAAGCCCAGCGCGACGATTAAAAACCAGTTACCGAAGTCCGCTGAAGTACCCTGCATCTGGTTGGCAACTATGTAGGGGGTAGTCCCGATGAACAGGTAAAAACCGCAGGCAATCAGGGTGGCTGAGGCACTGTAACGGAGGTAGCTGCGGTTACAGATCAGTTGCTTATAGCGCTGTAAAACAGTGCTGATTCGAATGCTGGTGGTCAGGTTGATGGCGGTTTCAGGAATGATGAGTAATACGATAAGCCAGGAGACACTGCTCAGCAACAGTGAGAAGTGAAACAGCACCTGCCAGCCAAACAGTAGGTTAAGCTGGCCGCCCAGTGTCGGGGCAACGGCCTGTGCCAGTGCAATAGACAGGGTGATGTAGCCAATCTTGCCGGCTGCCTGGGAGCGGCTGTAACAATCCAGCATGATGGTGCGAGCGAGCACCATGCCGGTACAGCCCCCGGCGGCCTGTAACACCCGGGCGAGCAGTAACGACTGCAGGTCATCAGCAAATGCCCCCAGCAAACAGCCAACGAAGTGCAGGGCGATGCCGGCTAGCAATACAGGTTTTCGGCCAAAGCGGTCTGCCAGCGGGCCACAGATTAACTGGCCGAATGCCAGAGTCAGCAGATACAGGGTCAGGCTGAGCTGCACTTCATCGGTACTGACATTCAGGTCGGCAGCAATGTCCGGCAGGGCGGGCATCAAAATGTTCAGCGCCACCGGGCTGACCATCGACATGACTGTAAACCAGGCGATACCGGGGAGTTGTCCGGTTGCCGGGTTTTGTTGTGTCGCCGTGGTCATATCATTGGCTCTGTAATTCAGGAAGGGCAGCGATGCCGGCAGCGGCACAGGCCTGATCCTGGGCTTCACTGGCGCCGGATACGCCAACAGCACCAACCAACTGACCGTTGTACGTTACAGGCAGGCCGCCGCCGAACAACACCATGTCTGGCTGTTGGGTAAGGCCGGATAGCAGGTGGGGTTTATCCGCCAGCCGCTGTTGCCACAGGTGGGTACCGAAGCCAAAACTGACGGCGGTGTATGCCTTTTTACGTGCGATGTCTGTGGATGGCAGCGGGGCGTGATTAATCCGTTGCATGGCCAGCGGGTTGCCGTGTCGGTCCAGTACACACACGCAGATTTTCAGATTATGTTCGCTGGCATACCGGCAGGTGGCCTGGCAGATCTGTGAGGCACTTTCCCAGCTAAGGGATGTTTCTTCGGTGAGCATGACTGTTTCCACGTATAAAAAATGGCCGGGCAGTCAGGCTGGCCGGCCATTCAGTGTTGTATGTATTACAGGCTGAATACGACGTTCACCTGACCGGTACCGGAGCTTGGGAAGTATTCACCGATGACTTCGCCTTTACCCTGATATTCATCCCAACCCAGTGCGCCGAACAGCATGGCGGTGTCGTGCATGCCACCTTCACCGGAACACAGTTGGGCATAATCAGGCAGCATCTTCAGGAAAGTGCTGATGTCACCCTGTTGCCACAGATCCAGTACCCGCAGATCCACCTGACGGTTGAATTCTTTAGAGATGGTGAAGGTGCCGTTGTTGGCTTCGTAATCGTCATTGTCCCAGATCCGGTGAGACAGGGAACCGGAGGCCAGCAGCATGACGTTGCTGTCACTGGCTTCAATGGCTTCACGAATGGCTTCACCCAGAAGCTTGGAAGATTCCAGGCTGTGTACGGTACACCAGCCGGCAACTGAAACCACTTTAAGGTCTGATTCCGGGTTCATGTAGCGCATCGGCACTAAGGTGCCGTATTCCAGATCCAGTGTTTCTACCTGATGTGACAGGGTAAATACGCCTTTTTCGGTGGCTTTTTCGGCGATCAGGTCGCCAAGTGCCGGGTTACCCTTGTATTCGTATTCCAGGTTCTGAATGAAGTGCGGGAACTCGTGGCTGGTGAAGCTGCCTTTGAAGTGTTCCCCTGAATTTACGTGATAGCCGGCATTTACCAGCCAGTGAGTGTCTATGACCACAACGGTGTCAGCACCGGCTTCGCGGGCGCGGCGGGCAATTTCTTTGTGGCCGTCAATGGCTTGCTGGCGGCAGCCTTCCAGTTTACCCGGACGTTCAGAAAGCAGCATGGTTGGAACATGGGTGATTTTTGCCGCGAGTACAATTTTTCCCATTGGAGACCTCTCAATCGTGTTTATTCTTTTTAAAAGTAGTGTCAAAGGGTGACAAGTTAAAATCAGTATATAGTTATTAAGTTAATATGTTAACTAATTTTATATAGTCAACGATCTGAAAATTGATCTGCATTAGTAATTCAGGGAAAAGTACAAGAGATAAGGCTGAAAGTACCAAAGGCGCGGGTACCGGTGATTGGTAAGGCTACCATCCGGTTGTGAAACAGCCGGATGGTTGGGCGGAGGTGAGCCTGAACGGGATGTCGTAGCTGATTCAGGGCTCCAACTCAGAAAGCTCTTTAAGCATGCTCATCAGTTCTTCCAGTTTTTCTTCGCTGTAGCGGTTAATGAATGCAGCATAAGCGGCTTCCACTTCAGGGCTCAGGCGTTCGAACAGGTCATAGGCTTTGTCAGTCAGGCTGATCAGCGCCCGGCGCTGGTCTTCATGGCATTTACGGCGCTGGATATAACCCTGCTGGGCCAGGCGTTTCAGAATACCGGTCAGGCTGGGGCTGAGAATGCAGCAACGTTTGGCCAGTTCCTTGGACTCCAGCTCCTTATAGTTATACAGCGCCCGCAGGATTCGCCATTGCTGTTCCGTTAAAGAGTTGTCATGTAACAGCGGGCGGAAAAACAGCATGGTGGCTTCCCGTGCCCGGAGAAGTTGAAGGGGTAATGAGTCTTCAAACTTGCGCATATGTCATCGCTTAAAAGTAATTAATGTATTAACAAAGATGGTATCGGGGCCACTCTTCAAAGTAAACGGCACCGGGCGGTGGGAGCCGGTATAAATGGTCGTAATGGTGAATAAATCCGCATTTTTATATGTATGGCGCATGATGGAAATAATCATTATGCATTAGATGAATGTTCAGTCAGTGGATACAGTGAATACTGAACTACTTAATATATTTACTGATGAGGTGCTTATGCCTGTATCCCGCCGTTGTTTTACCGGCCTGGCCGGCCTTTGGGCTGCGTTATCTGCTTTGCCTGCCTGGGGTGCTAAACAAACAGGTACTGACGCGGGAGCTGATAGCGGTTCCGCTTCAGAAGTGACAGGGCGAAGGGCACCGGCACTGTTCATTGGTCACGGTGATCCGATGAATATCCTGCAGGATAACCGCTTCACCCGGGACTGGGATGCGCTGGCTGAACGCTTTGGAGCGGCTGCGACAAAGCCCCGTGCCATTCTGATGGTATCTGCCCACTGGGAAACCCGCGGTGTTGCGGTTTCAGTGGCAGAAAAGCCCGCCATGATTTACGACTTTTACGGTTTCCCGGATGAAATGTATCAGCAGAATTATCCGGCTCCCGGTGCCCCGGAAATCGCCGGTAGCCTGACAAAAGCACAATTCTCTCAACGGATCATTGCTGATGCTGGTCAGGGGCTGGATCATGGTGCCTGGTGTGTGCTGATGCGCCTGTTCCCTAAGGCGGATGTGCCGGTGTTTCAGTTTAGCCTGTCCCGTAGTATGAATGCAGCAGAGCACTTTGCGCTGGGGCAGGAGCTTCGCCAGTTGCGGGAGCAGGGGGTGATGATCATCGGTTCGGGCAACATCACCCATAACATGCGTAGCTGGCAGCAGGATTACCGCATGGGCCGCACCCATCTGGTACATGACTGGGCAAAGTATTTTGATGCGAAAGTGACAGACCGGATCAATAACCGTGAGTACGCAGCTCTGGCGGATTATCTTCAGTATGGCCGGGCAGCGCAGATGTCGGTACCCACGCCTGAGCACTATCTGCCGTTATTGTACGTGGCAGCCAGTGCTTATGCATCGGAGAAGGCGGAGTATTACGCAGAAGGATTTGAGGCGGGGTCGTTTTCGATGCGTTCGGTGCTGTTTAATGGCTGAAGCTTTGGGCTAACAGAGGTTTCCGTTAGCCTTTACACAGCTCTTTATTTGCAGAGCCCTTTATTTACAGACTCTTTATTTGCAGAGCTTTGCCTTCTCTTTCGAATCCGGCAGCTTGTCACACAGCAGGGCAGTTTGATTGACCTGCGTGGCAATGTTGCGAATTTCTTTATAGTTACGCTTCAGGCCGCGGTCGATGTTGGCAAGTACGGCTTCCTGCTGTGCCTGTGGCAGGTAGCGCCAGCTGAGTAGCCCAGCTTCAGCAATGCTGATGTTCACGGCATTTTCCCACGGGCCATAGAGTACAGAGTTATCGATTGCCTGAAAAAGCTCTTCATCCATCTGGCTGAGTTTGGCTTTGCTCAGTGCCAGCCCGGCCCAGCTGTAAGGCCAGTGGGGGCGCAGCGTGCTTGCCTGCCGGTAAAGATCGAGACTCTGGCTCATTAACTGGCCGTAATCCCGCCAGCGGTTTTCATTCTGAGCATGCAATGCCTGATAGTAGCTCAGGCTGGCTTTAATATCGTAGTAATCACCGTGATCAGGCCGCCAGCTTATAGAACGGTCGATAGATGCCTGAGCCCGTTCAAGCTTTTCGGCCGGGACCAGTTTCGTCGGGTCCTGCTGGTTGATCAGTGCGTTACGGGCAGGGTAGCTGTTAATGTCTGCCATCATCCAGCGAATACTGTAATACGCCATCACCGTGAGCAGCACAATTCCGATAAGTGCCAGCGTTTTACCCAGGGGGCCAGGCTTTTTTCGGGATGAGCGGCGCGAAGAGTGCCGGGAGCGGTCAGCAGAGGATGTTTCAGAAAATGAGGCGTCTGTGGTCATGTTGTTCAGTGATCCGGGAGTGGCTGTATCAGAGTCGCTGCTAAGAATGGCTGTTAATGCAGGCCAATCAGTCTGGCAGGGTTGTCATACACCAGTTGACGGGCAGTGGCTTCACCAACAACCTCTGTAGCAGCATGCATCCCTTCAGAAAGCACTGGCGGGCGGCGGTTGGTATTGTGAGCATCGGTAGCAATGATGGTCGCCCAGCCATTTTGCAGAATCTCCAGCGCCCGTTCGTGGGCAACATCTCCAAACTTACCGGCAACAGACATGGAGGTTAACTGGAACAGGCAGCCACGGCTGACGAAGGGTTCTATCTTTTCCAGCTTATGCATGATGTCTTTGTTGCGCTCCGGGTGGGCGATCATCGGCAGAATGTCCCGGGCCAGCAGCCAGTCCACCAGTTTGTCGCAACCGGGGGGGATGTGGCTGTGAGGTAATTCCAGCAGCAGAACTTTGCGACCTTCCCATTCACCCAGAAATGGAATCTGGTTGGTGGGAATCATCGCCAGCATCTCTACTGAAATCCGCACTTCTGCAGCCATACCCAGTTCCAGCGGGATGTTACGTTCAACGATGGCGTTCTTCAGGGCTTCATAGGCAGGGGTGATGCTATGGATGTTATTGTCATAGCGGCCCGGATGGATGTGCGGGGTGGCAACGGCATGGGTAATACCGTCGGCAGCCGCCATGGCTGCCAGCTCTACCGCCTCTTCCAGGCTGGCCGGGCCATCGTCGATGCCCGGCAGTAAATGACAATGCAGATCAATCATTCGTTACCCTGTATTTAAGTACTGAACGGCGGCAGATCAGTTACCGCCGGTGTAGCCGTAGCTGTCGTAGTAGCCGGAATAGTCGTAGCCGTACTTTTCAGCTTTCTTCACATCCAGCTGGTTAAGCACCACACCGATCACCGGTGCATTGGCTTCTTTCAGGCGCTTCAGGCCGTTTTTAGCCAGCTGCTGGTTGGTAGAGTCGGCCTTAACGGTGTAGATCATTGCGCCAACGATCTTACCGATCATCAGGGCATCACTTACCGCCTGCGTTGGGGCTGTATCAATTACGATGCGGTCGTAACGGCCTTCCAGCTGTTCAATGACCTTAGCGAACTTCTGGGAAGACAGCAGCTCCAGCGGGTTAGGCGGAATAATACCGGCGGTCAGTACATCAATGTTAGCGTCTTCGATGGTGTGAATGCATTCTTCAACATCCGCCGTGCCGGCAACCAGGTTAGAAAGCCCAGCCGCTTTTCCATCAATGCCCATCGCTTTGGCAATGGAAGGGCGGCGCATGTCAGCATCAATCAGCAGGACTTTTTCCATCTGGCCCAGTGAGTAAGCCAGGCTTAGAGATGTTGAGGTTTTACCTTCACCTGGAATGGAAGAGGTCACACACAGTGTTTTGTGCGGATTATCCAGCGCAGATAGCACCACTCCGGTACGGATAGTACGAACCGCTTCTGCAAAGGCAGACTGCGGCTCCTGCAGATACTGAGTGTAGCTTGGGTGCGCATGTTTACGGCGCTTAGGCAGCAATGGCAGCAGACCCAGCAGGGTAGCGTGAAGTTTTTCTTCCACGTCTTTCGCCGACATGATGGTGTTGTTTAGTGCCTGAAGTAAGAAAGCAACCATGATGCCGAACATAATGCTTACTATGAATGCCAGTGCAACAATCAGTGCTTTCTTAGGTTTAGCCGGTTTACGGGGGGCAATGGCCGGGTCTGAAATACGGGCATTGGCACTCTGTAAATCGCCGGTAGCATTGGTCTCGTTCAGGCGGCTGAAGAAGGTATCATAAAGCTGGCGGTTGGCTTCCACTTCCTGCTCCAGTTCCTTCAGGCCGTATTCTTTACGGTTGATCGACTGCAGTTCAGACTTGGTTTGGTTAACCGCAGATTTCAGAGAACCTTCGCTGGCAACCGCTGCACGGTATTCGCTTTCGATACCGTTGACGACTGCCAGAATTTGGCTGTTCAGGCTGCGGCGGGCGTTATCCAGTTCAGACTGTGCAGCCTGCATTTTAGGATGCTTAGCGCCGTAACGTTTAGCCAGTTCAGACTTTTTCAGCTCAACAACCAGAACCGAACCTTTCAGGCTCTGTACCAGAGGGTGCTGCAGTACAGCAGGGATACGTTCAAAGGCAGAAGGGTTGTTCTTGCTGATGGCACGAACCTGGCGGTACACACTTTCCAGTGCAAGTCGGTCACGGCGCGCATCAACTAACTTATCAGAAACCAGTTCCAGTTCGGTATTGGCAATATCAAGGCCGCCGTCCTGGCCAACAATGCCCTGGGAGTCGCGGTATTCCTGTAAGCGGCGTTCAGAAGCCTTAAGGGTTTCACGCAGGCCACTCAGTTGTACAGTTAACCATTCAGACGCTTTTGAGGTAAGAGCCAGGCGGGCTTCGAGGTCGTTATCAATGTATGCATCAGCAATAGCATTAGCAATTGTTGCAGACAAAAGACGGTCATGTGCTTCGAAGCTGATCTTAACTAACTGAGTTTTACGGACAGGAGAGACGTTCAGTTTCTTCAAAAACTCATCCGTCACTTCCTGAAAATGTTCAGCGGCCAGCTCTTCATCGGTTAGTTCGACCTGAACGATATTTAAATGATCTTCAAGTAATTGATTAATACCCAGACTTTCGCGCAGTTCTGCCACTTTACTGCTTATAAAACTCGGTTCCGGATTGAACTCCGGATTGTTTAGCAGGTTTAGCTCGGTAATAACCTTTTCGGCCAACTGGCGTGATTTAAGAATTTCGAACTGGGTGAGGTAGTACTCGTTGTTAGAAGAATCGACCCCGTAGACCTCTTCAATGGATACAACGTTTGCCTGCTGCGCTTCAATCAGAAGGGTAGTGGTAGCCCGATAAGTCGGTTTAATGCTGAATACCACCATAATGGTCAGCAGGGTCACTACCAGAGCGAAGCTTAAAATACTCCATTTGCGCTGCATAATGGTCCGCCAGTATTGGCGAAGGTCGATGGTTTCTTCTTCAATGACAGGTGCAGCAAATTGATTATTCATTGTATCCATACTTTTTTATATCTGTTAAAGCGGCAAAACCGGATCACTTTTTTGGGTGATCCGGTTTCAGGAAGGAGCTGATTCTGCAGTTAATCAGAAAAAGCTCTCTTCAATGGTAATAATGTCACCGGGCTGAATAGTCGCGTTTAGTTTTACCCGGTTTGGTTCACCGTTCTGGTCTTCACGGGCAACAAACAGTTTGGTTTTCGAAGCCCGCTCGGTAAAGCCGCCGGCAATAGCGACGGCTTTTTGCAGAGTTAAGCCTGGCTGGTAAGGGTAGCCGCCGGGTTCTTCCACTTCACCGTTAATGAAAAACTCACGGTATTCCGCAACGGTAATGCTGACGGTTGGGTTAATCAGGTAGCCATCCGCCAAGCCTGCTTTTATGGTGTCTGTTAATTCACCAACGGTGTTACCCAGCGCATTCAGCTCACCCAGAAACGGGTAAGGGATAGTACCGGCATCACTGAGGCGGACTTCCATACTCAGTTCTTCTTCGCCATATACCTGAATGCTCAGCAGATCACCGCTGCCAATGCGGTAATTAGACAAGTCTGAAGCGTTGGCAGACTGAAGGGTAAACAGGAGTACACACAAACTGCTAAGCAGCGACAGCAAACTACGCATAGTAACTACCATTTCTATATTACAGAGACGCATCAACAGTAAAGAAGATAACGTTCTTGTCAAAGCTCACACCGCTGATGTTAGA
The DNA here is from genome assembly GCF_017051665.1 of Aliamphritea spongicola. NCBI lineage: Bacteria > Pseudomonadati > Pseudomonadota > Gammaproteobacteria > Oceanospirillales > Oceanospirillaceae > Aliamphritea > Aliamphritea spongicola. Next base: position 436,360 of record NZ_JAFIDL010000001.1, read on the forward strand.
GCTGGTGTCGTTATAGGTATAAGACAGACCCAGTGATAACCAGCGACGCATGTCATAGTTAAAACCGGCACTGTAGCTTTTAACTTTATCTTCACGGTTATTAGCGTCGCCTTCATAGGTTTCTGTGGCATGGCTAATACCCAGGTCTGTGCTGACAAAGTCATTCCATTCATGGTTCCAGTCTAAACGTACAATTTCGGCATTAATAAAGTTACCGGTACCGTTACTTTCTTTGTCTTCCTGACCGGTGGTAAGCGTGAACACTGAATAGGTCCTAGGCGCCCATTTTACAGCCGCTTCCCAGCTCACACCGTCATCATCTTTACGGGATGAATCGTCGAAGTCTTTATCGAAGTGACCAATCTTAACCGTACCAGTCGTCTTCGCGGTGGACTCCCAGGTCGCACCCACAAAATAACGCCAGGTGTTGCTGTCCAGAGTGGTAGTGGACAGATCGTAATCGACATCTTTGTTACGGGCTTCAAACAGTAATGAAGTTTTCGGTGCTACACGGTAGTAGAAGATAGCGCCGGCAGTACGTTCCTGGTTGTCACGGCCTTCAGTAATGCTGCGGAAGTTCTGGTATTCACGATCCAGTAACTCACCGTAGAGCTCAATACGGCCTGTGGCTTCGTCACCGCCAAACTGATAGTTGAAAGAAACTGCTTTGGTATCGTATTCCAGTGGCTCAGTTACAGCATTGGCAATACCGCCGTTGGCACTCAGGCCGGTACCCCGTGCTTCATGGCCACGGTTATATTCAGCACGTAAGTCCAGTTTGTTGCGGGAGTTAAATTCCAGATGTGCATCCAGTGCGAAGTTGTGATCCAGGTAGTTATCTTCGGTGCTGTCGGCAAATACACCCTTGCTCAGGGTATAGCTCATGCGGTAAGCATTAAGGCCCTGCTCGGCAACCAGCTGAACGCTTGGCGACAGAACAGTAACCATGCTTGAAATTTCATCAGTGTTTGCGCTGAGGATGTTATCGTCGTAGCCAATTTGCATATTAACTGTTGGTACCAGTTCCATTTCACCAACCTCAATGGAAGCCGGTTCAATAGCTGCAAAAGCAGGGTTACAGAGCGCAGAGATTGCGATGGTTAGAGGAAGAATTTTGCCTGGAAAGCTCATTGCAAATGTCCTTTTTAGTTTTAATGATTGCCATACAGTCGGCTGACGATGGTATAAACCACTAAATGTCACGTCCTGTGTGCTCTGTAATCAGATTTGAGTTGGCGCATATTAGCACATCACATAATGTGAGCTACAGTCCTTGACACACAATTCTTAAAAAAAACTTAAACGATTTTGTTAAGACGCTGTCGCAAAGAAAAATTTCAGTAAAAAGCCGTAAGTTATTCAAAAATATGTCAACTTGGGTAGTCGTTGTAGTTTACTTTTCAGGTTTTAAGTTACAGGTATGAAACATATGCTGATCTGGCAAAGGTTAGCCTGAAGGTAATTGGTTTGATAACATGCAGCACAATTGTGTCGTGGCATAGATGAGGTGGGTAGTGAATAAGTTTACCGGACTGGTTTGTTCAGTGTTGTTGGCAGGATTGCCAGTATTAGCGCACGCAATTGATTCCTTCAGCATGAAACAGTCCAGTGCTGTGAGTGCAGAGCCAAACAGTAACAGTGATGTCCTTGCGCAATTGCGTGCCGGCCAGGTAGTTTTGAAAATTCAGCAGTCTGAAGGCTGGGCGCAGGTATTCTTTATGAGCGACATTGACGAGCCCGTGAAGGGCTGGGTGCCTGCTACCATGTTGGCTGTGATTGGTGAAGCAACAGGTGAGTCTGCGCTCTATGTACCAAAAGTGCCCGACGACATCGGTGCAGAAGCCTATAACAGCAGAGTAACGGCAAACAGTTTGCGGGTGCGGGCTGGAGCAGGCACGAGTTTTGGTGTGATAGGTCGGCTGGTCAATGATCAGCAGGTGATACGCCTTAAGCAAAATGCGGACTGGTCGAATATCCGTTTTAAAGAGAATGGTGTCTGGCAGGAAGGCTGGGTGGCCAGCAAGTATCTGGCTGCGATGTAATTCAGTATCAAGTAATAAACGCCGCATTAGCGGCGTTTTTTGTGGGTGTCTTTTACTCTGCGACTTAGCGTGAAGTCTTCTTCTTATAAAGCGCAATGTAGCCACAGCTTAAAAGCACAATAAAGGTTAACGCGTTAGCCGGAATTTGCAGGTTAAAGTCAACCGTGGAGTGGATGGCTAAAGCAATAATTGCCATTAAACAGCTAAAGGCAATGCCACGGAGCAAAGGGTCTTTGCGGGTACGCATTGCCTGCATGGCGGTAAAGGCACACAGCCCAACAGCGAACAGCAATAATACAGTAATGGGGATCCCGTATTCACTGGCAAACTGGAAGTAGTCATTATGGGCTTCTGCGTAAAAAATATCACCTACATTAAAGTCACGGTGTTTTGGGAAGTCGGTATAGAAGGTGCCTGCGCCACTACCGGTCAAAATGTGCTCATTAATGGCATTTAAGGTATAGCTGTTAACTTCATCGCGGGTTTCTGTGTTGGCGGAGGTATTGCTTAGCCGCTCGGCGACCTTATCAACCCCAAAGAAAGTACCTACAACGAATATATCGATAATGATCAGGCTGGTGATCAGGATCATTACAGACTTAAGGCTGCTTTTAAGAAGAATAAGCGCCAGCACTCCGGTAATTGAAAGGCTGGCAAAGAAGGCGGTGTTACCCATTCGGGAATGGGTCATAACCAGGCCGGCTACCATAATAATCAGTATCAGCCGCAGGCTGGCTTTGCTGCTAAGCAGGGTTGTTAGCAGGCGTTTTGCTCGTGCCCGCCAGTTTTGCTCACTGTTGAAATTCAGTTTAGCGATCATCATGCCAACGCCGAGCGAGAGGGTAAGTACCAGATATCCGGCTAAGTGATTACGATTGATGAATGTGCCTGTGGCAACGCCTGTGTAGGTATCTTTTGGTACAAAGAACAGGTACTCAATACCCGTTAAAGTCATCAGGCTACCGTATACCGCCTGAAATAGGCCACTGCCAACCAGGGTGTAGCAAAGCAGCTTAATCCTTCGGGTGGAGGTGCATAGCAGGAGGCACAAGTTAAATGCCAGTAACAATGCGAACCCCAGCAGCATGTTGTTAAAGCTGTTTGATGATGAAAGGCTGAGTGACGGTAGCGAGCCCTGCGTTCCTGCCCATAGCGGTGTAAGTATTAATATTAGGCTAACAGGCCAGGCTTTTTTACATGCCTGATTTATTTGTGTCTTTCCGAACGCGAAGAGAGTAAGCCAACTGATGGCCGTTATGATAAGTAAAAATGAAACGAGGCTTAGTGACCACTCCCGGTTGCTACCAAGGGGGAGTGGTACCCATACAAGGATAAAGAGGAAAAAGTAAAACAGAGGGCTGTTTGCTGTTTTGCGGCTTGTAGATGGTGCCATTCAAAAAAATCCGGAAAGCTGATTGGATATATTGCAGCAACAAAAAAAGCGCAATTAAGCGCTTTTTTTTATGTGTGATGCAAAATTAACTTGGGCTAGCGGTTCCACCACCGCCGGAGCCGCTGCTGGAACCGTAAGAAGGCGTGTTGTTCAGGGTGTTACCTGTGTTTCCAGAAGGGATACCTGAACCGGTGTTGCCACCTTCGTTACCGGCCGCTGTGGCACCAAGTACATCAGTGGAATCAACATTAGCTGCGAAAGACGCTGCTGCTACTGTACCCAGAGGTACGTTCGCAGAGCTTGCCGCACGGCCGATAGCTGCCTGTACAGCTGGGTTTGAGCTGTTCAGGCCCAGCGCTGCAGTAATAACTGCCTGTTGTTGTGCTTCAGGAGTTGAAGACAGCAGGGTTTGCATCGCCGTCTGAATTGCTTCAGGAGTTGTAGCGCCGTCCAGCGCCTGTGCAACACTTGCAACGATGTCCTGAGAAATGCCTGTATCCAGTGCGGCTGCTTCAACGGCTTGCTGATCAACGGCTGCAATGGCTGTTGCGGCTGGTAGAGTTAGGGTAGCTGCGATCGCAACAGCTAACAGTGAACGGCGCATATTTTATCGCTCCATGAATTAAATTGTGTCGTGTACTGCCTGAATAAATCAACACGTATTGGTTTAGCGCAACTTTAGAGTAAGTTATGTTGGAATTCAAACGGTTTTGTCGCTTTTGTTTGAAATAATTACTGAAGTTTCAGGTCTGTGCTGTAGCGCAAGGGTTGAGTGTTGCAGGGCTGCGCAATGGCGTCGCAGATTACCAGTGCGAAAAAGGTTTGTATGAATTATTCAGCAAAAGTTCAGAAAAATAGAAGAAACTTTGTTTTGACTTTGTTAATATGCGCGCTCTTCGGGGGGAGAAAACGTTCTGCAAGCTAAGGCTTGTGCTGGCTGATATGTTCATATCAGGCATCTTTCCCCCGCGACTAAAGGTTGATACGAGTGTTAAGTTTCAAACGGTTTGAAGCTTTCGTAGTCGCTAAAGAATTCGTATTGTAAGGAATCATTTGCCCAAGGGTCTCGACGGGCGAGCTGCATTTGTTATGCAGCAATGATGCAAGGAAAACGCCATGACTGCGCACATTAATACCATACAGGTATCACGCTCGCACGCACGTAAAAAACGTTTGCTGAGCAATCATCGTTCCCTGGCCCACTGGGTGCAGATTCTTGCTGACCTTTGTGTGATTGTGGCCAGCTTACTTTTTCTTACCTATCTGAAACATTCTGCAATTAGCAGCGAATACCGTGTACTGGCGACGGTGTCAGTACTGTTAATGTTTATTGTTTACCCTACTCAGGGTTTATATCGTCGTTCTGGTGGGCATCTGAACAACCTAATGCGATTAGGTGTGGCCTGGGGGCTGGTTTGTCTCTTACTGGCGCTGGCAGGTTTTGTCACAAAAACCAGCGAAATGTTCTCCCGTGAAGTGCTGTTGCAATGGGCAGTGGTTGCTTATCTGCTACAGGGTATCAACCACATTGTTTTACGTACTTTGTACAAACACTACAAAGTAATGTTTGCCCGAGAGATTCCAACCCTTGTAGTTGGTACAGGAGATTTAGCAAAACACCTGGTCAATAACCTGAATTCAAATAACTGGTTGCCAGATCGTGTTTCTGGTTTTGTGTTTGTTAACGACAAGCCCCGTGATTCTGAAATTCAGGAAGCTTTTTCCTTACCCATTCTTGGTCATGTTGATGAGCTGCGGCAGATCATAAAGCAGCAGAATATCCGCCGTGTATACATCGCCTTACCGGTGAAGTCCTCAGAAACCATTGAAGCGCTTCACATCGACTTGCTGGATATGAATGTAGATGTGATATGGGTGCCGGATATTTTTGCGATGAGCTTATTAAACCATTCAGTACGGGAGGTGGCAGGTATGCCGCTTATATCGTTGAATGAAAGCCCAATGACATCCAGTAAAACATCCATTTTTATGAAAGGCGTGATGGACCGTTCAATTGCGCTTATCAGCCTTATTCTGCTTAGCCCTGTATTTATGGCGGTAGCGATTGCAGTGAAGCGATCTTCACCTGGCCCCGTATTCTTCAAACAGGAACGCCATGGTTGGGATGGCAAGGTAATTAAAGTCTGGAAGTTTCGAAGTATGAAGCTTCATGAAGATGCCGAAGTAAAACAAGCAACTAAGGGTGATAGCCGTATCACAAAAGTAGGTGCTTTTATCCGTCGTACCTCAATTGATGAGCTTCCTCAGCTTATAAACGTATTGCAGGGAACTATGTCGCTTGTAGGTCCTCGCCCCCATGCGGTTGCTCATAACGAATATTACTCTGGCAAGGTAGATGCCTATTTGGCACGCCACCGCATCAAGCCTGGCATTACAGGCCTTGCACAAATTAGTGGCTGCCGTGGTGAAACAGAAACGATCGATAAAATGCAGAAACGTGTGGAGTTTGATCTTAGTTATATCAATAACTGGTCTTTGATGGGCGATATAAAAATCCTAATCAAAACGCCATTAAGCTTGTTGAGTAAAGATATTTATTAATATGGAAGATGTTTTGAAAAAAGGTTTGCTATGTAAGGCGATTATTTATGCATACATATTTGTCTACTTTTTTATGCTTAAATCTTTTGAGTTTAATTACTTTGGGAGTTATCAGGAGGTTTCATATTCGCTAGGGCCGTGGTTTTTGCAGCGGTATATATTATTAGTAGTTAATGTTTTTTTTGTCTTTTTGTATCTTTATTTCTACGGTTCTGATCGTAAAATTTATATTTGGATCAGTATTGCTATGTCGATTTGTTTGATTCAGATTTATTATGAAGAATATACAGGGTTGTATGTGATAGCTGGTGGTTTGGCTGCAGTATGTTTGATTAATGGAGCAAAGTATATAAGATTTAATCGATTAGAAAACTTTGTTTTAATCGTTTTTTTGGTTTCATATACGCTTCAATACTTGGTTTTTAGAATAAATGATCGCGTTACTGGTTCATATTTAGATCCAAATATATCGGGTTATTATTTGTTTCTTGTGTATCTTGTTGTACGAATGAAAGAAATTAAAACGGTATCTATCTATATATTGGTTGTAGGTTTGATCAGTTTAAGCAGAAATTTTATATTGGCTGTGATGCTATTTGAATTGTTGAGTGTTTTAAATCGATCACAAAAAATAAGAAGAGTGTTTGAGTGTTTTTCAATAAGGCTTATAACACTTTTAAGTATTGGTGCTATTACTGGTTTATCCTACTTTTATGTAGGATTTGTTGATTTTAGAGAAGATATAGGAGGGTCGAAGGAGAGGCTTACTACTATCGCTGATTCTTCAAATTATCTTAGGTTTGCAGCTAACATAGATTTTATTGACCGGGTTGCTGAAGGTGATTTTATAATTGTTGGTAACGGATCTAATATCGATGATAGAACCTCCCATAGACCGCATAATGCATTTTTCAGAGCAGGGTATAGGTATGGTATTTTACTAAGTATTTTAGCTGTGTTTATATATTTTTATGTTGTAAAAAAATACTACAGGGAAACTATACCAGTAATATGGTCACTGTTTGCTTACTACTCGTTTCTTAATGATTTTATAACTGGTAACGAAATTGTATTACTTGTGGTGATTTTAGTGATTATATTACAAAGGGATGCCGAGAGACATGAATGTTCTAATAAATATATCTAACCCAGAAGACTATAAGTTTTTTGCTAGAATGAATGACTATTTTGATGAGAATGGTTGGAATGTCGAATACTTAGCAAATAATTTAGCTATTTGGTTTTACTTGAAAATTAATTTTAAGAAAGTATATGTATTAAAAAAAAGTAAAAAAATACAAAATACACAAGACTTTAGTCAAAGTTTTTCTGCTCTTACAGGGCGGTTGACTGCTGATGAATGTGGTGTTGTGTATAATTCATATTATGATTTCTTATCTGAAAAATATAAGTCTAGAAAGTGGGATGTTATCGTTATACCCAGTGGTAGATTGATAGGGCAGTTAGCTATCAAGGATTTTTCTAAAAAATATAAGATTAAAACAATATATGTAGGCTATGGGAATATTCCAAATAGGACATTCGTAGATCCTGCGGGAACAGATATGCAAAGCTATTTATATAAATATCCCGAGATACTAGATGAATATGATTTAGATTATAAGGAATATGAAAATTGGAAAAACACTTATTTGAAGAATAAGTTTGAGCAGCATGTTATTGGTCAGGCTCGCAAAATTAATGTTGGTTTTTACTTGAAGAAAGTCATTCAAGTCGTAGCTTGTTATTTAGAAAGGTGGTTTCAGCTAACATCAGAAAACTCTTATACGTATAAGAATATTTTTGATGTAAAGAAAGTGAGTCATAAATTTGATGAGTTAGATCCTTCTTGTGAATATTATTTTTTTCCGATGCAGGTAAGTACAGATGCTCAAATTATATTGAATTATGATAAGGATTCAGTTATTGAAGCATTAAAGGAAGCTATTAATATGGCTTCTAAAGATAAAGTAAAATTAATTGTAAAACCTCATCCAGCTGAGATTGATTATAAAACTTTATCTGAATTAAAAGAAATGCATGAGAATAAGTTATTCACGTTAGTAAATGATAATACTTTTGAATTAATTAAAGGTGCTAAAAGAGTTATTACGGTAAACTCAACTGTAGGACTAGAAAGTATGATTGTTGGTACGCCAGTAACCTTCTTGGGTAATTCTTTTTATTCGTCATTTGATCATGACAGGCTAGCTCGATATGTAATGAATTATTTGATAAAAATAGAATATTTTTCTAGTAATAAGATATCGAATAATGATGTGAATCATTTCTTTTCAAGAGCTAAGTAAGAATAGATGAACATGAAAAATAATATATCTGTTATTCATGTCGTTGAGGCGACAGCTACAGGAACGCTATCAATGGTCAGTTTGTTAGCAAATATCCAAGTACGCCAAGGATATAGTGTTTCTGTTATATATTCGTTAAGAAGTGAGTCTCCAAAAAATATAGCTGATTATTTTGATTCTTCTGTCAGTCTGCATCAGATTCAAATGTCTAGTCCTTTTCTCAAATTATTAAGCTTCTTTAAAATAAGAAGGGGCTTGTTATATAAGAATGCCGATCATATTTTCTTACATTCTTCTTTTGCTGGTTTTATAGGAAGGGTGGCATCAATAGGTATAAACGGTAATTATTATTATATTCCTCATTGCATTTCATTTATGAGGAAAGATTTGTCAAAAAATAAAAGGAAGGTGTTTGTATTTCTAGAAAAACTGGCTAATTTGAAAAAATGCACCTACCTTGCTTGTTCAAATAGTGAAAGAGAAGAAATACAAAAGGAGATACCTAACGCCTCGGTATTATTACTCGAAAATGCTGTAGATGTGCCGTTTTGGGAGAGTACAAGGGATAGCGAGAGAGAAAATATTATAATAAATGTAGGTCAAATACGGATACAAAAAAACCCAGTTATGTTTGCAGAAATTTGTAAGCTAACTAAAAAGCTAAATAAAGATGTACGGTTTTTTTGGGTGGGTGATGGTGATGAATATTATAAACAAGTTTTGGTGGATTCGGGAGTAGAAGTCTTAGGTTGGAAATCAAAAGATGAAGTAAAGGACTTACTCGAAAAATCAAAAATTTACTTGTCTACATCTTTATGGGAGGGCCTTCCTGTATCACCAATTGAAAGTATGATAGCCGGTGCCGTACCTGTTTTGTCTGATTGCTCTGGAAACAAAGATTTAATTTCTAATGGTATAAATGGATTTACATTTGAAGCTGCACAGAAAGCAGTGGATCATATTGTACGACTTATTGATAATGAGGAGTTGTTTAATAGTATATCCTTTGAAGCCGAAGGTACCAGTAAAAATCGGTATTCCATAGAGCGATATCAAAATCAAATTACAGATATTATGGGAGTATAGATATGGCTGATGGTTGTGCTGTTATTTTTGGTGGATCTGGTTTTATAGGTTCTCATTTTTCTCAATACCTTTTGGATAATCATATAGTTAGTAAGGTATTAGTATTTGATATAGAACCGTTAGATATTGAAAGAACAACATTAGAGTATAAATTGTTTGTTGAAAGCGAAAAAATCGAATATCAATATTGCGATGTTCGAGCTGAAATTGATTTACATGCTGAGAATGTAGAGCTTGTAGCAAACTTTGCAGCTGTTCATCGTGAGCCTGGTCATCAAAACAATGAATACTATGAAACCAATCTTTTAGGAGCAGAAAATGTCTGTTCTTGGGCTGAAAAAACTGGATGTGAAAGCATTATATTTACAAGCAGTATAGCGCCGTATGGACCGTCCGAGGCTGTCAAAGATGAAGAGTCTGTGCCTGCTCCAGTCACTGCGTATGGTGCATCTAAATTAGCAGCGGAAAAAATTCATCAAGCTTGGCTTTGTAAAGATATCACTAATAGAAAACTTGTGATTGTTAGACCTGGAGTGGTTTTTGGAGCCGGAGAAGGTGGTAACGTCTCTAGACTAATCAAAGCTACACTGAAAAAATTCTTTTTTTATATGGGTAACAGAGATACCAGAAAAGCTGGCGTTTACGTAAAAGAATTGTGTAATGCAATGATTTGGGTATTAAATAACAAAACATCTAATGGGTTTGCATTATTTAATATGTCTATGAACCCGGGACCTACAATACAAGAGTATGTTCAAATAATCTGCGAGACCGCTGAAGTTGAACGATTTGTTCCTAGCGTTCCATATTGGTGTATGCTTTCAATTTCTTATCCTATTGATATTCTGGCCAAGCTTTTTGGAATTAATCAACCTATCAGTCCTGTTAGAATTAAAAAGCTAGTAAGGTCTAATAATATTCGTCCTGCTTTTTTGTATGATAATGAATACCAATATAAATATACTTTTTCGCAAGCTATGTTGGACTGGAAAAGAGATAAACCATCTGAATGGAATTAGATATGAGTTTTTTGACAAATATTAGTAATGATAACCCATTTACACTGTTTGGTGGTGTGAATGTTCTCGAAAACATGGATTCAACTTTACAAGTTTGTGAACATTTTTTAGAAGTTACTAAGAAGCTAGATATCCCTTTTGTTTTCAAAGCATCTTTTGACAAAGCTAACCGTTCATCTATTGACTCTTTTCGGGGTGTAGGTTTAGACGAAGGACTAAGGATTTTTGAAAAGCTAAAGTTAGATTTAGGTGTCGAAATTATTACAGATGTTCATGAAACCCCTCAAATTAGAAGTGTTTCAGAAGTTGTAGACATTATACAAGTGCCAGCATTTTTAGCCAGACAAACTGACTTTGTATATGAAGTCGCTAAAGCGGGTAAACCTGTAAATATAAAAAAACCACAGTTCATGAGTCCTGCCCAAGTAAAGCATATTATTAAAAAATGTCATTCTGCCGGAAATTCACAAGTATATATATGCGAACGAGGTAGTTGTTTTGGTTATGATAACTTAGTAGTCGATATGCTAGGTTTTCGGCAAATGAAAGATGTTACAGAAAATGCTCCAATCATTTTTGATGTAACGCATAGTTTGCAGAATCGCGATCCTTTAGGGGACGCTTCTAGTGGCCGGCGTCGGCAGGTGCTGGAGTTGGCTAGAGCTGGAATGGCTGTTGGACTTGCTGGATTGTTCTTGGAAGCTCATCCTAACCCTGACAAGGCGTTATGTGACGGTCCTAGTGCTTTACCTCTTGAGAAGTTAGAACCGTTCTTGGAGCAGGTAAAAGCCGTCGATGATCTGGTGAAATCTTTCCCTAAAGTGGAAATTGATTAATGAGTAATTTCCAGAACTTAAAGCTTGTTCTGTTTGATGTTGACGGTGTGCTCACGAATGGTGATATTTACATTAATGAAAATGGGGAAGCATTCAAACAGTTCAATGTTAAAGATGGTATTGCCATTTCTCTTTTAAAAGCTCACGGCATTATGACAGGTGTGGTTTCAGGAAAAGAAAGTCTTTCTTTAAAGAAGCGTTGTGATCAGCTTGGATTTGATGTGGTATATACCGGATGCAGTAATAAAATAGAAGCATTAAAGCTTATTTCCAAGAAATATTCATTAACATATGAGGAAATAGCTTTCGTTGGTGATGATATCATAGATATGCTGGTTTTAAGATCTGTTGGTTTTAGTTTTTCACCCAGTGATGCTCATCCTTCAATTAAAAATTGTGTAGATCATTTGATGAATTTGCCAGGCGGTAGAGGAGTGGCGCGGGAAATAGCAGATTATATCTTATTGAATAGAGGTCTTAATTTGGAACAGGCATATAAGCCTTTACTTGATCAATGGAACAATTTGGATGTAGTTCAATGATTGATTATTCAAATGTTCATATAGTTATTCCTGCTCGGTTTTTATCTAGTCGTTTGCCGGGTAAGCTTGTTGCAGATGTTGCAGGTAAACCGTTGATTGTGCGAGTTTACGAGAATGTTATTTCAGCTACCTCCAAGATTGATGTTATTGTGGCTGTAGATGACATAAGAATTGCAGATATTTTAACTACTTATAATATTCCTTGGTGTATGACTTCAAGCAGTCATGACTCTGGGACAGACAGGATAGCTGAAGTTTGCTCTAGCATGGGGTGGCCGGAAACTGATTTAGTTATTAATGTTCAAGGTGACGAACCTTTATTGCCCAAAGGTGTTATTAATGACTTTATTAGTTTTTGTAAAGAGAATGATAACTTTGAAATGGCAACGATTACTTCGCCCTTTGGTGACCTAGACGATATATTTGATACTAATGTAGTTAAAGTCATTTCAAATAAAAATAATTTTGCAAACTATTTCTCCAGAAGTGTCATTCCGTTTGATAGAGACTCTATTCTAAGTCAAGAATATATCCAAAGTTATCAGAAACATATTGGCGTGTACGCTTATAATGTTGCTACTTTATTTGAGATAACAAACTCAGAGTCAGTTGCAAATGAGAATCTAGAAAAATTGGAACAATTACGTGCTTTATGGTTGGGTATTTCTATCAAAATTATGAATGTAGATTGCCAAATTCCACATGGCGTAGATACTTCTGAAGACTTGCAAAAGGTAGTTGAATTCTTTAAGGATAAGTGATTTTTAATATGGATTATTCAAGCATAGCAATTAAGGTTTTTGAAATTGAGTCTCAGGCGGTTTTGGATTTAAGTAAAAAATTGAACTCTGACTTTGATCGCTCAATACGTAAAATTATAGACACTTCTGGTCGTGTGATAATTTGCGGAATGGGAAAGTCAGGAATTATCGGGAAAAAGATAGCAGCTACATTAGCGAGCACAGGGACTCCCAGTTTCTTTATGCATCCTGGTGAAGCGTTTCATGGAGACCTTGGTATGGTGACTAGTAATGATGTTTTCATTGCTATTTCCAACTCAGGCGAAACAGATGAAGTGCTTAAGCTCATTCCGTTCCTTAAAGATAATGGAAACTTTATCATTTCTTTAACAGGAAGCCCGTCCTCTACACTCGCTTTATCGTCTGATAGCCACTTAAATGTTGGCGTTTCGGAAGAGGCTTGCCCCCTTAAGTTAGCCCCTACATCATCAACTACAGCAACACTTGCAATGGGAGATGCATTAGCAGTCACTTTAATGAAGGCGAGAAATTTTCAACCAGAAAATTTTGCAAGGTTTCATCCTGGAGGCTCATTAGGACGGCGTTTATTATCTCGCGTAAGTGACGAAATGTACTCCGAAAACTTACCATTTATTGACTCTTCGGCTTCTTCCAGTGAGCTTATAAGTGTAATGACTGAAGGACGGTTAGGCATTGCAATTGTTCAAGATGCCAATTGTATGGCAATAGTCACAGATGGAGATGTGCGACGTTCTATCGAAATTTATAATGAAAAGTTTTTTTCAAAACGCGTCTCCGATTTAATGACATCTAATCCTCAATGTATTAGCAGTACAGCAAGGGTTGAGGATGCATTAGTTTTGATGGAAGCAAGTAGTATCACCACTTTGTTAGTGACAGAGGGGAGTGATATTGTTGGAGTGTTCAAAAAGTAACATGAGCTTCGATTTTATAAAGCATGTTTTAGTTGTAGTGTTTGCGCGAGGGCTTGGTGCTATTTCAATGTTTTTATTAAACTTTGTTGTAGCTTATACCATGCCCTTGAAAGAAGCAGGAGTTTTCTTTTTCTCTCTAACAATTTTGATGGTCTTAGCGCCAATATCCTTGCTAGGTTTGCAACAAACGGCAGTTAAAATTGTTGGGGCTTCATTTGAGCAGAACGACTGGTCCAAGATAAATTCTTTTTTTAAATTGAGTATTAAGTACTCTTTAATGTGCTTGCTAGGGCTCTCAGCGGCTATCTTGCTTTTATTCGAGCCCTTGATAAGTCATTTATTTGTTAAAGAGTTCACTAAATTACATTTGTTTTTTTTGCTGCCAATTGTTACTGTGTTTGGTATCACTATTTTAATAGCACATCACTTTCAGGGGATAAAACTACCTCTGTATGCTGTATTCCTTTCATCTATATGTGTGCAGTTTGTTGCATCAATTTTAATTTTTTCTTTTGGTGTAGATTCAGCGTTAGAGGGTCTTTACTGCCTCTTTGTTAGCTCTTTATTGTCTTTTGTTCTAGCTTTATATCTTTGGATAAGTAAATCACAAAGTCATGGAGGGTCTGGTGAGAACTTAACAACTAAGTATATCTTTGAGAGTGCAACTCCGCTTTGGGTTGTTGTTGCAATGAATCTCTCTGTGCAATGGGGAAGTCAACTTGTAGCAGGCATTTTTATCAGTCCCGAAGATTTAGCCCTTTTGTCAGTTGCTCAAAGAATAGCGAATTTAGTCAGCTTTGTATTAATAGCTTTAAATTTGGTTGTCAGTCCTAAATTTTCAGCTTTAAATGTAGAAAAAAAGTATAGTGATTTAACTTCCTTAATGTATAAATCATCACTTTTTTTAATCGTTATAACCACGCCTGTTATAGTCTTTATTGCTATATATCCAGAGTTATTACTTGGAGTGTTTGGTAATGAATTTATTCAAGCCGGAAATATTCTTATTATATTATCTGTAGGTCAGTTTGCGAGCGTGATTGTCGGGCCTACGAATATGTTTTTGGCTATGACTGGTAATGAAAAAAAATTACGAAACATTACTGTTTTAAGTGGTTCTGTTTCAATCATATTTTCGTTTGTTTTTATTTATAGCTTTGGGGTGGTTGGCGCTGCTTTTGCAACGCTATCTGCCTTGTTAATCCAAAGTATATTGTCCTTTGTGTATGTCCAAAAGTATTTGAGAAGTCTCACTGTTTAGTTGACGAAATAATATGTTCTTAATACCCCATAGGATTCTGTTTCTGCCAGTTCCAGTGGTCTCTTACCATTTCTTCCAGTGAGTACTTGGTTTTCCAGCCCAACTCTTTCTCGGTAAATGTCGGATCAGCAAAGAATTCAGCGATATCACCGGCACGGCGTTCTGCGAACTTATAACTGATAGTTTGTTCTGTCACGCGCTGGAATGTATTTACAACGTCCAGAACCGAGTAGCCATGACCCGTTCCCAGGTTATAGGCAACGCAACCATGTTTACCTGAGTCTTTAGTGATCTTTTGCAGCGCTGTCAGATGGCCCTGTGCCAGGTCCACGACATGGATGTAATCGCGGATACCTGTGCCATCCGGAGTAGGGTAGTCGTTGCCAAAGATACTCAGGCATTCGAGTTTACCGCTGGCAACCTGTGCAACATAAGGCATCAGGTTGTTTGGTATACCTTCCGGATCTTCACCAATTTTACCTGTATGGTGCGCGCCAACCGGATTGAAGTAACGCAGTAAGGCTGTATCCCAACGTTTGTCTGCCATGGCTGCGTCGCGAAGTACTTCTTCTACCATGAATTTTGTGCGGCCGTAGGTATTAGCTGGTCGCAGTGGGAAGTCTTCCCTCAGTGCCGGCGTATCAGGTTCGCCGTATACAGTGGCCGACGAGCTGAAAACAAACTTAAAGCATTCATGTGCGGCCATTACCTCACACAGTGTAATGGTCGCAGCCAGGTTGTTTTGGTAATACTTCAGCGGAAACGCCATGGATTCACCCACCGCTTTATAACCTGCAAAATGAATGACTGCTTCGATGTCATTTTCTCTGAAGATGATGTTCAGCAGTTCAGCATCCGCGACGTCGCCTTTGGCAAGTCCCGGGCGGGTGCCGGTGATGGTTTCGATGCGGTTAAGGACTTCCGGTTTGGCATTACTGAAGTTGTCGAGAATGAGTACGTCGTAGCCTGCCTGAATGAGTTCTACACAGGTGTGGCTGCCAATGTAGCCGGCGCCGCCGGTAACCAGAATTGTCATTTTGTATCCTTATACCTTGAGTGTGTTATCCGTTTTTCTTGAGCAAAATTATACAGGTGTTTCGTGCCACTGATAATTGCTATATCAACGATAACAGCCACTTTCTGAAATACTCTGCGCCTTGTTTGGGGCGGGCGGTTTGTTCTGGTTCCAGCATCAGGAACTGGGAGGTGGTTTCTACGCTGGTGCTGACGGGTTTGATTAACAGGCCGCTGGCCAGGTAGTCATCGACCAGGTTTTCCCAGCCCAGTGCCAGGCCCTGGCCGTTCAGTGCTGACTGTATTACCAGCAGGTAGTTGTTGATGTTCATCCGCGGGCCCGCGTCTGCTTTGTACTCAATGTTGCAGGCCCGGAACCATGCTTGCCAGCTGAGCCATTCTTCACCGACTTCCAGCGTGAGCAGGGTGCCTTTGAGCATGTCTTCGGTGTGTTGGATATGCGGATTCTTTTCCAGATAGCCCGGGCTGCACACCGGGAATACGTTTTCTGCAAACAGTGGGGTAGCGGTGAGATCTGCTGGCGCTTCGTGACAGAAGAACAGGGCGATATCGAATTCGTTATGGCGGATGTCTTTTAGGGAGTCGACCGCCAGTATGCGTACGTCTATATCCGGGTGGAGTTCCTGAAAGGCGTTAAACCGGGGCAGTAACCAGAAGGAAGCCATCGCATGGGTGGTAACGACGGTGACCTGTTGGTCGCCTTGCCATTGCAGGATGTTCCCGGTTGCACCTGCCACCAGTAACAGGGACTGTTGAATGCTGTCGTAGTATTCCATCCCTGTGCTGGTGAGGCTGAGGCTGCGTTTATCGCGGATAAACAGCTTGCGGCCCAGGTAATCTTCCAGATGGCGAATCTGGCGGCTGATGGCACCCTGGGTAACGTTAAGTTCGTCAGCGGCACGGGTGAAGCTCAGATGCCGGGCGGCGGATTCAAATACCACTAGGCTGTTCAGCGGTGGCAGGGGGCTGATACGCATAGAATTCTACAGGCTCTTATTGTTATTTTTTGTAATAGATCGTGGCCGTTTTTATATTTTTCAGTACCTGAAGAAGGTTCTTATGTCGGTACTGTTAGCCATATATCCTTTTATAATCCGGCAATTTAGAGGCTTTCTTCCGGTTTTTCAATGTTGTTTGTTATGTATTACATTTTGTAATGAGTTGAGAGCGAATAAGTCGTTTGTCAGCTTTCCCGCTGCGCCGCTACTATTGACGGATAAACAGGGTATGCTTTGGCCATCCATCAGCAGTGCAACACTGCAAGGCTTAACAGCGTGCCTGAAAATAAGAATCCACCGGTTGTTGTATGTTTGCCGGTTCTGTTGAGAGCACACTTATGACTGATTCAATGCAGCAAATCCCTCTGGCGACTCTGGACGCCGTGCGTAAACCGATCGCTGAAGCCAATGGCATGCCGAATGCGGTGTATGACGATCCGGCGATGTTTGAATACGAGCGCGATAACGTGCTGGGTAAAACCTGGGCGGGTCTGGCATTTGGCAGCGAGTTACCGAAAAAAGGCTTTGCGAAACCAGTTGATTTCATGGGCTTGCCGCTGGCGATCATGCGCAACCGCGATGGCGAAATCAATGTGTTCCATAACATCTGCAGCCACCGGGGTATGATTCTGCTGCGGGAAGAAACCGAAGTGGAAGGTATGGTGCGTTGTCCGTATCACTCTTGGACATATGATCTGAACGGTAACCTGAAAGGCACCCCACACATCGGCGGTGTTGGCGTACATAAGGCGGAAGGGTTTGTGTGTGAAAAGCACGGTCTGCGTAAGGTACGTTCAGCCATGTGGAATGACATTATCTTCATTAACCTGTCCGGTGACGGTGTACCGTTTGAAGAGTTTATTACCCCGTTGGTACAGCGCTGGGAAGAGTTCACCGGTAAAGGTGGCTTTGACAAGGTTCATGTAGCGCCGACTGGCAGCGCAATGGAACTGACAGTAATGGCGAACTGGAAGCTGGCGGTTGAAAACTACTGTGAAGCGTACCACCTACCATGGGTTCACCCGAGCCTGAATACCTATTCACCGCTGGATCAGCACTACAACCTGATTGTGAATGACAATATGTCCGGGCAGGGTAGCTACACCTATAACCTGTCTGACGTTGCCGGCACCAGCCTGCCACAGTTCACCGACTGGCCGCAGGATAAGATCCGTCAGGCAGAGTATGTGTCTCTGTATCCAAACGTGCTGTTAGGTGTACAGGCGGATCACGTTTTCTCCATTATTCTGCAACCGCAGGCGAATAATAAGACCCTGGAAAAACTGCAGCTGGCTTACGTGGGTGAAGAAGCCTGCGGTGATAAGTATGCTGCTTGCCGTACCTCCGTGCTGGAAAGCTGGAAGGTGGTATTCGGTGAAGATGTATTTGCTGTGGAAGGTATGCAGAACGGCCGTAAATCGCCGGCGTTTGAAGGCGGTGTATTCTCTCCGGTACTGGATGGTCCGACCCATCACTTCCACCAGTGGGTGGCGAACCGTTATGCTGAGTCGATGGCCTGATCAGACTGACTGGAGTAAATCATGACAGAAGTGAAACACTGGCAGAATTTTATTGCTGGCGAATGGGTTGATGGCAGTGAAAGCATTGACGTATACGACCCGGCAACCGGAGAAGTATTTGCCAGCATGGCGGCTGCTGATGCCGCTGATATCGACCGGGCAGTTCAGGCTGCCCGGGCCTGTGTTGCCAGCGGTGAACTGACGGACTGCCGCCCGGCAGTTCGCGCTGAAATGCTGCATCGCATTGCCGCTGAGATCCGGGCGCTGGCGGAAGAGGGCGCGCCGCTGCTGGTGCAGGAGAGCGGAAAATCCCTAGACGATGCCATGGGTGAGTTCACCACCGCGGCCCGTTACTTTGAATACTATGCCGGTATGGCGGATAAGATCGAAGGTAAATCCATTCCACTGGGTAATGACTACGTCGATTTCACCTATTACGAACCGATGGGTGTATCTGCACAGATAGTCCCGTGGAATTTCCCGGTAGATATCTGCGCCCGTTCACTGGCCCCCGCACTGGCAGCCGGTAATGCGGTGGTCGTGAAAACACCGGAAAACACACCGCTGGCAATGCTGTTGCTGGCGAAAGCCTGCCAGAATGCCGGCCTGCCGGACGGTGCTCTGAGCATCATCAACGGTTACGGCCACAGTACTGGCGCACAGCTGGTGGCGCATCCTGGCATCGACCAGATCGTGTTTACCGGTTCAGTAGCCACCGGGCAGGCTATTCTGCGCTGCGCCGCAGACCGCGCGCTGCCATGCGTAATGGAGCTGGGCGGTAAGTCTGCCGCCGTGGTGTTTAATGATGCGGATATGGATCAGCTGTTAAGCAGCGTGAAGTGGGGCATCTTCTTCAATGCCGGGCAAGTATGTTCTGCTATGTCGCGCATGCTGGTGCAGCGGGCTATTTATGATCAGGTGGTTGCAGCGGTTAAAGATCTGTCCGAAAGTTTGCAAATGGGCGCTGGTATGGACAATGCCGACCTGACGCCACTGGCCTCTGCGGATCAGCAAAACCGGGTTGCCAGTATTGTTAACCGCGCTAAAGAAGAAGGGGCGCGTCTGGTGACGGGCGGCGATGTACCACAACGGGCCGGTTACTTCTTTGAAGCCACCGTGTTTGCTGATGTGACCCCTGACATGAGCATCTTCCGGGACGAAGTGTTTGGCCCGGTACTGGCTATCACACCGTTTGATACCGAAGAAGAAGCCTGGGAACTGGCGAACGGCACCGAGTTTGGTTTGGTTGCCGGTGTATTCACCCACGACCTTACCCGTGCCATGCGGGCAAGCCGCAAGCTGCAGGCCGGTCAGGTGTTCGTTAACGAGTGGTATGCCGGTGGGATCGAAACGCCGTTTGGTGGCATTAAGTTATCCGGTTATGGCCGTGAAAAAGGCCAGGAAGCACTGTACAGCTACGTACATACCAAGAACGTGGCAATCCGTGTGACCTGATGTGACAGCCCGGCGGTTTTACCCGCGCCGGGCTTTTGTGTATTAACGCCATGTTTTGAACAGTTGATTGTTTTAACTGGCGAAAAGGGCAATTGTTAGTTTTAATCAGAGGAAACAGGGGTTTCCGGGGAGAGGAGTAGCGCGTGAGAAAATGGCTCTGTGTGGTGTGTGGTTTGATTTACGACGAGGCCACAGGCTGGCCGGATGATGGCATTATGGCGGGTACCCGCTGGGAAGACGTCCCCGATGACTGGCTGTGCCCGGATTGTGGCGTCGGTAAAGCCGACTTCGAAATGATTGAAATCACTGAGTCACCGGTAGCTGCTGCCGCTGCGCCTGCTGAATCTGTTTCTGAATCCCCAATGGCTGCTGTGCTGAACGATGAGCCGCCGGTTGTGATCGTTGGCAGTGGTTTTGCCGGTTATACACTGGCAGAAACCCTGCGCGAAAAAGCCCCGCAGAAACCAATTATTGTTTTCACCTCTGATGACGGTGCTAACTATTCCAAGCCGGGCCTTTCTAACGCCCTGACCCGCGGTAAAACTGCACCCGAGCTGGTGACGGAAACCGCGCTGCAAATCGAGCAGCGGCTCAACATTCGCGTTTACACCCGTGTTCAGGCTGAACGCATCGATGCTGATGCCCATGTGCTGCACACGGATATTGGCGAACAGGTCTACAGCAAGCTGATTCTGACCACCGGCGCGGCACCAATACGTTTACCGCTGGCAGGCACTGGCGCGTCAGATGTGCTGAGTGTTAACGACCTGACGGACTACCGGGTGATGCGTGCCCGCCTGGAAGGAGCCAAAAAGGTATGCATTATCGGTAATGGCCTGATTGGCTGTGAGTTTGCCAATGACCTGAGTAATCAGGGGCTGGATGTCACCGTAGTCGGCCTGGGTGATTGGGCCATGCAGGGCCTGATTCCCCAGCAGGTGGGTGAAGCATTGCAGGCGAAGCTTTCGGCTCAGGGTGTCAGCTGGCAGCTGCAAACCAGTGTTGAGATTGTTGACCAGGCAGCATCCGGTTACCGCCTGACCCTGACCAGCGGCGAAATTGTTGAGGCCGATCTGGTTATTTCCGCAGTAGGCCTTAAACCGCGTACTGAACTGGCACAAACCGCCGGTGTCGACTGTGGCCGGGGCATTAAGGTGAACGGTGGTCTGCGCACAAATGTTGCCGATATCTATGCACTGGGTGATTGTGCTGAACTGCAGGGTAAAGTGCTGCCGTATATCGCACCGATCAACTTTGGCGTACGTGCGCTGGCCGATTGTCTGCTGGGCCGGCCAACCATGGCGCAATACCCGCATATGCCGGTTGTGGTGAAGACGCCAGCGCTGCTGTTAACCATTCAGTCTCCGGAAGTAGGTTTAGAAGGTGAATGGCAAACAGAAGCCACCGATGACGGCCTTCGCAGCCTGTTCCGTGACTCTGCCGGCATGCTGAAAGGTTTTGTGCTGGCAGGCAGCTGTACTGCGGAGAGGCAGCAGTGGCTAGATCAGCTGATCTGATCAGGCCTTAGTTACCCAGAGTGGTGGCGTAACACATAGTCTTGATATTCCCGGATTGTTAGTATGGACAACAGTCTTTGAATGAAAGGATGCATGTGTGAGATTGCAGTATTTTTCCAGTCACAGGGGCATCTTAAGGCCCTTACTTGCGGGGAGCCTTCTAACCGCAGCAAGCCTGTTCAGCAGTGTTTGCTCGGCTTCACTTGAAGAGCTCTCCCAGTTCGTCGACGCTGGCCAGTTCGGAAAGGCGTATCAGTTGGCGAATACTATGCTCGCTGAGCATGAAGGCGATCCCGCGTTTGATATTCAGTATGCCGTTGCTGCCATTGAAACCTTTCATCTTGAGGAAGGGGTCTTTGCGCTGGAGCGGGTTTTGCTGGTGGACCCAAATAATCAGTTAGCCAGGCTTGAACTGGCCCGTGCCTATTATCAGCAGCGTAAGTTTGATCAGGCCACCGCTATGTTCAATGCGGTTAAAGCCAAAAATCCTCCGCCACGGGTTGTTACCCGTATAGACCGTTATCTTGCTTTGATAGAACAGCGCAGGGTGAACCGCTTCACCCGGGTGCAGGGGTTTGTCGAGCTGTACGCCGGTTACGACTCCAACGTGAATTCGGCGCCAGGTAGCCAGCTAACCCGCGTTGTGCTCAGTGATGATGCCCTTGGCAGAGGGGATTCTTTCATGGCCCTCAAAGCCGGGGCGGATGTTGAGCATCGCTACGCGGAAGACCGCTCGCTGATTTTCGAAACCCGTCTGGATATCCGCTATTACGACACCGAAGAAGAGCAGGACAATTCCAACTTAACCCTGAAAGCGGGCCATCGCTGGTATGAAGGTAAGAACCAGTATCAGTTTAATGTGGTACGTCAGGATTACCGGCTGGATGAAGAAGGTTACAGGGATTTAATGGGCATCAGTTTTGATTGGAACCGGCAACTGAGTAAGCGCAGCCTGTTGCGTTCCTATCTGGCGGTGAATGATCTGAAATATGTATCCAGCGAGTGGAGAGATTCCCGGCAATACAGCTTGGGCAGTAATTACCTGTATGCCGGTGATGGAAACTGGAAGCCGGTCTATGTGCTGGGCGGATTCATTGGTAATGAAAAGCCGGATGAGCCGGGCACTCTCGCCGACGGTGACGTTGACCGTAATTTCTATGGTGTCAGCCTGGGGGTGCAGATGACGCCTCTTCAGGATCTGACGTTCATGCCCAGTCTGGTGTATCAGGTCAGTGAATATGCCGGTGAGCACTGGATTTATAACCTAAAACGTAAAGATAAGTACGCGGCGCTGAATCTGAATGTGAACTGGCGCTTTAAACCTGACTGGTCGTTGCTGGCTACTTATAGCTATGCCGATGCAGACTCCAATATCGAACTGAATGAATTCCGGCGTGAGCAGATTAATTTCGGCCTGCGCCGTGACTTTAAATGAGGTGGCGACATGTTATATGCACGTGCAATAACGCAAGCGCCTTTTGGCCGACCTGAGTTTATTTCTGTTTTATTCCTGCTGGCGCTATTGCTGGCACCGTTTCCTGCCGTTGCGGCTGATGCCGTCGGTAAGGTGATTCTGAGTATTGGTCAGAATCAGGCGGTCGGGCCTGACGGTCAGGTACGCAAACTGGCCCGTAAGGCTGAAGTGTATGCTGATGACTTACTGGCTACCGGGAACAAAGGGCGCTTACAGGTGCGCTTTACCGATGGCTCCCGGCTGTCGCTGCGTTCCGGTACCGAGTTTAAGATTACTGAATACCGGTTTGATGCTGCAGAGCCCAAAGAAGGTAAGGCCATCTATAAGCTGCTGAAAGGGGGCATGCGTACTTTATCCGGTCAGATCGGTAAGGAAGATAAAGAGGACTACCGGCTGGATACAGCAGTGGCCACCATTGGTATTCGCGGCACCGATTTTGTCATCATCAGCGAAGGTGATTCAGTGACCGGTTCCGTGAACAGCGGTGAAATTAATGTTGCTGGTAATGAAGGATCACGCAGCGAGAACATTACTGCAGGTAATTCCTTCGTGATTCAGACACAGGGTGCGATACAGGTTTTTGAAACGCCGCCTTCTTCTGAAACCGGTGAAGGTTCGTCTGAAGATGGCTCATCTGAGGAGTCCGAAGAATCTGAAGAATCTGAAGAAAGCGAGAGCTCTGAAGAAACTGAGAATTCTGAAGAAAGCAGTGACAGTGAAGAAGCCGGTGACTCCGAAGGCGCTTCTGAATCAGAATCAGAAGGTACATCTAGTGAAGAAAGTACTGGCGGTGATGACAGCGCCTCAACTGACGGCAGTGGTTCCGGTGAAACCACCCAGGAAGGCACTGATACAACTGCAGATACCGGCTCTGCCGGCACCGGTGATTCATCCACCGGTGACAGCTCTGTAAGTGTTGGCGGTGACGATACCGGAACGGTAACGCTGAGTATTGAAACAGCAGACGCAACCGTTGGTGATACTACCTTACCTGCTACAGACCCTCAGGAAACGACAACCACCACCTCGGATACGGTTACTGAGACAGGCGGCAGAATACCTCAGGCACCGAACCCAACTGGTAATGCGGTGCTGGCGCCGGAAGGAAGTGTTGTGGCGGTTGCGTTTACCAGTACGGATGCCGGGATCTACAGCAATGCGAATGATAATGTCCGGATTGAAAAACGCTCTGCCGCGATGGTGGACTCAAACATTGTGACCGGTGTCCGGTTTGTTCATACAGACGGGATTTCTAACAGTGAATGTTCGCCCTGTTTATTTACCGGCTCCGATTCTCTGAGTGATGTTAAAGACTCAGGTTTCACTACTATCGGTTCCTCAACTGTATCCTGGGGCCGCTGGGATTCAGGGTTTTCAGTGGTTGCCAATGACGTAACGGTTGAAACAAGTGGTGGCTTCAGCTTCATGTATGCCAGCAGCTTCACAACTGACTCACAGATTGCTGACGTAGCCGCGGCGAAATCAGGCTCATATGTGTACGCGTTTGGCCAGGGATCCGCCCTGATGACGCCTCCACAGATAGAAACCGGCCAGACCGGGACGCTGATTGGCTATGGCGACGGTAACGTGGCCCGGGATGAAACTCAGCTGTATCACGGCACGTATATGGTCATTGACTGGGATTCTCAGAAAATCACCGAAACCTCGGTGGTCGCTCAGGTGAATGACAGTACCGGATTACGAACGTATAACCTCAAAGATACCGGTGCGGCTTATCTGAGTGATGTACTGGATGGCGGTCAGTTGGGCATGGTCGGTTATTGTGAAGGAGGTGCCTGCACCGTGGGTGGAAATGATACCAGTATGAACGGTCAGATGACGGTGGATCTGATTGGGGATGCTGCTGAAGGAGCAGTCACATCTTATGGTGCGAAAGGAACAGCGCCGGATGGTACCGGTGTGACCATCTCAGGTACAGCGGTACTGCAGGATAATGGTTTAGCACCCTAAAGATTGTTTATCTTTAACGAAGTGGAAGTTGCAGGCTGCCATGGACCAGCCTGCGAATATTCCGGTTGGGTAGCAGGGTCTGGCAGCGTTCCATGATTTCTGATTCAAAGCCCGGTTTCAGATGGGTAATCATGATTGGGCAGTCATGGCTGAAGTGGCTGAGCTCTTCAGCCAGATGGGAAGGTGTCAGGTGGCCGCTGAGGCGGGCCAGTTCGTCGACATCATCGGTGAAAGACACATCGATAATCAGCAGATCTGGCCGGCGGTCACTGAGAATCGGCCAGAGTTGTTCATTAATGCCATTGTCGCCGCTGAAGGCAAAGCTGGTGGTGGCGTTGCTCAGCAGATAGCCCACAGTGGGAGTCGGGTGTTCTGCCGGTAATACTTCAACGGATTTGTTTTCCAGCTGAAGAGTATCGCCCACGCTCAGGGTGTGCAGCCGCAGAATAGGATTTGCTTCCGGCAGGCAGGTATAGTCCGGCCAGATGACCCAGTTAAAAATATGGGTTTGCAGGGCATCAATGACTTCTGGCAGGGCATAGACATCAATCGGTGCCTGATGCTGATCGAAAATGGTTGCCAGCATCAGAGGGAGACCAGTGATATGGTCAACATGGGCATGGGTGATCAGGACCGTACGGATTTGCAGCATCTGCTCGAGGGTCAGGGATTCAACACCGGTACCGGCATCCAGTAACAGGGTATCGTCGACCAGAAAGGTGGTTGTTTTGAGTCCTTTTCCGATGCCACCGCTGCAACCGAGGATATCGAGCTTCATCTGATCACCTGTTCCTTACTGACCGGCCTGAAAGTATCTGCCGAACACAAACAGCCGACAGATGATTGAATCTAACGATACAAAATATTGAGTCACAATACTATGCAACAGAAGCCCGGAAATACCCGCTATGACAATACCTGTTTGACAGGGGAGAATTCTCTGTGATGAAAGGCTTCAGTTTTGGCCAGCGGATGGTGCGAAGCGGCTTGGGTTTGCTACTTACCCTGCTGATGCTGGTGCCGCTGATTCAGGATAACCGCCCGGTATTGCTGGAGCGCTTTGAGTCGGATCTGTATGACCTCAGATTACGGCAGTTTCTGGCAGATGATCAGGACCCGCGCATCGTGATTGTGGACATTGATGAAGCCAGCCTGGCGGAACAGGGCCGCTGGCCCTGGGGCCGGGCGACGTTGGCAAACATGCTGAATAATCTGTTTGATGAATACGGCGTGGCGATTGTTGGTTTCGATATGTTGTTCGCCGAAGCTGATCGCAATGTCCCCATGGAAGCATTGCAACAGTGGCTGGACAGCCGCCCGGCAACAGCAGGCAGTGAACTCAGTGAGCAACTGGACAGCCTGAATCCGGATCGTTTATTTGCGGCAGCACTGGAAGAGCGGCCGGTGGTACTGGGCTATGTCTTTGATCGCAGTGCCCAGCAACTGAAAGTGGGTGATCCCGGCAGCCCTGTTGCCGGTGCCGAAGAGTTAGCCGGTATTCCTGTGCCACGTGCCAGCGGTGTGGTAGCAAGTCTCGACGCGCTGCAGACCGAAGGTACACGCAACGGTTTTATTGATAATCCGCGGGTAGATGCAGACGGGGTATACCGCCGGGTGCCGTTGTTACAGGAATATCAGTCACAGTATTACCCGTCCCTCGCACTGGCCATGATACTGGCCCTGTTTGAAGAAGATCAGGTAACGCCGCTCACGGAAAGTGACGGTGATAGCGCCGTGCTGGTGGCAGTAGACGCTGCAGGCATCAGCATTCCGGTCGATAACGGTGGTTCAGTGTTGGTGCCATACCGGGGCCGGCAGGGCAGCTTTCCTTATGTTTCCGCGACGGATGTCATTAATGGCCGTGCCAGTGCCGATGTGCTGGAAGGCGCCATCGTGCTGGTGGGAACCAGCGCAGCGGGATTGCTGGATTTACGGGTAACACCGGTTGGCAGCCGGTATGCCGGTGTTGAGGTGCATGCCAATATCATCGCCGGTATTCTGGATGAGCAGATCAACCACCGTCCGGATTACACCTTAGGGGTTGAACTGTTGCAGGTATTGCTCAGCGGCTTGCTGCTTTCATTGCTGATTCCCCGTACCTCAGTACTGGTATCGGGGCTGTTGACCCTGCTTTGGGTGGGTATGTTAACCGGTTTTAACCTGTATGCCTGGCAGTCGTTACAGTGGGTAATCCCTCTGGGCTACAGCCTGTTTCTGGTGGTGTTGCTGTATCTGTTTTTACAGATTACCGGCTACTTCTTTGAGACCCGTAATATCCGTAAGCTGGAAGGTCAGTTCGGCCAGTATATTCCACCGGAAGTGGTGGCAGAGCTGAGTGAGCAGGGAGATGCGGTGCAGTTATCCGGTGAAAGCCGGGAGATGACCGTGTTTTTCTCGGATATCCGGGATTTTACCAGCCTCTCGGAACAGCTCACCCCGCAGCAGCTGACCCGGATGATGAACATATATCTGACCGCCATGACCGCTGAAATTCACCAGCGGCGGGGTACCGTTGATAAATACATTGGTGATGCGGTAATGGCGTTCTGGGGGGCTCCTCTTGAAGATGCCGCCCATGCCCGGCACAGCTTGCAGGCAGCAATGGATATGCTGGATGTACTGCCGGAGCTGAATCGGCAATTAGTGGCAGAAGGCTTGCCAGAAGTGTCTGTAGGGATGGGCATAAATACCGGACAAATGAACGTCGGTAACATGGGGTCCAGCTTCCGGATGGCCTATACCGTTATGGGCGATGCTGTGAATCTGGCGTCCCGGCTGGAAGGGCTGACTAAGTTCTATAACTGTCCGTTGTTGGTCAGTGATGAAACAGCAGCCAGCGTACCGGAGTATGGTTTTCGCTATATCGACCGGGTAAGGGTAAAAGGCCGTTTTGAGCCGGTGGATTTGTACCAGCCGATTGGAAAACGTTCAGAACTGACGACGGAGCAACTGAGCAGTATCGATGAATTCTGTGAAGGGGTACGGGCGTATCAGCAACAGCGCTGGGACGAGGCTGACGCAGCTTTCCGTCGTTATCTGCAAACCGACAGCGAAGATTACTGCGCACAGATGTATTTACTGCGCATTGCCGAAAGCCGGGAAGCCGGACAACACCCGTGGGACGGTATTTACAGCCACCAGCAAAAATAGACTGGTGGGCTGTTTACCTGAGCGGCTAAGCTTAACTATTCAGACTAGCTATTCAGACCTGGCAACGTGGTGTCATCGAATGTATCGATCTGCCGCGGTGACATATGCCTTTCGGCATAGGTTCTGTAAGTGCCGCTTTCTACAAAGAGCCTGAACAGTTGCGGGTCCAGATGGCCGTCCTCAACCATACGGCCGAGAATGTTCATGGCTTTAGAAAGTAACATGCCTTTCTTATATGGGCGGTCCGGAGAGGTGAGGGCCTCAAACACGTCGGCAATGCACATGATCCGAGCCCTTAATGACAACTGATCGCCCGTCAGGCCACGGGGATAACCGCCACCGTTCATGTGTTCATGATGGTTGCAGGCGATTTCCGGTACTTCAGCCAGCTGACGTGGGTATTTGAGGGACTCCAGCATGTCGATGGAAACTTTGATATGGTCGCGCATGATCTGGCGTTCATCTTCAGTCAGTGTTCCGCGGCTGATACACAGGTTTTTGATCTCGTCTTTCGTGAGCAAACAGTGGATGCCGTCTTCATCTTCCCAGCGAAGTTCGCCGATGGCATTAATCCGTTGCTGATCTTCTTCAGAGGTGAATTCTTTACCAGTATTGGTAGTGCGCAAAAATGCCAGATCATCATTCAGTTGCTTAAACTGCTGATCCAACGCTTGCTGCTGAAGGGCGGTTTCCTGTGCTGACCATTCAGACATTTGCTGCAGAAAGTTGAGCTGCAAATGTTGCCGGTAGATTTTAAAGCGATTGCTGATCAGTTCGATTCTGTCGAACATGGTATGCAGCTTGGTGGCTTTATCGATGATGTATTCCGGAGTGGTGATTTTGCCGCAGTCATGCAGCCAGGCAGCAATCCGTAACTCGTAGAGTTCCTGTTCGTTAAATTCTGTATTGGCAAATGCACCCTGGGCGGCGTTGTTAATCGCATCCGCCATCAGCATGGCGATTTCCGGTACCTGTTCACAGTGTTTACCGGTCACCGGGGACTTATGGTCAATGGCCCGGCCGATCAGTTTAATGAAGGATTCGAACAGTTCCCGCTGGGCATCAATCAGGCGCCGTTTGGTCAGCACGGTAGCGGCCAGCGAGGCAAGGGACTGCACCAGCTCAAGATGGGTCTGGTCAAACTCAATAATGTTATCGTCTTCATCCAGCGCGTTGATCAGCTGTAACACACCGATGGTGACATTCTCATGGTCATTCAGGGGCACGCACAGAAAAGACTTTGAGTGATAGCTCAGCTGCTTATCAAAGTTACGGGTGCCGGAGAAATCATAATCTGTGCAGCTGTAAGCGTCCGGGATATTGATCGTTTGTTTAGACACGAACGTCTGTACCGCCACCAGCTTCGACGCCTGTTGGCGGGAATTATAAATCTCGATGGTCGGGAAGTTACTCGGTTTGCCGTGAATACCCAGAGAACGGTTATGCAGAATGGCAATGTTCAGATCGTTATCACTGTTCTCGTCAAGGGTGTAGAGGGTGCCACCATCAGCATTGGTGAGGCTCATGCAACCCAGAATAATCCGGTCCAACAGCCGTACATGGTCGGTTTCTGAAGTCAGGGCACCGGTCAGATCTGCTAAGTGTCCGATGATTTCCTGGGTTGATAAATGGCTCATAAGTAGGTGTCCGGGCTGGCTAACCAGCAGCTTTGTTATTGGTCGGGCTGTTCTGTATGGCACAGACTTTCACAGCCTTCTGCTTTGTATGATTGTTTTTAAGATAACGGATAGCAAATACGTCGCCGGGTACCGGTTTGCCGTAATAGTATCCCTGGCCGAAGTCACAACCTTCCTGGCTGATGAAACTGTCCTGTTCGGTGGTTTCAATTCCCTCGGCAACCACCTGCAGGTCCAGGCTGCGGGCGATGGATATAATGCTCCGGACCAGCTTCTGATCCTGGATATTATCGACGGTATTGGCGATGAAACTGCGGTCAATCTTTAGTGTGTCAAAAGTATATTTTTTCAGATAACTCAGTGATGAGTATCCGGTACCAAAATCATCCAGTGAGGTACGAACCCCCAGTTCCTGAATAGTACGGATGGTCTTAATGGCCCGGTGTTCATCTTCGATCAGTACACCTTCGGTGATTTCAATCTCCAGGTACCGGGCGGGCAACTGATAGCAATCGAGCAATTCAGCGATGTAATCGGCAAACTGATCATCTTTGAACTGTATCGGTGAAATGTTAACGGCGATGCGGAAATCAGCCGGATACTGTTTATGCCAGCGGCTGGCCTGCCGGATGGCACTGCGCAGGACAAAATTACCGATCTGAATAATCTGACCGGTTTGTTCGGCTACATGGATAAACTGATCAGGCCGGACATTACCAAGTACCGGGCTGAACCAGCGGAGCAGGGCTTCAGCCCCCACAGTAGCGCCGGTTTTGGTACAGATCAGCGGCTGGTAATGGAGCATCAGTTCATCGTTTTCCAGTGCGTCCGCCAGATGAGTCTCCAGCAGGTAGCGCTGATTAATGAGGGCTTCTGTGGCCTCGCTGAAGAAACCGTAATTCAGTTCTGCTTCTTTGCTGGCGGCCATTGCTGCCCCGGCTTTCTGGATCAGTGCAGAGGCTTCAAGGCCGTCATGGGGGGCCATTGCAATGCCGATATTGGCAATCACGGTGATTGAGTGGCCGTTAATATGAAATGCTTTCTGACAGAGTTTGCTGATCTGCTGAGCCAGATCCAGAGTTTGTTCTTTGAAATCCTGACATGTGGTTTGTTCAGGTTTTGATGGCTGCGTAATGATGACAAACTCGTCGCCGATAATACGTGCTGCAAACTGGTGGTGATCAAGGTTGTTCTGAATCCGCCGGGCCAGTTCCCGCAGTACGGTATCGCCAATGACATGGCCGTAACTGTTATTAATGGACTTAAAATTAGTCAGGCTCAGATACAGGACAGCAATGCCTGAGCGAACAGGGTTGAGCTGTTCGAGCTGGGCTTCAAGGCTGTGCATCAGCGAGCTACGGTTTGCCAGGCCGGTGAGGGCGTCATATTGCTGGTTATACTGCAGGGTGTGTTCACTGGCGTTACGGCGGTCAATCTCTTTGCTGAGCTTACGGTTCAGATCTTCCAGTTCCTGCGTGCGTTCAGCAATGCGCGCTTCAAGTTGCAGGTTCGCCTGTTCAAAGCTGTGCTTCTCAAAGATGATCCGTAAATCGGTCTCAATGGTTTCCCGGAAACGGTCCAGCAGTTTGAGGGCTTGCGGTGTATAACAGTTCTCTTTGCTGTCCAGCATACAGATGGTGCCAAACGGCTTGCCGTCAGGCCAGTTAAGAGGCAGACCACAATAGGAAATCATACCCAGAGCAATATCCGGATTTTGATTCCAGTCGTTATTGATGAGGGCGTTAGGCACCAGAAGTTGCGATTGCTCAGCCACAACCGTTTCGCAATAAAGGCCCTGACCAAGGGGCTCTGTCATCCCGCGGTCATAAGGGTTATTTTCGGATTCGCTGGTGGCAAAGACCTGAATACTGTCGTGGCTGATGCGCATGATCAGCGCGGCCGGAATGCTCGCCAGTTCGGCGATTAGATTAACGGTTTGTTGCCATCCCTGAAATATCCCGTCAGATACCTTCAGTTCTTCACTGTTTGCTTGCATTGATACAGTCCAACTCCTTCAGACATCACCCAGTATCTGCATTAGTAGCAGACTCTTGGGGGCTGGAGAAGTAAAGACGATACCCGAA
This sequence comes from Aliamphritea spongicola, assembly GCF_017051665.1. NCBI lineage: Bacteria > Pseudomonadati > Pseudomonadota > Gammaproteobacteria > Oceanospirillales > Oceanospirillaceae > Aliamphritea > Aliamphritea spongicola. The sequence goes on from NZ_JAFIDL010000001.1 coordinate 467,947, forward strand.
TATCTCATATTGGTTATATGCAGTGAAAACGGAACTGTTGTTTGAAAATAATGAGGCCGATGTGCAGAAAAGTATGTGTTTCGGATACGTTTAGGGCGAAAAAAAACGCAGCGTATAAGCTGCGTTTTTTGGAGTAATTTCTGCTGCTCAGGTCTTGATCCGGTAACCGGTTTTGAAGATCCACCAGACACCGCCCAGGCACAGCAGCAGGAAGCCGAACGTCATGCTCAGGCTTACTGCAACGTTAACGTCGGATACCCCATAAAACGCCCAGCGGAAGCCGCTGATCAGGTAGACTACCGGGTTAAACAGGGTCAGGGTCTGCCATGGTTCCGGCAACATTTTGATGGAATAAAACGCACCGCCCAGGAAGGTTAGTGGGGTAATCACCATCAGCGGGATGATCTGCAGTTTTTGGAAGTCATCCGCCCAGATACCGATCATAAAGCCGAACAGGCTGAAGGTAACGGCGGTTAGCACCAGAAAGGCGACCATCCATACCGGGTGAGCAATCTCATAATCCACGAATATTCTCGCGGTAGTGAGAATCAGCAGACCCAGCAAAATAGACTTGGTGGCCGCGGCCCCCACATAGCCGGTGACGATTTCAAACGGCGACACCGGTGCCGAGAGCACTTCATATATGGTGCCGGAGAATTTGGGGAAGAATATCCCGAAGGCCGCATTGGAAATACTCTCACTTAACAGGGAAAGCATCACCAGGCCAGGGATGATGTAGGCTCCGTAGCTGACGCCGTCGATTTCACCCATCCGTGAACCGATCGCGGTACCAAACACCACAAAGTACAGGGTGGTGGAGAGTACCGGGGAGGCGATGCTCTGCATCAGGGTACGCCAGGCACGGGCCATCTCGAATTTATAAATTGCTTTTACGCCATAGAAGTTCATGCCTGCTCTCCCTGCCGGTGTACCAGATTCACGAATATTTCTTCCAGCGAACTCTCACTGGAGTGCAGGTCTTTTACATCGACGCCGGCTTTGCTCAGCGCCCGCAGTAATTCAGCGATGCCGGTATGTTCTTCAGAGACATCAAAGCGGTAATCAATGGAATAACCGCCATCATTAATATCCAGCTGGAACTCATCCAGTTCAGCAGGAATTTCACTGAGCGGCGTCTGCAACTGAATGCGCAGGTGTTTCTGGCCTAACTGACGCATCAGCTTCTCTTTCTCTTCCACCAGCATCAGGGTGCCCTGACGGATAACGCCAATACGGTCAGCCATTTCTTCGGCTTCTTCGATGTAGTGGGTGGTCAGCAGAATCGTCACGCCCCGTTCACGCAGCTCGCGAACCATCTCCCACATATCCCGGCGCAGTTCCACGTCAACACCGGCGGTGGGTTCGTCGAGAAACAGAATGTCCGGTTCATGGGACAGGGCCTTGGCGATCATTACCCGGCGTTTCATACCGCCGGACAATTCACGGATACGGGCATTCTTCTTGTCCCACAGGGAAAGCTGGCGTAGCAGCTTTTCGATGTATGCCGGGTCCGGGGCTTTACCGAACAGCCCTCGGCTGAAGTTAACCGTGGCCCAGACGCTTTCAAAGGCGTCGGTGCTCAGTTCCTGCGGCACCAGGCCGATCTTGCTGCGGGCTTCACGGTAGTCTTTAACGACGTTGTAGCCATCCGCTAGTACTGTGCCCTGGGTCGGGTTGACGATGCCACAGATGATGCTGATCAGGGTGGTTTTACCGGCGCCGTTTGGGCCGAGCAGGGCGAAGATTTCGCCGCGCTGTATTTCAAGGTTTACATCTTTGAGGGCGCTGAAGCCCGAATCATAGGTTTTATGCAGCGCCTGCACGCTGATAATCGGTTGTTGCTCAGGGGAGTTTTGCACTTGTGCTCCTTATGCAAATGGCCATATATGGTAATGGAGGCCGGAAAACAGGTAATTGTCAGCAGGGAAGAGTTCTGCCAGATGACCCGACGAAGGTCGCAGAATGCTGAAGTAAAACACTAGTTTAGCGGTAAATTTTAAGAAGTCAGCATCTTAAATGCGAACATACCCGTCAGAATATACGAACAATCGACGGGTATGGGGGGAATTGTTGGCAATATGAGTATCTTTAGGAGCGGGAAATCAGCACCTGCTTGCCCGAATCCCGGGCCTGCATGCGCTCAGTCCAGGCTTTTAATTCAGGGGTTGCTGCCAGTAGCTCATCAGCATGGGGCAGACCGGAGAGATAATCCAGCATCGGGGTGAGAATGGTATCTGCCATGCTGTACTGTTCGCCACAAATAAACGGTTTACCCGCCAGCTGATGTTCCAGTAACCCCAGCATGTCGATCACTGCCGGCTGATGCTCTGCGACTTTATCCATTCTGATGCTGCCGTCCTCGCCTTTGGGAAACGCAAACTCCAGCAGGTAGTTGCGCACCAGCGCCTGATCCACGTAGCAGCTCAGAGCCGCCGACCACTCATCTACATAGGCCCGTTCAACAGGATCTTCCGGCTGCAGGGCTGGCCCCGGAAAGGCGGCGTCCAGATACCGGCAGATAGCTGTGGTTTCAAAAATAACGTGCTCATCATGCAGCAAGGCAGGGATTTTACCGAATGGGTGCAGTGCCAGATGGGAAGGCCCTTTGAACTCGATTTCCTCACCGCCGGGCTTTAACCCGTAGCGATAGCTGATGCCTTTTTCCTCACAGGCCAGACAGACACTGCGTACAAAGGTGCTGAACTGGGGGCCAAGAATATGAACCTGAGCAGACATGGTATTTCTCCGTTAACCGTTGCTGGGTGATGCTGTCAGATTAGAAGTTATGACAATATGATCAAGAACATATTTTAGAAATATAATAAGCTAGCGGGCAGACGTTAGCGGAGACACATCATGGCCTGGCAGAAAGACCACAAACAGAAAACCCGACTCAAAATCTTAAAAAGTGGCGCTAAGCTGTTCACTCTAAAAGGGTTTGATAAGGTCGGCATTAACGACGTGATGGCCGATGCCGGCCTCACCAGAGGGGCGTTCTACAGCCATTTTTCATCCAAGGCCGAACTGTATGCGGAATCCATGCGCACGGCCGGTTCACGGCGGGCCAAAAACATACTCAACAGATCGCCAGAAGAAAGCACCGCTGCCTTGCAGGCACTGGTGAATGGGTACCTGAGCCAGGGTCACCGTAAGAGTGAAGAGGGCGGCTGCCCGCTGGCATTTCTGGTGACGGATATCACCCAGCAGGATGAACAGGTACGCGACGTTTACACCGAAGTGTTCCGGGGCTTTATGGATATGCTCGGCTCAAGGCTGGGTATGTCTGAAGCGGCAGATGCGGATGCGCAGAAAAGTCAGGTGCTGCAAAAAACCGTGATGATGGTGGGCGGCATGGCCATTGCCCGGGCTCTGAACGACGATGACCTGGCAGAAGAACTGCTGCAGGCCTGCAGGCAGGGGATGTTAGAAGATATACCGGCAACAGCCTGATCTGTTTAAAGCAGCTCAGGCTGTTGCTGAATTTATATTACTGAATATCCATCAGCAGGCGCGGCAGGAACAGCGCCAGATCCGGTATGAAGGTTACCGCCAGTACCACTGGCAGATGGCCCAGCAGAATGAACATCAGCGTAGGTTTGAGATACTCATTAAACTGCGCTTTACCCACTGAGCCGGCCATATAGAGGAGCGGCGCACAGGGGGGCGTGATGTTGCCCAATCCCAGATTGGTACCGACAATGGCCGCAAAGTGAATCGGGTGAACCCCGAGATTCACCGCCACCGGCATCAGAATGATCGAAGCCAGAATGCTGCCGGACACATCATCCACCAGCATGCCAATGCCCAGCAGAATCACGTTAATCAGCAACAGGATGATGATCTTATTATCTGACAGGGCGATCATGAAATCAGACAACTGCTGCGGCACCTGCTCCATGATCATCACCCGGCTCATGACGAACAGGAAAAAGATCATCGCGATAATCGATCCGGTGCTGATTGCCCCGTGCAGAATGGCCTTGCCGGCGGTCTGCATGGTCAGGCCTTTGTAAATAAAAAAGCCAACCGGCAGGGTGTAAACCAGTGCGACCGCTGCGGCTTCGGTTGGCGTAAAAATGCCGCCGTAAATCCCGCCGAGCATGATCACGGGCATCAGGATTGCCCAGCTGGCTTCTTTACTGGCGAGGGTAATCACCTTGGTGCGTTCCGGGAAGCTGACCTTCTTCTCCACCTTAATGTTCTTACGCTTCAGATATACGTAGTTGATCAGGCAGTAAATCAGGCCGATAACAATGCCGGGAATAATGGTGGACAGAAATGCCGCCGCCACTGACAGTCCGCCGGTCAGTGCGAAGATGATCATCGGCACGCTGGGAGGAATCAGCAGGGCAAGTACGGAAGAACAACCTACCAGTGCGGTGGCATAGCCCCGCGGATAGCCCTGTTCGGTCATCTTCGGAATCATAATCGAACCGATGGCTGCAATGGCGGAAGCCCCGGAGCCGGCAATGGCGCCGAACAGCGCGCAGGTGGCAATGGTTACTGCGCCAAGGCCACCACGGATCGGCCCGACAAAGGCGTTCACGAAGCGGACTAAGCGGTCTGAAATACCACTGGCCCCCATCAGCGCACCGGCAATGATAAACAGCGGCAGAGACAACAGCGCAAAGCTGCCTAACTGCCAGAATGCATGGGGCACCAGGTAACTCATACTTTTGCCGGTCAGCAGTACAAAGCTGATGGCGCCCACGCCAAATACGTAGGCCACCGGCATGCCGATTAGCAGCAGGGCAACAATTAGTAACAGGGAAATACTTAAGGTAGCCATTATTGACTCTCCTTCAGGACTGCGTCCCGGGCGTGCAGGGATTTATTATCGTACTGGCTGTAGGTGTTGGAATGGCTGAACAGGTCCCGCAGTTTGTAGAGGGCCATCAGGGTAAATCCTGCCACAGCAGCGCTGACCCACAGCGCCGTTGGCCAGCCGAGATTGGTGCTGGCACGGTTAATTTTCATGATGAATAACAAGTACTTGGTGGCATAAAAGCCAAAGAAGCAGATAACCGTCAGGCCCACGAGATCATTAAAGGCTTTGATCAGGGTACGTTGTTTTGGGGTGAGGTTGAGCAGTTCCATAATGCCGCCGGTCAGGTGGCTGCGTTCCCGGGTAACCAGCACCATGGCAATGAAGTACAACCATAACCCGGTGAGAATGCTGATCTCTTCAATGGCGGGGAAGGCCTGATCAAGCCCGTAACGGAGAAACACCGCGGTGGCCATCAGGCCGGTGAGGAACAAACACAGAAAAATAAGAAGTAGCCGCGACAGCCGGGCAAAACCCGCGTCCAGGCGACTGAGTAAACTAAGCATGGGATATCTCCCGAAAACAGGCAGGGGCCGGTGCAGAGTGCACCGGCCGGTTGCAGAGGGAATTACAGATTAGCGGTAGCGGCGCGGACCTGATCCACCAGGTGCTTGCCAACGGTTTCTTCCATCCACGGCCATTCATTGTCCTGAATGATGCTGCGTAGTTTGGCCTGTTGCGGGCCGTCCAGCTCAACCACGTTGATGCCGTAAGCTTTGATGTCGGTGATCAGCTTTTCACTGATGGTTTCCGCTTCTTTCCATGCCCAGCGGCCAGCATCATCAGCGGCTGCCTGCAAGGCTTGCTGCTGTTCAGCGTTCAGGTCATTCCACCAGTCCATGTTGACCAGGAAAGCGCCTTGCTCGAAGTAGTCGCGGGAGAACACGTAGGTTTCCAGCACGTCACGCATCTGCCAGATTTCAGACGGTGGTCCGAAGGTACGGCCATCAACACTGCCCAGTTGCAGGGCGGTATACAGCTCAGAGAATGGCAGCGGAACCGGGTTAAAACCCAGGAACTCAAAGCGCTTAATGGCGGTTTGCATTGGCGGTACGCGGACTTTCAGGCCTTCGCCGTCTGCCGGGTAGTTTACCGGCACCTTGCCGATGCCCTTACGGATGGCGATGCCGCCAAAGTCCACCGGCAGAATCGCCAGCAGCTTCATGTTCAGGCCCGCGTAAATCTCGCTGTAGGTGTCCACCATTGAACCGCCGGGGCCATAGATCTTGCTGGCTTCGTCCCAGTTACCGGCAACCATACCCATGATGGAAATATTCAGGCGCGGGTCGAAGTCCGTCGCCGGGAAGGTCATGGTCATGCCGATCTCACCGGCAATGGTCTGTTCAAACTGAGACGTCCAGTCGCCCAGGTCACCGCCGGGATGGTAGCGGATGTTAAATTCGTTAGGCGCCTGTGCTTCAAGGGCAGACATAAAGCGGTCGGCAATCGGGTTAAAAATATGTTCCTGAGACATGGCATGGGCAAGGATCACATCTTCCTCAGCCTGGACCGCTGAACCAAAGGTTGCCAGCGCCACTGCACTGGCCAGTGCCAGCGACTTCAGTGGCTTGCAGCCTTTCAGGGATTTCTTCAGGGTAAAGTTATGCAGCATGGTTAACGCTCCGTAATTATTATTGTGTGGAATGTTTGAAGAGCAATGAATCACTCTGAAACCGAGCATAACCAGTTCTGCGTTGTTAGAATTTTTTTGATTGTTGTCATTTCGGCAACGGCTGACAGCCGCCCACAGCTGTGTTTATATGCATTAAGCACAGGCTTTATGTGCCGGATTGCGGGCAACCGCTCAGGTACGAAACAGGTTAAGGAATGGCGGTGATGAAAGTAGCGGTGGTGTATTTTTCCCAGACAGGCGTAACAGCCAAACTGGCAGGCGCGGTGATGGAAGGGCTTGGCAGCCATGACAATATTCACGTAACAGAGCACCGGATTAACGGCACTGAAATCTTCGAAGGCCGCTTCAGAAATCAGCCATTACTGGACGAACTGAACGGCTGTGACGGCATCATCTTTGGCTCACCCACCTACATGGGCAGCGTAGCGGCACAGTTTAAGGCTTTTGCGGACGCCACCAGTGACCAGTGGTGCGAACAGCTCTGGGCCGGCAAACTGGCGGCCGGATTTACCTGCGGCAGCGGCCTGAACGGTGATCAGGCAGCCACACTGCAATATATGGCGACGCTGGCCAATCAGCAGGGCATGCTCTGGATGGGGCTGGACCTGCCGAAGAATGATCCCCGGGAAATTAACCGGCTGGGCTGTCAGGCAGGGGCCGTTGCTCACTCAGCGCACGGGGAAGCAGACCCCCGTGATCTGGATACCGCCCGCTATCTCGGCGAGCGGTTTGCAAAGCAGGTGTCCCGGCTGAAGGGGAATTCATAATGCGCTACATGTTAGGTGTGGTTCTGCCGGTAATTCTGCAATGCCTGTTTGTGCTGGTGGTCGTGGAAATGAACACTGGTAATGGCTCCTGGGTGGGGCTGGGCGTGTTCTTACTGGCGATATTTGCCATTCCCGGCACGGCCATTATCAATGCGCTGTATATCCGCAGCCATCCGGATTTACATACCTTATCCGTCATTAATCGCTGCTTCCTGCTGGCGCTGGCGGTACCGTTACTGACGCCGCTATTTCTGTTTGCCCTGTAACCCACAGCAGAGGATGCTGACCTGATGACCAAACTCAGTGATAAAACCATTCTTAAATCCTGGCAAAAGAATGCAGCCCCCTGGGCGGATGCAATCGCCGGGCAAACGATCCCCAGCCGGGTAATGGTTACCGACCGGGCGATCACCGACACCATTACCGAACTGGCCCCCAAAACCGTGCTGGATATCGGCTGCGGTGAAGGCTGGTTAGTTCGGGCGCTTGCCGGTGCCGGCATGCAGGTCACCGGGACTGATGCGGTGGCAGAGCTGATCGACAAGGCTCGCGCCGCCGGTGGCGGGACCTTTGAACAAATTGCCTATGAACAGCTCGCCTATGAAGAGCTCTCCGCAAGCAGATTCAGCAAACGGTTTGATCTGGCGGTGTGTAATTTCTCATTGCTGGGCAAAGAGTCCGTCGAACAGGTATTTACAGCCGTGCCTGATTTATTAAACCCCGGCGGCCACTTCGTGGTGCAAACTCTACATCCGGTAACCAGCAATATTGACAGAGTCTATGAAGATGGCTGGCGGGAAGGTTCCTGGGCGGGCTTCAGTGATGATTTTACTGACCCCGCCCCCTGGTATTTCCGTACCGTAGACTCCTGGCAGGCACTGTTTACCAGCAACGGTATGCGGATAGAGAAGGTGCAGGAGCCACTCCACCCGGAAACAGACCAGCCGGCATCCCTGATCATTACCGGCACTGTAAAATGAATCCGGAAGTAGCAGCAAAATTTGCCACGTACCCTGAAGACGTTCGCAATACCTTGCTGGCCATTCGCACGCTTATTTTCAATATCGCCTCAGAGCATGAACTGGGCAGGGTAGAAGAATCCCTGAAATGGGGCGAGCCCAGTTATGCAGTAAAGGGCGGCAGCCCGGTAAGAATTAACTGGCAGGCTAAAGCGCCGGATCAGCTAGGTGTGTATTTCAACTGCAGCACCTCGCTGGTAGCGACATTTCGGGAAGTATATGGCGATGAACTGCAGTTTGCCGGTAACCGGGAACTGACCCTCAGCAGGGCAGAGCCATTACCGTTAAAACTTTTGCAACACTGTTTGGAAGTGGCCCTGCGGTATCACAACTTGAAAAATCTGCCGTTACTGGGCATGTGAATGTATGGCTGGTAAGAAACCTTCAGTTTTTAAAGGCATCAAAAAACCGTACTTTCTGATCGGTGTAACTGAGGATGTCAGGTTTGTGCCAGAAGCAGACAAAAATGGCGGCTTTCTTCGTGGGTAGACAGCGGCCTATTTATGAATATTCGTACAGTATGCTTGGTGGCTTTCAAAATTATAGCTCGATTTGACAGGCAGATAAGCTCAAAAACCTGTTGGAAATGCATGCAAAATGTTGCATTATCAATGACTTAGAAAGTTTTTTGCTTGGGGTGCTGTGCCAAGCATTCCTGAAATATACGCTGGCTCGTTTTATGAAAGAAAATGAAAGACGCTTTCTTATTTTTCCTTACTCTTCATACGCTTATCTATCTTTGATAGATATATCTAAAACGGTAAACCAAGCCAGCTCAGTATTAAAAATGTTAGGCATTCACAAGGAAAAATATGAGCTGGGAAAGAAGTGACGTAATAGCTCTTGCAGCATTGGGTATAGCAATACTGTCTAGTGTATTTTCATTTTTTACTTACTGGGATCAAACTGCAGAGCGGATTGGAATTTCAATTGAGGATTCTGGTTTCGAGTACCTGCATGCTTATACGATCAGAAAAGATAAAGTTCATGACTCATATGTAAGCCATGTTGGTCGGTGGTACAAGTTAACTTTATCAAATAATTCAAAAAAGACAGTATCAGTCACAAAACTAAAATTTAGTGGTGATAACAAGGGTGTATTAGATAGGCCTATTTTCAAAAAATTAAGCATAAGTAAAAAGACAGTGAAAATTGGTGGGCCAATTAGCTTTCCAATTAAACTAGATTCTGGTGAAGTGGTTTCTGGTTATGTATTACTTCCTGTTAGAGTAATACCTGAATATGGAAAAATTATCCTCAAAGAATTTAGGGTTCCTGGAAACCCAATTGACACTAGTATTGAGAAAATAATATATGATCCAGGTTTTTTGGAAAAATATGAGAATGATATAACGAGAGAAATGAACAATAGTTCAATTGCTAAAGTGGGTATCGAAACCAAGGTAGAATTTCCTGGAATGAATCTTAACAGACCTATATTTCAGGAGCTTTCAGAGGGAGTCTTTCAGTTTAGTGATAATACTGACAAGTACGACTTTGGTTTTACGCATAGTGCTGATTCTACAGTTATGAGTAATGCAATTGATGTAATTCTATCCGAGCAAAATTTAAGTATCGACATTACATCCCCGATGAATCGTATATATGTTGTATCAGTGATTACTGGTAGCTTGCAAGAGCATCAAATAAAGCTAAAAAGCGGAGCAAACTCTCTTGATACTCTTACAGAGATAAATTAATGATATGCCTAAGAAACGAGTGAAAGATGACCAGTTACTCAAAAGGACGCAAAACGCTTGGCTTGTGCTCCTTTGTCGCTATTATAGCCAAGCATTTTTACGCCCATAAATAAGGCGTTAGCCCTCAAACTGTAATATGGAGTAATTGTGAGAATTTTAGCTTTACTTACTATTTTTTCAGCCCTATGTGGTTGTGTTGGATTAGAAACCAATAATAAAACGTCACCAGTTGATGAAGCGTTAAAGTTCTGTGGTTTTGGTTACAATTCAGAGCTAGGAGGTATGCTTGAAGCGTCATATAACTATGCTGACAAAAGTGATAGTAGTGCCGAATTTGGGGCTAAATTGGAAAAGGGTTTAGAAACTCAGTTATCCGCCATGGTGAAAAATGAGACATTTACAGAAAAGTTGGGTGAAGGAGAAATGCTTCAATTGTTAAGAGAGCAACAGCAATGTGCTAAAGACTACTTAATTAATAGTCGGCCGAATACAAGAAAAGATCTCCTAAAAGTGTGCATGGAGGATCTACAAAACAGACTTGCTGGCAATGGTAGCCGTAGAAAAGTTGTAAGTATAAGAAACTATCTTGTATATGCTGGCCATAGTATGCACAGCGAAGAAAGCCCTGTAGTAGCTCTCACTATTGATGACGTTGTTTCAGAAAGAAATATTATGGTTCGTTGTATTTCCAATAATAATGTATATCAAGATCTCGAGGTTGTTAAAAATGAAGGTTAACAAATAAATCAAATTCGTGTCATTGGCGCTGGACGCAGCAAAGCTGCGTCTGTTATCGAGGCGTTAGGCATACTCTGGCTTGCCGAATAAGTGACTACCAGAACTATATTTTTAAAACTCCATAAAAAGGAAATGAAGTGACTGAAAACTTACCAGCTATATTAGGCGAGCCATCAAAAGATAATTTTCCGGCCACAGTTGATGCAGAAATAGGATATTTGTCTCAAGCAAGAAAGTTGCTAGATGCCGGATTTCCAGATCACTCTCTTTTAGACATTTGGAATGCAGCTGTTCATAACCTGCGACGCAGGATGGAAGCTTATGGAATTGAGCTATTCACATCAGCTGTTAAAGAAGAGGCCGGAAGGAAGAAGTTCGATAAAGATGGCGAAACTCTAGGTGAGCGCTGGTCTGGTGTTGATGATTTAACACTGATAAATGGCGCCACTAAACTTGGTGTTCTGAACAAGAAAGCTGGCAAATCGTTAGAAATGATAAATTGGATGCGAAACCATGCATCCCCAGCTCACGGAAGTGATGATTCAGTAGAAGCAGAAGAGGTATTTGGACTAGCCTTAATGCTTCAAAAAAATCTATTTGAAGCTGAGATGCCAGATCCAGGCCATTCTCCTTCAGGGTTATTTGAACCAATTAAGAGTTCTGAGCTTTCGGAAGAAAACCTGGACGTGTTAAAGGATCAAATTAGGGCATTTAAGCCTGGTGACATTCGTCTCACGTTTGGCTTTCTCATGGATATGATTTGTAAAGGGGAAACACCCTCTCATGAGAATGCAATTAAGCTGTTTCCAGAGGCCTGGGGTAAAGCTAATGAAGATCTCATGAAGTCTGCAGGTCAAAGATATCATTCATATTTAATCGACCCCGACTCCGATACCAGTGATGATAAAGGTGCAAAGATTAGGGTACTAGAAACGCTTGTTAAGGTGGAAGGAATAAAGTTTATTCCTGATGCAGCTAGAGCGAGCTTGTATAGGCACACCATTAAACAACTTGCTAAAGCAAAAGACACGTCTTACGGATGGACGGATGAGGATAAAGCAGCGAAGGCTCTTGCTCAGTTTGGCCCGCATGTTCCTTCAATTGCATTTGAGGATGTCTATCAAGAAATTTTAGCTGTCTGGTGTGGAAACTACTGGGGGAGATCGGATGCATATCTAACCCTTAAACCTTTTGTTGATGCCCTGAATAGCACGCAGTTAATGAATCTGGCAAGAATGTTTAAAGACAACGAACGAGCTAATGGTGAGCTCTTTCAAGCCAAGCCTAGTGCAAAAGCAAAAGCTCTTCTTGATTACATTAAGGACAAGCTAACAATTCAGGCTAGTATCGATGAAATCGATGAAATAAAAGGTTTAATTGATGACATGTAAGAGCCTAACAAGTCAAAGCACCCGGACGCAGCAGGGCTGCTCCGGTGTTTGACGCGTTAATACCTGCTCGGGATGGTAAAAAACACTCCATATATTGTCAGCTGCTGGCACAAAGTTGTCATTCGGTTCACACAGCAACCAGTACCAGACTTGTGCCGAAAGCAGGCATTGTCTGTCAGATTAAGTCCTGACTTTTACACTTAATACGATGAGTTAACGAATCATTCGATCAATTATCAGCCTGACCATTTTTGTCTGCCCAGGCTGATAAATATCGTATTACTCCCCGGTCAGTTTGATGCGTTTCTGCGTCAGCTCACCGTCGTCACCGGCGGGCCAGTAGAGGTCTACGCTGACACTGGCGCTATCATCTTCGAGATTCGTATTCACCATCAGGAAGTTATGCTGGCCCGAGAGGGCATATAACCGGGTGGCGTAACCGCCTTCATAGCCGGTAATTTTGCCGGTGCTGCGGATCAGCATCTCTGCTTTGGCCGGAGCGGGCTTTCTGGAGATGGCGCTGGAGGTAGCGTTGAACACTTGAGCGTTAGGGAATTTATCCCGGTTCTCCAAATGATAGACACTGGCGCTGTGCACATCACCACTGAGTACCGTCACCGGGCAGCCCTGTTCATGGGAGCATTTCAGCATGGCATCCAGCAGAATATTCCGTTCCTTATGGTTGGTTTCGTGCTCCCATTCGTCCCGCAGGTCGTCTTTAACCGAGCCGATATCCATCATGGACACCAGCGCCCCCCAGTGCACCACCGGTACCGGCGAGACAATGAACAGGCTCTTGCAGCGCTGGCTGGCAGACTCCAGCCACTCCAGCACCCGTTGCATCTGCTTAGCGCCCAGCAGGGCGGTGCCGTCTTCATGGCGTTCATAATCGTGATGGCCGCGCATGTCCAGCACATAGAACCCGTGATCCCCCATGCGGAAGCTGTAATCCCACTGGCAGTCTTCATTGTCTTCAGGCTTCAGGGAAACTGGTGTCTTCGGGTTATGGCTGTGCTGATACTCGAAGTAGACCTGCTTGGCTGCTTCAAACATCAGCTGGATTAACTGGTCGTTGGTGGCTTCATCGTCGTCCTGAAAGAAGCGGTTCAGCAGCTTGCTGCGTTCCTCCTTGGTATAGGAGCCCCAGCCATCCATGATTTCATGGTCATCCCAGATCATATAAGTAGGGAAGCGCTGGAAGGTTTTCTTCAGATTCGGGAAATTCCAGTACAGGCGGTAATAGGTCCGGTAAACCTCAGCGAAGTACTTAATCAGCGCCTGCTTTTTCAGTGCGCCGTTTTCAGAATATTCTTTGATGATGGCGTTCTTGTAATCCCCCAGCCAGTCCCACACGGAGTACATGTCTTCTTTATCGTTGGTATCGATATACACCTGATCACCGCCGCCGATGGAAAACAGGCCGTTACGGTTCACCATGGTCTGGTAATACAACGGCCAGGCGCCTTCGCTGTGGCTCACGGAACTGAACGGATCGTGGCAGCTGAAGTAGCCGAATGTCAGGTTATTAAGATCAGCGGGCAAGGCATGGAAGAACTTCTTCCCCTGGTGGCCAATCTCAGTGCGGCGGGGAATACGTTCAGCATCCGCCAGATCAGCAATGACCGCGTAATAGTATTTGCGGCCGGCCTGTAAACCGGTGACGTTAAACACCGCTGTGTTATCGGTGGATGCGTCGATTTGCTTCGCCTGAGAGAACACGGGGTTCGCCGCTTGTTTTACCAGAAACTCATCAACATTCAGGCCGTCCAGCGTATCCAGATCTCCCTGTAATGGCTTTTCTGTGACGATCAGCCACCATTTAGCTGCACAGTACATACGCACCCAGAGGCGGCAGGTTTTGGCAGTCATATGGCCGATAATGGCTAGCGAGCCGAGTTTAGGGTGATCCTGTTCAACATTGGCGGGATTCCGTGGGAAGTACATATCTATCTCCTTATAGTTATATACCTGCTGCACTGAATGACACGGGCAGCAGAGGCTGAATCTTGTCAGTGTGCCCGGGCGGGCAAGGCCTATAAGGATAGCTGTTAATGCATGGAAAAGGGTAGCCTGAACCGGAAGCTGTTTGTGCTGCTGATCAGGCATTTCCAACGGATCTGCTGAATATCCGTTACTTCAATGCTGAATCCGTTATAATGCGCGCCCCTATGCTGTGCGCCTGCGACGCACGGCAGGTTATGAAGTAGCAGGAGCGAGCAGTGTCTAAGTTTTTCTTTAAAGGTACCCCGGACATCATGGGGAACTACGGTAAAAGCGGTTACAACCCAAAGCCAAACGTAAAAGCGGGCAGCGAAGCCCATCCGCTGGCGATATCCGTGCAGACTGAAGCCCGCAAAGAAGAGGTTGCAGCACTGCTGGTGGAACATGATCTGGTGGGCAACATAGACGTGAACCCGGAAGCGCCGGAGAACCTTGCTGAACTGGAAGCCATGATCAACACCCCGGAAACCCAGCGCTTCGCCCCTAAACCGGCCCGTAACGAACCTTGCTCATGCGGCAGCGGTAAAAAATACAAGAAGTGCTGCGGCTGAACACCTTGTCAGTCTTTGAAATAGCACTGCTGCTGATCACGCTGATTATTTGTTTATCCGTGGTCTGGAGTACGGTGTGGCTGGGGATCTCCCCGATGCCCAGCTCAAAAAAAGCCCGGCAGGCAGTGCTACAACTGTCGGCCGACACCGGCACCGGCCCGGTGTATGAACTGGGCAGCGGCTGGGGCAATTTACTCATCCCACTGGCACGGCAATATCCTGAGCGAAAGATCGTCGGCTATGAGCTCTCGCTAGTGCCCTGGCTAACAACACTGATACTGATAAAGCTGCTGCGGCTGAAAAACGTAGAGCTGCACCGGCAGAATTTCCTTAAGGCAGACCTTTCTGAAGCCTCCGTACTGTTGTGCTACTTATTCCCGGAAGGGATGCAGGCCATTGCCGACCGGCTGGCAGCAGGGCATATGACGCCCCAGTATCTGATCAGTAATAATTTCTCACTGCCGTCACACCACCCCGTAAATGTGCTGCACCTGACGGACTTTTATAAATCCCCGGTTTACCTATATAAGGTTTCCAGTTTGTGAAGCTTGGACGGCCTGATATCCATCTGGTTTAAGTCAGACCTGAATTGATAATGATGCTTGTGGATGTTGGCTTAGCTGATGCTGAGTATTTAATCCCACCACAGATAAACTGAGTTCGCTTGCCTAAGGTAATTGCCAATATCGTTAATATCACCTGATCCCTGGTCGATGATATCCGGGCAGAATGCGTAGATCTCTTCCTGAAAGGCCGCTATGTCGTCAGGTAAGGTTTTAAAAGTAAGTTGTATGGTGTCACTTTCTGCCTGCCATATATCAATCCCGTACGCTTTATCCCACGATTCGAGCCGGCTTACGATTAAGTCGTTTGTTAAATCATGATTAATGCCGTCAGTCTGAGCGACTTTTAAGATATCGAGTTGGTTGTCAGAGGCGAAAACGACTAATTCAGCTTCCCCTGGTCCTTCCGGTAGAATTCGTGTGGTTCCTATAAATGCGATAGCACCCTCAGGAAGTACTTTGCGTACACGTTCAAGAGTTTGCTCTACATCGTTTGTCGGAATCAGAGCAGATACTGCTTTTAAGTATTGTTCTCTTCCAAAGTTCTGAGTAGAAAATTGCCGTACAGGGGATGTCACTTGAGTGGAAAGGGATGCAGACAGCTCTTGTAACGTGGGGGCGGCAATACAGATTTGGCTAATCAGAGCCAGAATAAACGCAGAGAACTTCATTGGTACATCCTTTTAAATAGCGGTGATGTTTTAATCCGTTAAAACGGGCATGGGGTGTTCAGCGATAACTCATTGTCCGAAGTTTCGCATTGCATACTTTTTAATTTGAACATGTAACTGAACAATAGAAAAACAGTTCTTGCTCTAATCCTAAAAGTCTCCTGATTCATTTCTCTGTAAGCCCCGTCATACCTACCTGTAACACGAAAACACCCAAGTTGACCGCTCAGTTGAATCAGCTTTATAGTCCTTAGTGAGGCGTCGAAACCTCATTTACAAGCGGACAGCCAACACCGTTATGTTGGTTTTTTTGTGCCACAAATGTGGTACAAACTCCCGTATGTCGGGAGGGCGGTGAATATAATACCCTTATGGGGAAATAAGCCCGCGGTCTCTTGTAACCGTTTCGAACCTCCCGGCACCCCACGGATTGGGGCGTATTTCGAAAAAATACAAGGAGGCCAGGTATGGCTAACCATCAAATCGATAACGTGGTGTACACACTGCGTTCCTGCTTCAACGACTCTCAAGACACAACACCGCTCACCACACTGGATGCCCGCATCAACCTGACACGGCTGTACGACTACCGCGTGCTGGATATCGGCACCATGGGCATGTTCGGCAGCGTACAGGGCGAGCTGATTCACATGCTTAACGATTGGGATGCCGGAACCATCCCCAACCCGGAAGAACTCCGCAACCTCATGTGGCGATACGCCAGCGTACTGCGCTGCATCGACTTCGCCGACCGCTTTATGCTGGTTCACAGTGAACCGCTGGAGCCGAATAAAGAAGTAGAGGAGCTGCGTAAGCGGCTGAGTTCACAGCTGCATAACCGAACGCAGGTGGTGATGTCGTAGGGGGCTGGTCTGTTTCAGATAATTTCCTGAAGCTTGAGAAGGTTGAAGTATGTAAATAAGCTGCTGTAAATCTTAGGAGTCTGGGTCAGGAACTAATTTGGTTCTGGTTCTGACTCCAAATATCTTGGGATTAAAGTGGGATTTTATCGTTTGCTTTATCCCAAAGTAGAAAAAACGTTTCAGATTAATTGTGTCTTGTATTTCTTTTATGCAAACTGGGCTAGATGGACATGTACAGTATATCTCTGTACTCATTGATCAATGAGTTACTCAAAGATCATGGATGAGAATGCAGTAGCTATCTTTAGCTTTTCTCTTATAAAAATGAAATTTGGAAATTAGAGGGCTGTAAATTTTTGCAGTCGCTTTAAAGGTTTCATGTCATTTCGTTTCCTGAAGGTAACATTAAGTTAATATCGTATGATTAAGACTATCATCTCCCTAATACGCTGGTCTGCCAACAGTCTCAATCGCATTGTGTTTTGGCTGGAAAGCAAAGACTATTCTGTCGATATACAATCTAAGTACGTAGATCTAGCTCCAACAGATGAGGCGGATAAAGCTGGCGTATATTCTGAAGCGATTCTGTATGCGATGAATAATGCGAAGGTTTCTAATATTGCCTTAACCGGTCCCTATGGATCTGGAAAAAGCAGCATCATCCAATCTTTCTTGAAGAATTATCGGCATCCTGCACTTCATATTTCTCTGGCTGCATTTGTTCCAGAGGCGGATCCTGGTGAGGAGAAGGTGAGTCGTCAAGAAATTGAGAGAAGTATTCTGCAGCAGATGCTGTATGGTGCTGACGCAAACAAGCTTCCGCTATCAAGGTTCAAAAGAATTCGGTCTCCCGGTGTTTGGTCGGTATTTAAATCTTTTTACATGATGGTTGGAATTGCCGCGCTTTGGTATGTTTTTGATCAGAGTGAGGATATCTTCAGCGGTACTTTCTTCCTTCCGCTCGAGCTTAGTAATTGGCTCAATCTAGGGAGCTTCGCACTCGCAGCAATTTTTCTCTGGATGACCTTGCATCACTTTTATGTTGCTAGCTTTGGTCTGTCACTCAAGAGCATTTCTTTGAAAGATATTGAGATAAAGCCAGCTCGTGATGATCAAGAGTCAATACTAAATCGTCATTTAGACGAAATAATCTATTTTTTCAATCTACCGATTATGACCTTGTAATTATTGAGGATTTGGATCGTTTTAACGATGCTGAAATCTTCGTAACCCTACGAGAAATTAATAGTCTTGTTAACGAAAATTCAAGTGTAAAGCGTAATATTAGGTTTCTCTATGCTCTGCGTGATGACATGTTTGTTAACACAGATCGAACCAAGTTCTTCGAGTTCATTATTCCTGTGATACCGATCATCAATACATCGAATTCTATTGATATGATACTGCATCAGGGGAGGAGACTCGAGCTCGATGATCGCTTAGATCGGCAGTTTCTGCGAGAGGTTTCACGATATCTGAATGACCTGAGATTAATTCAGAACATATTTAATGAATTCGCTATTTATGTGACCAATTTAGAAACTGATGGAGAGAACTTGCTTGATGCTAACAAGCTTCTTGCGATTTTGATTTATAAAAACGTTTACCCAAGGGATTTTGAGCGACTGCATCGTGGTACGGGTATTCTTGCTGAAATATTGAATCTTCAGGAGGAACTCATTGAAACGGGTGAAACCACGTATAGAAGAGAAATTGCGAAACTTGAAAAACAGTTGGAAATCGCAGAACAACAGGTTCCTTCGGATCTGAGAGAGTTGAGACAAATTTATGCTATGGCTCTGATTGAGAAACTGCCAGCAAATCATGACAGCGTTAGTGTTGATAGACGCAATTGGATCAAGCTTTCCAAGTTGAGCAGCCACGATGAACTAGAGCTATTTATTAGTGCTACACGTCTGTCTAGCCGTAATGACTATTATAATAATGAGAGTCAGATTGACGTTTCTACATTGCAGAATGAGGTGGATTCTCAAAGAACTTATCATCAACGCATGACTGAGATTGAAAATGGCGCTACTGATAATAAGAATAAAAGTTTGCGTGAAATACATGAGTTAAGATCTAAGCTTGCAGTTATTCGTACGACTAAGCTAGATGAGTTGTTGCGTTTGAACACTAATCATGCGCATGGACTTTTTGAAAAGTTTGGGGAAAATGGTGAGCTGGCCCGTTTTTTGGTTTTAGAGGGTTATCTCGATGATACTTACTATCAATATACATCACTCTTTCACTCAGGCCGCTTGTCGCCTAATGATAATAAGTTTTTAATCCAGATAAGAGCATTCGTAACCCCTGAACCTCTTTTTCCAATCGATAATCCAAAAGAAGTTATTGCAGCGATGCGAGATGAGGACTTCCGGCAAAGTTATGTCTTGAACATTAAACTTGTTGATAGTCTTTTGAGTGGCGAAAGCAATTACACCGACCAAACGAAGAAACTGTTTGAGTTTCTTTCGAATGAATTTGAGACCTGTGAAGAGTTTTTTGATGTCTATTATACCAGTGGGCGAAATATTTTAGCTCTGCTTTCGGGTTTGTTAGATTATTGGAAAGGTTTTATTCCCGCTGTTATTTCTAGCCCCAATAATATCGTCCATGTTTCCCAACTAGTTGCAAGCCTACAAGAATCTAAGCTCAAAATGTTAGCAAAGGACTTTGATGGGGTTCCTAAGTTTGTTTCGGAGAAACTTCCGGAGATATTGGTAAACGTACCTGAGTTAGAACCGGAACGCCTTCTATGCCTCAATTTTGAGGTCAAAGATCTAAATTCCATCAAAGAACATTCAGAAATTGCACGTTTCATGTTTGAGCAAGGGCTCTTTGAGCTTACGATTGCGAACATAGAATACGTTTTTGAAGTAATTTTAGGAGAAAAGAATTTAGAGTCATTACGTACCAGAAATTACACTACTATTCGTTCGGCGAGTAACGCTGTTTTGAAGACACGTGTAGAACGCGATTTTGACAGTTACTTGCGTGATATCCTTTTGTGCCTTCAAGATAATTTAGAGGAAGACGCTTCTGCAATTCTTGCTGTCATACGTCACGATAATCTTGATCAGGTTGATCTTCAAGGGTTTCTCGAACGGCAAATAACTAAGTTGCCAACATTAGAGAGTGTGCCTGAGAGGTTGTATGCATTGTTGTTTCAACTGTATAAAATTGAACCAGCTTGGGATAGTTGTCTTACTTTTATGGAGATTGATGAGTTCGATGCAGAGATTTTTATAGGCTATCTCGATCGAGATGATGTACGTCATAAAATCTTGGAATGTCCTATTCCAAGCGAGCCAGACTTCTTTCAATTGCGCAAATTTCTTTTTGAAGCGGGTGCTCTTTCTGATGAAGCCTATAGAGGATATGTGTGCGCATTACCAAACCAGTTCGAGATGCCATCAATAGGAATTGAGTCAACTAAGCTCAGGATTCTTATCGAGGAAAGAAAAATCATATTTACTCCTGAGAGTCTTGCTGAAATTGATGATGAAAGAGAGTTGCAAGTACTTTTCGTAGCAATGAACATTGATATATTTCTTGATAGTCCAGATGAGTTTGAATTGGACGATGATCTTTTAGCAGATCTACTTAAGTTTGAAATTAAGCCTTCGGCTAAGCTCAAGATAATTGAAATGATGGACTTAGAAGCGATTATAGATCTTCCTGAACGGGCTGCTCTTATTGGTCCGATTCTTAATGGCATTGACGCGACCATCTCCAACTTGAACGGAGATGTGGTGCATTCCTTAATATTGAATACTATGCCTTTAGCTTCGCAGATCTCACTTTTTAATAAGTACCACTCATTTATGACCGATGAAGAAGTACGTCAAGTCTTGGCTAACCTTCCGGGGCCATATTGTGACATTAAGACCGGTTACTTTTCACCTAGACTAAAAAACAACGATGAGAATATGAATTTAGTAAAATGGCTCGATTCAAGAAAAATAATTTCATCATGGAGTGAGAGTGGTTTATTCTCTAATGATATAAAGGTGAACCTTTATAGACGCTTATCAGAGAACGTTATATAACTTCAGGTCTAATTCACTAAACTTAAAAGAAAAATTCAGGTCTTCCGATATTTTTGCATGATAATCAGAATAAATCATCCAATTTGATAATGTTAGTTTTTTAAGGAGCTTTGTATCAAAATATTTGGAGGATGAGAAAGAGCGAGCTAAGGCGTTCGCTATAGCTCCGGTAATTCCTATTGCTATTATGAGCCTGACAGGGGTTCCAGCGACCTTACTTATCTTTCTCATTGGGGCGCCTGTTGCCTATGCTTGTGCGGTAATCATTGGTATTCCCCTTTATTTATTCTTTAGTAAATTTAGAATTTACGGCTGGCCGTATTTTGCTTTGGGCGGTGCTTTATGTGCTATTCCGGTGGTGTTTGTTTTTACGAAAGACAACGTACCAATTGTTTATAACCTTCAGTCGTTCAGCAGCCTGGCGCTTATTGGTGCCGTCGGTGGCTTTGCCTTTTGGTGGCTTTATCCCCGAAAAAAGTTCAGTGAAAACCGCGTGACCAATCTGCCCGGATTAATTCTTGTGATCCTGATCGGAGGAGTGCTGTCTTATGTACATGTCCTTGGTGAGGTCAAATATATCGATGGGAGAACCCTGTCGGTTACACACCCATTTGTGAGCGAACATGACACGGTGGTTACCATTGAGGCGGAAGGGGAAACAGTAGAGGCGTGGGTACCGAAGGGGGTACCTTATCGCACTGATTGCAGAATACTTGTGGTTGTCTGGCGTGAGTTGTTTAGCCACAGAAAAGTCTATTCAATCAGCCTCTACCCGGACTCTCCGTTGGCGCATCAGTATGAGTGGTTAACGATAGAAGCTCAGAACGCCATCAGTAAGGCATGCAGCTAATCTAATCGGGCAGGGCTACCTGAATCTTTATTCTTACTCTATACCTATCCCACTAAATACTTACCAACGAACAAGTTCCACATTTAAATTTTCCAACTCCCAATCTTCTCCTACACTCTTTGTGTTGCCTTAATCAGAACAATAAACCAAATCTAATCTCCTTATTCGTAACAGGTTGTTGGGCCAGAATGGGGGAAATGTGATTCTCAATTATAAGAAAAGGTAAATCATGGCGAAGACGATGGTAGGTGTAATCGGCCTGGGTGCAATGGGTTATGGCATGGCTAAAACCCTGTTGCGGGAAGGGTTTCAGGTGGCTGGTACGGACCTGAGTGAAGCGCAGCGTACAGCGGCGGCAGAGTTGGGGGTGCAGGTAGTCGACAGTATCGCTGCACTCTGTGAACTGACGGATACCTTTGTGTTGTCGTTGCCTATGGCGAAGCACGTGCAGGCGGTGATTCAGGGTGAGGGCGGTCTGCTGGAGCATGCACCGGCGGGCAGTCTGATGATTGATACCTCTACTTCTGAACCGGAAATTACCCGTGATCTGGCTGGTTGTCTGGCCAGCAAGGGCCACCAGATGCTGGATGCGCCTGTAAGTGGCGGGCCAGCAGGCGCAGCTGCCGGCACCATGGTGATGGTGGTGGGTGGTGAAACCGCCGCGCTGGACCGGGCCATGCCAGTACTGAACGCCCTGAGCAGCAAGGTTGTGCATCTGGGTGACAGCGGCAGTGGCCACGTGGCCAAGCTGATCAATAACCTGTTGTGTGCGGCTCATCTGATCACGACGGCTGAAGCGGTAGCGCTGGGTAAGCGTGCCGGACTTGATCCTGCGTTGTTGATTGAAGGTCTGAATGCCGGTTCCGGCCGCAGTGCCATCAGTGAAGTGAACTTCCCCCGCTGGATTCTCAATGAAGGCTTTGATTCCGGCTTCACCATGCAGCTGATGCGTAAAGATGTCCGTCTGGCGAAGAAACTGATGGCTGATATGCAGCTGGATTTGCCAGTTGCCGATCAGATCGCGCAGATCTGGGCAGCCAGTGAAGACTGCATTGCAGACGCTGACGATTTTAACTGCATTATCAAGAACGCCGGGCTGGGAGAATAATCATGACCGTATTAGCCAAAGAATTTACCGTTGAACAGAACGGTGCCGCTCAGGTGGCTGAGCTACTGAACAGTTTATTTGATGACAACCGGGCCGCAGCTACCTTTGGTAGCTGGGTCAACGGTGCAATGCGTACCGGTAATGGTGAGGCTATCAGCCTGATTAACCCGGCCACTGGTGCAGAGTTTATGAGCTATGCCGACGCCGGTGAAGCGGTGGTTGAAGATGCCGCCGCTGCTGCCAGTGCCGCGCAGAAGCAGTGGTGGGCATTACCTGCCAGTGCCCGAGCCCGTGCGATGTGGGCCTGCAGCACCAAGGTACGTGAGCATGCAGAAGCGCTGGCCCGTCTTGAATCTGTGTCTGCCGGTAAGCCGGTTCGGGATTGCCGGGTAGAGGTGGCTAAAGTCGCTGAGATGTTTGAGTACTATGCCGGCTGGTGCGACAAGATGACCGGCCAGGTGATTCCGGTGCCAACGTCACACCTGAACTATACCCGCCATGAACCGTACGGTGTAGTGACTCAGATTACCCCGTGGAATGCGCCGGTATTTACCTGTGGCTGGCAGATTGCGCCGGCGATCTGTGCCGGTAACGGTGTGCTGCTGAAACCGTCTGAACTTACCCCTTTAAGTTCGACGGCACTGGTGAAATTGATTGAAGATGCGGGAATTCCGAAAGGGTTGGTCAACGTGATTAACGGTCTGGGCCACAGCACCGGTGCGGCGGCCATCAGCAACCCTGTGACCAAGAAGGTTGTGTTTGTTGGTTCTCCGAAGACCGGTGGGGTGATCGCCGCGGCTGCTGCACAGCGGGTGATTCCATGCGTACTGGAGCTGGGCGGCAAGTCTGCCAATATCGTCTTTGATGATGCGGATCTGGACCGTGCGGTTGTAGGCGCACAGGCGGCAGTGTTTGCTGCTGCAGGGCAGAGCTGTGTATCCGGTTCCCGCTTGCTGGTGCAACGCGGGGTGTATGACGAAGTGGTAGAACGCCTGGCGTCTGCCACCAATAAGATTCCGGTGGGCCTGCCGTGGCAGGACGACACCATGGTGGGGCCGATTAATAACCTGGCTCAGTTCAGTCATGTGTCTGCACTGGTGGAGCAGGGTAAGGCTGCCGGTGCCCGGGTTGCTGCCGGTGGTTGCGGTGCGGATATCGCCGGAGGAGAGGCCGGTTATTTCTTCCGCCCAACGGTGCTGGCGGATGTCGATAACAGCATGGCAGTGGCTCAGGAAGAAATCTTTGGCCCGGTGGTTTCAGTGATTCCGTTTGACGATGAAGAAGATGCCATCGCGATTGCCAACGATAGCCGCTTTGGCCTGGCCGGTGCGGTCTGGACGGCGGATGTCGGTCGTGCCCATCGCATGGCCGCAGCCGTGAACGCCGGTACCTTCTGGGTGAACAGCTATAAGGCTATCAACGTGATGTCGCCGTTCGGTGGTTTCGGTGAGAGTGGTTACGGCCGTTCAAGCGGCTATGAAGGCTTGCTGGAATACACCCAGACTAAGAGTGTCTGGGTAGAAACCGCGAAGGATGCAGCCATTCAGTTTGGCTATTCCATCGAATAATCGCGAAAGCGCAGTGCCGGCCTGTTCAGATGTAAAACCTGAGCAGGCCGGGCAGGCGTGAAGAAGAGGTATATCTTATGACCGATTATAAACGCGAGATAGATCTGGCAACCCTGTGGCCAACAGTGGTGGCGGAAGCTGAAGCAGCAGCCCGTGCCTTTCCGATGCTGGCAGACTTTTACCGCCGCAACATTATTCAGCACGATGGTTTTGCCGGGGCACTGGCGTTTGTGCTGGCCGAAAAGCTGCTGGACCGTGATGCCGGTGGGGCTGCTGAGCAGGCAGAACAACTCAAGCAGTGGCGTAAGTATTTAGCAGCACAAATGGCCCTTGATCCGGCAATTGAAGCCGCAGCTATGCGGGATCTGCTGTGCCAGCTGCAGAGCAACGCCAGTATCAAAGACCATTACACGCCGCTGTTACACTTTGCCAGTTATCAGGCGTTGCAGTGCCACCGTATTGCGCATCATTGCTGGCACAGTGGTCAGCGGGCGATGGCCAGCTATATTCAGGGAAGGGTGGTTTCCCTGTTCGGGGTGGACATTCATCCCGGTGCGAAGGTAGGCAGCGGCATTTTCATTGATCATGCCGTGGGCGTGGTGGTGGGTGAAACCGCTGTGATCGAAGACAACGTTACCCTGTTCCAGAATGTCACCCTGGGTGGCACCGGTAAGGGCAGTGGCGACCGCCATCCGAAATTGCGCGAGGGCAGCTTTGTCGGTTCCGGGGCGGTGATCTTCGGCAATATTGAAATTGGGGCCGGTGCCAAAGTGGCCGGCGGCGCAGTTGTGATTAATGACATTCCTGCCGGCACAACCGTAGTTGGGCCAAAAGGCCGGGTGCTGAACAACAGAGACTGAAACAATGAATAATAAAAATGCTGAGAATCATCTGGGAATCGACCATCCGCTGGTGGCGGTGCGTGATATGGATAAGGCCTGTGAAGATTTTGCCCGGTTAGGTTTTTTTATTAACCCCCGGCACCATCATCCGTGGGGGACTGACAACCATTTGTTGATGTTCCCGGAAAACTTCATTGAGGTGATCAGCATCTATGATCACAGTAAGCTGGACCTGACCAACGAGAAGGGTTTTGCCTTTGGCCGCTTTATCAGTAACTCCATTGAGCGCAAAGAAGGCATTTCACTGGTAGCGCTGCACAGTAAAGATGCCCGGGCGGATCATGCCCTGATGGAAGCCCGTGGGGTGGAGAATATGGGCATTGTGGATTTCCGTCGGGTGGCTCACCGGCCGGATGGCAGTGAAGAAGAAGCTGTGGTTTCGCTGGTGATGCTGATAAACTCCGATGCCCCGTCGGTGTCACATTTTTTCTGCCATCAGCATAAACCCCATCTGGTATGGGTAGAGGACTGGATGACCCACCCGAACGGCGCGAATGGCATTACCTGTGTCAGTTACGTAGCCCGGGAGTCGGCGTCTCTGGCGGCCCGTTTCAGCGGCATTTACGGCTCGCAGGCGGTGAGCCAGGAAGACGGTTATCTGAAGGTTCAGACGGACCGGGGCATATTCGAAGTGCTGACACCCGAGCAGGCGGCGATTCGCTTCCGTGGTGTGGACGTACCCGTCAGCGATGATCAGCTGCCTGGCGGCGTGGCCATTCGGGTAAGTACAGCATCACTGCAGCAGGCGAGCGACCATCTTGATGCCGGAGGCGTTGAGTATATCCGCACCGACGATGGCGGCCTGCGCATTCCGGCACACTATGCCGGTAACACCATTATTGAGATTTATCCGGACTGCGGTTGAACAACCGCAGCCCACAGGAGAAGACAGATGTCACTGATTGAACAGGAAGGCCAATTACATCAGCAAATGCGTGACTGGCGGCGGGATTTACACCGCCATCCGGAAACTGCGTTTGAAGAACACCGTACCGCGAAAATTGTGGCCAGCCTGTTAACGGAGTTTGGACTGGAAGTGCATACCGGCATTGCAACTACCGGTGTGGTGGCCACCCTTAAAGGCAATCTGCCGGGGGAAGATGCCATTGCCCTGCGAGCGGATATGGATGCCCTGAATCTGCAGGAGCTGAATACCTTTGATCACTGTTCGGTGAATCCGGGCAAGATGCACGGCTGCGGCCATGATGGCCATACCTGCATGCTGCTGGGGGCGGCAAAGCACCTGGCGGAACACCGGGATTTTGCCGGTACCGTGGTGTTTATTTTCCAGCCCGCCGAAGAAGGCGAAGCCGGTGCCCGGGCCATGTGTGAGCAGGGGCTGTTTGAACGTTTCCCGGTGAAGGCCGTTTATGGCATGCATAACTGGCCGGGGCTGGAAAGCGGCGAGTTTGCCGTACATTCCGGGCCGGTGATGGCCTCTATGGATGTATTCGATATCACCATTACCGGTAAGGGCTGCCACGGCGGTATGCCGCATCTTGGGGTAGACCCGGTGGCGATTGCCGGTCAGCTGATTACCAGCCTGCAGAGCGTGGTCAGCCGGACCATGAACCCGCTGCAGTCCGGGGTAATCAGTATCACCCGGATGAAAGGTGGTGAAGCTTATAACGTGGTGCCGGACAGCGCGACCCTTTCCGGTACCTGCCGGGCATTTTCTAAAGAGACTCAGGATCTGATTGAATCCCGCATGCGCCGCCTGGTGGAAAGTATCTGTCAGGCCTACGGTGCTACAGGTGCGCTGGATTACCGCCGGGTGTATCCGAGTACGGTGAATGATCCGGAGCATGCGGATATCTGTGCAAACGTTGCTAAAGGGTTGGTAGGGGAAGAGAAAGTAAACCTGACCCCGGACCCGAGTATGGGGGCTGAGGATTTTGCCTTTATGCTGCAGGAACGCCCGGGCGCGTATGTCTGGGTAGGTAACGGCTCCAGTGAAGGCGGTAAGGGCCTGCATAACCCGTATTACGACTTTAACGATGACATCCTGCCACGGGGTGCGAACTACTGGGTTGAGCTGGCCCGGGCTCAGCTGGCCTGAACCGGGTTAGCCGGGTAGTCATTCAGCATGAAGGCGATTAACGAAAAACGGGTAGCCTATCTCTATGAGGCGGTTACCCTGGGCACAGTCAGGGCGGCGGCAGATAAGCTGAATGTCGCACCCTCGGCGGTGAGCCGGCAAATCGCCTTACTTGAAGACGAACTGGCTATGACCCTCATCGAACGGCACCGTAAAGGCGTTACCGTGACGGAAGCCGGTGAGCTGGTGTTACGTTACTACCGTGAAAGCCTGGCCAATGAAGAAGACTGTGTGGCCAAGCTGCAGGCCCTTAAGGGGTTGCAGCGGGGGCATATTCAGTTAGCGGTTGGCGAAGGCTTTGTCGGTGACTTAATGGCTGGCCCGTTGCCGGAGTTTCATCGCCATTATCCGCAGATTACCGTGGGCATCACCACTGCCGGCAGTAATGAGGTAGTGCGCATGGTGGAAAGTGACGAAGCCCATATCGGGTTGCTGTTCCAGCCGGGTAATCATCCCGGTATCCGTTCCCAGGCGATCAGTCGTCAGCCTACCTGTGTCATCGTGCATCCCGAACATGAACTGGTGGCTCTGGCCGGGCAGGGGGCTGTTAGTCTGGCGCAGTTGCTGGAATATCCGGTGGCGTTACCGGAAAGTCATTTCGGTGTTCGTCAGTTACTGGCTATGGTGGAGTTCCGGGAGCAGTTCCGCTTTACACCGGTAATGACGAGTAATTCCATCGCTGTGCTTAAGCATTTTGTCCGGGCTGATATGGGCATTACCCTGTTGCCGGAGTTTGTGGTTGCGGCGGAGATTGCTGATCAGCAGTTGGTGGCCATCCCGGTGGATCACAGTCTGCTGGCCAGCGGCGAAGCCCACATGATTACCCGTCTGGGACGGCATCTCTCAGCCGGCCCGCATAAATTACTGCAACATCTAACCGCATGGATGCGGGCATTCAGGCCTGCCGGATAAAAGGTTTATTTTCCCTAATTCCTGACGTACATTGGCTGTCTGATTTTCGGAGATTTTCTGATGGCACTTGATACCTGGCTGATCTATTTACTGGCGGTTGCCGGCCTTACCCTGACCCCCGGCCCGAACAGCCTGCTGGCGCTGACCCATGGCGCACTTTACGGGCACCGCCGTACCTGCCTGACTATTGCCGGCAGCTGTACGGGGTTCATGCTGATTGTGGCACTGTCTCTGCTGGGTATCGGTGCGTTGTTGCAAACCAGCGGCAGTATTCTGCTGATTATGAAGTGGCTTGGGGCTGCTTACCTGATCTATCTGGGCATTCAGGTGTGGCGCAGCCCGGTGATGTCCATGAATCAGCCTGCAGAACCAAAGCGGCGGAGTAATCTGGCGCTGTTCCGTGCTGGGTTCACGACGTCGGTTTCTAATCCTAAGGTTATTCTGTTTTTTGCGGCGTTCTTTCCGCAGTTCATCGACCCTGAACGCTCACTGCTCACCCAGTTTGTGGTGATGGCCCTGACCATCGGCATGATTGAAGTAATTATAGAGTTCACCCTTGCCCGGGCAGCGTTCCAGCTGCGGCCAGTGCTGGAGCGTTCCGGCAAGATCTTCAACCGCTGCTGCGGCGGCATGTTCGCGGGGATTGGATTGGCCTTACCTTTTAGTAACTAAGAGCCGTTTAGTAATTAAAATCAGGTGTGGTTAGGGGGATCAGACTGATCCCGGAAGCCGTGGCGGTTCTTCTAAACAACTTAACTCTCTATTGTTTTAAGCTGACCCTGCGCTGTCTGGTTGTCTCGCTGATATATTTGGGCGTTTTGTGGTCACCTGATGATTAACGACAGTTTGTAGTATTCCGTTTATGAGTACATAATTATGTACATTACTGTGCATAAAATTATGTGCGCGGGATTTACGGAGAAAGCAAATGAGTACTCAGGCAATCTACGCTGAGCAAACTGTCAGTATTACTGAAGTGCGTAAGAATCCTTCTAAATATTTCACTGAGCAGCCAGTAGCGGTGTTGTCGAACAATAAGACTGCCGGTTACATGGTCAGTGCTGAAACATTTGAAATGCTGATTAAAGCGGTTGAGGCACAACAGGTACCGGCAGAGTTCAGAGCCAGCTTTCGTCCAAGCGCTGCCCGGCTTGAAGCGATTGCAGCGACAGGCAGGGAAGTATTGGAAACTGTCTCAGATGATGAATTGGGTGAATTCACTGAATAATGCGTATATTCAAAGGAAGAGTGCTTCAGGCACAGCTCACGGAACAAGAGCAAAACGCGTTAACCAATGACTTCAGACGCTATAAAATGACTGGCGAGCTGCCTGATACGTTTGGCAGAGACGCAGCATACGACCATCCGCATACACCACCGCTGATTCAAGCCGAACAGGTTCAGCATATACACCTGTTGGATAAATCCTGTCAGTGGGCCGTACATACCATCCAGTTCTACCGAACCAGTGACAAACATCTGGTGTATTGCCCGGGCGCTTTACATGACGATTGCTTTTTACTGATGGCTATCCTGTCACCGGACGCCCATGCTCAGGCAAAAGATGCCAATGTCATGAGAAAACTGGGACTGATGGCTGAGAAGTTCCGAAATATCTATTAAAGATGCCGTTTATTTTGTTTGCTTCCACAGAGGCTGGCTACTGCTGGAGAGTTGTTTTGCGATGTTTTGCGATGATTTATCGCAGACTGCCCGTGAGCCAAAAGCCTGCCTTTCCGGGCAAAAGTTAAGATACAGGCGATAGCGATTCGCGATGCGAAGTAATAGGATAAGCCTCTGGCCATTCACTGCCAGATATTCGTATGTAGAAGGAAGTCAGTTATGAACCATACAGTACCAGGGAAAGTTGAAGTCGTATTAACCGGTAAGGCTGCCCCTTACAGCCGGCCGGGCAAATCCAGCGCCATTCACAAAATCCCGGTGACCGGTGCGGTTGAAGTGATGGAGCTTGGGCTTGCTGGCGATGAACAGGCAGATTTACGGGTGCATGGTGGGCCTCACAAAGCGGTGCATATTTACCCGCGGGAGCATTACAGCGATTGGCAGGAAGCGCTTGGATATCGTGCGGTGCTAGAAGAGGCAGGTGCCTTTGGTGAAAACCTCAGTAGCCGTGGCCTGACGGAAGAAACCGTGTGTATGGGAGATCAGTACAGAATCGGCTCGGTACTGTTCGAAGTGTCTCAGGGGCGTCAGCCGTGCTGGAAACTGAATGACAGGTTTGACTGCAAAACCATGGCGAAGCAGGTGCAGGATACACGGCGTACCGGCTGGTATTTCCGGGTACTGGAGCCGGGCACCTTGCAGGCGGGTGATGATATCGTGCTGGTTTCGCGGCCGTGGCCACAATGGTCATTGGCCCGGTTTATGGGGCTGATCTATGACGGTGTGCTCGATGCTCCACAGTTACGGGAAGCGCTGCAGCTGCCACTGGTTGAGTCGTGGGAGAAGCTGCTGAAAAAACGTCTGGAAAAAGCCGAAGTGGAAGACTGGTCTCCCCGGATAGACGGGCCGGCTAAAGACTAACAGGCAGGTAAAACATGTCACTGAAAACACTGCGCACACTGACAGCCATCGCCCAGCAGGGCAGTTTTGCCGCTGCCGGAGAGAAGCTGGGCCTGACCCAGGCGGCGGTCAGTATTCAGGTTCGCCAGTTGGAAGACGAACTGGGGGCGCGGCTGTTTGATCGTATTGGCCGTAATCAGGTGCTGAATCCTGACGGTCGCAAGGTGCTGGAACGGGCGGAAAAAATCCTCGGGCTGTACGATCAGTTAGGCGAGGGCATTGGCAGTGAAAGCCAGTACCGGGGCGAGCTGTTACTGGGGGCGGTATTCAGTATCCAGACCGGCGGGCTGGGTTTGGTCCTGGCGCGGCTGCGGGAGCGCTTTCCCCATCTGAAAATTAAGATTCTGCGGGGCATGTCTATTGATCTGGCAGCCCGGGTGGAAAACGGCGAACTGGATGCCGTGCTCATCACCGAGCCGCAACAGGCAATACGTCCGGAGTTTTGCTGGCAGACGCTGGAGTCGGAGCCGTTTTACGTGGTTGGCCATAAAGATGTGCCCGCGCTGTCAGACAGTGAGATCCTGAGTCAGTATCCGTTTGTCCGGCTCGATCCGAGAGCCTGGGCGGGCAGCATGATCGACAATGAGTTGCGCCGCCGCCAAGTTCAGACCAACGAAATGATGGAGCTGGATTCGTTGCAGGGGGCGCTGAACATGGTTAAGCAGAATCTCGGTGTCACGGTGATGGCGCTGGGTAAATACCGCAGTGAGCAACTGAGCAGTGAATTCCGGCTGGTGCCTTTCGGTGATCCGGTCATCTATCGGAATATCGGCATTTATCAGCGCCGTGATCATGCCCGGCAGGGGCTGATTCAAGTGTTGATCGATGAATTCACCGAAGCCTTTATTGAAAGCTCAGACGTTTGAGTTAATTCATAAAATAATTTTAACAATTAAGCTAAAAAGTATAATTTTTATTATTTGTTAAGCAGGCGTAAGCTAGGCGGAAATTACTTCTTCTGCTATGTGTTTAGTCGGAGCCTGCCATGCCTCTTGCCATCGAAGCCCTTATTCCCGTTACTCTGACCGTGTTCATCGGTTTTTTGGCCCGCCACCATTTTAATGTGGGTGAAAGTGTCTGGGCGGGCATTGAAAAGCTGACTTACTATCTGTTCGCGCCTTCGTTGCTGGTGGTGTCACTGGCGAATAAATCCCTGCAGGATCTGGCCTGGTTTGAAGTGTTTGCCACCCTGGTGATGGCGCTGTTGCTGTGTAGCGCGGTGATCGTGTTGTGGCAGAGCCTGATCCGGCCGGTGGATATGCCGTCTTTCACTTCGGTGTTTCAGGGGGGAGTCCGGTTTAACAGTTTTGTGGCGCTGGCACTGGCGGATAACCTGTTTGGCGCTCAGGGGCTGATGGTCGGTGCGCTGGCAACAGTGGTAATCGTCATATCCGTGAACATTCTTAGTGTGTCTGTTTTCTCGGTGGCGAACCGTCGTCAGGGGAACTGGCTGCAGTTGCCGTATCAGTTAATTACTAATCCGCTGATTATCGGTTGCCTGATTGGTCTGACCCTGAACCTCACCGGTATCGGTCTGACAACCTCGCTGGACAATCTGTTGCTGATGCTGGGTAAAACCGCACTGCCCATGGCGTTGCTGGCGGTGGGGGCGGCGTTACGGCTGGGCAACATTGGTAGCAGCATTGAAATGATCGCTTTTACCTCGGTGATGCAGTTTCTGTTTAAACCGGTGGCGGCGTTGCTGATTGGCCAGTGGCTGGGCCTTGAAGGGCTGACGGTGATCATCGTGGTGATTTTTATGGCGGTTCCTACAGCACCCTCAGCGTATGTACTGGCCCGGCAGCTTGGCGGAAATGCCCCCGCGATGGCGTCGATCATTACCGTTCAGACCCTGATTGCCTTCGTGACCTTACCCATTACCCTGAGCTTATTGTTACCCATGCTTAACGCCTGAGTGGCCGAAACAGAATTCGCTGGGAATTTGCGCAATTATTAAGCTGTTTTGTCGTATTCAGTAAGCGTTGGGATTCACCTTTTGCTATACTCCCGCGCCTTCACGGCCCGGCCGTATCTGCTTAAGGTTAACAATGATCACTCACGATTTTTTATACAATGCCGTCGGCATGCTCAGTTCGCTGATGTTTCTTGGTTGTCTGTTCGGGTTGGTTAAACAGTACCGCCGTATTAACAGCCGTAAAAAAGAGGTTCAGGCAGGGGAAGCGGGTTACGCGACCCGTTCTCTGTCGGTGAACAGTTTCTTTTCAAGCTTTATCGCTTTCTATGCGTTCTTCCTGTATTCCATCATGCTGCAGGAGATTGATTACTATCTGTTTGTGACCCGCTTACTGGCGGCGTCCATGACCCTGGTGGTGCTGTTTGAGATCTTCCGCGACCGTAAACCGCTCTCACAGCGTTTGCCGTTTTTATCCGGTGTGCTGTTAATGGCGGTTGCTGTGCTGTGTATCGGTGTCCGAGAGGATATGCTGTTTATCGGCCGTTCGGCCTCTATCTTCCTGGCGGTGGGTGCGACGCTGATTATGCTGCAGGGCGGGATTCAGCAGATCCGTAAGATCCGGCAGGAACAGTCTGTCGGTGCATTGTCACTGTCGATGAATGTGATTTTTGCGCTGAAAGATGTGTCTAATATCGCCTTTGGCCTGGTAATCGGTTTTGCTGATGGCTGGCCGCTGATCATGACCGGCACCGTGAGTGCGCTGACCAAAGCGGCGGTGATCATGCAGTTTTATTTCTTCAGGGAAAAGCCGGTCGCGGCTTGATCCCGGCAAATAATAACAGGGGGCCCAGCTCTTAGCTGAGCTCCTGTTTTTTATTGTGCTGACGCACGACCCATTCTGCCAGGCCGATCCCGGCCAGCACCATGACCAGTCCTATCATGTGATAGATCTTAAAGGCTTCACCCAGCACTACCACTGCCATCAGAGCACCGAAGATCGGCACCAGATTAATGAAAATCCCACCCCGGTTAGCGCCAATGCGCGCCACCCCTTTGGCATAAAACAGCTGCGCCAGGAAGGACGGGAAAATAGCCACATAAATAATCAGCAGAAAGTTATCTGCGGTGATTTCCGGTAAGCCCCGGCTCTGGGTATTCCAGGCAATCAGTGGCATCAGCACAGCCAGCGAGACTACCGCAAGAGAGAATATAAAGCTCAGGTCGTGAATTTGTGGCCGCCAGCGCAGGCTGACGCTGTACACAGAGTAAAAGACGATGGCGATGATCATGATGGCATCACCCCGGTTCAGGCCCTCATTGAGCAAGATGGCCGGGTTGCCCTGGGTGACGGTGATCACAACACCGATGGTGGCAATTACCACGCCGAGAATCTGCAGGCCAAATACCTGCTGGCTGAATAAAATACGGTTCAGCACCATGATGAAGACCGGAATCGCTGCCTGCTCGATGGAGACATTAATGGCACTGGTGTAGTGCAGGGCACCATACAAACAAAGGTTAAAGCCGACAAAGCCGAAACCGCCCATCAGGCACAGTTTCCACCAGTTCTCCCGGATGACTGGCCAGTCTTTTTTCAGATGGCTACGGGCAATAAAGCCGATCAGGGCGACCGCAAATACCCAACGCAGGAAAGTAAATTCAATGGCGTTCCACTCAGTAGCGGCCAGTTTACCTACCACCGCATTACCGCCCCAGAACAGCGGGGCCAGTGTCAGCAGCAGGTAAGGAGACGATAAAGCGGTATTACGTGAATCTGACACTTGGTTCATCCGTGGGGCCAATTGAGAAACCGACAATACTGAAGTAAAAATACATACTTGTCAGCACAAAGTTTGCGGGTATGCTTTTGGCAGGAACCAGAGTTTCAGGTCTGGATGAACGGAAGCAACTGAACAGATGTTCAGGGAGTCTCAAATGGATTACTTAATCGCCGCTATTATTGCACTGCTGGTGTTTTTATTGCTCAGACATTTGCTGTTAAGGCCTGGCTCTGAGAAGCCGGTACGCTATACCGCCCGTGAGAGTAGCAGCGCTGACCGTAGAAGAGATAATAGGCACGATACAGGTGGCAGTATTGAAGCCAGCCGTACAGATTACAGCGATTCTGGCGGTGATGGTGGCGGCGGAGACTGAATAAATAGCAGACTGAATAGCAGACGGATCAGGAGGCAGCATGTTAAAAGGGTTGAACCATATAACGCTGGCGGTCAGGGATGTGGATGTATCCCTGGCTTTCTATGTTGATCTGCTGGGTTTTACCGGCCATGTGAAGTGGGACCGGGGCGCGTATCTTTCCGTGGGGGAACTGTGGCTGTGCCTGTCACTGGATGAGCCTGATGTAAGGCAGGATTATAGCCATATTGCCTTTGATGCCAGTGAAGCAGACTTTCCCCGGATTACACAGTGTTTACAGAATGCCGGTGTGACCTGCTGGAAAACCAATCAGAGTGAAGGGGATTCCCTGTATGTGCTTGACCCGGACGGGCATAAACTTGAGATCCACTGTGGTA
This sequence comes from Aliamphritea spongicola, assembly GCF_017051665.1. NCBI lineage: Bacteria > Pseudomonadati > Pseudomonadota > Gammaproteobacteria > Oceanospirillales > Oceanospirillaceae > Aliamphritea > Aliamphritea spongicola. The sequence continues at coordinate 503,188 of NZ_JAFIDL010000001.1, forward strand.
ATCTTCGCTCACGTCTGGAAGCGCTGGAGAAGGAGCCCTATACGGGGCTTGTCTGGCTTTAAAATTAAAAATTACTAATATTATATTTCAATAAATATTGAAATATGGTTTCTGCTGAACTATTCTTGCCACAGCTGAACAGTTGCTGTGGTTGGTTGCTGGCTCACAGAAGTCGGTTCAGCTCAGCAATACAACGCGTATGGAATGACAATGGAACATGAACTGGCCGCACAGCGGCTTGCGGAATTAGGCCATACCACCCGTCTGGCGGTATTCAGATTGTTGGTAAGAGCTGGCCGTGATGGTTTGCCGGTTGGGGATATTCAGAAGCATCTGGATGTCGCCGGGCCGACTCTGTCTCATCACATCAACCGGCTCAAAGGCGTAGGGCTACTGACCCAGCGACGGGAAGGGCGCACGTTGTACTGTGTGCCACAGATGGATGCGCTGCGGGAGCTGACCGGATTCCTGGAGTCAGAGTGCTGTACCCTGAATGTATCTGAGTAAGCCATTGCCGTTAGCAGACTGTTAAGCGCGACATAACGCAGCCATCGCCGGCTGCATTTTTTTAGCTATATATTTTGATATTTATTGAATTGTAAAATTAAAGTAGAGGATACTGATATGTCTGCCGATCGCTTTCTGACACCAGACATGCAGGCAATGCTTGCAGAAAGCAGCCTGATGTTTCTGCAGTTGTTTACTGAGCTGACTGTTCTGTTTCTGGCGATCAGCTTTGTAGTAGGGCTGATTAATCAGAAACTGCCTGCAGAAAAAATACAGCGGTTACTAGGCGCCCGCAGTGGCAGGGGCTACCTCACAGCGGCGGGGCTGGGGGCGGTGACGCCGTTTTGCAGCTGCTCGACCATCCCTATGCTGGTTGGGTTGTTGAAAGCCCGGGCGGGATTTGGGCCGACAATGACCTTTCTCTTTACCTCACCGTTGCTCAACCCGATTGTGATTGCGTTGTTCATTCCGGTACTCGGGCTGAAAGTTACCCTCTGGTACGCGGGGCTGGCGCTGACAGCATCGCTGCTGGCTGGGTATCTGCTACAGCTTTTCCGTTTTGATCGCTTTATTAAGGCTGAGATGCTGGAATCACAACCGTCTGGCTGTGGTTCCAAGTCATCCGGCAGCAGCTGTTCATCTGACGGTGGCGGCTGCAGTACGCCGGCACCGGTATCTGTCTGGCAGAAGGCATGGGCAGACAGTTGGAGCCTGTTTAAGAGCATGTTTCCGTATATGGTCATCGCCATGCTGATTGGTGCGTTTGTACACGGCTTTGTACCGGCGGACTTCTTTGCAGAAGTGGCCAGTGCAGATAACCCGGCAGCGGTGCCGGTGGCGGCACTGATTGGCATTCCGCTGTATATGCGGGTCACAGCGATCATGCCACTGGTGGGCTCTTTTCTGGCCAAAGGTGTGAGCATGGGGGCGATTATCGCACTGGTGATTGGCAGTGGCGGTGCCAGCCTGCCGGAAGTTATTTTGTTGCGGCGGTTATTTTACTGGCCATTACTGGCCGCGTTTCTGGCGGTGATTTTCAGTATGGCGGTGATCGGCGGTTTTGCTTTTGACCATATCATTGTGGTTTAGGAGGTGGTTCATCTTTAGGGGAATGGAAAACGCCGCAGCACTGGCTGCGGCGTTTTGTGATTCAGCGGTTATCAGAAGTCCTGATGGGGGCCGAATACTTCGTAGTGGATCTGGTCTTCAGCAGCGCCCAGGTTGAGCAACTGCTGCTTGATAAAGCGCATGAAAGGCGTTGGACCACACAGGTAGAAGTCGCCATCGTTTAGCGGCAACTCTTCTTTGATCAGGCTCAGGTCCATCAGGCCGTGATGGGTGTTTGCTGCGTCGCTGTGATCCTGGTTGTACCAGGTGTGCGCGGTCAGCGGCAGTACCTCTGCAAGCTGGTTTACCCGTTTACGGAAAGAGTGTTGCTCAACGTTTTCACAGGCGTGCAGGTAATGAATCGGCTGGCTGTAGCCCTGTTTGGCCAGGGTCTCCAGAATGCTGATCATGGGTGTCAGGCCGACACCGGCTGAAATCGCTACGACCGGGCGCTGACGGTCGGTAAACAGGAAGTCACCGGCCGGTGCCAGCAGTTCCACTTCCTGATTCAGCCGCAGGCCGTCGTGCAGGTAGTTAGACACCTGACCGGGTACCCCCATGGCTTCACGTTTGACGGAGATCCGGTAGGTTTCACCGTTGGGGGTGTCTGACAGGGAGTACTGGCGGATTTCAATATGCTCGCTGGTGGTCGGTTTTACTTTCACGCCCAGGTACTGTCCTGGCTGATAACCGATGACCGGCTGGCCATCGACCGGTTCAAATACCAGGCTTTTAACCAGTTCTGATTCAATGCGTTTTTCGATCAGGCGGAAACGGCGGGGGCCGCTCCAGCCGCCGTCTGCTGCTGCACGCTCAGTGTACAGTTCGCTTTCACGGCCAATGAATACAGAGGCCAGCAGGCCATAGGCGGCGACCCAGGCTTCTTCGATTTCCGGTGTGAAGGCATCCGCAGCCAGTTCACGCAGGGTTTCGATCAGGTGGTGGCCGACAATGTCATAGTGCTCCGGCCGAATATTGAAGCTGGTATGTTTCTGGGCAATGCGTTCGACAGCGGCCGTTAATACCGGCAGATTATCAATATGGGTGGCATAGGCGGCCAGTGCGTTGAACAGCGCCACTGACTGACCACCGCTGTGCTGGTGGCTCATGTTAAAGATGTCTTTCAGCTCTGGGTTATGCGTAAACATCCGTACATAAAAATGATCGGTAATCTGACTGCCAACACTCTCCAGCAGGGGGATAGTGCTTTTAACGGTGTCGATGTGTTGCTGGGATAGCATAGAATTTCCTTCTTAGGTATTGCTTGTTATAGGTCGGCTCTGCTGGCGCGTTATGCGTTGCACAGGCCGTATTGGTTTTCTTTTTTACGCTGGTTTGCGGTTGCTTCTGTATGCATATGAATCTTGCGGATCCGGTGCTGGCCAGTCAGTCGCAGGATGTAGCCGAACTTCAGGCCGGTGGCGAAAATCAGCATGCCGATGTGGCTGAGAATCTGGATCTGTAATGTCACCTTTTCAGGAATAATATAGGCAATGAAAATGGTGGCTAACAACATAAAGACCGAGCAGAAAAGCAAACTGTTACCGGCGCTGATCAGTGTGTTGGCGCGCTGTAATTCCAGGCCTGCAAGTGCAGCTGCCGGTATGGCAGAGGAAGGGGCTTCGAACGGTTTTGTAGTGTGTTTTGACATAATAGTTACTTCCCTATTCAGCCGTGTCAGAAACACTGGCTTACATTGCATAGACTGTTTTACACCTGTGCCGATGCTTTATGTCTGAGTAATTACAGTATTCGTGCCAGTATTTGGAGATTATTTAAAATCAGTATCTTATGTGTGTTTATTAGTGTTAATTATATTTAGAGGTGTCAATTTGACTTCCAAATAAAAGAGTCTTTTTGACTTGTTGGTGTGTTTTTGATTTATATCCGTTTATACTTCACTACGTATTAAAACTGCCTCAGAAAATGGTTAAGACGGCAGTGATTCTGATCTCTGAATTGAGGGTTTTTATGAGTCCGCTATCACACAGTGCGTTGTTACAGCTGGCCGTTGATATGGCGAACAGTGTCACCGCCAGCGACCGTTTTGAGCGCTTGCTGAATACCGTGCGCAGCCATATTCAGTGCGACGCGGTAGTGCTGCTCCGGTTACAGGGTGGGGTACTTAAACCACTGGCGCAGAAAGGGTTACACCGGGAGATTCTGGGGCGGCGCTTTGTGCTGGCAGAACATCCCCGGCTGGATACCATCTACAGTTCTACTGTGCCGGTGAGATTCTCTGCTGACTGTGATTTGCCTGATCCTTACGACGGTATGCTGCCTGAGCATGAGGGTGACCTGCCGATACATGCGTGCATGGGGCTGCCGCTGCTGGCGGATGACCGGATCATCGGCGTACTGACCATGGACAGTATGCTGCCGGGGGCTTTTGACGATATCCCCGGCCGCTCGCTTGAATTGATCGCGGCGATGTCCGCCGCCACACTTAAGACGGCGGTATTGCTTGAGCGGCTGGAGCATCATTCCCAGCATGTGGAGAGTGTGGTGGCAGAGCTGACTCAGGAAGCGCTGAATAAAGATGGCGGCGAGCTGATCGGTGACAGCCCTGTGATGCAAAAGCTGCAGCGGGAGATTTCACTGGTGGCCCCATCAGATTATGCCATCCTCATTGAAGGTGAAACCGGGGTGGGTAAAGAGCTGATTGCCCGCACCCTGCACAGCCGGTCTAATCGAAGTCAGGGGCCGCTGGTGTATGTGAACTGCGCGGCCATTCCGGAAAACCTGGTCGAAAGTGAATTGTTTGGTCACGTAAAAGGGGCGTTTACCGGCGCGGACCGTAACCGGGTGGGTAAATTCAGTCTGGCGGACGGCGGCACGCTGTTTCTTGATGAAATCGGCGAGTTGCCGCTGGCAGCCCAGAGCAAGTTGTTGCGGGCGTTGCAAAGTCAGGAGATTCAGCCAGTGGGGCAGGACAGTGTTGCCCATGTGGATGTTCGGGTGCTGGCCGCGACGAACCGGGTGCTGGAGGAAGAGGTGGCTGAACAGCGCTTCCGGGCGGATCTGTATCACCGGCTGAACGTCTACCCGGTGAAGGTGCCGCCGTTGCGCGACCGGCAGGGGGATGTGGCGTTGCTGGCCGGCTATTTCTGTGAGGCAACCCGGCGCAAGCTGGGGATGCGTCAGCTGTTACTGGCGGAAGATGCTGTGCAGAGGCTGGATGCCTACAGCTGGCCGGGGAATGTCCGGGAGCTTGAGCATGTGATCAGCCGGGCGGCGCTGACGGCCCGAGCAGGCACTTCGGCGACCATTGTTCAGGTGCGGGCTGAACATCTGGGTCTGCTGGTGCCGGCCGTGACAGAGCCTGTTACAGAGCTTGCGGCGGAACTGGCCGAAGACGATTCTGTCCGCGATGATTCAACGGTCAGGCTGCCGGATACCGGTGCCGGGCTGAAAGCGGCGACGGAAGCGTTCCAGAAGCAGCTCATTGTCACAGCTTTACAGGCGAATGACGGTAACTGGGCGGCTGCCGCCCGGGAGCTGAAAACGGACCGGGCGAATCTGGTACGGCTGGCCAAGCGGCTGGAGGTTGAGGTGGTCAGGGAAATTGTCAGTCGCTAGCAGACATTTTTTTCACATTTTCATCGGTATGATTGCCGCCGGCACGGCTGATGGCGGCAAAATGACAGCAATAAACAGTTTGCTGACATGTCTCTGTCATCTTTCCCCCGTAGTATTGCCGCTTTTGTTGGTAGCTGTTTTTACAGTATTTTTCTGAGCGTTGAAGGTATTCGCTCTACAGGTATTCTTTCAGGTTAAAGTTTTACAGGTTTTAGTATGCAATCTCCCCATTCCATGTCCGGTACGGACGCTGCAGGCAAGTCTTCAGGCTCAGCTTGGCAGGTATTCCTGACCTTTCTGAAACTGGGTTTTACGTCTTTTGGTGGGCCGGTAGCCCATATCGGCTATTTTCGTACCGAGTTGGTTGAGAAGCAGCGCTGGTTGTCGGACAGCCAGTTTGCTCAGTTGCTGGCGATTTGTCAGTTTTTGCCGGGGCCGGCGAGCAGTCAGATGGGCTTTAGCCTGGGGTTAATGCGGGCCGGTTGGCGCGGTGCCTTTGCGGCTTTCCTGGCCTTTACTGCACCCTCTGTGGTGCTGATGATGTTATTCGCCCTCTGTTTGCCGTATTTTTCCGGCGAGACAGGTGCGGCGGTAATTCACGGGCTGAAGATTGTCGCGCTGGCGGTGGTTGCGCAGGGCGTGCTTGGGATGTCACGTCAGCTGTGTCCGGATAATACCCGGGCGGGTATGGCGTTGCTGGCCGCCGCGGTGGTGCTGATAGTCGGTACGGCCTGGGTGCAGCTGTTACTGGTTTTACTGGGCGCAGTTGCAGGTATCTGGCTGTGCCGCGAGGTTAAGCCTGAGCCGGCAGCGGCTCTGCAGGTGCCGTATGGCAGCCGGTTTGGTATTGCCTGCCTGGCAGTGTTTGCCCTGTTGTTTGTTGGTTTACCGTTGATGAGCGGTGGTGAAGGGATTGTTGCTGCCATGCAGGGCTTCTATCAGGCGGGCGCGCTGGTATTTGGCGGCGGGCATGTTGTACTGCCGATGCTGGAGGATGCGGTGGTTGCCCCGGGCTGGGTCAGTGCCGAGGATTTCCTCGCCGGTTACGGTGCCGCGCAGGCATTGCCTGGCCCGATGTTTTCATTTGCGGCCTATCTGGGGAGTGTGCTGCCTGACGGCATGGGCGGCATCAGCGGTGCCTTGTTGGCGGTGCTGAGTATTTTCCTGCCGGGCTTTCTGTTGCTGGCCGGTTGTCTGCCGTTATGGCAGAAAGTATCCCAGGGGGCTTCTGCTGCCCGCGGGATCGCCGGTGTGAATGCAGTGGTTGTAGGCTTGCTGGGGGCCGCGCTGTTCGACCCTATTTTTATCAGTGCTGTGACTGAGCCGGCGGATCTGGCAATTGGCATTGTTGGCTTTTTAATGCTGGTAATCTGGCGTCTGTCACCTTTGTGGGTTGTGTTCTGGTGTGTGGTGGCGAGCCTGACGCTGGCACTGGCCTGATCGCCTTTATCCGGCCCTGAACGAAAAAAAGCGGTGCTGGCTTTCCGGCTTAAAGCCTTCCTGCCAGACCGCTTTGGGGACGTTTGCTGAATTGCTTAAAAGTCTGATCAGAAGCTGTAACGCAGGCCCAGACTGAAAGCGTCAAAATCAAGATCGCCATTCTGGCTGGTGGTCTGAATGCCCCCCGGACCTCCACCAAAACGGTCCAGGTCGATGTCATCGATTGCAACATAGCGATATTCTGCAAAACCGGTCAGCTGTTCTGTGAACTTCACGTCCAGCCCGGCCTGAATCTGGTAGGCGAATGCGCTGTCACTGTCATCAATGTTAGCCACCGGGCCATAGCTGATGCTGCTGTCCACATCCGCATAGCCGATACCAACACCCAGATAGGGGGTGAAGGTGTCAGAAGGGGTGTTAAATTCCTGGGTGACGTTAAGGAACAGGGCGCGGGTTTCCAGGCTGCCGCCGACCGTCTGGCCATTGGCCGGGAAGTTGTTGCCATTGAAGTTAACGCTATCGGTGTCGTTATCGGTTGCCAGATATTCCGCTTCAATGCGGATATTCCCCAGGCTGTTAGCTTCATAGCTGTAGCCGCCAGCAATGCTGAAGGCGGTGTCTTTATCAAATTCCGCGGTGACATTACGCCCGGTGCTGTTTAATGATGTGTCATCAACATCGGTGCTGAGAATACTGATCTCGCCGTACCAGCCCTCATCGGCCTGAGCCATAGGGGCTACGGTTGCAGCTGCCAGAATCATGGTTGAAATAATACTGCCTTTCATAAATGTCTTTTGCATTTGATCTTCCTGTCAGGTGCCGGTTTGTGGCACCTGCTTAATAGTGCTCGTAGGGTGGATCAGGTTCACTTCGCATTAATTTAATTGCGCGCAATTAAATTGTGAATAATATGAGTGACGCTTTTGAACAAAGTTCACAGAAGTTACAAAAAAATTTTTGCCCGGGCGGGGCGGAGGTAAATATACGCTCTAAGTAGAACTACGCAGAAAACCAGAAAACTACGTAGTGGGTATACGTAGTTGTTCGTGGGTAGTTTCAGTTGGCTGGCTGCGAAGTATTGCGAATATTTAGCTTGTGCGGGCTTTGTCAGACTTGAGTCATGGGGGTTGCGTCTGTTTTCAGTAAGAAGCAGATGCAGCTGTTCTTTGATGATCAGCGGCAATCAGGTGAGACCGGTTTGCTGTGAGGATGATAATAACAATGCTAAACCTTAAAACTCTGAAGATTAAAGCAGCTAAAAAGCTGGCACTGGTTGCGACCTGTGCAGCGGTGCTGGCAAGCCCGGCAATGGCAGCGGATAAAGTATATCGCCTGAAACTGGCAGAAACCTGGCCAACTAACTTTCCGATTTTCGGCGATGCCACTAAGAACATGGCAGCGCTGGCGGAGAAAATGTCTGATGGCCGTCTGAAGATCACCATCGATTCCAAGAACAAGCACAAGGCACCTTTCGGCGTGTTTGATATGGTGCGTTCCGGTCAGTATGACATGGGCCACTCGGCGTCTTATTACTGGAAGGGCAAGGTACCTAACACCCTGTATTTCACCACCATGCCTTTCGGTATGACGGCACCTGAACAGTACGGCTGGTTCTACTATGGCGGCGGTCAGGAGCTGATGGATGAGGTGTACGGTAAGTACAACCTGATGTCTTTCCCGGGCGGTAACACCGGTAACCAGATGGGCGGCTGGTTCCAGAAAGAGATTAACTCTCTGGAAGACCTGCAGGGCCTGAAGATGCGTATTCCGGGCTTTGCTGGTGAGGTACTGGCTAAGCTGGGTGCCAAGCCGACAAACATTCCTGCCGGTGAACTGTATACCGCACTGGAGCGCCGCACCATCGATGCACTGGAGTGGGTAGGTCCGTCTCTGGATTTACGGATGGGTTTCCACAAGATCGCGCCTTACTACTACACCGGCTGGCATGAGCCTGCGACTGAGTTGCAGTTCCTGATCAACAAGAAGAAGTTTGAGCGTCTGCCTGCTGATCTGCAGCAGATTCTGAAAACGGCTATGCGTACCGCGGCTTACGATATGTACATCCAGTCTTACCATGCATCTGCAGAAAACTGGGAAAACATGAAGAAAGAATTCCCGAACATCGAAGTGAAGTCTTTCCCGGAAGATGTGGTAACGGCTATGCGTAACGCCAACGATGAGCTGCTGGCTGAGAAAGCTGCTGCTGATCCGCTGGCGAAGAAGATTCTGGATTCTCAGGCTGAGTACATGGGTAAAGCCCGTGCCTGGACTGATATTTCTGATAAGGCCTATCTGGACAGCGCCGCTGCGCAATAAGCATTTTCAGCTCAACTGGCCTGCGGACCCGGTCCGCAGGCTGTCAGAAAGTCAGGAGCAGTTATGCTGTTAGTCCGTCTTGAGCAGATCATCAACGGGTTTTCCGACCTGTTGGGTAAGGTATCTGCAGTCCTCTTCGTCGCCATGCTGTTTAACGTCTTTTACGACGTCGTCATGCGCTATCTGTTTAATGATGTTTCCATTGGTATGCAGGAGCTGGAGTGGCATCTGTATGCAGCTGTATTCCTGCTGGCGGTGCCTTATACCCTGAAGGCCGGTGGCCATGTACGGGTTGATCTGATTTATGAGCGCCGCAGCCCGGCAACCAAAGCACTGATCGATATGTTCGGCACATTGATTCTGCTGGTGCCTTTTTGTGCACTGGTTGGCTGGTACGGCATCGGTTTCGCCTATGAAGCCTGGGAGCTGGGTGAGACCTCCGGAGATCCGGGTGGCTTGCCTTATCGCTGGGTCATTAAAGCGGTTATTCCGTTTGCGTTTTTTGCCATGCTGATCAGCGGCATTGGCCTGTTTCTCAAATCACTTAACGTTCTGCTGGGCAACAGCCAGCCGGACGAATACCAGCCACCGCAGCATTAAGGAAGCATTATTATGATTGGTATAGTCATGTTTATTGTCGCCCTGCTGATGCTGTTAGTGGGCTTCCCTGTGGCGTTCACCTTTGGGGGGATCGCACTGATTTTCGGGGTCTTTGCTGAAGGACCTGAAATGTTCGCCTTCATGCCGTTCCGTATTCAGAGCATTATGGAAAATACGGTACTGATGGCCGTTCCGCTGTTTATTTTCATGGGCATTGTGCTGCAGAAGACCCGCCTGGCGGAGCAGTTGCTGGAGTCCATGGGTAAGCTGTTTGGCGGTGTCCGTGGTGGTCTGGCGATCTCAACCGTGCTGGTTGGCGCGTTACTGGCGGCTTCTACCGGTGTGGTAGGGGCGTCTGTAGTAGCGATGGGGCTTATTTCCCTGCCGGTGATGCTGAAGTACAAATACGATAAGTCGCTGGCCTGCGGCACTATTTGTGCGTCCGGTACCCTGGGGCAGATTATTCCGCCATCGATCATTCTGATTATTCTCGGTGACGTGCTGGGAATTCCGGTGGGGGATCTGTTCAAGGCCGCCGTAGGGCCGGGCCTGATTCTGATTGGCGTATACGTGGTGTATATCCTGATCTACACCTGGGTTAAGCCAGAAGCTGCGCCGGCACTGCCGCTGGATGAAGATGTGGCCAGTAAGGGTGAACAGTACCGTAAAGCGCTGAAGGCGATTGTGCCGCCGCTGGCACTGATTCTGGTGGTACTGGGTTCGATCTTTGCGGGCATTGCTACGCCGACAGAATCGTCTGCACTGGGTGGCGTGGGGGCCATTGTGCTGGCGGCCCTGTACCGTCAGTTCAGCTGGAAGATGGTGTACGACTCTGCGCTGGAAACCGTGAAGGTAACGGCGATGGTATTTGCCATCCTGCTGGGGGCGACTGCTTTCTCAATGGCGTTTACCTACACCGGTGGTGATTACATTGTTGAGGAAATACTGACTGGTTTGCCAGGCGGTGCTACAGGCTTCCTGATTCTGTCGATGATTGCCATTCTAATTCTGGGCTTCTTTATCGACTTTGTGGAAATCAGCTTTATTATCGTGCCGATTCTGGCGCCAGTGGCGGATGCGCTGGGCATTGCGCCGGTCTGGTTCGCGATACTGATCGCCATGAACCTGCAGACGAGCTTCCTGACGCCGCCGTTTGGCTTCAGTCTCTTTTATCTTAAAGGGGTGTCGCCACCGTCGGTGCGGACGGTTGATATTTATAAAGGGGTGATGCCGTTTATCCTGATGCAGGTGGCAGTGGTGATATCCATACTGTTGTTCCCTGAGTTTTACGGACTGACCTGATGGTTTGTCATTTGCCCGGTGTACGTAAAGTGCACCGGGCTTTTTTCATTTTACGGTATACTGCAGCTCATTAATGACATGCAGTTTTGTCACCGGAAACTGCCCATAAGGGTAATGTAAGGCGTTCCATGAAACGTGTGATCAAGTCTTTAAAAACTAAAATCCTGTTGCTTTCCATTATCCCGCTGGTACTGGTAACAGCGGCGATTACGGTTATCAGCCTGAGCCAGGCGAAGAAGTTATCGGAACAGGAAATTCAGACCTTTGAGGAAAACCTGCTGCGCTCCAAGCGGCAGGAGCTGCAGCATTATGTGGGTCTGGCGATGACCTCCATTTCCCATATTCTGGCGGACGCCGACACCATTGATAAGTTCTCTGAAGCCCGGGTGAAGGCAATCCTTCACAGCCTGACCTACGGGGATGACGGTTACTTTTTTGTGTATGACATGCAGGGCCGCAACCTGGTGCATCCGATACAGCCTGAGCTGGTGGGGCAGAACCTGTATGACCTGCGGGATACCTACGGCAATTTTGTGATCCGGGATTTGCTGAAGCTGGCGGAAGAAGGGGGCGGCTTTTACCGTTACGTCTGGCGTAAGCCTTCCAAGGGCGGCCTGGAAGACAAGCTCAGTTATGTGGTACAGATTCCTAAGGTTAACTGGATGCTGGGCACCGGTCTGTACATTGATGATATTGCCAAGGAAGTGGCGGCTACCCGGGATAAGGTGACGGCGAATATCCGTAATACCTTTGTGACTGTGGTGATTATTCTGGCGGGGACGGTGGTGATTATTGCCCTGCTGGGGGTTGGCATTAATGTGCATGCTTCTCAGCTGGCGGATACCCGGCTGCGGGAAGTGGCTCACAGCTATGTGCAGTCACAGGTGAGCCAGCGACGTAACTTTGCCCGTGAGCTGCATGACGGCATCAATCAGTTAATGGTGTCGGTAAAGTTTCGCATTGAGCTGGCAAGGGATAAGCTTGAGCAGCCGGAACAGCGGGCACTTGCGGAGCTGGAAAAGGGCAGTGATGTGCTGAATCAGGCGATTCAGGAAGTGCGGCGGATCTCTCACGATCTCCGGCCGATTCTGCTGGATGATCTGGGACTGGAGTCAGCGCTGCACAGTATGACCGATGATTTTGCAGAGCGCACCGGTATTACCGTGGATGTTAGCCTGGACTTGCCGGTTCAGCGGCTGACGGACGATATAGAGATTACCCTGTACCGGGTAACCCAGGAGGCGCTGACCAATGTGGAGCGCCATGCGAATGCCCGTCAGGTATGGCTGACGGTGTGGCAGAAAGACAGCATGATCTGGGTTGAAGTAAAAGATGATGGCAAAGGCTTCAGTTGTTCTGCGCAGGGCAGTGATGACTGTGGCATAGGTCTGATGAATATGCGGGAACGGACCGAGATTCTCAGCGGTGACTTCAGTGTGCGCAGTAAGCCGGGGATGGGAACCCGGGTACGGGCCGGGCTGGCACTGGTATAGATTCGGGCTTGGAAGGATAAGACATGAGCGACAGTAAAATCAGGGTGGTACTGGTGGATGATCATCCGCTGGTGCAGGAAGGCATTATTGCCCGGCTGGAAAATGAAGATTCACTTGAAGTGGTGGGGGCGGCCAATGACGGACAGCAGGCGCTGGCGCTGATTGCTGAAACTAAACCGGATGTAGTGCTGATGGATATTTCCATGCCGGTGATGACTGGCTTTGAAGCCACCGAGCGTTTACGCGCTGAACAGCCGGATGTGCGGGTGCTGATCCTCAGTATGCATGAAAACCGTGAGTATATTCTTAAGCTTATTCAGTGCGGGGCTGCGGGTTATGTGCTGAAGGATGTTTCCTCCGGTGAGCTGGTTACTGCGATTCAGACCGTGCACCGTGGCGGTACCTATTTTAGCGCAGGTGCTTCTCAGTCGTTGTTTGGGCAGGGAGACGCAGCAATGTCTGCCAGCTCGGGTGAAACAGAAATGCTCACTGGCCGGGAGCAGGAGGTCCTGAAGTTGCTGGCGGAAGGCGCCAGTAACAAAGAGGTGGCCCGGGAGTTGGATATTTCCGTCCGGACCGCAGAAACCCACCGGCAGAATATTAAAAATAAGCTGAAAATTCAGACATCGGCGGGTCTGGTACGTTACGCAATAGACAATAAGCTGATAGATTAGCGGACCGGCTCTGAGTAATAGACAGGTTGAGTGTTACATGGAAAACAACAAGAAACATCAGGCATATGCTGTTCTGGAAGACGGCCGTAAGGTCGCCATTGATGCAAAATCACTGGTTATTGAGATGGCGTGCGGTGAAGCGGTAGAGATTGACTTAGACGTCGCGCCGTATCCCGGTGCCGGCCTTGCAGTTGCCACGCCACCCTATGCCGACAGGGATCAGCGCCCTCCACTGGGTTGGCCAAGAATCGTGGTGCGCCCCGGTGCCGCCAATTTACTGGAACTCTGTATTGAGTCCGCAACAGAAAAAGCCGAAGACTGATTCTTCGGCTTTTTTGTCTCCGCTTTTCGGACTTATCGCTACGATGCTTTACCTGCTTCCAGATAAATTGCCGGCTTAATGTCCAGCAGGCGGGTGTTGTTCAGACAATCCAGCCCGCGCACAGTAATTTCCCCGTCGCTTATCTGCTGGATAGGCAGTACCGCCGCACCGACAGGATTGGGCCGAAGAGGCGTCCTGAGGGCAAAGGTGCCAGAGCGCTTCGAATCGGTGTCATCACATCCTCCGGTACCTGTGTAACGGTAGGGCTGATTGACGGACTCATCCGGGTTCTGCAGCCAGTAGAGAATCAGAATATTCTGACCTTCATTCAGCCCGCTGAGCTCACGGCGGTATTCAGGTTTCAGTTTTAGCTGGCATGCGGGGCCCTCAAAGGAAATGTTGTTAGGGCAGGCATCCAGTGTGTTGTATGGGGTAGATATGTGGCCAATGAAAGTAAGTTGTCGGTTCATTTATGCTTCCTCGTTTCTTGTCTTTAGCGGCCTTCTTTTGCAGCTGACATGGCGTAAACCAGGATGGTGATCAGGATGACTGAGCCACCGATGATGCTGGTAACCGGCGGAACTTCACCAAAAAAGCCAAATGCCCATAGCGGGGCAAACACCGCTTCTATCATCAGGATCATGCCGACTTCCGGTGCCGTGATGTAGCGGGTGGCAACCTGAGACAGCACCCGGCCAAACGGTGCGGTGAATAATCCCATTACACCCATGATGATCCAGGTGCTCATGCTGAAAGACCCGGGTGAGGCCAGGAAGAACATCACGATTGCCAGGAAAAATCCGCCAAGGCCAACGCTGGCCATACGGCTGACGCCTTGATACTTGCGCAGTAGCGTCTGGTTCAGTGACAGGCAGGTGACTGCGAACAATGCCAGCGCATCCCCCAGTAAATTACCGGATTCGAATGAGCCGGAGACCACGATTGCGATACCGATCATCACGGAAACAATGGCGATCCAGGTAGAACGACGGGTAACTTCACCGAGGAATATCCGGCTGAAAACCGCCGCCAGTGCCGGTGCTGCGCTTAGAATTACAAAGGTATTGGCGATCGAGGTGTTCTTAATACTCAGCACCAGCGCTGAGGCGCTGCCGAGCATCAGAATGCCGGATAGCACGACTGGCCAGCCGCTTTCCCGAACGGCTTTAACCACACCACGTTCATCCCGCAGCTGGATGAATACTGGCATAGATATGGCTGTGAACAGGCCGAACAGAAAGGCTGTATCAAAACCGCTTACCCCTGAAAAACGGATAAAGATCGGATCGAAACTCATCAGTAGTGCGCCGGCAAGGGCAATTAATATACCGCTGGCGCGGGTGTTTCCTGCGGTAAGTTTTTGGGTGAGGGAATAGTTCATTGTTGTATCCTTAATAAATCATACTGGCTGGTATGATTTATTAAGTTTGCAGGCTTGTCAAGAAAATCATACTATTAGGTATGATTTTTGGTTGAGGCGGAATAATGGGCAAAATCGAGCAGAATAAAGAGAAAAAACGCCGGGCAATTTTGCAGGCAGCGCAGGAGGTATTTCTGTCAGAGGGCTTTGTGCAGGCGGGGATGGATAAGATTGCCGCGCAGGCACAGGTGACCAAGCAGACGGTGTATCGCTATTTCCCATCGAAAACCGAACTCTTTAAGGCGACACTGCAGTACATGGGGGAAAGCTCTGAGCCGGATGTAATGGCCCATCTTACTGATCCGGATACTGAGCAGGCGCTGCATAATTTTGCCCTAGGGTTCCTGCGTTTTCATATGACCGATGTTCACCTGGCGACTTTCAGGCTGCTGGTGGCAGAAGGTGGCAAAGCCCCGGAAATGACCGCAACTTTCCGTGAAGTGGGCCCGGATGATACATCCGCAAGGCTGGAGGCGTTCTTCCGTGAGCGTATGGGGCTCAGCAACGCCGGGAGGGTTGTCCGGCTATGGACCGGTATGCTGTTGTCATTAAGAGGGGGCGTGCTGATGGGGATGGCGCGCCCGGATGATGCTGAGATTGAGCAGCATGCCCGAAGCGCGACGGAATTTATGCTGGCAGCGGTGGCTGCTGAGCGTGCCGGAAATTGACCGGTTTTGGCTAAAAAGCCTGCTGACGGTTGTCAGCAGGCCTGCAGCAAGAGATCAGTCTTCGCCGAGAAAGTCGCCGCTCTGGTGTGCCCATAGCTGGGCGTAGATGCCGCCTTTATCAAGTAGTTCCTGATGGCTGCCTTCTTCAACGATGCGGCCTTTATCCAGCACGATGAGCCGGTCCATTGCCGCGATGGTTGAGAGGCGGTGGGCAATGGCGATTACCGTTTTGTTCTCCATCAGACGGGTAAGGTTCTGCTGAATGGCCGCTTCTACTTCTGAGTCCAGCGCGGAAGTGGCTTCATCCAGCAGCAGAATAGGCGCATCTTTCAGCAGTACCCGGGCAATGGCGATCCGCTGGCGCTGACCACCGGAGAGTTTTACGCCCCGTTCACCTACCTGAGCATCGTAGCCGGTACCGCCCTTCGGATCGCTCAGGCTGTCGATGAACTGGTCAGCCTGGGCTTGCGCGGTAGCGGCACGCATATCTTCTTCACTGGCGTCCGGGCGGCCATACATGATGTTTTCCCGGATGCTGCGATGTAGCAGGGAGGTATCCTGTGTAACCATGCCCAGATGACTGCGCAGACTTTCCTGACTGACGTCGGTAATGTCGGTACCGTCGATGGTGATTTTACCGGCATCCAGATCGTAAAAACGCATCAGTAGGTTAACCAGGGTGGACTTGCCTGCACCGGAGCGGCCCACTAAGCCGACCTTTTCGCCCGGGCGGATGCGCAGGTTCATGGCTTCGATTAAGGGGATGTCCTCGCCGTAATTAAAGCTGATGTTGTTAAAGTGGATTTCACCACTGCTAACCTGCAGTGCCGGGGCATTGGGTTTGTCCTGTACACTTTGTGGCTGAGCCAGGCTGGACATGCCATCTGCAACGGTACCGATGTTTTCGAACAGGTTGCTGACTTCCCACATGATCCACTGGGACATGCCGTTGAGGCGCAGCGCCAGGCTGACTGCAATAGCGATTGCACCGGCGGTAATGGCGTTGTCATTCCACAGATACAGTGACAGGGCGGTGATGCTGAAGACCAGAAAGTAGTTATTGATCTGCACCAGAACATTCAGCTTGGTGACCAGTCGCATTTGCCGGTAAACCGTATCCAGGAAGCCCTGCATGCTGTCTTTGGCGTAAGCTTCTTCCCGGTCCGTATGGGAGAATAATTTCACGGTAGCGATGTTGGTATAGCTGTCGACCACGGCGCCGGTCATCATTGAGCGGGCGTCTGCCTGCTCCGTGGAAACCTTCTGTAAGCGGGGCAGAAAATACTTCTGAATGGCCACATAGCACACCAGCCACAACATCATCGGCAGCAACAATAACAGGTCTGCCTGGGCGATTAGTACCATCAGCGATGTGAAATAAACTATAATATAAACAAAGACATCCAGCACCTTTGTGATGCTTTCTCTTAATGCCAGAGAGGTTTGCATAACCTTGGTGGCGATGCGTCCGGCGAAGTCATTCTGATAAAACGCGATGCTTTGTTTCAGCAGGTAACGGTGCATGGACCAGCGGATGGCCATGGGGTAATTGCCGAGAATGCCCTGGTGGATGATCGCTGAATGGAAGAAGACCAGCAGGGGTAAAACCACCATCAGCAGGATGCCCATCAGGGTCAGATGGGTACCGTGCTCGGCCAGAATTTCGGCGGTGCTTTTGCTGGCGATCCAGTCAACCAGATCCCCCATAAAGCCAAACAGGATCACTTCACTGATGGCCAGTGAAGCGGTCAGTAATGTCATCAGCAGTAGCTGAGGTTCAGCACCGCGGGTGTAGTAGCGGCAAAAGGCAAACAGTTTGTCAGGCGGTTGCCGGTCGCCATGATCGGGAAAGGGAGCGATCAGTCCTTCGAAAAACTTCAGCACAGAGTGTAGCCTGTAAAATATGTCTGATTAGCGGCGGCTCTGCACTGAGAGCCGTCATTCCACGAGCGCAGATGTTATGCGAATCGGGCCTTCGAGGGTTCGGTGAACCGGGCATTTATCAGCGATTTCCAGCAAACGCTGGCGCTGCTCCGGGGTCAGGTCGCCCTTAAGGTCGATCATACGTTCGATGACATCAATACGCGGGTTGTTTTCCTCTGCCGCCTGGCAGTCGCTGCAATGCTGGCGGTAGTGCTTAAGGCTGACGTTTACGGCGTCCAGCGGCAGATTTTTGTGGTTGGCGTACATGCGTATTGTCATCGACGTGCAACTGCCAAGCGCAGATAATAATTGTTCGTAAGGGTCAGGGCCAGCATTACCGCCACCGACATTAACCGGTTCGTCGCTCAGCCATTGGTGATGGTCGGTATGAACCACTCTCAGGAACTGTTTATTGCCTTCACGGATCAGTACTTCACCTTTTTCGATCTGTTCAGCCGGCGCATCCGGTAATGGTGTTGAATCCAGATATTTTTCTGACCAGCTGCTGATGATGGATGCCGCATAAGCTGCATCGGCTTTGTCTGTGAGCAGATGATCGGCGGTATCCAGGGTAATAAAGCTCTTCGGATGCTTTGCCCGGCGGTAGATATGCTCTGCCTGCTGAATCGATACGGTGGTATCCAGCGGGGAGTGCATCACCAGCAGGGGGACACGCAGCTGCTCGATGTCATCATTGGTGTTGCGTATGTCGTCGAGAAACTGTTTTTCAATGGTGAAGTTGCGGCCGCCCAGGCTGACATCGGCTTTGCCCTGGGTGTCGATTTCTTCAACATGGGCAGCAAACTGTTTCTCCACATGGGCGGCATCCGCCGGTGCGCCGATGGTGGCGACAGCGGCAACTTCCGGAATCCGGTTGGCTGCTGAAAGGACTGCCCGGCCACCCAGGCTGTGACCGATGAGTAATGCTGGCGCCTGATGGTTTTCCCGCAGGTAATCAGCAGCGGCGACCAGATCATTCACATTGGATGAAAAATTAGTGTTGGAGAAGTCCCCGTCACTGCCGCCAAGGCCGGTGAAGTCAAAGCGCAGAACTGAGAAACCCAGTGATACCAGGCTCTGGGAGATTCGGGTGGCGGCGAGGACATTTTTGCCGCAGGTGAAACAGTGGGCAAACAGGGCGCAGCCCCGGGAGTTTACTTCGGGTGTTTCAAGTAATCCGGCCAGCTGATGGCCGTTACTGGTAAAGGTGACTTTCTGGCGTTGGGCAGGCATGTGTAATTCCTTATCAGTCAGACAGTTTAGAATATGACCGGTTTTGTTGGCCGTTGTTCCTGTGCTTCATTTTAGCTATGCGCGCAGTGTGCTGATTTCGTGGGGGAAGTGAGGTGTTGTGTCAGAAGAAAAAAGGCCCTCCCGCCCACAGGTCCATGGCCGTGGAAACCCGTGAGCAGGAGGGGGCCTTTGTTCGCTGTGGCAGTGATCAGGCCACTGCTTCCAGTTCCTGATCTGCACTGCTGCGGATCAGATGATCAAACGCGCCAAGGGAGGCCGTTGCACCGGAGCCCATCGCAATGATGATTTGCTTGTAGGCGGCATCGGTGACATCGCCAGCAGCAAAGACGCCCGGAACTGAGGTCTGACCCCGGTTGTCAACGGGGATCTCGCCCCGGTCGGTCAGGGCAATGCTGTCGCCCAGCCATTCGGTATTCGGCATCAGGCCGATCTGAACAAAGATACCGGCCACGTTCAGCTGGTTTAGCTGGCCGTTGGTGCGGTCTTCCCAGGTCAGCCCGGTTACCCGGTTGCCGTCGCCCAGTACTTCAGTGGTCATAGCGCTGCTGATAATGTCGATATTCGCCATCGAGCGGGCTTTGCGCTGCAGGACTTCATCCGCCCGCAGGGTGTCGGCAAATTCCAGCACGGTGACATGCTCAACAATGCCAGCAAGATCAATTGCGGCTTCAATGCCGGAGTTACCGCCGCCGATGACGGCCACTTTTTTACCTTTAAACAACGGGCCGTCGCAGTGCGGGCAGTAAGCGACACCTTTACCGCGATAGGTCTGTTCGCCGGGTACGTTCATTTCTCTCCAGCGTGCGCCGGTGGAAATGATCACCGATTTACTCTGCAGGCTGGCGCCGTTCTTAAGCTCGACGCTGATGCCGTTGCCGGTTTGGGTTAGGCCGCTGGCCAGCTGGCCGGTCATGATATCGACTTCGTAATCTTTAACGTGGGCCTCAAGGTTCGCGACCAGTTTAGGCCCTTCGGTTTCGCTGACGGAAATAAAGTTTTCAATGGCCATGGTGTCCAGTACCTGACCACCAAAGCGGTCTGCCACGATACCGGTTCGGATGCCTTTACGGGCCGCGTAAATGGCGGCAGATGCGCCTGCCGGGCCGCCACCGACGATCAGTACGTCGTAAGGATCTTTGGCATTCAGGGCGTCTGCCTGCTTTTCTGCGGCACTGTCATCCAGCTTGTCGACGATATCGTCAGCGGTCATGCGTCCCTGGCCGAACAGTTCGCCATTCAGGTAAATGCTGGGTACCGCCATGACGTTTTTGCTGTCCACTTCCTGCTGGAACAGCGCACCGTCAATCATGGTGTGCTTAATATTCGGATTCAGCAGGGCCATCAGGTTCAGGGCCTGCACCGTTTCCGGGCAGCTCTGGCAGGACAGGGATACATAGGTTTCAAAATTACGTTCCCCTGGCAGGTTCCGAATCTGCTCCAGCAGTGCTTCATCTACTTTTGGCGGATGGCCACCGGCGTAGAGCAGCGCCAGTACCAGTGAGTTGAATTCATGGCCCATCGGTACGCCTGCAAAGGTTACCCGTGGTGCTTCACCGGCCAGCGCAATGCTCATGCTGGGGGTGCGGTCCTGTGAAATCGCTTCCTGTAATGTAATGTGCTCAGACAGGCTGCTGATTTCAGTGGCCAGTGTCAGTAATTCCTGAGATTTGGCCTGACGCTCCGCAGAGGTATCCGTAGCAACCGTAATCTCAATGGGACGCACGATGTTTTGCAGGTAAGTGTTCAGTTGTGATTTGAGGTTTGCATCTAACATGTGTGATTCCTTATCCGGTCTGGCTGAGACCATATGCAAAGTGATATCCGGAGCAGTGCCGCTTTATGCGGCACTGCGGGTGGTCAGGCGGCTCAGATTTTGCCGACCAGATCCAGTGAAGGGGCCAGCGTGGCTTCGCCTTCTTTCCATTTGGCCGGGCATACTTCACCCGGGTGTGCCGCGATGTACTGTGCAGCTTTGATCTTGCGCAGCAGTTCAGAAGCATCGCGGCCGATGGCGCCGGCATTGATTTCGATGATCTGGATCTTGCCTTCCGGGTTGATCACGAAGGTGCCGCGCTCCGCCAGACCATCTTCTTCGATCATTACACCGAAGTTGCGGGTGATTGTGCCGGTCGGGTCACCGATCATCGGGTAGTTAATCTTGCGAATACTGTCCGACGTGTCGTGCCATGCTTTGTGGGTGAAGTGTGTATCGGTTGATACTGAGTACACTTCAACGCCCATGCTTTGCAGTTCTGCGTAGTGGTCTGCTAAATCTTCCAGTTCCGTTGGGCATACAAATGTAAAGTCGGCCGGGTAGAAGAACACCACAGACCATTTACCTTTCAGGTCAGCGTCGGATACCGGAACAAATTCACCGGCTTTGAAGGCTGTTGCCTGGAAAGGTTTTACTTCTGTATTGATCAGCGAGTGGGACATGTAACTCTCCTTAAGTGTGCAATTGATTTGCTGTTTCGTAACCTTGGAGAGATATTAAGAAATTAAATTAATTAATTATAATTGATAGTTTTTACGGTTCTTATAGGTTTTTGTAATCGTAAGTTGTTGATAAATAACGGCTATTGGCTCGATAGGGAAAGGCTAATTATGTGAGAGGGTGTGATGTGGAGAGTGATATGACCCGATGAGCTTAAATTGTGAGGTGCTTTATAAGGAAGCGTATGCAGGCGACGGCGTTATGCCGGTCACCTGCGAAATGCCTGGTGCTGTAAAAGGTGTACTCAGATGATACTCCAGTCGGCATCCTGTCCGGAGTCTTCCAGGCACTCTCTGATGATTTCCAGCCCGCGGATGAAATCTTCTGTATTAACTGAACCGGCCAGGCTGATGCGAATTGCATGGGCCGGCGGGGTGCTGTCCATACAGAACGCTTTGGCCGGGGCAATTTCAACATGGTGGTTTTTCAGGCTGCTGGCTAAACGGTCGGCGCTGATATGTTCCGGAAGCGCCAGCCAGATATGGTAGCCCGGTGCATGACCGCTGATTGTGTAGCCGCCAAGAATTTTCTGGCACAGGCTAAAACGGTGTTCCAGTTCGGCAATCTGCTTGTCCAGTAAGCGTTTTGCTGAACCATGCAGAATCATGTCGCAGGCAAGACTGCTGAGAAAGGGGGATACCATCCAGTACTGACTCTGCTGGGCGACCACCATTTTCCGGTAATTGCGTCCTGATGCGAGCAGGGTTCCCAGCCGTAATCCGCCGGCCAAGATCTTGGAGAAACTGAACAAATAAATACAGTGTTCCGGTGCCAGTGAATACAGTGAAGGCAGGCCGTTTGCTGGCATGTGCAGGGCCCCATCTTCAATGATCAGAAAGTTGTGCTTCCGGGCCAGTTCAGCCAGACGTTCCCGGCGGGGCAGGCTCATTACTGCGGTGGTCGGGTTGTCATATTCAGGGGTGATATATACGGCGCTGACGGTTTGTTGCCCGAGCAGTGTTTCCAGGTCATCAATATTCAGGCCATCTGCGTCCTGACCGACTGTCGTCAGCGTCCGGCCCAAAAGATGAGCTGCCTGTTTGACGCCAGGGTAAGCTTGCTGGCCGGTGACAATTACGTCTCCGGTATTCAGCAGGTATTGCAGTATAAGGTGCAGGCCCTGCTGGGCGCCGGATGTCAGCAGCATGTCGTGGGTGTTGGCGGGGATGCCCAGTTCATTCATAAAGCGGGCGATAATGTCCAGCTGCGGCTGGATGATGTGCTCTGGTGCCTGGTAGCTTGTCATCAGGTTGAGTCGCTGTATCTGATGGGCCAGCCGGCCCATGGCGTTGCTCAGTTCTGTGCCGCGCTCCTCCAGTAACAGCTGTTCATTCAGGCTTAAATCAATTGTATTGCTATTGGGTGGTATGAATGTTTCACCGAGTGTGGATTCTTCGTTAACGGACTGGCGCCATTTGACGTAAGTACCACTGCCTACCCGGGAATATACCAGCTGACGACTTTCAAGCTCAGAGTAGGCTTTCTTGACGGTATCAAGTGCAACACCAAGATGCTCGGCCAGTAATCGCAAGGCTGGCAGGCGTTCATTGTAGATGTACTCATTGCTTTTAATCAGTGCTTCGAACTGATTGGCGACAGCCATATAGATGGGGTAGGTATTATTCGGGGCAATAGCGATCTTATCAATTTTGTTTGTCATGATTGTGTTGCTTTTGTTATTATTTGTATGCATTATGCCTGAATTGTGTTGCTTTGGTATGGTTGTGCTGCAAGCGTAATGCATAGCGCCGGGTTACATCTATACGGAGTACGGCTTCACACTTCTGTCGGCGCACAGAACTGTGTTACTCAGTATAGAGTTAAAAGAGGGACCGGGATTTCCGCCCTCTGTATCCGTTACATAGTAACAAAGAGGTTTACAGAATTCATCGCGGCAACCGTCCCGGATTCTGTCAGTTCATTTCAGTGACAGCCCCTAGGCCTGAAGCGTTATACACGCTCTTAAACAGAGTTTCCCGGGCTTAAATCAATTAGCAGGTTAAGATTGTGAATTCACGGTTGGCTGGCGGGGTATTAGCGACCCTGGCGGCACTTTTCAACGGAACGGTTGGTGTTATCAGCGTTAATCTGTTTACAGCGGGGTTATCAGCGCAGGCGGTGGCTTTCTATAAATGTTTACTGGCACTGGCTGTGCTGGGGGCAGTGTTGCTGGTAAGCGGCCAGTGGCCAGCGGTGATCCGTTATTTGCAGGCTAAGTGGCGGCACGCAGCAGTTTGTGCCTTTTTTGGTTTTTTCATGCTCTACAACTTTGAGACTGCTGCCTATCAGTATGTGAATGTGGCGGTGGTTGTGTTTTGTCTGTTCGGTACTTCCACAGTGACGACGTTTATCTTCAGTGCCGTGCTTGAAAAACGGGGGCTGCGTGCCGCTGATGTATTTTCAGTGGGGGTGTCGCTACTGGGTTTGTCGCTGATTTTTCTGGATGTGGGCAGTATCGGCGTGGGCAGTTATGCCGGGATAGGCTACGGGGTGTTGTCTGGCATCGGTTACGGGGTATTTCTGGTTTTATCTAAACGTTTTGAGCTGGGTGGCGGGCTGGTTGCGGTATTCGCACTGATGTTGTTTGGTGTGGCTTATCTTGCTGTGCCGTTCGCGCTGGCCGGTTTGAGCGTGCCTGCTGCTGACAGTCTGCCTGTTCTGTTATTACTGGCTGTGCTGCCAACCATTGGTGGCTTCTGGTGTACTGTGAAGGCGCTTACTTTGCTGAACAGTCAGTCTGTACAGCTGATCGAGCTGACTGAGCCGGTGTTTGCCATGGTGATTGGTTTTATGGTGTTGGGGCAGGTTACCACGTTGCTTCAGGCATTCGGCGGTGGGCTGATTTTGCTGGCGATTGCCGTTCATGAATGGTTGCAGCGCAGAGCTGCACAGGTAACGGGCTAACCATTTTACTGAATGCGAGGGGAGAATGGAGTTTATCTTGCTGGCCGACCGGCCACAGGCGCGTCTTACTATAGCGGACTGGTATAGCCGGGAATGGGGTTATTTGCTTGAAGTGCCCCCGGCAGACTATTTTGCTGTGCAGTTAAATGATTATCTGAACCGTGATGCGGTGCCCCTGATAGTGATGGCGGTTGACGGTGATGTGCTGATGGGTGCTGCACAGTTAAAGTACCGGGAAATGAGTATTTACCCGGAGAAAGAGTTCTGGCTGGGCGGGGTGTATGTCGATGCGCCTTACCGTGGCCGGAAAATTGCCTCAGCGCTGGTGGCCAGAATAGAAGACAAAGCCCGGCAACTGGGAATTACCAGGCTGCATCTGCAGACAGAGGACTTAACCGGAGGCCTTTACACCCGCTCAGGATGGCAGGCAACTGAGCAGGTTGATTATCGCAATACTGATGTACTGGTGATGACCAAAGAGCTGTAATGACCTGTGCTTTAGCCGGTGGCTGGCTGCCACCGGTACGGATTACAGATAAATTTCACCCTGCATAAACAGTACCGCTTTGCCGCTCATAGTGACCCGTTCTCCCTGATGCTGGCAATAAAGGGTGCCGCCGCGGGCAGAGAGCTGGCGGGCGAGCAGGGTATCTTTTTCAAGCCGTTCCGCCCAGAAAGGGATCAGTGTGCAGTGGGCTGATCCGGTGACCGGGTCTTCCGGAATGCCTGCCAGCGGGGCAAAGAAGCGGGATACAAAGTCTGCTTCATCACCTTTGGCGGTGGCAATTACTGCAAAGTGGCTGTTCAGTTCCTTAAAGGCCAGCATGTCAGGTTCCAGCGCCAGGATGTCCGCTTCATTTTCATACACAAGCATCAGATCACGGGACTGCCAGGCTTCAGCAGGGGCTTTGCCCATGGCCTTAATGGCGGCGTCTGTGATTTCCGCCGGGGTCGGTTTTCTGGCCGGGAAGTCCAGACTAAGGCGGTCTTCCGCTTCGCGGTTGACCGTCAGAGTGCCACTTTTGGTGCTGAAGCTTACGGTCTGCAGTGCCGGCTCAATAAAACGGAAGATAATATAGGCCGCCGCCAGTGTCGCATGGCCACACAGGTCTATTTCAACGGCGGGTGTGAACCAGCGCAGATCGTAGCCGTTTTCTGTGGTAACAATGTAGGCGGTTTCTGCCAGGTTATTCTCAGCAGCAATTTTTTGTAACAGCTCATCTGCAGGCCAGCTTTCTAAAATACATACTGCTGCCGGGTTACCGCCGAACAGGCTGTCTGTGAAGGCATCGACCTGATAAATAGGGATCTTCATTGTTGTATTCCTTTGATCGCATAAGTGATGTTTTGGGTGCCTGTTGCTCTGTGTTACAGGGGCTATCCAACAGGGGCTTTGCAGTACAGGGCTGTCTAGTACAGGGCTATCCAGTACAGGGCTTGTGCTGTATGAAAAGTATATTTGGGGTATAGTGTTTCAATACAGATTTAAATAAATATTTTTTGAGCAGTACAGTTTAGATTGAATTAAAAACTGTACTGGACTTGGCTTTAGGAACTGTACTGCATGGCGTTATACCGGGAAGTGGCTGGCCGAATTCAGCAACAGATAGACAGTGGCTTGTTCAGCTTCGGGGAGCGTTTGCCCGGGGTGCGTAAGCTCAGCCAGAGTATGGATGTCAGCGTGTCTACTGTGGTTCAGGCACAGCGCCTACTGGAAGATAACGGTGTCATTGCGGCCCGGCCACGTTCCGGGTTTTATGTGTGTCAGCCGTCCATGCCTGAAACAACCTTGCCGGCGGCGGGTTTGTCTGCGGCTCAGCCGGTACCGGTTACCACCGGTGAGGTGACCCTGTTTCTGGGGCAGCTAAGCCAGCAGAAGGAGTGTGCTCAGTTGGGCTTTGCCATTCCGCATACCGACTTTTTACCTATGCGGGCGTTGCAAAAGTCCCTTAGCTCGGCAGTGCGTCAGTTCGATGAACGGGCAGCGGGTTACACCTCACCGGGCGGCAATGAAGCGCTGAAGCAGCAGATTGCCCGGCGCATGCGTTTTGCTGGCAGTGAGGTGGATACTGAAGATATTCTGATCACCGGCGGTGCGCAGGAAGCTTTAACCCTGGCGTTACGCAGCATTGCGGAACCGGGAGATGTGATTGCCATTGAGTCGCCCACTTACTATGGACTGTTACAGGCGGTTGAGTCACTTGGTATGAAAGCTATTGAAGTAGCGACTGATCCTGTAGAAGGGATCAGTTTACCGGCGTTGGAGATGGCAGCCCGGCAGTGGCCGGTAAAGGCCTGTTTGCTGATGCCAAACTTCCAGAATCCGTTGGGTGCCAAACTTAGCGATGATAATAAAGAAAAGATAATCGGTTTGGCTGAACGCTTTGATTTCATGCTTATTGAGGATGATATTTATGGCGAGCTGAGCCAGACGGATCAGCGCCCGCGCAGCCTGCACAGTTATGATGATTGTGGCAGGGTGATTTATTACAGTTCATTCTCCAAAACCGTATCCCCCGGGCTGAGGATCGGCTGGCTGATCAGTCCGCCGGCATTACGGTTAAAGTTGCAGCACCTCAAGCAGATTCTCAACCTGTCCAGTAATTCACTGGCGCAGCTGGCGCTGACGGATTACCTGCGTGACGGAGGCTATGAGCGGCATTTGCGTGACGTCCGGCTCCGTTACCGGGAGCAGATCCAGCGAATCAGTCAGGCGGTGATTCGGTATTTCCCAGAAGGCACGCGGATCAGCCAGCCCTGCGGCGGGTATGTACTGTGGGTCGAACTGGCAAGAGGTTTTGATACGCTGGCGCTGTGCCAGCGGTTATTTGAGCTGAATATCAGTATCGCACCGGGTCAGCTGTTCTCCGCGAATAAGCAGTACCGAAACTGTTTACGGCTTAACTGTGCGCAGCCATGGAATGCTGCGCTGGATCAGGCATTGTTTTGCATCGGACGGGAAGCAGAAAAGCTGCTTAGTAAAGGCTAGGGCTATCTCTGTTAACGCGCCTTCTTCAGTTCTTTGTTTGTTTTAAGAGCGCTTTGAGTTTTATGTCCGGATTACACAGCTGGTCAGTATCCGGCTGGGCATCCATCTCTATCAAGCGTTGCAGAACTTTCACATCCGCCGCGGCAGCGGTGCCTTCAGCGATGCTGACGACTGTGTTGAGTTTGCCGCCGGTAAAGCCCAGATGGATCTCCTTCCGGTCTGATTCCAGCGTGCCGCGCTGTAACCATTGCTCCGCTTCAGCAGGGAAGCCCAGTGTCTGAATTTGCCAGTGATACTGGTCGGACCATAACCAGGGGACCGGGTTGTATTCACTGTGTGTGCCGAGAATATTGGCAACAACATTTTCTGCCTGCAGGTTGGCATTCTGATAAGACTCCAGCCGTTGCTGGCGGGCGTAACGGGGCAGGTAGCTGGCCGCACAGTCACCGATGGCATAAACATCCGGAACACTGGTCTGACCCCGGGCATCTGTCAGGATGCCGTTATCACAGGCTAGCCCGGCGGTTTCTGCCAGCTGTGTGTTCGGCGTTACACCGATGCCGACGATGACCGCATCAACTTTCAGTTCGCTACCGTCCTGAAACTCGACTGCGGTGACCTGATCTTTACCGTTAAAGCCTTTCAGCCCGGCGTTGCAGTGAATCCGGTTGTCCTGGCTGGTATGTAACTCTGTGATTTTGTCCGCAAGGAATGCAGGCAGGCTGCGTGACATGATGCGTGGCCCGGTTTCCATTACGTGGGTGGCTATACCGAGGCTGCGGGCGCTGGCGGCCACTTCCATGCCGATGAAGCCGGCACCAATAATTGCGATCGTGCTGGCATCCTGCAGCTGGCGTTTAATGGCCATGGCATCAGCATCAGTGCGTAGTAAATGGACGCCCGGAAGGTCGCTGCCCGGCAGCGGCAGAGGGCGGGGTGTTGCCCCGGTAGCGAAGACCAGAATATCGAATTCCAGCGTTTGTCCGTTGCCGGTGTGTACCTGTCGGTTTGCAAGATCGAGCTGTTTGACACGGGTTTTCAGGTGCAGGGTTATGTCCTGTTCTGAGTAGGCTGCGGCGGGGCACAGTAACAGATCTTCCGTGGTTTGCTTGCCGGTAAGTATTCCCTTTGATAAAGCCGGTCGTTCATAGGGGGCGGAAGATTCTTCCCCTAACAGATCAATGCTGCCGGTGAATCCTTTTTGCCGAAGCTGAAGCGCCAGTTGCCCGCCTGCCTGTCCGGCACCGATGATAAGCACGCGTTGTTGTGACATAGCCTGATCTTCCGTGTGTATTGTTATTGGTTATGTCTCGGAATATAGAGCAGTTCTGTAACACATAGAAGTATCAGGCTGGATTTCAGAAAAACCGGATACTCAGATCAGAAGGTCTGAATAAAAGAAGGGCATCCAGACCGTATTGTGGCTGATGTTCTGCACCATACCGTTATGAAAGGTTATCTGATAGGTGGTCAGGTTTGAGTCGAGAAATAACAGGCTGATTCGCCGGGCTTTAATGGTAACGGTCTTAATACTGTTAATAGCAACCCCCTGGTTGTTAATGCTCCGGGAATTGCTGACCAGTTCAGGGTTGCTACCGGAGTACCATATTTCATGGCTAATTTCGCTTGCGGTGATCAGACGTTTAATCTCGCTGAAACAATTAAGGTTAGCAATGCTGGTTTCTGTAAGTGCGGTTGGTAACGGACTGTAAAGGGTAATGCTGTTCAGAGTTCTGCTGAGCGGGTTGTCCGTGGGCAGGCTGTGAATGACCAGAGTGGCCAGTAAGAGTAATACAAAAATAGCTTTATTCATGGTCGGCCTCCCGTGGTACTGAGGGAGACTGAAATCTGAAAAATACGTATGAGAAAAGTGTCATGTGCTGCATCCGTGCGCTTTATGAGTTGTATATATAGTTATCCTGCTGGCCGGTTAAGTTCAACTTTTAAGCTTTCTTCTAAGCTTTCTTCGATAAAAAAAACAGGCATCTGAGAGGATGTTTTTCTTTGTTGGTAATACGAGTGAGTTGAGTAAAAAAGCCCGGCGCAGGGCCGGGCAGAAGCATAAGAGCAGCGTTTGGACGATGCTGTGAAGCGGTTTAGATTTCGTCGCGACCCAGGGCGCGCAGAACGTTGTTGATTTTGTCTTTACCACCAACGCTGTCGTAGTACTTTGGCCACACTTCAGTAGTAGCCTTGCTGATCCATTCGGCTTCATCCACCTCAGCCCACTGCATACCTTTGCTCAGCAGGTTTGCTTTGGCAGAGGCTTCCTTGCTGCGCAGGAAGTCTGCGCTGTGCAGGGTGGCTGCTTTGCCGGCTGCCAGAATGGCATCCTGAATGTCCTTTGGCTGATCCTGGAAGATGGCTTCAGACATGATCATCGGTTCCAGCAGGAAGTTGTAGTGAATGTTGGAGATGTAAGTCTGCACTTCGTTGAATTTCACCGACTCGATGTCTACCAGGGACAGGTCCTGCCCGTCGACAACTTTCTGTTGCAGAGCGGTGAACAGTTCAGACCAGGCCATCGGTGTCGGGTTGATGCCCCATGCCTTATAGGTATCAATCATGATTTCGTTTTTCGGTACCCGGATCACCAGATCCTGCAGGTCACTCAGGCTGCCGACGGGGTGCTTAGAGTTGGTC
The DNA here is from genome assembly GCF_017051665.1 of Aliamphritea spongicola. Classification (NCBI taxonomy): domain Bacteria; kingdom Pseudomonadati; phylum Pseudomonadota; class Gammaproteobacteria; order Oceanospirillales; family Oceanospirillaceae; genus Aliamphritea; species Aliamphritea spongicola. Next base: position 532,823 of record NZ_JAFIDL010000001.1, read on the forward strand.
AGCACGCGAAATCCGGAGAAGGTCCAGCCGATGATGCGAACGCCGGCGTCACGGACGGTGTTATCAACCAGTTGCTGAGCGGCAGGGCTTTTAGTCAGTTCCACCGCTTCGTCCAGACTCTGAATCATGTACGGCAGGGTGAATACCCCAACGGTAGGAGAGAAAGGAGTGATGTTATTGATGGCGACAACGGAGAAGTCCAGCACACCCAGTGCAGCATCGTTGATGGTGTCCTGTTCGGAGCCAAGCTGACTGTTGTAAAACATTTTAGCGGTGGACTTACCGTCGGTATTTTTTTCCAGTTCGGAAACAAACTTACTGGCCAGTGCATGCTGGGAACCACCTTGACCGCCGCCAAGGGCAATCTTGTATTCAGCAGCCTGCAGGAAAGGGCTGGCACAGAACAGGGCGCAGCTTAACAGTAAAGATTTAGTTGTTGTTTTCATCTTTTACCTCTGGGTCGCGTATCTCAGGCGCGACATGTTAATGGTGAAGCGTATCGGCTTCACAGTTTTTATATGCCCTGAGCTTATTTTAGTAACATTAGCTGTCGGGCACGGTTATTGGTTACCGGTTGTGATTCCAGTATTCCGGGAACCTGCTGTTCCCGGTGTTCGGTTTGCAGGCTGTTACAGAGAACCTCCTGCAAAATCTGTTTATCCAGGCTCAGTTGCTCAACCTGTTTTTGCAGCAGGCGGTTGCGCTGCTGCAGGTCAGTTAACTGATCAATGGCGGCGGCATTCAGACCGTTAAACCGGCGCTTCCAGTTATAGAAGGTGGTGTCCGTGATCTTAAGCCTGTCGCAGATGGTGCTCGCAAGCACACCGCATTCCGCCATAAACAGGGCCTGCTCGATGATTGCTGAACGGCTTTTCATCAGCGTGACTGCCAGTACACCACCTGGGTTTCGGTGTATTCATACAGGCCGTGCTTACCGTCAGCGCCGCCGATGCCGGATTTGCGGGTACCGGCGTGGTAGCCCTGCATGGCTTCGAAGTGCTCGCGGTTCACATAGGTTTCACCGAACTTCAGTTCACGGCAGGCTTTCATGATTTCGTCTGCATCCTTGGAAAAAATGGAGGAGGTGAGGCCGTATTCGGTGTCATTGGCGTATTGCAGTGCTTCATCCAGGCTGTCGACGATCATGACCGGCAATACTGGGCCAAAGATTTCCTGTTGCATCAGCGGGTGCTGATTGCTGTCGACTTGCAAAACAGTGGGCTGGTAGTGATGGCCGGCAACATCCGCGACCACTTCTCCGCCGCAGAGCACGTTAACGCCGTCGGATTTTGCGGCATCGACCATGGCAGCAACTTTATCCAGCCCCTGACGGTTAACCAGCGGCCCCATTTCGATGTCTGCATCCTGCAGCGGATCGCCATATTTTGTCGCCGACATAGCAGCGGTGATTTTTGACAGGAATTCGTCCGCAACGGGTCGCTCTACGTAAACCCGTTCAGCACAGTTACAGACCTGTCCGGTGTTGATGATGCGTGAGTCGCGGATGGCTTTTACCGCCAGATCGATATCCGCGTTGGCGGTGACAATGGCAGGGGCCTTGCCGCCCAGTTCCAGATTGACCTTGGTGACATTAGCTGCACAGGCCGCCATGATGCGTTTACCGGTCTCTACGCTACCGGTGAAGCTCACCATGCCAACGTCTTTGTTGTCACACAGGGCGGCGCCGCTGGCACCTGTACCGGCAACCAGATTGAAAACACCGGCGGGGAGATCGGTTTCAGCCACCAGTTTGGCAAACTCAAAAGCATTGTTTGGAGTTTCTTCACTGGGCTTGATCACAATGGCATTACCGGTGACCAGTGCCGGCGCCAGTTTGCGGCCAATCAGGAAGAACGGGAAGTTCCAGGGCAGAATGCCGCCAATCACCCCAATGGGTTTACGCTGTAAAAAGATAGTTTCATCCGGGCGGTCACTGGTGATGACTTCGCCTTCAATGCGACGGGCCCACTCGGCCATGTAGTCCAGATAATCGGCGGTGAAGTTAACCTCAACCTCTGCAAGCCCCATGACTTTGCCCTGTTCCGCGACAATGGTACGGGCCAGTGCCGGGACGTTTTCCCGCAGTTTGGTAGCGATACGGCGCAGGTATCCGGCGCGCTCAATGGCGGGCTTACGTGCCCATTCAACCTGTGCGGTTTTGGCAGCTGCTACTGCCCGGTTAACATCATCGGCATTGCTGTCCGGTATGGTTGAGAGAAGTTCACCGCTGGCCGGGTTAACAACGTCGATCCGGTTGCTGGAAGCGGCGGCAACAAACTGGCCGTTAATATAGTTTTGGTAATGTTCAGTGCTGCTCATGGAGAGGGCTCCTTTGTTATTGTTCGCAGTTGAAGTAGGTGTTTGCGGTCGTGTTTTTCTGAAGCCTGTTCTAGAAAAACTTGAAGTGTTTACGAATGGGCTGGCGGATATCCCAGTTCACGACCACGCCCGCTTCCACGGTGACGAGGTCTCCCTGACGGATGGTTTTGTCGATGCCGCAGGCAGTGGTCAGCCGGGCTTCGCCGTCGAGGATGTAGAACATTTCAGTGGCGGTGTAGTCTTCGTCAAAGTTGCAGGCTTCTTTTTCCCAGACCGGCCACTGAGTAGCTGTTTCCAGTTGTGAAGCATCCGGGGAATGAACAGATATCATGTTGATGATCCTTTTATATTTGTCTTTAAATCAGTAGGTTAGGTTCCATTTGTGATGTTGTTCCTAGCTATTGGTTAGCCAGTCCGGGTATCAATGGCATCCCGTAGCTCGTAGTACTTAATGGCGCTGTAAACCCCCAGCCGGTGCAGGCCGTGGAACGGAAATGCCTTAAAGCCGGTGGTGGGAATGGCCAGATCTTCAGGGGCTTTTCCCTGTACCCGTTCGGCCAGAATCCGGCCCATGACGGTACCCATTGCCACTCCGCGGCCGTTGTAACCCAAACCGGCCAGAATGCCTGGTGCCGGTTCATGAAGGTGGGGCAACACTTCCGGTGTGAAGGCCAGACGACCACCCCAGTAGACGTCCAGATCGGCGGCGCTGAACTGTGGGAATACATGGTGAATGGCTTTGTGCAGGCGCTTTCGGTCTGCGGCGTTACATTGCTCACTCATTCCCAGGCTGCCGAACAGCAGACGGTTGTGGTTGTCCTTGCGGCAGTAGTAGATCACCCGGCGGGTATCAGAGAGGGTATGTCCTTCGGGCAGGATGGCATTGTATTCGGCATCACTCAGTGGCCGGGTAACCGCCTGAACACTGATCAGCGGTACGATGGTTTGTTTCAGGCCCTTAAGCGTATCGTCGGTATAACCGTTGGTGCAGAACAGTACCCAGTCGCTGGTCACTTTGCCTGCCGGTGTGGTGACCTGCCATTGTCTGTTGTCCGGTGTCACACTGATGGCCGGGCTGCAGGAATAGATGTCGGCACCCTGTTCAGTGGCCACCCGGGCAAGCTCCCGGCTGTAGGAGAGGGGCTGGATGCAACCGCCGGACTTAACCACGGTGGCGGTTTTATAGGCATCGGTACCGCTCAGGTCACGTAATGCCTGGCCTTCGATGAAACTGATGTCCAGACCGTATTCTGACCAGCCCTGATGCATGGCTTCCAGGTCTTTAATGGCTTCAGTACAGTGTGCCCCCCGAAGCCAGCCGTTCTGTACGGAATCGCAGTCCAGTTGGTGTTCAGTAATCAGATCAAACAGTTCGTTACCTGAATTGATATAGCTTTCCAGCATACGCGGGCCGAAGGTGTTGCCTAACTGGGCGATGATTTTTTCCGGGACCGCATGGGCCAGGGGATTGACCTGGCCGCCGGTGCGTCCGGATGCGCCCCAGCCCGGTTCATGGGCGTCCAGTAATGCGACTGATGCGCCTGACGATGCCAGTTCCAGTGCTGCCCGTAATCCGGTGATACCGGCACCGATGATGGTGACATCACGGCGGATTTCTTCCTGCAGGGTTTTACCCGGTGTGGCTGCAACAGCGGTCTGGGTCCAGAAGGAAGGGTTTGTGGATTGCGGCAGGGACATCGTTAGCTCCGGTATTGCTGTGTAGCGGGTTATCTGAGTACCGGTTCAGACTATCAGCGGACCCTGCGCTGCAACCATTTGGCAGCTTTGTGCGTAGTGCAGCTTCAACGCTGCAGTTTTTGTGCGCTTATGATGCAGCGCTTATAAAATTTGTGCTTTTTTGTCGGTTTTGCTTATGTTTTACGGTAAGTTTTAAAGTAGGTTTTAAGGTGACTTCCGGAGTGCACAGGGATTCGCTGTGTGCTTCAGGTACAACGGCAGGCCGGGATTTGTTAACTGCCGGCGTTAATATTGGTAAGCATTCAGGAGAGGCTGGTGATGCAGTCAAATGATGATCTGGAAAATTTTTCGACCAATCTGCAGTTTTTGTGCGGGTTCTACAGTTCTATTTCCGAGGTTTGTCGCCGGCTTGAAATAAACCGCCAGCAGTTTAACCGTTATCTGAACGGCAAGGCGTTTCCGTCGTTTAAGAACCTGAAGAAGATCTGTGACTTTTTTGGTGTGGAGAGCGAAGAGATCGTTGAACTGCCGGCGGTGTTTCAGTCCAGAGTATCACCGCCGGATACGGTGAATGCTCAGCAGGCTATTCCCCGCAATCTGGCGAATATCATTCTGCCACTGCTGAAAAGCCCGAATCAGGGGCTTGAGCGGTATGAGGGCTATTACTACCGGTATTTTTATTCGTTTGGTTTTCCTGGCTTTATCTTCCGCTCCTTTGTGAAGATTTATAAGAGTGATGATATTTACTACATGAAGCATATAGAGCGCTCCAGCGGAAAGAATCCGATGTTAGGCGCGCGGCTGACGATCAAATATCATGGTCTGGTGTTCTTGCTGGCTGACCGGTTGTTTCTGGTGGAGTCGGAGCCGGAGCTGAATTCCACGGTTTCTGAAACCATTCTTACTCCCAGCTACCGGCCAAATAATCCATACCTTTCAGGCTTAATGATCTGTGCATCCAGTTGTAGCGCCCACCAACCGGGAGCTGCCAGAACCATGTTTGAATATCTGGGAAAAAATATTGATGTGCGCAAAGCGATGAAAAAATGTGATTTGTTTCATCATACGGATGACAGTATTCCCAAGAATATCCGTCAGGCAATTGGCAATGTCATTACCCCTGAAGAGTTTACCTTTCATCCTCCCCGGGGCTGAGAGGCAATGCGGGGTGGCAAGGCTGTTTTTGAACAGGGGCGTTTATCCGTCTTAAGTATTAATCTGGTCAGTCCGGTTGTTTCTTAAACGTTTTGAACACAACTTTTTTGCGTAAAATTTAGTAACATAGGGGCTGTATCCGGGGAAATTATGTGTTTGTTTACTGTTATCCTTCCGGCCCTGTTTGTATTCTGACAATGGATTTTTATGTCTCTTAAGTTGTTGATTATTGGTTATGTCTGGCCTGAGCCCCGGTCATCCGCGGCGGGCAGCCGGATGATGGAGTTAATCGACTTTTTTCAGCAACATGGATATGAAGTTACCTTCGCCAGCCCGGCGGCCCTGAGTGAGCATCGTGCAGATCTTAAGTCTTTGGATGTTCATGAAGTTGCTATTGAGTTGAACAGCGAAAGTTTTGATGGCTGGGTGCGTAATCTTAATCCGCAGATCGTGATGTTCGACCGGTTTATGATGGAAGAGCAGTTTGGCTGGCGGGTGGAGCAACAGTGCCCACAGGCGCTGCGGATTCTGGATACTGAGGATCTGCACAGCCTGCGTCAGGTGCGCCATCAGCGGTTTAAAAAGCTGGATCCGGCTGAAACCCTGGATAAACAGTTTGATGATAAACACACGCTGTTTCTGGAGATGTCCGAGCTGGATATCGCCCAGCGTGAAATAGCAGCCATTATGCGCTGTGATCTGAGCATTATGATTTCCCGTTTTGAAATTGAATTGCTCACGGAGTGCTTTGGTGTTCGTCATGAAAACCTGGTGCACCTGCCGTTTATGCTGGAGCGGGAGAATATAACCCTGCCACGTTTTAAAGCCCGTAAACACTTCGTGACCATCGGTAATTTCCGCCATGCCCCCAACTGGGATTCCGTGCTGTGGCTGAAGCAGGTGATATGGCCACGGGTAAGGGAACAGCTGCCCAAGGCTGAGTTACATGTTTATGGCGCCTATCCGCCGAAAAAGGCCACCGATCTGCACCGGCCTGTTGACGGGTTTTATGTGGATGGCTGGGCACCGGATGTTCACCGGGTGCTGAGTCATGCCCGGGTATGTCTGGCACCGCTGCGGTTCGGTGCCGGCATTAAAGGTAAGTTTACCGATGCCATGCTCAATGGCACCCCGGCAGTTACCACGCCGGTAGGGGCAGAGTCCATGCACGGGGATATTCCCTGGTGTGGTGAGGTAGCCGAGTCCGTTCCGGCCATTGTTGCCGGTGCCGTACGCCTGTATAAGGACGCGGAGTTCTGGCAGGAATGTCAGCAAAACGGTTTTGATATTCTTGAAGCGGAGTTTTCCCGGGAGAAGATTCAGGCCCGTTTTCTGCAGCAGGTGGAATCGACCATGGCTAACCTGACGGTTGCCCGTAAAGAGAATTTTATGGGGCAGCTGTTACGCCACCATCATCATAAAAGTACCAAATATATGTCCCAGTGGATCGAAGCTAAAAACAAGCTTTTATCCTGAGCGTCAGTCGCCCCCATCTTGTAAGGAATACTATGTTAGCTGCTCTCGCCAATCCGATTTTGCCGATTTTTACGGTGATCTTTCTCGGAATTGTGTTTGGCCGTAAAGGGATCTTCACACCGGAAATGGCAAGGGCGCTGAATGCCTTTGTATATTACATTGGTCAGCCCGCGCTGATTTTCCTGCTGGCTGCCCGTTCGCCGCTGGGTGATTATGATGTGGCAGCACTGGGCAGTTACTTTGCCGTGGAAGTGACGCTGTATACCATCGTGGCCTTTGTTGCCGTTCGGGTGTTTGGCACCTCGCTGGGGGAAGGCCTGGTACTGGGGATGACCACGGTTTTTGTAAACCATCTCTATTATGTATTGCCGATTGTGACCCTGCTGAAAGGGGAAGTGGCCGCGATTCCGGTGGAAGGGGCGATCTTTACCGATCTGGCGGTGCTGTATTGCGGTACGGTGTTTATCGTTGAACTGATTTCCAGGGGCGGTGCCTCGGTTTCCCAGGTGCCGCTGATTCTGGCCCGCAACCCGGCGCTGTGGGCGTTACTGCTGGGCCTGCTGGCAAACCTGTCCGGTATCGGTCTACCGGGCGGCCTGTATACCTTTGCTGACTTTGTTGGCCGTACAGCACCGGCGACTCTGTTATTTGTGCTGGGCATTACCATGGCCAATGTCCGCCTGTTCAGCCTTGATAAGCTTACCTGCATTGTGATTGCACTGGCGTTAGTGGCGCAGCCGACCCTGATGTACCTGCTAGGGAATGTTAACGGTGCGGATGTTCAGTGGCAGGCGACGCTGATTTTGCTGGCGGCCGGCCCGTGCGGGGCAATGCCATTTGTTATTGCGCTAAAATACGGCATCCCCACTGACCGACTGGCGCGGGCCATTCTTGCCGCCACGGTGCTGTCACTGCCAAGTCTGGCGTTCCTGACCGGTTTTGTCTGAGAGATATCACCTCTGATTCCGGCTTAGCCCATCTCCCACAGATGGGCGGCTACCAGTGAACGGTAGGGGCTGAACTGTGCCAGCCATTCTGCTGTTTTACCCGGCGTGATTTTGTCCTGATTCAGCAGGCGTGCCAGGTTGCGCCTGACGGCGGCGTCGGTTTCCAGTGATTCATCCAGCCAACCGAAGCCTCTGAGTAAACCGTAGTTGATGGTCCACGGGCCGATGCCTTTCAGGCTGAGCAGGGTCTCGCGCACCTTGTCTGTACCCAGCGTTTCCAGCCAACGGTCACTGAAATAGTCCTGCTCTGAAACATGCTTGCTCAGGTTCAGCAGGCAATTGGCTTTGCTGTCGGAAAAGCCACATTCACGCAGGGTCTGATAGCCCAGCGCACTGACATGTGCGGCATCAGGAAAACAGTACATATCGCTGCTGTGACGAATGCCGGCGGCCTGAATAAGCTTGCTGCGGATACTGATGGCGGCGGTCACACTGATCTGCTGACCGGTGATGGCCCAGGCAAACGCCTCGAATGGGGTCGCAACAGTCGGGATACGCAGGCCGGGGTTTAGTTTAATCAGATTGCTGAGCAGGGGATGTTCGGCGTATTTATCTTCAAAGGCTGCAACATCCTGATGCAGGCCAAGCATGCGTTCAGCGAGGGCTGTCAGTTCTTCTTCCGTGGGTACTGTCGTGCTGTTTGTATGTAGGCTGACTTGTGCCTTGCTGTCCGAAAACCTGACCTGCAATACGGCAGGGTGGCTGTGCCAGAGAATGCCTTTATCCATACCAGATTCCTGAGTCTCTCCGGAGGAGTCCTGCTCAAAAATACGTTCCGCCAGTTGCTGTTTGTCCCTGCGGTGGTAGGCCAGAATGCTGGCTGTGTGGAAGTTTGGGGGCAGGTTCAGCAGTACAGTCTGTGAAGTCATGAATCGCCTTAAAGAAACAATTACGCTGTTGCCGACTGTAACAGGCTGTCTGTGCTGAAACACTCAGTTTCTTGCGCAGGCATTCTTAATGGCAGGAAATGTAGCCTTAATCAGCGTTTCCTATTGCAGTCATCAGGAAAACTTTAGCAGGGCATTTGAATTAGATTTTGCTATTTAAAGCTTTCTTTGCTTAAATTTTTTTAATTCTAATAATAATCGTTCTTGCTGAGGTTCGTGTAATGCATTTTACTCTTAAACAGTTGCGCTATTTTGTTACCGCGGGTGAATTTAACAGTGTGACAAAAGCTGCAGAAACCCTGCATGTATCGCAACCTTCCATCTCTTCAGCGATCCTCCATCTGGAAGATGTCACCGGGTTACAGCTGTTCGTTCGCCACCACGCTCAGGGGCTGTCACTGACACCTGCTGGGCGCAAGTTTGTACTGAAAGCTAAGCAGTTACTGCAGGATGCCGAAGGGCTGGGGCATTACGCCAGTACCCTGGGTGAGGATATTGCCGGTTCCTTACGGATTGTGGGCTTCCCTACGTTTACGCCGATTCTGATGCCGTCGCTGATGAAAGCCTTTGTGGATGCTTACCCGGAGGTAACCATTCAGTGTGATGAGAATCACCAGAAGGATCTGATTCAGAGCTTGCATGAAGGGCGCTACGAACTGGGGCTGACCTATGATCTGCAGATTCCCGCGGATATTGAGTTCGAAGCGATTATCGAATTCCCCCCGTATGCGGTACTAAACAATGCCCACCCACTGGCGGACCGGGAAGAGCTGTCCCTGAAAGAGTTGGCTGAGTATCCCATGGTAGTGCTGGACTGGCCCATGAGCCGGGACTATTTCTACTCGCTGTTTTTAAGCCAGGATCTGGAACCGAAGTTTGCCTACAAGGCGCAGTCGTTGGGAATGGTGCGGGGTCTGGTAGGTAACGGCTTTGGTTATTCTCTGTTCAACTCGCCGCTGGCCAGTAATCTGGCTTTGGACGGCACCGAACTGAAAGCCATTCCGCTGAAAGATAAGCTGCGACCGTTACGTATGGGAATAGCAAAAGTAGGCCAGCTAAGGCTGACACCGGCGGCCCAGGCCTTCGTGCAAATGCTGAAGACCCAGACCACCGAGCTGACCGATGCGGTGTTTACGGATAAACGTTTTCACAAAGCTTTGGACTGATCCTCTTCGCTGCTTTGTGTTGCCGACGCCGGTGGGGTGTCTTTACGGGCAGCAAACCGCCAGATAAAGAAAATAGTCAGCAGCATGAACGGCAGGGCCATTGGCCGGGTAAAGAAGATCAGCACGTCATTGTCGTGCAGTACCATGCTTTGCCGTAATACCTGTTCCAGCATCGGACCCAGCAGAAAGCCAATGAACAGGGCGACAATGGAAAATCCGGTTTTGCGCATGATGTAACCCAGCCCGGCGAAGACGAACATAATACCTACTTCGAAGAACGAGTACGCCGGAATATATACACCCACCACGCAGAGTATCGTCACGATAGGCAGCACAATGGCTTTGGGGATCTGGGTAACCTTTACCCAGAGAGGAATGCCCAGCCGCCCGACAATCAGGTGAGCGAAGTTTGCCATCAGCATGGAAGCGAATATGGCGTACACCAGATCACCGTTTTGCTGCATCATGAACGGGCCGGGGGTGATGCCATGGATGATGAACGCACCGATTAATAGTGCCGCAGCGACATTGCCCGGAATGCCCAGTGCAATGGTGGGAATCAGGTTCGCTCCGGCAACCGCGCTGTTCGCCGCTTCAGTGGCAGCAATGCCTTCCAGATGACCTGTGCCGAACTTTTCCGGTGTTTTAGAGGCCCGTTTCGCGGCTCCGTAACCCAGAAAGGCCGCCAGCGTTACGCCTAGTCCGGGTAACATACCGACAAATGTACCAATGTAAGCCGAACGGAACAGGGTTTTAATGCAGGCCCTGAATTCATGAAAGTGCAGGGTTTGCAGAGCTTTATCGAAGCGGCTCTCAATCTTGAGTCGCTTATCCAGATCCTGCCAGTGATCGAACAACTGGCTGATGACGGAACTGAAGGCAAACAGGCCGATGGCCATGGCGTTCATGGAGATGCCGTCGTACAGGTCGACAATGCCGAATGTCATTCGCTGGGTGCCGTCCTGTGCATCCAGGCCGACAGTGGCAAGAAACACACCCAGGGCAGCGGCCATTAATCCTTTCAGCAGTGATTTACCCGCCAGACCGGCGATCAAGGTAAAGGCCAGCAGAATGATGGCGGTAATTTCCGGTGGGCCAAACAATAGCGCCAGTGCGGCGAAAGGAGCAGCCAGCAGAATCAGCACCACATCGGAGCAGGTATCACCGAACACCGAGGAATAGAGGGCCATTTTCATGGCTTTCATGGGTTTGCCCTGTTTTGTCAGGGGGTAGCCGTCCCGGGCGGTGGCAACGTTTTCAGCACTGCCAGGCGCGTTGATCAGAATGGCCGGAATGGCGCCGCCGGAGGTACCGCCTTTGGTAATGCCGATCAGGAATGCCAGTGCAGTCACCGGTGACATATAGAAGGTGACAGGTATCAGCAGGGACAGGGCGGTGATGCTGCCAACGCCGGGCAATACGCCGAACAGCAGGCCGGTGGCAACACCGAGAAAAATAAAGCACAGATTGACCAGAGTAAAAGCATTACTGAAGCCAAGTATTAACGCATCTAGCATGAACTCACCTGATTATTATTATGGTGGTGGTATTGGCGGGCGGAAGTCTGTCCGCCAGGCAGTTGTCATTCGCCCAGGCTGATGCCCGGCATATCAATTGTCAGCCCGTACCAGAGGGCGGTTTGCAGTAGCAGTGGCACAGACACCGCTAGCAGGATAATCAGCCAGTGTGGCCGGATACGGAATACCCACATAATGCCGGCAAGGGCGCAGGTGGATGTGATTGCGAATCCCAGTGACTGAAACATCAGCATGAAGCTGGTGGCGTAGACTGCGAACACGCCCAGATACAGACATTCCTGTCCGGCGAACTGCAGATCATCGCCGTCTTCACTTTCTTCATCCATGGCGGGCATCCGGGTAAAGCGGATACGCAGAGATTTAATGAGCAGCAGTGAGGCCAGTAAACATACACAGCCGGCGGCTACCTGTGGCATGAAGGCCGGAGACAGGCCAAAGGCCTGCTCCGGATCGGTTGCCACATACCGGGGGATCAGATAGAACCAGCTGATCAGTCCGGTCAACAGCAGGGCTGAGGCGGCGATGATGTTAAAGCTGGTGAGATCCCCGTCAGTATGATGGTGCATAAGCAGGCCTCCGGTTATTTCTTGCTGGCAACCAGTTTCAGGCTGGCCTGGGATTCATCGATAATGGTCGTAATGTCTGCCGCGTTAATCAGCTGTAGCGGCGCTTTCATACGGTCCTCGACGATCTTGCGGAAGTCTTCTTCAGTGGCCGCTTCCAGGATGGCCTCTTCAAGAATCTTCACGGTGGCATCGTCAACCCCGGCTTTCACCATGAATACAACGTGGGCCGGAATGGCCAGGTTATAGCCGGATTCAGCGAAGCTTTTTTTGGTTGGGGAGTCGTTCAGGCGCTCTTTGTTCAGGGAGCTGATCACTTCAAACTTGCCTGGGTAAGAGCTGTGAATACCGCCGCTGTAGCCCACGTCGATCTGGCCGGCAAGCAACAGCTGAACAATTTCGGCACCGCCGGAGGCAGTGATCATCCGCAGGTCGAGGTTTTCTTTCTCGGCCAGCTGTTTCAGCATCAGCTCACTGATAGCACCCTGATGGGCAATCTTAAGGCCCGGATTCTGACGGGCGTATTCCACCATCTCTTCGAGGGTTTTAAAAGGCGCATCCGCATTGGCGATCAGTGCGTTCTGGAATTCGGTAACCGCCGCAATGTGACGGAAGTCTTCGAATTTATAATCCACTTCCTTGGTCAGAGGGATCCAGGTTGAAATTTCACTGGCGCCCACCAGAACACTGTAGCCGTCCGCCGGGCGGTTTTTAACGTAAGATGCTGCAACGGCGCCACCGCCACCCTTACGGTTTTGCACCACCACCGGTTTACCCAGTTGTTTCTGCATGGCTTTAGCTATGATGCGGGCCATCACGTCGGTTGCGCCACCGGCTTTGTAAGGCACGATGATGTTGACCGGTTTAGTCGGGAAGTCAGCCGCTACCGCAGTGACACTGCCGGTTACCAGGGCCATAGAAATCCCGAGTGTTGTGAGCAAACGTTTGCCGATTGTTTTCATTATTTTGTCCTCTGACGTTGCTTAATTTTAGTTGAGATGTGTTATCGCAGCAGTTGATTACTCCGGTAACGGGGTATAGTTGAAGGCGCGCCATTCCAGACAGGCCTGTTTACCGCCCAGCTCATCGATCTTCACTTGCTGGTCACGGAAGGCCTGTTCATTGACCGCTTCCGGGTCACAGACTTCACGGAGTTTTGCCATGCACTGAGCGCGAATGTCCTGATGTACTTCTGAGCCTCCCAGATCATTCTGTTCCAGGGGGTCATCTTTCAGGTTGAACAGTTGCGGCGGGCGGCCTACATAGTGGGTGAATTTCCAGTCACCCATACGGATCATAAAGAAGCCGGTGGTGCAGCCGCCGTCGTGGTATTCACTGAGCAGGGTGCGGTCCGGCACAAAACCGTTGGCCATATCTATCAGTGAATGACTGTGGGTGGCGGCGTCCTGCTGTGTTTCACCCAGCACGCTGTGCAGTACCGTCCGGTGGCAGTCGATCAGTGAAACAGGTGTGTCGATCCGCTGGCCGGCAGGAATGCCCGGGCCACTGATGATCATTGGAATGCCCACTGACTCTTCATACATGACGCTCTTGCCCCAGAGCCCGCGGTTACCCAGCATTTCACCGTGGTCGGAGGTGAAGATAATGCGGGTGGAGTCGTACAGGCCGGCATCTTCAAGCGCTTTGATCAGCATGCCTACGTGGTGGTCCAGATAAGAACACAGGCCATAATAGGCGGCCCGGCCTTTACGCAGGGACTCTTCACTGAAGTGGTCGTCGTAGCTCCAGAAGCGGGCCATGGCAGCCACTTCAGGATGCTGAGGGCGTTCTTCCTGCGCGTAGTTCAGGGGCATATCCACGCTTTCCGGCGGATACATGTCATAGTATTTCTGCGGCGCAATCAGCGGGTAATGGGGTGCGACGAACGAGCTGAACAGAACCCAGGGTTTGGCCGTTTCAGATGCGTCCTGCTGTTTACCTGCGTCGGCGATCCAGCGGCAGCTTTCAGCGGCGATCTTTGCATCATAGCGGGTGTAGTCCGATTCACCGGCACCGACATTCTGTGCCATTTCCGGCGCACCGTCGTAGCTGTAGATCTGATCTCGTAACAGACCGATCGGCCAGCCGATATTACGGAAAACATGCATCGGCATGATTTCTTCGCTGAAACCGTTGTTATCTTCTGCGCTGCGGTAATGCAGTTTACCCACGGAGGTAACCGTGTGGCCTTTATCCAGCAACTGGTGGCCCCAGCCGGGAACTGAGCCGTCGTAAGGTTCGGCGCTGCTCCAGGTACCTATCTGGTGCACATACTGCCCGGTGGCCAGGCTGGCACGGGTGGGTACACAAATGGGCGAAGGGGTATATGCCTGAGTGAAGCAACTGCCTTCACGGACCAGGCGATCAATATTTGGTGTTTTAACCAGTTGGTTGCCGTAACAGCTCAGTGACTGGCGGCTCATTTCATCACAGATAATGAACAGCACATTGGTGGGCTTAATTGCAGGTGTGGTATGTGTCATAGCGTACCGGTTTATTGTTATTTTTACCCCGGTAATACGGGGTGTTTATCAGGTACAAATACGCTAACGGTGGATTAATAAATAAACCAATCGAAAAAATTTATAGATAAAGGATATCTTTCTATTGATGATGGAGGAAGGTTAAGAAAGATATTTTAACTGATTGATTATAATCGGTTTCAAGGGTTCTCTGGCAGGCTGAAATTATCGGCCTGGGCGATAAGTATCTCCCGTAACAGCTGGATCTGAACCGCCATTGGCCGTTTAACCTGGGACACAATGCCGATATTTACTTCAGAGCCGGCAGCCTGCAAAGGTTCCATTCGTAATGACTCATGAAGCTGTACCGGTAATCGCATCCGGGGGACCACACTGATGCCCAGATCGCTCTGAACCATATTCATCAGGGTGCCGATATGGCTGGCGGTAAACTTTATACGCAGATCGATGCCGTCCCGGGTACAGAGCTTACTGACCAGCTGGCCCGGGTCACTTTCCCGGGTGAGGCCAATAAAGTCATATTGTGCTAACGCCTGAAGGTTGATTTCTTCAAGGGTTTCCAGGGGATGGCCCGCTGGAAAGAGGACATAGAGCTGATCGGTTTGTACCGGTACGTAAAGGAAGTCCGGATGGTCCTGCCAGTAGGATGTAATGCCCAGATGTGCAGCTCCGGATGTCAGATGTTCGATGACCCGGCTGTCGGTATCGTCGAGAATAGAAATGCTGGTATGGGGGAAGCGTTCCTCAAAACTGGTCATTACCGGTGCCAGCATGGCGGCAGCCACGCCTTCTGAACAGGTGATGACGATTCGGTAGTTATCCTCCTGACACAGTTGCTGCATATGCGCCAGGGTGTGATCCAGATCCTGCAGCAGACGCTCGGCATTACTGAGAATTTTCAGCCCGGCTTCAGTCATGTTCACCCGGCGGGAACTGCGCTCAAACAACACCGCACCGAGCTTTTCTTCCAGTTGCTGCAATTTATAGGAAAGTGCCGGCTGGGAGAGGTTCAGCTGCTCAGCAGCCCGGGTAAAGCTCAGGGTATTTGCCAGAGCAATGTATGCGCGGATTTCCTGAATAGTAATATTGGTCATAACGGTGTCCGGTAGTTCTGGCAGGGTATTGCAGGCAAAGTACCCCGAGCCGGGGAAGATGGCAATTCTTAAATCAGAATTTCTGATACAGCGACAAGCTATATAATATTTTACAAATCCAGCGGGTATTTTTAGTCTGAATCGACGGGGTTATCCGTTTAATCAAACTAATCGTTGCTGAAAAATGAATGCCAATAATAAGAAGCTGATCAAATCTGTTCTGTGTGGTGATGCTCTTGAAGCGTCCGAATTCTCTGAGTTAACTAAATTTTCAACCCTTCAGTCATTCGCAGCAGGAGAGGCGTTTACCCTTGCTGACAGTGATGAACTGGCGATTCTTCTCAGCGGTGATGCTGAGGTTACCCAGCAGGGGCTTACTGTTCAGTTGTCCGCCCAGGTGAACCTTAATAGCCTCAATCCGACGGATGACTCCGTTCAGGGTTGTACGATTTCGGCGGCTGTGGTGCTGCGTTTACAGCGGGACGCTTTAAGCAAGTGGCTTGATCACTCGCCGCAAACGGCTGCGGTGGCGGTGCGATTACTGCGGCTGGATCGCCAGCGCAGCGCCGTTCTGGCTGACGCCCGCGATACCCAGGCTGAGCAGGCGACACAGACCCGGTTGGAAAAAGACTTGCTGGGTGAGCGTCAGGTGCCTTCGGACGCTCTCTACGGTGTACAGACCCTGCGTGCCGCTGAAAACTTTGCCATTACCGGCATTAAGCTGATGCACTTCCCTAAGCTGGTTACCGCACTGGCAATGGTTAAGAAAGCGGCGGCCCGGGCCAATAACAAGCTCGGCTTACTGGATAATGATGTTGCTGCGGCGATCAGCAGTGCCTGTGATGAAATCATTGCCGGCCAGTGGCATGAACACTTTGTGGTTGATGTGATTCAGGGCGGGGCCGGTACCTCAACCAACATGAATGCCAATGAGGTGATTGCCAACCGTGGTCTGGAGATCATGGGCCACAAGCGGGGTGAGTATCAGTACCTGCATCCGAATAATCACGTCAATCTTTCTCAGTCTACCAATGATGCATATCCGACGGCCATCCGGCTG
Organism: Aliamphritea spongicola; assembly: GCF_017051665.1. Classification (NCBI taxonomy): domain Bacteria; kingdom Pseudomonadati; phylum Pseudomonadota; class Gammaproteobacteria; order Oceanospirillales; family Oceanospirillaceae; genus Aliamphritea; species Aliamphritea spongicola. The sequence continues at coordinate 549,269 of NZ_JAFIDL010000001.1, forward strand.
GGCATTCTGTTAAGCCATCAGGAATATGTGTCAGCGTTGGCGAACCTGTCCTATCAGCTGAAACAGAAAGCGGTTGAGTTTTCTGACGTGGTAAAGATGGGACGTACCCAGTTACAGGACGCGGTGCCCATCACCCTCGGTCAGGAGTTCGATGCCTGGTTCTCAACCGTGAAGGAAGACATTGAGGAAGCTAAGGATGTGGTGGAGTTCTTCCGGGAAATCAACATGGGTGCCACCGCCATCGGCACCGGTATTAACTCAGATCCTGAGTACTCCAGCCTGGTGATTGAAGAGCTTTCACAAATTTCCGGTAAGGAACTGGTACGGGCCCGGAACCTCATTGAAGCAACGTCGGATATGGGCGCATTTGTCACCTTCTCCAGTGTGCTGAAACGCAATGCCGTTAAGCTATCTAAAATGTGTAATGACCTGCGTTTGTTATCCAGCGGGCCACGGGCCGGTTTGCAGGAAATTAATTTGCCACCGATGCAGCCGGGTAGCTCCATTATGCCGGGCAAGGTAAACCCGGTGATTCCGGAGATGGTGAATCAGGTGGCGTTTCAGGTAATCGGTAACGATATTACGGTCACCATGGCCGCAGAAGCAGGGCAGTTGCAGCTGAACGTTATGGAGCCGGTCATTGCGTTTAATGTGCTGCAGTCTTTGCGGTTGCAGGTGCGGGCGATCAATACCCTGGCAGAAAAATGTATTCAGGGGATCACCGCCAACGAACAGCATTGTCTGGATGTGGTGAATAACAGCATTGGCATCATCACCGCGCTGAATCCGTTTATCGGTTATGAGAACGCCACCCGGCTGGCGAAGACCGCCATTGAGAACAACCGCAGTGTACGTGAACTGGTTCTGCAGGAAGGACTGCTTTCAATTGAAGAACTTGACGACGTGCTCAGCGTAGAAAACATGACTGCACCGCGCCGTATGCGCAAAGCTGCAGCGAGTGCACTTTAAGGGGTATAAAAATAATGAGCGTACAGAATAAAGATTACTGGCTGAGCCTGAAGGCTTCTATCACCTTACAGGATAAAGCTTTCATCGACGGCCAGTTTGTGGCGGCCAGCGATGGCGGCACCTATGAAGCCATTAACCCGGCCACCGGCGAAGTGCTGGTAAATGCCGCCGCCTGTACTGGTCAGGACGTGGACGCAGCAGTTGCTGCTGCACGCCGCACCTTCGACAGCGGCATCTGGGCCGATCAGGCACCGGCAGCCCGTAAGGCAGTGCTGAAGCGTCTGGCGGCCCTGATCATGGAAAACCATGAAGAAATGGCCCTGCTGGAAAGCCTGAATGTAGGCAAGCCGGTACAGGATGCCATGAATATTGATATTCCGGGGTCTGCCGGCTGTTTTGAATGGTACGCCGAAGCAATCGATAAACTGTACGGTGAAGTGGCACCGACCGACGGTAACAATGTTGCCACCATTACCCGCGAGCCAATCGGTGTGGTTGCGGCGGTAGTGCCGTGGAACTTCCCGCTGGATATTGCTGCCTGGAAACTGGCCCCGGCCCTGATCGCCGGTAACTCCGTGGTTCTTAAACCTGCGGAACAGTCGACTCTGACCGCGCTGCGTCTGGCTGAGCTGGCAAAAGAAGCCGGTATTCCAGACGGTGTACTGAACGTGGTTACCGGCCATGGTCACGTGGTGGGTAAGGCGCTGGGTCTGCATATGGATGTGGACTGTCTGGCCTTCACCGGTTCGACCGCGGTGGGCAAGTTGTTCATGGGCTATTCTGCCGAATCCAACCTGAAGCCGGTATGGCCGGAAACCGGTGGCAAAAGCCCGAACCTGATCTTTGCGGACTGTGATCTTGATGCAGCGGTTGAACACGCTGCCATGGGCATTTTCTTCAACCAGGGCGAAGTGTGCTCGGCTAACTCCCGTATTCTCATTGAAGCCAGCGTGAAAGACGCATTCGTTGAGAAGTTCGTGGCGAAAGCGGTTTCGATGAAGGTAGGAGACCCGCTGGATGCCGATACTCAGGTGGGTGCCCTGATTGATCAGCAGCATGCCTGCAACGTTCGTGAATTCATTAAACAGGCGCAGTCTGAAGGTGCACAAATGCTCACCGGCGGCGTTGGCGACGAGAATACTGCGGTGGTTGCCCCAACCATTTTTGACGGTGTCAGCGAAGACATGCAGATCGCCCGTGATGAAGTATTCGGCCCGGTTGCCGCGCTGATGACCTTCGACAGTGAAGAAGAGGCGATCCGTATTGCCAATGATTCCCTGTATGGGTTGGCGGCGTCTTTGTGGACCACCAACCTGAACCGTGCACACCGTGTGGCTAAGAAACTGCGGGCCGGTACCGTTTCGGTAAATACAATGGATGCGCTGGATTTCAGTACGCCGTTTGGCGGTTACAAGCAGTCCGGTTTCGGACGGGATCTGTCGCTGCATGCGCTGGACAAGTTTACTCAGCTGAAAACCACCTGGATCAAGCTGGGTTGAAACCTGTAAAGGGAGACGCGCAACGCCGGGGTTTACTCCGGCGTTTTTATATCAGCTGAGGCACGTTTTATTAGTTGTTTAATGACTGGCGTCAACCGGCTATCAGGAACAGGTAGGCTGTTGCTGACGGGCCGGGCGAATCCGTGGTAACAGGTTATTGGCTAACAGGGCGCTGACCACCAGCAGCATGCCGTAAAGCTCCATCGGGTCGATTACCTTGCCCTGCAGGAAAGCAATGATGAAGGCGGATACCGGGATCATATTCATGAACAGCAGGGCGTTAATTGCGCCCACCCGGGCAACACCGCTGGCCCAGCATGAAACCGCCAGCACACCGGCCGCCAGTATCAGGTAGCTGATTTCAAAGCTGACCATGCGGACATCGCTGAGTGTCGGTAAATAGGCAGCACCGCGCCAGCCGGCAATCAGGTTAACTGCCACGATGGTGATTAGCCCGGCACAGCAGGACATGGCGGTATAGCGGCTGGCATTCCAGCCCGGAACCTGGGTAATCCCCATGGAAAATATGACCCAGCAGGTCACGCCGAGGATGATCATCAGATCACCCTTGATGGCGCTGAGCTGCAGCAGGTTATCGATGTTGCCCCGGGAAATGACCAGTACGACGCCGGCAATGGCAACCAGTGCGCAGATAAGGGTAGCGGGATCAGGGCGCTTTCCTTTGGTGACCCAGGTGATCAGGGCGCTGATCAGGGGCATGAGTGAGGCGATGACTGCTCCATGCTCGGCGGGCGCGTATTCCAGGCCGTGAAATAACAGGACTGAGAATCCGCAGAATCCGCAGGAACCGTACAGCCAGACTTTGACGAAGTGGCCGTCGAAACCGAATCCGCTGCGGCCCTGTTTAAGCCACAGCAGCAGGCAAAAAAACAGCGCGCCGAAGCCGTAACGGACCGTTGTAAGGGTGTAGGCGTCCAGATGCTGAAGCGCGGTTTGTGAAACCCCGTACATGCCGCCCCAGGCGACAGCGGCGATGAGCAGGTTGGTGCTGCCCAGCAGTGAACCGGAGGCATCAGCGGGGGAAGTATATGCCTGTGAAGTCATAGAGAAACAACCTTAATGGGACTGGCTGGAAAAGGAATAGAGGGATTGTAGGGCGTGCTTGCGGGGCAGATAAGCACACAGCCTGAAACAAGATCAACGAAAAATTTGAAGATGTCGTTGCGGTACACCTGTAGGCGACATTTCTGAACAGTTTGGCCTGTTTTCCGGTGAATGAAGGCCTGTGACATGGGAGTAAAACAGATGGTGGTTTCGGTTAAACCTGAGTACCTCCGGGTGCTGATCGCGGTGGAGAACAACGGCAGTTTGTCTGCCGCGGCGTCAGAGCTGGGGGTAACGGTCTCCAGCGTCAGTTATGCGGTTCGTCAGCTGGAAGAACAGCTGGGGCAGGCATTGTTAAACCGTGACAGTTACCGGGTCTGCCTGACACCGGCGGGAGTGACCGCCAGAGATTATGCGGAGCAGATTCTTAACTTACATCAGAGTCTGGAAGCCCATGTGCGGCAGGTGGGTGAAGGCTGGGAACCGGAACTGAGAATTGCCTTCACCAACATGATGTGCGGCGAGGTGCTTTACCAGTGGCTCAGTGAGTTTTATCAGCTGAACAGCCGCACCCGCATTAGAGTAGTCCGGGAGGTCTATCAGGGCACCTGGGATGCCCTGTACGACCAGCGCGTGGATCTGGTGATCGGTGCCGTGGGGCAGCCACCCCATGAAGTGGACATTGAATATCTGCCGGCAGGACGACAATCACTGATGCTGGTGATGGCACCGGATCATGCACTGGCAACCGATAACCGGCCGCTGACCATCGGTGAGCTGAGTTGCCACCGGCTGGTGGATGCCGGTGACAGCAGCCGCCTGATCCGGCCGGGTAAGGGCCAGCAGCAATTGTGCGAAGACGTACTGATCGTGCCGGATCTGTTTGCTCAGCGTGAGGCCATTTTAAGTGGTATTGGCGTGGGCTTTATGCCGGAGCATCTCATTGGTGATCTGCTGGCCAGCGGCGGTCTGGTCAGCCGTGAAGTCATTAATTATGACTGCAGCAGTGAGCTGTTCGTGGCGTGGCGTAAGTCATCCCGCGGGCAGGCACTCAACTGGTTCCGGGAGCGGCTGCAGGCCGGAGAAATGCGGACAAGTTTTTTAAAACCGATTTTAAAGAAGCGTCAGGAAAAGGGTGAGGAAGTATGACTGACAAACGAACAATCAGCGTCTGGGAGCTGAATACGCTCAGCGGACAGGAAAGAGAACAGCTGTTACAACGCACGGAATCAGACATGTCGGAGTACCTGCAACAGGTCAGCCCGATCATTGAAGATGTCCGGCAGCGGGGCGACGTGGCGCTGGCAGAATATGGCCGCCGTTTTGATGGTGCAGATATCAGTGAAGCGGATTTGCAGGTCACCCCTGAAGAGTTTCAGGCGGCGGCTGCACAGGTTGACGGGGACACCCGGGAAGCCATTGAGTACGCAGCAGATAATATTCGCCGTTATCATGAAGCGCAGAAACCCGGTGAAATGACCATGCAGGAAGTCCGCCGGGGCAGCTTCGTGGGAGAGCGGTTTCTGCCGATTCCTTCGGTGGCCTGCTATGTGCCGCGGGGTAAGGGTTCATTCCCTTCAGTGCTGCTGATGAATGCTATTCCGGCAGTGGTTGCCGGTGTGAAGCGGGTCATTGTACTGACACCACCCGGTGTAGACGGCAGTGTAGATGCAGCGACACTGGTGGCAACACAGCTGATTGCTGAAACCCTCAGCTGCAGCATTGATGTATTCAAATGCGGTGGTGCCCAGGCGGTCGCAGCGGTTGCTTATGGAACGGCTACGGTACCTCGCTGTAGCAAAATTGTTGGCCCGGGCTCGCCCTGGATGGTGGCTGCCAAGCAGTTGCTAAGCAGCCGTATTGATCCGGGTATTCCGGCGGGGCCGTCTGAGTCCATTGTGTTTGCGGATGATACGGTAGATGGCGGTCTGGCAGCGCTTGATCTGCTGATCGAGGCGGAACACGGCCCGGATTCTTCTGCGTTTCTGGTGACCACATCAAAACAGGTGGCTGAACAGGCCATTGCCGCGATGCCGGATCACTGGGAGGCTATGTCTGAACTGCGGGTAGATTATTCCGCCACGGTTATCTGCGGGCCGATGGGTGGCATTGTGATAGCCGAAGATCGCCAGCAGGCGTTTGACTTCATCAATGATTATGCGCCGGAGCATTTACAGATTCTCAGCACCGATGCCTGGCAGTATCTGGGGGACATCGAAAACGCCGGTGAAGTTCTGTTAGGTCAGCACTCACCGAGTACACTGGGTAATTTTGTGCTGGGCTGTAATGCGGTGCTACCGACTTCCGGCAAGGCTGCTACGGTTTCGCCACTGTCGGTGATGGACTTTATGAAGTTCATGTCCGTGGCCTATGTAACTGAATCCGGTTATCCGGAAATGGCAAAACAGGCAGAGCGGCTGGCTACCTATGAAGGCTTTGATGGCCATGCCCGGGCGGTATCGGCAGCGCGTAAGCCTTATTTACGCTGAGTTACCAGTTGTCCGCCAGCTTGCTGATGTAGAAGTCCATCCATAAACGGGCCTTGTGCGTCAGCCCACGCTGGCTGGGGTAGAGGATATACAGGTTGATTTCCGGGGTGTGCCAGTCCGGCAGGACCCGGCACAGCTGACCGGATGCAACCTGTTCATGAACCAGATAAGCCGGCAGACAGGCGATACCGGCGCCGCCGGCAACCACGGTTGTCAGGGTGGTCATATCGTTAATCTTCATGCTTGGGGTGACATTCAGCGTGTGAGCTTCCCCCCGATTGTTCTGCAGCCGCCAGTTAAGTACGTTACTGGCATCGGACATGACCAGTATCCGGTGTTCGTGAAGGGCTTCGGGATCCGCAGGTGTGCCATGTTTTTTTAGGTAGTCAGGGGCTGCAAACAGGCCGGCGCTGCCACCGCCTAATTTACGGCTGATCAGGTTTGAGTCTTCCAGTTTACCGACCCGGACCACCAGGTCGAATCCTTCGCTGACCACATCCACCCGGCGGTTACTCAGATCAAGATCAATATTCACCAGTGGATACAACTCAGCAAATTCACTCAGGTGCGGCGCGATCAGTTTTTGCCCGGTAGTAACCGAGGCGCTGATCCGCAGCTGGCCCCTGGGTGTCTCACTCAGTTGCTGTACCGCATGTTCGGCGTTTTCAACCGCTTCGTTAATCTGCTTGCAGTGCTGATAGTAAATACGCCCGGCCTCAGTGAGATGAACCGCCCGGGTGGTACGTTCCAGAAGCCGGGCACCGAGGGATGCCTCCAGCATGGCCATTCGGCGGCTGACTTTGGACTTTGGTAAGTTCAGCGCTCTGGCGGCTGGAGAGATTCCCTGTAACTCCGCTACCTTGGCGAATATCAGCATGTCGTTAATATCAGGCATGGTTAATCACTACAGTCGTTCTATTTTCAGAACAGTATTTTGCAGTTGTGCTTACTAGTCAAATAAATTGGAACGGTTAAGATGTTCATATCGCTTCAGTAACGAAATACTGATAACCGGACAGGCAGGAGAACAGGCATGAAAGTATTAGCATTTGCAGCATCCAACAGTAAACAATCCATTAACAAACAACTGGTAGGCTATACCACTGGTTTAATCAGCGGTGCTGAGATTGAAATTCTGGATCTGAATGACTACGAAATGCCGTTGTTCAGTGTGGACCGTGAAGCAGAGCTGGGCCAGCCGGAACAGGCGCAGGCTTTCTTCCGTAAAATCGGTGAAGCGGACGCGCTGGTGATTGCTTATGCAGAGCATAACGGTTCTTACACTGCCGCCTGGAAAAACCTGTTTGACTGGACTTCCCGGATTGATCAGAAAGTATTCCAGAACAAGCCGATGCTGTTGCTGGCCACATCACCGGGCCCCGGCGGCGCACGCAATGTGCTGACCCAGGCGAAAACCTCAGCACCGTATTTCGCCGGTGAGGTGGTGGCGGATGTTTCAGTGGCCAGTTTCTATGATGCTTTTGATATGCAAAGCGGGCAGATGACTTCAGAAGAGGCTGCTGCTGAAATTAAAAGTGCCGTTGCAGCGCTGGCTGAACAGGCGGTGGCAGTGGCAGTTACGGCATAAAGTACAAAAGCCTCTTACCGGACCGGTAAGAGGCTGTTTTCTCAGTTCCGCGCCAGTTCGCGCCACCAGTAAGCATTATCTGCCATTTCTCCTAAATCCAGCCGCTGGCCGATCTCCGGTGTAACCAGTTTTACTCCGGCAGCGTCTGCCAGTTCACTGATCCGTTCAAAGGGTTCATACCACGGGTGCAGGGCCAGATCGAAGGTGCCGTTATGCACCGGCAACAGGGCCGTTCCTTTCACATCCAGATGGGCCTGCAGGGTTTCTTCCGGCGTCATATGGACCTGTGACCAGTCTTTGTCGTAGGCTCCGTTTTCAATGAGTGTCAGATCAAACGGACCAAGTTTTTCACCGATCTCTTTAAAGCCTTCAAAGTAGCCGGTATCACCGCTGTAAAAGATATTCTGGTCCGGGGTTTTAATGGCCCATGACGCCCACAGGGTTTGATTACCGCCGGTGATGCCCCGGCCGGAAAAGTGCTGTCCGGGGGCCGCGGTGAGTTTTAGTTTGCCAATATTAACGTGCTGCCACCAGTCCAGTTCGTGAATCTGTTGCGGCTCGACACCCCAGTCCAGCATTAACTGACCCACACCCAGCGGAGTTACAAAGTGCTCAGCCATGTGACTGAGTTGTTCGATGGTCGCCTGATCCAGGTGATCGTAGTGGTCATGGGAAATAATCACGCCTTTAATGTCCGGTAACTGATCATATTCCACCGGGACAGGGTGGAAGCGTTTCGGCCCCATCCACTGAACAGGAGAAGCGCGTTCTGAGAATACCGGGTCGATCAGCCAGAATTCACCTTCAGTGGCTAATAGCATGCTCGAATGACCCAGGCGGTAAAGCGCGGTACCGGTTTGGTTATCGGCCTGCAGCTGAGCTTTTGTCAGGGGCGTCAGGGGGATGTCAGCCGAGGGCAGGGCGTCAACCCGCTTTTCAGTCATGTAACGCCATGCAATTCGGGCCAGGGTGCCTGAATCATTCATGACAAAGTCTTTTTGATTGTGGAATTTACCATCAACAAACTGTGCCGAAGCCGAGTAGTCCGGGCTTTCAGGTTTGTTGCTGAAGATGCTGCAGCTGAATAATGATGCCATCAGAGTGCCTCCCAGAAGGACTTTGCCGAATGATTTAAGACGCATAGTTATATTTCAATAAGTAAACTGTACGGTGCAGTTTACTTGTTTTTATGTAAAAGTAAACTCGTTAGTGTATATTTGCTCCGTAAGCGGATTTTACGATGGAGCAACGGGTATGACACGGCAGACTCTCAGCCAGCGAAAGCGGGCAGCAATTGTTGAAGCAGCAGTGCTGGAACTGAGTGACAAAGGCTTTCAGGCAATGAGTATGGATGCCCTGGCTGCAAGGGCAGAAGTATCAAAACGGACGGTGTATAACCATTTCGCCAGTAAAGAACTGTTGTTTCAGGAAATTGCCAAACTGATTTTTGAGCAAAGCAGTGAAGTGACGGCGATACAGTATCAGCCAGATGTGGCAATTGACGGGCAGCTCACGGCCTATGGCCGTAATGAAATTGAATTGCTTAAATCCCGGCGTTTCCGGGATCTGTGCCGGGTAATGATTGCCGAGTGCATCCATTCACCGCAGCTGGCAGCCGAGGCCATGGTTAAGTTTGCCGAACAGGAACAGACGCTGGATCAGTGGATCAGCGCAGCCATTGCAGACGGTAAGCTGCAGTCTGTTGATGCCAATTATGCGGCTAACCAGTTTCACGGGCTGATTAAGGCGCAGGCATTCTGGCCGCAACTATTAATGGGCCAGCCATTTCCTGATGATGAAACCTGCGAACAGATAATCAGCGATGCTGTTGTCATGTTTACCGGCCGTTACGGGGTGTGAAACAGGCACCGTATGATCTGCCTGACTGGCTCTGTCAGGCGCTGAGCAGATGCGTTTCAATTGGCCTTCTTTTTATAAATTCAGTCATGCCGGAGTTTACCTATGTCTCAGCTGTTTGATGCCATGCCAGACCCTTATGAACAGTGGTTTTTGACTCCGCTGGGAGCCGTCATTAAACAGCTGGAGCTGGATCTGATCATGCAGCTGGTGCAGCCGCAGCCCGGTGAACATATTCTGGATGCCGGTTGTGGCAGCGGCATTTTCACTGAACCTTTGGTGACTGCCGGCGCCAGTATTACCGGCATTGATGTCTCCCGGCCAATGCTTGAGTGGGCTGAAAAACGCTTACCGGAACAGCAATTTCTGGCAGCGGATATATGCGACCTGCCATTTGCTGATGGCCACTTTGATAAAACTGTGTCCATTACGGCGCTGGAGTTTATTGAAGATGCGCAACGGGCCATGGATGAGATGTGGCGGGTAACCAAGCCCGGCGGACTGATGGTGGTTGCTACCCTGAATGGAAAAAGCCCCTGGGCGGCACGGCGCAAGGCGAAGGCCGCGGCGGATAAAGATTCGCTGTTTAATCATGCCTGGTTCCGCACGCCGCAAGAACTGGCTGAGCTGATGTCTGTATCCGGTGAAATTCACACTGCCATTCATTTTGAAAAAGATGCCGATCCTGATACCGCGGTGCAGGTTGAGGCGCAGGCGCTGGCCAACGGCGAAGACAGCGGTGCTTTTTTAATCGGCTGCTGGCGCAAGCCTTAATTCTGCCTGATCGGTTGCTGGCGCAAGCCGTAACCCTGCTCAGGGGGATTCTTTTACGCTGCTGTTATCTATAAACCCTTTGGTGCCTATCGAAAATCTGCTTTGCAGATTCACCGGCTATCTGCTGTTATTGCTGTAACCCATTGTTAATTATGAACAGGTTGCAGTATGAAGGTTACCGGCTATCAAATCATCCAGGTTTCAGTCCCACTCAGTAAACCGCTGATAACAGCAATCCACCGTACGGAGGCTGTCGGCTGTGTTTTGCTCTCCATTGAAACCGATGCGGGCCTGTGTGGTGAAGGGTATGTATTTGCCCTGAACCAGCAGCGGCTGGCTGCGTTTACCTCTATGATCGACAGCCTGATGCCTCTGATTGTCGGCCAGAACCCTCTGTATATTGAAAAGCACTGGCAAGCCATGTGGCAGGATGTGAATCCGGCAGGCCTGAAAGGTGTCACGGTGTCGGCAATGTCCGCCATTGATACGGCCCTCTGGGACATTGTGGGCAAGCGGGCAGGGCTGCCACTGTATCAGTTGTTCGGTGCATCCCGTGATGAAGTTAAAACCTACGCCAGCAGCGGCCTGTGGCTGAGCCAGTCCATTGATGAGCTGATTGCCGAGGCCCATGAATTTGTGGCGCAGGGCTTTCGAGCTGTTAAGTTACGGCTGGGCAAGGACGATATCAGAGAAGATGTTGCCCGGGTAAAGGCATTACGTGAGGCTCTGGGGGAGTCTGTAGAGATTCTTACCGATGCCAATCAGTCGCTGACGCCCCGCAAGGCGATCAGTCTGGCCCGGCAGATTGCCGACTACGATATTACCTGGCTGGAAGAGCCGGTCGCGGCGAATGACTTCGCCGGTCATCGCCGGGTGCTGGAGGCGATCGATATCCCTCTTGCCAGCGGCGAAACCGAATACACCAGTTTTGGCATGAAGGATATGCTGGAACAACGCACGGTGGACGTGCTGATGCCGGATTTACAGCGTATCGGCGGGCTGAGCGAAATGCGTAAATCTGCAGCCATTGCTGCCAGTTACCATGTGCCAATCTCCACGCATATCTTTACGGAGCAGAGTCTGAGCATTGCCGGTTCTGCTGCTAACTGTATTTCCGTTGAGCATGTGGACTGGTTTGCGCCGCTGTTTAACGAGAAGATCGCCGTGAAAGACGGCTGTATTCCTATGCCACAGTCGCCGGGGCTGGGCTTCACCTTTGACTGGGATACGGTTAAACAGTTACAGCTGTAAGCGTAAAAAAGGAGAGCCGCAGCTCTCCGAAAACCACAGTAGTATTAAAGGTCCTGGGAGAAAGCCTTGTTACTGTGACGACGGACGGACAAACTCCGGCAAGCTCTCATTGCGGATTATCCATACGTGAGAAAAGGTGGGATAAGCGGTTTCCGCCAGGGAAACCGCCTGAGACAAAGTGACCGGGAACGGTCACCCATGTCTTTTTAGGGCAGGAAGCCTTTACTGAAAACCTTACAGGAAGCCTTCGTTTTGCAGGTCAGCCATGGTTGCTTCGATGGATTCACGCAGGGTAGCAACCAGGAAGTCGACGTTTTCCTTGCTCAGGGTCAGTGGCGGAGACAGTACGTTCATGTGCGCCAGCGGACGTACGATCAGGCCGCGTTTCTGACAGTGATCAGCAATACGGTTACCCACTTTAGCATCCGGGTTGATCAGTTCCTTGGTCTCTTTATTCGCAACGTTTTCGATACACATCATGAACTTACGGCCACGAACGTCACCGACGATCGGCAGGTCGATCAGGGTTTTCACCTGTTCTTCGAAGTAGGCGCCCATGTCTTTTACATGACCACACAGGTTTTCACGCTCCATGATTTCGATGTTCTTAACACCGGCAGCACAGCTGACAGGGTGACCTGAGTAGGTGAAGCCGTGGGTGAAGATTGCACCGTCTGCCTGTGGCTTGCTGATCACTTCATACATTTCTTCTGAAATGATGGTAGCACCCAGTGGCAGGTAACCGGAAGTCAGGCCTTTGGCACAGGTGATGATGTCCGGCACGATGCCGAATTCATCTTCAGAGGCGAACATGTGGCCAAGACGGCCGAATGCAGTTACCACTTCGTCGGATACGTACAGAACACCGTACTTGCGGCACACTGCCAGGGTTTTCTGGTGGTAGCCTTCAGGCGGTACGATTACGCCGCCGGCACCCAGAATTGGCTCAGCAAAGAAGGCTGCAACGTTATCAGGGCCCAGTTCCAGAATCTTGTCTTCCAGTTCCTGAACTTTTTCGTCGCAGAATGCTTCCAGAGACTGGTCTTCCGGACGGCGATACGGGTTAGGGCAGGAGATGTGGTGTACCAGTTGCTCGTCGATATCAAAGCCGATGTGGTCGAACTTAACACCGGTAATGGACATCGCCATGTAGGTGCTGCCGTGGTAACCGTCGATGCGGGAAATGATTTTCTTCTTGGTCTTCTTACCCAGCTGGTTGAAGTAGAAGTGGATCATCCGCACTGCGGTGTCGTTAGCAACAGAACCGCCGCAACCGTAGAAAACGTGGTTCAGGTTGCCCGGTGCCAGTTCAGCCAGTTTTGCCGCCAGCTGGGCAGCCGGTACGGTGGTGTGGTGACCGAAGCAGGAGTAATAAGGAATCTGACGAACCTGTTCTGCAATTGCCTGGGCCATTTCCTCACGGGCATAGCCGATGTTTACGCACCACAGACCACCGATGCCATCCAGGTATGAATTGCCGTCGCCGTCTTTTACGTGGACGTTGTCACTGTCAGCCAGCACCATAGAACCGGTTTCTTTGAAGGTAGAGAAGTCTGTCCAGGGATGAATGTAGTGGTCTTTATCCTGTTGCCACACGGTGTTCATATCGATGTTGTTATCGGACATTTTCAGGAACGCTCCTTAATTTTAATTGTATTTGTGCAGCCACAGATCGCTGGCGGTATACAAGTTTCACCCTTAGAAAACCGCTGAACCGTACATGGCTGAAGTGTCGAATCACTGATTAGATGATTACAAGGTATGCGCTAACTGAGCATAGGTAAAATACTAAAAATTGTACGCCTGCATCAGAAAAATTAATTCAGCCTGTGTTTGCATCCGTTTTGATGATTAACAGGCCGCTGGCTACACTGAAAAAAGACGGTGTTAAGGCCGATGTGAAGGGTGAAGAGTGAAGGAGTGATGGATGATGGAATTCAACTGGCTTGGTGTGTTTGTGGCAACGCTGCTGAGTTTTGGACTGGGGGCGCTCTGGTATTCCCCCTTGCTGTTCATGCAGCGCTGGTGCCGTGAGTCCGGGGTAGATCCCGGAAAAGATATGGCCAGTCCGGTGAAAGTCTATGTAACCACGTTTCTGTTAACCCTGATGTCTGCATTTACCCTGGCGTTTCTGCTAGGGCCATACCCGGAGGTGGGGAATGCACTGATGGTGGCAGTGATGATCGGTGTCGGGCTGACGGCCGCTTCCATGGGCATAAACTATCAGTTTGCCGGTAAAAGTCAGGTTTACTGGTTTATCGATGCGGGCTTTCATGTGTGCCGTTTTGCTGTGATAGCCCTGACGCTGGCACTTTGGCCTTAAATTCTGATCTTAGTGTCTGGACTCCATTTCCGGATTCAGCCTCTCTGTAGCAGGTGATTCAGATATGTGCGGCGAATTTCCGCAATCCGTCCGTTAAGGTGCATGTCCTGCAGGACTTTATTCAGTTTCGGTATCAGGGCTTTATGCCGGGAATGGACATAGTGATACAGGTTGAGATTCAGCAGGGGCGTGGCAAGGGGGGTTATATCTGTGACTTCCATTTCACGGATAATCTGCAGGCCGTTCGCCTTACCTACCAGTGCGATATCAATTCTTGATTTTTCCAGCATATTAAATAGCTGACGGTTACTGTCCACCCGCTGAGTGGTTTCACTCAGAGGCAGATGGACGTTGAACCGCACACCACGGCGGACACCCAGACGGTAGTTTTTCAGTGATTCCAGGTTCATTTCGCTGTCGCCATCGGTTCGGCAAAAAGCGACTACCTCCACCCGGTTAACAGGGGTGGGAACCTGTAACAGGTGGGGGTAGTCTTCAGTTATGCCGGCGATACGGTAAAGCTCGCCGTCATACTGACCATAACCTGCCATCATCAGAGACCGGCTGGCAGGCAGATAATCCGCATCCACTTCGATACCGAGTTTTCTGTAGGCTTCCCTGATGACCTGAAAGCTGATCTGGGAGTTAACAGAGTTTTTAATCGTGGCAAAGGTCAGATGCTTTACATCTGCACTGGCCGTCCCTGCCACTGAAGACAGTGCAAGTAGCAGGGTTGTTATTACACCGGTGATGCGATGACGCCATTTATCCGCAATCCAGCTGATATGTTTGACAGTGTCTGTCCGCTGCATATTGTCGCCTGTATTGAGTGTGTCAGAAACGCAGGGACAGGCAGCTGATACCGCCGTCAATTTTTTCAAATTCACTGATATCAATGGTTTTAACCGGGTAGCCCTGTGCTTCCACCATCTTGCGGGCCCGGGGATAGCCTTCCGGCATCAGCACGGTGCCGTTAATCAGCAGGCAGTTAGCTGCGGCGGCTTCCTCGCTGGGTAAATGAATCTGATGAAATGCAGTGAACTCCGGTTTATCGGTGAACTCACCGCTGACCAGCATATCGCCGTTATCCAGATAGCCCATACCGGTTTTCAGATGCAGCACCGTATTCAGCCTGACCACTGATCCGGTCATGCCATAGCGGGACAGTATATTGATTAGCTGTTCGGCACCGGCACGGTTAGTACGGGTGGACAGGCCGATATAGTAATGTTCGCCGGCCAGCAGAATATCGCCGGCATCCAGCATGCCCGGGGCATCAATAATTTCGACGGATTCATAGTATTCCTGAATCACCGGCGCCATGGCGATCACTTCTTCGGTGCGGCTGGGTGCACCCGGGCGGGTAAGAATTGCGCACTGGGGCGTCAGAAGGGCCACATCTTCAACGAAGGTGGAGTCAGGAAAGTTTTCGTCGGCGGGCAGCTCTATAACATCCAGACCGCAGTCCCGCAGGGCATCTGTGTAGGCGGCATGTTGTGACAGGGCAGCCTGATAGTCCGGCGGCCCCATATCAGACGTGGTCAGGGCGTTAATTATGGCGTTACAGGGTTTGCGCACAATGGCTTGTGTAATCATTGGCTTTTCTTCCTTGATGAGCCCGGGCAGCTGAATCTGGTATTACGGGTAAAAATATCGGATCACGATATGCATTCAGTTGCCTCAGGACGCAATTTAACAGGTATTGTATTACTGCTGACTGTAACTGTAGCAACGATTTTACGGATCACATGGATGAGATTGGCAATATGGGTACATGTGTTGTTATATGTGCCGGATATTTTGGCTGGTGCTGTTCGTCCTGAGCTGATTAAATAGCGCATTTTCAGTTGTTTACTGCATGGGAAAATAACGGTGCTCAGAATTATTCTACTTACCAGCATAGCCATGCTGGCTTTCGCCGGTAATTCGGTATTGTCCCGTCTGGCACTGGCTTCGGGCAGCATTGATGCCGCCAGTTTCAGCAGTATTCGTCTGGTTTCCGGCATTGTGATGCTGGCAATTCTGTTGCCACTGGTGGCAAAGGTGAAAGCTGGCGAGAAAGGCCACTTGCAACAGATGTTCCGCGGCAGTTATAAAGCAGCGGCTTATCTGTTTATTTATGTGATTGGCTTTTCCTATGCGTACCTGATCCTGGATACCGGTGTTGGCGCCCTGATTTTGTTTGGGTCTGTCCAGCTGACAATGATTCTGATCAGCCTGTTTACCGGGGCCAGGTTCCGCCAGCTGGAATGGATTGGTCTTCTGTTGGCCATCGTGGGATTTGTATATCTGGTCTGGCCGAGCCTGACAGAGCCTTCGCTGGTGGGGTTTGTGCTGATGACTGTCGCAGGCATTGCTTGGGGCCTTTATACCCTCAAAGGCCGGGGGGCCGATCAGCCGGTGCGGGATACGGCGTATAACTTCATTAAAACACTGCCTATGGTGGCGGTTCTGACCTTACTGACACTGGCTGATGCCCGTTTCGATCTACAGGGTGTGTTGCTTGCGATGGCATCCGGCGCACTGGCTTCAGGGCTGGGTTATGCCATCTGGTATATGGCGCTGCCGGGGCTACAAAACGTGCAGGCAGCGGTGGTGCAACTGACGGTTCCGGTGATTGCTGCAGCCGGCGGTGTGGTGTTTGCAGGGGAGCTGATTGATCAGCGCCTGATTGTGGCTTCCTTATTGGTCTTAGGAGGCGTATTGTGCGTGTTTTTAAGCAGGCATCAGGCTGCCAAAACTGCCTGATTGATAAGTGAGACGGTAAGCGTGGATTACAAGGTATTTCTGACAATATTTGGTGTGGTGTTTATGGCAGAACTGGGCGATAAGACCCAGCTGGCCACGATGTTATTTGCCGCAGACGGTGAAACCAGCAAAATGACTGTGTTTCTGGCAGCTTCACTGGCACTGATTGTTGCCTCTGCGATTGGTGTACTGGCGGGTAGCTTGCTGTCTGCGTATATCAATCCTAAAACCCTTTCTTATATTGCCGGTGTGGGCTTTATCGCCATCGGTGCTCTGACGTTGTATCAGGCAGGCTAACCCGGAAGTTATTAACCTTCAGGCACAGAATCAGAGGAGGCAGTGTGAATTTTCCGGTTGTTTTCTTTGGTTTTGTGCTGACCCTGTCATCCAGTTTCGGACAGACCCATTTTATCTCCCTGTTTAACGAATCCTGGCGGGCCGAATTCGGTCTGAGCCATGGTGAAATCGGTGCACTGTATTCAGCTGCAACCTTATGCAGTGCCGCCTGTCTGATCTATCTGGGTAAGCTGATCGACAGTATAGATCTGCGGCTATACACCTGTGTTGTTATGCTGGGGCTGGGTGGAGCTGCCTGGTTAATGACCGGTGCGGATTCCCTGTTACTGCTGGGTATAAGCTTCTTTTTATTGCGGCTGACCGGGCAGGGGTTGTCAGGCCATGTGGGGCTGACCACTGTCAGTCGGTATGCTGAGCAGCGCCGGGGCATGTCCCTGAGTATTTGCGGGCTGGGCTTCTCTGTGGGGGAGTCAGTCATGCCTGCCGCCATTGCACTGCTGCTGGGCTGGCTCAGCTGGCGGCAGGTCTGGCAGGGAGTTGCGCTTGTGGAAGTGCTGGTGGCTCTGCTACTGGCCATGTGGCTGTTACAGCGGTTTTATCCGGTTAAAGAATCTGGCCAAACAGGTGCAAAAGGCGAGACAGCAGACAGCGGCTGGCGACGGGGGCAGGTACTGCGCGACAGCGGTTTCTGGTTAATGGCCCCGGCGATGTTTGCACCATCAATGTTTATTACGGCATTCTTTTTTCATCAGCAGAGTCTGGCAGACTTTAAAGGCATTGAATTTCCGTTCTGGGCAGCCACAATTGTGGGATATTCAGTGAGCAGTTTTGCGTTGTCGCTGGCCGGTGGTGCTGCGGTAGACCGCTGGGGTGCTAAGCGAATAGTCAGTTTAATGCTGTTACCTTTGCTCGCCAGCTGCTGGATGGTGGGTACTGATCTGCCCTGGGTATCCTTACTGTTCTTTGGCCTGATGGGCGCGACTCAGGGGTTGTACGTACCGGCCAGTGGCGTGCTTTGGGTTGAGTTATATGGCACCCGGCATATCGGTGCAATACGGGCACTTATTCATGCCTGTATGGTCTTTTCCAGCGCGCTGGGTCCGGTGAGTTTTGGCTTGCTGCTGGATGCCGGTGTTGGCTGGTCCGGTTTACTCTGGATTAGCATGATATGGATTGTAATAGCCTCGCTGATGCTACTGGCGGGCCTGAAAAAGGCTGGCATGACTGCAGTGAAAGCATCGCCGGCACAGATTTGAATTTTGAGTAGGTATACATGCAACACTGGCTGAAAAAGCTTTGTTTCACAGCGTCCGTTCTGTTTTCGTCTCTGGCCTTTGCCCAGCAGCCAAATCCGGTGCTGGCGGATCATTTTTCCCGTCTGAAACCGATAAAGAAAGTGGCGCTATTGGTACAGAATCAGGATGAAGACTGGGCGCTCCGGGCGGATAAATCACTGGTACCGGCTTCCACCCTGAAGATTGTATTGGCCTCACTGGCCATTAAACGCTGGGGGCTGGGTCACCGCTTTACCACAGAGTTTTACCGCGAAGGCAATGTGCTTTGGGTGAAGGGGCTGGGGGATCCGTTCCTGACTTCAGAAGAAATAGAGCTGATTAAAATTCAGCTGGGGGCCCGGACGGATTTAACGACGGTTACCGAGATCCGTCTGGATAACAGCTTTTTTCCGGAATTACGTCTCGATGGCCGCAACAAAAGTGATAACCCATATGATGCCGGTAATGCGGCGCTGGCGATCAATTTTAATACCGCCGCAGTGCGTTACCGCAAAGGTAAGCTGCTGCCCGGTGAGGCCCAGACACCACTCACACCGCTGGCGGTGGATCTGGCGGATGATATTCCCACGGATAAGCAAAACGGCGAACGGCGCATTGCCTTGCCTGGGGGCAGGGATATGTCAGCCCGGTATTTTGGCGAGGTGTTTTCTGCCCTGATGTTCAACCGCCAGCTGCCATTACAGATCATGCCGGTGAGTGCGTCTGCCAAAGCGGTTTATACCCACAGGAGCTCACGGACCCTTGAGGATCTGCTGCTGGCCATGCTGAAGTATTCGAACAATTTCATCGCTAATCAGCTGTTTTTGTTACTGCCTGGTAGGGAAGTGAGCATCAGTGCATCACAAAAGTATGTGATGGCGCAGCTCGAGGCTGAATATGGCTGGCAGGATTTCAATGTCAGCGACGGTGCCGGGCTGTCCCGTCAGAACCGTCTGAGTGCCCGGCAACTGATGGCCGTGCTGGAGAGTTTCCGGCCATGGGCGTATCTGTTGCCTGCCCGCGGTGAGCGGATACAGGCCAAAACCGGTACCTTCTGGGATAACCACAGCTATGCCGGCTATTATCTGGATGAGCAACAGGAATGGCAGGCTTTTGTATTGCTGATCAATACCACTATGAAAGCCGGTTACCGCTTCCGGTTTGCGGATGCGCTGATCCGCTGAAGTCTTTCTTCTTTCGTTTAGGCAAAAAAAAGACCCGCCGGTCAGGGCGGGCCAGGCAGATAATCTGCAGTTTGGACGAGATTCTTTTAAGCTGAGTGCCTGTCTGGCACTCAGTTCTTATCCCTCTGTACTATGACACTCAGCAGGGCCAGCAGGCCTGAACCAATCATCAGGAAGAACGACACAGCGTTCAGTACCGGCGTGGAGCCGACTTTAGCCATACGGTCATACATGGTGATGGTCAGTGGCGCATCGGAGCCGACTAGCATCAGTGTGGTGTTGAAGTTCTCAAACGAGATCAGGAAACCTACAACCCCTGCACCGATCAGCGCCGGTTTAAGGAACGGCAGGGTAACGGTACGCAGAATCCGACCCCGGCTGGCGCCCAGATTCAGTGCTGCTTCTTCCAGCTGAATATCAAACTTCTTCAGGCGGGCCGCAATCACCAGTGTGGTAATGGTGGTGATAAAGGAGAACTGACCCAGAATCACCAGTAACAGACCCGGCCGCAGGGATTCAATATCAATGCCCCAGTTATCTTCCATGCCGTTAGCGATATCACTGGCAAACACCAGAATGGAGATACCCAGAATTACCCCTGGAATAACCAGCGGAATCACCATCATGATGTAGCAGAAGCTTTTGAACGGAAAATCCATCCGTTCGAACAGGAACGCATTGCAGGTACCCACAATGATCGACATCACTGAGACAATGATGGCAACCCAGAAGGAGATGCTCAGGCCGCTCAGTAAGCGACGGTCATGGAACATACCCAGTTTCGGCTCGGTATCACTGAAGAACCAGTCCAGAGTGAAACCCTGCCAGGGCAGCGCCGGGAACATTGAGTCATTGAAGGCAAATGCGCCGGCCGCAATCAGCGGCGCTGCCAGATAAATAAAGAACAGCACCACGTAACCGGTAAAGCAGTTCCGCAGGAAGCGTACCTGATTAAAGGCCGCAGGTTTTGGGTTTACAGCTGCGCCACTGATCGTGTTGGTATTAGATGACATGGTAAACCTCCTTAAGTTTTAGCCACGGTGGATGAAAGGGTCTGGCCGGAAAGGCGCAGTCCGATCCATACAGTGATGGAGGTGAAGATCAGCAGCAGTACCCCGAAGGCCGCACCGGATTCCCAGTTGAAGCGGGTAATAAACTGCTCGTAAATCTGTTCCGTAAACCACTGGCTATTCTTACCGCCCAGCAGAATCGGGGTCAGATAGCTGCCGGCCGTCAGCATGAATACCACGATGCAACCGGAGATAATGCCTGGCATTGCGTAAGGAATGATAATCCTGCGCAGGACCGTCAGACGGCTGCCGCCCAGATTAAAACCGGCTTCAATGAGGCTGTCATCCATGCCGTCCAGTGTGGTGACCAGCGGAACAATCATGAACAGCATAACGGTGTATACCAGACCGACAACCACGGTTGCGTCGTTGTAGAGGAACTCTACCGGGCCGTCTACCAGACCGATGTATTGCAGGAATGAGGAAACGATACCGGTTTCCCGCAGTAATACGATCCAGCCGAAGGAACGCACCAGATCGCTGACCCATAACGGAATCAGGCAAAGCAGGAACAGGCCTGCCTTGGCTCTCTGGCGGGCGATCTTGGCGATGTAGTACGCAATCGGAAAGCCGATAATCAGGGTGACAAACGTCACGAAAATGGACATAACTGCGGTACGCAGCAGGGTGTTCCAGTATACCGGTTCGTTAAAGAACTCAATGTAGTTGCCCAGGCCGTATTCATAGGCGCCCATGCCGACCTTTTCTTTTACTGACAGGATAAATACACCGATATGCGGCAGTACTATCAATAGTAAAATCCACAGGAAGAAAGGGGCAAACAGCAATAGAAACGCCAGGCGTTTTTGTGCGTGATTCATAATTACCCCCGGAAGCACAGGCTCTGAGACTGGGCCCAGCTGATGCCGATCTTATCGCCGCTGCGCAAAGTTGAATGTTCACCGCGCTGTGGCAGATCCACTTCGATCCGCTCACCGGAATGGGTGTTCACCAGAATCCGGCTGTTGGCGCCGTTAAACAGCATGCTTTCAACGGTGACAGGCATGTGGTTCAGGTCGCCGCCGGCGTTGGCCAGCTGTGCGGCATCGTCACCCAGGTGAAGCTGAACCGCTTCCGGACGGACGAAGATACTGATGTCTTCACCGGCATTTACAGAGTCCCCGGTGGCAGACTTACTCTGCAGGGTCAGGCCGGAGTCTGTAGTGGCAGTAATGATGCCGTTGTTAACGTCTTTAACCTTGCCGCTCCAGCGGTTGCTGTCGCCTACAAACCCTGCCACAAAAGGTGTTTGCGGATTGTGGTACAGATCCTGCGGAGAGCCTACCTGTTCAAAGCGGCCATCTTTCATCACGGCGACGTTATCAGACATTACCAGTGCTTCTGACTGATCGTGAGTGATGTACACAAAGGTGGTATCGAACTCATGCTGCAGGGCTTTCAGTTCGATCTTCATATGTTCACGGAGTTTAAGGTCCAGAGCGCCGAGGGGTTCGTCTAACAGGAGAACGTCCGGGTCGAGCACCATGCAGCGGGCAATCGCGATACGCTGTTTCTGGCCACCTGAAAGCTGGCTGATTTCTTTGTTGGCAGAGTCCGGCAGGCCGATACGCTCCAGAACTTCACCCACTTTACGGGTAATTTCATCTTTGCCGGCACCGCGGCAGCGCAGGCCGTAGGCAATGTTTTCGTGGACATTCATCATCGGGAACAGCGCCAGATGCTGGAATACCATTTTTACGTTACGGCGGTTTGGTGGCAGCGCGATGACCGAGTCACCTTTAATGCGGATATCTCCGGAGGTGGGTGTTTCAAAGCCGGCAATCATGCGCATCAGGGTGGTTTTACCGCATCCGGAAGGGCCTAAGATAGAGAAGAAAGAGCCACTGGGTATATCGAATGAAACCTGGTCAACGGCGGTAAAGAGATCGAATTTTTTAGTTATATTATCGACGGTCAGATCATACTGCATAGCATTATTCCGGTATTTACGAAGCAATCACAGCTTGGGTGTGAATCAGGAGAACAGGCAGCGGGAGCTGCCTGAAAGGGGGCCGGCGTGTGGCCCCTCCGGCAACGGTTAAACCGTTACCGGGCGTTGTAGCAGAAAATCAGCTGCCGGAAGCGGCTTTGATTTTCTCCAGTGCCTTACCTTCCATGTCTTCAACTCCTGGTGGGATGTTGGCGAAGAACTTCAGGTTTTTGATATCGGCAGGGGTGAATGCAGCTTTCAGAGCTTCACGCTTGTCGTCCGGCATCAGGTCAATACCGCCGTTAACCGCGGCAACAGCACCGGTGCTGGCAGACATCAGCGGAATGATTTCCGGAGACATTACGAAGTTGATCCACTTGTATGCGGCATCATCAGCTTTACCCTTGCGTGGCAGGGTGAAGGTATCGATCCAGGCCAGGGCACCGGTCTTCGGCGGAACGAAGACAATGTTCTTGTTCTGGTTGTACAGTTTGAATGCGGTGGAGTCCCAGGTCTCAGAACCGACGATCTCACCGGACAGCATCATGGCGGACAGGTCGTCACCACCTTTCCAGTAAGCTTTGATGTTGTCTTTACAGTCGATCAGTTTGTCGGTGACTTTGTTAAGAATACCCTGATACTTGTCGAGATCACCGTAGGCAGCAAACGGGTCTTCGCCCATATCAAAGGCCATGGCCAGCAGGATGGTCCGCTTCAGGCGCATGGAGGTTTTGCCTTTGTACTGCGGATCACAGATGTCGCCCCAGCTGTTGAAGTCCGCAGCCATCGTCTTATCAGCCATCAGACCGGTAGTACCCCACTGGTGAGGCACAGAGAATACTTTGCCGTCGATGGTGGTGTTGGCTTTTACGCCATCCAGAAGGGTGCTGTCGACGTTGGACAGGTCAATTTTGGACATGTCCAACGGCTTGTAAATGTTGTATTCAAGCTGAGCGGAGTGGATACGGTCGTGGCTTGGTTGTGCCAGGTCAAAACCTGCGCCGCGGGTAGCACGCAGTTTAGAGATCATCTCTTCGTTGTTGGAAAAGGTTACCTCTACTTTGATATCCGGGTACTTCTCTTCAAACATCTGTACCACTTTGTCCGGTGCGTAGCTGCCCCAGGTGAGCAGTCGCAGAGTGGTTTCTGCACTGGCATTAACTGACGTCAGCAGCGCCAGACCAGTTGCAGCAGCGATGAGGGTTTTCTTATGTTGGGACATCGGGTTTCTCCCTGATTATTTTTGTTGTTCGACATAACTGAAAGCCACCTTAAGTTATCTTTGGTTTTAAAAGAATAACCATTAACGTTAATTTTTAGATACCAATTTAACGGGTGCTCAGATTGTCACGATCAATCCGATTCCGGCAAAGAATGCCGTAGACGAACACAAACATATCCCAAAAAAGAACAATAAGAAAATAAATTGTTCGAATATATTCGCAAAAGAATAATCAGGGTTGGTTTCAGCCCTGTGACACGTACCTTTACACTTTTGTGACAGCCCTGAAAGCGTCAGCGAGTGTTGCACAGGAAGCATCGAATTCATGGGGCCGAATACAGCCGTAACCCAGAGCAATGCCCCGTTCGCTAACCGGCGCGGCACAATAGTTTGCCAGTGGCCGTACCAGAATGCCCCGGTCTGCGGCGGCCTCTGTCAGGGCTGCTTCATCGGTTTCCTGACGGAACAGGTTAAGCAGATGAAAACCGGTGGCGGTGGGAATCGGGCTGATGAACTCCGCAAGATGTTTATCAATGTTGTGCATTAATGCGTGATTGCGTTCTTCATAGAGTTTTTTGGACCGGCGAATATGGGTAGCGAAATGGCCGTTCTCAATGAATTCAGCCACTGCGGCCTGTACCGGCAGGGGAACCGCCGGCAGAAAACTGTTGATGACCTTATCGACACTCTCAACCAGATGTTCGGGTACCACAAAATAGCCAAGGCGCAGAGCCGGAAAAATGGTCTTGCTGAATGTTCCTACATGAATGACCCGCTGCTGCTGGCTGAGGGAAAACAGGGTAGGCAGAGGCTCCTTGTTATAGAAGAGTTCGCCGTCGTAATCGTCTTCAATGATCCAGGCATTGGCCTGATCGGCTGCTTCCAGCAGGGCCAAGCGGCGGGCCAGTGTCAGCAGTACCCCCCGGGGTTGCTGGTGTGAGGGGGTAACAGTGGCAAGGCGAAAGTCCCGTGTCAGTTGCTGGCCGGCCGACACATTGATGCCTTCATCGTCTACCGGCACGGGGATCAGCTCAGGTTCGCTTTGCAACAGGCCATTACGGGCCACCCGTGAACCGGGGTTTTCGATCCAGACCTTATCGCCTGGGTCCAGCAGCAGATGCGCCAGAAAACTGAACGCCTGATGGGCGCCACTGGTGATGTAAACCTGTTCGGCATCGCACACCAGCCCCCGGTCGGTATGCAGGTGGCTGGCGATGGCGTTGCGCAGGGCCGCAGATCCTTTACTGGAGTTATAGCGGGTCAGGTTCGGCAGGCGGCTGTGTTTGGCCACCAGCCGTGCCCAAAGGGGCAGCGGGAATGCATCGATGGCCGGAATCGCGGTGGAAAATGACTGGCTGACACTGTGGGCAACCGGGGCCGGTAACTGGCTGGCTTTTTTCAGGAATGAGCGGGATACCATGGGCCGGGCAGTGCTGTCAGAAGCTTTGCTTTGTGCTTTGTCTGGTGCTTTGTCTGAGGTGTCGCGGTGCTGCAGGCTGCTGATGAGTTTTTTTTGCTGGCTGAAAACATCTTTTACAAAGCTGCCGGATCCGGTTCGGGATTCCAGCAGGCCTTCACTGGTGAGGCGGTCAAATACGCTGATCACCGTGGTGCGGGATATCTTAAGTTCCTCCGCCAGCACCCGTGATGCCGGTAGCCGTTCACCACCGTGCAGACTGCCGTTAAGAATCATATCCCGAAGGGCGATATACAGCTGGTACTGAAGGCTATGACCGGCTTTCTTGTCGAGGTGGATTGAGCTGAGTAATGAGCCGCCGCTACTTTTCGCCATGGTTATAACCTCTGAATCATGGTCCCGGATTTAAAATTGGTATTTTGTGCTGTATCTAAATGGATATTTTTATATGGCCAATGTTGCGCCATGATGCCGGCAAACAAACATAAATAACAGCTGTTCAGCGTAAATATCCTCAGGGGGTTAATACACACACCGGTGATTACGGTGTTACCGGACCGGTCTGACAGCTGCTAAGGATGAGCCATGAAAATCAGTCGCATTGAAACATTCTGTACCGAAGATATTGGTCTGGTAAGAGTTACAACCGATACCGGGCATCAGGGCTGGGGGCAGGTATCTACCTATCACTCAGATATCAGCTGCACCGTGTTACACCGTCAGGTAGCGCCCTGGGTGATGGGCCGGGACGTCTCTGAACTCAGCCAGATCGGTGACATGTTTGATTATGTGTTCGAGAAAGAGCATAAATTCCCCGGGTCATATATGTGCCGGGCGGTCTGCGGTGTGGATACTGCACTGTGGGATTTGCACGGTAAGTTACAGGAAAAATCTGTTTGTGAGTTGCTGGGGGGAACACCCCATCCGATCCGTGTATACGCGTCCAGTATGAAGCGTGACATTAGCCCGCAGGATGAGGCGGACCGTTTCGCCCGTTTACGGGATATTCATGGCTACGATGCGTTTAAATTCCGGGTGGGCGCGGAGTGTGGCCGTAATCAGGATGAATGGCCCGGCCGTACTGACGCCATCGTGCCGGCGGTACGCAAGACCCTGGGTGATGACGTAGATCTGCTGGTAGACGGTAACAGCTGCTATCGCCCGGAAACCGCCATTGAGGTCGGTAAGCTGTTGCAGGACAACGGCATCTGTCACTTTGAAGAGCCATGTCCGTACTGGGAATATGAATGGACCAAACAGGTCACCGATGCGCTGGATATCGACGTTACCGGCGGTGAACAGGACAACAATCTGGCGCTGTGGAAATACATGATTGATAACGACACCGTTGATATCTATCAGCCGGACATCTGCTACATGGGCGGGATAGAGCGCACCATGCGGGTGGTGAATATGGCTCAGGAGGCAGGCAAGATTATTACTCCCCATGCGGCCAATATGTCTTTAGTGACCGTGTTCACCCTGCACATGATGGGAGCGATTAAAAACGCCGGGCCGTATGTCGAGTTTTCCATTGAAGAAGCGGATTACTACCCTTGGCAGTATGGTATCTACGATGAGTTCCCGGTGGCCAGAGACGGCAAGGTGCAGATCCCTGAAGGACCGGGTTGGGGTGTAAATATTCGCGAGAGCTGGCTTGAAAAAGCCCAGTATCAGGTTTCTGAGTGGGAGAAGTAAAATGACAGGCACTGCAGATATACAAACAGCTGATCTGGCGGCCAGAGTACTGGCCGGTGAACAGCTGGATAATTTACCCAGTCAGCATTTTATCGACGGTACATGGCAGGCCTCTGAAGGTGGCGCCATGCTGGATACCTATGATCCGGGCTGCGCAGAGGTCTGGCATCAGATCCCGGCCGGAACAGTTGGGGATGCTGAGCAGGCGGTTGCTTCTTCACAGCAGGCGTTTGAGCAATGGCGTAAAACTACCCCGGCGCAGCGGGCCGAAGTGATGCAGAATGCGGCCCGGCTGATCGGTGAAAATGCTGAGCGGCTGGCTGTTATTGAGTCACTGGATTGCGGTAAATCACTGGTGGATGCGGAGTGGGACATCGGAACGGTTCAGAAGTATCTGAATTACTATGCCGGGGCAGCGGATAAGCTCGAAGGGGATACCATCCCCCTGGGCCCGGATATGATGTCCTTTAATATTCTCGAACCGGTGGGTGTGACCACCCATATTATTCCGTGGAATTATCCCATATCCACCATGTTCCGGGGCATTGCACCGGCGCTGGCTGCAGGCTGTACGGCGGTAGTCAAACCGGCGGAAACCACCTCGGTTTCAGCGCTGGTCGTGGCTGAGTTACTCAGTAAAGCCGGTTTGCCGGATGGTGTCTGTAACGTGGTGACCGGTCTGGGTGCTGAGGTTGGCGCGCCCCTGTGTCAGCATCCGGATGTACGGCACGTAACCTTTACCGGTTCAGTGCCCACCGGCTCAGCGGTAATGGGTATGGCGGCTAAAAACATCGCCAGTGTCACCCTTGAACTGGGCGGCAAGTCACCAGCCGTGGTACTGGCGGATGCTGATATCGAAGCTGCTGCAGAAGATCTGGTCATGGCCATTTATGAAAATGCCGGGCAGGTATGCTCAGCAGGCTCCCGTCTGGTCATTCACCGTTCCGTCCATCAGCAGTTTATCGAAGTCTTTATGGCTAAAGCCCGTCAGCTGACCCTTGGCCACGCGCTTCGCCGCCCGGATGTAGCGGCCATCAATTCTGCTCAGCAGCTGGCCAAAGTAGCCGGTTATGTCGAGGGAGCCAAAGCCCGGGGGCTGGAAATCCTGATGGGGGGCAATACCACTACAGACCCGGTATCCGGTAAAGGCTGGTTCTATGAGCCGACCCTGATTTATGACGTGCCCCACGAAGACTGCATTGTTCAGGAAGAGATTTTTGGTCCTGTGCTGGCTGTGCAACTGGTGGATTCTGATGAGCAGGCGCTGGCCTATGCCAACGGCACGGATTTTGGCCTGGCAGCCTGTGTGTATACCCGGGATATTACCAAGGCATTGCGTATGGCCCGGGATTTTGACGCCGGTATCATCACCATTAACCAGTATTTTGCCGGCGGTGTATCCACGCCGTTTGGGGGTAATAAAAAATCCGGATTTGGCCGTGAAAAAGGCCAGGAAGCATTAAGGGCTTATTGCCGGGTGAAAAGTATTACCGCGAAAATCTGATAGCCGGTGGTTGATTTAAGAGAACGCTAAAGAGAGCAGTTTATGTTCCCCCATGCAGAGCAACACCCAGAACCTTCGTCACTGAAACTGACCCCTTGGTGGCATGACTCAGCAGACCGGGATATCTGTATCTCGGTTACGGAGCAGGCATTGCCGGCAAAGGCGGATGTGGTTGTGGTCGGCTCAGGTTATACGGGTCTGCATGCAGCACTGGTGTGTGCCGAAGCGGGCAGGGAAACCCTGGTGGTGGATAGTTCAGAACTGGGTTTTGGTTGCAGCAGCCGCAACGGTGGTCAGATCAGCAGCAGTATTAAACCGGGCTTTGACGTACTGAAAAAACGCCACGGTGAATCTGTTGCGCTGGCCATCCATCAGGAAGGACATCGCTCACTGGAATGGATCGGTAACTTCATTGAACAGACGGGTCTGGATTGTGACTTTGATCGCTGTGGCCGCTTTCATGCAGCGCATAATAAAAGCGCTTTCAATAAGTTACGTCACAGAGTTAATTCAGAACATCCGAAGCTGGCCAGCGGTGCACAACTTATCAGTCAGGCTGAACAACAGGCCTATATTGGCAGTAATGCTTATTTCGGCGGCGCGGTATTTCCCCGTCATGCCAGTGTGCACCCGGCCAAGTATCACCGTGAACTTGTACGGCTTGCGGCTGAAAAAGGTGTCCGTTTTATGGCTGGCTGCCGGGTTGAAAGTGTTCGCGGCGAAGGTCCGTTTCGGCTGCTGACTTCCCGTGGTGAAGTGCTGGCGAATGAAGTGGTCATGGCTACGAATGGTTATACATCTGCTGTGACACCACAGTTGCAGCGAAGGGTGATTCCCATCGGCAGTTACATGATTGCCACCGAAGAGATCGAACCTGAGCTGCTGAACCGGCTGCTGCCAACTGACAAGATCATCAGCGACAGCCGCAAGGTGGTGTATTACTACCGTAAAGCACTGGATGGCCAGAGAATCCTGTTCGGCGGTCGGGTATCCGGCAGTGAGACGGACCCGGCGGTCAGTGGCCCGTTGTTACAGCGGGAGCTGGTGAATCTGTTGCCAGAACTGGAAGGGATCGCCATTAGCCATTCCTGGTCCGGGCTGGTGGCATATACCTTTGATGAGCTGCCGCACATTGGTAAGCAGCAGGGTATGCACTATGCAATGGGGTATTGCGGTGCGGGTGTGGGCATGGCCAGTTATCTCGGTAATAAACTGGGCAAGCAACTGGTGGGTGATCCGGACGGCAAGACCGCTTTCAGTATACCGTCTTTCCAGACCCGGCCCGGTTACCGGGGTAAGCCGTGGTTTTTACCCGCAGCGGTACAGTATTACCGCCTGCGGGACAGGTTAAATATCTGATTCTTATCAATTCTCTGATATAAACAACAATAATTCAGGATCACCGCGGGTGATCAGGTTTGGAGATGTGTGCATGCACGGACAACAGGCAAGTTACGATTTTCTGGTGATCGGCGCAGGGTCTGCGGGCTGTGTGCTGGCGAACCGTTTGTCGGCTTCAGGTCAGCACAGTGTCGGTGTCATTGAGGCCGGCGGCAGCGACTGGCGATTCTGGGTACAGGTGCCGATCGGCTATGGTAAAACCTATTATCAGAAGGCGGTTAACTGGATGTTCGAAACGGTGCCCCAACCGGGCCTGAACGGCGGTGTCAGTTACTGGCCCCGGGGTAAGGTCTGGGGCGGTTCCAGCTCTATTAATGCCATGGTGTACATCCGTGGTCACCAGAAGGACTACGATGACTGGGCCGCTCAGGGTAACCCTGGCTGGAGCTATGAAGATGTCTTGCCGTATTTCAAACGTTCAGAAACCGCCCAGGTGGGTGACAGTCAATACCGGGGCAAAGACGGCCCGTTGTATGTGTCAGATGTGTCCAAAGACATGCATCCGCTGACTAAAACCTGGGTGGCTGCCGGTGAAGAATTGGGCATTAAGTACAACCCGGACTTTAACGGCGAGAACCAGCAGGGAATCGGTCATTATCAGCAAACTACTAAAAATGGCTGGCGGGTATCGGCGGCCAAGGCTTACCTGCATCCGGCGAAGAAACGGCCGAATCTGACTATCACCAGTCATGCTCAGGTCACCCGTGTGCTGTTCGACGGGAAAAAGGCCATCGGCGTGGAGTATCTGCGTAAAGGCAAACTGGAGCAGGTATACGCCCGTAAGGAAGTTATTCTCAGTGCCGGCGCGGTACAGTCGCCACAATTGCTGATGCTGTCCGGTGTGGGGCCACAGGAACATCTGACAGAAATGGGCATTGAGGTGGTACAGCACAATGCCCATGTGGGACAACATTTACAGGATCACCTGGGGGTGGATTTTCTTTACAAGTGCAAGGTGCCAACTCTGAATGATGAGCTTCACTCGGCCTTTGGCAAGCTTTGGGCCGGGCTTAAGTTTATATTTCTGCGTAAAGGGCCGTGCCGGCTCAGTGTGAATCAGGGCGGTGGCTTTGTGCGGTCTTCTCCGGATAAGGATCAGCCGGATTTGCAGTTGTATTTTTCACCGGTGAGCTATACCCGTGCCCCGGCGAAAACCCGTCCGCTGATGAATCCTGATCCGTTTTCAGCGTTTCTGATCGGCTACAGTAACTGCCGGGTGAAGTCAGAAGGGGAAATCCGTCTGGCCTCAAAAGATCCGCTGGCGGCACCGGTGATTGATCCGAAATATTTCAGCCATGAAGACGACATAAAACTGATGCTGGAAGGCTCAAAGCTGATGCGCAAACTGGCGCAGACCGAAGCCTTCAAAGACATCATTACGGAAGAGATCCGCCCGGGTAAGGAAATGGATTCCGATGAAGCACTCATTAAGGATATTCACAGTTACGCCTGGACGGTGTTTCATGCCTCGTGTACCTGCCGGATGGGGCCGGATGCAGACCAGTCAGTGGTAGATCCGCGGTTACGGGTGCACGGGCTGGAAAATCTGCGGGTGGTGGACGCTTCCATTATGCCGTTCATGGTGTCAGGTAACACCAACGCCCCTACGATAATGATCGGCGAAAAAGGCTCAGATCTGATTCTCGAAGATCATCGTTAAATAACGGGGAATACCAACGCGGCTTATACTACGGGCTTTAGCACCAAGAGTAATAATGATCGGCGAGAAAGGCTCAGATCTGATTCTGAAAGATCACAGTTAGCCTGGTAACAACAAAGCCCGCCGGAAAGGGGATTCCGGCGGGCTTATTTGTATCTTTCTTTTATTTTGCCTGAGACAGCTGACGCATGGCTGTGGCCCAGTCTTCAATGTGGTATGACGTTTTCACTTTGCCATCTTCAACGGTATGCATATCAATAGACATGATCTTAAAGCTGTTGCCGCTGTGTGGCACACCGAAGAAGTCGCCTGCAGGTGTACCGGTGGCTTCACCGCGGACAATCACTGTGTCACCGGCCACTTTGATGTCTTTAATCTCCCAGTTCAGGTCCGGAATTAACTGACCGATACCGGACAGGGTCTCAATGGTCTGATCCAGACTTTTAGAACCGGCATTATCGTAGTAAGACTGCCAGTCGCTGTGAAATGACTGACGGGCTTTGTCTGCCTGCTGAGCATCAGTCGGGTTGCTCAGGAAGTCATAGAACGGTTTAACAATGGCGCTGCCTTCTTCAACGCTCAGCGCCAGCGCATTGGCGGACAGGATCATAGCGGCTGAAGCAGCTGTTAACAGTTGAACAGGCTTTTTGAATTGTTTTTTCAGAAACATGATGAATTCCTTCAGTGTGTTTATTTGCATCTGGAGTCATTGTGCTGAATCTGATTTGATCCGATAAGACCAATAATGGGTAACGCTATGTACTGTTTTTGATACGTATGGTTAAAGATATAATCCCGGCATGAGTATTGAAAATATCCGACAGTTAAGGGCACTGGCCATCTTTGCGCTGGTTGTGGAGAGCGGCAGTTTTGCTGCAGCCGCAAAGAAACTATCGACCAGCCGGGCCCGGACCAGCGAAACAGTCGCCAGCCTGGAAAAGGAACTTGGCACCCGTTTGCTGAACCGTTCCACCCGCAAGCTGACGCTGACCTCTGAAGGGCGCAGCGTTTACCATCACGCAGCACAGTTGCAGCAGGTGCTCGACAGCGTAGAAGCCGACACCAACCAGCATACGATGGCCGGGAGAATCAGCATTACCTGTACCCATGACATCGGTGTAAAGAAACTGGCAGGGCATCTCGCTGCATTTGAACAGCTTTATCCGGATATCAGCGTTGAATTGCAACTCAGTGACGAACCTGTTGATCTGATCGCCGGGGAAATTGATTTGGCAATCCGGGTAGGCATTCCAAAAGATTCATCTCTGGTGGGGCGCAGCCTGTTTCAGGAGCCCATGGGGATTTATGCCAGCCCTTCGTATCTTGAGCGACATGGTGTGCCGGAATCACCGGAAAGTCTTTCTGCCCATCGCTGGGTGCTACTGACACAGTATTCAGGCCGTAAAACGGTTGAGCTGGAGTGTGGTGATCAG
This sequence comes from Aliamphritea spongicola, assembly GCF_017051665.1. Taxonomy (NCBI): domain Bacteria; kingdom Pseudomonadati; phylum Pseudomonadota; class Gammaproteobacteria; order Oceanospirillales; family Oceanospirillaceae; genus Aliamphritea; species Aliamphritea spongicola. The sequence continues at coordinate 581,922 of NZ_JAFIDL010000001.1, forward strand.
CGGTTAAAGGTTACGCCTGAGTTTGTGCATCTGTGCAATGCGCCGCTAATGATGCAGAAGATGATCAGTTGTGGGATGGGGCTGGGCATTTTGCTGCCATCGACAGTGACCGCTGAAATAGAAAAGGGAGAACTGGTGCCGGTATTACCTGACTGGCACGGCGGGGTGCTGACATTTTCACTGATGTACCCGTCACGTAAACACTTGCCGTTACGTACCCGGCGGCTGGTAGAGTATCTGATTGAGCATTTCGAGCAGTAAAAAAAACGGCGCCAGGTAAGGTTGAGAATACCGGACGCCGTGGACAAAAACTGCCAAGGGTGAGAAATCAGTAATTCAGTTTGCGGGTCTTGCCCCGGAATACCCGGTAAGTGAACGCGGTATAGGCCAGGATCACCGGCAATACCACAGCGGCGCCGATGAAGATAAACCACAGGGATTCCCGGGAGCTTGCGGCATCCCAGATGGTGATTTTCTGCCACACAATATATGGGAAGAAGTTGTAGGCCAGCCCGCAGAAACACAGCACAAAAATAATGCTGGCACTGGCAAAGGGCACCCAGCATCCCAGATCATTTTCCAGCGGCACCCGCTTCAGGTACACATGGTTCAGCAAGAACAGGAAGCCCAGCAGCAAGCCGGTTGGCAGCAGCACGAATACCTGCGGGAAGCCCAGCCACTTATCCATGATGATGTCACTGAGTAACAGGTTACTGATGGATACCGCGACAATGCCCAGTGCCATCAGCAGATTACTGTATCTGGCCCAGCGGGCAGCGCGGATCTGCAGTTCCCCTTCGGTTTTCATTACCAGCCAGGCAGAGCCGATGAAACAGTAACCGGCGGTGACACATACTGCAGACAGCAGGGCAAAAGCCAGTGCGGCGTTGGTTTCTTCAAAACCGGTCACATAACGGCCCAGCATATAGCCCTGGGTAAGGGTGGCCAGCAAAGAGCCCAGTTTGAATGCCAGATCCCATTTCTGCTTGAACCGGCTTGGAGCCTTGGTGCGGAAGTCGAATGCAACACCACGCAGTATCAGGCCAGCCAGCATAATGGCGGTTGGCAGGTACAGGCCCTGCAAGATGTAAGAGTGCGCGCTGGGGAAGGCAATCAGCAGCAGGCCGATGGCCATTACCAGCCAGGTTTCATTGGCATCCCAGAAGGGGCCGATGGAATAGATCATACTGTCGCGCTGGGCCTGATTATCCCGTGGCAGCAGTACACCCACTCCCAGATCGTAGCCGTCCAGAATGGCGTAGATCAGGAAGGACAGCCCCATGAGAGAGACGAAGGCCAGGGGGAGCCAGTCATATTCAGGAAAGATCATGCCTGCTTCTCCAGATTAAATTGCTTTTCAGACATACCACCGCCTACTGCTGCCGGGTCAGTCTGCATATCGGATACATGCAGGTTGTTGGCTTCGAGACGGATTGCCCGGTGTGCCATAACAAACAGGGTGCTGATGTAGGCAACCAGTAACAGGAAGTAGATCGACAGATACATGGCCAGTGACAGAGCGATATTGCCGGACGGTATCTGCGTGGCAGCATCGGCGGTGCGTAATACGCCACTGACCAGGAAAGGCTGACGGCCAATTTCAGTGACGTACCAGCCCGCCAGTGTGGCGACCCATCCGGAGAAGGTCATGGCGATGGTGGCTTTCAGCAGCCATGGCGGATACTGATTTTTACGCACAAAGTACCAGCAGCCAAAGCCTGCAGTCAGCAGCATCAGAACCCCTGTGCCGACCATCACCCGGAAGCTGAAGAAAATGGGCGCGACCGGTGGCGCAGCGTCCGGGAAGTCATTAACCCCCTGCAGTTCGCCGTCCACTTCATGGGTCAGAATGATACTGGCCAGATTAGGGATGGCGATCTCATATTTGTTAGAGCGGGTTTCTTCATCCGGAATGGCAAATAGCAGCAGTGGAGCACCTTTTTCGGTTTCCCAGATACCTTCCATAGCGGCAACTTTTGCCGGCTGATACTTAAGCGTATTCAGACCGTGGAAGTCGCCCACCAGAATTTGCAGCGGTGCCAGAATAGCCGCGGTAATGATGGCAAACTTAAGGGCCAGTTTTGCTGAATGTTTCGGGTCACCTTTGTAAATCCGGTAAGCGGATATACCGGCCACAAAGAAGGCCGCCGTCAGGCCGGATGCCAACAGCATGTGGGTGAGGCGGTAAGGCATAGACGGGTTGAAAATTACTTCCCACCAGTCGGTTACATAGGCAACGCCGTCCCGCATTTCAAAGCCTGCAGGGGTCTGCATCCATGAGTCCAGCGACAGTATCCAGAACGCTGACATACTGGTACCCAGGGTAACCAGCGCAGTGGCAATGGTGTGGGTACGGTCAGATACCCGCTCAATACCGAACAGCATGATAGGCAGGAAGGTTGCTTCAAGGAAGAAGGCGGTCAGTACTTCATAGCCCAGTAGCGGTCCGGCGATATTGCCGACGGTTTCCATGAAGCCGGGCCAGTTAGTGCCGAACTGAAAAGACATGGTCACGCCGGTCACAACGCCCAGCGCAAAGGTAAGAGCAAAGATCCGGACCCAGAAACGGTACACCCGTAGCCAGTTATCATCCCCGGTGGTGGCGTAGCGCACCTTGAAGAACAGGAGCATCCAGCACAGGGCAATATTGATGGTTGGGAAGAGAATGTGAAAACTGATGTTGGCGGCAAACTGAATGCGCGACAGCATCAGGCTGCTGACCCCGGGGTCAGTGGCTAACTCAAGCATAGAACACCTCGATATCCGGGACCGGGGTAATACCCCGAGTCTTCTCGGACGTTATTTATTTAGGAGTCGGTCTTTGGCCTCAAGGATCTTGCTTAACCCGGAGCCCAGGGTCAGCAGGGTGGCCAGCTTGCCGGAAGACATGTTTTCCAGTTCGCCTGACCAGCTGGAAATCATTTCCATGAGGTCATGCATTTCGCGAATCCGTTGCTGGGCGTATACATCCTCAGATGAAGAGGGTTCCTGCACCAGGGCATCGCGTAATGAAGTCAGGGTAGGGTCAAGCTCACGTTTGCGGCGCTCAACCAGCAGAGTTTTGGCAATCTCCCAGACATCTTCCGGGGCGGTGAAATATTCTTTACGGTCGCCGGGAATGTGCTGCAGTTTAATCAGGTTCCAGGACTTGAGTTCTTTCAGTCCCATGCTGACATTAGAGCGGCTGATCTGCAGGGCTTCGCTGATCTGATCGGCGTTCAGAGGTGCTTCGGTTAATACGATCACGGCATACATCTGACCCAGGGTGCGGTTAAGACCCCAGCGGGAACCCATTTCACCGAAGTGAAGAACCAGTGACTGGCTAAGTGGCGTTAATTTCATCGGCTTTTGTCTTTTCTGAATTTTCAGTAATTTCTGAAAATTATAAATTTTAGTTGATCTGTGTCAATCAAAAACTGATAAGCTAAATTAATGACTGGCATAGAAAGTCGCTATTAAGGGCGAAAGGAGGCGGTAATGAGCAACAGTAATACGCGATCAGTGAATCTTTATGGCATACGGGTCTTTGTTGATGACTGGCCACTGGCCTGTGACTTTTACGAGCATAAACTGGGCTTAAAAGCAGAATACAAGAGTGTGGAATTCAGTTGGGCGGAGTATGCCACCGGGGCTGCCAAACTCTGTGTTGAGGGTTATGGTGAAGAAGAAACCTCAACCGGCGACCATCCGGATGAATCCGCAGAGCTGCTTGTAGGCCGGTTTTTAGGCGTGATCCTGCAGGTTGAAGACATCGCGGCCAGTTATTCAGACCTGTGCGCGAAAGGTGTTGAATTCACATCGCCCCCGGAAAAACAGCCCTGGGGCGGAAGTCTTGCGCACTTTAAAGATCCCAGTGGTAATATTCTCACCCTGATGAGTGAATAGGCTCTGCAATACATTTCCGGAAATTCAGTTAATGCGTCTCGACCGTTTCATACAACGTAATACCCTGCACGGTAAGCAGGCCTGCCGTGAGCTGATCACCGCCGGTTGCGTTCAGGTTGGCGGTGAGGTTTGCCGTGACCTGCACCGGGAGATTGATCCCTTTACCACCGTCTGCATCGGTGATGAAGTGCTGCAGCAGCGTCAGGCGCGCTACCTGATGTTGCATAAACCTGCCGGTGTAGTCAGTTCCACGGAACATGATGAGCATCCGACGGTGCTGGATCTCCTGCCCGAAGAGCTTCGGGGGGATTTACATCTGGCCGGGCGGCTGGATCTGAAAACCACCGGGCTGATGCTGCTAACCAATGACGGCGCGTGGTCCCGTAAGGTGACCCAGCCGGAAGAAAAAATACCTAAGGTGTACCGGGTTCAAACCAAAGATCCGGTTGCGCCGCAGACAGCAGAGGTCTTTACCCGGGGCATCTATTTTGCCACGGAAGATATCACCACCTTACCGGCGCAACTTGAAACCATCGACAGCCATACCTCCCGGCTAACCATTTATGAAGGACGCTACCATCAGGTGAAGCGGATGTTCGGGCATTTGCGAAACGAAGTGGTGGGACTGCACCGGGAAAAGGTCGGCCAGTTAAGTCTGGGGGATCTAAAACCGGGCCAGTACCGGGAACTCAGTGAGGTCGAAAGGTTACATATATTTAATCAGAGAGAGGTGCACAGTGATCCGTGATGCTACCCCTGATGATGCCAGGGTAATTCATTTGCTGACGTCTGATCTTGGTTATTCAACGTCTCTGGAGACGGTCAGCAGCCAGCTCGAGTATCTGTTGAGTACTGAAGAACAGAAGGTGCAATTATTTGAACATCTTGAACAGCCGGCGGGTTGGATACAGTTCGGCAAAACCTTCCGGGTAGGCAGTGACCCCTTTGTAGAGATCACTGGGCTGGTGGTCAGCAAGCGCTTTCGCCGGTTAGGCATTGCTACAGCGCTGGTGAATCAGGCAATGACCTACGCCGCTTCTGAGAATATGAAGCTGAGGGTGCGCTGCAACAGCCAGCGGGAAGACGCTCACCGGTTTTACCGGTCACTGGGATTTACCGTTAACAAACAACAAACAGTTTTTGAACTGGTCTGACGTTTTTTAAGGACGGAGCTTTTAAGAAGAAAGTTTTTAGGACAAAGATTTTAAGGACAAAGCTTTTAAGGAAAAGCATATGTACGAAATGCTGATGGCGATGAACATCACCGATGACGAGAAGTACACAGCCTACAGAGCAGCCATGACTCCGGTGCTGCATGCCCACGGGGGGAGCTTTGGCTACGACTTTAAAGTGTCTGAGGTACTGATCAGTGAAACACCGGAGCCGGTAAACCGGGTGTTTACCATCCGTTTTCCGGATACAGCGGCCAAAGATGCGTTTTTCAGCAATGCAGATTATCTGCAGATCAAAGCTGAGTACTTTAATGTGTCTGTATCGGCGGTCACCATGATCGCCGATTATCAGAAATAAGCCGTGGAGATTTTAGCAGCACTGCAGGTGCTTGCCGTTTACGGTGAACAGCAGGATCAGGCCTTCGAAGCACTGATTGATAGCCAGGATGGCGCTTTACATCTGGTCAGTCTCAAAGATGTTTACACAGTGCTGGACCGTTACCTGTCCGGCTCGCTTACTGAGGATGATCTGGAAGACTGGGCCATGCTGCTGGACAGCAGGGATGAGTTTGATTGCAGTACCGTTGAGGATTACATCTACGCGCTGAATAATCCGGACCTGATGGGCGGCATCAGCCATAGTGCAATTGCGACCATGGCTGATTTGGTCCGGGAGCAGCTAACCGGCTGAGCCTGGCTTTATCTGGCTCATGGTCAGCTGCTCAGCTTGTTTCTCAGAAATACACCTTGTCGGAAAAGCGGTTGTACTGGATGGTGTCGGCCACTTCTTCAGCCTTGGAGCGGGAGGTCATTTTGCTCAGCAGCATCAGTGCTGCCTGATAGCTGACCAGACTGCCGTTTGAAGTAATAACCCGGCCATCAATCACCACATTGCTGTCGAACTGAACGTCCACCTTTGGGTAAGCATCCTGAAGGTCAGCTTCGCCGCCCGCCCAGGTGGTGGCTTTTTTGCCGTCCAGAATGCCTGCTTCACCTAGCAGAAATGATCCGGAGCAGTTACTGGCCATCCATTCAGCCGATTCGGCCGTGTGGCGGATGTAACTGATCAGTTTTGGATCATCCAGCAGCGGGTCCATGTCATAGCTGGAAGGGACGATCAGCACATCAACTTCAGGGTTAGCGCCGATCCAGCTGTCAGTCTTTAGCATCAGGCCTTCTTCAGTGGTAATGCTGTCGGTATCTTTTACCGCGATCACAACCGGGGTGTAGTCGCTGAACCAACTCTGGCGACTGGCGACGCCGAATACTTCCAGCGGGGCGGTAATGTCGGATGTAAGGACGCCGTCAAACACCAGTATGCCGATCTTCTTATCTTCCGCGGACACTGACTGGCTTAAAGCGAGGCAGCTAACAATCAGTAAGCATGCCGTACGTATTAGGGTTTTCATAGTAATTCTCCTGTCAGCCTGTTCAGTGTTCCATACCGGTTGCGATTGCTATGCGGTTCCAGCCATTAATGAGGCTGACTTGCATAATGCAGCGGGCCAGCAGGGGTTCACCCAGCGTTTCCAGTGCATCCAGATAGGTGGTGGTTTTGAGGCCTTTGAGATGTATTTGAGTGACCTCATCGGTCAGTGCCAGCACGGCCTGTTCCTGTTTGTTAAACAGAGAGGAGGTGGTCCAGGACTCAATGGCGCTGATTTTGGCTTCACTGAAGCCCAGTTCCTGTGCCCATGGCATGTGCATTTCCAGACAGTAACGGCAGTTGTTGATCATCGATGCCCGCAGTTTGATCAGTGCCCGCAAGTCATCGGGAATCTGGCTTTCTGCCACGGCTGTCTCAAGGTTGAGCATTGCTTTGAAGGCTTCGGGGGCCTGTTGCTGAATGTTCAGACGGTTACTCATAGTCGTACTCACTATTTGTCAGTTATTGAATTGCAAACAGTGTATGAATTACCGTTGAGTGGAAAAATATCTTGTCTGGCATTTAATTAATGAATAATCTTCATTAATGGATAAGTTTAATTCGCTTAAAATGTTCCTGGCCGCCCATGATCACGGTTCGTTCGGGGCTGCGGCCAGTGCGCTGGGTACAGATCCCTCGACGATCAGTAAGGCGATTACCCGGCTTGAAGAAAGCCTTGAGTATCAGCTGTTTTACCGGTCTACCCGTAAGCTGCAGATTACCGAAGCAGGCAGGACCTATCTGGAAACGGTCAGGCGGGTACTGGCGGAGCTGGATACCTGTGAGAACCAACTGCTCAGTGACAATGAGACGCCGTCCGGTACGCTCCGGCTGAATCTGCCGGTCTCTTATGGCCGCAGCAATATTCTTCCCCTGTTATCGGCGTTCTGTCGTCAGTATCCGGACATAAAGCTGCATGTGACCTTCTCTGATGAATACGTCGACATTATCGAACAGGGCATTGATATTTCCATTCGCAGCGGCACTGTTGCCGACAGCCGTCTGGTGATGCAGAAGCTCAGTCCGATGGACTTCCTGATAGTGGCTTCGCCGGAATACCTGCAAGAAAACCCCATATCCGGGGCAGAGCAGCTGGCGGAACACCCCTGGGTACGCTTTAAGTTTAAGCAAACCGGTAAACTGATGCCCATGCTACTGGGCAGTGGCGATAAGGTGCCACCGGCTTTAGAAGCCTGCAGTGATTATGTGGTGGATGACGGCAAGGCGCTGGTGGACTTGTGTGCTGCAGGACTGGGCCTGATGCAGGCCCCGCATTTTGTACTCAGAAAAGCGTTGCAGCAGGGCAGGCTGGTCTCTCTGTTTCCTGCCACCGAGGCTGAAGGGTTCAGTGTGTGTATGCTTTATCCGAAACGGCGTTTTCTGCCGGCAAAGGTGGCGGTATTTATTGAGTTTGTGAAGCAGTCACTCAGTGATATGAATGAGACTTCCGGTCATACCTGGGCCAGAGACATTCACCCTATACTGAAATGGTGAGCGGGTTTTAGTGATGTGAATGGTGTGGTTCAACAGGTGTTTGCCGGGGCTGTTATTGAAGCACATAAGCATAGCGCCAGAATCTATGGGTGAGCGGTTCCATCTCTCAGACTGATTTGTAACAATGCAGTAACTTTTTTGGAATAACGGACATATAACTATGAGTTTTAAGCAGTTTTCCACTGATCAGGATGTCATTGACTTTGTTCAGACCCACACCGCTGTGTTTAATAACAGCCCTGATCTGACGGTGACCGAGATTGGTGACGGTAATATCAATTTTGTCTACCGGGTGGATGACGGCAACAACAGCCTTATTGTTAAACAGGCATTGCCATACATTCGGGTTATCGGTGAAGCCTGGCCGTTGTCTCAGGACCGTATCCGCATCGAAGCCAAAGCATTAAAACAGAGTGAAGCATTTTCGCCGGGCAGTGTCCCGGAGGTGTATCACTATGATGCCGCCAGCTGTGCAATCATCATGGCGGATATCGGCCATTATCAGAACATGCGTGAAGCACTGATTGGACGGCGACCGCTGCCGGGTGTTGCCGAGGAGCTGGGCGTACTGCTGGCCCGTAATCTGTTTTACTCATCGGACTTTTATCTGAGCAGCAGTGCCAAAAAGACCATGGTGCAGGAATTCATTAATCCGGATTTATGCCAGATCAGTGAAGAAGTGTATTTCTGGGACCCGTTCTGCGACCACGAACGCAATAACGTGAATCCGCCGCTGGCTACTCGTGCCGCGCAGTGGTGGCAGGATGATGAATTGAAACAGGCCGTTGCCCGCCTGAAAATGAAGTTCCAGAATCAGTCACAGGTTCTGCTGCACGGTGACCTGCATACCGGTTCGGTGTTTGTTGATCCGTCGGCGGAAAACAAGGTGAAAGTCATTGATCCGGAGTTCGCCTTTGTGGGTCCGGCGGGCTTTGACCTTGGGGTATTGGTGGCAAACTATCTGCTGAATCTGGCAGGGCAGGCCCGCGCTGCCGGTGATCCTGCTGAGCGTCATGCTTATCAGCAAGCACTGCTCACTGATCTGAATACCCTGTGGCAGAGCCTCACGGAAAACTTCCGCAGCCTGGCGGCTGACCATACCCAGGATCCCTGTTTGCAGGGTGAGGCCATAGTTGATGCCTGGCTGGCTGAACTGCTTACTGACAGCCTTGGGTTTGCCGGTGTGGAAATGACCCGGCGGACACTGGGTGTTGCCCATGTGGCGGATGTTGAGCAGATCGAAGATGAAGTTGCCCGTGCCGAAGCGCAGACAATGTGCCTTGATATTGCTGATCTGCTGATCAAGCACGCTTCTCAGTTCAGCGGCATGCCGGTGATTACTGCGGCGGTTGCGGAACTGAGTTTTTGCCGCTGAACGAAGCGGTAACTGTTCCGGTGTTATGAAGCCCTGTTGGCAGATCGTTAATGGATAACACCGGAACCTCTCCTCAGTTAAAGCTTTTGCTGGCGGATTTCGTCCTGGGACTGGAATCCGCCAGTGATGTACAGGCCTGTTTTGATTTGCTGGCTAAAACCAGTGAAACTCTCGGGTTTTCCGGGCTGGTTTACACCTCTATTGCTACCGGCGTAGCGCCCCTGGAAGCCCGTGGTCCGCTTTTTTTCCGTTCTGACGGGTTCAGTGACGCGTTTCTTAGCCATTATCAGGAAGCGGATTTTGCCAGTCAGGATTTCACCATCAAACGGATCATGGATGATGATCTTCAGGCCGTGAACTGGTGGCGGGAAGCCGGTGCCGGACGGTTGTCTGCAGATGAGCAGGAAGTCATTGATGTGGCCCGTTATGATTACGGCATGACCCATGGTTTGTCGGTGCCGTTGCTGAAAAACGATCATCATATGGCGGGCTGCAGTGTCGTCAGTGATGATAATAATGAAACCTTCAGCCAATTGCTGGATGAGCGGCTGGGGCTGCTTAAAACCATTCTGCGGCTGTTTCATGACCGGGTCTATGCAAGTCCTGAGTTTCAGGCGCAGCTATATCTTCCTCTGTTGCAGCAGCTAAACAGTACTGAAAGAACCGTATTACGGTTTCTGGCCAGCGGTCTGCCACTCAAGTCTATTGAAGCCGTGGCAGGTATCAGCCCCAGTTACGCCGGGAATGTACGTACGGTGCTGTTCCGTAAGCTGGGTGTTAAGAACGTTTCGGAGTTGGCTTACATTGTCGGGCTTCACCGGATTCTGGACCTGCTGTAAGCCGACTTTCTGCATACCTGTTTCACATTTATTTCGTGCTGCCAATGTGAAAATTGTCACACTGTTCCCACAGGGTAAAACCGGTACTATACAGCGCATACGTCGTGGAGAGATTTCCGCTGCAACAGGCAGGGATGCGGGGACTGCACGGGGACGTAAGAAGGGAAGCGACTGCGGCGCCCGGAACATGGAGTTCCGGGCGCCGTTTTTTATGGGTGTCAGAAAGGATTATTTAACCGGGAAGACGTAGTTCAGCCAGCCAAGCATACGCAACAGTACTTTGCGCATCACCGCGACATGGGTGAACTGATCCGAATAGATAACCATTTTTCCCTGTACACCAAGGGGCAGGTTGTATTTGTTCAGGTCTTCCTCACTGACTTTCATCAGCGCAATTGCCCGGCCGTGACGGCTGATTTGGTTGGCAGACAACAACTCACCGGAAGCCTGATACTGGCCTTCACTCATTGCCGGCAGGACGCTGATAACTTCCCCTTTAAACACATGTCCGGGGACAGCGTCCAGAATCATTTCTGTTTCAAATCCGGGCTTCATCATGCTCAGTGAGTTTTGCCAGAAACTGCCGGCGAATACCCGGTCCTGATCAGGAATAAAGACCATTGCCGGTCTCAGCGGCAGGGGAACCGCCATGACGCCAGGCTTCAGGGCTATCTGGGTGGCAATGCCGTCGGAAGGGGCTCTGACAACGGTGCGTTCCAGGTCGTAGCGGGCGGCTTCAAGCTTGTTCTCCAGCTCAATCACCGCTGTATTCACGCCGTTAATATTTGACTCATAGGCGAGGGTAACCCGTTGCAGATCCGCTTCTGCAGCATCCGCACTGGCTTGCGCAGCGAGGTACATTTGCCGGCTGTCGTCTACGGTTTGGCGGGCGAATGCGGCGGCATTGTTTTTACTGCCTTTGCGGTAACGGTTATAGGCCGTGCGGGTACGGTCCCGTTCTGCCAGTGCCTGTTCGACCTTGGCTTTGGCAAACTCTATCTGCGCACCTAACTGACGGGCGTCCTGCCGGGCTTCAACCAGCGACGCTTCCAGTTCACTGACTTTCAGCTGATAGGGCTTCGGGTCGACGGTAAACAGGATGTCATCTTTCTTTATAGGTGTATTGGGCGTTACTTCTACGGTCTGAACGATGCCTTTAACCGGCGGCACGATAGGTACAACGGCGTATATTTCTTTACTGAATTTTGCATAGGGATGATTAAAGTTCATCAGTAAAATCATAGTACCTAACAGGGCGATGCCACCGAGGATTGCGGTGGGTACACTCCATTTATTCAGCGGGATTTTGAACAGCTTAAAAATAAGCACACAAAACCCTGCGTAGATCAGGATAATCAGCAGATCCATATTCAGCGCTCCTGTTGGTCTTTAAGCTGGCTAAGCTGTTGCTGAAGGTCGGTCAGCTGTTGCTGCACGCTGGCCAGATCCGCATGCTCCGCTGTTTGTCCTTCAGTGTGGCCGTGCTTAAATCCCCAGCCGCGGTCTTCGCGGTACAGGGTTGACCAGATCCAGAGGAAGGGCCACAGAACATGCAGCGTGAACAGGCTGATCCAGCCAGCCACATGGATGGCATCCTGATGGGGATGATTGCGGTGAACAGCGATCTCATAGGGGATGTCGTGAATCACAATCACCGCATAGAACACAAAAATGCCTACAAAAAAGATCAGAAATAAAGCGGCATAATCCAGAAACATATTACTCTCCTTGCTGAATGGCTCTGTTACTGATGGGCCAGATCCCAGTTTCTGCGGAAACGTTTCACCCAGTAGTCGAGTGTCTCATCCAGAGACTTAATATCTGAGGCGCCGGTATTAACCGTGGTTTCATCGCTGCTGCGCTGATCTACCATGGCAATAAGACGGTCACCGGTAACGGCGTCATAACCTTCCGCCTCCAGGCTGGCTTCATAAAAGATTTCTTCCTGATCCTGAATACTGTTGGCCAGGTTCTGACCGGCACTGATCAGCAGGGCAATCGGGATGTAGCCAAGCGCGCCGCGCTCAGGGGATTTTTTCTGCAGGCCAGTAAGTGCCATGCGTACGACCAGCACGTCTTCAGCGGCAACATCGACAACCGGATATTGTGGCTCAAATTCAGCCCTGAACTTTTCTTCAAGGCGGGAGGTGATATAGGCGAGTTCTTCGGGGTTGATGCCTTTGTATTCGGCGTTTTGTGAGTACCAGACTTCAATGGGCAGAAGCATGATTTTGTCGTACTTCTTCAGCGTATTCAGTTCGCTGCCAGGGGGTAGATAAACCTTGGCACCGTCGCTCCAGCTGCGGTCTTCAAAGCCGTCATAGTTACCAAGAAAGCCTGAGCCTTTAACAGCATTGCCCTGACAACCTGATAGAAGTGTCACTGAGAATAGCAGTGACAGTACTGCACAGATGTTTTTCATAGAATATTCCCTTATTGATATGCACTCGTTTGAGTATAGGAAGGAATATTTAATAAGATCAGCGATTTACAGAACAATTTCACCGTAATGGGTAAATGGTAGCGCGGGCAGATTTTCGAGAGTTTTGTGGTAGGAGGAAATAAAAAAGGGCAGATATAATCTGCCCTTGTTCAGGGTGTGCCGCCTACCCGGTTCACCCTGAATACGGTCATGCCAGTGGCATGTTATTCGGTGATAAGTGCGATACTGGCTGTATCAATATCCGCATCGTAATAAGCCATACCCAGCTTGTTCAGGTACTCCATACGGTCGGCACTCATCAGGTCAATTTCCGGCGCGCTGAGGTTGTTCGCTTCATAAACAGCAGCCAAGAATGCCATGAATTGTTCGCCTTCTTCTACCAGCAGCAGGCTGGCTGCGCCAACATCCGGGCGTACTTTGGCGTTCAGTTCATCGCTGAAATTAACGCTGAAAACCACCGGCAGCTCGTCACCTTCAATGCGTACGCTGCGGTTTCTGACGGTTTGCTGAGCCCAGTAGAACGCCAGTTCTTTACTCTGGGTTAAAAATACTGGTTCAACGGATTCTGTATAGCTGTTACCGATGGTGGCCATGGTCTGCTTAGCGGCGGCTTTAAGTGCTTTATCACCGGAACGTTTCAGGCCCTGCTGTCTGATGGAATCAACCAGTGCTGATGATGTGCCGTGGTACCAGGTGTTGCTGGCGGTAAATCCCTGTTCGGTTAACAAGTCCTGTGCATCTTTAAGGAAGGCTGGTGTATCAGTCATATTCGAAATCACTTAATCAGTTGCAGTAAAAAGCAGCCTGGAATCTTACCGTAAAATGCGGTCTGTTTCTGTTAGCGATTGGCTAACCGGCCGAAAAAAAAGGCGGCACCCCGGGGAAGGGTGCCGCCTGTTCATCCGAAGATGGACGTTGCCCTGAAAGAGTAACTCTGGTCAGGGCTTTCTAAGCAGATCTTAGCTGAACTGGTTAGAAGTGTTTTTAGCACCACCGGCTTTCAGAGCGTTCTCACCAGCGTAGTACTCTTTGTGATCATCGCCCATGTCGGAACCGGCCATGTTCTGGTGCTTAACGCAAGCGATACCCTGACGGATTTCTTTACGCTGTACGCCAGCAACGTAGCCCAGCATACCCGCATCACCGAAGTACTCTTTCGCCAGGTTATCAACTGAAAGGGCAGTTGTGTGGTAAGTCGGCAGAGTGATCAGGTGGTGGAATACGTTCGCTTCACGAGCAGTATCCGCCTGGAAAGTCTTGATGCGTGCATCAGCCGCTGCAGACAGTTCAGAATCGTCGTAGTCAGCAGACATCAGGTTAGAACGGTCGTAAGCAGAAACGTCCTTACCTTCAGCAGCCCATGCATCGTAAGTCTGCTGGCGGAAGTTCAGTGTCCAGTTGAAAGAAGGTGAGTTGTTGTACACCAGCTTCGCATCCGGGTGAACTTTACGAACTTCGTCCATCATGCCCTTGATTTCGTGAACTGTAGGTACTGCAGTTTCGATCCACAGCAGGTCAGCACCGGCGTTGATTGCTTCAACACAGTCGAATACGCAACGCTCGTGGCCAGTACCCTGACGGAACTGGTACAGACCGGAAGCCAGACGCTTAGGACGAACCAGCTTGCCGTTACGGCTGATCAGTACGTCGCCTTCAGCAGTATCTTCTGGTGCAACTTCTTCAACGTCCAGGTAAGAGTTGTAGATGTCACCCTGGTCGCCTGGCTCTTTAACAACAGCGATTTCTTTAGTCAGGCCAGCACCTTCAGAGTCGGTACGTGCAACGATAACACCGTCATCGATACCCAGTTCCAGGAACGCGTAGCGAACAGCGCGCAGTTTAGCGTGGAAGTCAGCGTGAGGTACGGTTACTTTACCGTCCTGGTGACCACACTGCTTCTCATCAGCAACCTGGTTTTCGATCTGCAGACAGCAAGCACCGGCTTCGATCATCTGCTTAGCCATCAGGTAAGTTGCTTCAGCGTTACCGAAACCGGCATCGATGTCTGCAACGATAGGTACAACGTGAGTTTCGTGGTTGTCGATAGCAGCCTGTACTTCAGCTTCTTTCGCTGCATCGCCAGCTTCACGTGCTTTGTCCAGTTCACGGAACAGACCACCCAGTTCACGTGCATCAGCCTGACGCAGGAAGGTGTACAGTTCTTTAACCAGGCTCGCTACAGAAGTCTTCTCGTGCATAGACTGATCCGGCAGAGGGCCGAACTCAGAACGCAGCGCTGCAACCATCCAGCCAGACAGGTACAGGTAACGGCGCTCAGTGCTGCCGAAGTGCTTCTTGATAGAGATCAGCTTCTGCTGACCTACGAAACCGTGCCAGCAGCCCAGAGACTGAGTGTACTTGGTCTTGTCTTTGTCGAACTCAGCCATGTCGCGACGCATGATAGCCGCAGTATATTTAGCAACGTCCAGGCCAGTCTTAAATTTGTTCTGTGCACGCATACGCGCTGCTGATTCCGGGTTGATAGCATCCCAAGGGCTACCAGCTACTTCTTTCGCAGCAGCAACTGCTTGAATGTTTTCTTGATATGTAGACATGACCAAACCTTCTATTTTTATCGCTAAAGTTTGAAATAAGTCCCCGTTCCACCGATGTCACAGCCTCTCATGTAACACCGGTGAAACGTTGACTAGCACTCGATTCAGGACGCCACTATGGGGGAGGAGAGTGGGCCTGGTCAAAGGATTTTTGTGCAGAGCAATATAGCTGTAAATATACTACAAACAGTGATTTACACTGCCCGGTAAAAAAACTACAGAGCGTTTGCGGTATAAAAAAACAGAAAAGGCACGTTTAATCAGGGCTTCAGTGCCGGTTATATTTTGATCACCGACTTTGGTGTAATAGAAATCCGGTGATTTTTATCTGTTATTACAAGAATATAAAGCAGGCTTTTAATTCCAAAATTTTATAAGCGTTTTCTCACTACATTTTTGGAAAAACCTGTTAACTGTCGACAGAGATAAAAAACGATTTTTAATCAAAACTGAGTTTTGAAGTGCAAATAGACTGTTTTTAGGCGATTTAATGTCTAAAAATCCATTATCTTGTATTTGGTGGTAATTTAAATATCAATATTGTCGACAATCCTGGTGTGTTTTTATGGTTTTTCGCGCTTAAAAACACTGATTGTTGACAACTGTGCTGCTGACACAAAAAAGCCTGCACGAAGGCAGGCTTTAACATCGGGTACTTATAAAAAAGTATAACTACAAAGGCTATTCAGCCAGATAAATGCTGCCCCGGTTATAGAGGCTCACCAGTAAATCAAGCTGATCATCAGACCACTTACCCTGATTGATGATCAGGTTCGGGGTTTGGCACAGCAGTTTAGCCAGTTGAATGCAGCCGCCATGACATGGATATGTCTGACCATCAATAAACAGCAGTACTTCACCGTTACTCTGTTCAGTGAAAGATACCCGGCTGCCTTCGTTACGCACGAATGCCAGTTCGCTCTGGGCGAGGGCATCGGCCAGCTGCTGGCTATCGATTTTGTCTTCCGGGCTGTGGTCCAGTTCCGGGTATTTAGGATCCGTGACGTACTCGCCAAACCAGGTGGCCAGTTTTTGCTCATCGTTCAGGAATGCACTGAAGATGTTGCGTACCTTTTCCAGTGCTTGCGGGGTAATTTCACCGGGGTGTTCCTGTACGGTCAGTTCAGGATCTGCATAGCGGGATTCTGAGGTCAGCTGCTCACCGACATAATCCGTAAAGCCGCGGAGGATTTCTGCCTGCGACGGTGCGCGGAAACCCACGGAGTAAGTCATGCAATCATCGGTAACCGCTACGCCGTTGTGGCCAACCTGTGGCGGCACGTAGAGCATATCGCCTGGCTCCAGTACCCAGGTCTGTTCCGGGTGCCAGTCAGGGATGATCATTACCGGAGTATCGTCCCGGCGGGGAGAGTGCTGATCGAAATGTCCGCCCACTTCCCAGCGCCGTTCACCCTGTGTCTGGATCAGGAATACGTCGTAGTTGTCGTAGTGGGGGCCAACACCGCCGCCTTCACTGGCAAAGCTCACCATCAGGTCGTCGTAGCGCCAGTTAGGGATAAAACGGAACTGTTCTACGAGGTCTGAAGCTTCCGGTACCCAATTGTCGACGGCCTGAACCAGCAGGGTCCAGTGGCTGTCCGGTAGTTCTGAAAACATCTCTTCATTAAAGGGACCATGTTTCAGTTCCCATGAATCGTTATCCGGGGCGGTAATCACCAGTCTTGATTCAACGTCTTCTTCGCAGGCCAGGCCTGCCAGTTCGTCGGCGTCTACCGGCTGCACAAAGTCTTTGTATGCTCCACGGACCAGCAGAGGCTTCTTTTGCCAGTATTCGGCAAGAAAGGTTTCGATGGAAATATCACCAAAAGGGGACTGGCTCATGACTTTGCTCCGTTGTCCTGATTGTTTTGTTGATGGCTGCTTTCGGCCGGGGTGTTGTCGGTGGGGAGAGTTTGCTCGGCACGGGCAGCGGTTTCATCCACCGAACGTAAAATGCCCCGTAGCATGTTCAGTTCAATCTGTTCCGGACGGCTGCGGTTAAAATAGCGGATCAGCTTTTTCATAACCTTGCCTTCATGCTGAGGAATGATGAAGCGGGTTTTGCGCAGGGCTGATTCCAGATGTTCGTAAAACAGCTGCATTTCTTTATGCAGCGGATATTCGGCAGGGGCTTCTTCTTTCTTGTCCTGCTGGCTGGCCTGCCAGATTTCATAGCACACCAGCTGAATAGCGGCAGAGACATTCAGTACCGGGTAGTCCGGATTGGCCGGAATGTAGACGTGATAATTACACTGTTCCAGTTCGTGATTGTGCAGGCCCATGGTTTCACGGCCGAAGATGATGGCGACTTTTCCGTTAGCCGCTTCTGATACAACTTTTTCACCGCAGGTGCGGGCATCAAAGATTGGCAGATCAAATGAGCGGTTACGGGCACTGGTGCCGATAACCAGCTGGCAGTCAGAAATAGCTTCTTCGAGGGTATCGACCACGGTGGCCTGATCAAGTACGTCTTTAGCGCCTGCGGCACGGGAATCTGCTTCTTCACTCGGGTAGATACGGGGTTCCACCAGATACAGCTGGCTCAGGCCCATGTTCTTCATGGCACGGGCAGCTGCCCCGATATTGCCCGGGTGGAAAGTGTTGATCAGTACGATACGAATGTTGTCCAGCATACAGCTATGAATCTCCGGAAAAGTCACCAAAACGCCCGTTCATCAGGCGACGGGTATTGTATTGCACTGTGCATGATAAATATATCGGTGTGGCGTCGTGGATCCGGAGTCTTTGATCTGTGACAGACAGATAAAATTAATACAGCTGTATGAATTTACTGTGTGTCGCCTTAAAATGCCGGACTTTCAATTGCTTATAACTGATCGGACACGCCAAACATAACGGAGATACTATGACTGCCCAGGCACTGCTTCAGAGAATGGACCGGATTAAACAGGCTGTACCCCTGCGCAGTGCTTTGTACAGAGTCATGGATGAGCTTTATGGCATGGCAAACAGCACTGCTTATTCGGTAACTTTCACTGCCGCCAATAACCCGAACACGGTGCCGGTCTATTCGGCAGAAGGCTATGCCGGCTATTCAGAAGACAGTGGGCATGAACTGGTAGGAGCACATGTGACGTTTAAGGATGACCTGCCCAGTTTTGTCCATGAGCTGACCCATGCCCGCTGTATTCAGTGCTATAAGTCTGAAACGGTTAATTATGCCCCCAGTGGCCCGAACACTGCGGTGATGACCTTCGGCAAGGGGGCGATGCCCGGTGCGCCTGCCCATACGGTTTCGTTGGTCGCGGAAAGTATCATGGCCCGCCGTAAGGCCTGGTACCGGCAGGACTATAAACTTATTCTGGAAGGGAATCTGACCCGCCTGAAAGCCATTGCTGAGGTGGAAGACTACGAGGATACAGAAAACAAGTTTATGACCCGTGAGCAGAAGCGTCAGCTTAAAGCCACGCCGACTAGTGTTGCGCAGATGAACGATCAGCAATCCCTGGCCCATGAAATGCAGTATCAGGGGCGGGTGGCAAAAACCCTGCGTACCTGGAAACCGGGCACCGAAAACACCCGGCGCTTACAAACCGAAGCAGAGCGCAAGAAACGCTGGATTCTGGAGCGAATTAACTACGGTAAAAATGGCATGGGCGGCCTGGGGGATGTGCATTTTGAATATGACACCGTTGTCAATCAGATGTTGGTACAGATGCATGCCTGGGGCTTTGATGATGACAGTGATCTGTTTGTGGCAGTGTCCGCTCTGGCGCAGGAAACCCATGAGCGGCGAATGAGTGCCATGGCGCCGCCACCCAATGCTATTCCGGGTCCACGGTCGGTACTGACCTGAGTGGTAACGCTTTAATAAAAACAAACCCCGCATAAGCGGGGTTTTTTTATGGCTGTTGAGCTTATTAAGCCCATTCGTTGAATAGTGGCGTTATCAGAGTTTGAATTGCGCCATATTGCCGGACACTTTAGAAAGGGCTTCTTCTAACGCTTTGCGGCCGTCCTGCAGGCTATGGGTTACGCCTTCAGTTTGGTCAGCAACAGTACTGACATTGCTCATGTGGCTGTTGATTTCCTGCATGCTGGTACGTTGCTGCTCCGTTTCACTGGAAATACCCAGATTAATGGATTCAATCGCAGCTGCATTTTCTGCCATGCTTTGCAGGGCGTCGCTAACCGCCTGGCTCTTACTGACACATTCCAGTGCCAGCTGCTGGCCCTGATCCATCACGGTACGGGTGTTCTTCACCCCTTGCTGAATATTGCAGACGGTTTGCTGAATATTCTCAGTGGACTGGCGGGTTTTCAGTGCCAGTGAACGTACTTCATCGGCAACCACCGCAAAACCCCGGCCAGCTTCACCGGCACGGGCCGCTTCTATCGCAGCGTTCAGTGCCAGCAGGTTAGTCTGATCCGCGATCACTTCAATCACCGTCAGCAGTTCGCTGATGGATTCGCTGGCGCTTTCCAGTTCTCGGGTGCTCTGGCTGGCATTGGCAACTTCCTGAGCCAGTTGGCCAATGCTACCGGCGGAGTCTTCAACCAGTGTCAGGCTGGAGCGGGTGTCGGTGTTAATCCGCACGGCCTGTTCTTTGGCATCGAACGAATGATCGGCGACCAGTTCAACGGTCTGATGCATCTGTTCAACGATGTCTGCGGTTTCGATCAGATGATTTTTCTGCTGCTTCACGCCTTCGCTGGTTTCTGCGGTGAGGTTACCCACTTCAGACAGGGTGTGGCTGGCCTGTTCAACGGAGTCACGGGTTTCGCTCACCAGTTGATGGATGCGGGCAATAAAAATGTCCACCTCACCGGCAAGCTGGCCTATTTCATCTTTACGCTTGAAACCAAGCCGGCGGGTCAGGTCACCCTTGCCATGGGCCAGATTTTTAACCGCGCTGAGCAGTTCACCTAATGGCAGGGTCAGGCTGCGGGCAATCAGCAGGGCAAGGATAATCCCGGTCAGACTTGTCAGGCCGAGAATGATGTTGTTAATGTTTTGCACCTGACGGGTATGGGCAATGGTTTGTTGCTTATGTTCGTTGGCAGCATAGAGGCTGCTTTCCACCAGTTTCAGCAGTTCATCCCCCAGTTGCATATCCAGCTGGTTAAGGATGCGCTGATCGGTTAGCTGGTATTGCTGGGCGCTGCCGATCCGCTGCAGGTTCAGGCGGTACCACTGGTCAGCCCACTGGCGCAGCTGAGCGGTTTCGCCCTGAACCATCAGTGCAGATGTTGCTGATACAGCCTGTTCCAGTTGTTGATTAAAGGTTTGCTGGTACTGGTTAAGGGTGTTTTCTGCTTCGCTGGCATCCATAAACTCGATACGGGCAAGCTGACGGTTAACCAGATCCCGGCTGTTTCTGAACGTATCCCAGGCGGCACGGCTCTGATCCACTGCAGTCAGCGGATGTTCAAAGGCTGCAACGGCTGTATTTCCCAGCAGGCCAAGCTGATAGCTTTGATACAGTCCCAGGCCGCTAAAGATGCTGATTAACAGGCCAAATCCGAGCCATAACTTATGTTTAATGGTCATTTGTCTGGTCTCCGGTCAGTACGGCAAGATTGGCAGGCTGACGGGCTGATCTTCACCGGTCAGGCTTTCAAGGAAGCTGCGTAAATCTGTAATCTGCTGAGGGGTCATCGGCCGGACGATCATCTTGTCTGACCGGCTGGGGCGGGGTGTGCCGCCAGCGATGTAATGGATGATCACCTCATCAAGGGTTTTCATGCTGCCGTCGTGCATATAGGGTGCCCGTTGCTGAATGTTCCGCAGGCCCGGGGTTTTGAATGCATGTTTGTCGGCGGCGTTCCCGGTGACCGTTATGCGGCCTTCGTCAGCAGAGCTCAGACCAATGTCATAGAATTTGTTATCGCTGAAGTTCCAGCCGGTATGGCACTCACTGCAGCCGGCGCCGTTATTGAAGAACTCAAAGCCCCGTTTGGCAGACTCACTGATCGCCTGTTCATCTCCCATGACCCAGCGGTCGAAGGGTGCTGTGCCGGATACCAGGGTACGCTCATAGGTAGCAATGGCTTTCATGATGCCGTCGCCGGTAATGCCTGCGCCCGGAAAGACCCGCTGAAACATTTCCTGATAACCGTTTACCTTACTCAGGCGCTCAACAACCTCATCCATGCTGATGTTCATTTCATTAGGGGATTCAACCGGTCCGCGGATCTGGTCTTCCAGTGTCGGGCTGCGGCCGTCCCAGAAAAAGCTGTCGCTCCAGGCCATATTGAGAATAGTGGGGGAGTGACGGTCGAGGAATTTGCCCTGTCCGCCAAAAGCGCCCGGCACACCGTCTTCCCAGCCTAAGGAAGGGTTATGACAGGTCGCACAGGTCATATTGAAGTTCTTGCTGAGGCGCTGATCAAAGAACAGCATTTTGCCAAGCTGGGCTTTTTCGGCGCTGTAGAGATTATCTGCCGGAAACGGAATATTATCGGGCCGCTGATACTGAGCCTTAAGAGAGTTAGCAGAGGTATCTGCCATGGCTATCTGCCCAGAGCTTAGAAGGATGGTTGCTGCTACCGCGGCTCTGAATTTGGCGATATAGGACATTTTCGGGTTATCTCCATAAGAGAAACAGCTACAGCTTTAAGCGGTGTCCTTCCGCAATAAAGACAGTAGTTATTACGCGTTTGTATTACATGACCGGCTGAGCCCGGTCATTTAAATTCCTCCCCCCAGAGTGCTTTCAGAGTACCGTTGTGCGGATTTTCAGCAACCGGCAAAGTCCCTGATTTGGTAAGTGTTTTAGCATTTTTAAGGGCTTTAAGTTATTAATTAATAACATTAAATTGTAAAAATAATCATAACCTGATTTTGAATGAACAGATCTGTTCATTGAGCATTGTGCAAAAGCTATGTACGGTAAATTACAAGCAAAAAAATACCCCGCACAGAGGCGGGGTATTATCAGTTATTGCTGTTCGCTTTTATGCGAACACAACTGTTGTTTTAGCCGTTAGCACGGGCCAGCGCAGCATTAAGGGTTGCGCTTGGACGCATAACTTTCTTAACCATGTCGCGGTTAGCGTGGTAGTAGCCATCCAGTTCAGGGGCAGAACCCTGTACGTCTTTCAGCTCACCGATGATCGCTTCTTCGCCGCTGGTCAGGTCTTCAGCCAGTTGCTTAAACTGAGCTGCCAGTTCAGCATCTTCAGTCTGGTTAGCAACAGCCTGTGCCCAGTACATGCCCAGGTAGAAGTGGCTGCCACGGTTGTCCAGTTCGCCGGTCTTACGGGAAGGTGACTTGTTGTTTTCCAGCAGCTGGATAGTGGCTTCGTCCAGAGTCTTGGACAGCAGACCGGCACGGGCATTGCCCTTCAGGCCCTGTTCTTCCAGAGACACGGAGATCGCCATGAATTCACCCAGGGAATCCCAGCGCAGGTGGTTTTCTTCCTGTACCTGCTGAACGTGCTTAGGTGCAGAACCGCCAGCGCCTGTTTCATACATACCGCCGCCTTTCAGCATTGGTACGATGGACAGCATTTTCGCAGATGTACCCAGTTCCATGATCGGGAACAGGTCAGTCAGGTAGTCACGCAGTACGTTACCGGTCACGGAGATAGTGTCCAGACCGCGCAGCTGACGTTCCATAGAGAAGCGGATCGCTTCGTTGTAAGACATGATGCGAATGTCCAGACCTTCAGTGTCGTGGTCCTTCAGGTATTCTTTTACCTTCGCCATCAGCTGTACGTCGTGAGCACGCTCAGGATCCAGCCAGAAGACAGCAGGGGTGTCAGAGTTACGTGCACGGGTTACACCCAGCTTAACCCAGTCACGGACCGGCTCGTCTTTAGTCTGGCAAGCACGCCAGATGTCGCCCACTTCAACTTCGTGAGACATCAGTACGTTACCGTCTGCATCAACAACACGCATGGTGCCGTCCTGCTCGATCTCAAAAGTCTTGTCGTGAGAACCGTATTCTTCAGCTTTCTTAGCCATCAGACCCACGTTAGGTACAGTACCCATAGTCGTCGGATCGAATGCGCCGTTGGTCTTACAGAAGTTGATCATTTCCTGATAGATACGGGCATAGGTGCTTTCAGGCATAACGGCTTTGGTGTCTTTAACCTTTCCGTCAGGGCCCCACATCTTACCGGAGTTACGGATCATTGCCGGCATAGAAGCATCAACGATTACGTCGCTTGGTACGTGCAGGTTAGAAATGCCTTTAACTGAGTCAACCATCGCCAGTTCAGGGCGGGATTCGTAGCATGCCTGGATGTCTTCTTCGATTTCTTCACGAACCGAGTTAGGCAGGCTGGCAATCTTTTCGTAAACGCTGCCCAGACCGTTGTTCGGGTTAACACCCAGCTTGGCAAACAGTTCAGCGTGCTTCTCGAACAGGTCTTTGTAGAAAACAGTTACCGCGTGACCGAATACGATCGGGTGAGAAACCTTCATCATGGTCGCTTTAACGTGCAGAGACCACATAACGTTAGTTTCTTTAGCATCGTTCAGAGACTGTTCGAAGAATTCACGCAGGGATTTGCAGCACATGTACATGCTGTCCAGTACTTCACCTTTTTCCAGGCTCAGTTCTTTCTTCAGCTGTACGTCGCCGTCTTTGGAAACGAATTCAATACGAACGTCCTGAGCTTCGTTAGAAGTGATGGACTGTTCGCTGGAGAAGAAGTCACCGCCACGCATGTAGTCAGCGTGGGTGCGGGATGCTTTGCTCCATTTACCCATGGAATGTGGGAATTTACGTGCGTAAGCTTTAACTGCAGCAGGGGCACGACGGTCAGAGTTACCTTCACGTAATACTGGGTTTACAGCACTGCCCAGAATCTTGGAGTAACGTGCCTGAATTTCAGCGTCAGTGTCGTTGGCAGGTGCTTCAGGGTAGTCAGGGATGTTGTAACCCTGGCCTTGCAGTTCTGCAATACAGGCTTTCAGCTGTGGGATAGATGCGCTGATGTTAGGCAGCTTGATGATATTAGCATCCGGGTCCTGAGTCAGTTTGCCCAGGAACGCCAGGCCATCAACTACTTGCTGATCTTCACTCAGGTTTTCGGGGAACGCAGACAGTACACGACCAGCAAGAGAAATATCGCTGATTTTGACATCGATGCCAGCAGCAGAGGTGAATGTTCTGATAATAGGGAGCAGAGAACAGGTCGCCAATGATGGTGCTTCGTCGGTCAGGGTGTAGTACATCGTTTGTTTATTGGTTGTCATTTTATCCCCTTTTGTTTCGACAGAGAGACGGTGGTTTATTATAGGAAACGACGAAGACGTGAGTTCGCATCTCCCGAAGCGGGTGTCGCACCACCGAATGATTTTTACGCGGGGGCGATTATACGTTAAAAAACTACTTAAATTGAAGCGGGACGGTAATCTGAGCGGGGATTTTTCGGCTAAAGTAGCAATAGACTGTAGTATTACTACTCCAAACAGCCGGTAATTTTATCCGGACTATAAAAAAGGGCTTAATATAAGCCCTTTATTTTACTGGTTTTTTTGCTGCTTACCGGTTTGGTAGTACAGTCTTCAGTTTTTCATGCATATCCAGCAGGGTCTTTTCTGTAGTATCCCAGTCGATGCAGGCATCAGTGATGGATACACCGTACTGCAGGTCAGCAGGATCAGCAGTCATTTTCTGGTTGCCGGCACCCAGGTTGCTTTCTACCATCAGACCCACGATGGTTTTGTTGCCATCGATGATCTGGTTGGTCACGTCGGTCATAACCAGTGGCTGCAGGTTGTGATCCTTGTTGGAGTTCGCGTGGCTGCAGTCAACCATGATGTTGGTGGATACGCCGGCTTTTTCCAGTGCCTGCTCACACAGGGCAACGTTTACAGAGTCGTAGTTAGGCTTGCCGTTACCGCCACGCAGTACAACGTGACCGTACTTGTTACCTTTAGTACGTACAATAGAACACTGACCTTCTTCATTAATACCCAGGAAGTTGTGCGGGTGCGCAACGGATTCCAGAGCATTGATAGCAACGGTCAGGCCGCCGTCAGTACCGTTCTTGAAGCCAACTGCGCCGGACAAACCGCTGGACATTTCACGGTGTGTCTGGGATTCAGTGGTACGGGCACCGATTGCAGACCAGGAAATCAGATCCTGCAGGTACTGCGGTGAAATAGGGTCCAGTGCTTCAGTGGCCAGTGGCAAACCGGCTTCAGCCAGTTGCAGCAGCAGGTCACGGCCGATGTGCAGGCCTTCTTCGATCTGGAATGAATCGTTCATGTGCGGATCGTTGATCAGACCTTTCCAGCCAACAGTGGTCCGTGGCTTTTCAAAATAGACGCGCATAACCAGATAAAGAGTGTCTTCGACTTTGGCAGCCAGTTCTTTCAGGCGCTGACCATATTCGATAGCCGCTTTGGTGTCGTGAATTGAACATGGGCCAACCACCACAAAAAGACGCTTATCTTCGCCTTTAAGGATGTTCTTAATAACCTGACGGCCTTCCATAACAGATGCAGCAGCAGTTTCGCTCAGCGGCAGTTTGTTTTTCAGTTCGGCAGGAGTCAGGAGGACTTCATTACTCTCGATATTGAGGTTTTCTACGCGTTTATCAGACATCTTATTTCCTTCATGTGATCCTATAAGTCGTTCAGCTGGACCACCACGCCTTGCTTTGGCTTAACTCTTGTTAACTTACTAATAAGTGGAGACTCTTTGTATCACATAAGTTGTTACTGTTTAAGGGGGCAAACGGCGAATCCCGGACCTTGGACGGAATAAAACGTTGTCAGGCGGGTAAAAGAGAATAAAATCCCTTCTACAGATTGAATTGCCTGCCTGCAGGGTAGTGGTAAGGCTGTGTGTTACAGAGCATATGTTTATAGCGAAATTTTCTGATCTGAATCAGCTAAAGACGGCTGTTTTTAAACAGTTTTATCCGCTTTAAACAGAACTGTTCGCTAAAATGGTTGTCCATTAAGCCAACCCGTATAAATCACAATAGGAAAAACCGTGTTGCAAAGAATCCAGCAATGGCTCAGCTATCTGCTAGCTTGCACCTTTTTAATTCTCTCGACGGTACCGGCCGCTCAGGCAGGCTTGTTCGATAATGCTGATCTGTTCGGAGCCAGTGATGGCCCGGTAGATGTAGAAGAAGCATTTGTTTTTGACTACGAACAGGAAGAGAACGGAAAGCTTAAACTTGTCTGGATCGTTAAGGACGGTTACTACCTGTACCGGGACAATGTTGAGCTGACCTACAGCGATAACATTGAGATCCTGTCCGAAGAGCACTCCACTGCCAAGCTTAAAGCTGACCCGCTGTTTGGCGATGTGTATGTGTATTACAGCCAGGGCGTCATGGATTACCAACTGAGCAGCACCACCGGTTCCACGGTCAGCGATAAGATGACCGTGTCCTATCAGGGCTGCTGGGATGGTGGCATCTGTTATCCGCCGGTTCAGAAGACCATCGACCTTAAAGATATCCCTGTGGTACAGGCCTCGGTTATTCCTGCGCTGGTAGCCACTGATCCGGCAATGGCGAATGCGGACAAAGTTATTCAGGCGGTTGTTCCTCAGCAGCCGCTGACCAGCACTGTCAGTGAACAGGATCAGTTTGCTCAGTTGTTGTCTTCAAGCAGCCTGATGCTGATCCTCGGCGCTTTCTTTGTGGCCGGTCTGGCACTGGCACTGACGCCGTGTGTATTCCCGATGATTCCTATTCTGTCCAGCATCATTATCGGTCAGCAACAGCCGGTAAGTACCAAACGGGGCTTCTTTCTGTCGCTGGTGTATGTGCTGTCTGTGGCCGTGACCTATACCGTGCTGGGCATTGTTGCCGGTCTGTTTGGTGAGAACCTGCAGGCGGCTTTCCAGAATGCCTGGATTATCGGTACCTTCAGTTTCATCTTTGTGTTGCTGTCACTTTCTATGTTTGGCTTTTATGACCTGCAGCTGCCAAACAGCCTGCAAACTAAGCTGAATGAAATGAGCAACAGCCAGCAGGGCGGCAGCATCATCGGTGTGGTGATTATGGGGCTGCTGTCGGCACTGATTGTGGGGCCGTGCATGGCGGCGCCACTGGCAGGTGCACTTATCTATATCGGCCAGACCGGTGATCCGGTACTGGGCGGCGCAGCACTCTTCAGCCTGAGCATGGGCATGGGGGTTCCGTTGCTGATTGTAGGGGCCTCGGCCGGTAAGTTGCTGCCAAAAGCCGGCATGTGGATGGAGAACGTTAAAGCCGGCTTCGGTGTGCTGATGCTGCTGATGGCCGTATGGATGCTGGATCGTGTAATTGCTGATGGCATTGCGATCTTCCTTTATGGTGTGATTCTGCTGGTAAGTGCAGTGTACATGAAGGCACTGGATTCTCTGGCAGAGGCAGCCAGCAAGTGGCAGCGTTTCTGGAAAGGTACCGCTGTGCTGATTCTGGTGTACGGTGGCAGCCTGGTGATTGGCAGCCTGGCGGGTAGCCAGAGCCTGTTCCAGCCACTAAAAGGCCTGGTTGCCGGTGGTGGCACCGTTGCCGCTGAAGCCAAGGTTGAATTTGTGAAGGTGACCGATGAGCAAACGCTGGATCAGATCCTGAATACCGCCCGGCAAAATAACCAGCCGGTGATGTTGGATTTCTATGCCGACTGGTGTATTTCCTGTATTGAGCTGGACAACATCACCTTTGTTGATGCTGGCGTTCAGCAGTCTCTTAAATCCTTCATCAGTGTAAAGATTGACGTGACTGCGAACGATGCTGACTCAAAAGCGCTTTATAAGCGCTACAGTGTCATTGGCCCGCCGGCGCTGATCTTTTATGACAAACAGGGCGGCATTCAGCCAAATATGACCCTGATCGGTATGGTGCAGCCGGACGACTTTATCCGGCACGTGCAACCGCTGATCTGAGTGACCTCCTTAAATGATAAACCGGGCCTGTGCCCGGTTTTTTTATGCCTGCGACCTATTGGCCGTGATGGTCTCTATTACTTCTGTCATTGCTGCTATCAGCGGTGTTTGCCGTTGTCCGGTCAGTAATACTGTAGTGGATACCGGCAAGGCTGGCAGGCCGTCTTTGTGATCTAAAATCCGTATTCATTCTGATT
This sequence comes from Aliamphritea spongicola, assembly GCF_017051665.1. NCBI lineage: Bacteria > Pseudomonadati > Pseudomonadota > Gammaproteobacteria > Oceanospirillales > Oceanospirillaceae > Aliamphritea > Aliamphritea spongicola. Next base: position 610,120 of record NZ_JAFIDL010000001.1, read on the forward strand.
GACGCCGGTATGGGATATGACGCCGCACTGACGTTTCTGGTCGCCGGTGGAATCACCAGTGCCTGGGCTGCGGTGCCTGTATTTGCACTGGTGAGGGGCAGAGTGTTTCTGTTGTATCTGCTGTTAGCCTTGCTGGCTTCAGTACTGGTGGGCTTTGTTAGCGGTTTGTTTTTATAATTCTGTTTGTCTGTTAATAAACTCAAGCAGTGAATATATGTCGGTTACAACAATGACCATCAGTGTGCTCGCTTCTCAGGCCGGTGTTGGAGTGGAGACGGTGCGTTACTATCAGCGCACCGGGCTTATGACTGAGCCCGTGAAGCCATCCTCAGGTTACAGGCAATACGGTCACAGTGATCTGAACCGCTTGCTGTTTATCCGCCGGGCAAAGCGGCTTGGCTTCAGCCTCAAAGACATTCGCGCATTGCTGGCGCTTGATACTGACGCAAACTGCCAGACGACCAGAGATCTGGCAGTGGCTCGTCTTCAGGATGTTCAGGCCCGTGTGCACGATTTACAAGTAATGGCAAAAAGCCTGGAAAGCATGGTAGCCAGCTGTGATCAGAATATTGCAGAGGGTGCCGGTTTTTGTCCCGCAATCGATAATATCATTTCAGATCCTTCAGACGATTCCGCCCGCTGAGGGGGGCCTCAGCCCGCTGAAGGCTCTCTTTTCAAACTGCTGAGGGCTCTTTTCTCAGACAGCTGAAGGCTCTCTATTCAGACTCTTTCAATCCAGCCCGCTGAAGGCTCTATAAAACACAGTTATTAGCGATTGACTCCGTACCCGGGTACGGAGTTTATAGTGGTGCTATGTGTTTCTGAATCGATGGAGCCAGCTATGCGGCTGACACTTTTTACTGAAAAAATCGGTGTGTTCGGCGCGATCATTGCGGCGATGGGATGTGCCTCGTGCTTTCCTGCGCTGGGCGCATTGGGTGCAGCAGTGGGGATGGGCTTTCTTGCCCAGTTTGAAGGCCTGTTTATCAATACGCTGCTGCCATTCTTTGCCTGGCTGGCACTGATTGCAGCTCTGATAGCTGGGGTTAAGCACCGGCGCTGGTGGCGTTTACTCCTGTCGGTTGCTGGTCCCCTGATGATACTGGCTACACTGTATCTGTTCTGGACGGATAGCTGGAGCACTCCGATGTTCTATTTCGCAATTGCGCTGATGCTTGTTACCGGAATAGCAGATCTGATCAGACCGCCGCAGCGCCGCCAGGATCCGGTACCGGCTGAGGAGAACCGATAATGAGTGAAACTGTAAACCTGAAATCTGTTCTGACCTGTCCCGAATGCGGCTTTGTTAAGGAAGAGACAATGCCTACTAATGCCTGCCAGTGGTTCTATGAATGCAAGTCGTGTGCATGCCTGTTAAAACCGCTACCGGGTGACTGCTGCGTGTTCTGCTCGTATGGCACGGTGCCCTGTCCGCCGATTCAACAGGATAAAAAGTGTTGCACGTAACTTTCGTCCATAAAATGGGTAATTGTTTTTTAAAAATGTATTTTGAGTGAATATTTAGTCAGGCTGTTTAATACTTTCGTATAGTGTGGGTGTTTATTATTTAATTGTAAAAAATTTATACTGGATATATTCAAACAAATCTGGCTCTTGCTTTTATCTATAAATTATTTTGCAGATTCAGGTTTAGCGTTATTTTCTTAAACTATAATAAGGAAATAAAGGCATGTGCATCACACTTGTTTTTTACTTTGCAGTTTGCCTATGGAAAACAATAGAGACAGTTTAATACTTATGTTTCAATAGTTTGTGGCTTTCATGTAATGTGTCACATCACTCCTTAACAGGTCGTTAAGCCTGCTGTTTTTTTCTTAAATCATCTTGTAACTTTCTTTTATTCGCATAGCGGATTACCTCTGTTTTAAGCATAAGAAAAAGGAAATTATGATGATTAAAACGATATTTATTCTGTCGCAAACCTATCTTCATTACGCATCTGAGGAAGCGTTTGACAGGATTCGACAAAATACTAAAACTATTCTTTTTTTACCGGTTGGTGAAATTCCAGATAAACGTATAACGGCATATATGGATGAAATAATTCATGTAGGCGGAGACTGTTTATCTACCCTCCGGCCGGCACTGGAATTCGGTGCCATTGCTGAAAGAATTGAAGCTGAAATAGGGTTGCTGGGTTCTGCTGAGGGCATCAGTATTTACTGTCAGCAGGAAGATAATCTGATGGTGGCTGCCCGGTTACGGCAGGCGTATGGTATTGCCGGAGACCGGCCTGAACAGGTTGAACTGTTTCGCGATAAGCTGGCAATGAAAAACCGGGTTGGCCAGAGCATTATCGGCAGTATTCCCAGACACCGGCGGTTCGATATGCAGCGTTACCGGGATAATTGCCACGGATACTTTCAGATACTCAGCGAATACCTCGGGCCGCGTATGGTGATCAAACCTGTGTCCGGGGCAGGCAGTGTGAATGTTGCGATCATTGAGTCTTACAGTGATTTTGAAGCATTCGGGGCATTGTTGGATGAAACCCACTATGGCTTTGAATATGAAGTAGATGAGTTCATATCCGGCACCATGTATCAGTGTGATTCTGTCATCGTGGATGGCGGGGTGAAGTTCTCATCGGTATTGGAGCTGGGCTGTACTAACTTTGAATTTGTCCAGGGCCAGCCCCTGAGTTTTATGCCGTCAATTCCTGCAGAGCTGAGTGACTTACTGAAAGACTTTAACCGCCAGGTACTAGCTGCCCTGGGCCTGGAGAACGGCATTACGCATCATGAATTCTTCTATGATCATGAAAGCGGCAAGATAACCTTCCTTGAAATAGCCATGCGGGTACCCGGCACCATAGTTGTGCCACTGCATGCAGATAACTGCGGCATCAATCTGATGGACTGCAGCCTTTACCTTGCAGCAAATAAGCGCTGGCTTAATACCCTGCAGACAACTGTTAAGAATGACCGCTTTGCGGCGCTGCTGCCTGTTGGCCACGGCGAGGTTACCCGTCTGCACCAGCCAGATCTGGAAAGTGATTTCGGCATCGACTGGTTTGTCAGCGAAGGTACTTCAGTGGACCTCACCGACACGGTACAGGATCAGGCCGGCGTGCTGCGGGTATATAACACGGACCCCCGGGCGCTGCGCCGTGACTTTAAGCGCTTGCAACACTTCACCGCGACAACCTGTCGCTAATCTACGGACATCTCCGGCCCGGCCGGAATGATTCTCTGAATCTATCTCACAGATGAGGCTTTCTCATGGAAGACGTACGTTATTTTTCCTTTCAGGATCTTGAAGACATCCTTCGTGGCGCACACTTTTATGCCAGTGGTGGCGGTGGTGCGTATGAAAACGGTAAACAGCTGCTGGAACAAACAATCCATATTCTCCGCGAGCGTGGAGAGAACGGTCTGGCGTATTTGGAGCCAGGCAAGAATATTCCCGATGAACTTTGGTGTCCCTTTGTGGGGGCGCTGGGAGCACCGGCAAAGTATCTGAGTGAAGGCTTTGAGCATGCCCCGTTGCGGGCACTCAGACTTCACGAAGAAGCGCTGGGTCAGAAGCTGGATCAGCCCGGACTAAGGTTCTCGGCCGTCAGTGCCGTTGAGACTGGCACAATCGCCTACGGCATGAACATGTTACTGGCAGCCCAGCAGGGGATTCCCATGATCGATGCTGACGGCTGCGGCCGGGCCGTGCCGGTTATTCCGATGCTGGGGCTGGCGCAGCCGGTTGATATGGCGCCACAGCTTTCACCCATCGCTCTTGTATCTGAACAGGATGAGCTGGAAGGGGGAGCGCAACTGGTGATTAACACCCGTAATACCCATAACCTCAGCGACATGCTGCACGGCATCATCACCTTCGATGACGGCTTCGATCAGCGCTCGGCATTCAGTTGTTATGCGGCGACCGGAGCGTCACTGAACAGTACAAAACCAGGCTTTATTGTGCCCGGCGCAATGACAAAGTGCTTGCAGCTTGGCCGGACATTACGCATCCATCAAAACAATGAACAGGCTATGGTTCAGGCAGTGGCTGAGCTGACCGGCGGTATTCACCTTGGCCGTTTGCGTCTGTTAGGGCTCGATGAAGAAACCCGTGACGGCTTTGACTACCTGCAGGTTGAATTACTGGATGACCGCGGCAACCGCTACCGGGTGCAGGTGGAAAATGAAAGCTTGCTGGTATTGCGGGAGGATCTGTACGGCCAGTGGCAGCCAATTGCTATGGCGCCGGATCTGATCTGCTATCTGTGCAGTAACGGCGACACCATTACCAATGCTGAACTGGCAACCACTCAGGCAGAGTATGCAAGGCAGGGCAAGCCCCTGATGCTGAACCTGTTTGTACTGCCGGTGCCTGATGAGCTTAATACGGCGCATTTCCGTAAGTTGTGTATGGATGAGCTGGCTACCATCGGCTGGCCGCAGTCGAAGATTGTCTCGCCGTTTGCAGATTATCCTGAAACTGACAGCAGGGGAAGTGAAGGTCTGTTGGTGGATGTTCCAGGCAATTCACTCAATCCGGATATCGCAGCAGAACAGGGAGTATTGCTATGAAATTACTGATTTTAGTGCCGGTAAATACTCAGGCGTTTAATGATTCAATTCTTGGTCATGCCCGCGGGGCTGTCGGTGAGGGGACTCATGTGTCAGTGCGTAATCTGGATGCGGGCACCCGCTGTATTGAATCCAGAGCAGATCTGGCCATTAATGCCAGCCACGTCATCCGTGCCGTTCAGCAGGCTGAAGCGGACGGTTTCGATGGCGTGTTTGTGACTGATATGGATATGTGCGGCGTTGAAGCCTCGCGGCAGCTGGTCAGTATTCCGGTAATCGGAGGTTACCGGGCCAGTGCCTATACGGCGATGATGCTCAGCCAGCGGTTTGCCATCCTGACCATTGCTAATGCAGATGACATGCAGCGTGAACACGCCCGTATGTTTGGCATCGACAATAATCTGGCGACGGTGCTGCCGTTGCCACTGGGGGTGTATGACCTCACCGATGAAGCTGAGATCAGGCAGCTGCTGGTAGAGTACGGCCTTAAAGCGATCCGTGAATACGGTGCTGAAGCCATTACTTTTGGCTGTACCGGTTTCGTTGCCTATGCGGATTATCTGTCAGATGCTCTGCAGGAGATTCTTGGCAGCTATATTCCGGTCATGGACCCTAACCGCTGTGCCATTAACTATCTGGAATTACTGGTTAGAAACCGGCTCTCACAGAGTCAGAAAACCTATCCGCTGGTATTGCCGAATCTGGCATAAACAGAAACAGGGTTAAACCGCTGAAAAAACAAAAGCCGCTGATGTCAGCGGCTTTTTCGTAAGGTATGTCTGAAGTGGTATCAGCCAATCAGTGACGGTAACCAGAGTACGATTGACGGGAAGGCAATCAGTACGCCGATGGTAATGACGTCGGCTACAAAGAATGGCGTCGCGCCGCGAAATACATCCTGTACTGAAATGTCTTTACGGACCCCGGCCACCACAAAGCAGTTAAGCCCGATCGGCGGGGTGATCAGACAGAGCTCGGCCATTTTCACCACAATGATGCCGAACCAGATGGCACAGCCCACACCGGAAACCCCGAAGGCTGAATCAGCTGCGGCAACCCCTTCGCCACCATTCAGTGCGATTACCGCCGGGTAAACCACCGGCAACGTCAGCAGCAGCATGCCAATAGCATCCATAAACATACCCAGAACGGCGTATGCCAGCAGGATCAGCAGCAGCGTTAGCATCGGCGGCTGATCGAGCGCGGTGATCCAGTCTGAAAACGCAGAGGGCAGATCGGCAAAGCCCAGGAAGCGTACATATAGCAACACCCCCCAGATAATGGTGAAGATCATTACCGTCAGTTTGGCGGATTCAATCAGGGCATCTTTAAGGTTGTGCCATTTCATACCCTGATAAAGGGCCATGATCAGCACTACGAATGCGCCCAGTGCGCCGGCTTCTGTGGGTGTGCCCACGCCACCGTAGATGCACACCATAATGATACCGACCACAAAGAAGATAGGCAGCGCGCCGGGCAAAGACGCAAAGCGTTCGCCCCAGCTGAAACCGCTCACCGGAGGCCCCAGATCTTTACGCCACTTAGCCAGCAAAATCACCAGACCTGCATAGATGATGGCTGATACTACACCCGGCAGAAAACCGGCCATCAGCAGGGTGCCAACATCCTGCTCCACGATAATCGCGTAGATAACCAGAATTGCAGAAGGGGGGATAAGGGATGCCAGGGTACCACCTGCGGCAACAACACCGGCAGCAAAGCGTTTGTCGTAACCGATTTTAAGCATTTCCGGGATGGCGATACGGGCAAATACTGCAGATGTCGCCACGGAAGCGCCTGATACCGCTGCAAAACCAGCGGTAGAGAATACGGTCGCAACCCCTAAACCGCCCGGTAACCAGCCTACCCAGCACTTGGCCGCCCGGAACAGGGCCTTGGTCAGTCCGGCGTAATAGGCCAGGTAACCAATCAGAATGAATGTTGGTATCAGCGACAATGACAAGGTGGTGGCTTTGGAGTGAGGAATGGTGCCTGCCATTTTTACGGCAACACCGAAGCCTTTTTCAAAGCCCAGCTTAGCTGAGAAAATCCATAACAGGCCGAAAAAACCGGCGCTGGCAGCAGCGAATGCCACCCGCACGCCAATGATGACCATAAACAGCATGAAGGCGGTTACGATCAGACCAATATCAATGGAACTGAGTTCGCCCATAGCAGTGAACAAATCGCTCATGAACGGCCTCCGTTATCTTCCTGTTCCATACCGGAAACACTCTCTGCTTCGTGGGATGCCTGAGTGGCGGCATCTTCGATCAGGGGAACGGCTACCGGGGTATCGCCACCTTCTTTTAATGCCCGGATATAGCCCCACAGTTGCAGGATCAGGCGCAGTGCCAGCACAGTCAGCGCAAAAGGCACCACCAGTTTTGCCGGCCAGACTGGCAGACCAATATCGATTGAACTGTCACCGTTGGTGTAGGCCCGCAGGAAGTGCAGATAAGAGCCGTAAATAAGCACAACGGTGACAAACAGCATCAGCACGGTGGTAACCAGTTCGCTGAACCACAGGCTGCGGCCGTGCAGCTTACTTACCAGGATATCCATACGGATATGTCCGCCCAGTCGCTGACAGTAGGCGATGCCAAAAAATGCAAAAATCGCCATAAACTGTTCCACCCAGTCAATGTAACCGCTGACCGGCAGGCTGAAGAACCAGCGTCCGAGGACATTGACCACCGCCAGCAGAACCAGCAGGAAAATTGTTATACCGCTAATCAGGGCCAGCCATGATTCCGCGACGAAGAAAGCCCGGTCCAGCCGGCTGAGAAGAGATGAATCACTGAGTACAGCAGAGGATCCAGCCATAAAAGCGTACCTTTACAGGAGTACTTGCAGAAAATAGCCCGTCCGGAGACGGGCCGGGTATCAGAGATAACTCTTTTACTGGGTAATCATGCCATTAACCAGATCATAGAGTTCCTGAGCAGGAATGCCTTTGGCAGACATGTCTTTAATCCAGGCTTCGCGGGTTGGGCCGGCAACCTTGGATTTAAACTCGGCAATTTCAGCATCAGAGAATGTGATGCGCTCAATGCCTTTCTCATCCAGTTTAGGGCCCCAGGCCTTCATGGTTTTGCCGTTATAGTTGTCGATGTAATAGGCCAGCGCCTCATCAACAGATCCCAGCAGAGCTTCACGGTTAGCGTCGCTCAGGCTGTCCAGGGCGTCAGTATTGACTACTACAGGGCAGTTTACAGTGCCTGGGTTCAGGTTGGTGGTCCACCACTTGGCGGACTCAACCGTACCGAATGCCATGTGCGCGTGCGGTGCGAAAGCAACAGCGGAAATTACGCCGGAATCCAGCGAGGTCCGTACTTCAGTGGCTGACATCGAAGTTGGTACCGCATTCACGCCGGCCATCGCTTTACCGATGCCGCCGGTTGCCCGTACCCGCATGCCTTCAAAATCGCCAACTGTTTTCGGTGCATCTCCCACACCGGCAATGTTGTATTGCGGCATTGGGGAAGGCATCAGCAGCGTAGCACTCCAGCGGGCCAGGTCTTTAACCACCGCAGGGTGCTTATACAGAGCCTGAGCGATTTTAGTTTCCTGTTCCAGTGATGACACACCCAGGAACGGCAGTTCCATTACAGTGATTGTCGGGTTCTTGTCCCGGTGATAGCCAGCACAGAACTGGGCCATTTCAAAAGCGCCGATGGAGATGCCATCCAGGTTTTCCTTGTTCTTGGAAAGACCGCCGTAGGACAGATTGAGTTTGAAATCACCGTTGGTTTTGGTTTCTACCAGCTCCGCCAGTTTTTCAACGTGGGCGGTGAATGCGCGGGGCTTACCCCAGAGTGAAACGTTCCATTCAGTGGCAGCTTGCACCTGAACTGCGGTCAGCATGCCAATAGCGGATGCCATGGCAAGGGTTTTAAAGTGTTTCATAGCGTTCTCGTAATTATTGTTTTTGTTTAGACGATACAGGCAAGTACTGCAATATGTCGCTTCCCTGTTCGACCAGATTGAGTTTTAAAACAAGTACATAGGTAACGCATCGGGTAAATAACGTCAAGTTTGACCAGTTGGAAAATGCAAATATACAAACGAAAGCAGCGTTAGCAGGCAGATAAAAGAGGGAATGAAGGCGGGCAAACAGAGGGGTATAAAAAAGGCCTCATAAGAGGCCTTTTACATGGGCAATCGGTATAACCAGCTGATTAGCTGATCTTGTTGATGGTGTCGAAACCACCTTTCTTGTTCATAACGATACGGCCGTCAGCAACTTCATAGCTCCATTCAGCAGTACGGCGCAGGCCACCTAACGGGTACATGTGTACGCCAGTGATACCGCAGTTAGGATCGGTTGCCTGGTAGTTAGCCAGATCAGCAACCTGCTTGTCAGGAGCGTTAACAACCAGCAGCTTGGTCAGGTTTTTCGCCTGCTTGGTCAGAACTTTCATAGACGGGCCAACACCACAGTGCTTAGCATGCATCAGCAGGGACTTCAGAGTAGCCAGTCCAGGAACACCAATGTGGATTGGCAGTTCGTTACCTTCAGACTGCAGGAACTTGTCCCACTGGATGATTGGGTCAACGTCGAATGCGAACTGAGTCACCATATACATATCGGTACCGGTTTCTTTGGCATAGGCATTCTTCCAGCGCATTGCATCCAGAATGGCTGAATCAGGCATGTCAGGGCTGCCTTCAGGGTGGCCGGCAACTGCAATCTTGTTGATGCCGTGCTTCTGGAACAGGCCAGTTTGCAGCAGCTGCATTGAGTCAGAGAAATCACCCAGTGGCTTGTCTACAGCACCGGCGATGGTCAGAACCCAGTCTACACCGGCTTCACCAACAACACGCTTGATGTTTTCTTCCAGAACTTTCTCATTGGTGATGCTGCGTGCAGCAAAGTGAGGTACAGGGATAAAGCCTTCTTTGCGCAGACGAACCGCAACATCAACCGTATCATTAAAGTCCGAACCCGGCAGGAAGGTGATGTAAACAACGGTACCTTCGCGCAAGTGCTCACGGAAATCAGGAATCTTGGCTGCGCCACCTGGGGTAGTTTCCGCTGTAAAGCCCTTGATAAAGTTCTGAATGATTTCAGGATTGGACATAATTGTTATTACCTTGACCAGTTATCGGCGACCTGTTGCGGGCTGTGCCTGCTGCGTTTTGGCGGATACCGATAGGTTGATGTAGTTGTTAGTCAGCGGGCATATTGCTCACTGTGTATCTGATAAGCCGCTAGTGTCCTCTTTCATGGCGCGGATTAATTATCTGAAGACGTCAGAAAAGCGCCAAAATACGGCATGGATATGTCGCTCAAGGCAAAAGTTTTGCTGAACTTTGATATAGCGCAATCAATCAGTTGCAGAAAAAAAGCGCCTTATACAAAGGCGCTTTCTGAGGAGGTTATCCGGATGCCGTAATCAGGCAGATTACGGCGGGGTGGTTCAGTCCTGCTGCAGTTCAGGAATTCCGGCGAACAGTTCCAGCGCCTCCGGGTTGGCCAGCGCTTCTTTGTTTTTAACCGGGCGGCCGTGGACCACATCCCGTACAGCCAGCTCGGTGATCTTGCCGGAACGGGTGCGGGGAATGTCGGTGACAGCAATGATCTTCGCTGGCACGTGGCGTGGCGTACATTCACTGCGAATACGGCGCTTAATGGCGGTAATCAGGTCATCATTCAGGGTGACACCCTCAGACAGGCGCACGAACAGCACCACCCGGGTATCCGCATCCCATTCCTGACCGATAACAATGGCTTCCTGAATTTCATCAAAAAGTTCAACCTGACGGTAGATTTCAGCGGTCCCTATACGGACACCGCCAGGGTTGAGGGTGGCATCTGAACGGCCGTATACAACCACACCGTTGTGCTCAGTAATTTCGATAAAATCACCGTGGGTCCAGATGTTGGCATACTTATCAAAATAGGCGGACTGGTATTTCTCGCCACTGTCATCGCCCCAGAAGCCAACCGGCATATTCGGGAATGGCTTAGTGCAGACCAGCTCGCCACGGTCGCCCCGAACCGGGTAACCGTCATCATCAAATACCTCGATGGCCATACCCAGGCCGCGGGCCTGAATTTCACCCCGCCATACCGGCCCGGTAGGGTTACCCAGAATGAAACAGCCACAGATATCGGTACCGCCTGAAATAGATGACAGCTGTACATCCTGCTTGACGGACTCATAGATATAATCAAAGCCTTCGTCTACCAGAGGCGAACCGGTTGAACAGATGGCGCGCAGGTCTGACAGGTCGTGGGTTTCTGCCGGTTTGAGGCCGGCTTTACGGCAGGCATCTATGTATTTGGCTGACGTGCCGAACAGGGTAAAACGCTCTTCAGCGGCATAATCATAAAGCACGTTGCCGTTCGGATAGAAAGGTGAGCCGTCGTAGAGCATAACGGTTGCGCCGGTGCCCAGAGCGCCGATCAGCCAGTTCCACATCATCCAGCCGCAGGTGGTGAAATAAAACACCCGGTCTTCAGGGCGCTGATCACAGTTGAGCAAATGTTCTTTGCGCAGATTAAGCAGCATGCCACCGGCACTGTGGGTAATACATTTAGGCTTACCGGTGGTGCCACTGGAATACATAATAAACAGGGGATGGTTAAACGGCATGGAGGCGAATTCGATCTCACCCGCTGAATAAGACGCCGTAAACTGTGCCAGGGTTGCGGTGGGGCGTGTTTCATTAACAGAAGTAACATCCGGTTCTGCATCCAGCAGCGGCAGTACAACCACCTGTTCAACAACTGGCAGATCCTGCAGGATTTCAGCAACCGTATTCAGGCTGCTGTGGCCTTTACCGTTATAGAAGTAACCATCAGCACAGAAAAGAACCTTAGGCCGGGACTGGCCAAAGCGGTCCAGTACGCCGTTTACACCGAAATCCGGTGAGCAGCTGGTCCAGATCGCACCCAGTGATGCAGTGGCCAGCATGGCAATGATGGTTTCAGGCATATTCGGTACGAAACCCGCTACCCGGTCACCGGGCTGAACACCTGCATTTCGCAGGGCCTGGCTGAGTAATGACACCTGATCATACAGCTGATTCCAGCTTATGCGGCGGTTAACCTTATCTTCCGCGCGGAAGACAATTGCATCGGTGTCATCCCGGCGCTGCAGAAGGTTTTCAGCGAAGTTCAGTCTGGCATCCGGAAAGAACTGTGCGCCTGGCATTTTGTCGCCATTGATCAGAACCCGCTCACCGCGCTGCTGACTTTTAATCTCAGCGAAATCCCAGAACGCGCTCCAGAAGTCTTCCGGGCAGTCAACGGACCATTGCCACAGGCTGTCATAATCCGGCAGTTGCAGATCAAAACGGTTTTCACACTGCTGGCTGAATGCCCGGATGTTTGATTTTGCGACAGCTTCGGCGGTGGGGTTCCACAGTGGCTGGTTCATTAGGATGCTCCGAATACTTATTGTTAATTTTTTAGCAGTGTCTGTCAGTCAGCTTTATAAATCCAATAAAAAGATTTGAATAACTTATTTAGTGAATTTATAAATGTATTTTGGCTGGAAACAGGGCACATCAATACATGCGGAATATCACGCTTAAGCAGCTACGGGCATTTGTGGCGGTTGCACATACACGAAGTTTTACGGAAGCCTGTGCAAGGGTCCATTTGTCCCAGCCTGCCCTGAGTATAGCCATTAAGAATCTTGAGGAAGAGGTGGGCGGTGAGCTGCTGGCACGGACCACCCGTACCCTGGCGCTGACCCCGGAAGGGGAAGAGTTTTACCCAGTGGCAGAGCGGATGTTACTTGACTGGGATAATGCACTGGACGATTTGCAACAGCGCTTTGCCCTTAAGCGGGGGCGTATTGTGATCGGTGCGATGCCATCCTTTGCCAGCAGCCTGCTGCCGGCATTGCTGAAGCCATTTCGCAATGAGTTCCCTCATATAGCGGTGACGGTTCAGGATGTGGTGGCGGAAAGTGTTGTTGATCTTATCCGGGAGGGACGTATTGAAATCGGTTTCAGCTTTGACCCCGGTGAGGCGGAGGATCTTAACTTTACGCCGTTGTTCCGGGACAATTTTGTCGCGATTGTTGACCGTCATCATCCGCTGGCATCGGCAGAGACGATCGACTGGAAAGACCTGCTGGCAGATCACTTCATCAGTTTGCAGAAACCTTCCAGTATGCGTCAGTTACTGACCGACAGCCTCGCCGAGCACGGTATGCAGCTGATACCGGAACTCGAAAGCCACCAGTTAGTGACCGTTGGACGTATGGTGTCGGCAGGGCTTGGGGTGAGCGCTGTCCCTTCAGTATGTATTCAGCAGATGCAGGAAATGTCGGTGGTTTGTAAACCTTTGCAGGCACCGCAAATATCCCGACCGGTGGGCATTATTACCCGCAAACGGTATCCGTTATCCAGTGCTGCCAGGCAGTTTCTGGATATTGTCGGTCAGCAGGAAAGCTATTTCCCGGAAGGTCTTTGAGGCCTTTATAGACCATCAGCGAGAACTCATACGTATGTTTTACTCAAAATAAGTAATGCCACATGGCAATGTCGGTTTGCACTACTAGACTTACGTGGTGCAGGTGCATCAAAACGCTTACTTTTCAATAATTAAGCTATTTCACCGGATGGAATGGTGGGAAGTAAGGTTTTCATGGATCAGCCTAAGGATGGGGACTTTTTGTTCATGTGAGTGCACCGTTTATCACAGAACCCCCTGAATTTTTGTAACACTAATTAGGATGAGTTATGAAAATCAGAACGAAGCTTGTGAGTGTCTTTGGTTTGTCTATGGTACTGATCGGCGCTGCTCTGGTGGCCGAGAAAGTTGCTGTACTTAAGAATGACTATCAGCTTGTTGTCAGTGAAAAACGTCATTTATCCAATCTTATTGCAGGTGAATTCCTGAACAGTTCTAAAAACCTGACCCGTCTTGCCCGTACTTACGTGGCAACGGGTGATCCCGCATACGAAAATGCTTACTGGGACATCGTAAAGTGGCGCAGCGGAGAAATTCCCCGTCCGGCCAACATCGATCCTGCTCTGTATCCCGGAATGATCAAGCCCCAGGTTGATATCATGAAAGAGCTGAACTTCACCGCCAGCGAGTTCGCGTTACTTGAAGAAGCCGGTCAGTTATCAAATAACCTGATCAAAACTGAAGAACAGGCGATGAGCAGTATTCGTCGCGGAGTGGTTGTCCCCGGGCCATTCAAACCCCTTGAAGGTGAAACCACAGGGGCATTTGCCATCCGGATTCTGTTTGATGCCAACTACCATAACGAAGTAACCAAAATCATGGGGCCGGTGGATCTTTTTTATAACGAGATCGACCAGCGCACATCTGCTGAGCTGATTGCCGCTCAGGCCGGTGCTAACTTCTGGATGAATGTTGCATTTGTCTTCCAGCTGCTGGTGGCAGGGGCACTTGTTGGGGTTATTTTCATGACCCTGCGCTACGTGCTGACTCCGTTAAATCACGTTGTCACAGCCATGCGTGAGATTGCAGAGGGTGACGGGGATCTTGGTCGTCGCCTTGAAGAAAAGGGTAATGACGAAATTACCGATCTTTCACGCAGTTTTAATATGTTTGCCGCCAACGTCATGGCGGTTGTTCAGAAGGTCGGCACATCTGTTGAGAATATTTCCGCTTCCTCAAACCAGCTGGCTTCTACGGCTGAAAAGGCAGATTTCGCCATTAATCAACAGAAAATGTCTATTGATCAGGTGTCTTCTGCCAGCCATCAGATGGTCAGTGCAGTACAGGAAGTGGCCCGTCATGCTACTTCTGCAGCGGCAGCTACCAGTCAGTCTGATACTGAGGCAACTCAGGGAATGCAGGTGCTGGACAGTGCTATTGAAGAGATCAACGTGCTGACTGAGGAAATTCATCAGGCATCCGGTGCTATCGGTCAGCTGGAGTCTGACAGTAATACCATCAGCTCAATTCTGGATGTAATCCGTGACATTGCCGATCAGACGAACTTATTGGCACTGAATGCTGCAATTGAGGCTGCCCGCGCCGGTGAGCAGGGCCGTGGATTTGCGGTTGTGGCGGATGAAGTGCGTAACCTTGCCCAGCGCACTCAGGATTCAACCCAGGAAATTCAGGGAATGATAGAGCGTTTGCAAAACAGTGCTATGAAGGCTGTGAATGTGATGCAGCGCAGTCAGGACCAGGCGCAGAGCTGTGTGACTCAGGCTGCTGAGGCGGGTGAATCTTTACAGAGTATTACCCAGGCGATTTCAGCCATTAACGATATGAACAACCAGATCGCCACTGCCAGTGAGCAACAGGGGATGGTCATGGAGGAAATCAGCACCAGCATTAATGCCATTCTTACCCAGGTGGATGAAACCTCCGCAGGTTCACGTAATACGGCCGTCAGCAGCGACAGTATGCGGGCTTTATCAATGGAGCTTAAAACACTGGTAGGTCAGTTCAAAGTCGCTTAAAAAGAGTCGCTTAATAAGAGCAGCGTAACAAGAGCCACCTAACAAAAACCACCTGACAGATCACAGGTGAGGAGCAAAGGCCTTCAGTTGAAGGCCTTTTTTATGTGGCAGGGCGGGTAAGCGTTTCTATCAGAGGGATCAGCTTACTGGCGGCCTGCGGGTCTTCCTGGACCATGGCGGTGGTAATCGCACCTTCCTTAAGCAGGCACAGGGTGTCGGCTAACTGTTCAGCTGCAGCCCTGTTCGGGCTGACCATGAGCGTATGTTGCATAACCAGTGCGTGAACGTGTGCTTTGTGCGCTTTACAGGCCTGATGTACCGGGGTTTGCGGATCAGTGTATTCGCCACTGGCATTGATGAAAAAACAGCCCCGGAAATTACCCAGCGCTTCAGCATGGTCGTTAAACCAGTCATCCAGCCCGTGAAACATGGCAATCAGCGCCGGCTGGCCAGGTTTAGCAGCGGACATAATACCGCCCAGCCAGCCCATAAAAATTTCATCACGGTAATGGAGGGCAGCCAGAATCAGCGCTTCTTTACCTGAAAAGTAGTTGTACAGGGTTTTCTTGGCGACACCTGATTGCTGGATAATTTCATTGATGCCCACCGCATGGATTCCCTGGCGGTAAAATAACTTCAGAGCGGTGCGGATAATAAGCTGTTGTTTTTCGGTCATGGGAGGTCAGGCAGAGCTGTTTGCGACACATATTAACCTGTATGTTGACAGAGGTAGACAGACTTGTCTACTATGCAGAAAAAACGGTAGACAACTCTGTCTACCTGCGTTGTTAACAGGTGAGGAATCTCCATGCTGGATTCAAAGTTTTTTCCGCTGGTTGCCGGTGTAGCGGCTGCAATTACTATTTCCATACTGGCTTATCTTGAAGCGTTTACCGGTCAGGGATTGTGGCTGATGGCACCATTCGGTGCGTCCACCGTACTGGTTTTCGGTATTCCTAAAAGCCCGCTGGCCCAGCCTAAAAATGTATTTTTTGGCCATGTGTTGTCAGCGTTGGTTGGTGTGGTATTTGTTACTTTCGTGGGTGTGGAGCCGTGGTCGCTGGGTCTGGCAACCGGCGTGGCCATTGCCCTGATGCTGGTGACTAAGACAACCCATCCACCTGCCGGTGCTAACCCGGTACTGATTATGCTGACCGGCCAGAGCTGGAGCTTCCTGCTGACACCGGTAGCTGCGGGTGCGGTGGTGATTATTGCAATGGGCTTCCTGGTAAATAAGCTCGTTCACAAGCAGTAACAGCCAGCGGCTGTTAAAAGTGCTAATAAAAAAAGGGATCCTATGATCCCTTTTTTTGTGGCTGAAGAGTTTAAGATAGCTCTTTTGCAGGGATAGGCTCTGCAGGAATAAGCTCTGCAGGGATTTGCTCCCCCTGAAAATAATCAGGCCAGTGCTGTTTTACCACCTGACCACGGGTGTTTAGTGCATGGCAGTTATCCAGCATAAAAGGTTTTACATCCGGCATATGTTCGATGCGGGCCAGCTGTTCCTTATGGGTGGCCTGGAATGCGGTTGTTGCAATCGGGCCGAGCAGTTCAAGTAAATGGGTGCAGCCGCTGATGCCGGAAAACAGTTCCCGGGTCTGGCGGGTGAAACCTGAAGCAATGCGCAAGCCGATGAGCTTTTTATACTGAACAGTAATGTCCGGACACAGGCGATAAGGTGTCAGATCCATGCTGCTGGCAACGTCATGGATATTCATATCAAGATCAATGGTGATGCGCAGGCTCAGATCATGAATCGGTTCGCCGGCAGGTACCCAGCCATCATTACGTTCTTTCAGGGGAATGGCGATGGTTTTAATATCGGTGAGGTGGCCCTCAATATCCCATAAACCGTCGTCACGTTTGTAACCGCGGCAGGTAACCGTACGTGTATGCTGCAGGGCGCGGGGCGCCGGAGGTGGTAATGGCATAGGCTGTATATCTTATTTGTTATGTATGTGTGCTCTTGCTGCAATGCAACAAGTTAAACCTAAGACTGGCGTTTGTAAATACAGTGTCATGGGGGGATGTAACCAAAACGTCCTTAATTCGTTTCAGTTACATTGACGGCAAGAATGGCTGTGGAATGATCAGCCAGCGTTAGTTAGACATGGATAACATTGCGTCTTTACTCCAGTCGAGTGCAGCGCGGTAAGATTCTTCATAGGCATCAATATCGATGTCATTGGGCAGGAGATCCCAGTCACCAGCTTCATAATGGGTGACATGTTTCAGAATATCTCCCATTGCGCCGGCATGATCTTTAATGGCTGACTCAATGTCTTCACCAAGCGGGACCTGTTCCAACATGGTTTGCTGATCAATATCCAGCATGACATGCAACTGAGACAGCACACCGGTCATAAAATAACTGCTGTTGTTGTGGCAACCCTGGGATGCCGCGATGGCTTCGCACATCTTGCCCCGTAACAGTAGTGAACGGCAGATTTCTTCCGGTTTGCTGGTACGGTTTGCCAGCGCAATCATGGTTGCCCAGCTGCGGATCTGATCCATGCCCAGTAGCACAATGGCTTCTGATAGCGACTCAACCCGACGAATCAGTGAATAGGCCGCTGAGTTAACAATGCGCAGCAGTTTATAGGTCAGTACCGGATCCTGGATAATCAGCTCTTCAAGGCGTTCAGGTGTGGTACGGCTGTTCTGCAGCTCGCTGACCAGCATCAGCAGGTTGGCGTGGTTAGCTTCCAGTTTACGGCCCTTTATCAGCTTGGGTTTGCTGAGGAAGTGTCCCTGAAACAGCTTAAAGCCCAGTGCGTGGCAATGTTCCAGAACCTCTACAGTCTCAATTTTTTCAGCCAGCAGGGTGACGTTAAATGGCCGTAGCAGTTTAACTTGTTTGGCGATTTCTTCCTGTGACATACCCAGCACGTCAACTTTTACGATGTGGGCCAGCTTTAGCAGGGGATCAAATTCCGGGCTGTAAACAAAGTCATCCAGCGCGATGCGATAGCCTTTCTCGGCCAGACGGGTAACGGCGGCAATGACTTCATCGTCTGCAGCGATGTCTTCAAGTACTTCAATAACAATCTGTTTACGGGGCAGTTCCGGAAAATCATCGGATACCAGAAGATCCCGGGTCATGTTTATGAAAGCAGGAACACTTTTCTTGCTGCCGTTGTCCGCAATGCTGGTGTAAACATTAAGAATCACATCACAGGTGGCGCTGGAGTCGTTAAATAATGCGTGTTCTGTGTCTGCTTCATTACGATAAAGCAGTTCATACGCAACAACCCGTTGCTGACAGTCAAAAATAGGCTGTCTGGCCATTAATACCTGCGAATGTGTCGCGGTGGTGGTCATATATGAATGTTCCTTAAACTATCCCCGATATACGTAAGTCCTAGGGTATATCCAGTTGTCCGGCAAGTCAGTAATGGCAGTACTCATGATGTGGACTTAATAATTGGTCAGTTTTTCGTGTTACTGGCGTAATTTCCGTTACTTAGGGCTAAGCTGTCTGTATAATTGCAGACCGCATTTTTTTACGATTATCGATTATGAGTATTAACTGGTTTCCGGGTCACATGCATAAGGCGAGAAAAGAAATCGCCGAAGTGATGAAGGATATTGATGTTGTTATAGAAGTACTGGATGCCCGCTTGCCGGTTTCCAGCGAAAACCCGATGGTGTCGTCTCTCCGCAAGGGGACGCCGGTGATCAAGCTTTTAAACAAGTGTGATCTGGCAGACCCGGAGCGCAGCCAGCAGTGGTTTGAGTACTTCAACAGCCTGCCGGATACCACCGCAATGCTGATCGATTATCAGCAGAAGAAGCTGATCAGCCGGATTCCGGAACTGTGTAAACAGCAGGTGCCTTCCCGGGCAAATGCCGGCCGGCCGGTACGGGCGATGATTATGGGGATTCCTAACGTAGGTAAATCCACCATGATAAACGCACTGTTAGGTAAGCGGATTGCCAAAGTCGGTAACGAGCCTGCGGTCACCAAAGGACAGAAGCGTTTTACCCTTAAAAACGGTATGGCACTGTCTGACACGCCGGGCATTCTCTGGCCAAAGATTGAGGACCGGGATTCCGGTTACCGTCTGGCAGCCAGTGGTGCGATAAAAGATACCGCCATCGAGTATGAAGATATCGCACTGTACGCGGCGGGTTTTCTGCGTGAAGACTATCCGGAACTGCTGTGTCAGCGTTACAAGCTCAAGGCGTTGCCGGATACTGCAGAAGAGGTGCTTGAAAGCATTGGCCGTAAGCGGGCAGGGCTGAGGCCTGGCGGTGTAGTTGACCTGCATAAAGCTTCAGAAATTCTGCTGAATGAATTACGTTCCGGGCTTATCGGTAACATCAGCTACGAAACAGTTGAAGAGTGGCAGGCTAAATGGGAAGCCCAGCGGCTTGAGGCGGAACGGCTTGAACAGGAGCGTCTTGAAGAAGAACGCCTGTCAGCCGAACAGCAAACAGATAAATCGTCCCGTCGCTGAGTGCGACGGGCAGTAAAGGTAATACTATGTCACGAGTTAAAAAGAAACGTACCGGTGGTCAGCCGGTAATCTGGCTGGATGTTCCGCGCCGCAGTGAAAAACTGGCGGACCCGGACAGCTATGAAAGCCGCAAGCGCAAAAACCTGGACAAGAAGAAAAAGGTTAAGTCGGTTTATGATAAACACCAGGATGATCAGAATCAGGGAGAACGCGGTTCTGAACAGCGTAAAACCCGTCTTGCTGATAAAATCCGCAAGCTGAAGAAAGACGACTGACAGCAAACTTCTGAGCCGTCCGCTGTTCTGGCGGACGCTGATTTTTCCGGCGGTATTCTGCGCCGAATCCTGATTCCTCAACTTGTGTTACCCGGCAGAGAATTTGCGCGATTGCGCAGGCTCTTCTACGGTTATTGCATGCAATAACCCCAAGGAGATTATTATGTCTCATGCCGAAGTACGCCGTGCCGGCGATGCCCCCATGAAACTGGATCTGGTTGAAGGTGAGACCTATTGCTGGTGTGCCTGCGGGCGTTCATCTACCCAGCCACTGTGTGACGGTTCTCATCAGGGTACCGGTCTGGATCCGGTTGTCTTTGTTGCCCGTAAATCAGAAACCGTTTGGTTATGTACCTGCAAACAGTCAGAACATGCGCCTATGTGTGACGGCAGTCATAAAAAGCAGTCAAAGAAATCAGCGTGAATTATCTGCAGGAAAGCAGATTGAGTTAACAGGGCGGGAAAGCGGTCAGGTGTTAAACCGGCGAAGGGGGCCAACGCCGGTTATATCAGATGATCAGGCTCAGTCGATCAGACCGTACTCATCTTTCAGAATGGCGATAATCTCAGCTTTTGGATTATCGGAGATGTTGAGTTTTTCACCGGTAATTTTTTCGGCAATACCCACATAGGTTTCAGATACCGCGTTCAGTACATCTGCCGGCAGGGCGTTATCACGGGCCAGTGCCTGTCGCTCATCCATACGCTCTTTATTGAGCAGGATATCCGGATCAGGGAAGTGGTTCAGCAGTAACTGGCGGAAACCTTCTTTTGAGTTCTCCAGTACTTTACCGTCACGGTATGCCGGACCGTCCCAGATACGGGAAGAATCAGGTGTACCCACTTCATCCATATAGATCAGCTTTTCGCGGCCAGCGGCGTCGGTGACATAGCCGAATTCAAACTTGGTATCCACAAATACCTGATCCAGTTCTTCCAGAGCACCACTGATCAGATTAAAGCCTTCTTTCAGCAGCTTCTCGTAGGCGTCGATATCTTCAGGTTTAGTGAAGTTGAATGCTGCAAAGTTATTGCGGATGTCATCACGGGTGATGTTGACGTCATCGGCTTCAGGTACACCCGGAATGCCTTTCAGAATGCCTTTTGTGGAAGGGGTGATAAGCAGCTCTTCCAGTTTCTGATCTTTCTGCAGGCCGTCGCTCAGCTCGATGCCACAGAATTCACGCTCACCTTTGTCGTAAGCACGCCACATAGAGCCGGTAATGTACTGTCGGCAGATGGCTTCAATCATCACCGGCCGGGCTTTCTGTACGATCCAAACCAGTGGGTGGGGGATGTCCAGAATGTGGCTGTCTGCCAGGCCATTTTCGCGGAACAGGCGGAACCAGTGATTGGAAATCGCGTTTAACGCTGCGCCTTTACCCGGTACACCACGCATACCGCCTTCACCGTGCCAGATACAGTCAAAAGCAGAAATACGGTCACTGATCACCATGATGGCCAGCGGTGCATCACTGGCGACGTCGTAACCCCGTTCAGCGATCAGTCGGCGGCTGTCGGCGTCTGTCAGCCAGTAAACGGAACGTACTTTACCGCTGTGAACCGGGCTGCCTGTGCGGATAGGCAGATCATCATTTACCGCTAAAACCTTATCGGCAAGACTCATGTGTCGGTGTCCTGTATTGCTAATTCAGAATATGTGTCTGTATTTTGTGCGGCCGGTATGGCACCGGATCTTTATCGCTAAAATACAAAAAACGCGGATCTTAACAGATGTCAGCAGAGCTGGCATTTATTTTCCGGTGCGGTTTTAATGAGACGGTCTGGGTAATAAATATTTCGCATATTATTCAATCAATTAGATGAGTAATGTGATGAGGTTTGAACAACAACACGTTAAGCTGTCATGCTGAAAATATCTGACTGAAAGGTCAAAAAACATGCCAGTAAGACAGGGCGGTTTATTCCTCAATAACAGACATGTAACATGTGTTTCATTCTTGATAAGCAGATTTGATAAACCGTTTAATAAACAGATTCATCCCCTGAACAGCTACGGACAGTTACGGATAAACAATCATGAAGAAAATACTTTTACTGGCAGCATTTTTAGGCACTCTGGCAACAGGTTTTGCGGCCGGTATCTATGCATTACCTATCATGATCGCGCCGCCGTCACCGGATAATGCGGTGCTATCAAAAGTCATCGCTGAAGCGGAATACACCGCAACCTTTGAGCCTGACATTCCGGGCAGTGACTTCCTGCACTGGGGCGAAGGGCGCGTAGGCATCAGCAACAATCAGGTAGCCTTCATCGGTGAGCTGGCTCCGGGTCCTGACTACCGTGTGTATCTGGTGCCTCAGTATGTGAATTCTGATAAGGAATTTCTGGCGGTAAAATCCAGTGCTTTGCAGCTGGGTGAGGTGAATACCTTCAAGAACTTCCTGGTTGAGTTTGATCAGCAGGTGGATTTCACCCAATACAATACTGTACTCGTGTGGTGCGAAACCTTTCAGAAATATATCTCTGCCAGCCAGTTCCGTTAAATCCTTTTTCAAAAAACAGGTGAAAGCCGGTGCAGTAAATACCGGCTTCATTAATCTTTTTGTTCGTCAGAGTGATATAATCTCCTGAATTCTTTCCTGCACCCTTGCTGGCGCCTACCGTCAGTCACGGGGCTGATCTCTTACAAGAAACGGATATCTGCACCAGCCTGCACTTTCAGGTTGCGTACGCAGCATTCTGCTCGCTGATTAAAAGGTATTTCCATGCAACAGGCTGATACTCAACAGCCACCCTGGTTAGCACTGTTCAGTATATGTCTGGCGGCTTTTCTGGTGCCGATGGCAATGGCTGCTGTAAACCTTGCATTGCCCAGCATTGCTGATGATCTGCATATCGATGCGGTGTATCTGAGCTGGGTGCCCAGTGCGCCGCTTTGGGGATCCGTTGTACTCATGTTGCCGGTTGCACGGCTGGCTGACCTGTACGGTCGCCGCCGCATTCATCTGTACGGTCTGGCGCTGTATGCCGGATCATCAGTGGTTGTTGCCTGGGTCGATCAGATTGAATGGCTGCTTTTTTACCGGGTCTTACAGGGGCTGTCGAGCTCGTTCATATTTGCCACCTCAATGGCCATGGTTGCCAGTCTGGCGGGCAGTGCCCGGCGGGGGATGTTTCTTGGCATCGTTTCTACATCTGTTTATCTGGGGCTGACGCTGGGGCCGGTCGCCGGCGGTTGGCTGACAGAATTACTGGGCTGGCGCAGTGTCTTCTGGTTACCGGTTCCCGGGATTATCCTGGCGCTGGCTTTGGTTTTGCGATTCGTACCAACAACGCCACGTACTGAACAGGACAGCTCGCTGTCTTTCAGTCAGCGTCTGGATTTGTCAGGCAGCCTGATTTTCATGCTGTGTACCAGCTGTCTGTTCTTTGGTATTACCGGCTTACCCGATCCCCGTTTTATGGGCGTGCTGTTCGCCGGTATCGTGCTTTGCTGGTGTTTTGTCCGCCATCAGCGCCAGGCTAAAGCACCGCTGGTGCGCATTGATGCCATGCGGCAGAACCGCATTTTTACCCGTTCCATTCTGGCCAGTATCTGTATGTATGGTGCCAGTTTTCCGGTGTTGTTTATTCTCAGCCTGTATCTGCAGTACATTCAGGGCCTGTCGCCGGGTGAAGCTGGCAGCATTATTCTGATTCAGGCGTTGTTGATGGCCTGTATCGCGCCAGTGGCGGGGCGGTTATCGGACCGTTATGAAGCACGGGTGATCGCCACCGTTGGCTGTGGGATGTTTGTACTTGGCTTTGTGGTGCTGTTCTTCGCGGGTATGAGCTCGCCGCTGTGGCAGATCAAGCTTGGCCTGTGTTTGCTGGGTATTGGCTTTGGGTTGTTTTCATCGCCAAATAACAATGCCGCCATGGGATCGGTTGATCCGGCCCGCCTGGGGATTGCCGCAGCGCTGCTGAACCTGGCCCGTACCGCAGGGAATATGTTCAGTACCACCATTATGGTTGTGATCTTTAACCATTACTTCGGTGAAAAAGTCCTGCAGCCGGAAGACTATCCGCAGTTGCTTGTGGTGGTGAAGATAGCTGTATTACTGGGCGGGGCGTATGCACTGGCCGGCGGGTATTTCTCTCTGACCCGCGGCCGGATGCGTTAAAACGTTCTTTTGTCAGCAGGCGGGTCAGTCGATCCGCCGGTCCAGATCCATATGGGCCATGATCTTGGTGGCAATCTCTTCAATGGAGAAACTGGTGGTGTTAATGCTTGGCAGTTTTTCCCGGCGCAGCATTTTCTCAACACTGCGTACTTCAAACTCACACTGATCAAGAGAAGCGTAGCGGCTGTTTGCCCGGCGTTCATGGCGGATAGCCGCTAACTGGAACGGGTCGATTGTCAGGCCATAAAGCTTGTCCCGGTATGGCCGGAGAATTGCTGGCAGATCTTCTTCATCCAGGTCTTCTTCGGTAAGGGGGTAGTTTGCCGCCCGGATGCCGAACTGCAGTGCCATATACAGGCATGACGGGGTTTTACCGCAACGGGAAACGCCGATCAGAATGATATCTGCCTGATCATACTGGCGGGTCCGGGCACCGTCATCATTGTCCAGCGCAAAGTTCACCGATTCGATCCGGTCCTTATAGCGGTCCATCTCGTGAATACCGTGGGAGGTACCGACGCTGTATGAAGAATGGCAGCCAAGTTCCAGCTCAAGGGGCTTGAGGAAGGCTGAAAACACATCAATTTTGTAAGAAATGCTGCTACTGATTTCTTTGCGGATGGTTTCATCTACAACCGTGTCGAAAACAATGGCTTGCTGGCCATCAGATTCGCTGGCCTGATTAATGCGTTTCACCGCATCGTGGGCTTTATCAATGCTGTCGATATACGGCAGGGTGATCTTGTCGAAGTTAATGCCTTCAAACTGAGCCAGTAGGCTGTTGCCCAATGCTTCGGCGGTGATGCCGGTACCGTCGGAAATAAAAAATGCTGTACGTTTCATGGGCTTATATCTTTGAGTAAAACGGCATTATTGCCACTTTGAAGATAATTGCAAAGCAATACCTGTGTATCGGCTGACGCTGATATATCCGCCAAAAGTCGAATATTTCTATAACACGGATTTATTGGTTACTCATTCCTGATAAAAGGGTATGAAGGAATGCTTTTAGTGTCAGAGGGTTTATAGGGACAGATGATCACCCGCTACAGGATGGTTGTATCCCGCTGTAGCCCGCGGTTTATTAATACTTTTCGTACTTGCAGACGTGGCGCGCCACGGGGCCGGAGCGGGTTTTGGGTGCAGTCCATGACAGAATTTCGCAATCGTCATACTGATCAGTTTCTGCACAGAGTCTGCTGTAGGGCAATACTTCCGCTAAAACAGGGGCGGATACCTCTCATAATCTGATGATAATTACAGTATTATGGCCGGGCTAACGGGTGTTTTGTCCTTAAGCGGTTTACCCGACCGTCAGGATTGACTGCACACCGTGTTCATACCCCGGAACAAATGACAATAAGGAGAAAGACTTTGCACAACTATGTGATTTCGTTAGCCCAGGTGGGCATGAAGGATGTCGATAAAGTTGGTGGGAAGAATGCCTCCCTGGGGGAGATGATAAGTCAGCTGAGCGATGCCGGTATCAGGGTACCCGGCGGATTTGCCACAACAGCTGAAGCTTTTAATGAATTTCTTAATTATCACCAGTTGGGTGATAAGATCTCTGCGGCACTGGCCGCCCTTGACGTCGACGACGTTCGCGAACTGGCCAGAGTTGGTGCAGAGATTCGCGGCTGGATTGAAGCCGAACCTCTGCAGCCTGAGCTGGAAAGCGCTATCAAAGCTGCTTACGAAGAATTGTGTGACGGTCAGGACATCAGTGTTGCCGTTCGTTCATCCGCTACCGCAGAAGACTTGCCGGATGCCTCCTTTGCAGGTCAGCAGGAAACCTTTCTGAATGTCCGTGGCTATGAAGCCGTGGTGCAGTCAATCAAATCTGTATTTGCATCACTGTATAACGACCGGGCAATTGCCTACCGGGTACATCAGGGATTTGAGCATGATCTAGTATCCCTGTCTGCAGGTGTTCAGCGCATGGTACGCAGTGACATCGCCACCAGTGGTGTCATGTTCTCTCTGGATACCGAATCCGGTTTCCAGCACGTGGTCTTTATTACCTCCGCCTACGGCTTAGGTGAAACCGTGGTTCAGGGTGCAGTTAACCCGGATGAGTTCTACGTTTATAAGCCAACCCTGCGACAGGATGTACCGGCTGTACTGCGCCGCAATCTGGGCACCAAAGCCATTAAGATGGTATATAACGAAGCCGCAGGGGAAGGTGAGAGCAGTGTTAAAACCGTTCCGGTTGATCAGGCCGAACGTATGCGCTTCTCCCTTAACGATGACGACATTCAGGAACTGGCTAAACTGGCTGTTACTATTGAGCAGCATTACGGCTGCCCGATGGACATTGAATGGGCAAAAGACGGTGAAGACGGCTTACTGTACGTTGTGCAGGCCCGCCCTGAAACGGTTAAGAGCCGTTCACAGGATGCGGTTATTGAGCGTTATCTGCTGAAAGAAACCGGTGAAGTGCTGGTCGAAGGCCGTTCAATCGGTCACCGTATTGGTAACGGCCCGGTGCGTCTGGTTGAAGACATTTCAGAGATGGATCTGGTTCAACCCGGTGATGTGCTGGTTACCGACATGACAGATCCGGACTGGGAGCCGGTCATGAAACGGGCCTCCGCTATCATCACTAACCGGGGTGGCCGGACCTGTCATGCGGCAATCATTGCCCGTGAGCTGGGGATTCCCGCCATTGTTGGTTGTGGCAATGCTACTGAAGTTCTTAAAGAAGGTCAGTTGGTGACCGTCTCCTGTGCGGAAGGTGATACCGGTAAAGCTTACTCGGGCAAACTGGACTTCGAACACCAGACAAACCGTGTTGATTCCATGCCATCCCTGCCATTCGACATCATGATGAACGTGGGTAACCCTGACCGCGCATTTGATTTCCAGGCGCTGCCGAATGCCGGTGTAGGCCTGGCACGGCTGGAGTTCATTATTAACCGGATGATCGGCATTCACCCCAAAGCACTGCTCAATTACGATCAGTTAAGCGAGGGGCTGCAGCAGGTTATCGACCGCCGTACGGCCGGTTACAAAGACCCGATCGATTTCTACGTATCCAAGCTGGTTGAAGGGATTTCAAGCCTGGCGGCTGCCTTCTATCCGAAGAAAGTCATTATCCGGATGTCTGACTTCAAATCGAATGAATACAGCCATCTGATCGGCGGCGACGCGTATGAAGCCCGGGAAGAAAACCCGATGCTTGGCTTCCGGGGTGCCAGCCGCTATATCGCTGAAAGTTTCCGTGACTGTTTTGAGCTTGAATGCCGTGCGATGAAGTACGTGCGTGAAAAAATGAAGCTCAGCAACATTGAAATTATGATTCCTTTCGTCCGGACGCTGGGTGAAGCCAAACAGGTTATCGATCTGCTGGCTGAAAACGGCTTACGCCGCGGTGAGAACGGCCTGCGCATCATCATGATGTGTGAGTTACCTGCTAACGCGCTGCTGGCTGAGGAATTCCTGGAGTACTTCGACGGCTTCTCCATCGGCTCCAATGACCTGACTCAGCTGACACTGGGACTGGACCGGGACTCCGGCGTCATCGCCCATCTGTTCGATGAACGTAACGAAGCGGTTCGGCAGTTGCTGGCCATGGCTATCCGGGCCTGTAAGAAGCACAACAAGTATGTAGGCATCTGCGGTCAGGGACCATCCGACCACCCGGATCTGGCCCGCTGGCTGATGGAAGAGGGCATCGACTCTGTATCCCTTAACCCGGATACCGTACTAGATACCTGGTTCTTCCTTGCCAATGGCGGTACTTCTGAAGAGTAAACAGCCTGAATATACTGATAACAACGCCCGTTCCTGTAACGGGCGTTTTTGTTTGTGTTTTCAGTACACGAGCATTGTTATTTTTCTGAGGGCGTACGATATTATGCGCCAATGGAAACATAAGGATGATCAGGTTAAAGGATTGATGATGCAGTTCGACTGGAAAGGTACTTTTTATTCGCGTTTTGAGTTTGCAGGGTTAATTTACAGTGCCATTGCGTTTGCTATGGGTTGGTATTTAGGTTTTGAAAACACTGCGGTAAAGATCGGCTTAGTCGTGATTGTATTTTTGCCTGTAGGTGCGACTCATTTATGGCGTGATTACATTAATGGGTTGGATGGTTCATATGTGCTTATACAGGACGGTGTTTTTCATTACGCAAAGCCAAAATTAAATTATGAGGTCGAGTTCCCTGTTGCTGATATAGAAAAGATACGGGTTATTGATTTGTGGGTGTACAACGCGCTGATTCTGAATATCAAAGACCGGCAGTATTTGTCCTTTTACTTCCATGACGTTCAGGCTATCAGGCAGCACCTTCAGACGCTCCGTCCGGAGCTATCGTTCAGATGAAGTGTCAAAAGTGCGGTAATCCAACGCGAATTAACTGGGGCAGCGGAGAACTGGTGTTGTGTAAAACACATCAGGACTGTGCGGCCGAGTTTGATCATCAGGTTCTTGAGCTGCGGCAGAAGCGAGTTGCTGAGTATGATAGGCAAACCTATAAGGCAAGTAATACAACGAAATCTGCCCTGACGTCAGGGTTTATACATCAGGGGATGGTAACAGCCTTTTCTCAGGCAGTCGGATTTTTAATCGCCATACCGCTTCTATTGCTATGAGTATTTTCTGGTATAACCTGGATCCTCTATGCAGGATTGTTTTTAGCTTTAAATGGATTGTCGTCAGATGCCCGTGCGCTGATTGTTTGCAGCCGGATGTTTAAATCCTCACTCTATACACTCATTGCAGGTCTTTTCATTTGTTTGTCTTTAGGCTTTTTTAGCCCGGAAGGCGCAGCATATACTTTATCGGCTGTCATATTTCTAGTGTGGTATTCAGTAGCTGTTGCAAATATAGAAGAGCTGTATGAAGTATTACACGGCGATGGCAGTTGAACCGTTTTAAGTTTCCTAAATGGACTTTATTAGTATGAAAAATAGGATCATCGCCGGGCTTAGCTATGTTGCTTACGCTGTTTCTGTACACTTCTTTATAGTCAAAGCATTTGAGTACTACGAATTGGATGAAGCTTTCAGTTATGGGGCGCATTCTGATGAAGTACTTATTCCCTTGCTTATCCCTGTAGCAGCTGTCGGCATACTGGCTGGCTTGTTATGGTTGCTCCGACGTCGGAAAGATTACTGGGGCAAGTTCTTCGTAACTCTGACTGCAGTAAATATTGCTGGTGCAGCTTTCTATTCATTTACGATCTATTTGATGGACTGGTCGATGACAAACGGCGTCTGACTGAAGACTACATCTCGCTTGGTTGGTGAAAGTAGGGCTTAGTCACGTGTGTAGTTGAATCTTGTCGATCAGGAGGTTTTGTAGAAGTCTTCTATATATTCACAAGCCCTGCCATCGCAGTACATCAACCTGTTGAACGATGTACTGCGGTTTAGTTTTTTATACCTGATTATGAGAGAAGGATTGAATCCATTAACTCATTGTCATCAAGTAATTGAAAAGCTTGGACAGGGTTATTGTAGTCAGCAACAAAAGGATTCCGAATACCTAACTTCTGATGGACCCACTCATTATATTTCAGCTCCCATATATTCGGTGGATCTACCTTGGCCCACCGACGATAGATATTGAGGTGCTCGCCGTAGAGCTCGTTGATATCGTAAATTAAGCACATATAGAGAATGGATCGGGCAATATCACCTTGGGAGCGGATTGGTACAACCCATTCATTTTCATCATCAAAGCCGAAATCAGAATAGATACCTTCCATATTGATCGTATAACTCCGAACAATACGATCGTCTTCCACATCGAATGGCCAGTTACGCCTAGCTGAATTTATGTTGCGATGGCAGGCAGCGAAGTTAAGAGGGTTGGTTGTGGAACCTTTGATGATTTCTTCGTTGTTATTATTGTTCGACAAATATGATTTTAAAAATGATTTTGGGATTATGTGCTCAATGCTGTATTTCTTCTTACGCTGAAGAGTATCTATATTTACCCCTGCATATACTGCGTGAATATAGTCATCGGTATCGTCATCGAAAAAATCCCAGAAGTACTCGGCTTTTTTATTACCGCTCCATTGTGTGTAGTACTGATTATTTTTGAAAATACCACCGGCGATTTCGATGAAGTCATGTCTGTTCATGTTGCCTTCCTTGTAACAGAGTACGTTAGCGATCTAAAAATTATTGTTAGTTGGTATAAATTCAGCGTTTCATCTTTCTAGTAGATAAAGCAGGATTCGTCCAATATTGAGGTGGCTTTGATTAGAATGGTTCAGTTGTGACGACTATGTGAGTAACTAATTAACTGCTAAAAAGAATTGAGCGTGGCTGCCATGTCTCTATTGCAGAAGAAGTTA
This sequence comes from Aliamphritea spongicola, assembly GCF_017051665.1. Lineage (NCBI taxonomy): Bacteria > Pseudomonadati > Pseudomonadota > Gammaproteobacteria > Oceanospirillales > Oceanospirillaceae > Aliamphritea > Aliamphritea spongicola. Next base: position 640,251 of record NZ_JAFIDL010000001.1, read on the forward strand.
TATGGCAGTTGTAATCATCCTGAGGAGCTCTGTACAAATATATTTATACCGTTATCTTTTAAGAAATATGGACTGAAACCCTGCCACACGGCTCTGTAATCAGTTGAGTGGGGCGTGCGTATGTGTGGCAGCTAAATTCCCCGGCTATTCTTGTATTGTCTGGTGCCAGTAAAGATAATGGCCTGCGAATTTTACGGCGGATACCTCTATGTTGCTTAAATCTGTAATTTTTATAGTGATCCTGTTGCTGATTACCATGTTCGTTAAGGGCTGGTGGTCACATAAGGGTAGCGCACCGGGTCTGCAAAACGGTCAGTTAGCGCAGTGCCCTGATAAACCGAACTGTGTAAACAGTGAAAGTTACAGCCCGGCAACAAGACCTGAAGCAAAAGTAGATCCTGTTCCGTTACCGGATAAGCCCCTCGATGAGTTACAACTGGATATTGTTAAAACACTGGATCGCATGGGGGGCGGACAGTCCGGGATGGCAGGGGAGTTATCTGGCGACCCGGTTTACCAGCCGGATTTTCCGTTTCGTCGATGATTTTGAATTACGGATTAATGAATCAGCAGGGGTGTTGCACATCCGCTCGGCTTCCCGGGTAGGCAGAAGTGATTTCTCCGTTAACCGTAAGCGTTATGACGCCTTCCGGGAACATCTGAAGAAGGCAGGTTGGTGATGACAGCAAAACGTTTTCTTAACGGCTATCCGGCGCATCTTCAGGAACAGGCCGAAGCACTACTGCAGCAGAATAAGCTGGACGCATATCTGAGTAAGCGATACCGGCCAGGGCACGACATTCGTCAGGCCAAAGCCCTGTATGAGTACGCCATGGATATCAAGCAGGCCTATCTGCGTCAGTCGCCGGCACTGAGCAAGGTTATTTATGACGATAAGATTGATGTCATTCATAACGCACTGGGCTTACATACCCAGATCGCCCGGGTACAGGGCAACAAACTCAAATCCAAACGTGAAATCCGAGTCGCCAGCCTGTTTCGCGATACGCCAGAGCCTTTCCTGAAAATGATCGTGGTGCATGAACTGGCGCATTTGCGGGAGAAGGATCACAACAAGGCGTTCTATAAGCTTTGCTGCCATATGGAGCCGGATTACCACCAGTTAGAGCTTGATTTGCGTCTGTATCTGACTCTGCTCGACCATCAGGGCCATGTTAACTGGTGACGTCCTGCGCAAATAATTTTGTCTCCCAGCGACTCCGAAGTCCTTAACAGGCAAAAGCTTGTCGCAGATCAACCGCTTTGTCGAAAACGGTCATTTCCCGTCACATACATGTCGTTAACTGCAATCATCTGAATGACGTATCTGCCTAGTATGGTGCGGGCATTTTTGCGGCCTGGCGCTTCGGTTAGGCCTGTCGTTCAAAGGTGCCAATAATAACAACAAATTGGAGTCGTTTATGTACGATAACTCTAAAAGCTCGCAAGGCTCTGGTACGGAATATGATTCTGATTATCAGATAGGGCAAAGTAACGTCCAGATGATGGGTATGGATGTCCATAATCCGGTGTTTGCGATCAGTGCTGTAGCTATCTTGCTTTTCATTGTGTTTGCCCTGATTTTCCCGGCTGACGCAAAAGAAATGCTGGTTGGCGCTCGTACCTGGTCAATTCAGACGTTCGACTGGTTATTCATGATCGGTGGTAACGTTTTCGTCTTGTTCTGTTTAGCTTTGATTGTCCTGCCGGTCGGTAAGGTAAAGCTTGGTGGTAAATCAGCAAAAACTGATTTCAGCACCATTTCCTGGTTGTGCATGTTATTTGCTGCCGGCATGGGCATTGGCCTGATGTTCTGGAGTGTTGCTGAACCTGTTGCGTATTACACCAACTGGTACGGCACGCCTCTGAATGCGGCGCCAAACACCCCTGAAGGTGCTTCTGCAGCGATGGGCGCGACTATGTTCCACTGGGGTATGCACCCATGGGCCATCTACGGCGTTGTTGCGCTGGCACTGTGCTTCTTTACCTATAACAAAGGTCTGCCACTGACTATCCGTTCTGCGTTCTACCCACTGTTGGGTGACCGTGTATGGGGTCCGATTGGTCACGTCATCGATATCGTTGCTGTACTGGCAACTATCTTCGGTCTGGCGACGTCTCTGGGTCTTGGCGCAAGCCAGGCGGCCGGTGGTCTGAACTTCCTGTTTGGTATCGAGAACAACATTTCAACTCAGATCGGCATCATCGTTGCGGTAAGCGCGATTGCTATCTTCTCTGTTGTTCGTGGCCTGGACGGTGGTGTGAAACTGCTGAGTAACATCAACATGATCATCGCTTTTGCGTTGCTGATGTTTGTTATTTTCGCCGGTTCTGTTGCTGCGTTCCTGTCTAACTTCTTCGGAATTCTGGGCAGCTATGCAGAGAACATTGTACCGCTGAGCAACTGGGTTGGTCGTGAAGACGACACCTGGTTCCACGGCTGGACTGTGTTCTACTGGGCCTGGTGGATTTCCTGGTCTCCTTTCGTAGGTATGTTCATTGCACGTATCTCCAAGGGCCGTACTGTTCGTGAATTCATGATCGCAGTACTGCTGGTGCCTACCCTGGTATCTGCAGTATGGATGGCAGCCTTTGGTGGCAGCGCGCTTGATCAGGTTCAGAACGGTGTTGGCGCACTGGCTAACGGTGTTGGTGACGTGTCTCTGGCGATGTTCCAGATGCTTGAAAACCTGCCATTAGTGGAAATCACTTCTTTACTGGCGATTATCCTGGTTCTGGTGTTCTTCATTACATCTTCTGATTCCGGCTCATTGGTAATCGACTCGATTACTGCGGGCGGTAAAGTTGATGCACCTGCACCACAGCGTCTGTTCTGGGCGGTACTGCAGGGCGTTATCGCCGGTGTACTGCTGTACGGTGGCGGTTCTGAAGCGCTGACTGCTCTGCAGGCTGGTGCAGTAACAGTAGGTCTGCCGTTTACGGTGGTTCTGCTGTGCATGTGCGTAAGCCTGTATAAAGGTCTGAAAGACGAACCTCGTTAAGCGAGATCTTACTGATCCAACGGTGTTTATAACCGTTAAAAAATGATCAGAATAAAGCCGGCGCAAGCCGGCTTTTTGCTGCCTGCAATATCCCTCTAAGGTCTTATCAATTAAGGCATTTTTAGTGCTTTTTCCCGCCTGATATGACAGTCCTGTTAAAACTTCACATACAGATATTTATGTGACGCATTTAAGCATGTTTTTAAAGGCGCAAAGATTGCGGGTTAAGCAATAAACCTTTACCTTTGCGCCCCATAGAAACGGTTCATTTCTGACCAGTTCTCCCGGCGCTTTCCGACCGAAAAATTTACCTGCAAGACACGCTTTACTGGATGCTCATTTGAGTGTTCAGGTGCCGTTATTGGTTTTATTCTTCTATAAAATCTAATGGCATGGCTGAGTTTTCCTGCTGCCAATGAGGCGCAACGAAAATAAAGCCGAAGGGTTTCGGGTTAAAGCGGCAGAGTTTTCAGAACTGAACCTACAAACGGGGATAATTCCCTTTGACGTTTCAGACCAAAACGCTATGTTTTACAGAGATGTAACGCATCCTTAGCGGCCGGTAATCCGTTTCCGGTCAGCACCACAGTATGCTGCGCACCTTGCTGAGAAAACCGGCAATAAGGCCTGACAGTAAATATTAACGAATTATTGAAGTAGAGAATTCCTTAAGTGCGCGCAACTATTCTGCCATTGATAGCGTTGTTCACCAGCTGTTTCATTCTGTATCTGGGTAACGGACTGATTAACGTCTTTCTGCCGATACGGATGGAGCTTGAGAGTTTTGATGCTAACTCCATCGGTATGGTGTTATCGCTGTATTCTGTCGGCGCATTACTGGGCGCACTTTACAGTAAAGAGCTGATCAAGCGGGCAGGGCATATTCGTATGTTTGCCGGTTGTGTTGCACTGGGTACCATCAGCGTCCTGATCTGCAGCCTGTATACCGACCCAATCCTGTGGGGCGCAATGCGTGTCTTCATTGGCTTCTGTAACGCTTCAGCTGCTACGGCGATGGAAAGCTGGCTCAGCGGCAGTTCTGACAAACAGACCCGCGGCAAGGTACTTGGTGTATATAACGCAGTCGTACTGGGCGGCCTGTTCCTGGGGCAGTTCCTGCTGAATGCGGCCGACCCTGCCGGCACTGTCTTATTTGTTGCCACCGGCATTTTGCTGTGTACCGCGATTATTCCGATGGTACTGAGTAAGAACAAAGGCCCAATCGTTGAAGATGTGACTTCAATGTCGATTAAGGACCTGTACAAGGCATCTCCTCTGGGTGTTATCAGTTGCTTTGCTTCAGGCATTATCTACCAGGCTATTTTTAACATGCTGCCGATCTTTGCCAACGACTTTGGCATTGTGAACTTCCAGCTGTCACTGTTTATGGGGGCGGCGATCTTCGGTGCGTTTGTGCTGCAGTTCCCGGTAGGCTATCTGTCTGACCGTTTCGACCGCCGTACAGTACTGATGTACCTGCTGTTAGTGTCTTCAGGTGTGGGTGTGATTGTGTCGGTATTTGCACCGCTGGGACAGATCTGGATTGCTTATCTGGGTGCTGCGATTACCTGCGGGATTATTGCCTGTACCTATCCGTTAAGTGTGTCGCAGACCTTCGATACCCTGAAACAGAATCAGATGGTTGCAGCGTCCGGCAAGCTGATTGTTATTTTCTCCATCGGCGGCATCATGGGCCCATACATCGCGTCCATGACGATGGATGCCTTTGGCAGCACCGCACTGTTTTACTTCCTGGGCCTTGTCCAGTTCTGTCTGGCAGGTTTTGTAGCCTACCGGATGACTGTACGGGATGCGCTGCCGGTAGAGCAGCAGGAAAGCTTCGTAATGCAGGCCACCGGTACCAGTGTGGCGGTAGAGCTTGACCCGCGTACTGAGTACAAAGAACCAGTTATGCCAATGAGTAAAGAGGCTAAAACTGCGGTTGCGATTGCTGAAGTAGATCCTGCAGCGGCGGTTAAAATGGCCCGTGCCATTGCGATGTCCAACCCAGCCAAGGGTACTGAAGTGGCTGCTGCGGTTGCCGAAGTACAGGGCATCGATGTACTGCGTCTGTACGAAGTCATGAAAGAAGTGGTGCCTTATCAGATTCTGGACATCACCCGCTCAATCGTAACGGCTAAACCTGAGCTTGCTTATGAACTGGTCACCAAGCTGGCTGAGACCCATCCTAATCAGGTGGTTTCAATTGCAGCTGAAATTGGCCGTGCGCTGCCGGATATTCGGGTAGAAATGGCTAAGGTAGCAGCCGAAGCTGCACCGGAATCCGTTACCCAGGTCGCTGAGTACTATGCTCAGGTGCTGGCAGAAGAACTTGAAGCAACCCGTCCTGCGGATATGGAAGATGATACCAGTGTCCAGGATGCAGCAGACATCGCCAGCGAGCTGTGGGAAGCTGCTCCTGAACAGGCAATGGATGTTGCGGTAGCTATGGTAGATGCAGTACCTGAAGCGGCGGTTTCTGTTACCGAAGGCTTCATGGCAAACGCCATGCCGGATGAAGAAGAAAGCACCGAAACTGCAACAGAACAGCAAGACGAGGCTGAAGAATTGTCTGAAGCTGAGCAGGCTGCTCAGAACGACACAGTTGAACTGGTTACCCGTCTGGCTGAAGTTGCGCCTGAACAGGCGGTTGATGTGGCAGTTGCTGCCGTTGAAGCCATGCCGGAAAGTGCGGCAGACGTGGCTGCAGGTGTCGCTGCAAGTATGGTGAGCAACCAGGCTGATGAGGAACAGGCTGCGGAAGATACTGAACAGCGTAGTGATGTTCAGGACGATGACCAGAGCGAAGAACAGACTGGCAACGAAGCCGCAGTTGAGCTGGTACACCGCATCAATGAAGTGGCACCGGACGAAGTCGCCGTGGATGTTGCGGTAGCGGTTGTTGAAGCCATGCCTGAATCCGCCGCCGAGGTTGCTGCTGAAGTGGCGTCTGAAATGGCCAGCCAGCAGGAAGATACTGAAACTGAAGCTGATTCTGAAACTGCTACAAACGCAGATGCCGGCACTCAAACTGATTCTGTCAGCGAATCTCAGGATGAAACTGCGCTGTTGGCTGCTGATATTGAAGCTGAAGCTGAAGCCGAAGCTAATATTGAAGCTGAAACTGAAGTTGAAGCTGAGCAGACAGTATTCGATAACGAAGCCGCAGTAGAACTGGTACAGCGGATTAACGAAGTAGCACCGGATACAGCTGTAGACGTAGCTGTTGCCGTTGTTGAGGCCTTACCGGATGCAGCTGCCGATGTTGCCGCCGGCGTAGCAGCTGACATTTCAGCAAGCCATGACGAATCTGCTGAAGAGGAAGCAGAAGCTGAAACAGAAACGGTTACTGAAGCTGCAGAGGAAACAGTCGCTGAAACTGCATCTGAAGAAGACAGCGAAGCTGATAGCGAAGCTGCTACTGAAACCGTCAGCGAAGCTGCGGTGGAACTGGTGCAACGTATTGCTGAAGCGGCTCCGGAAAACACCGTTGATGTAGCTGCTGCCGTTGTCGAGGTTCTGCCTGAATCTGCATCTGACATTGTTGATGCCATCAGTGCTGGTGACGAAGCAGCCGACGGCGAATGGGCGCAAAGCATCGATGATGCGCCTGAACAGGCCACTGACAGCGAAGATAACACGGACAAACCTACAAGCTAATCAATTCCTGCTCCGGGAATTGCAGTTACCGGGCCAGGGCTTATAATGCCGTCACTCAGAAATCGCCGCCTTTGCGGCGATTTTTTTCGCTTAAAATAAGGACCGTACCATGTCCCGTATCAGTATCTATACCGACAGCATTCCTCAGCTCAGCAAACTGCTGGCCCGGATACCGGAACTGGAAGATCAGTTAAATTTGCTGACCGAAACGATCGAAGCGGACGGGGTGCTTAGCCAGGAAAGCCGGGACTGGGTTCTGTGGGCCGCCGTGCATGCCTTACGTGATGACAAAATCATGAAGTGGGCAAATCAGCAATTTGCAGCACCAGCTGAAGAGATAAACAGGGGAGTGATACTTGCCAGCAGCAGAATGGCAGTGACGAACCCTTATTTCATGGCACGAAATATCCAGCCGCTACAAGCCGGTGGCAGTCTGCAGGACCTGCAAATGCGTCCGTTTGACGATCTGGATGTGAGCAACGCCTGTGGCTACCACTATGCCTGCGTGGCGGTTTCAGCCATTAACAGTGGCTTTGTCTGTTACAACAGCCACCTGCACAGTTTGCGGCAACATGGTGAAAGTGATGCCGCCATTGATCAGGCATTACGGCTGGTAGCAGGGTTGATGAGTTTCCGGCAAATGGTGTTTAACGCCGGTGCTGTTTAATACCCAGAGCTTAATAACCAGAGTTCAACACCCACAGAGTTAGTATCTGCATTATTAATTTCAGGTATTGATGACTGAAAACAACGGACAGATACATCACTGTAATGGCTAATCCGGGTGTGATTTCCGTTGCCAATCGGAAACCTCTGAATCACACAGGAAATGCATTTTCCGGGCTTTTTTTTGATAAAGCGTTTAATAAAAAAACGCCCGCAGGCCTCGGCTGATCAGGCCGTAGCCGAAAAACGTAAAAAGTCTGTCGCTATTCGGCGAAAATAATTTTTAATGTCGCTATTTGATAAAATCTCGAGCCAAGATGTCGCTTTTTCGTATTCGACTTTCAGGGGAGTGATTAATATATCTCCTCATCTTATCCGCTGCGGAAAGATCAGAGCGAAACAGGGCATTTAAAAAAACCACCAAAGCCCGGTTTTCTGATCGGAAACCTTCCGGGTCTGCTTCAGGCTCTTCTTAAGCGATACGGTTAAGCTGTTTACGGATAAATAGCATCAGGTTCAGATTTTAAAGTCTGTAAAGACTTAACATTGAATTCTTGGGAGTACCCGGATTCATCTCAGGGTATGAATTGAGTGTTGCTGTACACTGCTGGCTGACTGACAGCCGAGAGTATCGCACTTCGGACATGTATCTCACAGGTTAACCCGATGGGTTACGGCCAGTGCCGGCCGTTTGCCTGAATATACATAACCACGGGTGCAGCAGAAGCGTAAATATCTGAATTAATAATAATATTAGTGACTTGTGTCGTGCGGTAACGACCAAGGGGCGTCTGAGAGGGCATACTATGACTTCAGTTGTTATGCGACACCCTTTTAAGGAAACAAAAGAACAGACCCGTGTGGGCTTTCTGTTGCTGGACAATTTCACCATGATTGCCCTGGCGTCAGCGGTTGAACCGTTGCGTATGGCCAATCAGCTATCCGGTGAAGAGCTGTACAGCTGGCACATGATTTCTGAAAACGGCGAACAGGTGCGTGCCAGTGACGGCCTGTGCTTTACGCCGGATGCCAGCATCAGCCACGCACCGGATGTTGATATTCTGATCGTTGCCGGCGGTGTAAACATTACCCGCAGCTACCGTCCTAAGCAGATCAGCTGGATACAGGCACAGGCCCGCCGCGGCATTGTCATTGGCGGTATCTGCACCGGCCCTTATGCACTGGCCCACGCAGGCCTGCTGGATGACCACGAATGCAGTGCGCACTGGGAATGTATCGCAGCACTACAGGAACGCTATCCGAAGGTTCGCTGTAATAATCGTCTGTTCACCATTGATCAGAAGCGTATGACGTCCTCCGGGGGCAATACGCCGATGGATATGTTCCTGCACCTGGTGTCATTACAGCACGGCTCCAAGCTTTCCAGTGCCGTTTCAGACATGTTTGTCTGCGACCGTATCCGCAGTGAATTTGACCAGCAGCGTATTCCGTTGCGTCAGTTACACAACAACGGCCAGCCTAAGCCGAAACTGGTAGACATCATCGAACTGATGGAAGCCAACCTGGAAGAACCGATCGAGCTGGACGAACTGGCCCGCTTTGTTGACGTATCCCGCCGTCAGCTGGAGCGTATGTTCCATAAGTACCTGAACTGCTCGCCGTCCCGTTACTACCTTAAGTTACGCCTGGACCGTGCCCGTCAGCTGCTGAAGCAGTCGAGTATGTCGATTGTTGAAATTGCCAGTGCCTGTGGCTTTGTCTCTACACCGCACTTCAGCCGCTGCTACCGTAAGCACATTGGCATTTCCCCACGGGACGAGCGTAAACGTGTCTGGGGTAAAGGGCAGGAGACTGTGATGGGCGATCCGGCCGCCGATGAGCAACTGATAGCCCGGGCTGCCCGTTCATCTTCAGCGTTGACTGAAGCACAGGCTGAACCGAGTTTTGGTTCCGTCACGCTCTGATAAAGAACACAACACAGAACACAATACTGATAACCCGGACAGCTGAACGGCTCTCCGGGTTTTTTGTGCCTGCAACTGCTATGATGCCGGCTCACAGGATTCACAAGGATTGATAACCCATGCCCCATTGCATACTTGAGTGCAGCCCGGAGATCTTAAAACACTGTGATCAGCAGGTGCTGATGCAGCGCTGTTTTGATGCAGCGATCTCCAGCGAACTGTTTTTACCTGAGGATATCAAGGTGCGTATCCAGCGGCTTGAAAATCAGAAGATAGGCGAAACCGCACTTACTCAGCTGCATACTGAAGTTAAGATTCTCGATGGCCGTACCGTGGAGCAGCGTAAGCATCTGTCTAAAAAAGTGCTGCAGGGGCTTCACGCTTACCTGAGTGAAACAGGGCTTACTCAGGTATCCCTGAGTGTTGAAATCAGTGAGATGGAACGGGCCAGTTACTCTAAGGTTATATTCTGAAGCTTGTATTTAATATATGACTGTAACTTGCTGAAATTAATTGCTTTTAAGGAAGTAAAAGATGCTTTTTTCTAAACGGATATCGCTGTTAGCCGGTGTGTTATTCAGCGCAGTGTTTGCCACCACAGCCATTCAGGCTGAAGAGATTGGCAGTGTGGATACCGTGTTTAAACTGCTGGGAGCGAACCATAAAATTGTTATTGAAGCTTTCGATGATCCGAGAATCCCCGGCGTAACCTGTCACCTGAGCCGGGCAAAAACCGGTGGCATCAGCGGCAGCCTGGGGCTGGCGGAAGATACTTCCGATGCCTCCATTGCCTGTCGTCAGGTTGGCCCGATAACCCTGCCGGCTGATCTTAAAAACGGGGAGCGGGTGTTTAAGCAGAAAACCTCCATTCTGTTCAAAAGCATGCAGGTTGTCCGTTTTCTGGATCAGAAACGTAACGTGCTTATATATCTGGTGTATTCCGATAAACTGGTCGAAGGTTCACCCAAGAACAGCATCTCCAGTGTGCCGATCCGCCCCTGGTAACAGCGCAAAGCCGGGCAGATACAGTCTGCCCGCCGTTCTGTCATTCTACCTTTAACGTTTAAGGTTACCCCGCTGATGATCCGCCCGGTAAGAAGGGCCTTCCGGGTGATAGTGCCAACCGGTAAGAGTACGTTCATTACTGTTCATCCGCCAGCTGAGCATTTGCTGCGCATATTTCAGCGCTACCTGAGCATAATCGGGATTGTCAGCCAGATTATTCAGTTCACCGGGATCAGCCTGCATATCAAACAGCAGGGGCGGTAGCTGGTTAAAGTGTACATATTTGTACTTTTCATCCCGGATAACCGCCAGACTGCACTCATCCAGATTCAGCCCCAGCTGTGATTCTGGCTCACCGGTGACAATGTCTCTGAAGTCATGTTCCCAGTGGGCAGCGGAGCGCCAGTTAACATTTGTCTGGCCTTCCAGAAAGGCTTTTAAGCTGTAACCGTCGCACTGCAGGGGAATATCGCCACCCAGCAGATCCAGCACCGTGGGCATGATATCAATATTTTCCGTAAACCGGTCAACCTGCTGGCCACGACCGGCATCCCATTCATGGCCGGGAGCGCGGATGATCAGCGGAATGTGGTAAGACTGATCAAAAAAGCCTTGTTTGTCCGACAGGTAATGGTCCCCCAGTTGCTCCCCATGATCACTGCTGAATACAATCAGGGTGTTTTCTAGCAGCCCTTGTTCCTTAAGAAATGCATAAAGTTCGCCGAACTGGGCATCAACTTCGCTCATCAGGCCATAGTAGGTGGCCCGTAGCTGGCGCAATTCTTTTTCAGACATATCCGGCCCAAGGCCTTTATCGTCGATAACATTCCAGTATTTTTCCTGTGACAGTGCGTTTTGCAGGTAAAAATCCACGTAAGGATGCTGTGCCATTTCCTGTTCAATGCTTTCGTGCCTCACAGGCATGTCCACATCCGCAGGGTCATACATGCTGTTGTAGGGCTCAGGGGCCACAAAGGGCGGGTGAGGCTTTATCCAGGACAGATGAATAAACCAGGGGTTTGATGACTGTCGGGTAATATAGTCCTGCGCCTGTAACCGCAGAAAAGCAGTTTCTGTTTGCTCGGCACTGTAACAGGGGACTCCGTAGGTAGCGCCCCGGTCAGCTTCATCTGCTTGTTTCAGCGGCGTATAAATACTGTGAAAGTCACTGGCATCCGGCACACTGACGCCTTGCTCAGCCAGCCAGTCGAACCAGTTCAGGGGCACTTCCGTGAGTAATTCGCCGGTACTGTATCCGGGCAGCACGGTTTCATAGCTGCGAAAATCCGGTGAATTATCGTCTAGGGTCGCCGGATCCAGCGCGGTATCCGTATAGCCGAACAGGGTCGGATCATAGTTTAGTTTGCAGGCTTCCAGCGCCAGGTTGGTAAAGCGCCGGTGCAGCGGTGTGCCGTTACGGCAAACCCGGTGGTTATGCTGGTACATGCCGGTATGAATTGACGCTCTGGAGGGGCTACAGGGCGTAGCCTGAGAGTAGTGACGGGTAAAGGTGACACCTTCACTGGCCAGTCGATCCAGATTAGGGGTTTTAACAACAGGGTGACCAAGGGCAGAAAGGCAGCTACCGCGCCACTGGTCAGCGGTAATCAGCAGAACGTTTTTTATCATGATTAAGATCCGGACAGTCTGAAGCGTTAAACGGCATCATACATCTGGTCTATACCACAGAAAAGGGGTGTGACCTGTTGTCACAATACCTTCAACAGAATGTAATACCGGGCGTCACCTGCCTGAAACCGTTACACGGGGAAACGCTAAACGCCGGAAAACTGATCTGCCAGCCAGCGCCACACTTCACGGCCGGCGGGTGGTAGCTGCGAACTCCCGGAACACAGGGCAAAAAAACCTTCATCGGTATCGCAGCGGGGTAAACCGAGATCAACCAGGGTGGTGCTGGCTGAGTGATGTTCCATAAAGCTGCTGCGGGCCAGCACGATTCCTAAGCCCTGGGCAGCCATCTGATAAGCAATGATGGAGTTATCAACGGACCGCTGTGGCCGGTTCAGCAGTTCCGGCTGGCCGGTCTGCTTGGCGTACCACTGCCAGCCGGAACGGTAGCCCAGTACGTTTATCAGCGGCAGTTTAGAATGATCCTCAACACCGGTACCCACCGCCGGATACAGTTCATCACGGGTAAGGCGCATGGCGCTAAAGCCTTTCCACGGGCCCATGCCATAACGGATATCAATATCGCCGCCCACTGGCTCGCGGTTAACGTCCCACACCGTATGGGTCATCTCCATTTGCAGATCAGGAGAACGCTGGTACAGATCCGCCAGCCGCGGGCTGAGCACCCAGTGAGCAAAACTGATATTCACTCTGAGCTGCAACACACCGCGCTGCCGCAGACCGAACAGATCCTCGGTGGCACCGTCCAGCGTATTCAGGGCAGCCTGCACCTCAATCAGATAACGCTCTCCAAGTTCAGTGAGGCTGATCCCATGGGCTTCCCGGTTAAAGAGAGGCTGATTAAGGGCCTGCTCAAGGGCGCGCATCTGTTTGCTTACCGCAGCCTGCGTCAGGTTCAGGCTTTGCGCTGCTTTAGTAAAGCTCTTCTGCTGAGCGGCACAGGCAAAGGTCCGCAGCCAGTGGAGAGGCGGTTGTGTGTTCATAAATTCAGGCTTACAGTTTTTGTCTTATTTTTAAGAAGTTATATAACACTAAAACTGACATTAAACCGAATAAAATTACAGACAGCCAGGTACAAAGTTACGGAGCGTTTAAAGGCAGGAAGGTAGCCGCAGGTAAAAAAGGAAAGGCGAACAGGAAGTGATAAGAAAGGAAAGACAACCGTATTACAGTTGCCTTTCCTGCTGTCAGACTTTGGCGTTCAACGTTCCGCCGGAACAGGCTCGTAACTGCGGTTAAGCAGGGACCAGACCATCATCAATACACTGGCAGCAAGCAGGTATACTGCTGCGGCTACCGTAAAGCCGGTCTGATAATCCCACCAAACCAGTAGCAGGGCACCACTGCTGACACCTGCAAGGTTACCGATTTTAATATTACGCTGGGCGCGACCAATCAAAAGCCCCTGTCGGGATTCTTCCGCAAAGGTAATCATCAGTGCCTGGATCATGGGTAGCATCGCCCCCAGACAGAGCCCCCAGACAAGGCGAACCAGCAACAGCAACAGCCAGTCCGTCTGCAGGTGCAGGAAGTAACACAGGCCGGCGATGGCTGTAATAAACGCTAATACCAGCGGCTTACTGGCCTGCTGTAATTTATCAAAGTAACTCCCCCACAATGGCGCACTCAGCATCATGCCGATACCGGCTGAACTGAACAGTAAACCGGTCATAAAGGGCGTGATTTCCAGATAAGACTCTGCATATAAGGCAAAGAACGAACTGGGTAATGCCTTAGCCGTTTGCAGCAGAAAAATGACCAGCAATCCCAGACCGATTAACTGCGTGTTTAATGACGGGACACTGTCCGGCCGGTGCTTTTTCTTCTGTTCACCGGAAGCAGAAAGGGGCGGCTGTTTTAGCCCTGCAGCCAGCACCAGCGCAATCAGCAGACAGGCCATTGATGCGGTGGCAAACAGCGCAGAAAAACTGAGCCACTGAATCAGTACGCCGCCGATTACCGGGCCTAAAATCGCCCCGGCAGCGGTAGCCGAGGTTAATTTACCGATGACGGCAGAGCGCTTCTCAGTGGGTGTAATGCTGTTAGCAAAACACAGTACCGCGGTAATAATTCCCGCCAGCGCCCCCTGGAGCAACCGTAATGCCAAGACTTCCCACAGTTCCGTGCAGAAAAACAGTAACCCCTGTGTGATGGCCAGCCCGAGCGAGGCCCTTAAAACCATTTTTTTATGGCCATAGCGGTCACCCAGCTTCCCCCAGTAGGGGGCGACTAAACCGGAAACCAGTAAGGGGGCGCCATAAATGATCGCACTCCAAACGGTTATATTGACGGTTTCCGGTCTGAGCTGTCGCAGGAACAGTGGCCAGAAAGGCTCACTCATTTCCATGGCCGCAATCGAAATAAGCTGGCAACACCACAGTAGCCAGACCTGCTTTTTCCAATTCAACATTTACAGAACAACACCTTCAGTCAGCGGGTTAGGGATCTCCTGACTTCGGGTATACTCAGACTGATCCTGCAGCCGCATGCGAATAAACGCAGTTGCGGGCCAAGGCTGCCGGAAGAATGCCTCCATTTCCTGTTCCAGAATCGCCTCGCCGTTCTCAAGACGGCTGCAGGTACGCTGTAAATGTTGCTCAAGCAGAGCAGACACCCGTTGCCACAGGTTACCGGCCGTTAAACCGTAATAGCCATCCAGCAGTTTGATTAACTCACCGATATGGCTTTGCATCACCGTGTGAGAAAGGTTTTTCCGGGCAGCGTCATAACTGTCTACCAGTACCGCTGAATCCGTGAAGTTCACCGGCCAGCCCTGTTTGGCAAGCGCCTCCGTGTACAAACAAATGCCACCCACATCACGATGTATAAAGCCGCGCAGTTCGCCGGCTTCCGTGAAGATCGCCAGCATATTCTGCTGATGGGCTTCCAGTGCCAGACCGTATTCAAGATACAAATCGATCACTGCAGTAAACAGTGTGCTGATGTATTTGCTGAACCACTCAACCGCCTGACGATAATTATTAACGCCAGCCTGCTGCATCAGTTCCAGGTAAAGGGGAAAGCCGGTTATCGGGCTGGTCTGAAACAGGGCAGCAATGACAACCCCGTGCTCGTCATGACGCAGAACAGTGGCCGGATTGCGCCGGAAAATGACAGATAAATACCTGTCATGATCCCGTTCAGCGGTATCAACACAGGTATGCAGACCAAGATCATCCCACTGGAACCGTAATGCGCCGGCGATATCCGGACGGTGCAGCAGAATATCCTGCAAAATAGCGCCGATACGGGGAGCATTATCAACGGATGAAGACGACAGATTACGCATCGAACTGGTCATCTGCGCAGCCACCGGCAGCTTAATATAGGGCTGATCACAATCCAGCCCCGGCGCCAGAGTACGGCAGGAAAGCGTTGCCAGTGCTGAAAACTCAGGGCCGTTTAACCGAATCAGTCCGTTGCGTATTTCATCTGCAAACAGCTCCGGCAGGCGATGCTTTAACTGCCATGGGTGTACCGGTACTGGCAGGTAATTATCAGCGTCTGATGCCTCAAACTGCAGTAACCATTCCCCGTACCAGTCCGGATAATGGCGACGAAACCATGCCCGGTAATTTAAATCCGGACAGAGTGAAGAAACCTTGAGGAGCGACTGGTGTATGGCAATCAGCGTCAGCGGTACATCATTACCAAACTCTGGCGCATAGCGAAGCACTTCCTGTTCAGAAAAGCCCAGCTTGGTTTTACTGCCCGGATGGTACGGGTGGCCGGCAGCAGCCCACTGTTCGATCAGAATTGAACTGTTGCCTACTTCTCTGTACTCAACAGCTGCGGCAAAACGGCTCCACGCTAACAGGCTGTTTAAATTACTGGCCAGACATTCAGCCCGGATAGCGTCATTCTGTTGTGCTTGCCAAGCAATGGTGAGGGCTTCATTCTGCTGGCTGTTAATCAGCTCATCGATAATGCGTTGCCAGGGATCGTCCTGCGGTTGCGGTACGTAGCCGCTGATTTCCAGCATTTTCTGTAACGCTTCCGCCGGCTCACACACAGGCTTTTGCAGTGTTTCCGATTGCCAGAGCAATTCAGAATAGCGCAAAAGCCCATCAAGGCAGTCATATTCAGGTTGTTGCAGGACTAACTTGCCAGCCGGGCCTTCCATGCAGAGTCCCTGTTCATGAGGTTGCCAGTCAAACAGCTCCTCACGCAGCACGCAGCGCAACAAGCGAAACAAGCCATTCAGACCGGCCTGTGAAAACGCCGGATCTGTGACGGGTACGGACATCACCGGTGCATTCATAAGCTGTACTCCAGATAATGAAACTCCGGTGCCGGATGACACAGAAACTGCTGATGGGAAATATTCCAGGCATAGGCTCCTGCCAGTGGCATAACCAGCAGGTCGCCGACCGCGATATGTTTAACAGGCGCTTGCCGGGCGATAATATCTTTTGGGGTACAAAGCTGGCCGGCGATGGTCACTTCCGTATCGTCCAGGCTGTCTGCACCCGGCCGGTGATTATTCAGACACGCGAAAGGGTGACTGTGGCCCTGGGCGGCGGGTAAGCGGAACTGGTGTGTACCGCCGCGGCAAATGGCAAAGTGCTCACCGTGGTTCTCTTTCAGATCCAGCACTTCCATCAGATAGTAGCCACAGGCAGCGGTAAGATAGCGGCCCATCTCAAAGCGTAGCCTGAGCTGTTTGTAAGCAGGCCGGGATGCCAGTTCCCGGATACCGTCTGCAAACACTGGCCAGACATACTGAGCATCGGTTTCCCGGTAGTTGATGCCAATCCCGCCGCCGAGATTAACCATGCGCAAGTTAACATTGTGTGCCGCCGCTAACTCGGTCACATGATGTAACAGGTAATCCAGCATCCGCAGGTGCCGGCCGGCATCTAACTGATGGGACAGCGCATGAACATGAAAACCCAGCAGTTCCACACGGTCACTGCTTTGCGCCAGCTGCACAGCATCACTGATGGCGGCTTCATCGATACCAAATGCCGTGGCCCGTCCCGCCATGGTTAGTGTGGTTTGCATACTGTCCGGTAACACCGGATTGATCCGTAATAAAATAGACTGAGTTTTGTTATGTTTTTCTGCAATTGCGATAACCCGGCGTAATTCGCCGATGCTTTCAACATGCAGGCAGTCAACGCCACAGGCCATCGCGCTGTCGATATCAGAATCCAGCTTGCCAGGGCCGCCAAAAATGAAAGGCTTCCCCTTTAGGTAGGGCTGAATCAGTTCCAGCTCACCACCAGAGGCAATTTCCAGCCCGGCAGTAAAGTGTGCAACCTGTTCAAGAATCCGTGTATCGGGGTTAGCTTTAACCGCGAAGAACAGCTCCACGTTATTGGGCATATCCCGGTGGATCGTCTCTAAATGGCTGCGTAACGCCGGTAAATCATAAATGTAGGCCGCCAGTGGTTCTGCACTGGCTTTCTGCAGGCCAAGTGCGGCCTGCCGGATAGTTTCGGTCAGTTTAATCACTGTTATTCTCAATGCTTAGCGATGGCGAAAGGACTGTTCAGGTATACGTAACCAGCCTGGCGGTCCGGGTGCTTTTTGATGCGTACCAGCAGGTTGGTTTTGCTGGGAATGGCTTCACCGTTTAACAGGGCTGTCAGGTGTTCCCGTGCCAGTGCGTTCTCAGTACTGTTCAGATAGGCACTGATAACCTCGCGGATAATCAGCCACAGTTGCTGCTCGGTTTGCGGGTTATCATCCGCCAGAAAGCTTACCGCCTCAGAAAGGTTATTAATCAGCAGGCAGTATCTGACCCGGTTCCAGCCCTGTGTAAAGCTGTAGCGAACCGATTGCCGCGCCCGGTCGTTGAGTTCTTTAAGGTCGGCGTCAGACCAGCGGGAGTCAACCAGCTTTACGCCTTCGAAGTCCCGTACGATTACCCCGGAAGGTAGGCCATCCTTCAGGCAGATGACGGTATTCTGCAGATGTGGTTCGAAAATCACCCCGTATGCAAAGAAAGCATGCAGCATCGGCAGGACAATTGCCTCAGCATAGTGCTGTAGCCAAAGTGCCTTGTTGGGAATGCGGACGGCGTCCCGTAACGGGTTACCTTCCTGGAATAATGCACCGGCCATGACAGCTTGCTCGCCGTCTGACAGTACCCGGTTGATGTTCTCGCGGAACACCACACCAAAGCCTTCCTGAATAAGGGTATTGTCGGCGCTGTCCAGGCCAGGTAACTGAACCGTCATGAATCCCGGCTCTTCAAGTAGCCGGAAACCCTGATGCTGGCTCTGCAGATCCGCTTTTATTTCTGTCAGCCGGCTGTTCAGAGCGAGGGCTGTTTCCAGTTCATAAATGGCGTTTTTACGGACACAGTTCGTAATACGCACATTTAGCGAGCCTTTGATAAACCAGGGTGTGTCCCGGTTGTACAGGGTTCTGACAGAAGCCGTTGCAGCATATTCATCCCCGGCTGAGCCAAGGTATTCGAGGGTTCCGGACTCAACAGCCCGCCGCGTAACCGGCAGAGACAACACATACTGCGCCTGCTCCGGATGCACCGGGATCAGGCATTCATCATCAGCAGTCCAGATATCTGCTGGGGCGATGTCCGCCAGTAACTGAGTAGGAGACAGTGGCTCAACGGTTTCACAGCGCAGCAGTGTTCGGGGTACTTTGAACCAGTGCAGTTGGAAGTAGCTGCGGTACTCCGGCGCGTAACCGGCTTCAGCACCGTCAGCGTGCCACTGGCGGCTTTTCGGGGTTGGATGGAATGCATGACCGAACGCCAGCGACTGCTCAGAAAACAAATACAGATCTTGCGGCGCATCGGTGCCGGGAGGGTGCTGTAACCGATGGGCAAGAATATTGGCCGTATTTTCTAGGCTAAGTTTGATTTGCTGAGTGAACTCCAGATTAAAAGGCATACCTTCAGCATCACATAAATCCGCCACGAGCCAGGTGGTCATTTGCATGGCATCCAGCTCTGCCCAGGCAGCGCCGTCTCCAGCGGTGCTACGTCCCAGCACCGGATACGCATAGCGATAATTCCCCAGCAAAGTATGGCGGCTCACAGCAACCATCAGTTGCTGGCGGCTGTGCTGTAAATCGATTAGTAACCAGCGCTGGCTGCGCTGTTTCTGCCGCCAGCCCAGAGGCAGTGTCTGTAAAATGTGTGCCCCGGGAGATGTAATTAAGGTGCCACCGGGAATCGCCACTTCCCGCAGGTAGCAGTTAAGCAAGGTACGGATAGCGCTGCGCTCAGCATCCCGGCGTGCCCGGCCACCGGGCAGCAGAGTTGTCGTATCATCGTAAGAGGGGCTCAGGGAACTGTTAAATGCGTTCATGGTGCCACCTGCGCAACGGTTTCATCATTAAAGCGGACGGCGAACTCATCCATCAGATCCCGCATCACCTGGCTGAGAACAGACTCTGAAGGCCCGGTGCCCCGGAAAATACTCAGGTAATCACGGTTGGAATTATCAAGGCGGTGGTGCTGTCCGGCGACACAAAGGGGTTCGTAGTACACCTTGCAGCCGTCACGCTCGACAGAACGACTTTCAGGAACGGAGGTGATCTGGCCGCTGCGGTCAGCAATCTGACAATGAATCTGGGCGTAGTGCGAATCTGCAGGTGCCAGAGGCATAGGTAAACCGAGATAAAGGTCTATCACCGCAGCAAACAGATTGTACTGCAGGGCCTGAGACATCAGGAAATCAGACTGATCACCGATATTGCGGTAATTGATCTCAATCAGCCGTGGTCCACGTTCTGTAATGACAAATTCGGTATGACAACTGCTAAAGCCAACACCGACCGCACGGATCTGGGCCAGCAGCGGCTCAAGTACATCCGCAGGTAACTCGCGGTTAAACGTCTGGCCCAGTTCGATAAAGTAGGGCGGTTCTGACAGGAAGGTTTCGAAGCTTCCCAGTACCTGTATTTCCTGGCCATCACCCAATGTTTCTAGGGTGCGCAGCGGCCCTTCAATAAACTCCTCAAGTAACAGTGCCTGGCCGGGATTACGCTCCCAGAAAGCTGAGCAGATAGCCTGCAATTCAGCTTCGCTGTTGACCAGGCTGACATTTTCACTGGCCACACCTTCAACAGGCTTAGCGATACAGGGGAAGGGGATGGCTGAATCGGCAAGGTCTTTCTGATCCGATACCGGCTTGAACCAGAGCGAATCGAGCCCGGCGGCCTGTATGGCCCGCCGCATTGCCAGCTTATTTTTGGCACGGTAACAGGCGTGCCAGTCTTTTGCCGGTAACTGATAATAATCCGCGACGATGGCAGCAGATGTCTGCAGATGATCACTGTTGGTAAACACTGCTGCCGGTTCAATAAAGTGCTGGTTAAGAATATTCAGTACCGCGACCGGATTAAATACGTCTGCAGGCAGGATCTCACTGGCATCCAGTATTCCTTCATCAACCAGTGCCTGATGACGTTCAGGCTGATCGGTCACAACAATCAGAGGTTGTTCACGTTGGCGTAACTCAGGAATAAAGCCTTCAGTAACGGATGCTGTGGGCACGTGGGCCACAATGACAAAGTAGTTTTTCAACGGATTCTCCGGGCATTTTGTATGGAAATAATAAAAAACAGATCTATGTATAATTGCGAATTATTATTATTAACGATTACAATGACGCCTCACTGAGAAATTACCCAACCTGGGCAAACCATAAAATGAATAGTTTTTTTTGTGATTCACCACTGCATCAGGATGAAGCAGGGGATGCTCGCGGGCAGAAGGACGAATCCGGCAAACTACAGAACAGGGCAGATGTCAGCACGTTATATACAACCTACCGGCAAGACCTGCTGCTGCATCTGCAATCAATGGTTAAAGACAGGGACATAGCTGAAGAACTGCTGCACGATACCTTCATCCGGGTGTCCAAGCTGCCAGCAATCAGCGCAATTCGAAAACCCAGACCTTTCCTCATCAAGACGGCCAGAAACCTGGCGCTGGACTATTTACGCCAGCAAAAAATCCGGCCGGCAGCGGATATGGAAGAAGTGGACACAGAACTGATGGCTGCAGATCCGGAACATCTGGACCAGTTGATTAAAGAACGACGGCTGCAGCAGCTTAAGTGTGCCGTTGCTGATTTACCGCCCCGGGCTAAGGAAGCGCTGATGTTGGCCAAGTACCGGGAAATGACCCTGAAAGAGGTCGCCAGAGAAATGGAGATATCTCAGACAATGGTCGAGAAACATCTGAAAACAGCTCTGCAAAAGTGTCGTACAGCACTGATCTCAGAATCGCACTAGTTTGGGAACAACAATGACAAGACAAGAACTACAGCCTGCCAGCCCGGTATTCGAGCAAGCCAGCGACTGGTTTTTAAAACTGCAAAACAGTGAAGATGCACAGCTGCTGGAAGAGTTTCAACACTGGCTTGACAGCAATCCAGACCATGAAGACGCCTATCTTGAAGTGCTTTCCCTGTGGCAGGAAATGGATCAGCTGACGCCGGAAGCTTACGGAACAACAGCGGTAAAACCTGCTTCTGATGTTGTATCACTCGCAGACATAAAACAAGAAAGCCATTTAAAAACAGAAGGTAAGAGTGCTTATGTGAAGCGCTTTGTGCAAGGGTTTGCTCTTGCTGCCTGTATGGCACTCCTGGCAGTGTTAACCCCGGTACATATCTGGCAGCCCGCTGATTATTCAACCGCGACGGCTGAGCAGCGCATCGTCGAACTTGATGACGGCAGCAAGCTGCACCTCAGTGCACAGTCCGCCGTGAATGTTGATTACTCATCCACCGGACGGCACATCGAACTGCTGTACGGCGAAGTGTTCTTTGAAGTAGCCAGTGACCCAGAGCGGCCATTCCGGGTGCGGTCAGAAAATCAGACCGCTCAGGCTCTGGGTACTGCCTTCAATATCCGGCTGCTGGATGACAACATCCAGACCACGTTGACCGAAGGCACGCTGAAGCTTGACCTTGATGACCAGGCAACACTGATCATTAATGCCGGTCAGCGGGTTGAATGGGACGGCACAGGTAAACACCGGCTGCTGAAAGGGGACTACCCGTATCTGCCCAGCTGGAAACGCAATATCGTGCGTCTCGACCGTATGCCACTCACTGATGTGGTTGAACTGCTGAACCGTAACTATGCGCCGGCATTCCGTATTGCTAACCCTGAACTGAGGGATCAAACCCTGCAGGGAACCTTGCCGTTGAATAATCTTGAAACCGTTATGAAAGTGCTGCAGGGCGCATTAAAGCTGGAGTTTACCAAGGTTTCAGATCAGCTGATTTTGCTTTATTAAAATTTTTTTACAAAAACAGGTTGGGTTATTCCGGGCCGCTCCGTCTTATTAGTACAAATAATCTGAATGACAACGATTTGCATTCATAAGCAGTAAGACAATTTGGAGTACCGGATGACCCTTCCGCGTTTCACAGCCCTGTACACCGCTATGCAGGCATGCCACAAATCAAACTACAAACAGCTCCTCGCCCGGGGCGTATTCTGCTCGACGGTTCTGGCTGCGGCGTTACCCGTTCAGCAGGTAACCGCAGCGGATGCAAATCTGCAGCAAAACTACACTTGGAATATTCCGGCCCAGCCTCTGAATGTATCCATTACTGACCTGGCAGAACGGGCCGGGCTGGTAATTCTGTTGCCACCGGAACAGTTCAGCAATGTGAATGCCAGTGCTATACGCGGTGATATGACCGTGACAGCCGCACTGGAACAACTGCTTGAAGGCACCGGCTATACCTATCAGGTTGATAATGGCAACACGCTGACCTTGCGGGAGGGCAGCAGTGATCTGCCCTTAGTCAGGCCCGAATCTATGGTGGTAACCGGTAACTGGCTGGACAACGTAGGCGAAACAACCGTGCACGAATTCCCCGGTGCCCGGAATATCCTTACGGCTGAAGAGATCGAAAAATCCGGAGCATCATCCCTGACTGAGGCCTTCCGCAAGATCCCAGGGGTACAGGTACGTATCCCTTCAGAAAGTTACGGTGCCAACCATGCACTGAGTGTGGGTGTACGGGGTCTTAAATCCCGTTTCTCTGAGAAATCCACCATCCTGCTGGACGGTATGCCACTGGCATTTGCCCCTTACGGTCAGCCACAGCTGTCTATTGCGCCGGTTGGCCTGGGCAACCTTGCAGCCATTGATGTGGTTAAGGGTGGTAGCTCGGTACGTTACGGGCCACAAAACGTGGGCGGTATCATTAACTTCGTAACACCGGAAATTCCGGAAGAACTCACCACTCGCCTGAAACTGCGTACCGAAGGTGCAGTTGATGACGGCCGGGGCGGCATGCTCGGACAGACCAACCTGTTTATTGGCGGTGCTACCGGTGAAAGCAGTGGGCTGGCACTGATGTATTCCGGTAGTCATGGCAGCAGCTACCGGGAAAACTCCGATGAAAGCATCGATGATCTGATGATCAAAGCTGAAACCTGGCTGGACGATAATCAGAAACTGGAAGGGCACATTCGCCGTTTCCAGGCTGAAACGGATATTGCTGGCGGCCTGAACGAAGCTCAGTATGCGGAAGACAGATATCAGTCCCGTTATGACAATAATCACTTCGACGGTGACCGCACTGAAGCCCGGGTGAAATACACCAACTTCATCAGCGATACCCAGGAATTCGAAGTGCAGGCGTTTGCTTCAAACACCTCCCGTTTATATGGCCTGCAATTTAACCCGGATAACCGCCAGCGCTACGACGAATGGGACCGTGAATACGACGTTTACGGCGTAGAGCCGCGCTATAGTCAGGTATTCGAAGCAGGGGACACAGAACACGAAGTTTCCGTGGGTTACCGTTTTATCAAGGAAGAAGCCGACCTGACCCGTCACCGCTGGAACGGCTTTGCAGCAGGCAGCGATCCAAGAACGGTGACCGGCGTGCTGCGCACCAAGGATGAAGCAGGCACCACCGCGCATGCAGTGTATGTAGATGACCGTATCAGCTTTGGTGACTGGATCGTTACCCCGGGCGTACGTGTGGAAGATGTTGAAGTATTCCGTGACAGCAAGATCCGTAAAAACGTAGCCAACGACTTCAAAAACGAACAAAGCTACACCGAGGTTCTGCCATCTCTGAGTGCCAGCTACCTGCTTTCACCGGAAGTCACGTTGTTTGCTAACTACAACACTTCATTCGGTACGTTGCAGCACCTGCAGTTGGCAGATACCACCGACAACGATCTTGAGCCGGAAATCGCCAAGACCATTGAACTGGGTAGCCGCTACCAGAAAGGTGGCCTGAGCGCCGAACTGACCCTGTTTAACATCAACTTCGATAACAAACTGCAGTGGGATGACACCCTTGAGCACCACGTCAACAAAGGTGAAACCCAGCATTACGGCTTTGAAATGGCCGCAGCCTATGCGTTTGAGAACACCGGTATGAGCGTATACGGTAACCTGGCGTATACCGAAGCGGAGTTCAAAGAAGGGGACGTAAAAGGTAATGACCTGCCGTACTACTCTAACTGGGTGGGTAACCTGGGTATGCAGTACGAAACCGGGCCATGGACCTACAACCTGGAAGCGTACGCCCAGTCCAAACAGTACACAGATAACGAAAACACCGAAGAACTGACGGTAGTGAACGACACATACTACCGCGGTGAGATGCCTAGTTTTGTTATCTGGAATACCCGCGCCAGCTATCAGTTCCAGCCAGCCACCCGGGTATCCTTTGGCATCAAGAACCTGTTCAACGAGAAGTATTATTCTCTGAGTGGTCCTGATCAGCCATACGGTGCCGGCATCAGCCCCGGGGCACCGACAACCGCTTATCTGGAACTGGAAATGGAATTCTGATCTTTACATCAGTTAAGCACCCAGCAGCCCGGCGCTTTCAGCGTGCGGGCTGCCTCTGTTTTACGCTGAACGGATACGCCCATGAGATATTTTATTAACGCCCCGGTTTTACGGGTTTTACTGCTTTGCGTCTGTACGCTGCTGTCTCTGTATAGCTCTGCACGCACAGTGACGGATCAGGGAGACGGCTTGAACATTGAAGGCATACCACAACGGATCGTGGTGCTGGAATACTCCTTTCTTGATGCCGTGGTGCTGGCGGGTATCAGCCCGACGGGTATTGCCGATGACCAGCGCCCGGAACGCATCTTGCCTGAAATCCGCCAGCAACTGGAAGACTACACCTCAGTTGGTCTGCGTGGCCAGCCGGATCTGGAAACCATTGCCAGCCTTAAACCGGACCTGATCATTGCGGACAAATACCGGCACGAAGCCATTTACAAAGAACTGAAGAAAATCGCTCCAACGCTGTTACTGCGCAGTTATGGTGCTGAATACAGCGATTTACTTGAAGATACCGTCACCATTGGTGCCGCACTGGGAAAACCCGAAGAGATTAACCGGGCGCTGGCCCTGCATAACCAGCGTATGGATGCCTTAAGTAAACAGATCACCGAAGGGGCCGGCGACGGTATTAACAACCAGTCATTATTATTTGCAGTTACCAACCACCGGGCGATGACCCTGCATGGCAGCAAAGCCTTTGCCAGTGGAGTGATGCGGCGGCTGGGGCTGCAGCATGCTACGCCTGTTAACGATGAACGTGCATACATCCAGATCGGTTTCGAACAGCTGCTGGAAATGAACCCTCAATGGCTGATTATTGGTGACTACAGTGAAGCGCAGGGCGGCTCAGATATCCTCAACCGCTGGCAGCAACACCCGCTGTGGCAGCACCTGAATGCGATTAAGTCAGACCATCAGGTCCGGGTGGACCCTAAGGTATGGGCACTCGGCCGCGGTGTAATGGGTGCAGAGCGGATAGCTGCGGACCTGAGCAAGGCGCTGAAACAACAATGATCTCCCGTGTGTATTTAAGCTTTCCGCTGGCTTCATTGTTCCTGCTTGCCGGGCTTGCCAGTGCCACCGTCGGAGGCTCGGCTTTTGAACTGCATTTCTCACAGTTAAGCGACGTGTTGCTTAGTTATATGCCCCAGTACTTCGGGTCGCAGAACCTGAACAGTGATCTGGGAGCGCAGCTCATCGCCACCGTCAGGCTGCCACGGGTACTGATCGCCGCAGGAGCTGGGGCAGCACTGGCCATAGCCGGCGCACTCATGCAAGGCCTGACCCGCAATCCACTGGCGTCACCTGCACTGTTTGGCATTAATGCCGGAGCCGCCTGCATGATGGTACTGGCACAAACCGGTGTGCTTCCGCTGTTGAGCGAGTTACCCCTGATCATCAGCACAGCCCTTGGGGCCGCGCTCGCCGGTATTTTGGTACTGGCGCTGGGCGGTGGCCTGAGTGGCCGGCTGCATCCCACCCGGATGGTACTGGCCGGCGTTGCCTTAAGTGCATTATTACTGGCACTGACCCGGGCATTACTGATTCTGGATGAACAGTCTCAGGGGGTGCTGTCATGGCTGGCCGGATCTTTGACCGATACAGGCTGGGACCACTGGCAGCAACTGTGGCCATGGTTACTCTCAGGCGGTTTGCTGGCAATGCTCCTCAGCCAGAAACTTAATCTGCTGGCACTGGGGGATGAAATTTCAACCGGGCTGGGCGCACCGGCATTACAGATTCGCCTCTGGGCTTCACTGGCAGTCATCATGCTGACAGCCAGTTGTGTTGCGATCACCGGGCCAATTGCCTTTGTTGGCCTGCTTATTCCCCATCTGGGCCGAAATATTGTCGGTCACGACTACCGGATATTGCTGCCGTTCTGCGGGTTACTGGGGGCAGGCCTGCTGAGCTGGGCCGATCTGATCTCCCGTTATATGGCATTTCCGTCGGAAACCCCGGTAGGCCTGGTAACGGCACTGTTAGGTGCACCGTGTTTTATCTGGCTGGCCAGCTGTCGCAGGGAGCATAGCCGATGAACACTCAAAAACTGATGTTACCTGTCATTCTGCCCGGGCTGCTCTTTCTTGGGGCGCTTGCCGGATTGTATCTTGGCAGCCTCAGCTTCAATGAAGCCATGGCGCTGGATGTGATCGTCGGGGATTTACGTTTCGCCCGGGTGCTGATCGCCATACTGGCAGGAGCAGCACTGGGTCTGTCGGGTTGCCTGATACAGGGTGTGGTCCGTAACCCACTGGCAGCACCGGACCTGATTGGCGTCAGTGCCGGAGCAGCTGTGGCTGCCACCGCGTTACTGTTGTTGTTTCCGCAGCTGTCACTGCACTGGCTGATTCCGGCAGCAATTGGCGGCGCGCTGGCAACCCTGTTGCTGTTACTCCGGCTGTTACGCAACGATGCCCTGAGCCCAACCCGGCTGGTACTGACCGGTGTCGCCCTGAGCATCTGGCTTTCTGCGTTAACCGACTGGCTGCTGGTCAGCCATCCCCAACAAACCAATGCAGCTCTGGTGTGGTTAACCGGCAGCCTGTGGGGCCGGGGTTGGGATCAGCTCTGGGTATTACTGCCATGGTTCGCGGTGCTGTTGCCGGTCAGCCTGATGCTGGCACTGCGGCTTGATTTGCTGACTCTGGGGGATGACGCCGCCGAAAGTTTAGGTGCCGGGGTACTGAACACCCGCAAAACAGCACTTCTGTTAGCGGTTGCACTGGCGGCCATCAGTGTTGCTGTGTGCGGAACCCTGAGCTTTGTTGGCCTGATTGCGCCCCATCTGGCCCGCTTGCTAGCAGGGGGCAGTCATCTGAGACTGTTACCGGCCGCCGCTATGATCGGCGGATTACTGGCACTTGTTGCTGACATTCTGGCCCGAACCCTTGCCGCACCACTGGAACTGCCAGCAGGGGTCTTCACATCACTGATCGGTGCCCCGTATTTTCTGTTTCTGTTAACCCGCTACCGAGGCTGGTAATGGCATATCTGAGTATAAATAACCTGTCGTTCACCTATGGGGACCGGCCGGTACTGCAAAACCTTAATCTGACTATCCCTCAGGGGAAAATCACCGCCCTCATCGGCCCTAACGGCTGCGGGAAATCCACCTTACTTAAATGTATCGCCCGGATACTGCAGCCGCAGCAGGGGGAAATCACTCTGCAGGGCAACAGTGTTCACCATCAAAACACCCGTCAGCTGTCACAGAAGATGGCACTGCTGCCACAGGCTCCGGTAACCCCTGAAGGCGTCAGTGTGCAAGACCTTGTGGGCTACGGCAGAGCTCCCTGGGGAAACCGCTGGGGCCGTCTCAGTGCAGATGATAAAGACATCGTCAGCGCAGCTCTGACGGAAACAGGATTGACTGATCAGGCCGGCCAGACCGTTGCCGAGCTCTCCGGCGGCCAGCGCCAGCGCGCCTGGATCGCCATGATCCTTGCCCAGCAGACCGATCTGGTACTGCTCGACGAACCCACCACCTGGCTGGACATCGCCCATCAGGTCGAACTGCTGCAACTGATGCGCAAGTTAAATAAACAAGGGAAAACCGTCGTTGTCGTACTGCACGATCTGAACCAGGCCTGCCGCTATTGCGATGAATTGGTCATACTCAGGGAAGGGCGGTTACAGGCACAAGGCACACCCTCAGAAATCTTCACCCGTGAACTGCTGGAAGATACGTTCTCGCTCTCTGCAGAAATTCATCCCGACCCGGTGTCTGGTTCGCCCAGTTTGTTTGCGTTGTAACGGGTATCACAGCCGTAGCTTATCGGTTGTTACTTAGTTCATTATTACCCGCACGTTAAAGATACAGACCCGCTATGGAGGTTAAGTATTTGTAAGGGGTAGAAGGGACGATAGGTGAGCCTTAAGCAATACAAATCAGCGTCTGTCAGAATGTTAAGATAGATGCTGAATTTTAGAAGAACCATCAGTGCTTAGTCTGCTCACGGTATTCTGTCGGAGTCACGCCTACCTTATTTTTAAACAGCCGGGAAAAGTATTGTGGGTATTCAAATCCTAAAGCATAAGCAATCGTCGCCACTGAATCGTCAGACCCGAGCAATAAATTCTTTGCACGGTTTATCTGGTAGATATGAATATTCTCCAAAGCCGTATGTCCCGTTTCAAGTTTGAGTGCGTCACTTAGGTACCGCGGGGTCATATGCAGGTTTCCTGCAATCTCCTCAACGGTGGGCATATGATCTGTGTTAAAGACTTTAAGGGCATCGTTGAAACGGTTTTCCAGGGATGTAACCTGGCTTTCTTTTCTCTGCTGAAACTGGCGCTGGTAGAAACGTTCAGCATAGGTAAGTAAGGTTTTCAGCTGTGAAAGCATAATCTCTTTACTGAACGCGTCGTGATGCTGTTCGTACTCTTGTTCCAGCGTATCGAGAATACTGCTGATTAATGACCCTTCCCGTGGCGATAAGTGAAGTGCCTCGTGAACGGAATATGAAAAGTAATTTGCCGCTTCTATATCTTTCTGGATCGGGGTACCGCGAAGAAAGTCTTCATGAATCAGTACGAATTTACCTCTGGATTTTACCTTCAGGCCCTTCGTCTGGACGACCTGTCTGGGAGCAAGACATATCAGACATCCGTTTTGAAAATCATACTTAGTCTGCCCGTAGAAAATAGCTCCTTCCAGGATATGCTTGAGGCTTATCGCATAGAAATCAGTACTGATTTCAAGATCAGTATCAGGACAGTTAATTTCATCTGTGGTATCCGATTGAATGTTAACCACTGAAAACAAAGGATGCTCCGGCGCGGCTATTCCCAGAAACTGGTGATAATCATGCAAATTTGAAAAGTGTAATTTCTCTGTCATGGCCTTGCCGTCACTTCAGAATACGATTCAGCAACTTAATCAGCTCAGCTGAAAATTGATATTGGGATAAGCGCTAACGTTAAAGATACATGCTTTTTGGTATTGAAGCCTGTTTTCAAAAGTAGCCCTGTCAGAGTTAATCATCTGCAGCAGGGCTCCATGGAAAGTAAGGATTACTTATTGAAGAAAGCCGCTACAGTGTCCGCAGATTTTTCTACCGCCTCTGGCTTGTAGTAAAAATCAACATGGCTGAATCCACCAAATGCTGATACTTCAGGGTCATTGGTCAGTCGGTCGATAAATGCAGTTGAACAAATCGCGGTAGGCGCATCCTGACCGTAAACAACCAGGGTGGGTTGCACAATCTTGTCAGCATAGTGTTCGCAAAGCGAAAACAGCGACTGCATGGCCTGATCACCTATATGCATATTGGAAAAGTTTTCGACCGCTTTGGGCCCCCGGAAACCGTCTCTTCCGTAGTAATCATAAGATTCACCAGCCATGGCCGGATAGGCCGCCGCGCTGACGAACTCTTCTTTCGACTGATCATCGTTCAGGCCAAAAGGCGCAACGTAGTCTGGCTCACCGGTTTCGTAAATCTTCTGCGCTGAAATATTGGCAGCGGCAATCATTTGATGTGCCACGTCTTTATCAGTCCACTGGAATGGATCTGCAGCCATCATGCCGGAAACTGTAGCGAGTTTTTTAATTCGGTGATCTGTGACTGCTGCTGAGGCAATAATTGATCCGCCCTGGCATACACCGAGGCCGTAAATTTCTTCCACATAAGGCAGTGTTCCTAAATAGGATACGGCATCCCAGGTATTTTCTATCAGCCTGAACATGTAGCGGGACTGTTTAAACTCACCGGCCAAAGCGGGCGAATCCCCCATCCCAAGATAATCAAAGGCTAAAAACACAAAACCTCTTTTGGCCATTTCCGGACCGTAGGTACCTAAGACCTGTTCTTTAACTTGTGGAAACGGGCTTGCACCAACAATGGCTTTGTATTTTTTGTTGGCATCAAAATCCTCAGGCAGGTACAGGTTACCCACCAGATCCACGCCAAATGATTTAAAGGTTACGCTTTTAATGCTCATATCATCACCCTTAGGTTTGGGGCAGTTAACGGAGAAGAGGCCCTGCCAGTTATCAATCGGTATGCAGAGCATTCTAGGGGCCAGCCATTCCGGACTAAATAAACATAATTACGTTTCTTGTATACAAAAATACAATTGTTCAGGGAAAGTGAGTTAGAAGCGGTTTCAGGAAGCACATGGTCATAAGAGAGGAGAGGGGCGGACTCGATTTTTTGCCAGATCATCAGGACAAATTAAAGCAAAGACCTGCCCCCCCATTAAAATGACTGCCTGGGCAGGCTTTCGCTTCCGGCACTTCGCACCTACACTACATTGTCGCTGTTGGCGGCATTAAGCTTCGAAAATAAAAGTCAGGGAAAGATATGAACTGGATTTCAGAATTACAAAACCTGAATTACATGGCTGTAGCAATTGCAGCCATTGCAAGCTACGTCCTTGGATTTGCCTGGTACCATTGGGCGGTTTTTGGTGAGGCATGGGCGAAAGCTTTAGGCCTCACAAAAGAGGAGGCTGACAATACCGAAGGCCTTGGTGGCGCTTTCGTCATCTCTTTAATTTCAGGGCTATTGAAAGCTGTATGTATCGCATTGCTTATGGCAGCCGCAAACATATCAGGTCTTTTAAGTGGGGCATTATTTGGTGTACTGATCTCAGCAGTATTTATTGTCTTGTCGCTGGGCTACTACAATAGCTTTGCCCGCGTGCCATCGAAGCTAACATTAATAAACTCAGCCCATGGAGTTGTTGAACTTGCTGTAATGGGTGCAGTTATAGGCGTATTTTCATAGCAAAGCTTGCCTGATCAAGTGATCAATCTGAGGTATTTCTGTGCTTGTTTTTGTGTTTGAATGGCACAGCACTCACAACTGTAAAACCGCAGTTTTTGGTGGCGTTGGTAACCTCTATGAGCCAGAAGAGGACATGTATCAATACCCGCCCGCATATACGTATCTTTAGGTAACGCTAATCTTGTTGAGTCATATCATTGCTTGTTGTAGCTCGTTTTTACCCTTGCCTTTTCCTTAAATCAGTTACATATTGAGCACTTAAGGATCTTGCTGTGCCAAAATACGTGCACAGTCAGTCGTCAAAATGCGCATGCTTGTTTTTATCGGAAGAAAATGACGGTGCTGTCTAAAAGATATTTAGGTTCAATTTTTTACAGCTATTTTACTTTCTGGGTTAGCAGAAAAACGCGCATACTTTTTATAAAAAATTAGCTTGGTAGAAGTAGTAATCTATTGTTGTTAATTAGGTAAAGTAAGGAGCGGTAAAATGAATTTAAATGGATTAAAAATTAGTGCGCTGATTGAAGACGTTTATGATTTAGCTATTTGTATAAATGAGCTGACAGACTTATCTAAAGAATCTAATTCTAACTATGTCTTACCTATTCTAGATGCAGAGCTAAATGCAACATCTTGTTCACCTCCAACGCCTGAGTCTGATCTTAACAACTATAGAAGAAATATAGAGGGTTACTCTAGGTCTGTTTCCAACGCTATAAATGGAATTGGTGCTAGAGGCTTACAGATGGGGGAGTTTACTAGGGCGAGGAATAATTTTGTTAGATATTTTAATACTTTACCAAGTGACTATTGTATAGGATCTTCAAATAGAGATGAGTTCAATGCTTTACGAAACTCGATTAGTAATGGGATAAACCAAATAAATCGAGGAATAAATATTTTTGAGAGCAACTACAGCTCCTATGTAAATCAAGCTGTACCTTTATTGAATACCCTAAACAGAGAGTCAAGTCGAATAAGCCCTTCATCAAGGGACTATACTCCAGTATTGTTAGCCCTTTCTCAGTATAATTCTTTCGCATCCGGATATAGTTTAGAAATATGGAATTTATCTCAACAAATAGAAAACCTAAGTTTAACGTTGTCGTCTGCTCTTAATTCAGCTAACAATGTATTTCGGAGATCATTCGAGCAAATAGAAGCAAATGTAGAAAGCGAGTCTAGAAAGTTTATATCTGAAAATACTGCTGCGGAAAATGCTTTTAGAGAATGGGAAAATATTAATGGAAAAACTGGATATGAGAAGTTTCGAGATATTGTTGTTCATGTATCCCGAGTAATGATTCCAAGCTTCAACTCATTTTTACAGAAAGTCCCTAGAACTCAAAGAATTCAGGAAGCTGCGGGTAGAGCGCAAGAAGTAGTTACTCATATAGAGTCTGGATATCAAGCATTTCCAACGTTTAATAAACTCCCCAGCCCATCAACTTCTTTTCCTTATGAAAAATATGGAAAAGATGAGCGAAAATATGGCGAGCAAAGACTCATAGATTTCTTAAAAAGTGTTTCTTTAACGCATTTTAATGACACCGGGAAAAAGCTTTATTTTGGGGATATGCAGCTTGAACATGGAGGAAGAATTAGTCCTCATGTTTCTCATAAAGAAGGAATAGATGCTGATATTGATCCAGTAGAGGTCGGAAATGTACCAAACAACAACAAAACATTAGCTCTAGCCACAGCTAAAAGATTCTTATCTGGGGGGGCCAGAATAGTATTCTATGCTGATGAAGATGTTGTAAACGATGCGAACACATGGGCTTCTCAAAATAATATTTCGGGAAGGCTTAAGAAAGAAGATGGACATAAAAATCATTTCCATATTAGATTATAAACAGACAATTAGTTTAAGAGCGACTTACCTCTCAGCGGAAATGGAGGTTAAGCCAAACTATTTCTGCTCCTGACACAACACAGACATCAACCTGCCCGAAAGCTCTTCCAGTTAAGCGGGCAGGCACAACTCCTCACTCACTCATCCAACTAGATTAATTACACATACCATCTCATTTAAAAAAGCCCATTGGCCGCAACTTTCCATCCGAAAACCACCCAACCCAAAACATCCTCCATAACCGTCTAGCCACACCGTTTAGCCTGAGTTAGCATTCCCATAATTATCTACCCATAACTAAAACAGGGTCTCAGGGTTTAACTTATTCGTTTGAGGCCTTCAGTGGCACGCGACTACTATTAGGGAAGTTACTTACTATAAACCAACAATAATATTCTATATTCAGGACGCAGCCATGATGCCAGCGCTAGCCGTATCCCGACGTACCCGCAGTACGCCTTTTACCAGCCGTGTCGAAGCCATGGGAGTTCAGGCTTACACCGTTTATAACCACATGTTGTTGCCAACTGCCTTTCAGGGCATTGAAGAAGATTACTGGCACCTGTGCGAACACGTACAGGTGTGGGACGTTTCCTGTGAACGTCAGGTGGAGATTACCGGCCCGGATGCTCAGAAACTGATCCAACTGATGACTCCGCGGGATCTGAGTAATGCCCGCGCAGGGCAGTGTTTTTACCTGCCGCTGTGTGATGAAAAGGGCATGCTGATTAATGATCCCATAGCGATCAAGCACAGTGATGACCACTGGTGGCTATCCATTGCAGACAGCGATGTAAAGCTCTGGGCAAAAGGCATCGCAACCGGCATGCAGTTAGATGTGAAGGTCTGTGAACCGGATGTCTGGCCACTGGCGGTACAGGGGCCGAAAGCAGAAGAACTGATGGCCCGGGTATTCGGTGAAGAAGTTAAGGATATCCGTTTCTTCCAGTACCGTCATCTGAACTACCGGGATACCGATATGGTGGTTGCCCGTTCCGGCTGGAGCAAGCAGGGCGGTTTTGAAATCTACGTCAACGATGCAGAACTTGGCTGCATGCTCTGGGATGATCTGTTCAGTGCCGGGGAAGACCTTCAGGTAGCTCCGGGTTGCCCGAATCTGATTGAACGCATCGAAAGTGGCTTATTGTCGTTCGGCAACGATATGGATTATTCCGACACGCCGCTGGAATGCGGCCTGGATAAATATGTCAGCCTTAGTGCAGACATTAACAGCCTGAGCATTGAAGCCCTGCGCAACAGTACACCGCGACATCAGTTAGTGGGTCTGGTATGCCAGGGCAAGCACAGCTTTACCGCTACCGGGGTGTATATGGAGGAGCTTTGTGTCGGTGAGATCACCTCATGGGCATGGTCACCGAAGTATGGTGTGACACTGGCCTTCGCCCGTTGCAACCCGGCAGGGATGGATGAAGGTGTGAGCCTAACGGTGAATAGCGACAGCGGCGCTCAGCCCGTAGTATTGAGCGGATTGCCATTTAATTTTAACGACTTAGGACTGACTGCTCATGAGGCGGGTCAGTCTGAGTCAGTTACAGGGAAGCCAGTTTAATGAGTAAGCAAAACAACCGATCGTCGTATCTGGGGGCTGACACAATCGCCCTGCATGCCGGCTATCAGCCTGAACCGGAACATGGTTCGCGCGCCGTTCCCATTTATCAGACAACCTCCTATGTATTCGAAAGTGTCGATGCCGCATCGGCGCTGTTTAACGTCGAACAGGGCGGTCATATTTACAGCCGCATTACCAACCCCACCGTTGCCGTGCTGGAACAGCGGGTTGCAGCACTGGAAGGGGGCACCGGCGCTGTCTGTACCGCTTCTGGCATGAGTGCACTGTTCGTCACCTTTGTATCCCTGTGTTCCGCCGGGGATCATATTGTCAGCGCCGGGCAGATTTACGGCTCCACAGTCACCTTGCTGAAACATACCCTTAAACGGTTCGCGATTGATGTTACCTTCGTTGATATTAACGACAGCCAGGCGGTCGCCGGTGCGATTCAGAGCAATACTAAACTGGTGTTCTGTGAGTCCATCGGTAACCCGGGGCTGGAAGTATCCGATCTGCCTTCAATCTCTGATGTAGCGCATCAGCATGGCATACCACTGGTTGTGGATGCTACCTTTGCAACCCCTAGCCTGTGCAGGCCACTGGAACACGGTGCAGATGTGGTGGTGCACTCCCTGACTAAATGGATCGGTGGCCACGGTACGGCCATTGGCGGTGCGATTGTCGACGGCGGCAAATTCGACTGGGCTGCCAGTGGCCGCTTCCCGACGCTGACCGAGCCTTATGAGCCTTTCCACGGCATTAACTTCTGGGAAGAATTTGGCCCCGCAGCGCTTACCATGCGTATCCGCGCAGAAGCCATGCGTGATTTCGGCGCGGCCATGAGCCCGCACAACGCCTTCCTGTTATTACAGGGCATTGAAACCCTCAACCTGCGGATGAAACAGCACGTTGAAAACGCCAGACAACTCACAGAATGGCTGCAGCAGCAGGATAACGTTGCCTGGGTAAATCATCCGGATCTTGAATCCAACCCCACCCATGAAATTGCTTCACAACTGTTTCCGAACGGAGCCGGCTCCATGCTGTGCTTCGGCGTGAAGGGCGGCAGAGCCTGTGGGGCTGCGTTTATCGATGCACTTCAGCTTTCTTCCAACCTTGCCAATGTGGGCGATGCACGGACGCTAGTGCTTCATCCGGCCAGTACTACCCACTCACGGCTGGACGATGAAGCCATGATTAAAGCAGGCATTGGTCCGGATATGATCCGGGTATCCGTGGGCATTGAATCCATCCGTGATATCTGTGCTGATTTCTCTCAGGGGCTTAAAGCCGCTGATAAAGCATGGCAAAAGCAGCAGGAGGCATAAGATGCGGATTTCCGTAAACAATCAGGACGTATTCATTGCCACCGGCGGTAAAACGTTTAATCCCGAACTGCCATGCGTGGTCTTTCTTCACGGCAGCGGGCTGGATCACCGATGCTGGGCGCTGCAGGCCCGCTGGTTTGCCTTTCATGGCTACAGTGTCTTCGCGCCGGATTTCCCCGGCCACAGCCTGTCAGCCGGTGAACCGCTGACCAGCATTGAAGCCATGGCCGACTGGCTGATTGACGCACTGGAAGCTGCCGGTGTGCAACAGTTGCATCTGGTGGGGCATTCCCAGGGCTTTCTGGTGGCACTGGAAGCAGCACCGCGGCTGCAATCAAGGCTGCTCTCGCTGACAGCGATTGGTACCGCCGCGGCTATACCGGTGAATCCGGCATTAATCGACACAGCCAGAGAAGCACCGATGAAGGCCGCCGATATGATGCTGCAGTGGGGCTTTGGCCAAGCCACACAAATGGGCTACAGCGCGGTTCCCGGGGTACAACCCATTGCCGTTGGCCGTCAGATTATGGCGGCTAATCCGCTGGCAGAAGACCTGCAGGCCTGTAATGAATACACATCAGGTACTGAGCGGGCAGCAGAAATCAGCTGCCCGGCGAAGGTCATTCTGGCCGGACAGGACCGTATGACCCCCTATAAAACCGGGCTTGAGCTGGCAAAACTGCTGAATACCGAAGCTATCCGGATTGAATCGGGCCATATGCTACCGATTGAGGCCCCCAAAGCCTGTCTCGATGCCATGAAACAGTTTTTTACCCGTCTTTAACTGCCGGTAACCGAATAAGAGAACCCATTATGTCTACATCTACATTCAAAAAAGTTGCCGTTATCGGTGCCGGTACCATGGGTGCTGGCATTGCCGGACAGGTTGCCAATGCGGGTATTGAAGTCTGGCTGTTGGATCTGGCCTCAGAAGGCGAACGTGTTAATGCCCTGGCTGAACGGGGCATGGAACGCCTGCAGGACCCGGACGCACCGGGCCTGATGAGCGATGCTGCGGCGGAGAACATTCATCTGGGCAACATCCGGGATGATTTTGATCAGTTAGCGGACTGCGACTGGATCGCTGAAGCGGTGGTAGAACGGTTGGATATTAAGCAGGACCTGTATCGCCGTATCAATGATGTTTGCCGTGATGATGCCATCATTACCTCCAACACCTCGACGATTCCCATCAGCTTACTGACACAGGGTATGCCGCAGTCTTTCTGTGAGCGTTTTGCTATTACCCATTTCTTTAACCCGGTACGTTTCATGCGCCTGCTGGAACTGGTTCGCGGCGAACAGACCCGTGATGACGTCATGGAACAACTGGATGCCTTCTGTGATCAGCAACTGGGTAAAGGGGTGGTGCACTGTGCCGATACCCCGGGCTTTCTGGGTAACCGGGTTGGTGTCTATGCCATCCAGTGTGCGTTACACACGGCATTTGAAATGGGCCTGAGCCCGGCGGAAGCGGATGCGCTGTTTGGCCGTCCTATGGGCATTCCTAAAACCGGTGTGTTCGGCCTGTATGATCTGATCGGCATCGACCTGATGTCTGACGTGGTTAAGAGCCTGGTGAATATTCTGCCTGCGGAAGATGACTTCCATACGGTGGCGGCTGAAATCCCGTTGATGACCACCATGATAGCCAACGGCCAGACCGGCAACAAGAATGGTCAGGGCTTCTTCCGCGATGTACCAACTGATAACCCGGATATCACCAATCGCGAAGTTCTTGACCTCAGTAACAATGAATACCAGCCCTACACACGTCTGGAACTGCCACTGGCACTTCAGGCTGAAGCGCAGGGCGTACAGGTGCTGTTGGATGATGACAGCCGCTACGGAGAATACGCCTGGCAGGTGCTCTCACGTACCCTGTGTTATGCCGCTTCACTGATCCCGGAAGTGGGGGACAATATTGTCCCGATCGATGATGCCATGAAACTGGGCTACAACTGGGTACAGGGGCCGTTTGAGCTGCTGGATCAGATTGGCACCGAACGTTTTGTCAGCCGCCTTGAGTCTGAAGGCCGCCCGGTACCTGCATTGCTACAGCAAACCCGTGGTGATCAGTTTTACCGGGTTACCGGGAATCAGCTCTGTGCCCGCCGGGCAGACGGCAGTTATCCGCCGATTCAGCGGGCCGAAGGGGTGCTGCGCTTCTCTGAGCTGCGCCGTACGCTGGAACCACAGAAAAGCAATGCTGTTGCCAGCTGGTTTATTGTCGATGACGCCGCCATTGTGGAATTCCACAGCAAGGCCAATGCGCTGGATGGCGATTCAATGGCCATTCTGGAAGATGCCCTGCAGCAAGCCGCAGCCCGTGGTTTACGTGGCGTTATCGTTCACAATGATGCCCAGCATTTCTCCTGCGGTGTGAACCTGGGCGCGGTGCAGAGTTTCTATCAGGCGGAAGACTATGAAGGTCTGGATCACTTCCTCAATCACTTCCAGCAGGTTGTGCTGGCCATGCGTAACAGCCCGGTACCGGTAGTCGCTGCGCCATCCGGCCTGTCTATCGGTGGTGGTTTTGAAGTAGTGCTGCATGCGGATCAGGTTATCTGCCATGCGAACTCCGTTACCGGGCTTGTTGAGTCTCTGGTGGGTGTTGTTCCCGGCGGCGGCGGGGTTAAGGAAACCCTGTACCGCAATCTGACTAAGTTCGGCGATATCGAAAAGGCCAGCTGGAAAGCGTTCATGAATCTGGGCTACGGCCGTACCGGCACATCACCCATCATCAGTCAAAAACTGGCCATGCTGCGGGAGCAGGACCAGTGGCTGATGAACCGGGATCGCCTGCTAAATCATGCCCTCAATGCACTGGATCAGGTTGAGAAAGCTCCGGCCCGTGAACCGGTCGCACTGGCCGGTGAGCCACTCTATACCCAGATGTGTGACTGGCTGCATCAGGCCCGCGAAGATGGGCTGCTGTACCCCCATGATGTGGTCGTCGGCACTGAGATTGCAGGCATTCTCACCGGTGGCCAGTGTGCAGCCGGTACCGTTCACACCGAGCAGGACCTGTTTGATGCTGAACGCCGGGCATTCCTGAGACTGGTTAAAACACCGGAAACCCGTGCGCGAATCGACAGCATGCTGGGCAGCGGCAGCAGCATCCGCAACTGATGGTATGAAACCGCAGGATTCCGGCGGCGGGTTAAACCGTCGCCGGAGTCCGGACCAGAATAAGAATAAGGAGTACAACCATGCATTCAGATTATCAGGCGCTGAACATGAATGCGGCAAACTATGTTGGCCTGTCCCCAATATCCTTCCTGCACCGCAGTGCAGATGTCTATCCTGATTACGAAGCGGTTATCTACGGTGAGCGCCGTTACAGCTGGCAGGACGTCCGCCAACGGTGCAACCGAATGGCATCCTCACTGGCTGAAATGGGTGTCGGTCTGGGGGATACAGTGGCAGTACTGGCCTTTAATACCCCGGAGATGTTCGAGTCACACTTTTCTGTACCGATGACCGGCGGGGTGATCAACACCATTAACACCCGGCTGGATGCCGAAACCGTGGGGTATATTCTTGACCACGGAAAGGTGCGGGTCGCCATCGTCGACCGGCAACTGTATCCCGTTTATAAAGCCGCGCTGGAATTCGCCGAAAGCCGTCCGCAATTGGTGGTCATAGATGACCCGGCAGCCGGCGAACGCCCGGATGTCGAGATCCCACACCACAGTTATGAATCTCTGATCAGCAGCGGCAATCCGGACTTTAGCTGGCAGCCACCAGAAGACGAATGGCAGGCCATTGCCCTGAACTACACCTCCGGTACCACCGGCAGACCAAAAGGGGGGGTCTATCACCACCGGGGCTCTTATCTGATGAGTATGGGCACCGTGATCGGCTGGAACCTGCCGAATCACCCCCGATACCTGTACTGTGTACCCATGTTTCACTGTAACGGCTGGGGGCATGCCTGGACCATGGCCGCGGTTACCGGCACGGTTATCTGTATGCGGGCATTTGAGCCTGGCTTACTGTTTCGCCTGGTTGACGAACATCGGGTAAGCCATTTTGGCGGCGCGCCGATTATTCTGAATATGCTGGCTAATGCCCCGGAAGAACAGCAGATCCGTTTTGACCGCAGCATTAAAGTGATGACCGCCGGCGCACCGCCACCGGCACAGGTTTTGGCCCGCATGACCGAGTTCGGCTTTGATGTGATGCACGTTTACGGGCTGACTGAAACCTACGGCCATATTCTCCAGGCTGCGCCACAGCAAAGCTGGGAAGCTGAGGACAACAGCCGTCAGGCAGAGCTTAAATCCCGGCAAGGCGTGCGCTTCCCCATGACAGAAGCAGTGATCGTTCAGGATACCGATACAGGATTACAGGTACCGGCTGATGGCAGCAGCATCGGCGAAATCCTTATACGGGGTAATACCTGCATGAAAGGCTATCTGAATAACCCTGAAGCCACCGCTGAAGCCTTTGCTGATGGCTGGTTCCATAGCGGGGATCTGGCGGTAGTTCATCCGGACGGTTACATCCAGATTAAAGACCGTTCCAAGGATCTGATCATCTCCGGCGGGGAGAACATATCCTCGGTAGAAGTGGAGAATACCCTCTACAAACACCCAGCGGTGGGTGAAGCAGCCGTAGTTGCCATGCCCGATGAAACCTGGGGTGAAGTGCCCTGTGCCTTTGTGGAAGTGAAGGGCGCAGAACCTGTTACTGAAGCAGAATTAATTGATTTCTGTAGCACTCACA
Organism: Aliamphritea spongicola; assembly: GCF_017051665.1. Classification (NCBI taxonomy): domain Bacteria; kingdom Pseudomonadati; phylum Pseudomonadota; class Gammaproteobacteria; order Oceanospirillales; family Oceanospirillaceae; genus Aliamphritea; species Aliamphritea spongicola. Next base: position 681,140 of record NZ_JAFIDL010000001.1, read on the forward strand.
TGGCACGCTTTAAGCGACCAAAGCGGGTAATTTTTGGCCCGCTGCCGAAAACAGCCACCGGTAAAATTCAGAAACACGCATTACGCGATCAACTGAAACCGGCTGAATAAGGATCTGCCCGTGCTCGATAATCCAAGCAGCCTCTGGCAAAAAACCATCCAACACCTGATGCCTCTCTGGCGGGAAGCATTAGGGAATAAAGACGCTCTGGACAGCCTGACGCTGACCCCGGATCTGGAAAGCTCCGACCACGAACAACTGCTCACCTGGATCGATGCCTGTATCGACGGAGCGGGGGACGTGGCCGCCCGTAACCGCACCGCGCAACTTGGTCGCTGTTATCTGGAACTGAATGAAACCGGCCGGGTGACATTCTTCACTCTGTTATGCCAGAAATACGATATTCAGGAACAGCAGTTAAGTGAACTGATGCAAGCCTGGCAGGCCGCCGACAGTGACAGCCGCCCGGCACTGACCCGCAAGCTTCGCCACCAACTGGAACCGCCAAGAATGGTACTTTTGCGTCAGTTCAATGAGCTGCCGGAAGGGGTTAAATTCCTGGTGGATATGCGTGCCGAACTCCTGAAACTGAGCCGCCAGCATCCCCACTTAAAACCTCTGAAAGAAGATTTAAAACGTCTCCTAACCAGTTGGTTTGACGTAGGTTTATTACAACTGGAAGAGATCACTTGGCACTCAGGGGCCGACCTTCTTGAGAAGCTCATCGAGTATGAGGCGGTACACGAAATACAAAGCTGGAACGACCTGAAAAACCGTCTGGATTCAGACCGTCGCTGCTTTGCATTCTTCCATCCGAACATGCCGAACGAACCACTGATCTTCGTGGAAGTGGCACTGGTTGAAGGGCTGGCCGGAAACGTTCAGACCCTGCTGGATGAAGATGCGCCACTGGCGGATCTGAACCAGGCAGACAGTGCAATCTTCTATTCGATTTCCAATACCCAGAAGGGCCTGCGGGGCATCAGCCTGGGTAACTTCCTGATCAAACGGGTAGTAAACCAGCTGCAGCATGACTTCCCGCAACTGAAGCAGTTTGCGACCCTCTCACCGGTGCCGGACTTTACCCAGTGGCTGGATAACCTCAGCGAAGAAGAACAGCAGACGCTGGCCTTCAGCAGCAACTCTGAGGAACTGAGAAAACAGCTGGTACAGGCGGATCAGACCGAGCGTGAAGCGTTGAGAGAACAGATTGAACCGCTGGCGCTTGCGTACTTCACTGAAGCGAAGCATCCCCGGTATGCGCCGTTTGTCAGGGATCCGGTGGCACACTTCCATCTGACCAATGGTGCACAGCTGGCCCGGATCAACTGGATGGCTGACCAGTCAGAGAAGGGCCTGCAGCAATCTCTGGGGTTGATGGTGAATTACCTGTACGAACTACCGCACATTGAGTCCCGCAGCCAGGGCTATACCGGTAACGGTGATATCGCACTGTCAGCGGCGCTCAGTAAACAGAAGAAATAACGTTTCTTTCCTGTTACGCCCTCCGTCCGGGACAACCTGACGGAGGGCTGTGCACTTACCCCAGCCAGAAAGCATCTTTCCAGCGCGCAGTTTTAAGGGCATCCCGCTCCTCATAAATACGCAATGCCGTGGGCAAATCCAGCTCAAAGTCAGCCTCTTCGTCATTCGCCAGCGCTGTCAGCAGCAGGGTGTACCAGGCGGTTATGCCGCCGGGTGGATTTGTTTCGAAGCGGGGAAACACCGGATTACCTTTACCTTCCTGCCAGTCACGGGCCAGCGTCGGATTAAGAATAGTGGCCCGCGCCACACCAATCAGGTCAGTACTGCTGCTGGACAGTGCATCAGCAGCTTCTTCCCGGGATTTAAAGCCACCGGTAACCATCAGGGGAATATCTGTTACTTGCCGTGCCTGCGCTGCAAACTCAAGGTAGTAGGGGCCTTTAGCTGCACTGTCCGAACTGGACTTTGCACCTGGAAAATAGGTACCGCCGCTCAGCTCGATGAGGTCGAGGGATGTTTCATCCAGCAGCTTAATGGTTTGCAGTGCGTCCTGTTGGGTCAGGCCTCCTTCAAGCAAATCCGAGGTGTTAATCTTGATGCCAATAGGGAAGGAGGAGCCGAGCGCTTCACGTACTGCTGTAATAATCTCCGTCACAATCCGCGCCCGTGCAGCAACAGAGCCGCCGTACTGATCATCCCGGCGATTAAACAACGGCGACAGGAACTGACTGAGCAGAAAACCGTGGCCGGCATGGATCTGCACACCGGTAAAGCCAACCTCTTTAGCCAATGCCGCTGAACGGGCATAGGTTTCAGGTAAGGCCAGAACCTCTTCCAGGGTCATACCGTCACACTTAAAATCACCGATGTGTAGCGCAGAAGGCCCTTTAGGCTGATACACCGGCGCATGTGACAACGCACCGCCATGACCCAGCTGGGGCCAGATATGCGCACCATTAACCGATGCCCGGGCGGTCAACTCCCGCAGGCTGTCCTTATCAGACTGTTCCCATAGCATGAGATTACCGGGCTTTTCCGGATAGCGCGGATCAGACTGCACCTCGCCAATCACTGACAGCGCCAGGCCACCCTGAGCCCAGCGCTCATAAAGCCGGATCTGTGCAGCGGTGGGGTTACCCGTACCGTCACCCAGTGAGTCTGACATCGCAGACTTAACAATTCTGTTCTTAAGTACTGCACCGCTGGGCAGCTGTATGGCATCACTTAACTGTGGGGCTGATCCGGTCTGTGTATTCATGGTGTCTTCTCATGTTTTATAAGGGCGCACAGGCTCTGAAAACTCAGGCTCTTAACTTAAACGCCTGACTAAAGCGCCTGACTGATGGAGACATTATTGATGAACTTATCTAAACTAAAAACGCACCAATCAAACAAACACTATTAAATAAAATTTAATAATGAACATCTCTGACCTGACCCTGTTTATCCGCATTGCAGAAACCGGCAGCATCACTGAATCCGCCAGACAACTGGGCATTACCACCGCAGCCGCCAGTCTGGGGTTGCGCCGGTTGGAAGCCCAGCTGGATGTACAGCTGTTTATCCGTACCACCCGGCAACTGAGGATTACCGCCGCCGGCGAGAAATTCCTGTTTCACTGCCGGCAGGCGCTGGAAACCCTGGCACAGGGCATGGCAGCCGCCCACAGCAACTTAAATGACATCAGTGGCAACCTGCGGTTTTCCGTCTCATCTGATCTTGGCCGTAACCTGGTGTTGGGCTGGGTAGATGAAATGATGGAACAGTATCCGGCACTGAGTATTGATCTGAATGTGAGTGACAGCCTGTCCAACTTCTTCCAGGATCAGGTAGACGTTGCCCTGCGTTACGGTAAACCCCAGGACTCCACCATGGTGTCTTTCCATATCGCCACCCTGAAGCGCATTACCTGCGCATCGCCTGAGTATCTGGCAGACGCGGGCGTACCGGCACATCCTGATGAGCTTAAAGATCATAACTGCCTGCTGTACCGGCTGGACGGCCGGCTGTTTAATCACTGGGAATATAGCGGTGAAACCGGCAAACACCGGATAAAAGTCAGCAGTAACCGAATCAGCAATGATACGGATATCGTCCGCCGCTGGGCGGTGGCCGGAAAGGGCATTGCCTATCGCTCACAGATTGATGTGGCGGCAGATATCAGACAGGGCAACCTAGTCACCCTGTTTGAAGACTATCAGTCACCGCCCGTAGAACTGTATCTCCTGTGCCCGGGCAGAAAGCAGGTAACCCCCGCAGTGATTGCATTCCGGGAGATGCTCAGGGAGAAGTGCGCGGCACTGGTTTAAGGTGTGACAGCCAAAGAAACAGCAGATAAAAATTGCCTATGAATCACATAGATAAAGCTAATTAAGATCATTGATACAGGTCAGAATCCCGTTTGTGCTGAAGCTCTACTCTGCCGGTACCGGTAACGGTAAAGAAGCAATTCAGCCTTTGAATCCGCTAAGGCTGAATAAAACGGAACCGCGCAGACGACCGAATCACCGTCTCAACTGGCAGGCTGTGCCGGTGATTCAGCCAGACTGCGGGCTCACAACGGAGATTTATACCATGAAACAACGTTCTGGTCTGGCCCTGTTGGGCCTTCTGACCGTATTTCCTGTAATGGCCAGTGAACCTATCCAACCTGTCGAACCCTATACAGTAAAAAGCCCGGCAAAAGTGGAACTGGGAAAGCAGCTGTATTTTGACCCAAGACTGTCAAAATCCGGCTTTATATCCTGTAACTCATGCCACAACCTCAGCATGGGTGGGACCGACAACATGCCTACATCCATAGGCCATAACTGGACACTCGGGCCGATCAACGCACCCACGGTACTGAACAGCAGCCTTAACATTGCCCAGTTCTGGGATGGCCGGGCCAAAGATTTACAGGAGCAAGCCGGAGGACCGATCGCCAACCCGATAGAAATGGGTTTCAGTCACCAACTGGCAGTTGAGGTGCTGGATACAATTCCGCAGTACAAAGCGTCTTTCAAAACGGTTTACAACACGGACGCCATCGTCATTGATCAAGTCACCGATGCCATTGCTGCATTCGAGGAAACCCTGGTAACACCGAATGCACCGTTCGACCGGTATCTTAAAGGAGAAAACGATGCCATTTCAGATATCGCCAAAGCAGGGTATGAGCGCTTCAAAGCCACAGGCTGTACTGCCTGCCATAACGGCGAGGCGGTAGGCGGAAACTCATTTCAGAAAATGGGACTGGTAAAACCCTATAAAACCGATAACCCGGCGGCAGGGCTGTCAGCGGTAACCGGCCAGGAAATTGACCGTTTCAAGTTCAAAGTGCCGACACTGCGCAATGTCGAACTGACCTATCCGTACTTCCACGACGGTGCCATCTGGACCCTTGAAGAAGCCGTCAACATCATGGCTGAACTGCAGCTGGGTAAAGCTCTGAAGCCGGAAGAAACCGATGAGATAGTTGCCTTCCTGAAAACCCTCACCGGCGACCAGCCAAGCTTTAAACTGCCACAGTTGCCACCCTCTACTAACAAGACGCCACGGCCTGATCCGGCCTGACAGCTCAGTTTTAATAGCTACACTTAGCAATGCCAAAGCAGCCCCCGGGCTGCTTTTTTAACGGTCCTTAAACAACCTCAACCCTCTGACAGCGGACGCAAGAAGATCTGCTCCCGCAGTATCTGCCAGCGGTTGTCTTCAAAGCGCAATTCTATATTGCACAGAAGCTTCATCTCTTCGCCGTTCATGCCGCTGTGTATCCTGCTGAGCACGCACACGGCACTGTCACCCAGGATGTGAAAGTCATGCCAGTCTGCCCAGGGATTTAGCGGGGTGGGGTTCTGTTTGGCCTGCTCTTCAAAATGATCAATAAAGGCCTGTTTGTCGTAGGTTTGTACCTGACTGTCCGGCATGACCAGTGTGGTATGGAAGTCATCGTGATAAATGCTGTACAGCGCTTCTGTGTCGAAGTGAGTGGCACGGTCGATCAGATGATCCATTGCTGCGCGGATATCTGCCTGAGTATGGGTAATGGCTGTCATGAAAACCTCTGAACAGGATTGTTATTTATGCTGGTCAGGATGACACAGCGGATAATTTGCAATCTTATCCGTGAGGAAAACCGAATAGAATCCAGTTAAACTTCATAGCTTCTATTCCAAATACGAATATTAGTTAAGAGCACTGTTATGGATCAGCTAACGGCAATGCGAATCTTTGTTAGGGTTATTCAACTGGGCAGTTTTTCCGCAGCGGCACGGGAAGAAAACAGTACCCAGGCCACTGCCAGTAAAAAAGTAGCGGCACTGGAACAGAAACTCGGTGTGAAACTGATCAACCGCAGTAGCAGGGAACAGTCCCTCACGGAAGCCGGCAGTCATTATTTTGAGCAGTGCCTGAGCGTACTGGGCGAAATAGATGAAATGGAAGCGTCGGTGCGCGCCCGGACAACATCACCGAAAGGCTTGTTACGGATTACAGCACCGGTCCCGTTTGCCCGCCTCGTGCTGGCACCTTTACTGCCTGAATTCCTGGCACAGTACCCGGACATCAAAATCGATATGCCACTAGAAGAAAGACACCTGGACCTAATCTCAGAAGGAATCGATGTGGCGATCAGAGCCCGTAAGCTGGAAGACTCATCCCTGATCGCCAAACCGCTGTTTGATAACCCGCTAATACTGGTGGCATCCCCGACGTATCTGTCCGATAGGGGAATACCGGTGTCGCCGGCTGACTTAAAAAGTCATGACTGCATCGTCTACAGCCTGAATAAATTCCTCAATAACTGGCACTTCAGTAAAGACGGATCAGACCAGACGGTCGCGGTATCCGGTACATTTCGCAGTAACAGCGGCGAGACCAATTTGGCACTGGTGCTGGCCGGACAGGGGATCACTCAGATCCCGGTATGGATGGTGGATGAACACCTGCGGAAAGGAGAACTGGTACAGCTGCTCAGCGAGTATGAAACTGATCATATGCCGATTAACATCGTTTACCCGCAAAGCCGTTACTTACCGCTAAAAGTGCGCTGCTTTATCGATTTCATCAGTGACAAACTGGGCGATCGTTACAGATAGTTCATATGAAAAATGACTAAACGTGAATATTAGCAATCTGTAAAGTTCTGATTAATCCACTTGCTATAACAGTTCTGTATCCCGCGAGCATCAGCCCGCGGTGGTATTTAATGAAATGCTCAGATCCACAAAAACAGTGCGCATCCTGCCGTCAGCCCGCCGGTCGTCCAGGTAAACAGCTTCCAGCGCAGTTCCGTTGACAAAAACCGGCGGATTGCCCGGCCCGCGACGGCCCATGGGGTAATCGAAAGAAAGCTCAGCGGCGGGATGATCAGCAAGACCAGCCAGATCAGCTCAGGTTTCTGCTCAATCGCCACCAGTACCAGGCTGACCAGCGCAAGAGTGGCACTGATCGCCTTCGGATTGGCGAACTGGAATAATACCGCCATGACAAAACGCATCGGTTTTTCCACCTGCCTGTCACCGCCGGACTGCCGGGCTGTTGCCATTTTCCAGCCGATCATACACAACCATACGCTACCCAGAACCTTCAGAACCAGCAGGGTTTGCGGCCAGGTATCAATCAGAGGTTTCAGCCCCAGCACCGCCAGTGAATTAAGCAGTACCGTGCCGGCCAGAATGCCAAAAATATGCGGCAGGGTAGCCCGCACTCCGAACTTCGCACCGGAATAAACCAGCATCATGTTATTCGGCCCCGGCGTCGCCCACATGGTGTAAGCAACCAGAACGAAGGGCATCAGCAACTCTAAATTTGTAGACATCAGATTTTCCGGCTCTGCATTGGATGAGCAAACAGTATAGGAGCAGAGCTAACAAAGGACACAGACACACAAAGCTTAATAATTAATGGACACAGAGTTTTTCCCTTTGCATACTCAGCCGGGCTGATAAGCTTTACAAACACACACAGTGACAGGCTTCGGGACATCATGACCGGAAACACCCAGACGCAGATTCAGACACAGACCGGCCAGCCGCAGTATTTACAGATTGCCGGATTAATCGAACAGAAAATCCGCAATGGCGAGCTCATCCATGGCAGCCGCTTACCTGCTGTACGCCAGTTGGCGGCGGATTATAATGTCAGCATCAACACTATTCGCAGCGTACTGGATACCCTTGAACAGCAAGACCTGATCAGCCGGCAACCCCGGCAGGGCACACGGGTCAACTTTCAGTCCCAGCCTGCCCAGCATTTCCGACCGTTTGAGCCCTTTAAAGCCGATCCCAGGCTGGCACCCCAGGCACAGAAATGGCTGGATGCCTCAATTCTCAATGGCCAGTCCAACGGACAGTTCATTAACATGGTGCTGTCACCGGAGCTGGAAATGTTCCGTTCCTTTCAGCGCCACTATCACAAGGTGCTGTTACAGCCATCCAGACGGGGGATGGAAAGCTCAGCGGGTTATCTGCCATTAAGAGAAGCCCTGTGTCGTCTGTATTCCCAGCGCCAGACTCACGTAAATCCAACCCAGGTACAGATTACCAGTGGCTGTCAGCACGCCATGGAACATGCGCTGCGGGTTGTCTGCCGGCCCGGTGATAATGTCGCTGTGCCCACGCCGGCATTTCCCGGCTACCTGGCATTACTGGGGCAACTGAATCTCAACGCGGTGGAAATTCCTATGACACCGGCAGGGCCGGATTATGAGTCCCTGAAAGCAGTCATGCACAGTGGCGAAATTGCCGCACTGATCATCAATCCTGTCTGCCATAATCCCACCGGGGTGACCATCAGCGATGACTATAAACGGGACATTGCTCAGTGGGCCAACAACCTGAAAATTCCGGTGATTGAAGACGATATTTGCGCCACCCTGAATTTCTCAGAGGCCTTTCCAAGACCGGTTATCAGCTATGACACCGACGGCTGGTGTATGCTGGTCAGTTCGATCTCTAAAATCGTCGGCGACAGTGAACGGCTTGGCTGGTGCCTGCCGGGCCGGTTCCGCGATGCCTATATGACCCAGGTTGCCATCAGCCAGATAAGCGGGCCGTATTTTCGCCAGAAAGCCCTGGCGAATTATCTTAACGGCTCCCGTTATGCCAGCCAGTTACGCAACTGGCGCGGCCAGATGAAAGCCTTTCTGAATGATGCCAGCGAATATCTGTCTGCGGAACTGGGCAGTGCAATCGAGATAACGTCTCCCAGCGGCGGTTATGCACTTTGGATCCGGCTGCCGGATTATGTGGATGTAACAGAAGTACGCCGACAGGCCGGTGAACAGGGCTGTGATTTCCTGCCGGGTGAAGTGTTCAGTCTGGCGCCGCGGTTCAAACAATACATCAGGCTGGTACTGATCCCGCCGCAGGATGAGCGCTATGAAAAGGCGCTGAAAAAGCTGACGGGAATCCTTAAACCGTTACTGACAAAAAGCTAAACCACAACCTGCAGCCGGTTCAGTAACCGCTGCAGCGGCACATCAAGGTGGCTGCCAAGCTTCTTGGCTTGTGTTTGCAGGCGGCGGGGGTGGGGGTCCAGCTGAATATCCTTGCCCACAAAAACAATCACATTGCCTTCCTGGGTGCTGACCTGTAACGGCTGAGAACCGAACACTTCCTGCAGGGTATCCATGCAGAGGGGCAGGATTCCTTTACCCTCATCCCAGAGGTTGATGACCATCACACCTTCATCGCGCAAATGCGCATAGCTGGCCTCTAGGAAGGCAGGATCAACTAACTGATCCTGTAAGCCGTTATCCAGATAAAGGTCGACGAATAGCAGATCCTGCTGACCCGCCGGCAGCAGTGGCGCCTGAATATGCTCAAAGGCATCACCAATATGCAGTGTCAGCCGCGTTGAATCCGGCAAAGAAAACCAGTCACGGGCCGCCAGTGCGACCTTTTCCCGCAGCTCGACAACGGTCAGCTGCAGATTGTCATCGGCCAGTAACAGGGCTTTAGCCAGTGAACCAGCCCCTAACCCCAGCAGAGTTGCGCCCCGGGCAGCCGGTGCCATTAATAACGCCAGCATCATGCACTGGGTGTACTGGAACAGCAGGCGGTCAGGCTGATTTACCTGCATACCGCTTTGCTCACCGCCGTTTCCGAAGGTCAGGTAGATATTGTCGTTGTCACTGAGAACATGAATGGGGCCCCATTCATCGTGGTAGCGGCTAACTTCAAACGCGCTCATACAGTGGGTTTCCTGCTGCTGTTACTGCTGGCATAAGCGGCTGAGTATATACAGCCGCCCACGCTTACTCCAGCACGTTTTTAGCCGTATGCAGTAGCCGGTAACCAAAGTACCAGCTGTGGCCAGAACACCAGGATTAACAGGCCGGTCAGCTGCAGAATGATAAAGGGCGTCACACCTTTATAGATATCCGTAATCTTTACATTTGGCGGGCATACCCCTTTCAGGTAGAACAGGGCGAAGCCCACCGGCGGGGTGAGGAAGGAGGTTTGCAGCGCCATGGCGACGAGCATCACGAACCACACCAGCTCCGGGTTATCCACCACACCGTAACCGTTGATATCCAGCCCCAGAGCGGAAATCACCGGCGCCAGCAGCGGCAGGATAATCAGAGTGATTTCGATCCAGTCCAGGAAGAAGCCCAGCAGGAAGATCACCCCGAGGATAAAGAAGATAATGCCGTACGGGCCGAATGGCAGGCCGGTCAGGAAGGATTCGATCAGTTCATCACCGCCTAGCTCGCGCAGCACCAGCGCAAAACAGGTGGCACCGATAAAGATCGCAAAAATGTACGCGGTAGTGTTGTAGGTACCGGTCATGACTTCCTTCAGCACTTTAAAGCTGAACTTACGGTTGTACATCGCCAGCAGGGTGGCCCCGAAAGCTCCCACACCGGAGGCTTCAGTTGGCGTGGCAATACCGGCGAAGATCGACCCCAATACCACGAAGATCAGCGCTAATGTTGGCAAAACCGCCTTTAGAACCGAAACTAAGGTGGCCATGGTCACCGGTTTGGCATCAGCTGGCAGCGGGGCTGATTCAGGCTTGATGAAACCGGTAATCAGAATGTAGGCAATGTACATAGCACCCAGCATCAGGCCCGGAAAAACAGCCCCCATGAACAGGTCACCCACGGACAGACCCAGCTGATCCGCCATGATTACCAGCATGATGCTCGGCGGAATAAGTATTCCCAGAGTACCGGCGCTGGCGATGGTGCCCAGTGCCAGCGGCATGGCATAACCCTGTTTGGTCATGGATGGCAGTGACATCACCGCTAACAACACAACCGATGCACCGATGATGCCGGTGGAGGCCGCCAAGATGATACCGATCGCGGTAACCGTGATGGCCAGACCGCCACGAACGTTACCGAACAGCTCCTGCATGGACTTCATCAGTCGCTCAGCCACACCGGATTTATCCAGCATGATGCCCATGAATATGAACATGGGGAGGGCCACCAGAATCCAGTTATCCATGATCTTCCAGAGGCGGTTCACCACCAGGCCGAGGGTCAGATAGTCCAGCCCGGTAATGGTGTCAAAATAGGTGTCGGCAATGTAGCCGATACCGGCAAAGATAACCCCGATGCCGCCCAGTACCCAGGCGACCGGGATGCCGGTGAATAACAGTGCGATGAATGAAACGAACATCGCAATGACAAGAATTTCATTAATTTCCATTAATCAGTCCCTCTGAACAGCAACACGGTATCGCGATACAGGCGGGACAACGCCGCCAGAATAAGCATCGCCATACTCACGGGAATCACACCTTTAATCAGCCAGCGCCAGGGCAGGCCGGAAGGGGATTCAGAATGTTCGTTGATGCGCCAAGCGTCAGCAACGAAATCCAGACTGTGCAGAAAGATCACCGTAATAAACGGCAGTAACAGAAACAGTATGCCGAAGATCTCGACAAGGTATTTGGTCCGGGCACGAAAGCCGGTATAGAAGAGGTCCACACGGATGTGGGAATTGGTGGTCTGGGCGTAGGCAAGGCCAAACATCACCCCGATGGCATACAGATGCCATTGCAGCTCTTCCAGCACAATCAGCCCGCTGGAAAAACCTTTACGCAGAATAACCTGCGCCATAATAACCAGAATCAGCAGTACATAAGCCCAGGCTATCAACCCGCCGACTTTCTGAATCAACCGGTCTATACCGTCTGACAACCCCACTGGAGGCAGTGTATTGTTTGCGTCATTCACCCGATGCATCCTTTATTGTTATTGTCGAATGTCCGTTCTGATATCGCACAAAAACAGTGCAACAGCCGGGGCTGAAGCACTGTACGATACTCAGTCAGTATGGGGCTAATTTGTCTTGCGTGGCAAGAAAGCGTTTGCTTCCCACAGATCGTATCCTTTACGGAAGGTACTCAGATCATCCCAGACCTTAGTGAAGAATGGGTCCGCAGCGGTTTTGTCAGCCACCACTTCCAGCCATTTCTCATTGAAGGTATTCAACATGTCATCGCTCCAGTAACGGATGTTTACACCGTTTTCCTGAGCTTTGGCCATCACCTCAAACTGCATGGATTCACCTTCAGCAATGGCGTTGGTCATAGAGGCTTTACAGGCATTTTCGACAATGGCCTGCTGACCGGCAGACAGCTTGCCCCAGGCATCTTTGTTCACCAGCAACTCAAAGATGGTCGCCTGCTGGTGCCAGCCAGGGAAGTAGTTGTACTTCACGATCTTGTGGAAGCCCAGACGCTGGTCGATGGCTGGCTGAGAGAACTCAGAAGCATCAATCGCACCTTTCTCAAGTGCCCCGAAGATTTCACCGCCCGGCAGCTGAGACGTAGATACACCCAGTTTCTCCATCACGGAAGCACCCAGGCCGAAGAAACGCATGTTCAGACCGTTCAGGTCTTCAGGGCTGTTAATTTCTTTGCTGAACCAGCCTGAGGTTTCCGGCGAAATAATCGCACACGGAATGACTTTTACGTTGTAGCCGTTGGTGTCATACATTTCCTGATACAGTTTCAAGCCATTACCGTAGTACAGCCAGGCCATGTATTCACCGGCTTCCGGGCCAAAAGGCACCGCCGAGAAGAGAGCTGCAGCAGGCATTTTACCCTGCCAGTAACCGGCGGTTGCGTAGCCGGAATTCACCTTACCGGAAGATACGGCATCGAGAATTTCTTTAGGAGCAACCAGTTTACCCGGCTCATAGATTTTCATCTTAATTGAGCCATCACTCATCAGTTTAAGCTGTTCCGAAACCCACTTAATAGGTGTACCCAGTGCAGGCAGGTGAGAACCGAATGCAATCGGCGTTTTCAGCAGGACTTTATCTGCGGCAGATGCAGCAGTGCTGCCGGCAGCCATTGCGGCGGTTAACAGTGATACAGCGAACATCGATTTTATTTTTTTCATGATGGTTCCTTGTTTATCAGATGATGTCGTTAAAAAATTCCGGGTATAACGTATTTCCACTTGAACTGAAGAAAATGGCTTACTGGGCGCTCCAGGCACCGTCGATCGGCAGGGCTGCACCGTTAATGCCACGGGCAGAGTCACTGCAGAGAAATACCACCATGTCGCCGATGGCATCCGGTTTAATCAGATCCGGATAGGCTTGTTTGTCGACCACCAGATCATGCTTAGCCTGTTCAGCAGAACGGTTTTTCTCAGTGGCAATCGCTGCGATCTGATCATTAAGCAAAGGGGTATCAACCCAGCCAGGGCAAATACAGTTAGCCGTAATGCCTGCGGCGGCGTTTTCCAGTGCAACTACCTTGGTAAAGCCCACCAGGCCATGTTTGGCAGCGCAGTAAGCGGCTTTATTAATGGACGCTACCAGGCCATGAACGGAAGCAATATTGACGATGCGGCCAAAACCCTTCTGCTGAAAGTGCGGCAGGCACAGGCGCGTGGTATGAAAGGCGGCAGACAGGTTGATGGCAATGATCTGATCCCATTTTTCCGGTGGGAACTGCTCAGTGGGGGCGGTGTACTGGATTCCGGCATTGTTTACCAGTACATCCAGCGTATCAAAATGCTCAAGTGTTGCTGTTATCAGAGATTCCAGCTGGCTGACGTCACTTAAATCTGCCGGATGATAAGCACATTTAACAGGGTACCGGGCGAACTGTTCGCACAGTTGCTGGCCAAAGGCTTCATCTTCAAGGCCGTGAAGCATGATATTCATACCGCTGGCTGCAAGCCGGTGGGCGCATGCCAGACCAATACCGCTGCTTGAGCCGGTTACCAGGGCCGTTCGCGTCTGCATAGAGAGTCTCCGTTATTATTCTGTGCGCGTGACCGGCAGACAGCCGCCTGTTTTCCGGTCATGAGGGCTGAGCCTCAGCGCGAATTTTATTAACGTCTTTATTGCAGTCTCTATGCCAGATCTATAAGTCATTGATTTATAATAGACTCTAGTTAGGGATTAGTTTTTGACTCAGGAAAGAGGCGTTTTATGTCTGAAAAACAAGACACTTACTGTCTGACTTTTCAGACATATGTGTTTATTATTCTAGACAGAATAATCACAGGGCTGACAATTATGATTTGGGATGACATACAACAGGCATCACACAAAAAGCGGGCGATGGCATTTCTCAGCCAGTCATTCGACAGCTTTTATCAGCACTCCATTTCGACCGATGCCCGGGGCGTAATTGTCTGGATCAGTGAAGCCTACTTTGATTTTCTCAGGCTGAAGGAGTCACCCCTCGGAAAGCATATCAGCGAGATTATCCCAACCAGCCGGTTGCCTTCTGTGATAGAAAGCGGCCAGCCAGTGTTTCTGGATTTGCTGTATATCAGTGACCAGTGGGTAGTGATCAGCGTTATCCCTCTGAAAGACGACAACGATAAAATCATTGGTGCGTTTGGCTTTGTTGCTACCGACAGCATCAACCCATTAATCAATAAATACAATAAGTTACAGGATGAACTTCAGGCTGCAAAAGACAAGCTAAACAGTGACAGACCCCGCTACGGGCTGTCCCGTGTTATCGGTAACAGCCCGGTGATGGGCCATGTAAAAAAGCAGGTACGCCAGGCCGCCCGGTTTGATATATCTGTATTGCTCACCGGGGAAACCGGCACCGGTAAAGAACTCTTTGCCCGGGCATTACATGACTTATCACCTCGCAGCAGCGCGCCTTTTGTCAGCATAAACGTAGCGGCTATTCCGAATGACCTGATCGAAGCGGAGTTCTTCGGCAGTGTCGCCGGTGCTTATACGGGTGCAAGCAAGGCCGGCCGGAAAGGTAAACTGGCACTGGCAGACGGTGGCAGCCTGTTTCTGGATGAAATCGGGGATATGCCTCTGAACGTTCAGGCCAAGCTATTGCGGGTTCTGCAAGAAAAAGAATTTTCAGCTCTGGGGTCCAATGACATTCAGACCATCGACATACGGGTAATTGCAGCAACCAGCCGGGATCTGGCCGCTATGGTAGAGCAGGGGGAGTTTCGGGCCGACCTGTATTATCGCCTGAATGCCATGCCGATCGAGCTACCGCCCTTAAGGGAACGGCTGGAAGACATTGAGTCACTGTGTGAAAGCATCATTGATGACATTTGCCTGAACCTGGGTATACCCGCCAAACAGCTGAGTTTTGCTGCCCTGCAGCTGCTCCGTCATCAGAGCTGGGTAGGGAACGTCAGGGAGCTGCGCAATGTGCTTGAACGTACCTGTGTGATGCATACCGATACCGTGATAGAAGCAGAATTTCTCAGCTCAGTGTTGCCACCCAGTAAGCAGTTGCCCGCTGAAACTGTACCGGTGCCGGTTGCCGAAGTCCCCAGGCCTCTTGCACAAAGCATTGCCGATGCCGAACGTCAGGCCATCATCAGTGCCCTGAACTATCACCGTGGCCATAAAGCCAATGCCGCCCGACAACTGGGGATTTCCAGGGCAACCCTGTATACAAAAATGGACAAACTCGGCCTCGGTAGCGGCGCAACTAATTAACCATCAGTTTTACTGAGAATCCGGCTGGCCGCTTCCCTTAGCCGTTCTGTCAGTCGCTGGCTGATCCGCGGGTCGATAGCCGAGGAGCAGATCATATTCATTTTCAGCACCTGATTATTATCCAGCCGCGGGTCGTCAAGGGGTTTAACGGTCGAAGAGCGTACCGAAGATTCCGGCAGTAAAGACACTGCAAAGCCGGCAGCCACCGCCGCAGCGATGTTTTCCAGCACGGTACTGCTGAACACCCGCTCATAGGGAATCTGACAGGCCTGCAACTGTTGCAGTGCCAGATCCCTGACAATGCAGTTTTCTTCCAGCAGGGCAAATGGCAGGGGCTTTGATTCCGTGCACTGATGCCCGTATGAACCACACCACTGTAACCGTTCCGTCCAGATCAGCTGTTCATCCCGGTATTGTTCTTCACCGGCGACAATGGCGATATCCAGTTGTCCTGCGGCCAGCATCTGGCGCAGGTTGCGGCTGCGGTCACAGACGATCCGGGCATCAAGATTAGGCATTTCAGCCGCCAGTACCGGCAGAAAGTCCTGCAGAAAATCCTGGGCATAATCCGTGGGAATACCGAAACGGACCTTACCGGCCAGCGGCGTTTCCGCCAACGCACCGAAGGTTGCTGCATTAAGCTTAAGGAACTGTTCGCAGTAGCCCATCAGGATCTCACCGGATTCCGTCAGCCGGATTCCCTGATTATTCCGTTGCATCAACTGGCAGCCCAGCTGTTCCTCAAGGCGTTTGATTTGCATGCTGACGGCGGCATGGGAACGGTGCACGGTTTCGGCGGCTTTTTTAAACTCGCCGGTCTGTACAACAGCAGCAAAGGTGCGTAACAAATCAAGATCAAGCAGAGGAAGCATAACAGGACCGTTATTTAGTTTTTCTGAATCACAGATTCTAAATTATTTGTTTGCCTGAATAACAGCTGTTTTTTAAGCTGACTATCAACCTAAGCGTTAAAACTAATCATAAGAACTCATTATAAAAACTTTGCGGAGAATCCGATGTCTGGCAACAAGTCTGAATTACCTCAAACAATGGCTGCTGTGCTGTTAACCGGTCACGGTGGCTTTGATCAGCTCAGTTACCGTACGGACGTGCCTGTACCCGCACCGGCGGCCGGGGAAGTGCTGATAAAAGTCGGGGCAAGTGCGATTAACAATACCGACATCAACACCCGTATCGGCTGGTATTCAAAAGCCGTCAGCGGTGATACCAATGCCGGCGGCAGTGAAGGGTTTGATGAGATTAATGATGACGATGCCTCATGGTCCGGTATTCCGCTGCAACTGCCACGGATTCAGGGCTGCGATGTTTGTGGTGAAATCGTTGCTGTCGGTGAAGGCGTCTCACCGGAACGCATAGGTGAGCGTGTTCTGGTGCGCAACCTGCAGCAACCGCCGGGAAGCGACAACCCGTTTGAATGCTTTACCTACGGCTCCGAATGTGACGGCGGTTATGCGGAATATACGCTTTCCCAGTCCCGGGAAGCTTTCTCTGTAAAAAGCTCTATGACCGATGCTGAGCTGGCATCCTTTCCCTGTGCTTACTCAACCGCAGAGAACATGCTGGACCGGATGAATCTGAGCAGCGGCGAAAGGGTGCTGATCACCGGTGCTTCCGGTGGTGTGGGATCTGCAGCCGTGCAACTGGCCAAACGTCGTGGTGCACGGATTATTGCCGTGTGCAGCCCGGCTAAAGCAGATGAGCTGCTTGCGCTGGGGGCCGAAGTAGTCATTAACCGGGGCGACAACCTGATCAAAGTCCTCGGCAAAGACAGCCTCGATGCCGTGGTGGATCTGGTAGCCGGTGATCAGTGGCCTGAATTACTGGATATTCTCCGTCCGGGGGGCCGTTACGCGGTAGCAGGTGCAATTGCAGGGCCGCTGGTTGAGCTGGATGTACGCAGCCTGTACCTCAAGGATCTGACATTCTTCGGCTGCACCTACCAGCCCCGCCATGTGTTCGAAAATCTGGTGTCTTATATCGAAAAGGGCGAGCTAAAACCTCTGGTGGCCAAACGCTATCCGCTGGAGTCCATTGTTGAAGCACAGCAGGCATTCCTGGATAAAGGCTTTACCGGCAAACTGGTATTACTGCCCCAGCGTGACAGCTGAACTGACAGAGCATCCGGTTATTCAGGAGTGAACATATGAAAATCCGTCAAATCGATGTCTGGCAAAAGGATCTGCCCATTCAGGGACCTGCCTATAAAATGGCACTGCAAACCCTCACTGAGCTGGATACAACCCTGGTTCGCATCACCACAGACACAGGCCTGCAAGGCTGGGGAGAGGTGTGTCCGCTGGGGCCCGCTTATCAGCCTCAGCATGCTGCCGGGGCACGGGCCGCTATCGGTGAGATCGCGCCCCATTTGCTGGGTGAAAATCCACTGCATACGGAACGGATAAACCACCGTATGCATCAGGCCCTGTGCGGCAGCCTGTATGCTAAGTCTGCCATCGACATGGCCTGCTGGGATATCAGCGGCAAGGCTTACAACAGCAGGGTCTGTGATTTGCTGGGCGGCGCAGTACGGGAAACCATTCCGTCATACTATGCCATCGGCCTGAGCAGCCCGGAAGACGCTGCCAACGTCGCTGTTAAGAAGCAGGCAGAAGGTTACTGCCGGTTGCAGCTTAAAGTGGGTGGCCGCGCACTGGAAGAAGATATCGCCTGCGTTAAAAAGGTAGCTGAAGTACTGACGGCCGGCACTGCACTGGCGGTTGATGCCAACCGTGGGCTGAACGTTAATGATGCTATACAGCTTTCTGCAGCCTGCCGTGACATCCCCTTTATATTTGAGCAGCCGTGTCAGACCTATGAACAGTGCCTGCACCTCCGGGGGAAACTGCACCATCCGCTGTGGCTGGATGAAGTCATCGACGACCTGAACGCCCTGTTACGCGCCGTCCGTGATAACGCTGCTGAAGGCTTCGGTATGAAACAGAGCAGAATAGGGGGCATCAGCCAGATGCGTACCGCCCGAGAAATCTGTGCGGTTGCCGGCTTACCCATGACCTGTGATGACAGCTGGGGCGGTGATCTGGTTGCCGCTAGCTGCGTGCACCTTGGTGCAACGGTGACAGGCAACCTGTTTGCCGGCAGCTGGATTGCAGCCCCGTATATTGACGGGCACTACGATAGTCAGAACCCTGTGGTGATAAATAACGGTGTGCTGAAAGTGCCGGCAGGAGCAGGATTAGGTGTCATACCTGACAGCGCACTGCTGGGTACGCCGGCGATGTCTCTCAGTCTCTGACAGGCCACTCAGCTGAGTAAAACCTCCTCAAACGGGTAACGGCTGATGGTTTCGCAGCCATCTTTCGTTACCCGTACCATCTGTTCAAGTTTAACCCCTTCACAGCCGTTATCCGCGCCGGAATAACTTTCTACGCACATCACCATGTTTTCCTGAAGTACATCATCATAAGTGTTATGCCGGCTGTCTTCAGGGTAATAGATCTTAGGGTACTCATCAGACAGGCCCGCACCATGAAATGCACAGACATAGCGACGTGCCCGGTATTGTTGTTGCCGGGCAAACGCCAGTTCAGCCAGCTCATTAAAGCCGACACCGGGGCGAATCAACTCAGTGTTGTACTGAATTTCTTCCCAGGCATGGCGGTAGGCGTCTTTCTGCTCAGTACTTGGTGGCAAGTCGCCGCACAGCCAGGTGCGAGAAATGTCTGCCAGGTAGCCGTGGGGGCCGATCATATCCGTATCAAAGGCCACCAGTTCGCCAGACTGAATCACCCGGTTAGTGGCTTCCTGCAACCAGGGATTGGTACGGGGGCCGGACGCCAGCATCTTGCCTTCAATCCAGTCGCCGCCGTGGGCAATATTCACCTGATGCAGCACCGACCAGAGCTGGTTCTCGGTAATACCCGGCCGCAACGCCTGCTGCATCTGAGCAATGCCGTACTCGGCAACTGCCACGGACTGCTCAATACAGGCCAGCTCGACAGGGTGTTTAATCATCCGCGCCTGTTCCACCAGACATTCAGCATCTGCCAGCTGAAACCCTTCATGCACCAGCTGCTGGGAAATCAGCGGTGAAAGCCGCTCCAGTGCCAGCACGCCGTCACAGAGTCGGTGCTTATCCATGAATACACCGATATCCGCCACCAGTTGGCGGCAGTTTTCGGTCAGATCTACGCCGCCATCAAACGGGGTTACAAAGCGGGAAGGGCAATAGTCATCCACCAGGCTGTAATGCCGCTGGCTGGCACCAAACAGGGTGACCGGTCCTTCAAGGGGAATGAACAGATACGCGGTGGGAATATGTGCCTGAAACATCTGATATTCAACAAAGTTGACCGCATACCTCAGGCTCACAGGGCTTGCCAGCACACAAAGACTGACGTCTTGCAGACGCATTTGCTGACGTATTCTTTCCAGCCGGTAGCTGTGCATTTCTGCGAGTTGTTTGTCAGGTATTGATGATAAAACCAGATTCTCTTCCACTGGGTAGTCTCCGTTGGTGCTGATTGCAGAACCAGCCATACTGCTTGCCGGTCATGTTCAGTATCAGCAACCGGTCATGAGGCAACAAACGGAATTTCCCACAGCAGCCATCGGAGTTTTCGATCAGTTAAGCTGGCCTGCCAGCCAGTGACTGAACGCTTCAGCCATCGGATTGGCAGTGCCCTCAGGCCAGACAAGATAATAGCGATAGGGGGACGCCAGAAGCTGCTGAGTATCGCCGAGCAGGGGGACCAGTGCGCCGGCGCTCAGTTCCTCACGTATATGCACGGTATGAATTAGTGCAATTCCCTGACCGTTCAGCGCCGCCCGGACTGCCAGCGCCTCGGTAGGCAGGCTTAACTGACGCCCACAGGCTGGAGAAGTCATGCCTTGTAATTCAAACCAGTCATTCCAGCGGGGGAAGTCTTTTATACGGGCGGGCCAGTCCACTGTTATGAACGTGACAGGTTCTCCCCGGGAAAAATCAGCCGTCAGCGCAGGGCTGGCAACCGCAATATACCGGTCAGCCCCCAGAGGTAGGGCGGTACAGCCCGGATACCGTCCGAGCCCCTGACGCACCGCGACATCCACCTGATCCTGGCGAAAGTCCACCAGATGGTTTGAGACAAGTATCCGGGTATCGACACCCGGAAAGGCATTCTGAAACCGGTCAATGTGACTCATCAGAAACTGTTCGGCAAAGGTAGTTGTGGTACTGATGGTAAAAACAGAGCGGGCCTGTAACTGTTTAATATCTGCAATGCCTTCGTTCAGCAACGTAAAAGCCTGATGGGTTTTGGTGGCCAGCATTTCACCCGCTTCGGTCAGGCTCACCCTGCGGGTATGCCGTACAAACAGTTCGGTATTCAGCAGTGACTCAAGGGCACGGATTCTCTGACTCACCGCCGCAGGGCTGACACAAAGCTCATCCGCAGCTTTCTGAAAACTGAGACGTCTGGCTGCGGCATCAAAAAAACGCAGCTGCTCAACGGGAGGTAATGATGACATGTTCGAAACCTGTTGGGATCTGAGAACCAAAAGCGTACAGGAGCGCCTTCTTACAGAAAAGCATAACTTAACTATAGAGACATAGATTGTCGTTTGTCCCTGTTACCCGGATCACCTAGGCTGTCCCGTAAAATTATCCCAGAGGAGTTAAGCGAATGCCTGAACAACATCGGGGCAGTTGCCTGTGTGGTGAAGTGAGTTATGAGATTAGAGGGGCACTCCGCCCGGTAGTTGCCTGCCATTGCCGGCAGTGCCAGAAAACCAGCGGCTCATATGTGATGGCCAGTCAGTGTCAGGCTGCTGACCTTGTCATTATCGGTGAGAGCCTGAAATGGTTTACCTCTTCAGAGACTGCAGAAAGAGGCTTCTGCGGTACCTGTGGCAGTAACCTTTTCTGGCGGCGGTTTGGCAAAGATTATGTGAGCATTTTCGCAGGCGGACTGGATCTGCCTACCGGTCTGGTGCTTGAAAGCCAGATTCACTGTGAGTCAAAAGGGGACTACTACAGCCTGCCTGAAGTACAGCAGGTGGAACAAAGCCAGCTTAACTGAAAGCGGGCTCTGCGGAAGGAAAGCAGGCCTGCACATTAGCAGGCCTTAATCGCATGTGATTATTCCTGAACAGCCGGAACCGGAAGCATCATTTCCAAGATACGTTCAGGACTCACCGGTTTGCTGAAGTAGTACCCCTGAATCTGATCACAATCTTTATCTTTCAGAAACGCCATCTGCTCAGCGGTTTCAACACCTTCAGCAACCACTTTAAAGCCAAGGTTTTTGGCCATCAGGATGATTGTTGAGACCAGCATCTCGCTGTCCGGATCCCCCGGAATTCCCTGCATAAAACTCCGGTCGATCTTCAGAAAATCGACCTGCAACTGTGTCAGCATGCTGAGGCTGGAAAAGCCGGTGCCGAAATCATCCAGCGAAATACTTAAACCCAGATTGCGTAAATGCCGCAAGCTTCTGCTCACAGACTTGAGATCTTCCAACAGGCAGCTTTCGGTAATTTCTATGTCCAGCAAGCTGGGTTGCAAATGACTGTGCTTCAGGGCTTTTTCCACCTGGCCAATCACCGCCTGCTGCTTGAACTGCAGCGCAGAAACATTCACTGATACATGCAGATCTTCAATGCCCTGAGCCTGCCAGCGCTGACACTGCTGTGCAGCCTGATCCAGTACCCAGCTGCCAATTTCATTAATCAGCCCCAGATCTTCTGCCAGGGGTATAAACTGATCCGGCGGTACCCGGCCCAGCTCTTTGTCCTGCCAGCGAAGCAGGGCTTCTACGCCGACGATCCGCTCACTGTCCAGCGCCCGTTTGGGCTGATACTCCAAAAACAACTCATTATTGGCCAGCGCGCCTCTCAAGCGGCTTTCCATTTTAAGGTGCAGATGAGACAGCTCATCCATTTTTGAAGAGTAGAAGTGAAACGTATTGCGGCCAGTCTGTTTTGCGCGGTACATGGCTATATCGGCGTTTTTAAGCAGAGTTTCCCGGTCTTCGCCATCTTCCGGATAAATTGCGCAGCCAATACTGGCCGAGACATAAAGTTCATTATCCTCAACAATCACCGGCTGCTGCAGACATTCTGAAATGCGCTGCACCGCACGGCCAACAGTGTCCGCATCGGATACTTCTGTGAGCATCAAAATCAGTTCATCGCCGCCGATACGGGCAAGGGTATCGCCTTCACGGATAATATTCTTCAGCCTGTCTGCGGTTTCTATCAGGACTTTATCGCCAATGGTATGCCCCAGGGTATCGTTGATACGCTTGAAGTGATCCAGATCGATAAACAACAGAGCGAGGTTACAACTGTCACGGTGTGCGCCGGCCAGCGCCACATCCAGGCGGTCAAACAGCAATTGTCGGTTAGGCAGCTTGGTCAGCGCATCATAATAAGCCAGGTTTTCAATGATCTGCTCGGACTTTTTACGCTCGGTAATGTCACTGAAAATACCGGCATACAGAGAACGGCCACTGTTTGGTTCCAGAATGCGGGTAATGGTCAGCCATTCCAGATATACCTCGCCGTTCTTACGACGGTTCCAGATTTCACCTTTCCACTGGCCCTGGGTATTAATGTAATGCCACATCTGCTGATAAAACTCAGCATCATGCTTGCCGGAACTGATCAGGCTTGCCTTCTGACCAAGTGCTTCCGACTCTGAATAGCCGGTAAGAATACTGAAGGCCGGGTTGATCGACTCGATAATGCCGTCATCATTAGTCACCATGATGCCGTCCATGGAAGCCTCTATGAGTGTATGGGCCATGTGCAGCTGCTGAGCGGCATCCTGCAGGTCCGCGGATTGATTCGCCAGTGCAGCGCGCAGGCGGCGAACGTAAGTCTGCTCGATATTATTGAGAATATCGCCGAAAGAAATCAGCCCGGCGAACTTTCCGGCATCATCATTTACGCCAATATGGCGGATACAGCGTTTCTGCATCAGAGAACGGGTGGCCAGCAAACTCATCGAGCGAGGCACACTGATCAGCGGTGTGCTCATCACATCAGCCAGGGGAAGATCACGGTAACCTTCACCGATCAGACGCACCAGATCCCGTTGGGTCAGCATGCCCACAGGTTCACCCCGGGCGGTAACAACCAGGGCATCCTGTCCGTGCTCACGCATCAGGGCCACTGCTTCACTGAACATCTGTTGCTGGTCCAGTGTGACCGTATGCCTTACCGGCAGCAGGGAATCTATCTCTGTCATGCTGAGGAAAAACTCAGCGTTCTGATGCATAACCACATCCGTCTGGGACAGCATTCCCTGCAGCTCACCGTTTTCAGTCGTCACGATCAGGTGACG
The DNA here is from genome assembly GCF_017051665.1 of Aliamphritea spongicola. Lineage (NCBI taxonomy): Bacteria > Pseudomonadati > Pseudomonadota > Gammaproteobacteria > Oceanospirillales > Oceanospirillaceae > Aliamphritea > Aliamphritea spongicola. The sequence goes on from NZ_JAFIDL010000001.1 coordinate 704,822, forward strand.
GATATTCTGCCGGCGAAACTCCAGGGCGGCATCGTCCAGCGTTGTTTGCATATCAATGGTATACAGTGACGTGCTCATAAACGCAGACACTGGCCGGTTAAGCGAAGCGGTATCCGTAAAATCCACCCGTAATGCATCTGCCTCTGTCCAGATGCCTACCGGAATCTGATCAGCAACAATCACAATGGAACTGCAGTTTTCGGCCTGCATCATCGCAGTGGCTGTTTTAAGACTGATATCCGGCGTACAGGTTAAAACCTGGCACTGCGCCGCATCCCTGACGAGTTTGTCTGAACGGGCAGAAGAGGGGGTAAACGTTGAAAAAGACACAGTAATCCATTTTCTGTTGCTGGAAAGCGACAGAGTGTACTGAAAGCCGGATTCTTCAGTTTAGATTCAGGTCAATTTTTGTTTGATTTGAGAGGCTTTTTCATTCTCAAACCCATATTAATATTCAAACACAGAAGTGAATATTAAGAAGATTACCCATATCGGGCGAAGTAATTGATCAGCGCCGCATATTTTACCGCCAATGCATCGTACGATCGTGGTTTACTGCACAGAAAGAGCTTTCAGTGCAATTATCCAATAGTGGTGTTTTTGTTAACAAATTCAAACAAAACAAGCTATCTTTACAAGACCACAGGGACAGATTAACAGCAGCGGATGATAAAGGTTTATACGACTCAGTAGGTAGATCCTATCAAAACTTCAGGCACGTCTTTACACCGAAAGGAATCGGTTACTGCCAAATCGGCCAGCGGGCGGATCAGGTTAGTTATTGCCTGTTTTGCACTGCTTATTGTCGTCGTCACACTGTATAGCTGGTCCAAAGCGGAAGCCATTTATACCCTCCAGCACGAAAACGAAGTGCGCGAGCAGACCCTTAAACATCTGCTCAAAATCCGCGACAGGCTGGAACACAACCTGGCCAGTGATCTGCAATTATCCAAAGGGCTGGTTGCCAGCATTTCCGTTAATCCGACGATGACGCAGCAACAATTTGAGAAAATAGCGGAAACCCTGTTTAAGGAAGACAGCGTCCTGCGCAATATAGCTGCTGCCCCGGGCATGAAAATTAAACTGATGTATCCCGTGAAAGGTAATGAGCAGGCAATCGGACTTGATTACCGCAACATTCCTGCCCAGTTCCGTACCGCTGACCTTGCCAGGCAAACCCGTAAGGTTGTCCTGGCTGGCCCTGTAGACCTGGTTCAGGGTGGATCCGCTTTCATTGCCCGCTTTCCCATTTACCTGCGAAATGATTATCGCCCGGACTACTTTTGGGGCGTGGTCAGCAGCGTTATCGATAAAGAACAGTTATTCCGTATCAGCGGGCTGTATGACCCGATGCCGGTTGAAATCGCTATCCGTGGGAAAGACAGCCTGGGAGAAAGGGGGGAGGTATTTCACGGTAATCCTGAACTGTTTACCGAAGATGCCGTTCTTGCAGACATTCAGTTGCCCATCGGAAGCTGGCAGCTCACTGCCGCTGCCCGGGGGGAATGGGCAACTGAACCTACAGGGCTGAGTATGATAAGTCTGGGCTTCATAACCCTGATACTTATCATTCTGGCCATATTTATCTTTATTGTATTCAGCCTGAACTCACTGAACCGTGCCAGACAAAAAGCCGAAAACGCCCGGCAACAACTGAGTGAATCCCTGCGCTCACTGCATGAACGTGAAATGCTGCTGCAATCCGTGGTGAACGAAATTCCTGATGCCGTGCTGCTCAAAGACAGTGATAACCACATCCTGCTGGGAAATCAGGCGGCTGCAAAACTTTATCGCACAACCCCCGAGGACTTTATCGGACGCCCTGAGAGTGACTTCAGCGCCCCCAGGCCTCTGGCCGAATACTTTGCCCGGGAATTGCCCAACAGCGACAGCCGCAGTGAAGCCCGTATTCTTTTACAGCTTGACCGGCAGCATCATCATTACCGGGTAATTAAAAAAGCCATTACCGCTCCCGGTGGTGAGCACCGGCTGCTAGTGATTGCACAGGATATTTCTGACATTGTCAGCGCGCAGGAGCAGGTGATTGAAAGCGAATATAAGCTGCGTACCATCCTTGATAATGTTGATGCCTATATCTACCTGAAAGATACCGAAGGGCGGTATCTGTTTGCCAACAAAGCAGTACGGGAGCTGTGGCGTGCCGCCATGGAAGATATTATCGGCTCGCCGGATGAGCGTTTTTTCGATGCGCAAACCAGCCAGAATATCCGCCAGAATGATGCCCGGGTGCTGATCCATGGTGAAACCATCCAGGAAGAAGAAACCAATACAGTTCCTGAAACCGGTCAGACAACCACATTTCAGTCCACCAAACTGCCACTTAAACGGGATGACGGCAGCATTTATGCCCTGTGTGGCATCTCAGTAGATATATCCCGGCTGAAAGATATCGAAAAAGCCCTGAGAGAAAGTGAGCAGCGCTTTATGATTGCCGGACAGGCTGCCTATGATCTGATCTACGAACGCCATCTCAGCAGCGGCCAGCTAATCTGGTTTGGCGATATCAACAGCATTCTGGGCTACCCGGAGAGCATCGAACTGAACCGTCCCGACCAGTGGATGAGTCTGATACATCCGGATGATCAGGGAGCTGTCAGCGAAATGCGTGATGGTTACCAGACTTTGTCCCAGCCGCTGAAATATGAATACCGGATTCTGCATCAGGACGGTGGCTACCGCTACTGGAGCGATCATGCGTTGCCGTTACTGGACGACAGGGATAAACCCTATAAGTGGATAGGGGTGTGTAAAGATATCACTGATTTTAAGCGGCACCAGGCCGAGCTGGAGCACGCTGCCTACCACGATAAGCTTACCGGCCTGCCCAACAGGGATCTGCTCTCTGACCGTTTGCAACAGGCTATGGGTCAGGAACGCCGCCGTGGTGAAACTCTGGCCGTTGTATATCTTGATCTGGACGGTTTTAAAGAAGTTAACGACCAGTATGGCCATGAAACCGGCGACAAGGTACTGATGGCACTGGGTAAGCGCTTCCGCCTGATTCTCCGTGAAGGCGATACCATCGCCCGCCTGGGAGGCGATGAGTTTGTAGCAGTGCTGCTGAATATGGACCGGGATCACGATGCCATGCCGCTCCTCAAGCGGTTACAGCAGACCACCACACAACCCATTGAAGTGGACGAGCTGACGCTGAAAGTATCATCCAGCCTTGGGGTAACCTTTTACCCGCAACATAACGGTGTAGAAGCCGACCAACTGATCCGTCAGGCAGATCAGGCCATGTATCAGGCCAAACTGGCGGGTAAAAACCGTATTCACTTCTTTGATCCGCACCGGGAAGACAGTATCCGTGGTCAGCGTCAGAGCCTTGAGCGTATCCGTCAGGCCCTGAGCAACAACGAATTTGAACTGTATTACCAGCCAAGGATTAATATGAAATCCGGCGAGCTAAATGGTGTGGAAGCCCTGATTCGCTGGCAGCATCCAGAGCAAGGGCTGCTGCTCCCGGGGGATTTCCTACCAGCACTTGAAGATCATCCTCTGTGTATCAGCATCGGCCAGTGGGTACTGCGTACCGCGCTGAGTCAGCTTGCCGGCTGGAAAGAAGCCGGGCTTGATATTCACATGAGCATTAACATCACGGCGCTGGAATTACAGCAGAGTCAGTTTGTAACGAATCTGCAATCCATGATTGATGCTCATCCGCATATTTCACCGACCGACATTGAACTGGAGATCCTTGAAACCTCGGCCCTTGAAGATATTGAGCAGGTTTCAGACGTAATGCGTCAGTGTCAGAATATCGGTATCAGTTTTGCCCTCGATGATTTCGGCACTGGCTACTCTTCACTTAAATACCTGAAACATCTGCCGGCAGCGGTATTAAAAATCGACCGCAGCTTTGTCCGCGATATGTTGCAAGACCCGGATGACCTGGCGATTCTGGAAGGCATTATGGGCATGTCCAACGCTTTCCGCCGGACGGTGGTGGCAGAAGGAGTGGAACAAACAGACCATGGTACCTTGCTGATCCAGCTGGGCTGCGAACTTGCTCAGGGGAACATGATCGCCCGGCCGATGCCGGCCGCTGAACTTTCTGAATGGCACGCCCAATGGACAGTACCTGCCGAGTGGCAAAACCAGCGCCGGATTAACCATGATGATTTCTCACTGCTGTTCTCAGCAGTTGAACATAAAGCCTGGGTAACCCAGATCGAAAAATATCTGGATACCGCTGCAATAAATGACCCGGCGCCGCATCTGCTTAACTGCCGCTTTGGCGAATGGCTGAAAGGAGAGGGCAAGCTAAGTTATGCAGAACACCCCAGTTTCAGTAACCTGCTTAACCTCCATGAAGACATTCACAGTATGGGACAGTCTGTCTGCGACCGGTTTAACCGCGGGGAGAATGATGCTGCCCGGGAACAACTGCCCGAACTCAATACCCAGGTAGATATTATGTTCGGCTGCCTCAGAGATCTTCTGCAAAGCAACTCACATTCCGAGCGTTAGACACATTTAGACGAAGATAAACACAAAATGGGCACGGTTATTTGAAAAATATCCGCAATACTGCTGTCAGACAGAATACATGAGCTAATCTTATTTCAGCAGCACATTTTCCCCGTGCGCTGAAACAGTGGTTCAGTAAAAAGGAGATTTACTATGACACTATCACCGGAAGTTATGGAGCTCGTCAGGCGGGCGCTACACAGAACAGATTTTAAATCAGACCATCTGCAATCTGTGGAGCATAAACTGCATGACAAACTGATTGCATCTGGTTTTTATCAGAGCCCTGATTATCAGCGTATGTGCGACAAACACAATATCCCTTCCTATCAGCGTTAGAATCCAGCCAAGCATACTCTTTAAGAGTATCTTTTAGCCCCGCAGACGGGGCTTTTTTTATGCCTTTTCACGGTGAAAACTACTCTGTACTCCGCTCATACACAGCCACAGCCAGTCCCTCCATAAACTGCCAAGCTTTGTGTCAATGACAAACCATCCCGATACATTGCCTATACTCAGATAACAGAGTGATTTCGGAAGGCAGCGCTTAAGCGGTTTTCTCAGACCCTGGAAAACCAGACACCATGCGTACGCCATAAGCTTCTCACAAAGAAGCAAGGAAGGTGATAATGCACCGTGTGCAGCAGTTTATCCTGTGCCTGATATTAAGCCTGGCCTGGCTGCCGGCATTTGCCGACACACCCACACAGCCGGTGGAAGTAACCATATATGCCGACGACAGCTATCCTCCATATTCCTACGTTGAGAATAATATCCTTAAGGGGCTGTATACCCGTATTCTGAGCACGGCATTCAGCCGCATGCCTGATTACCGGGTCAGGCTGATGCCTGTTCCATGGAAGCGGGGGCTGATGCTGCTGGAAAAAGGCACTGGCTTCGCACTCTACCCACCGTATTTTCATGTCAAAAAACGTCCCTACATCTGGCCGTATTCTTTACCCCTGGGGGATGAAACCGTTGTGGTGTACTGCCACCAGGACATTCTGCAAACACGGGCACGGCCCGACTGGCCAACGGATTACAAAGGCCTGCTGATTGCACTGAATTCAGGTTTTCATCTGGGCGGTGAGCAGTTCTGGAATGCGGTAACCGCCGGTGAAATAGAAGTGATGGAGGTGCGGGGGAACCGTGAAGGCGTGCTTACCGTGAGAAAGAAAAGAGCAGACTGTTATATGAATGATCAGCTGTCGATCATCATTGAAATAGAGATGCTGAAAAAAAGCGGTGAATACTGGCAGGGAGGGGTAAACGCGAGGATCTTACCCGGCCCAACTGTCACCCGTGAACAGGCGTTTCTGGGCTATACAGATACTGATAAGGGTCTGTTTCCGTTCAAGGAAGCCTTTATAAAATCACTGGACACGGAAATTTATGAAATGCGCCGCAGCGGTGAATTGGACAAAATAGTGAAGCAGTTCATTAATGAACTACACGGTGACAATAATCCGCAATGACAGTTATTCGCTACTGAACTCACAATAACGTCCGGCATCACGCTTGGCGCGGTACATGGCTTCATCCGCTTTCAGTAAAAGTTCTTCTGCGCTGCCGGCATCGGAAGGGAACAGGCTGATCCCGATACTGGCGGAAATAATCGTCTGATCCTTGTCATCCAGCACCAGAGGCGGATCCAGACTCTTAAGCACTTTTTCGGCAACCGCTTTTGCCTGCTCAGGATTTTCAATGTCCACCAGCGCGACAAATTCATCGCCGCCGATTCGGGCCAGAGTATCCGTAGAGCGGAAGCAGCTTTGCAATCGTCCCGCTATCTCAATCAGCACCTTATCGCCAACTGCGTGGCCATACTGATCATTTACGGGCTTAAAGTCGTTCAGATCGATATACATAACCGCCAGCTGCGATAACTGCCGCTCCGCACGGATAATGGCGCTCTCGAGACGGGAATAAAAAAGCCGGCGGTTTGGCAGATTCGTCAGGGAATCCTGATAAGCGATATGCAGCAGGTTTTCTGCAATTTCCTGATGAGTTTCTTCATCACGGATGATCAGCACATATTTGTTCAGTTGCTCAAACTGCCCCTGAACAAGATTAACTGTCGCCAGTAAGCTATTGTTTTCACTACTGGAACAAATTTCACCATACCAGCTGCTGGTATCGCCAAGCAGAGCATTAAGATCCAGTCTTGCCACAGAGGGACAATGGAACAAGTCATTAATATCCAGCTTTTGATAATCACTTTTAAGCTGATCAAAGCGCTTAATAGCCGCCTCATTACAGGAAATGATACTGCCTTTGTTATCGAAAATGATGCACGGGTCAGGGGTGGTATCAAACACCAGCGAAGCCATCAGCAGGTTTTGTTCCGCTTTACGCTCATAGGTTACGTTACGGCCAATGCCAAGCACGCCGGCCTCGGGTCGGTCTTTTTCCAGCAGAGGGAGCTTATACATATCCAGCAGACGGCGACGGCCATCCTGGTATTTAACCCATTCATCATAACGCTGCGCTTCGTGGCTCTGCCTAACCTCTTTATCGCGGCGGTTGATATAGGCGGCAGACTCAGCAGACATCAGCTCGTAATCGGTTTTGCCAATAATATTTTCTGCTGAAAAACCGAGAAACTCTTCAAAACTTTTATTACAGACCTGGTACACACCGTGATGGTCTTTGGCAAAAATCAGATCGGGAATGGCATTGATGATGGTATTCAGCAGTTCCTGCTTCTGTTCGGTCGCCTCTTTGGCCCGGACTATCTCAGTTACATCACGAACCACAACCGCAACGCCTGGCCCCTCTGTAAGAGGGCCCCGGTAACAGGTATGTTTAACATCCAGAAAGCGCAATTCACCCCGGGAATCCGGACGCCAGAAACGGAAGGTATGTTCCTCACCGCGCAGTGTGCGGTCAATTTCAGCTTTTATGTGTGCTTCAAAAACCGCTTCACCGTGAACCTCACTGATATGCTTACCAATGATCTGGCTGTGTTCACAGCCGAAAAAGGTTTCGTACCCCTTACTGACAGCACGATAGCGGTAATTTTTATCGACAACAGATACCAGATCATCAATATAACTGAGTATTGATGCATCCATCTCGCAGGACTGATTCTGGGTTAACTTAACATCTGAACTCATTTCAGTTTGACTACCTGTTAGCCTCGGAACCGGCATTTAAATATCTTTCCTGACCTGTGTATCGGCAGGGGCTGCTAAAACTGCAAGACAGAACTGATAGCCAATAGCAGCTGCAATGAAGCAAATGACACCGGTCAATTCTACATCAATCCGCAATGAATAGCGCAATTGTGCTGACCCGAAAATTAATACAAGTGTTTGATTAAAACAAACATTTGTACTCTTGAGAACAATCTTTTACACAGTTGTACGACAAAATCAGCCCTAAGGAGTAAGGCTATGAATCCCTTGTTTATAAAAAGCAGACATTTCTTTGAAGATATCCAGCCACAACACAACGCCAGCCTCAATCTGGTAGTGGTGACGCATCTGCTGGATACCCCAACTTGCTATCTGGATTGCCTGGAACGTTTTGCGCGGGTCTCAATGGTGGTGCCCAAACCCCGCAGCATCAGCCACAGCACACTGGAACAGGTTGAAAAGAAGTTTCCGGTGGTCATTAAGAAGCGCGACCAGCTGCAATCAGCCGAAGTAACCGCAGCAGTTATCAATGACCATGTGCCAGAAGGGGATCTCATCATCATTGATATCGGCGGATATTTTGCTGCCTCGGTGAACCACCTGCCGGAAATGCTGCAAGCTAACCTGAAGGGCATTGTTGAAATTACGGAAAACGGTCATCAGCGATATAACAGCCTGCCGGCGCTGCCTTTGCCGGTCATATCCATTGCCCGCAGTCCGCTGAAAGGGCCGGAAGACTATCTGACCGGGCAGTCCATCGTATACTCCAGTGAAGCCCTTATGCGGCAATGCCATCACATTATGAACGGCGGCAATGCGGTGGTATTTGGCTACGGCAAAATCGGCAGCTCCATTGCCAAGGCGCTGCACGCGAAGAATATTAATACCAAGATCGTTGAAATAGACCCGATCAGAGCCATAGAGGCCCGCTCCAGAGGCTTCGACCTGATACAGAAAGATGAAGCTTTGCAGCAAAGCGATGTGATTTTCTGCGCCACCGGTAATCAGTCCCTGAGCAACCACGACTTCAGCCGCATCAAAAACGGTGCTTTCATATTCTCGGTGACCTCATCAGACGATGAGCTTGATCTGAAGAGGGCAGATAACAGTTTTAATATCACACCGGTTACGGAATACGTCAGCCAGTATGAACGGCTTGGGCAGTATTTTTATCTGGGCAATTATGGCAACGCCATTAACTTCATCCATAACGCTGAAGTCGGGCCCTATATCTACCTAGTGCAGGGGGAGGCGATCATGGCCGTCGATCATTTACAAAATAATCAGCTACCACCCGGTATCAGCAACCTTTCGACAGAGCAGCGTCGCCAACTGGCGACGAGCTGGCTGGCACACTTTGGCTGAACACGTAAATCCTGCACCACCCTAATACCTTAAATTACCCCTGATACGGCTGAGACAGCGCAATCCACCACCAACCCATACCGTATACAGAAAGGGAGAGTTCTTTTCCGGAAGAACTCTCTTGGATCGGATGCCTGGAGCGAATGCTCATTCCTGCGACCGGCACCACCGGAATCTCAATCTGCAACGCAACCTGAAACACATAATGATTTTCTGTACAAAATGAGAAGGGGATCTCTTTTAACTCTGTAACAGCCTGCGACGGGGAAACAGCAGATAAAAAATGGCCCCCAGCAGCAAAGCAGCTGAAATGCCTGACCCCATCTCCGGCACCGGAGCTGCCCGCATACCGCCGCCACCCCTCGCAAGCAGGGTATCTACCTCATAGATGCTCCCTGGCGTGTTTTCCGTGTCGTACGGACTGCCGGCTTCTTCAAAACTATATGCGTCATTGAAAAAGCTGTTCTGCGGATCTGTCACGCCTTTATTTGCTTCAAAGATCAGATTACGAAAGATGTTCTTTTCCAAGCCGAGATTGCCGTAATTCAGCGCAAACTGAATGGAGTTACCGTCGACTCTGGCGCGGATATCAGACGAACTGCCTTCACTGGTCAGTTCTGCATAACCGCTGGTGTCTTCATCCGTAATGCTCAGCCCGGTACCGGTTACAGCGCCGTCAGAAGGGTCATCAAACCAGATCTGAGTGCCTGCAGAGGAACCACTGTCATTAAAACTCCCCGAAACGTTGCCTGACGGGTCTTTCACGCCAATCATATAGCTGGAAACTTCGCCATCTTCCGAGGCAAAGTTACGGTTTGACGAAAACCTGATCCGGTAGTTATCGCTGAACCCTTTAGATACAGAAGAGCCATCGGAGACTTCAGCATCACCGGTAAGATCAATAGAGAAATAAGCATGTTCGCTAACTTTATCAATAGCAACGCTACCGGTGCTGATATCAATAAACTCGTAATAGGTGTCTGATGCCGGCTTACTGCCAACGGTCTCATCCATTGAAGCAACTGGCCGTTCGTATAGCTCCTTTGAATACACATCTGCTTTGTTATCAATGGTCCACAAAGTAGAGCCGCCACTGGCATTATCGTCAGTACGGGCATCCTCATAGGTAGTTACTTTAAACTGGGACTGCCAGTCATCCGCATAGGTATCTGCCCTGACTGCACCGGCCTGAAACATGACAACCATACCCAGCAGGAACGCACTGAACCTTACCGAATGGAGCATTTCCAGAACACACTGGCCGCGAAACTTATTCATCATTCGTCACCTCCGTTTATCAGTATTTCATTTAGCACAGCAAATACTGTTCCAATCACCACCGCGAGCAACCAATAACAACCGGCAAAGACAGCAAGAAATATCAAAAAACCTGTCTGCGTCTTTTCTATAGTGCTCCTCAACAGCTAACCGTTCACCTGCAGAAAGACTGGTAACAGGCTGCAAGCATGAACCTGTCCCCCGGACTGATTGAGGAATTCAACATGAAGATCGTTAAGAAAATCACGATTAATAAGCCAGCAGATGCCATCTGGAAAATCATTGCCCATGATTTTGATAAAGCCTATGAGTGGATGGGCCCCATCCCTCATTCTTACGGTATTGGCACCGATAAAGGCGTCGACGGAGCACCGATGGAAGGGCGGATCTGTCACCTGAGCAACAATCCGGACGGCGCCAAGGCGAAGGAAATGATTTCCTATTACAGTGAAAAAGACATGACGCTGACCTTCGATATTTCATCGATCAACGTACCGGCAATCGTCCCGCTAAAGCGGAACCAGGTCACCATGCAAGTCACGGCAATGGGCAGCAACCAGTGTGAAGTGACCTGGATTGCCAGACCACAACTGAAAACACCGGCGTACATCGTATACCCACTACTGCGGATGGCACTGCCAATGGCTTTTGGTAAACTGCTGAATGGCTTAAAAGAATTTGCAGAGCAGCCGGCAAGCCTGTCAGCATCTGCCAACTAATGTTTATTCAGGTTAATGATATGCAGCGCTTTTTTAACAGTATCGACTTTATTGAACAGCATCTGTACGACAAGATTTCGGTCCATGAAATCGCTGCCGCCTCCCATTACTCCACCTACCATTTCAGCCGGATGTTTAAAGCCATGGTAGGGGAGACACCCAAGGAATATCTGCGCAAACGCCGCCTCACGGTTGCCGCCAAACGCCTGCTGAGTGATGAGGCCAGTATTCTGGAACTGGCGATGGACTGTCAGTTTGATTCCCAGGAGGCTTTTACCCGGGCGTTCAAAGGGCTGTTTAATATGACGCCGGCTCAGTACCGTAAGGCACAGGATCCGTTCCGGCTACTCTATAAGGATCAGTTCAGCCCGAACGACCTGCATTACCTGCACAACCTGGTCACCATGGAACCGGAGATCATCCTGCAGCCAGCCACCAAACTGATCGGCATTGCCAGTGAATACGATAACGAAGCGTTAAGCCTGCACAAACTCTGGGGTGCTTTCGGCCCTAACCGGGACCGGATTCCCAACCGGCAGGGGGATAATTTCTTCGGTATTTATGAATCCTATGAAGAGCACACTGCAACAGAGAACGCATCTGATGATGCTACTGTCAGCTTTGTGTATGTCTGTGCTGCACCGGTGACGGATATTTCAGATGTTCCCGAAGGCATGGTTGCCCGGGAGCTGCCGGAACAACTCTACGCAAAATTCATCCACCGGGGACCTGTAGCCAACCTTGATCAAACCCTCAGATATATCTGGGGAACATGGTTACCGAAAAGCGATTACGACTATATTGAAAAGCCTGACTTTGAACTCTATATGCCAGGCTTTAATGATGCTGATCCGGACAATGAGCTGTATCTGCATATACCGGTTCAGCTGAAAGACTGATTATTCAGAGGCCTCATGCATCACATGCAACTTGTTGCCGTCCGGGTCCCGGCAGTAGGCACCGTAATACCCCGGACGGTAACGGTATCCCGGCGCGCCGTCACAACTACCGCCTGACTCCACAGCCATCTGATAAAAGGCTTCAACCAGGGCATTATTCTCCGCCTGAAAGGTCACCTGGGTGCCATTGCCCCGGGTTGCCGATTGCTGATCGTAAGGGGTAAGTATCCAAAAGCAGCTGGCACCACCGGCGGGGCCATAACCCACTTCATTATCCGCTTCCATTGTCCTGACCATTCCAAGGGTACCCAGGACTTTATCGTAAAACTCAGCTGCTGCAAGTAAATCGTTAGTCCCCAGACATACTCCAAGAAGCATATTCTTATCCTCAATTGATATAAAAATCAGTGACATACTAGCGATTATTACACCTATAGCCTAGCCTAATAAGGGAACAAAGCCGCGCAAAATTAATCAGAACAATACGTGCCACAAATCACATTTCAGCGGAGAAGACCATGAAACTGCCCGTCAGCATTCTGTTTATCAGCCTTAGCAGCACAGCTTTCAGCGCTGAGCTGGTACTCAATAATGGCAATATTCTGCAGGTAGACTCCGGGTTTAACACAGCCAGCGCGGTCGCCATCGATGCCGGTAAAATTGTGGCGATAGGTTCCGATAAAGAAGTATCCACCCATATAAACGACAGTACTGTAGTCATTGATCTGGAAGGGCGGACGGTCATCCCCGGACTCATAGATAACCACATGCACCTGGTACGTGCTGCGCAAAACTGGGGCCACCAGGTTCGCCTTGAGGGCATTACGGATTATCAGCAGGCACTGAAACAAATTGCAGATACCGCCGCCAGAGCCAAACCGGGACAATGGCTGGTCGCCAGCGGCGGCTTTGTGGAGCGCCAGTTCGCCGGCCGGCCAAAGGCAGGCTTTCTGCGTACGGATCTTGATAAAGCCGCGCCGGATAATCCGGTATACCTCCAGCACCTGTTTGACTGGGGCTATGCCAACAGCGCGGCATTGCAAACCATTGGTGTCAATCCGGACAGCCCACCGCAAATGCCTGGCTTGCTGCTGGATGGAAACGGCCTGCCGCAAGGCCCTGTCACTAAACGGGCTCAGTTTCTGCTGGAAGAACAGCTCACCGCTAATACAAAGCAGAATCGCCTGGAACAAAGCCGCAAGGCACTGAAGGATTTAGCCCGCTCAGGCCTGACCACCGTGGTGGATGCCGGTGGCTTTGATACGGTGGATTCCCTGTATGAACCTTTTGAAACGCTTAACAGCAAAGGCGAAATGCCCATCCGGCTGATGTATATGAAACAGGTCATCCCCTGGGGCCGGGATAACCTCAGCCCGGACCTGAGCAGGCTGGACGGTGTTAACTTCCGTTCCGATGATAACTTTTTCCGTGCTGTCGGCGTTGGCGAGCAACTGATGCTTCCGGTGCAGGACACCGCCGGCCGTGCGGCCCGCAGTTCTGAAACGGTTAAAACAGCTTTCCTGAGCAACGCCACTGAACTGGCAAAGCGGGGGATTCAGCTGCACCTGCATGCGGTGAATGATGCCTCCATCAACCAGCATCTGGATGCCTTTGAAACCATCAATGAAACCTACCCACTGGCACCGTTACGCTGGACCTTTGCCCATATCGACGGCATACAGCCGGATACCATTGAACGGGCCAGAGCGCTGGGCATCCTGTTCGCCATACACAGCCGTCCAGTGCTCATTGGCTACCGGTTCCAGAGCAGTTTCGGCAATGCCGCCATGAATATGACACCGATGAAAACACTCACCGAAAAAGGTGCGCTGTGGGGCCTGGGCTCCGACAGCCCGGTGGTGTCTATCTATAACCCGTTCCGTACCCTGTGGTGGGCGGTAAACGGCAGAATGGTTGATGGCACAAAGGTGTCGGAACAGAACGTGGACCGCCGTCAGGCACTGGTTGCCCACACCATCAACAATGCCCGGCTGGCTTTCATGGAAGACAAGATAGGCTCCCTGGAGACCGGCAAACAGGCGGATCTGCTGATCCTTAACGAAGACTATATGAGCGTTGATAGCAGCAAGATTGCCAGTGTCAAACCGCTGGCCACCATGGTAGATGGCCGCTGGGTATACAAAGCAGGGGAGCTGGGCTGGTAAACCTGGGCAGAACCGCTGTTACAGCCGCTCATCCCAGTAGATGGGCGGAGCAAAGCAGGCAGCATAATAATCGATAAAAGCCCGGACCTTCGGTGCCAGCTGGCGGGAACTTGGGTAAACCGCCCATATGGCAGCATCGGAGACCAGCGAATAGTCTTTGAGAATCTGCACCAGCTCACCACTAAGCAGGTGCTGGTACACACTCCAGGTAGAATTCACCGAAATACCGGCACCGGCAACACTGGCATCCCGCATGGTTTCACCGTTATCCGTCCGTAACCGGCCAGTGGCTTTTACCGTTACCGGCCCGTCAGGGGTCTGAAACACCCAGTTTTCCAGCCCGGTAAGATTTACACAGGCATGATCTTTCAGCTCAGCAGGGGTCTGCGGCTCGCCATGTCTGGCTAAATAATCCGGAGACGCACAGAGAATACGGCGGTCAGGTGCCAGTTTACGGGCGATTAAAGAGGAATCTTTCAGCTGGGCATTACGGATCGCAATATCAAACCCGCCTTCGACCATATCGATAATCGAATCTGAAAACCTGAAATCAACCGACAGATCCGGGTAACGGTCCAGAAAACCTTCCAGTGCCGGTACCAGATGCATCCGGCCAAAGGAAGCAGGTGCTGTCACCCGCAGCGTACCGGAAGGAGAAACCTTACCGGCACCGACAGACGCCCGTGCCGCCTCAACACTGGCCAGCACATCTTCCGCATGGGGTAAAAACGCCAGACCTTCTTCTGTCAGCGAGACCTTACGGGTCGTGCGATGCAGCAACCTGACACCCAGACCGTCTTCAAGTTTATTTATGTGCAGGCTGGCAACCGCCGGCGACAGGCCAAGTTCATAGCCGGCCTGGCTGATATTTTGTGTGGTAGCAAGACGCACAAAGAGTTTCAGATGCTCAATATTCATAGCAAATTATCAATTTAATATTGAAAGTGATTCCATATTCTAGCCAATTATCACCGCTTAGCAAGTAAATATAATGAGCCTCATACACAAAACAGAGGCACTATTTCATGAAAGCAATGATCATTCGTCAGTTCGGCGGCCCGGAACAATTTGAACTCAGCGATGTTCAGCAACCACAACCGCAAGCAGGTCAGGTACTGGTTAGCATTGCTGCTACCAGTGTGAATACTGTTGATACCATGTTGCGCCAGATGGGCGAAGACCTGCCATTCGCGCCGGCCTTACCGGCAATTCTCGGCATGGACTTTGCCGGTACAGTGGCGGCAGTGGGTGAAGGCGTTACGGAATATAAACCCGGCGATGAAGTATACGGCTGCGCCGGTGGTCTTGGAGACCGTCCCGGTACACTGGCCGAATACATGCTGGCCGATGTTGAACTGATTGCGCCGAAACCCGCCAACCTGAGCATGCGTGAAGCGGCAGCGCTGCCACTGGTTGCCATTACCGCGTACGAAGGCCTGAAGCGGGCAGGCATCGCTGCCGGTCAGAATGTACTGGTTCATGGCGGTGCCGGCGGTGTTGGCCATGTGGCCCTGCAGCTGGCTAAACACTGGGGAGCCAATGTTGTTTCAACCGGCGGCAGTGACGCGCACCTGAAACTGATCAGCCAGCTTGGTGCAGCACCGGTTAACTACCGTACAGATACTGTTGCAGACTATGTGGCTGAGCACACAGCAGGTAAGGGCTTCGATCTGGTATTCGACTCCGTCGGCGGAGCCAATATCAGCAGCTCCTTTGAAGCAGCTGCGCTGAATGGCCAGATTGCGACAACCGTTTCTCTGGTGGAAATGGATCTGAGTGCGGCACACATGAAAGGCTTGTCCCTGCATGTGGTCTTCATGCTGATTCCTATGATCCATAATTATGGTAAGCAAGCTCATACAGAAATCCTTCGGGATATCAGCCAGATTGTGGAAGCGGGCGGGCTGACGCCGGTACTGGACGAACAGCGTTTCAGCCTGACAGAAGCGGGCAAGGCACACCAGCACCTGAACAGCGGTACGGCCACCGGTAAAGTGGTTATCGATATCGCTGAATAATCCGGCACGAAGGAGATCAGAATGGATATGTCAGTTGCAACTCAGGAATTCCGACAGATTAACCGGGGATACAACCGGGTGTTTCGTCAGGGAAAACTGAGCATTGGTCTGGTTGCCCCGATAGAGAACTATGCTCACAGCCCGGTTCCGGCATTAACCGATCACCTGGCGCGGATCCAGCTGGCAGAAGCACTTGGCTTCGCTGCGGTTTGGCTCAGAGATGTACCGTTTAACGTGCCATCATTTGGTGACGCCGGGCAACTGTTTGATCCCTTCGTATATTTAGGTGCACTGGCGACCGCAACCCATGAAATTGCTCTGGGAGTTGCCAGCATTGTTCTGCCACTGCGGCACCCGGCCCACGTGGCCAAAGCAGCCGCCAGTGCGGATGTGCTTTCCGGCGGACGGCTGATTATGGGCGTTGCATCCGGAGACCGGCCGGAAGAATATCCGGCACTGAACCAGTCATTTCCAGAGCGCAGTGCTCGGTTCAGGGAAAGTTACGCCTACATTCGTCACATGGGTAATACCGGGCCACACATCAGCAACAGTTATGGCGAGCTGAGCGGCGATATAGACATGTTGCCCAAACCGGTGGGCAGTCAGTTACCACTGCTGATTACCGGTGCCAGCCAACAGTCTGCAAGCTGGATCGCACAGAACGGTGATGGCCGGATGCTGTACCCCCGTGAAGCAGGGTTACAACAACAGATCATCAGCCAGTGGCGCTCAGAAACCCATGCTGCCGGCCGCAGCATACAGCCGGTTATGCAACCGCTGTATATCGATCTGACGGAAGATCCGGAAGCGTTACCCCAGCCGATACATCTGGGCTACCGGCTGGGCATTCGGCAGTTACACTTACATCTGCAAGCCCTGCAGGATGCCGGCGTAAACCATGTTGCGCTGAACCTTCGCTTTAACAACGCAGACACCCTGACAACCTTAAGACTGCTGGCCGATGAAATCCTGCCAGACTTCAGCCATCACGGAGAATGAACATGCGCAAAACCATACTGATCACCGGCTCTACCGACGGCATCGGCCTGTTAACGGCTGAAAAACTTCTGGCAGCGGGGCACAGTGTCATACTGCACGGCCGCAGCCAGGCCAAACTTGAGCAGGCACAGGAACGTCTGGCCACAAACAGCACAGGGAGCCTGAGTGGTTACCTTGCAGACCTTTCTGATATGGCACAGGTCAGGGCTCTGGCGGCAAAAATACAGCAGGACCACCCACAGCTGGATGTGCTGATCAACAATGCCGGCATTTACAAAACCTCGGTGACCCGCACCAAAGATGGCATGGATATCCGTTTTGCGGTCAATACAGTGGCCCCTTATCTCCTTACAAAGGAACTGCTGCCGCTGCTGGGCAGCAACGGCCGGGTAGTAAACCTGTCATCTGCGGCCCAGGCACCGGTAGAACTCAGCGCACTGACAGGGGAAACACACCTGGCGGACGGGCCGGCGTACGCCCAGAGCAAACTGGCACTCACCATGTGGTCACGTCAGCTAGGCCTTGAATACAAAACAACAGGGCCGATGATTGTTGCCGTTAATCCCGGCTCACTGTTGGCAAGCAAGATGGTGAAGGATGCGTTCAATATTTCCGGATCAGATTTAAGCATCGGTGCTGATATTCTGATCAGGGCAGCGCTTTCAGAAGAATTTGCCAGCGCATCGGGAGAATACTTCGACAACGACGCCCGCTGCTTCAGTAATCCCCACGCAGATGCCCTGAATACCGGCAAAGCCGGCGCCGTGACAGATACCATTGAAGCACTACTGGCCAAAAACGCCTGAAAAAACCGGTATTTTACCGCTAAGCCAGCAATTCCCTTTACCCCCGGAAAAACTCCGGGGCAGACTCTGAATAGTTAATCACTGCAGCCATCAGCACCGGCATGCATACTCCGGTGAGCACTAAAACCTGCTTTTATCTGACATGATAAGGCAGGTGCTATGGACAGAGATTAAACCTGAAGGGAATTACAATAATGGATTTAAAACGCCGTGCATTTCTCAGGCTGGCAGGTACAGGGATATGTACACTGCCACTGACAATATCCGGGCTGACGCAAGCCGGGCAGGCAGCAGCAAAAAAACAAGCTGTACAGCAAAGGCTCATCACTCTGGAACCGGAACAGGCTGAATGGTTCAGCCAGTCGCCGCCAACCGATCTGTGGGGAATGGGGCAGGACATACTGGAGCTGGAGCAGCATGTACCCGCAGAGATAACCGTCCGCAACCGGCTGCCGGATCCCAGTAGCGTCCACTGGCACGGTATGCGGGTCCCCAATAATATGGACGGTGCCAGCGGTCTGACCCAGCAGGCAATCGAGCCGGGCAGCTCACATACCTACCGTTTTACACCCCGGGATGCCGGTACCTACTGGGCCCACAGCCATCACAACACCTATGAACAACTGGCCCGCGGGCTTTATCTGCCACTGATCGTCGAAGAAAGCACCCCGTATCCGGTAGATCATGATCACTTACTGGTACTGGATGACTGGCGGGTTAACAGCACAGGTCAGCTTGATCTTGAATCCCTGGGAAGCATGCACGAATGGACCCATGGCGGCCGGATGGGAAATCTCCTGACGGTAAACCGGGAGATCACTCCCAGGCTGCAGGTAGAGGCAGGCTCAAGAACAAGACTGCGGATACTCAACGCAGCAAACTCAAGAATCATGACACTGGAACTGAACGGTCTGCAAAGCTGGATCATTGCCAAAGACGGCCAGCCACTGACAAAACCGCTAAAAACAAACGGCTCTCTGACAATCGCCCCAGCGGAACGTTACGACCTGATTGTTGATATTCCCGCGGACTGGCAGGGCGAGCAGCCCATCTATGAAACCAGCAGCAAAACCCAGCTGACTGGTGCTTTCTGGCAGGTCATTCCGGGTAATGAACGGTCTGCAGTACGGCAGGATCCACAATCTTTACCCGCCAACCCTGTGCCCGTTCTGCAGGGTAAACAGCCGGATCAACAGGCACAGTTGCTCATGACCGGCGGTGCCATGGGCGGCATGCGAAGTGCAGTTTACCGCAACACCCGCATGAGTGCTCAGAAGCTGTCAGTCAATAAACAGGCCTGGGCATTTAATGGCGTGGCGAATCTACCGGATACACCGTTGCTCAGCGCCCGGTCTGGCGAAACCGTTGAGATCGAAATCATTAATGACACCCGTTGGCCTCACGGTATGCATTTGCACGGCCATCATTTTCAGCAGCACGGATCAGACCGCTACGAAGCAGGGATATGGCATGACACAGTGCTGATGGAAAAGAACGAAAAGCTGACCATTCGCTTTCAGGCCGGCGAACCTGGCAAGTGGTTATTACACTGCCATATGATTGAGCATCAGGCCGCCGGAATGGCAACCTGGATAGAAGTAACAGCTTAACAAATCGATACAATAAAGCTCTGTATTTATATGATAAATATAGAGCTTTAACCGACAAAAACGCTGATGTCATTAAGGTATTACCGCCATCTGATGACCTTCGCCAGCCGGCAGAGTAAAGCTGTTAACCACCTCAAACGACTGCTGATCTACAACCCAGATTGTCGGCTCTGACCGGCTGGACACATACACCTTACCGGCACCTTTAACTGTATTCAGGTGATACGGTTTGGGTGCCAGGGGCACAGCAACTTTCTCATCTTTCTCAGGCGTATAGACAAACAGCTTGCCTGCTGTGGTACTGCTGATAAACAGGTGACGCCCATCATCACTGATGTCCAGCCCGTGCAAACTGTCACTGATCGGTATTTCTTTTCGCTGCTCCGGCTCCGCCAGAGGAATAATAGAAAGGGCGCCTTTACGGGCATTATTCACGTACAGTTTGGACTCATCACCGGACAGCACCATGTGCTCCGGAGAGCTGCCTGCCGGGAAGCTGCGAGTAACCCGCCATGTGACCGTATCAATCTCCTGAACAGTACCAGCACCGCTGTTACTGACATAGGCCTTGAAACCGTCCTTTGTAACCCGCACAAAATAAGGCCCGTTATCGGTTTCAATCAGTTTAACCTGAGCACCGGTTTGCACATCCACCACACTGACATGATTACGGACAGGGTGCGTTGACAGCACATAGCGGCCATCCGGTGTAATTGCCTGATGATGAGACCAGCCTGACACCGGTATCGTCTGCATGACATGTCCATGGGCCGGGTGCACCAGATACAGTTCGCTGTTCAGATCCTCACCGGCGGCGGTTTTTTCTTTGTCCTCAGCAATGCTGCCCGCCAACAGGAATTCACCATCGGGAGTGGCCACCAGCCCGTGGGGATTTTTAACCCCTGTGAAATGCTCGGTAACTGTATCCGTGGCGGCATCAACGGCAACAACGCCGTTACCGGAACCCAGCGGAATATAAACGGTAGGGGCTGAGAGCGCAGGTAATGTATACAAGCTACCCGCCATACAGGCCAAACTCAGTAATATGCGTCCTGAAAATATACTTTTCATAACAGATCCTTCTGTAAAAATGCTGATTAAAAATCTTTGTGCACCGGCGTGCTTTGTTTACCTGGCTGAACAGCTTCCTTACCGGATTCACCGGAAGTTTCCGGCTTCGAATGGCAGTCATGCCCCATGCCTTTCATCATGAACAGATGCATTAAGGGGCAGGCCAGAAACAGTAAGGCCGTCTCCAGGCGCGTATCGGTGAACAAAAACAGGTATGCGGCAATTGCGACACAGCCAGCCATCATCAGGTTATGGCCGTTTTTCCACCAGGGTGTGTGGTTCTCAGTTTTCATGGTGATTTCCTCTGTTAAAGGTGTGATTTTTCTTTTGGTTCAGTCAGAACAGGCTATGAAGGAATCAGCCAATAGGCGGCCGTAACAGAGGTTTGAAGGAAACAGCGAGAGTTTTGTCTGTATCAAATGGCCCGAAATTAGCGGAGCCTGATAACAGTAGATGACTGTGAGGCTGAATAATATTTGCCTGCGAAGGGCTGCAGGACGTGGCACATACCACAGAACAGATAAGATCATTACCTGGCTGCTGATCCGGGCAATGCTCAGCGATCTGAGCACTCAGTAATCCAGGCTCAGCGACATACAGGCATTCAGAAAGCTCCGTTACCTGCGCGCGGTGCGACTGGCTGGCAAACGGGCTCGTAAACGTAAGCTGGCTGGTGAACATCACCAGAAAAAGGGCACACAGAATAGTGGTAAGCAGGCATTGCCGGGGCATTATCTCGTTAACATCCATTGTCATCCGAATACCCTTAAACTGACCTGCAAGTACGCTGATAGTTCAGCGCCCGGCAGGCAAATGCGCAGCAACCGAACGGTTGCTGCAAGAAACGCTGCTAATACTCTGGCAAGCGGTAATGCTGTTCCTCTTCTTCCCATTTATTCCGAAAATACTGGCTGGCCGGCATTTCAACCTGGGGCAGGCTGTTCTGATCCATTATTTCCTCAGCACTGACCAGTTTATTCATTTCCAGAATATAAGCGGTGACAGCGTAGACCTCATCATCGCTCAGCTGTTTAACGTTATAAGGCGGCATAGCGCGGCGGATATAATCAAACACTGACGTCGCATACGGCCATGAATAGCCCATTGACCAGTCACTGCCATGTTTGGGTTCACCCACCAGTGACGGAACGTGATACTGGCGATTACCAGCCCCGTCCGCCCCATGACAATGCGCGCACTGGGTCTTATATATAACTGCTCCAGAAATTGCGTTACCGCTACCGGATGGCAGGCCTGTGCCGTCGGGAAACACCGTCGTGCTGATAGCGGCAACATCCTGATTACTCAGTTCCCGGCCCAGGTCAGGGGTCTCAGCCCCATGCGCCGCGACAGCAAACAGGAGCGACGAAAATACAACAGAAACGGTGAAATCAGAATGCATTGTTAACCCCTCCGTGCTGATCAATATGCCAGGTTTGAATGGCGTTATAGTGCTTTGGCGACCCCTGATAATAGCTTTTACGCCACTGAGCATGAGTTGGCTGCACATTGCCGTAATCATCCATTGCACGGCTCTGTAACTGAACCGCTTCGCCCGTCCATTTCCAGGGCAGTGAAAAGCGGGTCAGGGATTTAGTGTGCACCGGCCCGTCCAGCGTTGCCGATATCCAGTTTTTACCGCCATCCACTGAGACTTCAACAGCTTTAACCTTGCCAAAGCCGCTCCATGCCAGGCCTGCAATCTCGTAATAACCTTTATCCGGTAACTGCTGTCCGGCAGATGGATGAGTAATGACCGATTTAACTCCCATATACAAACTGAAGTTCTGCAACCGGCCGTCTCCCAGAGTATCGGAATATGAGCGGTTTTCGTTCTGGGTATAGGCAGGCCGGTCTGTCACTTCCAGGCGGCGCAACCATTTGACGCTGACATTGCCTTCCAGCCCCGGCATAAATAAACGCATAGGGTAGCCCTGTGAAGGCCGTAACCGTTCACCATTCTGGTACAGGGCAATAATGGCGTCATCCATGATCCGTTCGAGGGGAATGCTGCGGGCCATTGATCCGGCATCGCTGCCTTCAGCAATCACCCACTTAGCCCCGGGTTTTACACCGGCTTCTTCCAGCAAGCGGCGCAGGGAAACACCGTACCATTCAGAGCCGGACACCAGCCCGTACAGTTCCTGTAAGGTTTTTTGTTCGGCATTGGGAAAGACAGCCTGCGGCCAGGTGTTACCGCTGCACTCCAGAAACATATGGCCGCCAACCATCGGATACCGCAGCAAATCGCTGACAGAAAACTTCAGGGCTTTTTCGGTCATACCGTGGATATACAGGCTGTGGCTGTCCGGATCGATATCCGTTAAACCAGAGTGATGCACGCTGAAATGCAACCCAGAAGGGGTGATGGTGCCTTTTTGCTGATGTAATGGCGCATAAGTATAAGTCAGGGCAGACATACCATTCTGTGGTGTCACCAGACGTTTTACATTACTTTCATAAACGGAGGGATTACCGTATTCATCTGCATTACCGCCCGGTGTCAGCATGGATTCGGGCATTTTGACTGTCCCGGCAACCGCTGAGGAAACGGCAGCGGGTGCGGATATAGCCGTTAAAAACGTCGCGCCGGACCGTAAGAAACGGCGTCTGGGCAGCATTTCGGATTTAAGATCTTCATTGTTATTCATATATTTTTACCTTCGGTCATAGAGGGTATCTGAATGCGAACATTCACCCAGATAAGACGAAGCAGAAATAAAAAGACGATTTACAGCGCCAAACAGCCATCAGGACAGACAAGAAAAAGAGCAGGGAGAGTTTTGAAATTCAGAAAGCAGGGCCTGGAACAACCCTGCCAGGAGGATAACTGACTAGCAACAGCTTCGTGTTTTATCAGACTCTGTATCGGTGGGCTGCGGTTGTGCAGCCACCGGTGCTGTTAAAACATCTTTTAATCGCCGGAAGGCAGCTTCAATGTCCTCTTTAGGCACAGCAAAGTTCATACGGGCAAAGCCACTGGCTTCGCTGTCGAACCAGCTGCCGGGTGACGCGCCAAACCCGGCTTCACCCAGGGTTTTAACAAGGGCTTCACCGGACAGCCCCGTTGCAGAAAAATCCAGCCAAACCTGATATGTACCCTCTACCGGAAACATCTTTAC
Organism: Aliamphritea spongicola; assembly: GCF_017051665.1. NCBI lineage: Bacteria > Pseudomonadati > Pseudomonadota > Gammaproteobacteria > Oceanospirillales > Oceanospirillaceae > Aliamphritea > Aliamphritea spongicola. The sequence continues at coordinate 728,505 of NZ_JAFIDL010000001.1, forward strand.
TGCTGGCAACTCTGATTCCAGAAAGTGACTAATCCAGCGGATGTTCCCCTGCAGATACTCCAGTAGCCCATCTACCCAGCCATCCCCCTGATTAAAGGCCGCAATGGTCGCAAAGGTGGTGAAGGCATTGCCGTGATCCAGATACATTGAGGAGGACACCGCGCGCATACTCTCCAGAAGTTCTGAATGTTGGGTGTAGATGTAACCGTCAGAAATACTCTGCATACCGAAGGTTTTAGACGGCGAGCCGATCAGGGACACATGATTCGCCGGATCAACCGCCATCAGACTGGTAAAACGGTGCCCTGAATAAATAATATCCGCATGAATTTCATCACTGATAATCACAACACCGTGTTTGTTCGCGATATCCGTCAGTGTTTTCAGCTCATCTGCAGTCCAGACGCGACCGACCGGATTATGCGGATTACACAGAATCATTACCTTTACATCCAGCGCACTGAGCTTGACTTCAAGATCGGCAAAATCCATCGCATAGCGACCATCATCGACCTTAAGCGGACTGGTAACGATATTGCGGCCGGCTGAGCTGATCATTTTCGAAAACTGATGATAAGCAGGGGTCTGCATCAGCACACTGTCGCCTTCATCCGTCAGTTCACGGATCAGCAAAGCAGCCGCCGTTAATACTCCTGTGACCTGTACAAAATTGCCTGTATCCAGATCCAGATTATGGCGACGCTTAAACCAGCCACTGACCGCTGCAAACACACCGGCTGAATTGAACTCATACGCAAACTGCCCACGCTCAGCCAGGCGCCGGAGCTCGGCCTGCACGGGGGGCGCTACTTTAAAATCCATATCAGCCACCCAGAAAGGGGTGACATCCGTGGTACCGAATATTCCCTGCAACATGGATTCGCTGTTACGGATAAAACTGTTCTGACTGTTACGCGCCGGTTGTTCAAACCCCATATTATTCTCCTGATATCTGAACGGATGTGTAAACAAAGATTGCTCTGTAAGCCTGTTCTGTAAGACGAAGCAGAAAACGAAAGACGATCAGCCGGATACAAATGTCCGCATCACACAAAACAATTCATCTTTTGAATATCACTGCGTCTTATAAGCAAACATTCACAAAGAGGCCGGCCAAATGCCGGAGCAAAGCATGCAAAGAATTACTAAGGGTATACAGGTATTAACAGCATCTGCAGAAAAAACCGTGCAGGCAATAACAGTTCAGGAAGCAATAACACGCTTAAACGATGAGGATTATATTTTTATTGACGTACGTGAAGCACAGGAACGCAGCAAGCTGGGTGTCATCCCCGGAGCATTTACCTGCCCAAGAGGCATGCTGGAGTTTCTGATAGACCCGGAATGTCCGGCACATAACGCGATATTTAATCAGGACAAAACCTATGTGTTTTACTGCGCACACGGGCTGCGTTCACTGTTTGCCGCAGAACAGGCAAGAAAAATGGGCCTGCAGCCAGTCAGAAACCTGACCGGAGGCTTTGCAGAATGGCAACAGTATGAGGGAGCGGTTATTCAGGAAGAAACACACCCGGCCTGAGCCCCCTTTGAGCTGACCAGTGAGCAGGGCGCGGACTTATCAGGACGAACGCTGAAATCCAGGATCTGACCGCGCCGGTCCAGTGAAATCTCACAATACTCATGAAATAACCCGTATAACATCTTCCTGGCCTTTTGCACCCTGGATTTAAAGGTCGAATAACTGATTCCAAGACGCGCTGCATAAGCTTTCTGAGACTGTCTCTGAATATCAATTGAATAAATCAGATCCGCTATATCTTCAGGTAAGTCACGAAGCAATGGCTCAATACAGGGAGAGAAAACATGTTCCGGATCGGCAAATGGGTCTGCATACCAGAGATCATCCGGGTGAGGGCATTGCTGTACATGTTTCTTCCGGTAAAAGTCGATCACCAGATTGTGTGCAATACGGTACAGCCAGGCTCTGGCTTTATCTTCAGACTTTAACGTATCAATGTTCATGAACGCACGCAGGGCAACTTCCTGTAATAACTCCTCCACATCTTCCGGGCTGGAGATCTTAGTATGTAAAAAGGCTTTAATGCTTGCCTGATTACTGAACCAGAGCAATTCAATTGTCATACACTCACCATAAATTCGCAGGCTGAGACAGCACTACCGCCAGGATGACGGTAGCGCACTGAACAGTTACATAAACAGGTTAAACATCAGACCTGCCAGAATGGCCATACTGAGAATGACAAACAGGAAGGCGGCAATCATCTGGTTTTTGAAAATAGCCTTCAGCAAAATCACTTCGGTGAGGCTGGCACCGGCACTGCCGATAATCAGCGCCATCACAGACCCAAGCGCCATGCCTTTTTTAACCAGCGCAGCACTCAGAGGGATGACCGCTTCCGCACGGATATACAGAGGAATACCTATTACTGCTGCGACAGGAATCGCATACCAGGTAGCATCACCGGCGTACTTAGCAATCAGATCCGTTGGGATAAAGCCATAGATAAATGACCCAAGGCAGATACCCAGCAGCAGATAAGGCACGACCTGCTTAAAGTCTTTCCAGGTCGCTTTCCAGATACGCACCCAGCGACTTTCAACAGCCTGGGCTGGGGTGTCGGATGAACCGCAGCCAGTGCTGGTAGTCTCGCCACAACTGCTAGTGACAGTTTCACCGCAACCAGTGCTTGCAGCAGCACCGCAACCACTGGCAACCGGCTGCTGATACGCCTCTTCACGTACATAGCGCTCAAAGCCCAGCTTTTCCAGCACGAAACCTGCGGTTACAGATACCACCAGTGCAACGCTGAAATACATAACAGCAACCTGCAAACCGAAGGTGATTACAAACAGGCCGATGATGACCGGGTTTAGTAGCGGACTGGAAAACAGGAACACCATCATCGGCCCAAAGCCAGCCCGGGCACGCAGCAACCCCTTAAGAAAAGGAATGGTCGAGCAGGAACAGAAGGGGGTGATTGCCCCCAGTAAAGCAGCGATCACATAGCCTTTACCTTTGCGGGAACTGAGAATTGACTGGATTTTCTCCGGCGTAATGAACTCCTGCAGAACCCCCACCAGATAACTGATAGCCAGGAACAGCAGGGTTAACTCAACAGCCAGAAATGCAAACATACCGAGTGCATCTTCAAACATCTGAATGGTTTCAGGGGACATATATACTCCGTAATACGAGTTGTTTATCTATATTTCCAGAATTATAGAAATAAATAGCAGCGCGTCAATCGATATTTCTGGATTTATAGAAACATATAAATACTCATCAACCGATAACGGTTTAGCAAGAGAACCTACATATCAAAACAACCCATTGATTTTCATGTATAAAAGCCAACATGACTCTGGCTTTTGAAGATAAAAAGGATAACGTATCTATGCTTTTGCGTTTTAAAAATACTTCGATTAATATCGAAATAGTTTAACGAGGAAACAGAGATGCAGACACAACTTGCCGCAAAACGCCTGGCAGAGCTGGGCCACGAAACCCGCCTGGAAGTATTCCGGTATCTGGTTAAAGCCGGGCATCAGGGGGTACCTGTAGGGGAGTTGCAAACCAACCTTGGCATACCGGGATCCACCCTGTCGCATCATATCAGCCGGCTGGTATCTGTCGGTCTGGTAGAGCAGCGCAGAGAAGGGCGCACACTCTACTGTGTGCCTCAGTACGATAAGTTACTGGCGCTGGCCACCTTTCTGATTGATGAGTGCTGCAGTAAAGAAAGCGGGGAAAAGCCAGATAACGGATAAGAGAGGCTGTAGTAACCAGAACATACTCTGACTGTACTCAGGTACGCTCCCGGTTGATTTCATATTTTATTAAATAAAAAGTGACGTATGCTAAGTACAGGTATGGTGCTAAGAAGACCAGCAAAAACAGATATTTATCACCCACAATAATGGCCAACAACACTATAAAAACACATTTAAAGCCAAACTCTTTAAGCACATCAATTACAAGGGCATAGTATGTGATTGAGTAGAACAGGGATAAAACGAACACCAATGCATATGACAGATAGCCAGAATCGTCATCTATAAAGAACATTACTGCTGCTGCAGCCAAACCAAAAAACAATCCAACCCATAGAATAACTATGTATTTTACCGGTTTAATTTTGGTACTTTTACACATATATTTTGAACATTAAAATCTCCAGAAAAATACAAATCAGATCAAAAAGAATCTAACAATTAAAAACCACTATTTAAAATAGATTCAATCAACAGAATTTTCATAATAAAAATCAAAACAACTAGAAATGGTACAGGCCTTATGTTTAATGATATGAAAGACAAGACCTGATCCCATTAACCCCTGCACAACAACAATATTTATTTTAGTTAGACTGGCATAATCTATCCTTCATTTCTCTCACCCAGTCATTTAATAATAATTTAGGATCCTTCCCTTCTAATATGGTTTGTTTCACAACTGCACAGTCATCAATTATTTGTTTTCTATTAATAGGCAAGTTCAATGATAATATTTTATCTAAATGATAAACTGACTCATCAAGTTTATCTAAAAGTATTAAGTTTAAAGCATAATCTTTATGGATCCATTCGTTATTTAACAACGCTTTATTATGTTCAATGTAATCATTTAAATAATTCATATTAGATTTTCTTTTAACTTCATCAACGTCAGGAGTAATAATAGATATTATCTGATCAACAACATTGCTATTCTTAGCATTATCTTTATTAATAAAACCTTTAGGATAAGGGATGCTTTCGGAGAAATTTAAATTAAACTCATATTGCCTATTAAAAAGTGGATGTATATATTTGTGAATATACACACCACTTTTAGTTTCTTCAAAACAAAAACCTCCAACCAATGCCCCCTCTACTGGCAGTAAATATAAGTACGAATTAAAAAAATCACATCCTCCTAATAAATCCTTAATTGATGCTTGGTTTTGTTTATTCAATATAATCATTATCTAACCCACATAAGGTAAAGTACTGTATTACTTGGTAAGTTTTGCTTGTAATTGTTTATTTGTCTATCAGACACAAATGCGAAATACCCTGTTTTTAATTCTATAGCAAACTCCGGTGCCGCAGGTAAACCATAAATTGCATCAGCTCTACTTGAACCTTTACGTCCATGATTAACTCGAGAACCATTTAAGTAGCTAACCTCAGCATCAAAGCCATTACCAGCTAATTTCACTTTGTGCTCAAATAGTTTATGTATTTTAGCACCTCTGACCCAAGGGATATGACAGTCAAATGTGCACGTATCGTCAAATTCCTGTGCAGCTTCTTCAGCTAAGTCCTGTAAAAAAGCAACTTTAGCCTCATGTTCTTTTGCGACATGAAGACGTGGCTGCCATCTTCTGTTCTGTCTACTCTCACTTTGTTCATCCGCATTTACAGTGCCTATACCAGCGATTCCTAATGACTTAGAAAAATTAACTGTGACATTTAAATGCCCGGGAAACACAGCAAATAGAACAGTGTCAGAGACTTGGTTTTGATCTGAGGGGAGACCAAACATAGTTGATTGGTTACTGGATATATTATGAGCGTTTTCTTTATCGAAATACCCACTCGGATCCACCATACTCAGCGGATTATTCCGCACATAACTAAATCTATTATAGCTCTGTGGCTTATAAGGGTAGGGAACCATGATATCGGCAGAGATCATCCGACCTAATTGCGGATCATACAGGCGACCATTCATGTGTATCAGACCGCTTGGCAGTTGCTCATGGCCTGTATAGCTACGGGTAAACTGCGGCGTACTGAAAGGGCAGTCGCGCTGACCGAAGGCGTCATAAGTACAGTCCTGAATACTTATGCCGTTTGCATCGGTAACGGATAACAGACTGCCTAACACATCCGTATGCCAGTAATAGACATCAGTCTGAAACCAGGACTTAACAATAACAGCAACAACCTGACCGCCAGCAGTTATATAGCTGCGCTTATCGCCAAACTCATCTTCTTCATAGAACAGACTTGCTCCCATATTGCCGTGCATGTAGTAGGTAGTCTTACTTGGCTGTACCTGCTTCACCCGCTGATGATCGGTGCCATATTCATAGCTGACAGTGTTACTGTTCGCAGTGATGGTGTCTGGCTGGTTAAAGCTGGTCCAGGTCATGGTGCGACCACTACCGGTGAGCATATTACCGTTGGCATCGTAGGTGTAGATCGAATTAACACTACCGGTCGTCCCCATTACGGCATGTGGCTTAGAACCTGGCAGGTAGAGATAACTTCCCACATCTGACTTGCTGTCGATGTTGCCATTGTCTGCATAACTCATCGCAAGTAACGGATAACCGGTACCTGTTGTGTTAATCAGACGGCTGACACTGTCGTAGGTAGCGGTTTCCTGATAGAACTGCACATCATCCTGACGGCTGGTGAGGTTGCCCAGCCAGTCATAACCATATGACTGATCAACCACAAAGCCTGTTTCGATATCCGTTAAACGTCCTGTCGAAGTCTGATAGGTACGGTCTTCCGTTAAGTTATTACCCAGGCTGGCGCTTGAAAGCTGCTGCTCAGCGGTCATCGCCGTTGCCTGCCAGTAGGTTACCGAGCCGCTGCTGTCAGTGACTTTTTCATGGTAGCCCCGGGCGGTGTAATGGTTTTTGATGACATCTCCGGAAGGGTATGTCACCTGATTAACCCTGCCATTTGAGTCATAGGTCATACTGGCAGTAAAGTTAAAGAAGCCCATGCTGGTTGTCATACCGCTGGGGCGGGCCAGCGAGTCGTAGGTATGGGTTCGGCTAAAGCCGGTATCGGTTTCTTCTTCGCACAGCTGGCCAATGCCTTTAGGGCAGGAACCACCCGCTTTTTTCGTATCGAAATACCAGTTTGAGGTCAGATCCACTTCTGTCCGCTGGGTCATCCGGTCCAGCAGATCATAGTCAAAGGTGGTGATATCACCGTTTGCGCTGGTTTGTTTAACTAATAGGTTCAGCGGGTTGTATTCATAGGTCCAGTATCCTTTGTCCGGGTCATCCAGGCTGATTTTCCGGCCCAAAATATCCAACTGAATATCGGTAACTGTACTGGTGCCGGATGTGGTTTTCGTCAGATCACCAAAGCCGTTGTACTCATAACTGGTTGTATAACCAATGCCATCGGTAACCTGCACGATATCACCGCGGCTATTCTTCACGCTGACTGATTGCTCAAAATCAATGACGTTCTTATAAGCTTTGGTTGTTTGGGTTAAGCCGTTATAGGCATAGGTCGTCAGGGCACTGTTTGCCTGGGTTTCAGTTAATACTCTGTCCAGTGCGTCGTATGTGTAAGTCGTCCACTGGGGTGTATTTCCGTCGTAAAACGGTCTGGATTTACGTTTAACCCTGCCACGGTCGTCATATTCTGTGTAGGTATAAATCAGGGTTGCTGAACCCAGCGGATCAAAACCTTCAATTACATGTGCGACTTCCCGGTCCAGCTTGTCATAATGAATCCACTCTTTAGCACCATTCTGCGTGACATCATTATTGGCCCTTGGGGTTTTCTGTACAAAGTAGTAACTGCCGTTTACACAATTCGTGTTACAGACAGCCCAGCCATTGCGAACAATATTTCCATTGGGGGTCAGGCTGATAAAATTCAGGCCTAAATCAGAATAATAACTTTGTGTTAACCGTCCATTTGGATCTGTTTCTTTTTGCTGTGCGCCAAACCAACTGTCATAGACCCGGGTAGTCTGGTGATTAAGCGCGTTGCTCAGCGTAATCGGAAAACGGCCACGGGGATCATAACTGTATTGCTGACTACGACTGGCAATAGCCTGATTACCGGTTGCAGGGGAGGAGACTGTTTCCTGGCTCATATTGCCAAACACATCATGCTGATAAACCGTATCCAGTCTGAGCTGATTATTATCCGGCTCAACCGTTTCTTTCGTAAGAAGGCCGGTATTGGCATGATATTCATAGGCCTTGGTGCGGGTCACACCGTCTGCTGTTAGCTCAGAACGGGTCACCTGACCAATCAGCCAGTCAGTGCTGTTATTAGCAAAAGTCTGATCCAGAGTCTGAGATATACCATCGGAAGCACTGGTAACTTTCTGCGTCAGGTTACCGTAGCAATTGGTCGGCGTAGCCGTACAGTCGTAGGTGTTCTGTACATTAACGGTTGGTAAAGCCGCCTGATTTAAATCCCAGGAAGATTCCGTCCGCTGATCCATATAGACAAAACGGGAGTTTGTAGTCGGGCTGGCCTGCGCAAATGTCTGACTGACCTGGCTAAGCTGATTGCCGTTATGCCAGGAAGATGAGGCCGACATAGCACCGATGAATGGCCAGCTCTGCAGATACTCCTGATGCCGGGTAATACCGCTGGTATTGTCGACTGATGTGATTTTTCCAAAGCCTAAGAACCCACGACCGTAAACATTAGCTTTGGCCGCTTCGTAACTGAAGTCTCGGGTATTCTGGCCACCGATGCCGTTATCACTGGAGGTGCTGCTCACCATGTACAAAGGAAGTTGCAGATCACGGTCCGGATAGGTAGCACCGGTTCCTTTTGTGTAGAAACCCGGCGTTAAATCTGTCAGTGATTTATAGGTAATTGCTGTTTCGGCATCCAGTCCGCTGATGACTTTATTTATCAAGTCAGGCTTCTGATTACTGAAACGAAGCGAGTAAATATTACCGCTGCTGTCAGGGGCTACAAATGCTTCCCGGCCATCACCGAAAATATCTCCCATCTGCATACCCTGACCATGGGTGTTCTCAGCATCAGTCCAGTTGTATAGTTGATAAGGACTGGGCTGGAAAGATATTGCGAAATGCTCTCCATTACCTTTATAGGTGTAATAAAACTTACGGCCAACCCCAAAAATATCAGCAAACTGAACGCCTTCAGGGCCAACTGGCAGATCTACACCCACAGTGTATGAAGAAAAACTCAACGCGTTAGGAGTAACCGGGTGTGGATTGATCCGCAAATGCCGGGCAGCAGTTGCATTCGTTGGTGGACTGTCACCCGATAAATCGTAACGGGCCATGAAAAATGAGTCCCGGCCGATACCGAATAAATCAACCATTTCCCACTGGCCATCGTAGAGCACATTGTCATCAATGTTCCTCTGACTCTCGTAGTTATCGACTGAACCATCTTTATTTAAGCGGGATATTCTGAACGAGAGGTGGCCGCTGCCATTGTTATAATTATTACTGATAACATCAGTCGGTTTTGAGAAAATCGTCAGGAATACGCGACGGCCTTCACCAAACGGATCTGCCAGACGCCAGCCGGCATTTTCTGGTGCAAAAGCACCGGTCCATGTCCAGTTTTGCTTGGTACCATCACTGTTGAGCTGAGTTGCGTAGTGAGTCCCTGATGAATTGTGTGTATAAAATATGTTACGGCCTTCACCAAACAGGTCTACAAGCTCTGAGACACCGCCGACAGGGGAATGGCCTCCGTTCCAGGTAAAGTTTTGTACGGTACCATCTTTATTTAATCGGGTAGCTTTGTGTACACCGCTGCTGGTAACTGTATGGAAAACATCACGGCCATCTCCGAATAAATCCGCCAATTTCCATTCAGAGTTCGCAACGCTATGTCCACCGCTCCAGGACCAATGCTGTTTTGTGCCGTCTGCATTGGTTTGTGTGGCATGAAACTGACCAGTTGTATTCGTAGTAACATACAATTTACGGCCTTCAGCAAATAAATCTGCTAACTCCCAGCCTCCACTTAAGACAGCCTGAGCACCTGACCAGGTGTGATTATTAGCGTAGTCTGCAGACTGCCATTCAAATTCAGTAGGAAGAATACAGTTAGAGGAACTTCCTCCACCACACTGACTTATACTGGTTAACCTTAACCGGTTCGTTGCCGGCGCTGAGTCATATGAAAGCCAGTAATCTTTAACGGTGTTCGTTGTATTTTTTGTACGAATCCCTGCCAGCAAAGTGTCCATTTCACCAAAACCATACAGGACCGGTATTCTGATGCTGCCTAACGGACGACTTGAAAAGTATAAAAATTCAACACTGTTATAGGTCGCCAGTCCGCTGTTACTGTTACCTGTATAATTAATCACTGTTGGCCAAAAGACCTGATCACTAGTGGGATCAGTTGCGTAAGAAACGGTGTAGTAGTTACCGCTGCGATCCCGAACCTTATTCAGCGCCCAGTTGATTGCTGTATCGCCTATAGCGGAACCCAGGTTGTACTTGATCCGGGAGTCATTCGTATTACCGTACTCGTAAATCCGTCCATCTTTAGCTTCCACTTCGAACCACTCAGGGCCATTACCAAATGTTCCATGAGATGTAATCCGTGCAAAGCTATCCATCTCCGTCCGGTAAGTCGTACCGTCAGCTCCATAAGTGCCGGATACACTCATCAGACGCTTCCCATTCAGACAAAACCGATCGCTGGATGTGTAAGAAATACTGCCTTTAACACCATCCTGAGCAATTGTTTTTGCACACCGGCTAATCACGCCAAGGCCTGAAACAGACCACCCCATACCTACTAAGCCATCTCCACGGTGACTGTTATATTGAAGGGCGATATTAGGGGTCATACCTGCAGTACCGGGAGGGACTTCGATCGGTACTCTGTATGTAGCGGCTCCGCTGGGATCAACAGCAAAACTACCCGGTATATGAATTTTATTAACCGCGAGTGCCATCGAGCTGGATATTAAGACAATTAAGCCTATCAATAAAAGATAAGCTTTACAGGCTCTGTTACTTTTAAATGAGCCGTAAGAAGTGAGGGATGAGAGTAAAGTATTCATAACTAAAACTCCTCCATAAGCTTTAATTAGTTATCTAAAAAGAAATGTTCTGAATATTACTGGCGCTTTGAATTAACCTGGTCAATTTCATCAAGGGAAAATGACTGACCGATCGTTTCCTGTTTATCAGGAGGCAATGTGATAACGCCAGTCTGTGACTTACTGATTAATTCGCTATTATCAGAGCTTTTACTTTCGGCAGGCTTTAGTGAATATAACTGATCAGCATTCTTTTTTGGCTGACCAATCATGCCCAGCTTTTTTTGCTGCTTATCAGATAAGCGACGCGACACCTTTGCCTCGGATGTGGCTGAAGTGTATGTTTTTACGTGTTTTTTATCTTTAACAGCAGCTGTGTCCGCGTGTATACTGGTCGTTGAAAGGCCAACGGTTACTGCAAATAAGAGCGTCAATGAGGGGAGAGCAGAGAAAGACATTTTTCACCTTCCTTGATTTATTACTGACAATCAAAATAATTGCCAGGGTCCGTTAAATCTGTAGTGAAAAATATAGTTAACTGATTGAAGCACGCAATTTAATTCAAATGAAAATATTTCATAAACACTTAATAATTCATATTAACAATGACTTAAATAAACATGTATTTACTTAGCCACTTAGGCACTCATTAAATATTTGATAAGTAAAATATATATGCAGTTAACAACTAAAAACAGTTATTAACTGTAAACAAAAACAAGATACTCTGTTTAAGTATAATTTTATTACAAACTTAACCCTTTCATTTTTAACTTAAATTCTTCTGTTACCTGTATAGCTTCGTTTTGATTACGAATTGCAGTCGGTGTAATCAATACGACTAATTCTGTTCTGCGGCTTTTCTTACCTGCCGACCCGAACAGTACACCAACACCGGGTAAATCCTTCAGGCCGGGGATACCACTGGTGCCTGAATCCTTGGTTTCCCGTATGAGACCACCCAGTACTAAGGTGTTACCACTTTGCACCGCCACGGTTGTCTGTATTTGCCTCTGATTGATCGTAGGGGACTGAATGCCAGAGGAGGTCGTCACGGATGCATCACTGACATCCTGGTTGATATCAAGCACAACCAGCCCACCGTTTTTAATTTGCGGCGTAACCTCCAACAGCACACCGGTATCCCGGTATTGCACGGATGTGGTTATCAGGTTGTTATTGTTGTTTGAAGTGTTGACGGTTTCCGACGTTGAAACAGGCACCTGATCGCCCACTTTTATCGTTGCAGACTGGTTATCAAGCACCATCAGGGAGGGGGAAGAGACAATATTAATACGGTTATCAGAAGCCAGTGCTGTAAATAACGCCCTGATATTGCCGGATGTATCCAGAATACGGTAACTGAATCCCGTGCTACTTTGTGGGCTGGTCAGCCGGGTTTCGCTCCCCAAACCCTCGCCGCCAAAGCCATTCTTAAAAAACCAGTCGATACCGTAGTTCAGGTCGCCGCTGAGGCTTACTTCAACAATTGTCGCTTCTACCAATACCTGATGGGGCAATATATCCAGCTGCTGAAGCGATAAAAGAATGCCTTCGTAATCAGACTCAGTCGCCATTATCAGTAATGAGTTATTTTCTTTGTCTGCGATAACCCTTATGCCACCGGGCGCTACCCCGGATGGCTGCTGATACTCGGTATTTCTGATTCCTTCCGGCAATGACAGCTCAGCAGAACCGGACGTTACTGATGGCCGTTTCTTCACCCTGAACAGTTTATCGAGCAACGATGCCAGATATTCAGCCTTGCCGTATTTAACCTTATAGACATGAAGCGTCGGACTGGCATTCTGACCTTTACGGTCAAGCCTTCCAACCCATTGCTGAACACTGTCCAGATACTGTGGCTGAGGCGTAATAGCCATGACAGTATTCAGCCGCTCAATCGCTACAAAACGCAGCAAACCGGCTACAGGGCCTGTTGCTGTATCACCGAATACTGACTCAAGCTCACCAATAATTGTTTCCGGCGTCACATAGCGCAGCTGAAACAGCCCAATGGACATACCTTTAAGCTGGTTTACATCAAATGTACGTATGGTTGATAACAGGGTCGCCAACTCTGTTCCTGAGGCCGTCAGCAGCAACAGATTGTTAGACTGGTCAGAGTCGATTACTGCGCTATCTGATGCAACTGTGCGCAGTATCTTCTCCATTTCTTTCACTGAAATATATCTCAGCGGCACAACCAGGGTTTGATAGCCCTGCGCATTATCCAGCTGCAAACGGGGCACTCCGGCACTCTGAACCGCATCTGCAGGCAGCACTTCTATCAGTGTGCCATTGTCGTGCAGCACAGCACCGTGCATATAAAGCAGGGAGTCCAGCGTGGGAATCAGTGATTCCTGAGTAATTGCCTGACTGGTATTCAGTGACACCTTGCCACGAACAGAATCATGAATGACATAATTCCGGTTCAGGATCTCCCCAAGTATGGTTCTGACTACTTCGTGAAGGTCCGTCTGGTTGAAATTAAGCATAATATCGCCGCCTTCGCTGGCGGTTCTTACTGTATTTTCAGTCTTAAAAAACTCTCCCTGCTTAGGAATAATTTCATAGAGGGGCGCTTTTGTACGCTCCAACTCTGGCTGATTACCTATGGAATACGGTGCAGCATCATGGTTTCCGGCCACCTTAATCCCCACCGGTTGATGCGAGGCAAAAGACGTATCGTTTTTATCAGGAAAATATGAACATCCGGAAGTAATAAACAGATATAGCAGGAGAGTCGCCAGATTCTTATTGTTAACCTTCATGATGAATTCCTTCCATCGTTCATATCCGATTTCGCTATTCGTTTAACCGCGTATACAGGGACCGGTGTGGTTCGCCCGGCTTATCATGTTGTCTGATAAACAATTCCTGATGCTGATCATCCCAGAGCAGAACCACGCCCAGACTTGTTACCTGCTTAATCTTCCAGCCATTCAGGGACATGCCATTTTCCAGCGCAACTGACGTGTTATCGCGGCGGGACTGAAACAGAGCAATTTGTTTGTCATCTGAGATGATGGTGCCGGTCAGAATCCAGTCTGAAACAGACGGCGGGGAGGGTTTTGCAATGACCGGTGCAGCAGGGCGGACGTCTTCGACGGGCAGTACGGATCGGGATGCACTGAACAGAAAATATAATTCGGCATCGGCAGCATCTTTATTAGCATCGCCCCGTCCACCAGCAGGGATGACAGGCATAACCACCTGCTTTATTTGTACCTCAGCTGTCGCAGACTCAACTGAATCAACAGATGGCTCAAGCCAGTTACTAAGAATGCCGGCTATCAACATAACGGACAGTATTAACTGCAAAAGGGTGAGTCGGGACAGATAACGGCTATCCATCATAACGGCTCCGCTTGCTGGCTATAACCACTGATGGTCAGCAGTACCTCAAGAGTCTGCCATTGCTGCTCCGCCCCCCGAACCGGATTAACGGTGAGGTGCTTAATCTGCAAGATCGGCCGGTGTGTTTCTAATATGCGCAGCAGCTCAGTCAGTTGGGCAATGCTCATCGTTAATTGCACCCGCTGACTGATCTCCTGAATGCCGTAGCCGGCGAGAGATTCATCCTGCTTTATACTGCTGAGTAACTGGGAGGTTCTGATCTGGCTGCCGACCGACTGCACCTGCTGCTGGATCAGCTGCAGCATTAATGCCTCCGTAACTGCACTACTGTCACCCACCAAGAAATTCTGTTGTTGAGCGACAACCTGCTGAATCGACTCATGTTGCGCATCTATTGCCGCCCGGGAGTCTTGTATCTGCTGATATTTTCCCAGCTGAAACCGTAACGCTTCAATCTGTTGAGACCTGTCACGGAAAGCATCCGTCAGGGGATAAACAATCACCAGATATACAAAGCCGAGGCCGATAATCAGAGAAATAAATGCCAGGTATGGCTGATAACGATCTTGCCAACGACTTACGTCATAAGTCATTTTCAACCTCCTTCAGCAACCTGGCCCGGGCGACAAAACGTTCGGTACCGGATACCGGATTCCGGCTGACCGGTGCATCAAACCGCGTTTCACTTAATACTTCAGTGCTTTCCAGTAATGGAATGATCGCTGCGGCATCGGTACTTTCACCCCAGATGCGTACAGCATTCTGGTCTATCACCAGCTTTTGCAGCCAGGTATGCTGAGGCAATTGACGGGACAGCTCAGCTAACACTGTCAGTGAAGAAGGGTAACCAGCAACATACTGATTAAAAACGGACTGCTGATCAGCAATATTCTGAGCCTGTTTTTGCACCGCCATAACATCTTCAGCGGCACTGCGAGCCAGGTTCAGTTCAGCCTTAAGTTGATGCACTTCCAGCTCTGAGTGCTGCCAGGGCAACCATAACGCTGCAACCAGCAGCAGAATATTCACGGAGAATAAAATCAGCTGTAATGATCTGTACCTTCGCCTGAAGACAGGGGCTTCAGATTCAGGTAAAACATTGAAGCGCTGGCCATTAAACTTCACCGCCTTAGCCGTAGTTATCAGGTCCGGCGTAATTCCGTGATTACTGAGTTCTGATAAATGTCTGGCAACCGTTTTTCGGGGAATAATCTGTATAGCAACTTCTATTTCATCTTTGGATATTCCGGAAGGGCGCGAACAGAAATCAAACCATACATCACTGGCACTGAATGGCGTTATACGGTCCATTTCATAACGAATGACATCAGCCAGGTGTTTTTCTGTACGGGCCGGTAAAGATAAGCGGGTTTGTAATACCTGATCATCAGGTAAGTACAGTATCGTTAAATGAGCCCGACGAATAAGCCTGCGCGCTTCATGGTTCAGTGTTTCGGTATTAATCATAAACCCGTCCGGTCCAGCCATGTCTGCGGAGCGCGCATAAAAAGCTTCGTTCTGATAACGAACTTCTAAAACCGAGGCAGATGAGAACAGAACTCGCTGCAAAAAACGAGGACAACACTGCTTAATACCAGCTATCCACCAATCCAGTGCTGACACAGCCTGTGCCTGTAATCCTGATAAGCCCGGTATATGCATAAGACTAGCTCCCGGCCCATTGGGGAACATTTGGTTCGAATCCATCCCAGCTCAGGTATTGAAACGGCTGATCGGGATCATGAGGGGTGAGTTTCAATGTCATGTTTAACTCTGTGCCTGCAGATTCAGCGGATTCTGGCAACGCACGGATACTGATGATCCGGTTGCTGCCCGGATTCATAAAAGATCCATTGTAATTAGCTGTATCCAGCCCCAGCGCCTGAAGCATAGGCAAACCGGCACTGTTCTGATTAACCGTAGACTGTCCGCTGTGGAGTGTGAGCAAAGGCCTGAGCTTTTGATAAATTGCTGTATTCATACCCAATACCCGCTGCAGTTCACTGAGGTGTATAAACGGGCGGTTTGCCGGCAAGAAGGGATGGTCAGCGGCTCTGTAATCCTTTTCTTCCGCGCCATTTAGCCTGACGAGGTCATCCGGATCACGCCAGTCGAGAATGGCATCCGATAAGTTCTGGGCCTGTTGCGGGTCAGGTACGACCGCTGTGATGATGCGGGTTAACACCGTACCGGATACATAATTCAGATCAGCCTTACCATCGGTGGCACTTAACTCAACAGCAACAGAGATACCGTTTATCTGTTGGATCAGGGGAGACGGAACGGATGCAGGATCTATCTGGCCGGAATAAAGCTGATATAGCGTCAGGTAAACCGCCGCTTCAAGTGCGTTTTCCAGTTTTATCTGCTCCTGCTGTGCCAGGGTAGCGGTTGTCAGATAACGCAAACCAACGCTGTGTATGCTCAGTAGCACAACCATAATGCTCACAACCCATAAAACGTTAATCAGAACAAACCCGTTTTGATTAGCTTTCATAACCACCTCTGCGTATTGCTACCGTCAGTGGGGGCAAGAGATCCTGTGCTGTAAACTTGATTCTGATTAACGCGGGTAAATGAGGCTTATCCTGCCACTGGGTTTGCCATTCCGATTCTGCTTTATGATCTGTCTTATAAGTAATCTGTAATGGTCCGGAGTCTTTCAGGGTAAACATTTCGCTGTGATGAACTTGCGGTTGATACGGTGTTACCACTAATTCAGAATCCTGAATGCCTGAACTGAGCTGATATTTGTAAAGGCCAGCATGCCCCTGCAAAGGTGGCAGGGCAGATACAAAAGTGAGACTCCGGCTATCACCTGAAAAGACTGAATGACCGGACTCAGGGATATCAACGGCTTTCTGTAACTGCAGCCGCAAATGCTTATAGATAAGATTAAATCTGGACGCTTCATTGTTGATTTTACTGATTTTATTGACGCCGAAAGATGACTGATAGAATGATCCGTACAGTACGGCCAGCAAGACAGAGGTAAGAGACAAAGACATCAACAGCTCCAGTAACGTGAAGCCATTCATACGGGAAGGGATCTCCGATTTATTCCACATATACAGCTCCCAGACGCATGGTTTGCAGTGATACGGGGTAATCCGCCCGGTTATTCCAACTGACCTCTACACGGATACGGTATAAGCGAAACCGAGTTGTAATATCGTCTTCAGACAGAACACTGACCTGGCTCTTCCACCGGTAACTTCCGGAAACGCCTGACTGATTCCCCGGCATAAGGGGCTGTCTTGAAACCACTTCTTCCAGCTGCGATTGCGCAAGACTAAGGCCGTACTGGTAATGACGGTTAAGCTGAACGTTTTTAGCGGAATCCGCCAAAGACATCAGCACAACAGCCACGCTCACCGATGCAATGGACAGTGCTACCAGCACTTCCAGTAATGTGAACCCACGGGCATTACAGGGCAACATCCCTGATCTCTCCGGTTAACCAGTTAACCGTCAATTCCCGCGACTCAAAGGGATAGGCTGTTTCATGTAATCTGAATTGCCCTCCGGAATTTCCACCAGCAGGTAAAAAAGTAATAAATTCGCGGGAAGGGGTTAATGCTGATGCGCCAGCCAGCGTCAGAGTGACAGAGTCGGACCATGTAAAAACAAGCTTATCTTCAAGTAACAGACTACGCTTTTCCGCATCTACGCTAATCCGTACCGGCCGACGGTCAAGATTCGCCAGATATTGCGCCTTAGCTATTACCGCATTCAATTGTTTATGAAGCTTTCCTATCTCAGATGCATCAGTGTTAAATCCAAACCTGGCAGAAACAAGCGCTGACACTGTCGCTACTATGGCTAAAACAACCAGCAACTCGAGCAATGTAAAACCCTGATGTTTCTTTTGACCGATCGTTAACATAACAAAACCTTCCGTTCCGTTATTGCCAGCTGACAATGTCAGCATTTTCGCCTTCACCACCCGGCAAATTGTCCGCCCCGAGAGAGAACAAGTCATATTCACCGTTATCACCGGGATACTTATAGTGATACTGGTTTCCCCAGGGATCTGGCCGGATAACTTTTTTCTTCAGATAAGGGCCATTCCAACCTGAAACGTCCGCAGGTTTCTCGATGAGCGCAGCCAGACTGTGCTCTGACTTTGGGTAGCTGCCAACCTCCAGCCGGTACATATCCAGCGCTGCACCGAACTCATCAATCTGCAACGACGCTGCCGTCACCTTAGAACTGTCCAGATGCCCCAGCAGCCGGGGCCCGACCAGCCCCGACAGCAATCCTAAAATCACCAGTACAACCAATATTTCCAGAAGCGTGAATCCTTTTTGCGAGAGACTTCTAACAGTGACGGACATGATGAACTCCTTCTCATAATGCAATATCGTTAATACCAACAATGGCAGACAGCAATGAAAGTATGAGCACTGCAATGATGACACCGAGCAACACAATCATGGCCGGCTCAATTAAACTGAGCAGCTTTTTAGTTCGGATGGCTAGCTGGCGATCATATATATCGGCCACCCGGAGTAACATCGATCCTGTCTCACCGGTTTCCTCGCCTATCTGAACCAATTGCAAAAGCAGCGGTGGAACATAATTAACCCTGGCTAAATGTTCTGACAAAGCACCACCTTCTTTCACCTGGCTCAGGGCTCGCGTGACGGATACTGATAATTCGTTCATCGTCAAACTGCGGCAACCGATACTGAGAGCCTCCGGAAGCGGGACACCATTGCAAAGCAGTGCACCGGAGCAACGGCAAAAGCGGGACAATTCAGACTGAATGAAAATCTCCCGCCACCAGGGGACCGCGGTTTTGCAATAATCCAGCAGGGCGTTTAATCGTCCTGCGAGAAACAAATAACGGCACACAATCACCAGCACAGTTAAAGCAACCAGAACAAATACACCGTATTCAGTCGTCACTTCACTGAGCCAAAAGACTAGCTGGGTTTCCGGAGGGAGGTTATCTGCGGTTCCTTCAATGATGTCCGCAAACTGAGGCACGACAAAAACAAGAATCATAAGCACAGAAAGCAGGGCAACGGTGAGTAAAACAACGGGATAAACCATCGCCTGTGAAAGTTGCTCACGAAGCTGTCGGCTGCGCCGCAGATAATCATTGAGCGTCGTCATACCTGCAGCAATATTACCTGTTGCTTCAGCGCCCCGGATCAGACTTATATATACAGGTGAAAAGACCAGGCGATGCTTGTCCAGTGCAGCGCTGAACGTCTGGCCTTCACGGATACTTTTCAGAATATCCTGCACCAGGTCATGCAGTCCGTCGTTGTGCTGGCCATGTAACAAAACCTCCAGAGACCGGTCCAGCGAAATGCCAGCACTGAGGAGATACATCAGCTCTTCATTAAACGTTTCAACCAGCTCAGTCTGAGATCTGTTGAAACGAATGAAACGCTTATCTGACAAACCGGAAACCGGCTGACTTCCGATATAAACAGGAATAGAACCTTCGGCACGGAGCCTTGTAATTAAGGCAGACTCTGAAACTGCATCCGCATTACCATCGACTAACTGGCCTTCACGATCCACTGCACGGTAGAAGAAACTGTCCATTTCATACCTCCCGTGTAACCCTGATCACATCTTCTATGCAAACCAACCCAGCCCGGGCCTTACTCAAACCATCGCTGATCATTGGTTGCATATTTTCCTGCAATGCCAGCTTGCGAAAGGCATCTGCATCAGCCAGTTTCAGCATGCTTTTGCGTAACGCATCACTTACCGTCAGGACCTCAACAATCGCAATACGGCCGGATACCCCACGGTTATCACATTCAGCGCATCCTGCAGGCCGGTAAAAACATATATCCGGCTCTGATTCAGATATATATTCAGGGGCTAAAGCAGCCAACACATTTTCATCCGGTGTATAGGGTTCAGCACAATGCGGACAAAGCCGCTTAACCAGCCTTTGTGCGACCACGCAAAGCAAGGTAGAGGCGAGCAGGTACCCCTCGATCCCCATATCAATAAGACGTGTAATGCTCGAAGCAGCATCATTGGTATGTACAGTACTCAGTACAAGGTGCCCGGTCAGTGCCGATTGCACCGATATACGGGCCGTTTCATGATCCCGCATTTCACCGACCATAATAATGTCCGGATCCTGACGTACGATTGAACGTAATACAGTGACAAAACCTAAGCCGATATCAGTATTCACCGGTATCTGATTAATGCCATCAATCTGATATTCGACGGGATCTTCAACAGAAATGATCTTACGTTGCTCACTGTTCAGCAGTTTTAATGCCGCATAAAGCGTTGTTGATTTGCCGCTACCGGTAGGGCCGGTTACCAGCACCATGCCGGTTGGCTGACGCAACGCCGACAACAACTGATCTAATGCACCATCACGAATACCGAGATCATTAAAATCGAGTGTTAGCTGATCAGTTCTGAGTAGCCGTAACACCATGCTCTCACCATGAACCGTCGGTAACGTTGAGATACGAATATCCAGATGATGGCCCTGCACCTTAATATTAATGCGACCATCCTGCGGCAACCGACGCTCAGCAATATTCATTCCGGCCATAATCTTAAGTCGGGAAATGACAGCAGCAGTAAGATTGGCAGGAGGGGATTCAACCAAAACCAGTTCGCCGTCGCAGCGAAAACGGATCTTCAGCACACCGTTAAACGGCTCAACATGAATATCTGATGCATTCCTTTTACACGCCTGCTGTATCAACAAGTTCACAAGCTGAATTACCGGTGCCTCACTGGCCATATCCCGGAGTTGATCTACATCTTTTTCGTAGTCAATTACTCCAACAGACGCCTGTTGACTAAGATCTGAAAGATGAGAATTCGCATCTCCGGAAAGCGCTTTCAGAAATATGTCCAGATCTGTTTTTGAAATGACATATAAGCGCACTTCCCGGGCACCGGTGGCCATTTCTGCACAGTGGATCGCAAAACTATTTCCCGGATCGAATACCGCCAGCGTTAATACATTGTCGTCAAAACTGACTGGTGCAAGTTGATGTTGCTTTAAAAAATCCGGTGCCAGTAACTCAGAACAACTGAAGGCCTGTGAAAGCGCCTCATCAGTTATTACCGACAAATTACTGAGCTCAGCCAGGTACGCAGCAAGGTCTGCCGCACCGACAAAACCAAGCTTATATAACAGGTGAGGAAGGGATGTGTCCGGTTGTTCCGCCAGGAGCAGCTTGCATTTAGCCATTTCATCAGGCGATATTTTCTGGCGACCGATCAGTAAATCAGCAAGCTGAAGGTGTAAATCGTGAATGTCTGATAAAACACTGCCAACGTGATTACCCATAGCTCCGATCCCTTGGAAAGAATCCCTTTTCGCCACAGGATGCGATTCTCTGCGGCACATTAATCACTTAACACAGTGTAGAAGAGATCAGACATTCTGCGTAATGCCTGCAGAGAATCACCGGAATGGGGAATTAATCAGCAATAAGCAGATACAAAGGACACACAGGAAACCGGTCGATATCTAAACATCCTGACCTTTAGCGCTGGATGCCCGTTCCATGTTGTCAGAATCCACATACAGCTCATCTGTGGTACGGATGCTGCCGTGTCCCAGATCCGCCTGAACGTGGGCAAGATTGCGACCTGCTGCAACTTCCATTGAAGCACCGGTATGCCGGAGCCAGTGGGTGGTCGCCGCTCGCAGTTCTGAGGCTTCCACTTCAAAACCGTCTTTTAACAGTGATTCACAGCTCTCTGTGAAGGCCGCTTCAACGATATTCCGCAGCTGACGGCTGCCAATACCGCGTTTTTTAACCCGGGATTCAATAACAGGCTCACTGGAATCTTTGGAAGGCAGGGGGGGTAGGCCACGGTATACACGGTAACGTTTGAGAAACTTCAGATACTCATCAGATATCGACACATCCCGTTCTTTAGAGCCTTTACCAAAGGTGCGGTACCACCAGTTACCTTCATGATCCCGATGGAAATGTGACATAACCGGTAACCAGTTGGGCCGCTCAGACAGTTCCGAGATGCGAAGTTTAAGAGACTTAAGGGTAGCAATAACAAACAGAGTCCGTTCATGGGTCTGATCCGCATCCGCCATGGCCACAGCCGTGCTGAGCAGGTATTCCCATTGAAGTTCAGACAGGCGTTTAGCGGTATTAATGCCGGTTTCCTGCCGTAAATAAGGGCAGTTTTTCTTTACGATAGGAATGTGATTACCCGGCGCGTAATCTTCAGCCATCAGGTAATTGAAATAAACACTGAGATTGGAAAACAGCCCTTGCCAGGACTTAGTGTTGAGGCGGCCTTTACCGGCGCCGGCCAGACGGAAAGGGCGCCAATCTTCATTAGGTAGGCGCTGACCGCCCGAACTCAGAAAACGCCGTACGGTTGCCGGTGCCTGCCAGTTGCTGTCGGGCTTTGCGACGAAGTCCGTGTATTCTTCCAGATCACGCCGTCGCAGCGCTACAACTGACTTTCTTTGAATCAGCCAGGCCCAGAGCAGTAAACGTTCAGCGTCACCGCGGAATTTATCGTAGGTATCCTGACTTTTCTTACTGTAGCTGGCCAGAAAGTCACGGGTATAGCGGTAGTCATCCAGCGCGCCATCAATATCAAGGCTAAGTACAAACTCTTCGACAGCCGGTGACTGATCAGGAAAGACCGCATTTCTGGGGATCTGATTGAAGTATTTTGCAGAATCAAAAAGCGGTAAACCGGGAAACGATTTATCAGACACGGATCGAAACCTCAGAATGTAATTCATTGGTGCTGAGTATATGGATTAACACACTTAACTTCCAGTAGTGTCTACTACTGGAAATACAATATAACCTCAAATGTAGAGCTATCTCCCTGATTATCTGATGAATTAGCCTTGATGCGTTAACCTTACTGCTTCTTTATAACCAGCCTCTGAATACATACCAGGTAATCAGATAGTAACCAGATAAACCGACGTCTTTACTGATAAACCGTAACTTCAGCATCACTTACACTATTAACGGCTTGTAGCTTTAACTGATACTCAATCCGTCACATCTGAATTTCAGTTTCTAGTCTTAGTGGCAACTCTGTTCTTGCAAGCCGTTTGCACTTAAGAATCTCACCGACAGTTTGATTTAGTAAGCAACACCCACATTTGTTACATGACTGAATACTGCAGCTGATTACTTCTATAACGTAAAGCGAATGTACAAACCGTTGCTGGAGATCTCCAACATCACAACCAAACCTCACGTTGTCCGCAAACATCTCCGGTAATCCGGACGTAGAACTCGTCAGCACAACAGAACGGCGCGGACAGGCCGAAGAAATAAAATAGTGGAGCTGTAACCTTAAGCAACACGACTCTCTGTACAGGGCACTGAACTGAAGCGGCCATCGATAACCATGTAATACCAGACGGAGCTTTCCGTTTTCCTTTCAGCATGAATTTCGGCTTTCCTGTCAGCCTGAAAAGACCTGAACGTTTCGGGCAAAGTTCGACTGACTCACAGTGCAGATTTCTGAACTGGAATGCTGAGGAAGCGCAACACTAATGAGGAGACTGAGACAACGAATACCTGGCAGAGGAAAGCATTAATCATTTCACTGCAAAATGATTAAGGTCATTACCAAGCCTTTCAAAAAACACGCGACGCTGTGTGCACAGACCGTAGCTCAGTACCCGAAATTAAAATTAGCGACGCTCTCCGCACGAAGAAAAGCGCCTCAATCTGTGATCTAGTATTCCTTACATATCAAAACAGTACCTTTCTGCAGAACAGGTGCCATACGGATACAAAAATCATTACTCTATTTAACATAATATATATTATGCGAAACCTTAAATATCTATATTCAGGCGTCATAAAATTGGCTAGCGCCAACCAACTTATCTATAAAGACACTTCTTTTGAGCTTATCAATCAGTCTGTATGCACCAATGGAAAAGCCTAGTAATCAGGATTACCTTTTCTGCCAATTAACATTGCAACTACCGAACACCATCAATCTTCGCCAACAGACATACAGCTTTTAACAAGCCTGCTCGCTATACGGGAAACAAATCGATTCTTGGAAAGAAAACAAATAATCATTACGACGTGAAATGATAAATAGCAAATTTATAATCGTGCGCTACGTGCATGAAACTATACTCACCCCACGAAAAAATAATTAGCGGCACTCTCCGCACGAGAATTTTGAGCCACAAAAAGTGATAATTCAGATTCACTGAAAGCCAGATTGGCCCAAAAGTGACAGGCACAAAAAAACCCGGATTAACCGGGCCTCTTTGTAATGATGCGTTATTCAAACCATTTGTATCGGCGTTGGCGCCTGTTCGTAGCTGCATACCTGGTACATTGAAACATTCACAAGCTCACCGGTTTTGTATGACTGGACCACCAGTGTTTGCGCGCCGCCCAGAGCTTCGACTTTATTCAGAACCTGATACGGAACAGCTTTGCAAAGCTTGCGTTCGCCATCCATGTAATGATCGGCATCGATATAGATGTCATCACCAATCTGAATTTCGCGCCACATAAAGTCAGCCTCAACAATAAGGTCTGACTGATCCTGCCTGATTGGATTCATACTGGCCTCGCTTTCGCTGGGTTTTATTGGCGTTACTATGCCATTAAGCATAGCTGAAGCTCGCATTTTTAGTGCCATATTTATGCCTGAACCATTTCTGCCTGAACTATTTATGCCTGGACGATGTTGTGACGAATCGCCATGTGAACCAATTCAGAGTTATTGCTAATCTTCAGTTTCCGTAAAATATTCGCCCGGTGCGCATGAACCGTCTTCGGGCTGAGAAACATTTTCTCAGCAATATGCGCAACCGGCTGCCCCTCTGCCAGGCATGAAAATATCTGGAATTCACGCTTCGTCAGCAGACCAAAAGGCGTACCTTCTTCGCCGCTGCCAGGTGAAAGCTTTTCTTTGATACTCTCAGCAAAATATGTCTTTCCGCTGGCGACTTCACAAACAGCCATTAAAAGCTCATCCGGTGCGCAGCGCTTGGTTAAATAACCACTGGCACCCGCCTGAACAACATGGGCCGGAAACGGCTCACTTTCCATAACCGTTAAAACCAGAACTTTGGCTTTAGGGTCTTTTGCACGGATTTTTCGGATAGCCTCTAACCCGCCATATGCCTGTATGCCTTCCTTTTCGGAATCATCCTGGGGCATTGAAAGGTCCATAATTATCACATCAGGCTGGGTCTCGAAGTATTTTTCAACAGCTTCCTGACCGCTACTTGCTTCAGCGATAATGTCGATGCGGCTATCATTATCAAGCAGTCTCTGAAAACCTGCCCGCACTACAGGATGATCATCCACCAAAAGTACTCTGATCAATTCACTCATAATATTTACAAAGGGTTACGCTCGATACGTATTGATGTTACTGAGAATAATCAAGTTAAACTACCGCAGAGTACCTATTTTGAAACCTTATTCTTTAAAAAGAATTATTCTCATTTAATGATTGCGTCTGCGCCGCGGTATACGCCAAAAGTTTCTACATCCAGGGCGACGGCCGGCGATACATCTTCCGGATCAACTTCAGCCGGCATTGCAACCAGCTCATCGCTGTAGCCAACAAGCTGAACACCCTCTTTCTT
Source organism: Aliamphritea spongicola (assembly GCF_017051665.1). Classification (NCBI taxonomy): domain Bacteria; kingdom Pseudomonadati; phylum Pseudomonadota; class Gammaproteobacteria; order Oceanospirillales; family Oceanospirillaceae; genus Aliamphritea; species Aliamphritea spongicola. The sequence continues at coordinate 754,178 of NZ_JAFIDL010000001.1, forward strand.
ACAGTGCATCAGCACTTTTTCGAGGGCCCGCACAACTGAAGCCTGCCGGGTACTCAGCTGGCAATCTGTCGGCCGGTCTTCTTCCGGGGTTTTGCTTGTCACCTGACGAATTGCAAACCCCTGCTCGTCAACAAGCTGAACCGTTACGCCCGCCTGCTTTTCTTTGACCAAAACATCTTTTGCCAATGCAAAAACAGCATCTTCCGTACAACAGACTGCCGCGTTTGCACCAACTTCACGAATAGCTTCCAGAACGTCCTCATATGTGGCGTTTTTTTCCAGATATATATCCATAGTATTCCAGGTCACATAGCTTGGTATTCATCGCCGCTTCACCACGGCAGTAATCGTTATTTATTCAGACTCAGGATCAGCGAATGCAGACGCTGCACTTCCTGCTCCCTGGCAGTTTTTTCTGCGTCCAATGACTGAAGCCGCAAATCCTGCTGAATAATTTGCTGTTGTGATTGCTGATATGCATCACGCAAATTCGTCAGTTCGCCTTCAAGTCTTTGATTATGCTGCGAGAGCCGTAAATTTTCATCCGTTAATTGAATTACTTTCTGCTCGCTTTGTGTATCCGCTGCTGAAAACCCGGTCACTTTGTTTGATATCAGGGTTGCTTCCCGGGCGTTCAGGGCGGCCAGCTTATCGGCATATTCCATTTCCAGAGCCTGCCTTTTGGCTGAAATTTCAGCCTCTGAATGAGCCAATGCTTTCTCCCAGATTCCGTTTGCCATCTCGAAAATATGCTCCGGAATATCCGGTCGCTGACGCTGCATTTGCAGCCGCTCACCCAGGCTCTGCCACCATGCATTCAGGGCTTTATTGATGGTTGTCAGACTGCCGGTGCCCAATAAATCCCGCACCGACTGCTGTGTAGGACGCTGTCCATTTGCCAGCAATTCATCCGCCGCAATAAAGACTTTCTGATAGGTTGAATCGTGTTCGCTCATGATATTATTAATACACAATACATATTGAATGATATGTATCATACCAGTGTTAGTAACAACTAACTAGCGCCAGAGTGTCGACAATCCTTATATTCTTTGAAAAACTGCTTTTAATTCAGTGCGTTTATTCATATTCTGAAATTACCTGCCTGAAAAAGGAGAAGTACTATGACTACACGTGTCGCAATCAATGGTTTTGGTCGCATCGGTAGAAACATATTGCGTGCTTTGTATGAGTCAGGACGACAGCACGATATCAGCGTAGTAGCCATCAATGATCTGGGAGATCCGGCCAGTAATATTCACCTCTGCCAATACGACAGTGTGCACGGCAGATTCGCCACCCAGATACAGCTTTTTAATAATGAAATGCACGTCGGAATCGACCGCATTACCATGCTCAGCGAAGCAGAGCCCCATGCACTACCCTGGTCTGAACTTGATATAGATATTGTGTTTGAATGCACCGGCAGATTCACATCAAAAGAAGCGGCCTCAGTCCATCTGAATCAGGGCGCAAAACGGGTTCTGGTATCCGCACCCTGCACCAATGCCGATGCCACAATCGTGTATGGCGTTAACCATGGAAGCCTGAGCGCCGATCACAGAATCATCTCCAACGCATCGTGTACAACCAACTGCCTGGCGCCTATGGCAAAAATACTGAACGATTCAATTGGTATCCGGCAGGGTGTGATGACCACCATCCATGCCTATACCAATGATCAGCACCTTTCTGATACCTCCGGCGGCGATCTTTACCGTGCCCGGGCAGCTGCACTTTCAATGATTCCCACCAAGACAGGTGCCGCTCAGGCTGTCGGGCTGGTATTACCGGAAATGAACGGCAAACTGACCGGCATGGCCGTACGGGTACCGACAGCTAACGTATCTCTCGTGGATTTAAGCTTTATACCTGAACGGGCCACAAGTGCCGATGAAATCAACAGTCTGATGCAGGCCGCTGCAATGGATCAGTACCATCAGATACTGCATTACAATGAGTTACCGCTGGTATCCGTTGATTTTAATCACCACCCCGCTTCGTGCATCTTTGATTCAACGCAGACCCTGTATGCCGACGGCCTGGTGAAAGTTTTTGCCTGGTACGACAACGAATGGGGATTCTCAAACCGTATGCTGGATACCTGCAAAGCCATTGCAGCCCTGTAAAATACCCTGCATAAAAAAACGGGCCGTTTAACGGCCCGTTTTTTTTATCCGGTAATTATAATATTACGTTGCGAAAGCCTGGCCACGTCTTCATCCTGATGTGTAACCAATATCAGCGTCTTACCCGAAGCTTCCACTTTCTCCTGAACCCAATCAGCCGCCAGCTCGCGGGTTTTAGCATCTAACTCTGCGAAAGGCTCATCAAGCAGCACCACAGGCTCAGGCCTTAGCAGCGTCCTCAGCAAAGCGACACGCTGACGCTGCCCGCCAGACAGTTGAGCAGGCATTTTCTCAAGCAGCTCATCCACGCCCAGCCGCCCCGCCTCTGTAAGGATTAAGGCCTCATCTACGCCCTGCAGGGCCAGAGTCAAATTCCTGATAACCGATAAATGCTCAAACAGATTATGCTCCTGAAACAGCATTGCAACCGGCCGCCTGTCAGCAGGCAAAGTCAGAAGCGGCTCGTCATTAAAACTGACAGCACCGGACTCCGCTTCCACAAAGCCGGCAAGACACAGAAGCAACGTCGTTTTACCTACACCGCTCTCACCCTGAAGCGTTACCCGCTCACCAGGCGCAATCGTCATGTCATAAGCAAGCAACTTATGATCACGACGCACTTTAAGAGCTTCTATCTTTAACATATTGATATTTATCGCTTATCTTTAACTTTGTAAGGTAACTTCTGAGCCACGAAGAGCTTCATTAACCCGGCACACATCAGCAACAGAACCAGCGAAGCCATCGCCGCCTCATCCATTCTGTAGGTGCCAGCATAACTGTAAATCAGCCAGGGCAGCGTGATCAGCTCCTGGTGACCAAAGATTGCAAATATCGACACATCTCCAATGGCCAGCAACAACCCTAACGCAAACGCATTAATCAGCACCTGCCGCAGATATGGCAATTCAACCTGTAAACGCATAAAAGGTGAAAACTTCAGGTTACGCACCAACTGGTCGTACTGCGCATCATATTGCAGTAAACGCGGCCGCAACTGTTGTACAACAAAAGGCACTACCGCCAGCGTATTCAGCACTACCACAAGAGCCAGACCGTACTGATCAAGATCCACTTGCGGCAGCAACAGTACGTAGAGGCCAACACTGGTCACCATTGCTGGCGCAATCAGTGTATGGGTGGCAAGCCACTCAACGAGCCACTGCCGTCGTGTCATGCCGCGATAGCGAGCCTCACGGACCGGCAACAGTAATAAATAACCGATAACCACGGCAAAACAGGCAGCCATAATGCCCAATAATGCTGATAACAGCACAGGCTGCAGCAATGCCAGATAATCAAAACTGAGCAGATCGTTCCGCGCCGCCTGAAACACCAGCGACACCAACGGCAGTAACAGAAACACCCACACCAACCCATAGCATGCCCGGTATGCGTTACCGGCCCATTTACCCGGTAACGGCCGCCAGTGACTCTCAGGCAGATCCACACTCAGCCAACCGCCGCTGCCTTTACGGTACAGCACCACAAACAATCCGCCGGCAATGACCAGCTGCGTCCAGGCAAAGCTCAGTGCTTCAGGTATATTAAAATCGTACTTCAGTGCCTGATAGATCGCGACCTCAAGGGTCGTTGCCTGCGGCCCGCCACCCAGCGCTAGCACCACCGCAAAACTGTTAAAACAAAGAATGAAAACAAAGCCGAGCAGCATCACCAGCACCGGACGCAGTACCGGTAATTCTATATAACAAAAGCGCTGCCAATCAGTGAGTTTGAGCTGTAGCGCCAGCCGCCATGCCGGATCAGGTATATTGTTATATTGCTGTCGTAACATTCTGATAGCAAAGGGCATATTCAGATATATATGTGCCAACAAAATGCCATGCAGGCCATAGAGATTCCAGTCATCAGGCAGCAGCGGCAGCAGCCATCCGGAACGACCAAACAGTACAACCAGTCCGGTGATCAGCACCAGAGTTGGCATTACAAATGCCAGCAGACAAAGCTGAAGAAAAGATTGCTGGCCCCGCAGTGCAGGCAGGAAATACAACCCCCGGGCAACCGGCCATGCCAACAGCACGGACAGCACCGCACTCAGCACAGCCTGCTTTACAGAAAAGGAAAGTACGCCCCAGAAATAGACGTCACTGAAAATACTGAGATCGGCTCCCTGCCCCGAAAAGCCGATAAGCCCCTGAAAGGCCAGTACTGACACGGCGATGTTGCCGGTCAGTACCAGTAATGCAATTACCAACATATACAGTACTGCAACGCTGGCAGGACAGCTTCAACCATCATGTTATTTAGCTGCAGCGCTGCGCCATTCGCGGATCCATGCTTTACGATGCGCAGCTACTTCCTCTGAAGTGAAGCCAATGCGCTCAACATTGGCCAGGCGACCAAACACTTCAGGCAACTCAGTATTCTTAGCTACCGGCAGCATCCAGTTTGTCACTGGCAGAATTTCCTGCGCTTCAGGAGACACCAGGAACTGCACAAACTGTTGCGCCAGCGCTGGCTGTTTACTGGTGTTCAGTACCGCCGCAACCTCAACCTGCGCCACATGGCCTTCGCTGAATGCGGCCGCTTTGTAATTATTTTTTTCTTCTACAACAACATGATAGGCCGGAGATGTCGTGTAACTCAGCACATAATCAGCACCGCCTTCCAGGAACATGCTATAGGCTTCCCACCACCCCTTGGTGACGGTCACAGTGTGCTGACTCAGCTGCTTCCAGGCCGCTTCAGACTCATCGCCGTAAACAGACTCAACCCACATCATTAAACCCTGACCCGGTGTACTGGTACGGGGATCCTGATAAATAACACTGGCATCACTGTTAATCAGCTCACGTAAAGACTTAGCAGGCTCGGCAATCTTGTCCGCATCATAAACAAAGGCGAAGTACCCCATATCAAACGGAACGAACTGCTTATCCTGCCAGTTAAGCTCAGCCCGCAGCTCAGGCAGTTCCACCTTATGCTCAGCAATCAGACCGGTAGCACGGGTCTCTTCCAGCAGCGCATCATCAATACCCATGATGACGTCAGCTTTATTCTTCTCGCCTTCAACCCGCAGACGGTTAAGAATGCTGACACCGTCATCAACCGCAATAAAGTTCACATCACAGTTACACTGAGCTTCAAATGCCGCCTCAAGCTTTGGACCCGGGCCCCACTCTGAAACAAAGGAATCATACGTATATACATTCAGCGGTTCTGCCTGAGCAGCTGTCGCCGACAACATTCCTCCCGCAGACAGTGATACAGCAGATGCCAACAGCGCCGACTTAAACTTAGCCATGTACGATTCCCCGAAAATTAATTTGATTTACCGGGCGCCATATTACTCTAAACAGTGAGCTTACCCAAGCAGTTACAAGTCACACATAAGCCTATGATTTTAACGGATTGCTTTACCCGGAATTTCACCGACAGTACACTGCACTGAAAGCTGACAATAACCCGACCATCATCTGACAAAAGACCTCACGTGCAACTACCTGACGACCTGCAACACTGCTATGCACATGCTTGCTCCCAGCTAAAAACCTCTGACTGGCACCCACTTAATACTCAGGGAACCAGTAACTATCTGTTTCGGGAAAATACGGGCCAGCAGATCCTCAGAATCAACGCACCGGCAGAACGCGCCGTGGGTGTATGCCGCAGCAGAGAAGCCGGTATTATGTCGTTACTTCAGAATCAGCCCTGGATGGTAAACGTCATCAGTAACCAGCCGGATAGCGGCTGGTGCTGTCTGCATGACTACGGTGAACACAGCAGCTCGGAGATCATGAACGCTGCACAGGCGCAGCTACTGGAAATTATCCGGCAGTTACAGACAGTCCCCGCCAGCGCGCAAACACTTAACTTTAAATTTGAGGCTATCTGGCAGACCTACGAACAGATAATTACAGAACATCAGGGCAACAAAGAAAAACGGGCTGCGTGCCAGACACTCCGGCAGGAACTGCGCAACACAATTGAACTTCAGCAGCAGCTCCCTTCCACCCCTGTCGTATTAGGCCATCAAGACCTGCACCCGGGTAACCTGAGCCTCAACAATGGTCAACTGATCTTACTGGACTGGGAATACGCCGGCCTTTGCCAGCCCTGGCTGGACGCTGCCGGCCTGATCACGCAATTCAATTTCACATCTGAAGCAGTCAATCAGCTACCCGCCTTCAGTCATTTAAGCGAAGAACAGTTTTCAAAAGCCGCCGACACCGCCGTCAGGTTTAACAAACAACTGGAAGTACTGTGGTTTCAGGCACGGGAAATCGCAGGCGAACAGGAGTAAGCACTGTAAAAAAGCTGAAATGATTAAAGGGAGAGAAATGGAGGCGCGAGTCGGAATCGAACCGGCGTTCACGGAGTTGCAGTCCGCTGCATAACCACTCTGCCATCGCGCCTTGAAATCTTTAAGGGATTGGAGCGGAATATCGGGCTCGAACCGACGACCTGAACCTTGGCAAGGTTCCGCTCTACCAACTGAGCTAATTCCGCGTAGATCCTGACCAGGATGATCAGTTTGCATCAAAGATTATACACCACTTACAAGAAGTGGAGCGGAATATCGGGCTCGAACCGACGACCTGAACCTTGGCAAGGTTCCGCTCTACCAACTGAGCTAATTCCGCTTTTCTATCAAACACTTGCCAGTTATATCTCTCATAAAACTTGGTAATCTCATGAGCTACCCGGCGTTTCGATGCGCTGTATATTAGGAAAATCGCCCCTCTATTTCAACTGATATTTTCAGTTTTTTAACAGCAGCTTATGTCTGTTCAGAAAACACACTGTAGTTATCGCTACTTACGCTGACGGATATGCTTCTAAACAAGAGATGCACCACAGAAGAAACACCATGATTTCAGCATTATTGTATGACTTTGCATTCCAGGAGTTTACTAAACTCAAGCCATGCCCCTGCTTCCTAAGCCCTCGGGGTTATCCAGCAGCAGTGCCAAAACAGCGGTCTTTAACCTGGTTAACGACCGCTGCTGACTCTCTCAAAGCTTGCTTCACTACATCGCATCTTTCACAAATTCAACCCTGATATTTTCCTGCGAAATAACACCTACTGACAAAGCAGTTATCATCTCGCGTATTTCTATTAGCCTCTTCTTTTTGCGCCCTGCATTCAGGCGTCAGACGCCCCTACCACTCAACTTAGGAAGCTATAGAAATTGCAGGGATCTTCTCTCCCTCCTTTACTTTCACCTTCTAAATTTAGCCAATCTTGATCTATTCAAAGGACTAATTTCTGCTATTCTCTCTAAAACTCTTCCTGTCCTTTGAGATAAATCTTTGTTACTACCCGCAAGTAACATAAATGCCCTTATATAGCCTGTTAACTCTTCTCCTTTAAAACTCATAAACAAATCAAATATCTGATCTTCCTCAAGTCTTGCCAATATTTCTACTTCTGACGTGTTATAGGAGTTTGCCCCTAAACGTAATTTAAGAATTTCCATAACGGTTGGTTCTGGCTTATGAGCTAAATAGGCTTCCTTAAGCCTTACTTCAAATGCTTCGTCTTCAATACCAAATGAAAAAACATTATCAACATTAAATACTTCAGGCTCTTCCTGCCTCACCTCAATAAAAAACTCAATCAATTGATCTGCTAGATCGTTCCTATCAACCTTACGAAGAATCTTTACTCCTTGGCTATATTGTGAAGCAGAACTATATTGGGCGACATCTCTCATACCTTCCTCAAAAGCTTTAGCTATATCGCCTTCGTTACTATCAAAAGATCCGTGATATAGATTCCAAGCATCGTTCCACTTTACACTTGCATTAGCAACGTCAACTTCTTTCTGTTTTTGCCTACATAGTTGTAGCATCAGATCAACATCGATATAACCTTGCTCAATAGCACTCCCTACAACTAGATCTAAATCATCTGAACGTGCATATCCATACTGCTCTAATTTAGCATTCCAAGGCTTTATCTTATCGTCTGTCCAACCCAAGTCATCATTTGCTTTTCTCGAGCCACCTTGATTAACAAAAGAAAATTCAGGTATATTCACCTGATCAGCCCCATGACAATAGTAACTCCAGCATAAAACAATAGCTGAGTGTATTATTTGCATCTTAATACTTTCATCAAGGTCTTCAATAGGCTTTAAAAACTCACTTATATGCTCAACGATTTTTCTTAATACACGTTTATTACTTATATTTAAACCAATACAACAATCACGTATATAGCCTTTATAATCAAAATCATCATTGAAGATAATGTCAAATGATTCAGATGGTGTAGGTTTAAAATCTAGCTGCCTGTCAACAATTTTTTCTTTATATTTTCTATAGTCATCGAAAGATTCATCACCAGCCTCTTCATTTAATAGCAAAATAACTTTGCAGTTTTTCTGTTCTTTAAAGAAAGAAACCAATCCCATAAAGTCCTTTATTGTAACCTTTTGACTATGCCGCTCTATGTCATCGAAACAAATAATAGTATTACTCATAGAGAGCTGGGCCACAGAGTCTATTAGATTGCCTATTCCACCAACATATCTACTAACATAAGGGATTTTTGTATCTTTAACCAAATCAGCAATTTTTCTTGAATAACCTTTTAAATTTGGTGAATCACCTATTTTTCTTGTGTCAATTGTATTAAGAAATGCAACCTGTTTGATCTCGCTAATTGAATTCAAACCAAAGAGCGATACATAGGAATATGTCTTCAACGCACAGTCGTCTCGATACTCTTCTATATATTTCTCCCAGCTATGAGTTTTCCCAACTCCCCACCCTCCTTTGATCGCCAGTACTTCCGGCGTTTCTGACAAAAGAAACTTTTGAATTTGAAGCTTCACAAGATCTATAGACATTTATTAAATTATCCCTTTTAAATCAATACTCTAAGAGTACAGCAGGCTCTATCCTAACCAACATATTCTATAGTTGATTTGAGTCAAATATCTCACTAATTTCGATTACTTACTAAACATAAATACTCAACTACTGGAAGAAGGTATTTATATCGAACAAGGCAATACCGGCAAGGCTCAGATTAAAGCTTGATCCCCTTACCTGCAGGCAGCCATCAAGGTTGCCGAGTCATACCAGGTGACCAACTCAGTCAGGTGATTGCAAACAAACAGGGACAGCCGTTGAGCTATGCTGCTCTCATAGCTCGCAGGCTGAAGGTAAAGAAACTAGTCGCCAACAACCACCCAAATCTAGATTTTGATTTCACTTTCCACGACATAAAAGCCGAAAGCATCAGTAACTGGGAGGGCAATAAACAGACATTCAATGGCCACCGATCACATCAGATATCAATACCTATGACCGGAAAACACCCGTCGTAGACACACATGAGTAATGATATCAGCCAGCCAGATTAGTCACTGACTCCATACCAAACTTATAAAGGTAGGAAAGCGCATCACCGGCAAGCTCGCCTACCTTATCAACTGCTGCACCATTAACCGCATCAATAAGGGCATCACCAAAGCTTCGGGACTCTGCTTCATCCGCCAATGCTGCCGGAATTACTTTCAGAAGCTCCAGAGCTTTAGGGCTCAAAGTAACTACTCCCTCAAACCCACCTGAGGTAGCCCCAACCCTTCCAAGCAGATAACCGGTTTCGTGAAGCCAGAGCATCGTTGCCCTAAGGCATTCAAACTCTTCTGTGAAATCTTCCACGATTCCTCTTTCAGTACTGAGATATCGACCTGTCCAGAAACCCGAAGCATACGTTTCATCTGACTCAGTACAACCTATTATTGCCGGCATATCGACCTGAATTTTTACAGGAAAAGCCTGATACAGCTGCGCAAAAACAGCCCCGACATAATAATTAAACCTGCCTATATTTTTAGCCATTTATAGTCCCTTATTAACTCTCATACATGCGGATACCCACGATAATATTAGCTATCGGATATAACGCAATATCACAGCAAATTTTAATGAGGAAAAGCTTACATAAATGACATTCATCAGGGTTTTAAGCATCGATTTAAAACCACTGTATATTCTGAAATGAATTCTGAAATATTCGGAAAGGCGTTTTTCAGCGAAACTGGCAACCCAAGCCCCAAACAACAAAAAACCCCGAAAGCCTGAGCCTGCGGGGTTTAAAGTGACCATGTGACAATGGTGCCCGGAGCCGGACTTGAACCGGCACGCTGTTTCCAGCGGGAGATTTTAAGTCTCCTATGTCTACCAATTCCATCATCCGGGCTGGACATGGAGGCGCGAGTCGGAATCGAACCGGCGTACACGGAGTTGCAGTCCGCTGCATAACCACTCTGCCATCGCGCCTAGGTAACTTTTACGTTGCAGCTCTTTAAAGAAAAGAAATTGGAGCGGAATATCGGGCTCGAACCGACGACCTGAACCTTGGCAAGGTTCCGCTCTACCAACTGAGCTAATTCCGCCTGCTCCGTAAGAGTGGTGCGTATTATAGACAGATGCCCTTTTATGTCAACAACTTTTGGCTTTCACCCCTGCTTAGAAAAAACTAAGCAGATTAATAACTTAGATTGCCGGCAAACGGACAAAAAATAACCAGCACAAGGCTGGTTATTATTAATTTTTGGCGTGCTTTAACGCACTCAGATATCGTGGGTTAAATCCGCCCACGATGCAGCCAGATAAATGTACATCGACCACAGCGTCAGCACTGCTGCCAGATACAGGCATACGATGCCCGCCCAGGATACGGTGGAGTAAGGAATACTAACCAGTAACAGGAGAATCGACAGCATTTGCAGCGATGTCTTCACCTTACCGATATAGGATACCGAGATATTCGCCCGCTTACCCAGTTCAGCCATCCATTCACGCAACGCAGATATAACAATTTCACGGCCAATGATGATAATCGCCGGAATGGTAATCCAGAGATTGCCATAGGTCTCAACCAGCAGTGTTAATGCCGCCGCAACCATCAGTTTATCCGCCACCGGATCCAGAAACGCACCGAACGGCGAGCTCTGATCCAGCTTACGGGCCAGATACCCGTCCAGCCAGTCAGTAACAGCCGCCAGCGCAAATACAAACCCCGCCCCTGCTGCGCTCCAGCCATAGGGAAGGTAATAAATCATCACGAAGACCGGAATCAGAACGATACGTAATGAGGTTAAAATATTAGGGATTTTCATCAATTATCCAATACAACAGGGTTTTATCGACAACCCTTTAAATATCATGCCCTTTCAGACCGCAGCTAACATATCAGTTACGGGTCCGGATGTAACGCGGCATAGATATCCTCAGCAATTTTGCGGCTAATACTAGAGACTTTTGCAATTTCTTCAATACTTGCTTTCTCGATCGACTGAATACCACCAAAGTGTTTCAGCAATTCCCGGCGACGCTTGGCTCCCACACCGGCAATACCTTCCAGCGGGGAGGTTTTGCGTGCCTTGGCACGGCGCGCCCGGTGCCCGGTAATCGCAAAACGGTGCGCCTCATCTCGGATATGCTGGATCAGGTGCAACGCCGAAGAATCACCCCGCAGGGTAATTTCAGTATTTGTTTCCGCCATGACCAGGGTTTCCAGACCGGCACGGCGATCACTGCCTTTGGCCACACCGACAATCAGCACCCCTTCGATCTGCAGTTCACTGAGCACATCAACCGCCTGGGAGACCTGCCCTTTACCACCGTCGATCAGCAAAATATCCGGCAGCTTCCCTTCACCTTTACGCAAACGCGTATAGCGACGGGTTAATGCCTGATGCATGGCGGCGTAATCATCACCGCCGGTGATGTCAGTAATATTAAAATGCCGGTAATCACTCTTCAGCGGCCCGTTATGGTCGAATACCACACAGGATGCAACCGTTGCCTCACCGGAGCTGTGACTGATATCGAAGCATTCAAGCCGCCTTGGCACATCGTCCAGCTGCATTGCCTCCTGCAGGGCCAGGAAGCGGTTATAAATATTCTGCTTACTGGCCAGATAACTTTGCAGATGCTGTTCCGCATTGGTTTGCGCCAGCCGCTGCCAGCCGGCTTTCTCAGCCCGCACCCGTTCGACCACAGCAACTTTCTTGCCGCGACGTTCAGCCAGCGCCTCTTCAAGGCAATCCTTATCATCCAGCGGGAAACTGGTAATGACTGAATCCGGAATTTCCCTGCCAGCCCCCAGATACCACTGGGCAATAAAGGCAGATAACAAATCACTTTCAGTATCTTCAACAGACACTTTAGGGTGATGCACTTTAGAACCGATAATCCGCCCACAGCGGACAAACAGCATATGCAGACACACACCGCCGGGCTTAATCGCACAGCCAATGACATCTGCATCACCGCTGGTACCGGAAACATACTGCTGTTCCTGCACCTTTTGCAGGCTGGAAATCTGGTCCCGGAAATGCGCGGCGTCTTCAAACTTCAGCGCCATGGACGCCTCTTCCATCAGTACCGCCAGCTCATCCATAATCGCGGTACTTTTACCTTCCAGGAACATACTCGCCCGGCGAATATCTCCCTGATAGGCTTCCGGCGAAATCAGCCCGACACAGGGCGCTGTGCAGCGTTTAATCTGATGCTGCAGGCAAGGCCGTGAACGGTTTTTAAAGAAACTCTCTTCACACTGCCGGATCTGAAACACCTTCTGCAGAATGGCAAGACTTTCCCGTACCGCCCCACTGCTGGGGAACGGCCCGAAATACTTCCCCTTCGCCCGCTTGGCACCACGGTGAAACCTTACTGCGGGGTATTTCTGTGTATCTGACACAAAAATATACGGATAGGACTTATCATCGCGCAGCAGAATGTTATATGGCGGCCGGTTTTCTTTGATCAGATTCTGCTCAAGCAGTAATGCTTCGGTTTCGCTGTTCGTTACCGTAATCTGAATATCGGCAATGTGGCTGACCAGCGCCTGAGTTTTAACATTCAGGCCCGTAGAGCGAAAATAACTACTGACACGGTTTTTAAGATTTTTTGCCTTGCCCACGTACAACAGCTCTTCTTTGCTGTTATACATCTGATACACGCCTGGGCGCCTGGTCAGGCGGGAAAGAAAGGCCTTACTGTCGAAAGCCTGCTGTGAGTTATCGCTGGTGTCCGCTGCTTTAAAAACAGCATCATCGTGGGGGGAATTATTATCAACCATGCAGCCGTATTCTACTGAGCACCCAACGGGTGGCAAGCCATAAATCTTCCGGACAGGAAAAGAACATCACCTGCCCGCCAGCAGTATTTCCTGCTAACGGGGAACAGTGCTTAACGCTTAAACATCAATGATATTATTGAGCTTATTGGCATCCATATGGACGTGGGTGGCTTCCTGATGAATCTCTTCCAGCCGCTGCCGGGTATCATCCAGAATGCCTGAATCACGGGAGAGGGACACCTCAAGAAATACCGCTATCTCAGCATAGTAATACAGCCGGGCATTAAAGCTCTGCGCCCTTTTCAGTTTGCTCAGAGCGGTTTGTGCACCATTCACCAGAATCATATTAATGTCATTGGTAGTCATTAAAGGATGACGGTCTTTCTCATCAACCACCTGAGTATCCTGCTGTCGTCTGCTCTGGGTCATTATATGTACCTTATAAAGGGCGGTTCGCCCGGCTTTCGGTTGCGTTATCAGTGACATGCCTGAGGTATGCGCTGAAAAGGAGTTCTCAAACACGCACAATAACTGCTACAGTTTCACTACTTTAGGGATTTTTCCCAGCAATGTGAATGCTTTGCGTATGAAGACTGAAGTAAGCATGGCAAACTTCCGCCACGGAATTGTCAGAGATCTGGCCTGGCTCGCCCGCAGCCCGGACATTATGACTCTACCTGAATCACTCTGTGCCGACTGGCTGTTTGATATAAACAACCTGCAACAACACCTAGAATCCCTCGACAGCCATCCCGAATCCGTCATCAGCCAGCTGCGACAGCAAGCCTGTTACAGACTCGGTTATTACTTCGAAGACCTGGTTAAAATATACCTTAAACAGTTCATACAACCTACTGAAATAAAAACTAATATTCAGGTATTTAAAGATAAAACTACCGTGGGTGAATATGACTTTCTGATCCGCCTGAATAACGGTAAAAAAGTTCATCTGGAGACCGCCGTAAAATTCTACCTGTGTACCGACACCCGGGCGCAGGACCTTAGCCACTTTATCGGCCCTAACCGTTCCGATCAGCTTTCACGTAAATGGCAAAGGCTTAATGAACATCAGTTACAGCTGTCCAGCACGCTTGCCGGTAGCCGGCAGGCAGAAAAACTTGATCTGTTCCCTGATGTGCACAGCCTGCTGCTAAAAGGTTATCTCTTCTACCCTTACGCTGAATGGCAGGATGCAAATAACTGGATTGAACCGATCAGCCCGCAACACGCCCGGGGCTGGTGGCTGCCGCTCAAAGCCGCCCAGGAACTGCCAGCTAATCAGAACTTCCGCTACGGCATCCTGATGAAACCGCAATGGCTGGCACCGGCGCGCATGTGCTTCCAGGACAGCCTGAGCCGTCATGAGCTTCTGACGAACATTGATGATTTATCGTCACCGCTGCTGATTGCCCAGCTGAATGAACACCCGGAACATGGCTGGCAGGAAGTGAGCCGTGGGTTTATCGTGCCTGATGACTGGCACCAGAAAGCAGAAACACCGCTTCATAAAAGCTGCGTAACTAATTGAAAATCAGATAAAAAAGAAAGGAATGATGCAGGTACCGGACAGCACCTGCAGATATCAAATAAGCAGTAACTTATTTACGCTCAGCAGCAGCGGCGTCTTTAGCAATGCTCTTCTTCAGAAAAGATACACCTAAAACAACCATTACCAGCATAGCGCCAACAATTGCAATGCTCGGCGCGAAAGAGATTAAGCTGTACTTATCTACCATAGAACTGTCCTCGTTTCGGGGTTTTAACCCTTATTTATAATTGGCGCCGATTATAGAGAATCGGCACCAATCATCAAGAGACAGCGGTAATTTTGTGCAAACTTTAATCAACCGCACTGAATTTTATGACTGACGGTTACGGTTCAGACGCTTAACCAGGCTGGATGTATCCCAGCGGTTGCCCCCCATGCCCTGCACATCCGCATAAAACTGATCAACCAGACCGGTAACCGGTAACTGAGCACCGTTATTGCGGGCTTCATTCAGAGCAATGTCCAGATCCTTACGCATCCAGTCGACAGCAAAGCCAAAATCAAACTCGTCATCGATCATGGTCTGATGACGGTTTACCATCTGCCAGGAACCGGCTGCACCGTGCTGAATAACATCAAATACAGCCGCCACATCCAGGCCCGCCTGCTGGGCAAAGTGAACCCCTTCAGATAAGCCCTGAACCAGACCGGCAATACAAATCTGATTCACCATCTTAGCCAGCTGGCCACTACCTGCCGGGCCAAGTAACTTGCTGGATTTAGCAAAACAATCAATCACCGGCTCAGCTTTGGCAAATACCGAATCACTGCCGCCAACCATCACACTCAGCACACCGTTCTCAGCGCCCGCCTGACCACCGGAAACCGGCGCATCCAAAAAACCGAAACCCCGTTCAGTGGCAATGGCATCAAGCTCACGGGCCACATCAGCAGACGCTGTTGTATGGTCAACCAGGATGGCACCGGCAGCCAGACCGGCAAAGACCCCCTGTTCACCAATAACCACTTCCCGCAGATCTGCATCATTACCAACACAGGTGAACACGATTTCAGCGCTCTGAGCGGCAGCCTGAGGCGTATCAGCACGGCTGCCCGGGTAAGTCTCCAGCCACTTTTCAGCACGGGCCGCAGTACGGTTATACACGCACACGTCATGACCGGCACGGGCCAGATGACCCGCCATTGGAAAACCCATTACTCCCAAACCAACAAATGCAACCTTCATGTGTTCTTATCCTCTGACACGCAATATAAACTGCGCCTAGCCTATACCAAGCGCAGCCAATGCAAAACTCTTTGTTTAGACTCGCGCCGTTATCGGGCAGAATATGTGCAACGGTGTTAATTCTCACGGACGCAAATTTATGATCAGCATGCAGCAATTAAAAACATTTCCACGCGTAATGATTACTTCAGCCATCCTGACCTTCTGCTCTGCCACAGCGGCGTATGCTGAAGAGAACAGCTCTGAAGCACAGACAAAGCAACTGGAACAGCTATCATTGTCTGACATGGAAAATAACACCCGCTCACTCAGCGAATACCGCGGCAAACCCGTACTGGTGAACTTCTGGGCTTCCTGGTGCCGGCCATGCGTTAAAGAAATGCCTGCCCTGCAACGTTTACAGGACGCGTTCAGTTATGATGAATTTCAGGTTATTGCGGTCAATATCAGTGAAAATCAGGCCAACATTGAAAACTTCCTCAACCAACAGGAAACCCGGCTTTCCATGGACATTCTGATTGATGAAAAAGGCACTGCGCTGGGTTCAAAACTGATTGATGTGATGCCTTCCAGCTTTGTTCTGGATGCTGACGGCAAAGTGTTGGAAAAGATCGTTGGTATCCGCGAATGGGATCACCCGGAAAACATCCGGGCGGTCAGAGGTCTTATCCCTTAACTTAAGCCTCAATAAGCAGACACAAAAAAGCCGGCAATTGCCGGCTTTTTTATTCTCTCTGCATCTTTATGCGGTGTGCAGATCTTCAACAATGTTCATTACCATTGCCGCGGAATGCTTAGCCGCTGTTACCAGGAATTCCTCAAATGACAGGTTGGATTCCTTACCGGCGATATCAGACAGCGCACGGATAACAATGAACGGCATATCAAACTGATGACAAGTCTGGGCAATTGCCGCTGCTTCCATCTCAACCGCTTTCATTGTCGGGAAGTTTTCACGGGTTTTGGCAACGCGATCCGGACAGTTCATGAATGAATCACCGGTAGCAATCAGGCCCTGAACGGTCTTCATACCTTCCATACGCGCGATACAGCGCTCCGCCACCTGAGCCAGATGCTCATCCGGCAGGAATGCTGCTGGCAGGCCCGGCACCTGGCCGTGTTCGTAGCCAAAGATGGTTACATCCACATCGTGATGGCGCACCTCAGAAGAAATAACAACATCACCTACTTCCAACTCCGCCGCAAAACCGCCGGCAGAACCGGTGTTAATCACACAGGTTGGCTGAAACGTCTGCAGCATCAGTGTGGTGCCAATCGCCGCATTTACCTTGCCGATACCTGATTTAAGCAGCACAACTTCAACGCCGTGCATCTGACCGGTAAAAAGCTCATAACCGGCAATTGTATGATCTTCACGGTTCTGCAGTGCCTGCTTAAGGATTTCTACCTCTTCATCCATCGCACCGATAATGCCTACTTTAAGCGCGTTATTTTGCTGCTGAAGGCGGCTTGCAAAACTGGTTTGTGCTGTCATGTTATACGTTTCCCAATTAAAATTACCACGCGTAATGATTAAATAATCATTATCACTCTAATATATCGACGCTGTTGCCGCTTTTACGAATCTGATCAGCCTGATCATGAAGATACCGCTGAAACTCGGGCTGACCTTTGTATGCGCCGGAAGCAACATACTGCAAAGCACTGTTAAAGTGAAATGCTCTTACGTAAGCATCCACCCGAAACTGTTCCTTACCCGCTGAATCCAGAAAAATCCAGGCAGGTAAATACGAGATACCCAACTCCCGGGCCCACTGACCTGCGGCAACCGTCGTACCATCCGGAAGCTTAACCATGGGGTTCTCCGTCAGATTAACGTCCAGCCGCCGATAGCCGGACAGCAACGCCTGCGTATCCTCTCTGGACAACACCTCTTTACTGAAGCCTTCGCAGGCAGCACAGTCTGTGGCAACCAGCTGAACAGCCACTGGCCGGTCTGCTTTCATCCCCAGATCAATAATCTGATCCCCCACTCCCTCTGCAGCGGGCAGTGCACTCTTGCCATTAACCAGCCCGGTGACCAGCTCGAGAAATGCTTCCGGTGGCCGGTAGCCGTCTACCCGGCGTTCCGGTGTACCTGTTTCATCCAGAAAAATAAGGGTCGGGGTGTACTGAACTTTTAACATGGCCGCCAACTGTCTTTCTTCCAGTTCAGTGCCGTCCTGCAGGGTAACAATCCGTGAACCCCAGATATCCAGCTCTATAAGTTCATAATTGTCAGCCATCAGAGCATCAACCCGGGGCTCCGGAAACACCTGAGTGACAAGGTTATAGCAATAAGGGCAACCTTCCTGATGGAAGTACAGCACTATCTTATGGCCACGTTCCTTTGCCTCGGCAACATCATCGGCAAGTTCCAGAAAACCATCCAGATACCAGCTGAGCTCAGGGATTTCCTGGTTATGATCAACCGCCTGCATTTCAATCGCCGGCTTACCATCCGGGTTAGCAGCATGCACGCTAAACGCCATAACCATAACTGCGGCTAACCAGCACAGCCGCTGAATACACTGTTTTATACCTTGCCTGAACATAACTGATATCTCCTTCGTCTCAGCTCTGCTTTAAATACGTACCCGAACAACAAGTATATCCAATTCGCCCTTACGAACCGGCCATCAGCGCTACATCCGCCCAGCCTAGCTCAGCGAACAGAGACCGTTCCCACTCGCCCGGCTCAGCGGTTATACAAATCCGGTCACCGGTGTGAGGATGGGTAAATTCAAGCCGGGTTGCCAGCAACAGTAGGCGCTGCAAGTCGAATTTATCACGGAAGATCCGGTTATGATGGCCGTCACCATGCTTGGTGTCACCGATAATCGGGTGAAAAATATGCTTCATATGACGGCGAATCTGATGTTTTCTGCCCGTCTTAGGTCTGACTTCAACTAGCGAGTAACGGCTGGTTGCAAAATTTCCGGAAGGAACGTCCAGTTCCGCATGCCCAAGCGTCCGGTATATGCTTACGGCATCTTTCGCTGGCTGATCAGGATTGGCAAATTTATCAGCAGCCTTATCCAGTTCTTCTTTCAGCGGGTAATCGATAACACCCTCTGCATCTGTATATCCGCGACACACACACAGGTAGGTTTTCTCTGTTTCTCTGGCGGCAAACTGCTCACTCATCGCCCGGGCGGTCACCGGATCCTTAGCAAACAGCAATACCCCGGAGGTCGGACGGTCCAGACGATGAATTGTGTAGGCCTTGAAATTCCGCTGTTCACGCAACAGGGCCACAGCATTTTCCGCCCGCCTTTCAATCGGGCTCGGATGCACCAGTAGCCCGGAAGGTTTATCGATTGCCAGCAGGTAATCGTCTTCAAAAAGGACATTCAGTTCAGTCGCGCTTGTTTCAGTCACTCATCATACCGTTTTGTCAGTTTGCCGGGCTTTGCGGGCCACATCAGGCGCCGTATGATACGGATCGCCTGCTTTCAGGTACAGACTAAACCTAAGAAAGCTGGTAGGCCTATAATTTGTAAGGATTTTTGAATATTTTTTTCTTTTTTTTCATGCTCTCAGAGTTGAAATAACAACAAAATCCTATATATATAAAGCAACATCATTAAGATTTTATCGAGGGATACAATGCGTAATATCGATACTATGGCTGCCCCGCGCTCGCAAGAGTCGATCCTGGCAACCAATAAAGTAATCCGTAATACCTACATGCTGCTGGCTATGACACTGGTCTTCAGTGCCGTCACTGCGGGTATTTCCATGGCAATGAATCCTCCGTTCATGCTCTACATCGGCAGTGTTATTGTCAGCTTCATCATGATTTTTGCTCTGAACAAAATGCAGAATTCTGTTTGGGCGCTACCAATGGTATTCGCCTTTACCGGCCTGATGGGTTTTGGTCTGGGACCATTACTGAACCACTACCTGGCAATGTCTAACGGTGGTCAGATCATCATGACCGCACTGGGTATGACCGGCGCAGTATTCATGGGTCTGTCTGCATACGTGCTGACCAGCAAAAAAGACTTCAGCTTCATGGGTGGCTTCCTGGCTGCCGGTATGATGGTTGCCCTGATCTCTATGGTTGCCCTGATCGCCCTGCCTTTCTTCGGCGTTGAAGTTGGCGCATTCAGCCTGGCATTCTCTGCTCTGATCGTGATGCTGATGGCCGGTTTCATCCTGTATGACACCAGCAACATCGTTAACGGCGTTTACACCAACTACATCATGGCGACTGTCAGCCTGTACCTGAACATTTACAACCTGTTCGTACACCTGCTGAGTCTGATCGGTGCTTTCAGCGACGACTGATCCCAACAGATAAAACGGCCTGGCCTATTTCTTCAAATGGCTAAGCCTTGTTAAACTAAAGCCCTGCAATTGCAGGGCTTTTTTTTGCCATCACGTTTTGGCTTTCACGCAGTACACATTACCGTATCACTGCGAAATGTTTTATTAGCACAGATACCACAAACTATGATCTTCTCTCTGCTTATCACCGGCGCGCCTTACAGCAGCCAAAGTGTCGCAACCGCGCTTCAGTTCGCCCGGGAAGCACTGCAACAGGGCCACAGTATTCACCGGGTTTTCTTTTATGCTGACGCCGTACACACCGGCTCAAAACTGGCGACGCCACCTCAGGATGAAATGCATATCCCTGACGAATGGCAGCAACTGGCCAAAGACCACGAACTTGATCTGGTGGTATGCATTGCCGCAGCAGTGCGCCGGGGTGTACTGGACGATGGCGAAGCCAAGCGGCACGAAAAACCGGCCGGTAACCTGCAGGACAACTATCAGCTCTCCGGCCTTGGCCAGTTAGTAGAAGCGGCAATGATTTCTGACCGCATGATTACCTTTGCCCCTTAACTCAGCAGCCCAGAGGAAACCCCATGAGTCAGATTAAAAAATCCTTTCTGCTGATTAACCGACAGGCCCCCTACGGTTCCTCAGCCGCCCGTGACGCACTGGATGTAGCGTTAACAGCGTCTGTCTTTGAGCAGGACATCAGCCTGTTATTTCTTGCTGACGGCGTCTTTCAGCTGCTGAAAGATCATCAACCGCAGGGAATTGGCCAGAAGAATCTTGCGGCAAACCTGTCTGCCCTGCCAATGTACGACATTGACCAGATTTTTGTTTCAGCCAGCGCAATGAAAGAACGGGGGCTGGATAAAGCTCAGTTAAGCCTTCCCGCTGAACTGCTGGATGACCAGCAAATAGCCGCACTGATCAGCCGCCACGACCAGGTAATGAGTTTCTGATATGAGTCTACATACCCTTAATAAAGCGCCCTCCGGCAGCTCCGCTATCCAGGATTGCCTCAGTGCTCTGCAGGCAGGCGATGCACTGTTACTGATTGAAGACGGCGTTTATGCCGCACTGGATGCCTACAGCCCACTGTTTCAGCATGCAGAAAGCCTAGCGGTTGATTGCTATGTACTGTCAGCGGATACTGATGCCCGCGGCCTGAGTACACTTAACCCATTGTTTAAGGCTGCCACTTACAGCACCTTTGTTGAACTTAGCTGCCAGCATCACCCTGTTGTCAGTTGGGCTTGATACGGAATCTACATGTCACAGTTAATCATTGATGGCCAGACCATCGAACTTGATAAAGAAGGCTATCTGCGCAACCTGAATGACTGGAACCGGTCTGTTGCCGAACAGCTTGCCTCAGCCGAAAACCTGACACTGACAGACGATCACTGGCAGGTTATCGAAATACTGCGGGATTTCTATCACACCTACGAACAGTCTCCGGCGATGCGACCACTGGTTAAAGCGGTGGGCTTAAAACTGGGTGCAGACAAAGGTAAGAGCATGTATCTGATGCAACTCTTTCCGGGCAGCCCGGCCAAACTGGCCAGCAAACTGGCAGGCTTACCCAAGCCAACCAACTGCCTCTGATTTCTGACACTTACTTTCTGGAGCCAATATGCGTATTGCTTTTCTGGGTATCGGCCTGATGGGACACCCCATGGCAACCAATCTGCTGAACGCAGGATTCAGCGTCATCGTCTGGAACCGCACTGCCAGTAAAGCCGAGGCCCTGCGCCAGCACGGCGCAGAAATTGCCGACACGCCAGCCGGTGCAGTGAAACAGGCTGACATCGTGATTTCCATGCTGGAAAACGGTCCGATCGTAGATGACGTTTTATTACAGCAGGCGGGCATCAGCAGCTTTAAGCCTGACGCCACAGTCATAGATATGAGCTCCATTCCTCCGGAAATGGCCAAACAACACGCAGCCACATTTCAGTCAGCCGGCATCAACTATCTTGATGCTCCGGTATCCGGAGGAACCGTCGGCGCCGCGCAGGCTACCCTGTCGATTATGGCTGGCGGCAATAAACAGACATTTGATGCGGCACAGCCGGTATTTGATGCGCTGGGTAAATCCACCTACATCGGCCCGGCCGGTTCCGGGCAGCTGGCCAAATGCGCCAACCAGGCCATTGTTGGTATTACCATTGGCGCCGTCTCTGAAGCCCTGTTACTGGCCGCTGAAGGCGGTGCAGATCCGGCGGCCGTCAGAGAAGCACTGATGGGCGGCTTTGCCAGCAGCAGAATCCTTGAGCTTCATGGCCAGCGTATGATCGACCGGCAGTTCAATCCCGGAGCTACTTCGCGGGTACAACTGAAAGACCTGCGGACAATTCTCGACACTGCCAGAGCAGAGTCACTGACCCTGCCCCTTTCCCAGCGGGTATATGAGCAATACCAGGAAATGGTTAGCAAAGGTTTTGAAGAAGTAGATCACAGCGGCTTATTGCTGCAGCTTGAAGCACTGAACCAGCCAGCCCGTCTGAACGATAAGCCCACATCAGCCCCTGCGGTTACACCCAGATATAACATGGAGCACCAGGATGCCTGATTTTGCTGTCAATCTGAACATGCTCTTTACTGAGTTGCCGCTGAAACAACGCTTTCGTGCCGCAGCCGAGGCCGGGTTTCAAAAGGTTGAAATACAATTCCCTTATGAACTGAGCATTGCAGAAATAAAAGAAGAGCTGGAACAGCATAAGCTGGAGCTGATACTGATTAATGCCCCTGCCGGTGACTGGGCAGCCGGAGAACGGGGAATTGCCTGCCATCCGGACAGAATTGATGAACAACAGCAAGGGGTTGCCAAAGCAATTCGCTATGCAACAGCCCTGAACTGCAAAAAAATTAATTTACTGGCGGGCATTACTCCCCAAAATAGTGAAAAAGCCCAAGTAAAATCAACATTTATCCGTAATCTATACGATACGGCTGTAGCATGTGATACAGAAGGTATTAGCCTGGTCAGTGAAGCGATAAATACTCAGGATATTCCTGGTTTTTTCCTCAACACCAGCGACCAGGCATGGCAGCTGTTTGCTGAGGTTGGACATGCCAATCTGAAACTGCAGTTTGATATTTATCATATGCAGATTATGCAGGGGAATCTGATTAAGACCCTGCAGGAAAACATTGACCGGATTGGCCACATACAGTTTGCAGATGTACCTGGCCGTCATGAACCAGGTACCGGTGAAATTAACTTCACCAATGTTTTCAATGCAATAGACGCGACATCTTATGCTGGATCTGTCAGTCTTGAATATATACCACTGGCCGGTACCCTCACGGGGCTCAGTTGGTTAAATCAATCAAAATAAGGTTGTAGGTGAACTATGAGTTTAGAAGAAGCCACGAAACACCTTCAGGAACTGGAGCAGTTAAGTGACTCCGAACTGGAGAAAAAAGGCCAAACTCAGGAAGAAATGAAGCAATGGGCTACTTTTACCGTAGCTGAAGAGCTTTATGGCATTGATGTAATGCAGGTTAAGGAAGTTCTGCGTTATACCGAGATCACCCCTGTTCCGGGTTCATTGCCTGGCATTCTGGGCATCATTAACCTGCGGGGTAATGTCGTCACAGTTATCAGCACCCGCGATCTGTTCAACCTGCCAGCTTCTGACATCAACAACGATACCCGGGTCGTGGTAGCAGAGTTTGATGATGAAGAAGTTATCGGCATGCTGGTGGACGGTGTTGATGAGGTTATCAACCTGCCAATCAGTGAAGTTGACCGCGCGCCGAACCTGGGCCGCGACGAAACCGCCCGCCATTACGTACAGGGCGTATGCTACCGGGATGAACAACTTATCATCCTGCTGGATCTGGCTAAAATGCTGTCAGGTTACCGCAGCCTGAGCCCTGATTACGCCTAATCAGAACACGGCTACATCATTAAACCCCTGCCCTTTGGCCAGGGGTTTTTTATTGCTTCAAAATTACCTTTATTTAGCGTTTTCCAGCACACCACCGACACCACTTAATCTCATCATGACTGTAAGCTGAATAATTAGTCGTAGATATCATCATTTTGGTGATAATTGCTTTGCTTATTAGTTAATCTAATATTACTCTTCCGCCATTTTCAGACACAAGTAACGTGTATGTACATTACCCGGCAAGCCCCATCCGCCGGTGCTTTGCGAGGAGATATCCAGGTTGACCAGTAACACCGAACGCCAGTACTCAGCATCCACCCGACTGATATCCACCACGGACCTTGATGGTCGGATTACATATGCTAATCAGGATTTTGTTGATGTATCCGGCTACAGCCTGGAAGAACTGGTCGGACAACACCACAATGTAGTCCGTCACAGCGATATGCCTAAAGCCGCATTTGCCGATTTATGGCAACACCTGAAACAGGATCAACCCTGGATGGGCCTGGTAAAAAACCGTTGCAAGAATGGTGATCATTACTGGGTAAGGGCCTTTGTCACGCCTATTTACGATAAACACGGCACCAAAATCGGCTACCAGTCTGTACGTACCCGCCCAAGCGAGGAAGAAAAACAACTGGCCACCCGGCTTTACAAACGCCTGAATAACGATTCCAGAGTATCCTTCACACGACAAAGCCTGATGGTAAAAATAGGCGCTACCCTGCTGGCAGGCATTGCCGTGGCAGGCTCTGTCAGCTTTATGCCGCTGGATACCACCGGCAAGCTGTTCGTTCTGACAGCAACCACCGGCGCCGTAGGCTATACGGCTTTCCGCCTGCTGAGCCCGCTGCAAAAGCTGCTAAACAATTCCCGTGAGGTGTACGACAACCCCGTCGCACAACTTGCAATGACCGGTCGCATGGACGAAACCGGCGCTGTTGAAGTCGCAATGCGAATGCAAAAAGCACAGCTGCGTACCATTACCGGACGGATTGAAGATGCCATCGGCACACTGGACGGCGTCATGCATACCACCCGGGATGCTCTGATCAAAACCAGCTTTGGTATCGAGCAGCAAAACAATGAAACCGACATGCTGGCCGCCGCAGCTGAACAGATGTCGGCCAGCGCCGATGAAATAGCGGCCAACACCCGCCAGACGTCCGATGAAACCCAGCGGGTCGTTACCCAGACACAGTCTGGCAAAAACATCATCAACACCATGCACAACAGCATTGAAGAGCTGGTTGCCGATGTCAGCACGGCCTCTCAGTCATCAGAGCAACTGCGTACCCAGGCACAGGAAATTGGTGCAACCATCAGCATTATTGACGATATTGCAGATCAGACTAACCTGCTGTCACTGAATGCGGCCATCGAAGCCGCACGGGCCGGCGAACACGGCCGCGGATTCGCGGTGGTTGCGGACGAAGTCCGGGCGCTTGCTCAACGCACTCAGGAGTTCACCGGCGAAATACATCAAACCATCGACGGTATTCAGAAGCAGGTTAACATCACTGTCGAAACCATGGAGCAGAGCCAGCAGAAAGCTCAGAACAGTATCGACCAGGCACTGCAGGCAAATCAGGCATTTGAAGACGTGGCGACCTCCATCGATACGATCTCTCAGGGTACCTATCAGATCGCCAGCGCAGCGGGCCAGCAAAGCGCGGCTGCCACAGAAGTCAGCAACAGCATTATGTCGATACGCACAGTTTCAGAACAAAGCAGCGAATCCGTCAGCCAGACAACCGACGCCAGTGAAGAACTAGCGACGCTGGTGGCAGATCTTTCCCAAATCGTCAGCCGGATAAAATAACTGCCTGAACAAACAGAAACGGCCGCAAAAGCGGCCGTTTTTAATTTCAGATCACTGCTCTCTAACCACCGATATGCACTGCGATACTGCGGCGATGGCTGCCATGGCGATGCTCCCAACAAAACACGCCCTGCCAGGTCCCCAGCATCAGCCTCCCTCCCTGAACCGGTACCGACAGACTGGTTGCCGTCAGCGCCGCTTTGATATGCGCAGGCATATCATCAGCCCCCTCAAAGATATGGGTATACAGTGAGTCATTTTCCGGTACTAATCTGTTCAGCCAGCGCTCCAGATCATGCTGGGCACTGGGATCTGCATTTTCCTGAATGCACAGGCTGGCACTGGTGTGCCGGATCATAATGGTGCACAGCCCCTCTGAAATACCACTGCGGCTCACCAGCGCAGCAAGCTGTTCCGTAAATTCATATAACCCCTGACCACGGGTATTAATGTCCAGTGTTGTTACCATTTACCTTACCTGTACCGCCTGTTATATGCGGCAAGCATACAGCTCAGCGGGCCGGCACACCAGTTACAACGCGCAGCTTCTCAAGCCAGGCGATTGCGGCGACGGTGATTACGCAACCGATCAGTTGCAACGGTAACAGCACCTCCCCCAACCACAACCAGGCAAACAACAGCGTCATTGCCGGTCCGGCCAGAGCAACCCTGCTGGCCCGTTCTGCACTGGCTAGACGAATAGCTTCGTGCATTAGCAAAAACGGCAACACCGTACACAACACCGCAATTAAAGCACTCCACATCACACCTTCTGCGCTGTAACTCAGATCAGGGCTGCCCTGGAACAGATAGAACACAATCATCAGCAATAAAATAAAACTGCCGCTGGCTGCTGAAAACAGCGCTGAAGACATATATTTCATCACTCGCTGGCTATACACCAGATAGACAGCATAAGACATGGCAGCCACCATAGCCCAACTAATACCCTCTGCCTGGTTCACATTGCTCTCAAGACTTGTTCCGGCACCGCCCTGAAACATCACCGTTACCAGGCCCGCATAGGCCAGTAACAGTGCCAGTATCTGTAACCCTCCTGGTATAGCCCGGTTCAGCCCGGCATTAATAAGCACAACAAAGACAGGAAAAGTAAACAGGATCAGGCGGGATAGTCCGGCATCAATCAGTACAAGCGCCTGAAAATCCGCATAGGTCGCTGAAAAAAACAACGCACTGGCAATCATTAACTGCTTTACCTGCCGCATTTTCGGCATGGCTGCAACGGACTCTCCAGCCGGTTTTGCTTTGCCCCGTGAGTAGCCATACCACAACCAGAACAGAGGCACGGCCAAACCAAAGCGCAGTAGAAGCAATACCGTTACATCCGTTCCCGCCGCATAGACAAACTTGGCCAGTATCCCCTTAAGCGACAATGCCGCTGTCGCGATTAATATCATCAACAAAGCCTGCTGCTCTGCTGTCTGTATTGCTTTCATCAGAAAATTTTCCGGATTCAGTGAATGTGTCCGGATATTATTTGCGCGCACGTCACATAAATCGATATCATGACTTATCTATCAGATATTACATATTTGCATATCTAAGTCATAATCATGGACTCAAAACACTTACGAAGCTTTCTGCACATTGCTGAATTGGGCAGCCTTAGCCAGGCCGCTGCCCGGCTGGATATCAGTCAGCCCGCACTCAGCCGCCAGCTCAAAGCACTTGAAGATTCTGCCGGCTCACGCCTGCTGCACCGGACAGGTCGCGGAGTACAACTCACGGAAGCCGGTGAGATACTGGCTGAACGGGCACGCATTATTATTGATGAAATGGAAAAGCTCAGCAGCGAGCTGGCCGGCTTACAGGGTGAAGTGCGTGGCGCCCTGTGTATCGGCTTTCCCCCAACAGCAGGAAGCCGGCTTGCCGGACCGGTCGTTGAAGCATTTCACAAACGCTATCCAAACGTGCAGTTACGGGTCGTACAGCTACTTTCAGGGGCACTGGAACGTGCGTTACTGGAAGAACGTATTGATATGGGTATCCTCTACAAAGGCGCCCTCAGCGCAAACCTGAGCACTGAACTGCTCTGGCAAGAGTCCATGCAGCTGATTGCCCCGCCCGACACGCACCCGATTAACGGTGATTATCCGGAAATACAGGGCAATGAAATATCACTGACCGATGCACTGAAACTTCCGCAGATTCTACCCAACCGCCCTCACGGTCTGCGGGCATTACTTGAAAGGGAAGCGTTCCGGAACAATCAGCCCCTGAATACAGTCATCGAAGCTGAATCCATGCAGATTCAGATTGAGCTTGCCCGACGGGGGCTTGGCTATACGGTGATGCCAGAAGGCATAAAACTGCCTGAAGAAGTACGTACGCTGAAAATCAGCAAGCCAGGCCTGCAACGGCAATGCCTGCTGGCCTGGTCAAAGGATCATCCGCTGAGTAATGCAGGTAAAGCGATGCGAACCATCCTGCAGCAGCACATTGAGGATATCAAAGCCGGCTGAATGTACCGGCACAGAATATTTCGAGGTTAATCAGCCGCCCGGCTGAACAGCCGATAGAAGTTATCCGTGGTGATTCGCGCCACATCTTCGACACGCAAGCCTTTAATATCAGCAATGCATTGCGCGACTTCAGCCACATAAGCCGGTTCATTTTGCTTACCCCGGTACGGCACCGGTGCCAGATAGGGTGAATCTGTTTCGATCAGCATCTTATCCAGCGGCGTCTGCTTCACAACTTCGCGGAGCTCAGCGGCATTTTTAAAGGTAATAATGCCGGAGAAAGACAACAGATAATTCATATCCAGCGCCTGCCGCCCCATATCCCAGCTTTCAGTAAAACAATGCAGAACACCGCCTACTTCAAAGTCAGCATGGTGCCGGAGAATATCCAGAGTATCCTGGCGTGCATCCCGGGTATGCACGATAACAGGGAGTTTACTTACCTTTGCCGCATCCAGATGATTAATAAAGCTTTGCTGCTGGATCTCAACAGTATCCTGCTGATAAAAATAATCCAGCCCGGTTTCCCCCAGCGCGACCACTTTCGGCAATTCTGCTTTAGCCAGCAACTCATCTACCGTAACCGGTGATTCTGCAGTATTCAGTGGATGCACCCCCACTGAAGCGTATACCTGATCAAGCCCGGCAATCTGATCATACATCGGTGTAAAGTTCTGCATATCAACACAGACACACAGCATTTTGCTGACCTGACGCTCAGCGGCGCTCGTCAATACACGGGAAAGGGTATCGCCAGAGGAGAAATCCAGTTTATCTAAGTGGCAATGGGAATCTACAAACATCGGACCTGATCACAACATGGGAAAAAAGTGCCGGCATTGTAAGGGAAAAGACACAGAAAGTAAGCAGCAAAATAGTGCTTAAAAGGGAGAAATGCGTGGCTGCAATATTATACAGCACACTACATAGTGTCAGTACGGCGACCGGAATTCAGAGCACCGGTCAGGTAGGTTTCAATCTTTCGTACCAGGGTTGAATCTTCCTGTGATAATTGAATGCCGATACCGGGAATACGTCCACCCTGGGCTGCACGGGGCGTTACCCAGACAACTTTTCCGGTAACCGGAATCTTGTCATCCTCTTCCATCAAGGTCAGCAGCATAAACACTTCTTCCCCTAACTGATATGTCCGGGGAGTCGGAATAAACAGACCGCCGTTAACGATGAACGGCATGTAGGCCTTATACAAATCCTCTTTGGTATTGATCGATAATGACAATATGCCATGGCTCATGCGAGGAATTACTGACATCTGGCCAAAGTCTCCCTGATCTGAATACTTATTCGAATACTGTCCTGTCCGGTGACGGTATGTAACAACCGCTCACCGTGCACACAGCTTACTGCATTGGCTGCCAAGATTAAAGATTAACGCAGGCTCTGCCAGCCGAACAGAAGCTTCTCTAACAGCAATTGCTTATTGGGATTTAACCGAAACATCACAGACTTACGTGCTTCATGCACTTCATCCGCAAAGGCAAACAGCTGCTGCGGGTCAGCCCGGCGGGAAACCGCCAGCAACATATTCTGAACATCCCTGTGACGCAGCAGCTCAGTATCTTCCTGCCCGGCAGCCAGACGGGCAATATCATTCACCAGCCCGTAAAGCCAGGCCAGGATCAACTCCAGATCTTCTTTATGCAGGGCCTGCGCCACTTCAATGGTACTGCGGCGGTTTTTCAGGATATCAGCCAGACCGGCCAGCACCTTGCTCCGCAGCCCCAGATAATCCTGCTGCTTGTAAGCCATAGCCTGCAACGGAGAATTATGCGCAATACGCAACAGCTGTTCAGCATCCCGGGGTTCCATTTCCAGCTGAGTTGCCAACCACTGGGCAGCCATTTGTCCGTCAGGCGCCACACAGTCAACGCGCTGACAGCGACTCTTAATCGTCGGCATCACCTGACCTGAACGGTGGGTAATCAACAGCAGAACAGTATCCTTACCCGGCTCTTCCAGCATTTTTAGCAAGGCGTTAGCAGCATTCACATTCATGCTTTCCGCCGGATCAATAATCACCACCCGGTAGCCGCCCTGCTGGGCCGTCGAGTAAATAAACTCCGTAAGCTCACGGATCTGGTCAACCTTAATAGGCTTACCCGGCTCATCAGGCTGCAAATGGAACAAATCCGGATGACCGCTGCTCTGCGCCAGCTCACAACTGCGGCAATGCCCACAGGCAGCGTCATTCTTTGGCGACTTACATAACAGATAACTGGCTGTTGCCATCGTAAAACAGGCTTTACCGATCCCCTTAGGGCCGTTCACCATCAGCGCATGGGGTAACCGCCCCTGCTGCTTAAGGTTGCACAGATACTGCCAGCGCTCCTTAAGCCAGGGCAGCACTACCGGATGATCTTGCCAGAGCTCTTCACTCATTTGGAATTCCTGCGAAATTATCTCTTAAGCTGTCAGATGCCGGTCAAGAAAAGCCGTCATCACCTTACGGATCTGCGCCTGAACATCCGCCAGCGAAACCGAAGCATCAATAACAGCAAACCGCTGAGGGTCATCAGCCGCCCGCTGCAGGTACGCTGCACGCACCCGCTCGAAGAAGCTCACCTGCTCCTGTTCAAAACGGTCCAGCGCACCGCGCTTAGCTGCCCGGGCAAGGCCGATTTCTACCGGCACATCCAGCAACAGGGTCAGATCCGGCTGCAAGCCTTTCTGCACCCGCTGTTCAAGATCCAGAATCAGACTCTGATCCAGCCCCCGGCCGCCGCCCTGATACGCAAAGGTAGCATCCGTAAAACGGTCACACAAAACCCACTGCCCGTCATTCAGAGCCGGCTTAATCACTGCCTGCAGATGCTGCGCACGGGCAGCAAACACCATCAGTAACTCAGCATCATCAGCAACCGTCTCCTCACGGGGCGACAGCAACATTTCCCGCAGCTCCTCTGCCAGCGGTGTACCGCCCGGCTCCCGGGTCAGCGAAAAACTGACACCGGCCTCTGCCAGCATACTTTCAATGAATGCCAGATTCGTCGACTTACCTACGCCTTCTGTACCTTCGAGTGTAATAAAACACCCCTGACGATCACTCATATACTTCCTTTGTTTATTCAGGTGCGGAACGGTATGACGCTTTACGCTTTAACTGATACTCACGTACCGCTTTGTTGTGCTGCTTAAGGGTAGCGGAGAACTGATGACTGCCATCCCCTTTGGCGACAAAGTACAGCCACTTTTCACCTTCCGGATGCAATGCAGCTTTAATGGCTTCACGGCCGACCATTGCAATCGGTGTTGGCGGCAATCCGGGGATTGTATAGGTGTTGTAAGGCGTAGGGGTACGTAAATCTTTTCGGCGGATGTTGCCTTTATATTTATCACCCATACCATAAATAACGGTCGGGTCAGTCTGCAGGCGCATACCGATCTGCATCCGGCGCACAAACACCCCGGCAATCACCGGGCGCTCCGAACTCAAACCGGTTTCTTTTTCAACAATAGACGCCATGATAAGCGCCTCATAAGGATCCTTATAAGGTAAAACCTTACTTTCAAACTTTTCTGCGCGGGCCTGCCACTCTTCAGTCAGCACTTTTTCCTGCAACTGATAGGCTCTGCGTAACAAGTCCAGGTCCGTCATCCCACGCTGGAACTGATAAGTATTTGCCAGGAAGCGCCCCTCAGGATGTTGTCCTTCCAGCCCCAGCGCAGTCATCAGCTGCTCATCACTGAGACCATCGGTTTCATGAATCAGCACTTCGCTCTCAGCTAAACGCTGGCGCAACTGCTTAAAGGTTGAACCTTCAATCAGGGTAAAGCGGTAGGAAATACTTTTGCCTTCTACCAGTTGAGCAACCAGCTGCCGCGGAGTAACACCTGGCTCAATCTGATATTCGCCGGCTTTCAGCAGATGTCCAACCTTTTGCATACGTACATAAAACGCCATCCAGTCAGGTTTCGACAACAGCCCCCTTTCAGCAAGCTCACGCCCTACCCGCGGAAAGCTGCTTCCGGACTTAACCAGCACAATTTCCGGCTGATCAAGCTGCAAAGGCTCATCAAGATAACCATTAAGTGAACGCCAGCCAAAATAAAGCGCCAGAGCGACGACCGCCAGCGTTAACAGAAATGAAAAGGCGATTTTACGTAACATATACTTCCCGTTGTTATTATTGCTCTTCAGCCAGCCACTGATTCAGCTGACGGCTTAGAGTACCGATCTGCCAACGCTGCTGTAAACCGGTTGATACACACTCAGTGACCGGCCAGATACCAATGACACTGTTAGTCAGAAATACTTCATCGGCATCCAGCAGATCTGCAGGCTGGTAACGGCCGATATTCACTTTAATCTGTAATTCCCGGGCCCGCTCAATCAGCCGCTGCCGAATAATGCCGTCTATTCCACAGTAAGTCAGATCAGGCGTAAACAGCTCACCGTTTCGCGTCCAGAACAGGTTACTCATGGTTCCTTCAACCAGATAACCTTCCATATCACAGACCAGGCCTTCAGAGATATCAGGCTGCTGCCATTCACTGCGGGCCAGAACCTGCTCAAGCCGGTTAAGATGCTTTATTCCTGCCAGCTGAGGATTCAGCCCCAGACGGGTTTCGCACAGCATTACCCGGATGCCGTTTGTCTGCGGATCTGCCGGCCAGACTGGAAAAGGATTGAGTTGCAGAATACGGTTTGGCGTCAGCGGTTCTGTTACCGCATAGCCTCTGCCGCCTGCTCCGCGGGTGAGAATCATTTTAAGAACTGTACGTTCAGGCAATGATTCAGTGGCTGCTAACAGCTTAACCAGATCATCAGACAGAGCATCTGACAGACTGTTATCAAAGGGAATACCCAAACGCTCAGCGCCAAGCGCCAGACGCTGCATATGCAACTGCCAGCCCTGCGGCTTACCTTCTATAAGCGTCAGGGTTTCAAACAGCCCCTGACCGTATGCCAGCCCCCGGTCCTGCACACTGAGCGTGCTGGCCGGCTGACCATTGACGATACAACTAAGCATGGGAATTCTCTCTAACGATACAGCGCGCTTTACGCACAGCAGAAATAATAAAGGCGTGCCTGGCACGCCTTTATTTTATACCGCTCAGACTTTTCGGAAAATCAGGGTACCGTTAGTACCGCCGAATCCGAAGGAGTTGGATATTGCCGCTTCGATCGTTGCCTGCTGTGCGGTATGCGCCACATAGTTCAGGTCACAGCCCTCAGACGGGTTATCCAGGTTGATGGTTGGCGGTGCAACCTGATCACGGATAGCCAGCACACTGAAGATCGCCTCAACAGCACCGGCAGCACCCAGCAAATGACCGGTCATCGACTTGGTGGAGCTCATACGGACATTTGCCGCAGCTGCTTCACCCAACACCAGCTTGGCAGCATTGGATTCAGCAATATCACCCGCCGGCGTTGAAGTACCGTGGGCGTTGATATAGTGAATCTGTTCACCATTCAGACCAGCATCACGCATAGCATTCGCCATAGACAGTGCTGCACCGCTACCATCTTCCGGCGGTGAAGTCATGTGGTGTGCATCATCACTCATACCGAAGCCAACGACTTCTGCATAGATTTCTGCACCACGGGCTTTCGCCGCTTCATACTCTTCAAGCACCATCACACCGGCACCGTCACCAAGCACGAAACCATCACGGTCACGGTCCCACGGACGGGAAGCCGCTTGCGGATCATCGTTGCGGGTAGACAGTGCACGTGCCGCAGAGAAACCGCCAAGACCTAAAGGTGTGGTAGCCATCTCTGCACCACCGGCGATCATCACGTCAGCATCACCGTACTGAATCATACGTGCCGCCTGACCGATATTATGCGTACCTGTCGTACATGCAGTAGTAATAGCAATGTTCGGGCCCTTAAAGCCGTACTTAATCGCCAGGTTGCCGGCAATCATATTAATGATGCTGCCTGGCACAAAGAATGGTGAAATCCGGCGCGGACCACTCTTATTGAGAATATCATGGGTATTTTCAATCATCGGCAAACCGCCGATTCCGGAACCTATCGCGACGCCGATACGCGATGCGTTCTCTTCAGTGACTTCAAGACCCGCGTCCTGAATCGCCTGAATGCTTGCCACCATGCCGTACTGGATAAATAAATCCATTTTACGGGCGTCTTTAGGGTTCAGATAACCGTCAAGACTGAAGTCTTTAACAGACGCTGAAAAACGTGTACCAAAGGCAGATGCATCGAAATGAGTGATTTCAGCAGCACCACTAACGCCGTTTAGTATATTCGCCCATGTCTCCTGGACAGTGTTACCTACCGGGCTAAGCATGCCCATGCCGGTGACGACAACTCTTCTACGAGACATTCAGATCCTCCTGGGGTTTGGTGACAAAAAGAAAAGCCGCACTATATCGCTATAGTTGCGGCTTCTCGGTATTCTGGGTATGTCGATTACTGATTTGCGTTAATGTAATCGATTGCCAGCTTAACGGTAGTGATCTTTTCAGCTTCTTCGTCAGGAATTTCAGTTTCAAATTCCTCTTCCAAAGCCATCACCAGTTCAACGGTGTCCAGAGAATCTGCACCCAGATCTTCTACGAAAGAAGCTTCAGTGGTAACTTCGTCTTCTTTTACACCAAGCTGTTCAGCGATGATTTTTTTAACGCGCTCTTCGATGTTGCTCATAACTCTTCCTATTTTTTATCGACAGTCACATCCGTAGATGCGAACAGGGATTTTATTAGAATCCGCCGCCTTGGATCAAGCCTAACGGCAATTTTATCCAGTGAGCTGCGGCCCATTATCAACAATTTGACAAAAAAAACAATTCCCGTGAGAGAACTTTAAGACATATACATGCCGCCATTGACGTGGATCGTCTCACCCGTCACATAGCCGCCTGCGTCACTGGCTAAAAAACCAACAACAGATGCAATTTCTTCAGGCTGTCCCAGACGCCCCAGAGGGATCTGTGACTGCAATGTATCTTTGTGCTCCTGCGGCAAACCACTGGTCATATCGGTATCGATAAAGCCAGGTGCTACACAGTTCACAGTGATGTTACGGGAAGCAACTTCACGGGCCAGTGCCCGGCTGAAACCTTCCATACCGGATTTGGCAGCCGCATAGTTTGCCTGACCGGCATTACCCATAGAGGCAACCACTGAACTGACGTTAATAACACGGCCCCAGCGAGCCTTAGTCATACCGCGCAGACAACCCTTCATCAGACGGTACACAGATTTCAGATTGGTATTCATAACAGAATCCCACTCGTCTTCTTTCATACGCATCATGATGTTATCCCGGGTGATACCGGCATTATTAACGATGATAGCAACCGCACCGTACTCATCCTGTACAGTCTTTACCACCGCCTCTACTGATTCATTGGATCCCACGTCCAGGTTCAGACCGGTACCGCTGACACCTGCCTGCTGCAGGTATTCAGCAATGGATGCCGCACCGTTATCACTGGTTGCAGTACCGATTACCACAGCACCCTGGCGACCCAGTTCCAGCGCAATCGCCTTACCAATTCCCCGTGTGGCACCGGTAACCAGGGCTACCTTACCTTCAATGCTCATACTTTTCTTCCTATAATCACGATTCTGACGACCGTGTTTAACTTAATGCTTTTTCAAGTCCGGCCGGCTCATTAATTGCAGCCACATTCAGCGGACGGTGTACCTTCTTATTGAGGCCGGATAACACCTTACCCGGACCACACTCAACAATGGTTTCAATTCCTTCAGCCACCATATTCTGGACACTGTTGGTCCACAATACCGGGCTGTACAGCTGCGCAAGA
The DNA here is from genome assembly GCF_017051665.1 of Aliamphritea spongicola. Taxonomy (NCBI): domain Bacteria; kingdom Pseudomonadati; phylum Pseudomonadota; class Gammaproteobacteria; order Oceanospirillales; family Oceanospirillaceae; genus Aliamphritea; species Aliamphritea spongicola. Next base: position 790,364 of record NZ_JAFIDL010000001.1, read on the forward strand.
AGATTCTGTACCAGCGCATCAACGTCTGCTGCAGGCTGTGCGGTAAAATTCTGCACAACCTTGATATCAGGCATACGGATTTCAATATCAGCAAGCGCCTTTTCCATCTGCTCAGCAGCAGGACGCATCAGTGCACAGTGAGACGGCACACTGACAGGCAGTGGTACAACGCGCTTCGCACCCGCTTCTTTGCAGGCTGCGCTGGCACGCTCAACAGCATCTTTATTACCGGCAATAACAACCTGCCCCGGGCAGTTGTAGTTAACCGCCGAAACAACTTCATCACCTGCAGACGCAGCACACGCCGCTTCAATAGCATCATCCGCCAAACCCAACACCGCTGCCATCGCACCTGTACCCGCCGGCACGGCCTGCTGCATGAATTCACCGCGCAGCTTCACCAGATTTACAGCATCTTTAAAGTCAATCGCACCGGCACATACCAGTGCCGTATATTCACCCAGACTGTGACCCGCCATTACAGCAGGAGTTTCACCACCCTGCTCCTGCCACAGGCGCCATAAAGCGACACCGGCGGTCAGCAGCGCAGGCTGGGTACGGTCAGTCTGATTAAGATCCGCTTCAGGACCTTCCTGAGTCAGCGCCCACAAGTCGTACCCCAGCACTTCAGATGCTTCAGCAAAGGTCGCTTGAATAACAGGATGAGATTCTGCCAGCTCAGCCAGCATGGAAAGGTGTTGGGAGCCCTGTCCCGGAAAAGCAAACGCAAGAGACTGCTGCATTATTACCTCAATTCGCAGATGAATGCCCGAAACCTGTAACAACAAAATAGAATAACTACAGGCTCAATTGACAGCGTAGTTTACAGTATTCCCCTGAAAATAAAACGCCTTAACGGCTCAGGGAGATCTTTTCAGACGGTATTTAATCGCTATGGATTTTTTCCAGCTGACGGTTAATACAATTAGGCACATCCATGCTGACTTCAGCGACCGCCTGATCAATGGCATAACCGAAACATTGCCGGTCAGCCCCGCCATGACTTTTAACCACAATGCCCTGCAAACCCAGTAAGCTGGCACCGTTACGGCGGGCCGGATCAATGTAGCTGGCAATATCCTGCAGCACAGGCTTCACCAGCCAGCCCAGCAAACGCCGGAACACGCTGCCACTAAACCCATCCCGAAGCTGTCGGCCGATCAGCCTGGCAACCCCTTCGCTGCTCTTCAGCGCAATATTGCCAACAAAGCCGTCGCAGACCACCACATCAACCTTGCCGGCACAGATATCATCACCTTCAATAAAGCCGGCGTAATTAATGCCGCCATGCTCTTTGATCAACCGTGATGCCAGCTTTACCTGCTCATTCCCTTTAATTTCTTCTTCACCAACATTCAGCAGCCCCACTTTCGGCTCAGCAATGCCGGCAACTGCCTGGGTCATCACTGATCCCATAATGGCAAACTGCAGCAAATGCTCAGCACTGCAGTCCACGTTTGCCCCCAGATCCAGCATATAGCTGTCACCTTTACGGGAAGGAATTGCAGTAATGATTGCCGGCCGGTCAATACCGGGAAGCATTTTCAGCACAAAGCGGCTCAGCGCCATCAGCGCACCGGTATTCCCCGCACTGACACAGGCCTGCGCATGGCCATCAGCCACCAGACACAATGCTTCATGCATAGAGGTTTGTTTGCGCTGCCGCAGGGCATGAGAAGGCTTATCCGTATTACCGATTACTTTATCGGCATGCAGAACCGTCAGCCGATCAGCAAACTGCTGTCGCTCGGCAGAAGGAATATAAGCAGAAATTTCATCCTGCTGACCCACTAAAGTCAGGGATAAATGAGGATGACGCGTAAGCGCATCAATACAGGCGGGAATAACAACGCGGGGACCGAAGTCCCCGCCCATCGCGTCAATCGCGATTCGCATATAGTCAGACCGACTTATTACTCGTCGTCTTGCTGCGCAACAACCTGCTTACCACGGTAGAAACCGTCAGCACTTACGTGGTGACGACGGTGAGTTTCACCAGTAGTTGCTTCTACAGATAGAGTTGGGTTGCTCAGAGCGTCGTGAGAACGGCGCTGACCGCGACGTGAACGAGTTACTTTGCTCTTTTGTACTGCCATGGGTTGTAGCTCCTATTATCAAAGCTTAATCAAGCTTACCGCCTTTCAGTGTGGCTAAAACACTGAAAGGGTTAGTTTTATCTGAATCTGTGTCTGTCGAAGTGTCCGTTACTTCTTCACCGAAGGAGGTCTGGATGCTGCAGTCATCATGGTATGGCACAATTGGCAGCGTCAAAATTAACTCTTCTTCAACCATTGTCAGCAATTCAAGCTCATCCCCTTCTACGATCAGCGGATCATAGTACTTAGGCAGATTCTTGGCATGCTCCTCAGTCGGCGCAATGGCTAGATTGAACTTCGCTTCGACATCAATCTCAACCGGTTCCAGACAACGCTGACAGGTCATTGCTAACTTGCCACCTGCACTGCCCTGAACCGTACGTATCTTCAGTTCATCACGATCAAACTGTAAATCGATCCACACCTCAGCCTGATCATCAACTAACATTGATGTCAGATTTGGCATGAATTTCAGTTCAGTTGAACCTTCAATTCGTACTCCCCGCTCAGCAAGCTTACGCGGGTCTATTTTCTTTGGTATTGGGACGTTCGACATAAGCGCGCCATGATAGGGATCAAAATCCCTGCTGTCAAAGGAAATAACCCTTTGCAAGATAAAAAAAACCGTTAATATCTACCGCTCGCCTATCCTGTTAATCTGATTGGAATATCTGCCCGATGCCAGCGCTTATTTTAGCCTCATCTTCACCCTACCGACGCGCCCTGCTTGAACGTCTGAATCTGCCGTTCAGCTGCGCATCTCCGGACATTGATGAAACCCCTCAGCAAGATGAATCACCAACCGATTATGTTGCCCGCCTGGCGCTTGAGAAAGCCCGCGCACTGGCCCCTCAACACCCGGATGCCATTATCATTGGCAGTGATCAGTGCTGTGTACTGGACGGCACCATTGTCGGCAAGCCCGGTAACTTTGACAACGCAAGCAAGCACCTGCAGGCATGCTCAGACAAACACGTTACCTTTCTGACCGGCTTGTGCGTACTGAATAGCGCCGATAACAGCCATCAGGTATGCGTAGAACCTTATCACGTACATTTCCGCACCCTAAGCCAGACAATGATTGAAAACTACCTGAACGCAGAGCAGCCTTATGACTGCGCCGGCAGTTTTAAAATGGAAGGACTGGGAATTGCGCTGTTCAGCAAACTGGAAGGAGATGACCCTAACAGCCTGATTGGCCTGCCGCTGATCCGCCTGATCAGCATGCTGGACCAACAGGGACTACGGGCTATTTAACCGTCAGAACCTGCCTGATAAAACGCTGCCCGGGATTCCTCCTGCGGCAGCACCTCCCAGGCAGCTTTTGAACCGACATATATATGCATACCGATTTCAATATCCGGGTCACCGTCAACGCAGCCAAGCGTAACCCCGTGAATCCGCCCGTCATAAATACCGGTCAGTGTTGAGCCACAAACTTTACAGAACTGCAGCCCAAATCCCTGCTCACCTATGTAACTGGTCAGGAGTTCTTCACCGGACGTCCAGCTGAACACTTCTTCATCAAGCAACGCATAGGCAGATGCCTGGGCACTGAACGCTTTGCGACACCGGGAACAGTGGCAACTGCGCGCATCCCGCAAACTGCCCTCTACCCGGTAGCGGACAGCCCCGCAAAAACACCCACCGGTAATTGCCAAAGGATTATTGCAACCGTACCGGGGTATCCAGCCCTAACTGGGTACTCATCGCTTTAGCAAAACTTACACCCAACTGATCCGCCAGTTCTTTCAGCGGTGACACCTGAGGCGAATACTCAATAAGCTGCTCAGCGCCAACAATATCCCGCGCTACGGTACTGCTGCTTGCCAGACCATCAACCAGCCCCAGCTCAAGCGCCTGTTCACCGGTCCATACCAGACCCGTATACAGATCCGGATTATCCTGCAGCCGCTCACCACGACCCAGTTTTACCTGCTCAATGAACTGCTTATGGGTCGTATCCAGAACGGTCTGCCAGAACTGCCGATCCTCTTCCCGTAACGGCGAGAACGGATCCAGCAACGCTTTGTTATCACCGGCAGTCAGAGCACGGCGCTCAACCCCTAGCTTGGACATCAGATCAACAAACCCAAAGCCGGATGACACCACACCGATAGAACCTACCAGGCTGGCCTTATCCGCATAAATTTCATCCGCTGCAGCGGCAATGTAATACGCACCGGACGCTCCTATATCGGTAATGACTGCATACAGTTTCTTTTCCGGATACAGCAGGCGTAATCGCTTAATTTCATCGTATACATAGCCTGACTGCACAGGGCTGCCGCCCGGGCTGTTAATCCGCACAAGCACTGCCTTTGAATCCTCAGCTTTAAAAGCACTGCGCAACGAATGAATAATGGCATCCGCATTGGCATCCTGTCCGTTAGCAATCGGACCATTTACCTGAACGACCGCAGTATGTGGCGCACTGTCCAGCGCGTCCGAAGAAAACGGAGACTGCAGCAAAAAAACGCCCAGAATGGCGAACAGATATAAAAATGTCAGGGATTTAAAGAAGATCCCCCAACGTCGGGACTTCCGCTGCTCACTCTGCAGGCTCATGATCAGCCGTTCAATCAACCGCCACTCTTTGGTTGCCCGCAGTTTTTTCTCTTCAGCGTCAGCGTTAACCGCTACCTTCTCAGCTCCGGCGGTCATATTTTCTGCCGACTCTGCTGAAGCCTGCTCTGTTAGATTATTCTCTGCTGTTTGATTATGCCCGGCAGCCTCATCCTCTGGCGCTGCCTGCCAATGCTTATCTGACACGTAACTCTCCCGGCACAGCCTGCATTACTGTACCCTTCTATAACTATATTTTAGACCTGTAAGCGCTATATCCATAACCGCTTACCGCCACAAACCACTTAAAACTAAACTTCCAGATAACGGCTTTCCAGCCAGTTCACCATCTCAGTAAAACTGTGTACTTCTTTCACTGGCTTAAATGGTTGCATACGCTCCAGGGTATGCACCCCGTAACTTACTGCCAAACCATCCACGCCGGCATTCGCTGCCATTTCCATATCATACTCAGTATCGCCAATCATCAGCGCATGCTCCGGCGCAACACCCGTCTCTGCAAGAATTTCATGAATCATCAGAGGATCCGGCTTCGAAGCAGTTTCATCCGCCCCACGGGACGCTACAAAAACGTCACCTAATCCGGTAGAAGCAAATACCTTGCCGATACCCCGGCGACTTTTACCGGTTGCCACCGCCAGCACAAAGCCCTGACGCTGCAGCTTCTCCAGACCTTCCCTTACACCGGGAAACAGTTCTACAGGTGTAGGATCATCTCCCAGAAAGTAATACCCGTAACGCTCCCGCATAGGCTCGATCATATCATCGGCAATACCGGGAATCAGAATGCGGAACGCTTCCGGCAAACCCAACCCGATAATGTCACGGATTGCAGCATCCGTTAATTCAGGCTGCTGTAAGTCTCTCGCTGCATGCTGCATACAGGCAACAATCCGCGCAGCGGAATCCATTACAGTTCCGTCCCAGTCAAAAATCAGCAGCTTATACAAGCGATACTCCTTAAAACCCACAAAATCTGGCCGGCATACAAACGTTCTCTGACGGCCGGCACAACAGATAAAACACGAAAAATCAGCTGCCTACATTATATGAATGCCCCCGAAAGTAAACCGGGCAATTCACGTCACAGGACTTGTATGCACTGTTAGACTCAACTAGGCTAGTGAGTTCACTCAGAATTCTCTGACACGCCAGCTTCTGCCAGCATCCGGCCCTGCCGGACAAGCACTTCGGAACAGCCAGTCAGAACAGTGACTCAGGCAGGATAAGTCATGCAGCTCAGCCGCTTCAGCGATTACAGTTTACGTGTACTCTTCTACACAGCCACCAACAACCACCGCTTGTGCCAGCTTGCAGAAATTGCTGACTTCTTTGATATTTCTGTAGAGCACTTACGCAAGGTCGTACACGGGCTCGCCAAATCCGGCTATCTGGAAACATTCAGAGGAAAGAAAGGTGGTATACGGCTGGCCATTGCGTCTGAAGACATTAATCTTGCCGAGGTCATTGCCCTGACGGAAGGTATGCGACCACTGGTCGACTGCACCGGACAGGAATGCTGCCTGTCACCCGCATGCGGCCTGAAAAATATTCTCGCCCAGGCCCAGGCTGCCATGATGAAAACCCTGGCTCAGTATTCACTGGCAGATATTTTAGACGACCCGCAGATGCAAAGCCGTCTGATCGTCACCAGCCGCTGATTTACTCAGCCAGTTCCAGTTTCTCACTGGCAACAATTACACCGTTGTTGTCAGCATAAACATAGTGACCCGGTGTAAACGTAGCACCGCCAAAATTCAGCGCGACATTCAGCTCACCCACACCTTTCTTTTCAGTCTTCATCGGGTTAGGTCCCAGCGCCTGAACACCCAGATCCAGCTCACCGATAGCATTCACATCACGGATACAGCCGTAAATAATGATACCTTCCCAGCCATTCAGCGCAGCCTTCTCTGCCAGCATATCGCCCAGCATGGCACGGCGCATTGAGCCGCCACCGTCAACAACCAGCACCTTACCCGCACCCGGCAGTGCAACCTGCTCACGAACCAGCGAGTTATCTTCAAACGCTTTCAGAGTGACGATTTCACCACCAAAACGCTCACGCCCGCCATAATTGCCAAACATTGGCTCAACGACCTGAATTTTTTCCGGAAACTGGTCACACAACTCTGGTAATAAATCGTCCACGAAGCACTCCTTAATTATCTTTATACGAATACATATCAGTTACCGCATCATCCTCGATATCAGCCGCTGATGCACTACCACTTAAGAGGGAAAAACAGGGTTATTCAGCATCTTTTTCGAACAGATAACTGTCAATCCCACCTTCATCATCATTATGACTGCGGTATTCCAGCAGCGTCAGCCCCGCCTGAGGCTGACCAGAAAAATCACAGAACTCAGCATCGCCAAGGCAAAATCTTGCCGAAAAGCCCTGCTGCTGATGCTGCCTCTGATTAAACGTCGCCAGCCAGATACGGCCTCCCGGCGTCAGCAAGCCGGACAAGGCTACCAGCAGCTCCGGTGTTGGCCTGAAATAACTCATCACCACATTGTCAAAACGGCCCAGCTGCTGCAATACAGCCGTGTCATCAAGATCCACACAACAGGTTTTAACTGCCAGCCCGGCATCTTCAGCAAAGCCCGCCAGACGATTCAGTCCTGTTGCTGATATATCCGCAGCGGTTACTGCAAAACCCTTTTCGGCAAGAAACAGGCTCGCAGCACCGTCACCACTGGCAATGTCCAGCACAGTACCGGATTTAAGAAACGACCATTCGGCCAGAAGAGTTTTTGGCGCCCCGGGCGGGACTGAAGGCTTACCGGCATAACGCTGGTCCCACTTAATACGGTCTTGCTGCATAACGGCTGATAATCCACGACTGAAACAGGCCGAGATTATGCGCACAAGCAAAGAGACGGGCAAGCAATGCCTGCCCTGCGTGATTCAGGAACCTGATTTATCACGGGCAGACAACTGCCGGTCCATCTCCCCGTACTGGCGCTCATAGGCCTGCGGATCTGACTGCCACAAGCGATAAAGCTTGCGGTCATTTTTAGCCATCGGGGGCACCTGCTGATGCCGGCGTTTCCAGGCCCGCCAGCTAAGCGGACCAAACACCAACAGAATAAATATCAGCAACAGTGGCCATGAAACATCACTATCAATCATTACAGCCTTCTTAATTTAACGGCTCAGATACAACAGTCTCTGCAACGGATGAGGAATCTGCTGCTGATCCTGCCTCTTCACCTGACTCCTGCAAGAGTAGCCCGTGGCAACCAGACGATCACGGTTTTCAGGGGCATTCACCACCCCGGACCAGCTCATTTTATAGATTCCCGCAGAGGTGTCAGCATTTTCTGCTTCATGGCCGTAGGTGCCGGACATACCACAACACCCGGTAGCAGCCTGAGTCAGGGTCTGGCCGCAATCCGCAAAGATCTGCTGCCAGCCTTTCATGCTGGCTGCCGCTGAGGTTTTTTCCGTACAGTGCGCCAGCAACACAAACTCACCAGCCCCCAGATTATAATCCGCCGCATAGCCTTTTAAGGCATCACTCTGCCCTGCCAGCCACTCCTGCAACAACTGCACCTCAACCTGATCCCGCTCAGGGTTATCACGGTATTCCTGGCGATAGGTAAGCGTCATGGCCGGATCTATCCCCACCAGTGGTACACCGGTACTCTCCAGCGCCTTCAGCATTTCCGTGTTCCGATCAGCGGTTTTTTCGAAGCCTTTCATAAAGCCATGAACATGCAGCGGCTTACCGTTTGGCATAAACGGCGCAAGCAGTACATTAAATCCAAGCCGTTGCAGCAGTTCGATAACATCCAGCACCAGCTGCACTTCGAAGTGACTTGTAAATGCATCCTGCACCAGAATCACACTGCGAACACGGTCTGCCTGATTCAGACGGGCAATCCCGCTGACCGTTGCCAGCTCAACCGCCTGCGCCTCCAGCTGTCCGGCCAGACTCTCCGGAGACATTGCCGGGTTATCGATCAGCCCCAGCAACTTAGCAGTTGCTGCCCGCATTGCCGGCCGCTGAGTCAGGGCATTATACAGTCCCGGCCATTTCGCTAAGGCCGGCAACAAAGGCTCCAGCCCCGCCAGCAGATAATCCTTGACCGGGCGCATATAACGGCCGTAGTACAACTCGAGAAAACGGGCACGGAAATCCGGTACATTGACTTTAATCGGGCACTGCGCCACACATGACTTACAGGACAGACACCCCTGCATTGCCTCATAGACTTCATGGTTAAAATCATACTGGCCACGCTTCAGTGAAAGCGTATTAAGTAACCGGCCGGGCAAGGTAAACAGAAAATTAGACGCACGGACCTTATGATACTCCGCCACAGGATCAGTATTATGCTCAGCCAGCTGCTTCAGCCACTCCCGCACCAGTGAAGACCGCCCCTTGGGAGAATGCTTACGCTCCCGGGTTACCTTCCACGAAGGACACATTGCATCCTTCGGATCGTAGTTATAACAGGCGCCGTTACCGTTACAGAACATCGCCTGACTGTACTCATCTCTGGCTGCCAAAGGAATCAGACGGTCTTGCTGCCCTCTGGTAGGAACCTCATCAATTTTCAGCAACTCAGCACCGCTGTCAGCCGGCGTGGCGATTTTGCCCGGATTCAGCTGATTAAAGGGATCAAAGCCCGCTTTCAGGCGCTGCAACTGAGGATACAGCTCGCCAAAAAATGCCGGGGCATATTCAGAACGGACGCCCTTACCATGCTCCCCCCAGAGCAAACCGTTGTACTTCTGCGTCAGCGCCACCACACCGTCGGTGACCGTCCGCACCAGAGCCTCATCAACCTCATCCTTCATATCCATCGCCGGACGCACATGCAAAACACCAGCATCCACATGGCCAAACATGCCATACGCCAGCCCGTGCTGATCCAGCAACGCCCGGAACTCTGCAATAAAGGGGGCCAGATTTTCCGGCGGCACCGCGGTATCTTCCACAAAAGGAATCGGCCGCTGCTGCCCCTTGGCATTTCCCAGTAAACCCACAGCCTTCTTACGCATAGCCCAGACTTTACTGATTTCTGCACTGCCATAAACCACAGAATAGCCGAAGCTTTTTGCCGGCTGTTGGTTCACCTCATCCAGATACGCAGTCAGCCGTGCCACACCGGCTTCCAGCTCAGCCTGACTTGCTGCGGTGTACTCAACCAGGTTAATACCTTTAATCTCCGGCTCAGCAGCATCCTGTGGGAAATAGTCTTCAACGGTCTGCCAGACAATATCCTGCATCGCCAGCGACAGCACTTTTGAATCGATGGTTTCGACTGAGGTCGGGCCACAGCCCATTATTTGCTTGGCATCCTCAAGGGAATCCTGAAAACCGGCATATTTAATATTCACCAGCGCCGCATATTCAGGAATCGGCAACACATTCAGCTTTGCCTCTGTGATAAACGCCAGGGAACCTTCCGCACCACAAAGCACCGAATTCAGATCAAACAAACCTTCTTCGGTACGGATGTGGGCAAGATCATAACCAGTCAGGCAACGGTTAAGCGGAGGAAACACATCAACGATAAGCGCCCGGTTTTCACTGTGAATCGCATCAACCAGCCGGTGCACTTCGCCGACTTTATCATTACGCTGCTTTACTGCTTCCAGCTCAGCATCCGTCATAGGTTCCGACAACCACTCGCTGCCGTCCAGGAATACTGAATTCAGCGCCAGCACATGATCCCGGGTTTTACCGTACAGACAGGAGCCCTGACCGCTGGCATCGGTATTAATCATGCCACCGATGGTGGCCCGGTTACTGGTGGACAGCTCAGGCGCAAAGAACAACCCGTGTGGTTTAAGCGCAGCATTCAGCTGATCTTTAACCACCCCGGTCTGCACCCGGACCCAGCCTTCCTCTGCATTGATTTCCAGAATCTGATTCATATGACGGGAGATATCGACCACAACCCCGTCAGTCAGCGACTGCCCGTTGGTACCGGTACCGCCACCCCTCGGCGCCAGAACAACGTCTTTAAAACGCGCTTCGCTGGCCAGCTTTGCAATCATCACCAAATCGGATGTTTGCTTTGGATACACCACCCCCTGGGGCAGTACCTGATAAATACTGTTATCCGTTGCCAGCACAACCCGGTTGGCATAATCAGGATTCACATCACCGGCAAACCCTTTAGCAGTTAACTGATTGAAAAACTCCAGATACAGACTCTGTACCGGATTCAGATTATCAAGACGGGGGATCATACAATCACTCTTTATAATTTATTAACAATCACTTACAGCTAAAATTAAAACTAATACATAACAACCTGAAAAGCTGTAAACGATGTTATTTGGCTCTTATAGCAATAGTCTGAAGCATGATAATTAATTACTCAAACGATTTAATTTGATAAATTAATCATAATTAACAATTAATAATTCAGGCTGCGCATATGCCAAACAGCAACCATTTATCCATCCGGCACCTTCGGGCATTTCTCCGCATTGCCGAAACAGGCAGCTTTACCCGGGCAGCCGAAAGCCTGCACCAGACCCAGTCAACACTGACCGCAACCATCAAGCAACTGGAACAGCATGTCGGCCTGTCACTGTTTGACCGCACCACCCGTCGCGTCATACTGACCCAGGCAGGGGAACGTTTTATGCCCCAGGCAAAACAACTCATATCCGATTTCGATACAGCCATCGGTGATCTGCAGGCCATATCTGCCCATCAGCAAGGCCTGGTAACCGTTGCCGCCTCCCCTTCAACCGTCAGCAGACTGCTGCCCAAGCTTGTACAACTTTATAAGGCCGAATATCCGGACGTGGACATCTGCCTGCGGGACGACAATGCCGCTCAGCTGGAACAACTGGTTATCAGCAATGATGCCGATTTTGCAATTGCAGCCAGCCACAGCCAGCATCCGGACCTGGAATACCGGCAGATTCTTTCCGATGACTACGGTGCTGTACTGACCCGACACCACCCGCTCAGCGATATGACAAACCTCTCTTGGCAACAGATCGCCGGCGAACCGCTGATTCACCTCAGCAAAGACAGCGCAATACGCCAGCAGCTCACTGAATACATCCCCGCCTTTTCCAACCCACCGGGACTTGAAGTATCTACAACAGCAGGCCTGGCCGCACTGGTGGAACAGGGGCTGGGCATCACCCTGTTACCGGCACTTGCCGCCAGCACTACCGCTTTTCAGAATCTCAGCTTTGTGCCACTGAACGAGCCAGCAATCACCCGCCGTATCTGTATCATCACGCGAAAATCCCGCTCCCTCAGCCCCGCTGCGGCGAGCTTTCTGCAACTTATAACTGAATACATTGAACATGCCCGTCTGCCCGCGCATGTTCGCCTGACCCGGGAATGAAAACATATGTCATTTTGGGATATGCATGCCGTCATGCAGCCGCCTGATCGTATATCTGAGTGAATTCTTTCTATAGGCTTAACGGACAAGCTCAAAATGGGTAATGGAATAAGGATGAAATTCCGTACCAACTGTCCTAACTCTCAAGCCTTATGTTGCAGGAAGATTAGCGCCTATTATGAAAATAAATATCACCCACAAAGCTTCGATCGGATACCTGATTATTCTGATCATGACGGTGGTCGCAGCCGCCATTCTGTATAACGCCACCCACCTGATCCGGGACAAGGTAAATGTGTTTGTTGATGACACACTACCCGCACTCAATCACATTCAGGACATCAACCTGTCCCTGAATGAGCTGGAAATAACCGCCTATGAGCTTTACGGCACCAGCATCAACCCTGAGCAGTTTGCTGAGCGTGCCGCCGCTGAACTTGAACATATTAATGCGGCAGTGACCGCCTATCAGGCCATTCGTGGTAATGACATGGGCCAGTTACAGGGCATAGTCGACTCCGTCAGCAACTCTCTGGGGCAGTTACAGCAAACCATGTCTGCCAGCAGCAAAGACTGGGACAAAGCCCGTAACCAACTGGCTGATCTTTCCGCCCGCGCCACTGACGGCAAGAACCGGATTGTCGAAATTAAACAGATGATCCAGGAAGACGCCAGCGCCGGTGCTGCAGAAGTCAGTAATATGCTGGGCAACGAAATCCAGTTGTTAGTGATACTGATTATTCTGATTCTGGCGGTTGTTATCGCCGCATTTGTTGTTACCAAACGGCTGGTGGCAACCCCTATCCTGTCACTTTCCAACGACATTGACGTAGTCGCCAGCAGCTACGACCTTCGCCATGAAGTAAAAACCTTTGCTCAGGACGAAATCGGCGACACCGCACAGCGTCTTAACGCCCTGCTCGGCACGTTCCGTTCCGCCATGGCCGAAGTAAACAATGCTGCTCAGGGTACACAAAATGCCGTTTCAACACTGAGCTCCGTAGCGACTACATCGGATCAGCAAATCGACAACCTCAGTCTGATGATCGATGAACTGATGAACACTACCCGTGAACTTGAAGGCCACATTCAGGATCAGGTTGTTCGTTCTGAGGCTGCCGCAGAAGCTGCCAACAAAGGCGCTGACGAAGTCGACAAAGGCGCTTCTCAGATGCAGCGCACCTCTGACAGCATCGATGAACTGGCCAATGACGTAGAAAAAGCCTCGAATGAACTGATGCAACTGCATGAAACCAGTAATCAGGTTGGTCAGGTGGTCAGCACCATTGCCGACATTGCCGAACAAACCAACCTGCTGGCACTGAACGCCGCCATTGAGGCCGCACGGGCCGGTGAATCTGGCCGCGGCTTTGCCGTTGTTGCCGATGAGGTACGCACCCTGGCGACCCGTACCCACCAGTCCACTGCTGAAATTAACGACATGCTGGCAGCGCTTGTGCAGTCAATCAATACGGTGGTGAACTCCATGCAAAGTGGCCGTGAAAAAGCCTCTGAATCAGTAGAACTGGGCCAGAACATGGTAACGGTACTGAATGAAATCCGCGCCTCTATCCTGTCCCTCAGTGAAGAGAGCCATCAGGTGGCCACTGAAACAGAACGGGCCGGCCAGCAGGTTTCCAGCATTGCCGACGACGTCCAGCAGTTCTGCTCTGTCGGTAAAAGTGTTGCTGAAGACTCCCAACGTATTAAAGCTGAAGCACAGAGCCTGAATGATCACGGTAACACGCTGAACAACACAGTTGCCCGCTTCAAAGTCTGATTAATCAGCAAAGACCAAAAAGCCTCTGCAGCTCGCTGCAGAGGCTTTTTTGTTTAACGCCTGCGCAATACCAGATACACACCAAACACCGTCACGCCAATCGCCCCCAGCTGAATCAGCGTCAGTTTCTCATCAAACAACAACCAGGCTTCAATAGCCGCCGCCGGCGGCACCAGATAAAAGAAGCTGGCAACCCTGGCCGATTCACCCTCGCGAATCATCAGCATCAGCAACAGTATGGCTGCCACAGAAAGTCCGAACACCAGCCAGGCCATTGCCAGCCACAGCGTCGGCGTCCACTGCACCACCCGCTCCTCAAACAGAAACGCCAGCAAGCCCATAAAAATCGCCGTCGAAATGTACTGATAAACGGAACCTGCCAGCAAATCCACCTGACCGCCAAAGCGCTTCTGGTACAGCGTCCCCAGCGAAATAGCAACCAACGCCACACCAACCGCCACAAAGGCGGCAGCGCCCACGTTCAGATTTGCCCCTGCCTGCTGGCCACTGAGAATAACCACACTCACCCCCAGCAAACCCAGAACCATGCCAAGCCACTGCATACCCAACAGTTTTTCACCAAACCAGCGCCAGCTCAGTAATGCCGTCAGCAAAGGCTGCAGACCAACAAAAATAGCCGTCAGGCCCGCCGGCATATCCAGCTTAATCGCCGCAAACACGCCACCCAGATAACAGCCATGCACCAGAAACCCGGTCACCATCTGATGGCCGGCCGCCGCAGGGCCCGGCCAGCGTGGTTTAAACACAGCACACAACCCGGCAAACACCACCAGGGTAAACAGCATACGGATAAACAGCAGATAAAATGGCTCAATATAGGGCAGCGCATATTTAGCACCGATAAAGCCAGTACTCCACAACAGCACGAACATCCATGGAACGAACGCAATGGCGCGATTCATATAGGCATCCTTAACAAAACAAACCGTGGAAAAATCTTCAGAAAACAAGCATGAACGCCGCATCATATCGAAAATATATGACAGGCAATACCACCAGATCAGCGTAAAAACATTACTTAACCAGTATTCGTGCATCATCAGCGAATATTGCAATTAAGCCTTTCAGCATTAAGGCGTGTAAACCCTCCTGTCAGGTTGACGCTCCGGCACTCCCTGAGTTACAAATAAAATGCCGCCACACACTTTCTTCAGCTAACATCTACATACAGCTGACGTCATAAGTTTCTGATAATCAAAATAATAGGCGGCCAGAGGTATTAAGAAGTATTTATGAGCAAATTCTACACTGCCGAACGCGTCACCATTAACAGCCTCAACGACCTTACCCAGCGGCCCGGTTTCAGCGATACCGTCCGGCCACTGCGATCCGAATTCCGGTACGTCGTTGCTGCATACTCATTCCCCCGCAAAATTGCCAGCTGCTCGGTCACAAACTGCTACCAAAACCATAAGAAAGGCTTTCTGGTGCACACTGCGCACGGACGGGAATGCTGTCTTTGCGACAGCTGCGCCCGCAAACTGATGCCCGCAGAAATGCTTAAGCCGCCCCGCGCAGCCAAAGTCAGCAACCGGCCAGCAACACCCAAAACAAGAACAGTTACCAAAAACACCCCGGCAGAACCTGCAGCAGATACAGTTGTGCTCAGCCTCAGTGAGATCCGGCAACGCTGCTCTGACACCAAAACCCGTGTAGACACCCTGAAGAAACAACCCAGAGGGGCCAGCTGGCTCTATCAGTCAGTACGTAACTTCCGTCAAACCTGCCCTTCCGAATTATTTGAAGCACTGAAAAGCCTGCATCAGCAAGGCGAAAACAGCCCGGTAATTGAGCAAATGATTGAAGCAGACGCCAGTGATGCTCAGTTAGCGGATATTGAAAACCTTCAGGGACTGGGGGTCTTCAACGGTGACATCCGTCAACTACTCATCGACACCTGCCTGAAGGGCATTACCGAACTGGACAAGAAGCTCAGCCGATATAACGACTCTGATACGCTTCAGTTGCCGGAAAATTGGTTCGATGAAATCAGTCAGGCACTGGCCAGTGGTGAACAACTGATCGCTGAAGCCAGCCTGTTTTTCACACCGGAAAACCTGCAACGCCTGGCCAGCCTGCCCTTAGAGGACAAAGCCCGGCAAAAAATCCGCAAGCTGCAGTGGGACTGCGATAAAGGGACAGCACGCTGATATGGAGTTTATCCATACCGATAACTTACCCGCGCCGGAGCGGCTACACGAAGACCTGTGCTGGTTCCATCACCACAGCCCTCTGGGGCGCTCAACGCTACTGATATATGCCACAGAGCGGGATTTTCTGTCCGCTCCCAAAAGCTTCGCGGTACTGGAGCTTTCCGGTGAATCCGCGCCGGAAATTCACCAGATGAATGCCGCCGACTACCTGCAGCAACTTGATCCGGAAAACCCGCTCACGACAGGCCTTTACCGAATGACACTGGATGAGTCCACGGAGATTCTTCTGTTACTGAGCCAGCAGTCGGCACTGGAGATTACCTGTCAGACACATCAGCTGAAAACAACCCTTTACCACTGCGCAGACAGCCAGCAGGCACTGCAACAGTACCTGCAGACCGCCTGAAAACCATCAGTCTTTTTTACCCCAGGGGCTGTTCTTAGTATCAATATACAACTGCTCAACCTTACTGCGGGCCCAGGGCGTACGGCGCAAAAACTTAAGACTGGACTTAACGCTCGGGTTTGACTGAAAACAGTTAATATCAATTAGCTGCCCAAGACGCTCCCAACCGTAATGCTGCTCCAACTCTACAACAATCTGTTCCAGCTTAATGCCGTGCAAAGGGTTATTCGGTTGCTGATCCATAAATTTCCGGCCGGGTAGTTAATATAGTGGCGCAATTATACGGCCTAACAAAGCTGCCCGATACCCAATACCAGTGCTACGGAGCCGCAAGCTGTTCCGTGATTCCGGTTATAACAGACCGGCAACCTGGCGTTTTCCTCTGCATTTCTGCTGGGTTACAATGCCCGGCCTGAACATCAACCCTTATCAATAAGCTGTTACCTGATATGACTTTTGATACGCTGCAACACAATTTTTACCGCCTCCGTAACAACCGTATATTCGAATGGTTCGTGGTTGGCATCATCATCTTTTCCGCACTGGTCATCGGCGCAAAAACCTACGACATTCCGCCGCAGGTATTACAGCTGATCGGCTGGCTGGACAGCGGTATCACGGTATTCTTCCTTATCGAAATCAGCATTCGCTTTATTGGTGAGCCGGATAAGCGCAACTTCTTTAAAAACCCCTGGAACCTGTTCGACACCCTGATCGTTGTCGTCAGCCTGATACCGATTCAGGACAGCGAAATGGCCCTGATAGGCCGCCTGATCCGTATTTTCCGGGTGTTGCGGATGGTTTCGATCATTCCTGAATTACGCCTACTGCTGAACTCACTGATTAAAGCCCTGCCGCAACTGGGCTATGTGATCCTGCTGATGTTCATTATCTTCTATATCTATGCAGCGGTCGGTGCATCCTTCTTTGCCCACATTAATGAAACCCTGTGGGGCGACATCTCCATTGCCATGCTGACACTGTTCCGGGTGATGACCTTTGAAGACTGGACCGACGTCATGTATGAAACCATGGCCGTTTACTCCTTTAGCTGGGCCTATTACCTGAGCTTCATCTTCCTGACGACATTTGCCTTCCTGAACATGGTTATCGGTATTGTTGTGAATGTGATGGAAGCAGAACATGCTGATGAGCGTAAAGAACAGGACATGGCTGACGGCGTACCCACCATTGAAGATCTGCACAGAGAAATCGTGGAACTGAAAGCATTGATCAGAGATCAGCAAAACCACCGGTAAAACAGCGCAGCACAAAAAAAAGCCTCATCATGAGGCTTTTTTTATATTCGACCGGTTTTCAGGGCTTGAGCGCCTGCCCCTGGGAACTAATCTTCACCAGATCCGAGAATCCGGCACCGGTATGCTGCTGGTAAACCTCATCAAGGCTACCGTCCGCATGCATTGCACCGATTGCATCATCGATACGGCGCATTTTTTCGCGCTGTCCAACATTAAATGAAGGATACATCGGCTGCGTGCTGAACACCGGCAGCATAGGCTTCAGTGTCAGGCCATGATCGCGGATCGCCTGCTGCATCACCACCACATCAGCAAACACCAAATCCAGGCGGTTTTTCATAATCATTTTACCGGCAACTTCTTCCGTCGGTACCCACTCGATCACAGGAAAACCGGCATTAAGAATCTTGGCCGAATACTGAAACCCCTGCATCAGGGCCAGACGTTTATCGACCAGCTTGCCAACATATTCATAGGGGCCGTAATCATCCCCCTCACGTAACCAGAACGCCTGAACATACAAAGCATTGGGGTGATCGCCGTGAATCAGCCCCGGACGCTCAACCGCATCCAGAGCAAAATCATATTCGCCCCGCTGTACCATCACGATACACCGTTGCCAAGGCAAATTACGGAAGCTGATATCGAACCCGGCCCGTTCTGCTGCAGCCTTCATTATATCGACGGTAATTCCGCCAGGCTGACCATCAATCATCCGTGTATAAGGGGGCCACTCCACAAAACAGGCTTTAAGCTTGTCAGCAGCAAAAACCTGCGTGGCACCAAACAGAACAACAACCAGAACTGAACGAATCAGACAGTCGAAAAGTGTGCGCATATAACGTTTCCTTTTGGCTATCAGAATGAATCTGTCACTGTTTCGACCAGTATATAGCAGCCACTGCAAGGGTTACACGGGGTATCCATGAAGGACTGCCCAGATCGGGGGAATGTGCCGCAAACAGTCAAGAAGCACGTTGCTTGCCCAAGAAAAGAAACATTAATATACTGTATAAATTTACAGTTATTTAAAATACAGCTTCTGACGCCTATGAAATGCCAGCTTATTGCCCGCTACCAGACAACACCGCCCGCCTGTATAGCCATCCCGCTGTTCAGTGAAACCGTACCGGCAGGCTTTCCCTCACCCGCACAGGATTATGTAGAACGTAGCCTGGATCTGAACGAACTGTGCATACAGCACCCCGCCGCCACTTTTCTTGAAGGGAGACCAAAAAGATTTACGAGTTATCATTCATGCTCATAGCCATTGAAAATTAAGCCTATTTCCAGTCAATTGATTCATAAATTTATGAGTTTCTATTTCCAAATCACGAATAGGGCCTATATTTCTCATCCATATATCACCTGTAAAGCGTATCATTTTTTATCAATTTCTTGTCACGATGAGTTCGCAGATATATCAAATGCCTTTTGGTTATCAAGCCATTCCCACAATAATATCCAACTGTCGAAATCAGGACCGGACTTAGCAGAATCCATCCGAGCAGGTATAGCCTAGCATGCCCGCTTTGCGCCAGAAGCGGACACGTTTGCCAGTGATTGATACGCGTGGTAGAGCTTTTCTTAGCCCTTCAAGAATTTTGCGCCAGTCAATGCGTTTTTTCTAAAGCTTGCCGTTTATCCAAACGCTGTAGCAATCAATACGGTTACTACGATATAGTTCAATTTGGTGGGTAACTGGAGTACCCGTATTGTAGTCTGTGATTTTGATTAACCTACGTAACTTAGGCAATTCAGACGGATATTCAGGATGAGTACAATTGATCCTTTTTTCCTCTCTGGCAGCTCGTGCCTTTGTGTATTTCTTTACATTTTCCTGAAACTTACAGCTTCTACGATACTTTTTTACCCGCCCCTAGATATAAATGTACCTTACAAGGTAGTAGAGCTTGCAAGTTTTAGAACCGTGCATGAGCGCAATAATAAATTGTTAGGGAAATCAGGGATTAGCAATATTGAGCAAAATTACTTCAAAGAAAAAGAACAAAGAGCGCTTGGCACCTAAACCGTCAACACTGAGGAAAATTCATATCTTGTCAGGTAATCAATGCGCTAAGCCTGGCTGTAATACTGTTTTAGTTAATTCTAATGGCACATTTGTGGCGTCAGTTTGCCATATATACGCAGCAGAGAAGAATGGGCCACGCCCAAATAACAAGTTGAATCAAGAAGAAAAAAGATCACCTGAAAACTTAATCTTATTGTGTAATATCTGTCACAAAATAGTTGATTCCGAGGAAGACAAATATCCAGCAAAGCTGCTTAAAAAGTGGAAAAAGGACCGAGAAAAGGTATTCTCAGAAATAGGTAGCTCATTGAAAAAGAGCTATTTAAATCAAATATCTGATGAACGGGATTATTTTGTTAATAGACCGTTAAAGAATCTAAACAGATATATAAAATATCTCGATCGGAATCACTGCTCTCACTCAATAGATAATACTGAAGTAAAAGAACTGAATACATACATTGAAAAACTAAGGCAGCTTACACTGAATGACCGCTCGTTGTTAGCGAAGATTGTCGAGACTGCACTATCTATGCCCAAGATTCCTGAAGGTGAATATGGGATTAACATACACCCTGATGATCTTAAGGTCCTGAGAATTAATGACAAGCCACTCTCAGATTACAAAATAAACAAATTCGCAAAGACATTGGAAAGACATGAACTTGGTTTCTTAGATCATGAATACGCGCCGAAATTGAGAATATTAAGTCCGTTTTACTATATGGGTTGGAGTGATCTAAAGGCGTTTGCATTAGATAATAGCAAGGACTTTTGTCAATATGTCAGCCAACTGGATTTTATTGATCTAGAAGAGTTAAATGAAGGTGCAGTATAAGTTCCTAATAAATAAGTGCATGTGACAGCCGCCGTTTTACCTTGCCTGCATATGACCTGAGCGTTATGCACGGAGATAGAATGAGAAATATTCTGAGTATCAACCCAATCGGAGAAAAAGTATTTCAAGCTCTAGAAAAATTTTTAGAGCATGATTCCTTTCTTCTAGAAATTGATGCTAATGAAAGAAGCCTTACTCATCGAGTAGCAATTTATCTACAAGAGTTATTTCCTGAATTAGATGTAGATTGTGAATACAACAGAGATAATCACGACCCTAAAGAATTATTAATTCCAGGCGGTGATCCGGATACATACGATACCGATGCACAAACAGTGTATCCAGATATTATCATCCACAAAAGAAAGACAAATAAAAACCTTCTTGTCTTGGAGTTTAAGAAAACTTCTTCTCGTGTAAGCGATAAGAAAGATTTTATGAAATTAAGAGAATACCAAAGACAGCTTGGCTATAAGCATGCATTGTTTATTGAGTTTGGCGTAGGGTATGGAAATGAAGGTATTAGCCGCGTAGAGTGGATAAGTCCATAACTAGGAAAGGCAACCGACCTCAGGCAACTATCGCTTTGGGTCGGAAGACGACTTGAGTCAATTCTCAGGCTGCCTGATGACCAACTACGTGTCAAAAGCGGACACATCTGACATTCACTTGAGAATCAACCAATAATGCAAAGCAGATACTAATGTCGCATTAACATTTATTATATAAGCTTAGCTTTGGACTAAATCCCTTCTGTGTTCAAAATAATTTTCAAATGATTCTATTACTCTGCTAACACATCCAATTGTTTTATTGCTATATAAGTATAGAGTTCAAAAGCTGGTTTATAACCATTTTCATCAACAGAGATTTTCTCTTTGGTGAACTGACGTATTAATAGTTTGGCTTTACGCTCAAAATATTTCTGGGAGTATCTATCTATATGTTCGCTATTATCGAACTCTGACTTTTCCATCAACGCATCATGTAAATTGAAACGCTGCTGATCAGAAGAACTACCATATATGCCAGATGTACTCGTTCTTATTTGATCATTAACGACTTCATCTATAACTCGATACACATAAAATTTTACAGCTGCATCTTCAGAACTTTTCAACATTTCCGAAAGTTTCTTTAGTTCTTCATTTTTCTTTCCTAAGCCAAGCTGTAATTTGTGTAGTTGTGCCTTTTTATTGTCTATCTCACTATTTTTATGCTCAAGTTTCAACTCCGTCTCAGATAATATAATCTCAGTTTTATTTAATCGTTCGTTAACGCTATCTAAATCTTCACTCGTTGCTTTTAGTCGATTACCTGCTTCTTTAAGATCTTCAGAAACTTTTTCTAGACTTTCTTTTGTATCACTTAGCTTGCTTAAAGCAATCTTTCTATCTTCTTCGAGGGATTTAACATCTGCTGACAATGTCTCGACTAGAGAACTTTTCTCATTTAGCTCCTGCTGCTTATCAAAAATAGGCTTTACTGAAAAAACATATGAATATGAAACTACTATTAACATGGCTGGAGCGCACAACTTATACACTCTATCTATATATAGATCTTTATTATTCATTACTAATTTCCAAATTTTATTTTTCCCGGATCAAAACATTTTATAAAATAAGGATTATTATTTATACCAAGATAACAATTAATTTTATCTTCAAAAACATCAAATACACGGATTATTACGTCAGCAAAGCTATTTGCTGTGATGAAATATACCAACCTCCAGGGAGGGAGATAATTCATCCTGATTTGGTCGTCAATATATCTTATACTTACCAATGGTGCGACTTGGTTGTCATATCGGATCTTCTCGCGTATCTCATCTTCAGAGGTATTATATATTAACCTAAACTTAAATCGTTTTTAGACATCCACCAGACCTTAACACTCGTCAAAATGATGAGCCAACGGAGTGAACTTGATAAGATACCTGAGCAGATTGTTATAAAGTTTTGTAATGCCATTATGTGAGAGCTGCAGAGTACGTAAAAGTGGATATTTTTCAGGGATTGCATTCTTAGCCACAATTCCACACCCAATCACTTTTTGGCGAATCTCTGCCACTAACTCATCGATAGATATTATTTTGGCACCAGCTAGCTCGTCCCGGTCTTTTGGGTGCGAAATAAGTATGGCTACTTGTTCTATTTCCGTGCATGGATTTAGCCAAGTAAAAATCTCACTGAAAATATACTTCTTTGCCGCACCAAACTTTTTCGAAAATCGTTCCTCTCTTTTAGCCCAAGAATGAGCATCAATTGATGGTTCCAAATGTACTAAATGTCCTGAATGAGGATCAAACGCTATTACATCCAGCTCCATTTCCCAGCCCCCGTGGCTGAGCTTGCCAACCTTAATGTTTCGTTTTATCAGATAACCTTTCCAGTCATAGTATTCAGCTATCAAATTTTCTAAATGTGACATAGTTTCCCTAAGTTATTGCCTCCCGACAACCGGAGCAGCTTTACTACGTTGCTGCCGTGTGTAAAAAGTTGATTAACTTGTTAGGTACTTGACTGCGAGTGCAGCTGATCCAATAATAAATCTTCTGCCTGATTTAGTTTCTCAAATAAATTATTAGCAGCAGCATTTGCCTCTTTAGGAACATCTGGACCTGTGATCTCAAACTTACTTTCGCCCGCAATACCAATGGAATAGCTTAGTAAGTCTTTCACTTCTTTGTCTAGGACTGCCCCATGCTTAGACAAATAGGAGCCAAGCATAATTTCAATTTTATGGAAATTATGAGCTATATCATTGCATGCCTCATGCCAATCCATATCAGGATAAGCATGCCTTGGCAGAAAACTTCTTCTTAGTGCCACATATTCGGATACGGCCTCATATTCTTTCTCAAAAATAAACTCTGACTTTTTAAGCTTAACCTTATAACTTTCGGTGTCGTGAGTAAGTCTATTTCTTAGTGATTCCAGCTCTCGAGAATGCTCAGCTTTTTCATTTTCCATAAGCTTATTAGCCCACACTTTCCCTAACCAATTTGAAAATCCAAATATGATTGCGGCCCCGCCACCGAGAGCACCTAATGTTACACTCGCGATCTCTATTAGTTCACTAAATTCCATGGTTATTCTTGCTCACCTAGTGCTAAGACTTTATCTTAACGATAAAGTACTACATTGTGCCATTATTTTTATAAGTTGTTATAGTAAACGATTATTATTCTTTAATCGTTCAAACTCTTCTTCATAACTAGCTTCGTATTTTTTACGAAATTCTTTTTCTTTTTTTTCAAAGTATTGACGTTTATCCAAATTTAATTTCCACATATGGCCTATAGCTACTGTCGTAGCAACAATTATTGTTGCACTAGACCACGTAACCTTTTCATTAACAAGCAACTTAGCCAAGTTATAGATTGACTCTAAATTTAACTCAATTAGATCGGCATGCAAAAAGACGGAGTAGCCAAACATGAACACCCCAAGTGACAATAAAATTAAGACTGTGAAATTACCAATAAAATAAAGGACTGTCCCAATTAGTAACCATAAATTCAAAAGTTTAATTGGAATTGAATTTATTTTATCAGCTATAAATATATCAACCATACGCAGTTTCTCTTGGTCCTCAGACGACACAAAGGGGCGAGCTACGAATGATATGATCCATATCCCTAACATGACTTTAAACAAGACCCAAGCCCACTCTAAATACATATAAACCTCTCCGGGTAATAACGGCAAACTAATCAGCAAGAAAGCCATACAAAATTTAGATAACCAGCACACAAAATAAACAATCGTCGATTGCTTTGATAGCTGTTGTAAAGAGCCAATATAAAAAACGACAACTGAGATAGTGAAGCCAAAACGTTACTCAGTCAGCAATTAGATGAAAGAACCCTAAAGGAAAATGAAGTTGCCCATGACACGGCCAATGTGAACAATATTGGTTTAGTCCTTAACCTCAGCCCGAACCACCTGACTTAAAATTACAAAGCATGATACAGGAGCTTAACTTCCCCATCCAAATGAACTATATCTTAGTAACCATATTGATTTCTATAGCTTTTGGTAAACGGCAAGTCTTAGAAAAACTCTGTTTAGATCAGACTTTAGTAGACACCTCATTGCGTTAGAATAACGCCAATAGCTGGTTCCATTAATCCCACCCATTTTACAAAAAAGTTTGAGATTAGAGTCATTCAACAAGTTGCGAAACGAGGTAATCTCATATCTGCGGTTGCTCGTCGTGTAGATGTTTCAAACACCAGTGGTACTGCTGGCTTAAATGCTATGACAACCAAAATGGACATCACCAGAAGTGATCA
Organism: Aliamphritea spongicola; assembly: GCF_017051665.1. Lineage (NCBI taxonomy): Bacteria > Pseudomonadati > Pseudomonadota > Gammaproteobacteria > Oceanospirillales > Oceanospirillaceae > Aliamphritea > Aliamphritea spongicola. The sequence goes on from NZ_JAFIDL010000001.1 coordinate 815,176, forward strand.
AGATAGAGAGATTGCGCGATTCCAAAAAAGCACGCTGTATTAACGTCGAAAGTTGACACTATCTACCAGCTTCATTCGAAGCTTCAACAACTCAATCTATACCTTCGAAACAAATCATTGAAAACGCTTTAGATAATTCAAAATAAACACTACATCTTCACCCTAACCAGCATAGACTCTTCGCATGTAGCCTTTGTAGCCATATAGCTCAAGCATTAGACAGCTATTCAATGAATTCTTAAATTATTTCGCATCAACAGATATAAGTTGCAATAAAGGAACATTAAGAGCTAAGGCTATTGCGACCACATAACCAATAGAAATATTGGATTCTCTTCCGTTCTCAACAGAGGACAAATGTTTTTCAGAAATATCAGCAGCTTCTGCAAGTTTTTCTTGAGTAATCCCTTTTCTCTTTCTCTCTTGCTTAATAAGTTTGCCTATTTGAGCAGACACTCTTGCTGTTTCAAGCCTTTGCTGCTCAATGCTTATCCTTTTGATTTCCATAGTAACCCTCATAACTAGGGTTACCTATATTCAGCACGCTACGGCCACATGAACACCAGATATATCTTACCTTACTGCTTTTCTTTATCTAGAATGAGAGTTAACTCATTATTGATGGTGAATCACTATGTTTCTTACATCTAGCAAGACAGAGCTTTCATTCCCCCCTGAACTTCAACAACCAGGTGTAACTTGTTGGCAGCATGTTTGGCATGACACACATATACCCTGGTTACACATTTCATTTACAATTAAAGACCGATATGGTGAAACCATCAGTCGTGTTCTAATGACCCCCGTAATCAAAGATCTATTAGCACTCGTTGATCAAGCGGATATTAGTCTCATTGAGGTAAACTTGATGTCTCCAGGCAGCATCAACAAATCAGGCCATTGGAAACTAGATTGTTTAGATTCAATTTGGATCAAAAATTCTGAACTTTGCTGTTACGCCTACATGCTAGAAAACAATGTATTTTTTAGCGAACTTCCATATGATGACGCTAAGATTTCGGAATATACGGCGATATGGGAACGAGCCTGAATACATAAAGTAACGTCTTAACACTGAATCCGCGGGATATCACTCAAACGGGTAGTATACTGGGGAGACAAAAATTCCCGTCGCATCGCAAACTTCTGCTGAAACCCTTGACTGGCTACATGTACCGTATTCCGGCCATACCGCATATTGATCGCATCCATACAAGCCATCAGATTAGAATTATCAGTAAACTGCGTGAAAAAATCTTGTTGAAACATAGCTTTATCACATAAGTCAATCAAGCCAACACCGCATCGATAGAACGATACTCCTTTACGAAATATCTGCTCAACAGCTTGACGACATATGTTCGCGATTACCGTCGTATCCTGCGTTGGTATTGCAAATCGATGCGTAATAGACTTTCGATAGTACCCCTGAGCATCATGAGGTGAGTTTGTTGCAAAAATAACCGCCACACATGCCAAACTGTTCTGCCGGCGCAACTTCGCTGCGGCAATTCCGGCATGCTGAATTAATGCCTGACATAACAAATTCTTCTCAAGTATTCGCTGACCAAAACTACGAGTACTGTAAATTTCCTTCTTCGGCGCTTTTACATCGTCCCAGGTTAGCTTAACGACTCCTTGCAACTCATATACAGTACTCTCAACCAAAACGGAAAACTGCTTTCGTATCAAGCTTGGATTCGCATGCGCAAGCTGCCAAGGTGTATAAATATTTAAGCCCTGTAACCGTTGCGCTAAACGACTACCAATCCCCCAAATATCAGTCAGTTCCATATTCTGTAATATATGTTGACGAGTCTGTTCATTATCGATCACCGCTACACCGCGATAGCCTGCAATCCTTTTAGAAGCATGATTCGCTGCCTTAGCTAACGTTGGTGTCGGACCTACCCCAACACCGATAGGTAATCGCACCTCAGTCCACACAGCTCTACGAATCGCTCGCGCATGCTGAAACCATCCCTCCGGTGGCTCCCAGCCATCGTAGTTATGAAAAATTTCATCTATTGAATAAATATGACTATTGGGGGCAAACCGTGAACAAGTATCCATCATCCGCTGACTAATATCTGCATATAGTTCATAGTTACTCGAGCGAATCACCGCCCCCGCCTTTTCCAGATCATCCTTCACCTGAAAGTAAGGAATAAACTTCTTTCCAACCCCTAATCGTTTAGCAATATGACATGCCGCACAAATACACCCATCGTTATTTGTAAGTACGACCACCGGCTTATCCCTAATCGCAGGATCAAAAATTTTCTCGCAGCTGGCGTACATACTATTAGCATCACACAACGCGTACATAGTCAGAAAGCTTTTGATAATGGGCGATGAAGACGAATAGATCGAATCACAACACCTTCAATCTGGAAATTATCACCCTCACGAAGATGATAAGGTTTATTACCAGGTGCAGAAGAAAGCAAAACCCCCCGACGTTTATCAATCTTCTTGCACACGAAAACACCGTTTAGATTTGCTACTACCACATCTTGGTCTTTTACAGTCTCGGCCCGTGAGATCACCAACAAGTCACCAGAGAATATTCCGTCCCCAACCATAGACTCTCCTTCAGCATACCCAAGGTAGGTAGCTGCAGGATCGTCAATAATCAGGTCACTCAAGTCCAGTGAAGACTGTGTGTATTCCGCAGCAGGTGACTCAAAACCAGAAATCCCTGCTTGCGCAGCAATAGGAATAAAATGAAGCATAACCAATCCAGATACTGTTTATTTATACAGGCTAATTCACATTGTAACGTATGATTCACGTATGACAAATAAAATGTCTCTGGCATCAACATGGAGCAAGGAGCTCAGTCAACCAACTTCCAACAAGCACTTACGTTTCAGAAAAACCTCAAAAAGTGCATAGATAGAAGTAAACGAGTCAGAAAAAATAGACTCAAATCATAGGAAGATTTGAATCAAAAATTGCTTCCTAGTAGAGTAAGGTATCCAAACTAAACCCAGTATGGTTCCAGATAGACCTCTCATCTATCGGTGTAAAGAGCCGCTCTTCTGAGCGGCTTTTTAATAAGTCGCATCAGAGAATCTGCTAAGACTCAAATATGAAACGACTTATCTGCGGATACCATGGATAGAACTCTGACAGTTTAAGCTCTCTTCTCCTGTGCCTCTAATGATTGGAATCTAAGATTCTCTGTATTATCGTTTAGGGATTAATCGACTAAAGGAACTAACCGATGAAATGCATTTTGTTAACTACCGCACTCTCCCTGCTATCAGCAACAGCCGCTGCTACTTGTATCAAGCCTGATATCAAGCCTTACGACCCGGATACTTACTACTCATCCATCACAAATCAACAAGGTACAGAACTCAAATCAGCTCTAAACAAAATCATTCGTGGCCACACACGTTTTTCATATAAATGTACATGGACGATCTTAAAAGAAGCCGATGAAGACCCTAATAATAGTAACAATGTTATTGGTTTCTATACTCAACGATCTATTCCAAAGGTTAACCAAGATCAAGGTGAGAATGACCCTGACTTTTGGAATCGTGAACACATCTGGTCTAAGTCACATGGTTTCAGAAGTAAGAAACAACATGCATATACCGATGCTCATCACTTAAGAGCAGCTGATCGTTCGGTGAACTCCGATAGAAGCAATAATGATTTTGCTAATGGCGGTAAGCCAGATGATGAATGTACCTTGTGTAAAGAAGGTAAAGGCACCTGGGAAGTACCAACAAAGCAAAAAGGTGATACTGCCCGAATGATGTTCTATATGGCGACAAGATACGAGGGTAACGATAAATCTAAAACGGACGATCTCGAATTAGTTGACAGAACGACTTCATCTGATGAACCTTTTTTTGGAAAACTCTGCACGTTACTTGAGTGGCATGAGATAGACCCTGTTTCAGATGAAGAACGTCTAAGAAATGACGTGATTTACTCTTGGCAAAAAAATAGAAATCCATTTATTGATAATCCTGAATACATCCAAAGAATTTGGTCTACTCAATGTATCTAAATGTATAAAAAACATTATTACGTCAGATTAACTATAATTTAATCACAAACTTCAATTTAGAATAATGCCGAACTATAATTCTCATAAGAAATTATTATACTGTTTCAGTTTTTATTTATTTTTTGTTTCTGAATCTGCATCAACTCATTCGGGAGGACTTGATTCAAATGGCTGTCATGGCGGCTCTAAACCATACCATTGCCATAGATCGCAATCTCAAATGGTAGGTAATCGATTACGCTGTAATCTCGGAAGTCAGTCAGTAGAATGTGGTTCCTCTAGCACCTCTACATCCTCTACATCCTCTACATCCTCTACATCTTCTGTTACTACAATAAAGAAACCAGCTCAAAATAAAAACTTGGATTCATTTAATTCTAAAATTCAGCCCTACTATAAATTTGACAAATCGAAAGTACCGACATCATTAACTGTAGATCAAATAAAGAGTATTCAAAGACAACTAAAGCTACTGAAGTTATATGACGGACATATTGATGGATTATTCGGACCATCTACCGCTCTTGCTTTAGATATCTACATTATATCAAAGGGCTTTAATAGCAATGACTACTCATCAAAGCAGCTTTTAGAAGCTTTAAATATTAGATAGGTAACAATTTGAAAAACATCATAACTTTCGTATTCTTATTAATATCTTTTCCTGCAATAGCTCATACAACAGAAGAAATAATAAAACTCAAAGCAGCTAATGACGCTTTAGTTTTACGAGTTGCTGAGTTGCTTGAAGAAAATAAAAACCTCAAAGAGTTTGCTAAGAAAGCATTAATTTCACAGTCACAAGGAAAAAAAATACGTTCAGGCTGTGATCCACAAAAGCTTCGAGAAGTATTAGTAACAAGTGATGGTCGATATCAAGTAGCTGAAAAATGGATGAAAGAAAATCAAAAAGAATGCAACAAAGAAGAATTAACATATATATCCAGAAATATTCAGAGTTGGTCAGGATATGGTATGTCCAAAGTCATAAGACTAATTAACTACTACATAGATAACCGTTAACAGTTATATATAACACATACAGACCATGTTTATCTTCTTTTGAAAAAATATTCAATCAAATTAAACTCAGCAAGAATTGATACAAAGACAGCCCTGTAATTTTGTTGATGAAATATTATATCTAGCTGATTTCTAGGACTTTAAACTTCAGCAAGCCGCGTGATTGGAAGTACATAATGGACAGTTATATTCAATTAGACCGCCAGTTTAAGACCATTTCTCATAGCGAAGAAAGTACCCTCAACTCAAGTTTACTTTCTACTTTTGGATTCAATACAGGGCTGAGCTGGGAGAATCTCTTAAAAAAATATCGATGTGTCATACTTGCTGAAGCAGGAGCTGGTAAAACCTTTGAACTAAAAACAATGGCAGAAACACTTGTTAAACAAAACAGGTTTGCCTTTTTTATACGTATAGAGGACATAGATGCAGATTTTACAGACGCCTTTGAAGTTGGTAGCGAGAGTGCATTCGAATCTTGGGCACAATCTACTAAGGATGCATGGTTCTTTTTAGATTCTATAGATGAGGCAAGGCTCAAAGAACCTAGATCGTTTCAACAAGCACTAATAAAGTTCTCAAAAAAATTAAGAAATTGTGGTCAGAGAGCGCATATTTACATATCCAGTAGACCTTATTCTTGGAAATCAAATAGTGATCGATCATTTGTAAATAAAACGCTGCCATATTCAAGCCCTGAGAACAAAGAATCGCAGAGCAACTTATCCTTATATGTCATGCAACCACTTGATAGGGAGAAGATCCGTGACTTCTGCTCTGCAAAAAAGGTATCAGACATCAATAGCCTCATGCGAGAAATAGAAAAAACGGGGCTATGGAGTTTAGCCGAGAGGCCTTTTGACCTTGATCTGATCATTTCTAAGTGGGATAAGGAAAAAAGCCTTGAGAGCCGATTAGAATTACTACAGCACAATATTAGTGAGCGACTTAAAGAAAGCCACAATCAGGACAGAGCAGAGCGCCATGCTCTATCGCTTACCAAAGCAAAGGAAGGCGCTCGCAGGCTAGCTGCAGCTGTTGTGCTTACAGGTAAAGCTAATATTCATCTGCCAGGAACTTCTCAAGTTGATTTAGCCCTAGATGCTGGTGATCTGCTACCAGACTGGACTCCTACTGAGATACTTACCCTGCTGAACACTGCAATATTCAATGATATTGTGTTTGATGCTGTTCGTTTCAGACATAGTGACATCAAAGAAGTTTTAGCTGCAGAATGGTTCTCTGACATTCTATCTCCTGGAAGTAGCAGAGTTAAAGTTGAGAAATTAGTATTTAGAGAGAAATACAATAAGCAATTCATAACAACGAGATTACGTCCCGTTGTGTCTTGGTTAATCATTTTCGACCAAGTAATACGTAAAAAAGTACTGAGCCAATATCCAGAAATAGTCTTAGAAGGTGGAGACTCTTTACATTTACCTCTTGAATCAAGAAAAATCATACTAAATAGAATGATATCACTGATTGCAGAAGATAAAGATAGTCGCGCTACAAGAGATAACAGCTCAATTGCAAGAATTGCAACATCCGACCTTTCATCTGAAACTTCAAAGCTGATTGCCAAGTACAAAGACAATAATGATGCTATATTTTTTCTAGGCAGACTTGTCTGGCAAGGAAATATGTCAACTTGTGCTAATCAACTGATTGATTTGACAGTTAGCATTAAGTTAAACATATGGTCTAGGATTGTTTGTGCAAGAGCTATCATGACAACAGGGACTCTTAAAGAAAAACAAACTTTATGGGAAGGCCTCAATCATAATAAAAATAAACTCCCAAGAGAAATACTAGCAGAGATAATTGAAGAATCAGATATAAGTGATTTTAACATTCGCCAAATAGACCTATCTCTAAAAAAAATACCCAACTATGAAAGATTTAAATCAACAGGCCTGACCAGCGCATTAAAAACATTCTCATCAAAATTTTTAGTGGGCTCATATGATGCGGAGGCCGCTAGGTATTTAAGTCTTTTGCATACTTACTTGCATGAAAAGCCCTACCTAAATGAAAGGCATGTAACAATTTCCAAAAAGTATTGTTGGTTATCTTATGTAGCCATTCATTTTATTGAAGAGATAGTAAAGGCTTATAATAATTTATCTCTTAGTGAACACTGCATTTCTATTTTAATACTCTTAACAAAATTTAACTATTGGAAAAGTAATGATTTTGATCGCATTGAAAGTGGACTTAAAACAACAATTCCGCAATGGCCAGAATTAAATGACCTATTATATTGGAGTTCTATTGAAGTTGAAAAAGAAAAACATTCTCAACCTCTAACAGATGATTTTGAAATTAGTTATACCGATACATTCTGGGGATTCGATGAAGATTCACTACCTAGATTATTAGGATATATCCAAACAAAAGAATGTGAATATGATAAGCAGATTGTTCTAAGTACCGCCTTGACAGTTAGTCTTCGATCAGATAGATCCGATGAATGTATAGATCTTATTAAACAGGCAGTTAATAATAATGAAATACTGTCCAATATTTTATGTAAGATGCTTGACCCCACTCCGACAAAAGAACAGAGGGAGCATCTAGAAATTGCAGAGGCCCGTAAGAAAATATACAAACAAGTCTCGCAAGAAAGAAGCTTGAGTCGTGAACTGTGGATCAAAAGACTCCGTAATGCCCCTGATAAGATACGTACCCCTCCTGGAATTAAACCAGGCCAATGGAGTGAAGATCAATATAGGCTATTTAGGGAATCTCGAGGAAAGAACGCACCTTATAATAGAGGGAAGTCAGGTAAATGGGAAAGACTAATACCAGACTTTGGGATAGAGGTTGCAGAGGCTTATCGGGATGCCTCTGTAAAATTTTGGCGTTACTATAAACCTTCTATTAGATCAGAAAATCAGCAAAAAAGTTATCGTGTTTCTTACGAATTGCTGTTTGGTTTAACTGGTATTGAGACCGAGGCAAAATATGTATCAAATTTCCCATCATCCTTAACTGAGGCAGAAGTGTCACATGCCTTAAGGTATCTTACGTGGGAAATTAACGGCTTTCCTAGTTGGTTAGAAACCATATATAACCATTTCCCAGATCTGACACTTGAAAAGATTAAAAAAGAGGTTTACTGGGAACTCAATAACACAGGAGTGGAGACAGAATCGAGCTATATCCTTAATGATATAGCATTTCATGCGCCTTGGCTTCACGAAAAAATCGCAACTATGCTACTTGAATGGTTCGATGCAAAGAAAGTCCCCCTAGATAATCAACGCTGTTTTATCTTAACTATACTTCAAAATGCTGGTATAGATTCTAAGTGCCTTTCAAAACTCGCTACTAATGCAATAGCTCAATCTGATAATAATTCACAGTCAATTGCATGGTGGTTTGCAGTCCTAATTGATAATAACCCGAAACAGGGTATACAAGAACTTGAAAACTGGCTATCTGGCTTAAATAAAAAGACAGCGATCGAATCGAGCCAACAATTTATAACAACCTTACTGGGTACAAGATTCGGTAATAGTTATGAAATCAATTTAACAACAGGGTTATATATGAACCCTTCTGACTTAAAGTCCCTGATCAAGATAATGCATTCTTTTATCTTGATCGATGAAGACATTGATAGAACTAAAGACATCTCTTATACATCAACGCATAGAGATGATGCACAGGACGCCAGAGACAGACTTCTCAGACACTTAGCTGATATACCTGGTAAAGAAACCTATACTGCTCTTCAAGAACTCTCGCAACTTCCGGCTCTCAAAAAAATTAAAGGTTGGATTGAGCGAGAGGCTGTAACTCGCGCAGAAAAAGATGGAGATTTAGAGTTGTTCACCAGCCAGCAACTCTATACTTTTCACGAGACTCAAACATTGATACCTGAGAATCAAAATCAACTTTTTGATCTGATCGTAGATCATTTAAAGGAGATTAAAAACTGGGTCGAGACAGGAAACGATAGCCCATATACAATATGGCAGAGAGTACAAAACGAAGCAGAAGTACGCAACTTAATATCTGGAGCAATGCGACAGCTATGCAATAGCCGATACGTTAATGTTCAAGAAGCAGAACTTGCAAACGCTCAAAGACCAGATATTACATTTCAAAATTCAAAAGTTACTTGCCCAATACCTGTGGAAATTAAACTTTTGGATAAAGGTTGGTCAGGTAACAAACTTTGTGAACGCTTAGAAAACCAACTAATCGGAGACTATCTGCGAGAAGCAGATGCTAAACACGGTATATTTCTACTAGTTTCAAAGCATTTACCGCAGACTAAATACTGGATCATCAATGACAAACGTACATGTATTACCAACCTATCAGATGAACTAACTTTGTTCTGGAAGAGTATTGCATACAAATATCCTGAAATAGAGCAGATTGAAATTATCGTCATTGACATGAACATCCGTGCTCAAGCCAGTATAAATCATGAAAAAATATAGTTATTCAAGTTTAATCTGACCTCCCTGTGCAGTCATATCAAAACAGAAAGCTTCCGCTGCTGGTCCAAAACAGATCTTAAGGCCCATAGCAGCGGTAAACGTCAGTTTGAGTACTTAAGTATGCTTAACAATCAACTCTCTGACTCATTTATAGGTCGAGTTACTAAAGCAAAACGCTTCTCAGATATTTTCTCCTCTGGCTGGAAAAAACCTTGAAGATCTTTTTTATTATCTGAAGAATCGTTAGATAAAATTAACGCATCAGCTCTTGCATCATAAAATGAAGCTAAACTAATGCAATAACGGTATGTAGGGACAAGAACAACAACAATGAAAACGGTTATAACGATCGAGCCAATCCTATCAAGCAGTGCAGTCATCAAGGAATTAGATGCCTCTTGCACAATAACCTGAGCTTTATCAGGCATAGTTATCAACTCAGACGTTGCTGTTTTGCTAACAGCTTTTATTATTTCAACTGTGGCTTCATATTTTTTTTCATTTGAATCAGACTCCATCTCAAAGGAGCTGTTTAGTGCATAGTCGTAGCTAACCAAAATTTCCTGTAAATCCCTTATACTCTCCGCAACATCTTGATTAGATTGTCTAAGATCATCAGAAGCATTTCTAAACCCGTTCGACTCATAAGGGTCAGAAGAATAGTAGAAAAACGTGAAGCTAACAGCACAAGTAGAACCTATTAAAAGAAGAATCAGGGAAGCTTGGTTTCGAAGCTTAGTAGCCCTTCCTCTTAGCTCTGCAGTTAACGCTACTTTCCTCTCTTCGATACTTATATCCTCAGAAGGAGAATATCCTTCTGAGCTCCAGAAAGCTGAAAATGCTGATACAACTAATAGAATACTAGCTCCTACAGCACAAAGAATACCTATTTTTATTAGCCAATACGATTGATTGTAATTTTCTGAGAACTGATCAATATATTTAACCGAATTGTTAACGAAGAACTCTATAAACCCTGGCGTAGCTAATAAGTTATAGATGATTTCGATTGTTCTTGAATCTCCTCCAAGAGGTAGTTGCTGAGACTGTAGAGGAGGTTCAGATTTATCTTCAGCTTTAGGCAGTTTTTCGAGAGCGATAATTAGTGAATCTTGAAAAGCTTTTTCTTCTGATACATCACTAATCCAAGAAGAGAAATACCTACCTAAATCTGGTGTTAATATATATGCCGATGAAAGTGTTATTGCTGAAAAAAAGTAAAGTAAAACTGAAATTTTTGTTAAGGATTTTCTTACCACTATAATGTACTCCTTTCTAGATTCTTGATTTTCCGTAAGACATATCTTCAATATGATACCGGCTTCTAATCAGCTAAAGACCTAATTACAATACCTATGTTGGTTTTGACTATAAGTCATCTAATATATTTAACCAACGAAATACTCGAGAAATGTAGTAGAAGCTCTTTAATTGATAAATGCTAGCTATGCCTTCAAAACATATATTGGTATTTCTCCATCCCACAAATCACCATTACCCCACTCTAACTTTATATTTGCCTTAAATCGGCTATGAGTTAATTCAAGGCTAGGTATATCGACGCAAGTGAAACGTTTGACAAAATGTAAAGACGGTCTTTTATCGCTAATCCCCCCCTGATCCATAGGTATTAAAGATAAACGAACAAGTTCTAGGAGTATGAGTCGACTAAGTAATTCAAGGTCATGTTTGTATTCGTTGTAATACAGTGTTGCCAATGAGCCCAACTCTTTTGCAAAACTTATTTCACCTTTGATAGTGCTCATGCAAGTAGAAATTCTTTGCTTAGCATTATCGATTCCTTTAACCATTGCAATGGTTCCATTCTTAATATAAATATCGCCTGTATTATCAAGCGCCATATTTGCTCCCAAGTCATAAGGATTAGTTGCTACGGGTTTATTATCTACACTAATACATAAAATAAATTTTCCAGAAGAAGAAATTTCAATTTTTATGTCTAGGATTCTTCTCGCATCTCCCTGTGACTCAATAACAACATATGCTTCAGGTTCAATCAAAGAATCAAACTCTAATACATAGTTATTCAATAATTCCTGACTTCCTACTAATGGTGCCACTAATTCAAAGCTCCAATTTTGTGCATGTATAGAATTCCAATGAACAAAATAAATTAGCCCGCTACCTAATTGAATTAAAGTTGCATCTCTATTTACAAACTCTTCAGTTGGTAATTTAAGGCTATCTGCAGCTCTTTTTTCAGCCTGCGCTTTCCAATCGAGTAAAGTGCTTGCGGAATATACTGTATAATCAGTATCAATTAAATTTCCATGATCTCTACACATCCATATTCCATTTGAAATATGTTTTCTTTCTTCAGGGGTCATCTGAGGATTATATCTAGGCCCTCCTGAAGCAGCTGCGTGTATGTGTGCAGCAATGCCATTATTAATTCTTTTAGTTGGATCATCGGAATGAGGGCCAACTGTATTTCTGCCACACCCTGGGAATGAGCACTTCCAACTGACACGCTCGGCCATTATTCGTTTATTATTGGGGGTAAAATCATCCCGATTACTACCACTCATATCTGTACAATCCCAGTATAAATATAATTTTTTAATATTTGGTTCGTGCAAACTCTGCTTGCCTTGCAAAATCTCCACCCCGTTATGTAAGGATTGATAAACTCAAGGTACCAAAGAAAATATTTTTAATATGATGCACTGTTTTTACATAAACAGATACAGGCTTTAAATCAAACACGAAAAGAAAAAATCAATATCGAGAAACTTTATCTAACCAATCAATAATCAAAGGAAGTTCTTCTTCAGTAATAAGGGTCGTATCATCTATTTCAGTTTCAGAATGCAAATATCGAAAACCTCCATAGTCCTCCCACTTTACTGTAGAAACATCTCTATCTGGATCATCAGGGTCAATCATGCTTAATAACCGTTGCATAACATTAACGACCTCTTGCGGACATTTCAATGCGCCAGCGCTAAGAGATACTCCACTGCCTTGATCTTTTACCAAATATTGATGCTTTTCAGGTATTGGCAAAGCTCCAGTTGATGGATCAATACCTAGTCTAATAACTTCAGCTGTATCATGTGGTATTATTCGCGTATCAAGGATTGCTCGCTTTTTAAGATCCTCCATCATTTCTTGTAGCAACCGATTACGTTGTTGTAAATCCATAACCATACGCCGCGTCGATGGCTCTAAGCTACTAAGATCGATTGAACGACAATCTGTTTTGGGTCGAACTTTTTTACTGTAACTTTTCCTAGCAACCTCATACTCTTTCTTACGCAGATCAATATACGGCTTAGCTTTAGCATTTTGATTAGCGATAGTACTATAGCCCAAATACCCAAAATGCTCCGTACTCACATTTACAATGGTTCGATAACTCATCTTGCCATCAAACTCTGTTATTAGATCACAAGATTTTTTCACTAATTTCATTGTGGATTTTAATTTAGCACTAGCAGCAGGGTCAGTTATGATCGCAGAATAAAGTTGTTCCGCAGTTAATGTTAGAGTTGGAACGATGCTCATCAAGGGTCCTCCTTACTATGCTTGCGATCTTTGCCGGGTACTACATTAATTCGGATCTGTTGTAAGTTACTAAATAGGCCTTCAGAATCTGGCGTCGTCAAACTCGGTTGCTTACATAAGGTTGTAATCCCTTGCTTTAGGTTGGTATTGAAACCCAATTTTACTTTACCTTCCGCCGCATCTTGTGCTTTTTCATCTCCAAAAACATCAGCTACCAAACTGGCTAGCGTAGCAGTTAACCAACTTTCTACCTCTGCTGAACGAGGTTCGTTATAAGACAACAAAAGCTCCTCTGCTTCAGCACTAAAGATACTGTTCAAAAAATTCTTGACTAGACGGCGACAGTCTTCAGGTACCTCTTGCCCGGTCCTGACATAACATAAGGCTTGTTCCAATACTGTTCGCGCCAGACCAAAATCATTGTTTGAAATAACTTCAGGGCTATAGTCAATTTGTTCACTGTCTCCAATCAACACCATTGGAGTTGCCAATTGCTGATCGTTTACCTCAAGTGCCAAAGCCTGAGAATTAGTAAAGTCTTGCCAACGTTGGTACCACTGTATCACTAAAGGTGCTAATGACTCGTCTTGTTCCACCAAGCGATCCTTCGCAGTGTTGAAGCGTAAAACAAGCCTGTCATGCCTCTTTCGAACATTAACTATGTCACCTTCGACTTTGCTCATTCGCAACTCACGACTGAGTAAATTAATTTGCTTGCTAAGCAACTTAAGATTTTCTTGAACCGTTTTTCTCTCACGTGCTTTGGTCCGTAGAAGAAGCATCAACTTGTTAGCTTCCAATGCCTGTTGTTGTATAAAATCAGGACCTGTACGGTAAAAACGCCCCCCTGCACAGCCACCAAGTTGTTCTGTGAAATGCACAACCACTTTACCGCCAGTCTCAACTTCTCGAGTAGTAACGCCGCACATATCACAGTGAGAACCTTTGCCCCCCATCACACAGACACCTCCTGGCACAGGAGCTAAAGCGGCAAAATCAGGTGGTAGATCCTCAATATGCTGGCGAACCCTTTCACTTACAGGCAGTAAGCTTATCTGACCTTCGTGATTAGCAAGCTGCTCAATGACTGATTCAAAGCCGTCAATAAGATCACCCTGGAGGAACGCTTCCATTAGTTTTTTGCGCATGTACATTGGAGTAGTTTGAAAATAACGCATGGTCATAACTACCGTTTGATGACCGGCTATATATTCAGACACCAAATGTGCTGGCACGCCTAATTCAATCAAACGACTGATACCTGCTACCCGTAAAGAATGAATGTCATATTTAGCTTTTCTACCTTCAGAGTACGTTCTTCGTGGATGATCTGTTTTGACAGTCAATTTGAAACGTTCGAGACGCTTGTCTTGACATAACTTTCGTTCGACATGCAGACATAAAGCGTTGTATAGCCTTTCGATCTGAAACTTAGTAACCGGTTGTGCTGCTCGGTGAGTCTGACCATTCGGCCAAGTAATAGTTAACTCGTGATGGCCTATTTGACGACAAAGAGGTACAAACCAAGGCGCTCGCAGACTTAAATCATCGTCTATAGGCATGTTTCTTCTATCTTCAGGTACATGGATAAAAGTAAGAGGACCTGGATCAGGATCATTCTTTTCCATGTAGGTGTACTGATATCTTAGAACTTCATACACACGTGCTAAATGATGACCACGTTTCTGTAAGTCCACGTCATCACTTAAAATTAGTAATTGCCCATCAGGCCAAGGCAGTGCATAGCCAGTGTTTTTACTTCCCCCCCATAATGCGGTCTTATTGGTCGAGCTCCAAATCACCGGTTCTAATGCAGAGTTCAATTCATCAAATTGCAACTGCAGTGCTCCTGAGCCTGATCCATAAATTTCTTCATGACTCTGTCCATTCTGATAGCGAAAATTGGCTAAAGAATGAGTATTAGGAACCATACGTTGACTCGTTATATTGAAAACCTCATTATCAAGTAAACCTTGATCTAACCAACGGACTTGTTTTCCCCTTAGCGGCATCAACAATAGTAATGCTAACGCTACAGCAGAGGATGGGTTCCACTGCCAAACTCCATCACGCAAAAACCAATCTGATGATTGAACCTTTCGCCCATCAGATAAAGTCTCGGCAAAGTGTTTAGCCCAAGCAAATGTTGGAACTCTTACCTGTACTTGAGTTGGCTTTTTTTCTAACAAATACTGTCCATCGTCACCAATAATAGGGTAATCATATTTGTCTCTTCTAGGTAAAAAGACATCCCGTATTTCGGTTTTCAAACCCAGAAGTTCTTCAATTAAAACCTCCTGAACCTCTGTCAACATTCGGCTTCGAGGGGTTTTTTGACCAAATTTTGTCGTGAACTGTTTAAAAACTTTTTCTATACCGATGAAAGGACTTACAAAGTTTTTTCTTGCCTTCAACGATTTAGGATATTTTCTTAAGCCAAGTTCATCGGGCAATTGAACTGCATTGTAAACAATAGCGAAGATACGAGCGCAAAACTGCCAGGTATCAGCTGCAGCATTCGAATGTTCATTACCAATTCGTTGATTTCTTCTCTTCAGAAAATTGCTAAAACTATTTTGATCTTTTGGATCATGGACATTATGCAAATGTAGAGTAGTGATGTCCCAAGGTTCAATTTTTTGCTCTTTACACCAAGTCAACAAGGGGGTTATTTTTAGTCGCTGATGCCTTGTAAGATTTGTATGAGATTGCTGCCATAAGGAGAAAAAAAATGCCCAATCTGAAGATAAATTTTTAGCTGCCCAAGCAGCGGAATATTTTTGTATTTCTTCTGGTTTATGATTGGGTCGACCATCAAAACAATCATAGGGAAATGGAGGATCTTTTCGGTGAGAGTCAAGAAGAGTCTGTACTTTTAATACTGAGATCAGTGATCCATCTTTAAATCTTTTAGGTACAGCAACAAACAACTCTTTAGGTGTGTCATCTATTTCACGCAAAGTGCTACAACTGTAAAGCTGGGACAACCATTTATGGGTACGAATGCTACCATCCAGAACCCTATCCCAACTTCGTTTCTCAGCAATCTGTGGTAATAAAGTTTTTGATGTAGATAAAAATGAAGCAGAATTATAGGGAAGTAACCAACTTCCTTGTAACGCGCCCAAATAGAGCCATTGACTACAAGCAAGCTGGAATCGAACCCATAAGCTCCAACTTTGCGGGCTATCAGTAACTGCAAGATATTCTGATATTTTTGGAGCCAATCGACGCAAAACAATACCAACAGAGGACGCGAGTAAAACATCCCGCGCTTGCAAGAAGACAGGTTTATCTATCGAACAATGACCGCGAAATCCTTCTGGAATAAATATATTTGCGCTTGCATTGTGCACCAATAATAAATCAGCTAACAATTTAGTCAGCGGTTCTCTACGAACTATAGAAAAATCTAACAACAACGTTGCCATTGACTCAGGCAACTTTCTTGCTCTAGAGATCCATACGTGAGCAATTCCAGTATTTATCCACTCATCGTACCATGCTGCACAAATGGCTTTGTGCACCTCTCTCCCACACCCAAAGTGATCTACCATTTTATTATAGGTTTTAGTTATTAAAACATTACCAAGCCTTGATCTAACATAATATTTATCTAACTTAGGCAATTTGTCCCAAAATAAAATTCCATCAGTAGGTTTTTTTTTATGAAACATAAAACATCGTTTATCTTCTAGCCATTTCGGAAGATTTTTCCTCTGAAACCTGATCAACTGCCTGATAGTTCGGAACGAAGAAACAGATTTGTCAATCACGATGACCTTATCAGTTTTATTTACCTGCACAGTGTTACCACTCCAAAAACCAGGATAATGCATAGTATTTTTGTGCAATGGCTGATCAATAGGTTTCATGAGAAATTACTCTCGAGCGTGTGGAGTACAACCTTGGGAAGCCTATCTGCGTTGTTCTTTAGCTGTTCAAGGCGAGCAATCCAAAGCTCATATTGCTCGTTTGACCAGTGATCAGGAAATTGAGGAACACGGCTTCCTTTAGTAAATAAATGTGGAATCAAGTCTTCTCGACCAGAAGCTTTAAGGTAAGCTGAAGTGATTGATTCACGTACTTTACCGTCACTCAGATGGAAATAAGCCTCTGTCGAACTAAGAGAAGCATGATGCATTAGAATCTGCACCTGTTCAGTCGAAAGGCATAGAATATTAGCGCAGTAATATCCAAAGAAATGGCGTAGGCTGTGCCAGCCAAGCCGATAGTTTATTCCTAGACGATGTTTCAACCTGCGCCAAATTGCTTTAACAGCAGACATGCTCAAGGGCATTCCATAATTATCTCCAGGCTCAATGATTATAAATAACCAAGGATGCCGTAAGGTAAGTACTTCGCCGGTATAAGGATTATGTTTTAAATATTTATCTTCGTATTCCTTAAAAAGTTGATACCAATAGGCACCAATTCGGGGGTCGCACCACCAAAGATAATGAATGTCATAATCCCGAGCATCTATGCCATCAACCATCATTTTCTGCTCACCAGCACTCAAAGTCATCGCCTTAAAACCACTATGCAACCCATAGTGATAACGATCTAGCTTGTTGCGTGGAGCTAGATGTCGTAAGGGATGTGTAATAGGAACATCCTTGTTAACGGCACCCCAATAACGTTTAAAATAATCTTCGCGAGTACCAGAAGTTAGTTGCCCTTCATTATCTATCCAATCAGTCATTCCTGTTTGGGGATGGGACAGTCGGATTTTTGCCTGTCCCATAACATCGAGCCCTTCAACATCACTACGAAAAAGGTGTAAGGGCTCAGAACGTCGCAAACTCCCACCAAGCATGATCAGCATTAACAACTTGTCGCGAACATTTACCGCTGCAGAATCAACTAATTCTACAATCCGGTTCGGAGGGAATGCTTTCGGATTTTTTATATGGTGGCGACCCCGCTCCGCGGCATTCAACCTCTCATTTATATATTGCCCGTAGACCACTTTCGTATGATTTCGAGAATGATAGAGATGCAACTTCATATCCCATTTAGTGCGCTTCTTGAAGTCTTGGAAACGCTCCCATGCACTCATGAAGCGCCTTTCAACGGAATTTAATCGAATAGAACCATGATGAGTATGCTGCCAATTATCAAACTCAGTGATAGCCTCTACATAGTTACGCAGAGTACTCCCTTTGGCTCGTCGACTTAAAAGCAAAGGCTTCCAATGTAATCCTAGATACTTTAACCAGCCCCAACGTTTTGAGCGACGAGTACAGAACTCATCTGTACCATACTGCTTAGCATCGAGAAAATTAGCTACTAAATTAGCTGATTCGGCATCTGTTAGAGCTCGTGTACCATAGCGAGCGCAAGTAAATGCATACAGGTGGCATAATCCTCGAACATACAATTCAAGTTTGCTGTGACTAAAGCCACGCACCATCAAATCATAAATGTATTGATTAATTACGTATCCAGGCTGACCACCCGCTAAATAAACTAGTGGAAACAGTCGTCCCCGAAACTCATTATCATAGATCCATACTATCTCATACCAAGGATTGCCTTTAATGATATATCCACTCATAAGATAAGCCCTGTAGATCTTACGAAGTTGTAAAATTGGTTGTTAACGAAACTGTCAATATAGAACGATTTCTTCAAAGGTCTATTTATAGCCATTCGTAAACTAGATAGGTCCCCCTTATACTTCGTAAGAGCCCAGGGCGAATCGATGCAGGAAGGCGGAATTTTCGACGGCGATATACTGGTCGTAGACAGATCCCTGAAAGCCCGCCACAAAGACATCGTAATCGCCTGCCTGGATAATGAATTTACCGTTAAACAGCTGCACACCCGGCCACGGTTACGCCTTATGCCAATGAACAGGCAATTTAAAGCAATTGAACCGGCACAGGACTCAACGCTGGAAATATTCGGCGTTGTCAGCACGGTCATTCACCAGCTGCGCAGGTAACAGGTATGACGGATACCTGCTTTGCCCTGGTGGACTGCAATAACTTTTATGCCAGCTGTGAGCGGCTGTTCCGGCCAGACCTGCGCAACAAACCGATTGTCGTGCTCTCAAACAATGACGGCTGCATCGTTGCCCGAAGTGCCGAAGCAAAAGCACTAGGCATATCAATGGCTGTTCCGTTGTTTCAGGCACAGGAAATCATTGACCGGGAGCAGATCGCTGTTTTCTCTTCAAACTATGCCCTCTACGGTGATATATCCGCACGGGTCATGAGCCTGCTGGAACAGCTTGCTCCCGCCACCGAAGTGTACTCCATCGACGAAGCATTTCTGGATCTGAGTGGCATCGGTGCATGCCAGCCGCTCAGCCAGCTTGCAACCAACATAAAACAACAGGTAACCGACTGGACCGGCATTCCGGTATGCATCGGCATTGCCCCCACAAAGACACTGGCCAAACTGGCCAACCATGCAGCCAAAGCGTATCCAAAAACCGGTGGCGTTGTTGATCTGAGTAGTCCGGCCCGGCAGCAACGGCTGTTGCAACTGCTGCCCGCCAGTGAAGTATGGGGCGTTGGCCGGCGTATTTACCGGCGCTTGCAGGCATATAATATCCATACAGCCAGGCAACTGGCCTGCTGCAATACCAGCTGGATACGCAAGGAATTTTCCGTCACCCTCGAACGCACCGTCCGGGAACTGCAGGGGCAAAGCTGTTTTAATCTTGAAGAACTACCACCGCCGCGACAACAGATCCTCTGCAGCCGCAGTTTTGCAAAACGGATAACCGATTACCCCTCCATGCACGCTGCTATCTGTCAGTACACTGCCCGGGCAGCAGAAAAACTGCGCGAACAGGGTGCAACTGCACGGGTCATCAGCATTTTCATCCGTACCAGCCCTCACAGCCATACCGGCCAGTACTACAGCCCTTCAGGCAGTCACCGCCTGACAACGCCCAGCGATGATACCCGCACGCTGATAACAACCGCCATTAAACTGCTCGACAGTATCTGGCAGGACGGTCACCGTTTTATCAAAGCAGGCATCATTTTGACGGACCTGTATACACCCGGACACTTCCAGCCCACCCTGTTTGACCCGCCACAGCGGCATAACAGCAAAGCACTGATGGACACCCTGGACCGGATCAATCACTCAGGGCTTGGTAAAGTCTGGTTTGCCGGAGAACAGCTGACCCGGGGCTGGCAAATGCAACGCAACAAACTCTCTCCGGCCTATACAACCCGCTGGAATGAGCTGCCGGTTGCAAAGCTATAAAAAACCTAAGAAACAATATGTAAGCTATTGATATCAGAAAATAATAGGATCATCAGCTTCATCCCAGGGAGCAAACTTTGGCATCACCTTCCGAAACAGATCAGAGTCACAGAAGCCGCTGACCCAGGCCTGTAAGTGTGGATATTCGCTACTGTAAAACCAGTCCCGGTCAACATGGGCAAACTGCCGTACGAAAGGCACAATGGCCATATCCGCCAGAGTCATCCGGGGCAGAACCAGATACCCGTCATACTTCGCCAACCGGGTCTCAAGCTTCGCCAGGCTCACCATACACTGGTCACGGTAATACACCTGTGTATGCTCCGGATGGCGTTCAAAATACTTGTAACGATCAAGATGCTGTTTGAAGACAAAATCATTTTCCTGAATCAGCCCCTGCATATCCCACTGTAAATCAGCGTCACTGTTCAGCAGCCAGTCCTGAGGGTCATTCTGGCGCAACGCCCAGCGCATAATATCGAAACTCTCATCGATCACTCTGCCGTCCGGTAACACCAGAACCGGCACCGTCCCTTTTGGAGAAACGTCAAGCATTGCCCGGGGCTTATTCCGCAGCACCACTTCACGTAGCTGAACCTGCTGCTGACTATAAGCAAGCGCTAAACGGGCGCGCATTGCATAAGGGCAACGCCGGAAAGAATACAGAACAGGCAAATCAGCCATACACATAAAATCCAGATCATCAAAAACGCCCAGTATACCCGGTAATCCTGCGGTGCTTAACCGAGCAGCTATGTTATGATCCCGCCGATAAGCAATAACTGTATAAGAGCACCCTGTGGAATTACTTAATATTCAGTGTCTGGGAAAATCACTGCGCCTGGAAGGTTCAATGGCCGGCTGGCAGATCCTCTACTGGGATAACACCCCGGTCTCCCGTATTGATGCCAGCGCAAACTACAACGGCGCATCAGAGCACAGCTTTGAACTTAAAGCCGGCGAGCAGATAATCACCTGCCGGCTGGCGATTGACCTGAACTGGCAACCTTTTACCCTGCAGCATCAGCTCTTCATTGATGATCACGCAGTCAGTGACGGCAGCCGTAACAGCAAAGACATTGAACGTCAGCAACCGGTTGAAGCCCCGCAGCCGGCAAAAAAACCGTTTAACATTATCGGCCTGGCAGCACTCGGCCTGAAACTCCTGAAAAGCGCCAAGCTGATTAAAGTCGTACTGGCCGGCGCCAGCCTGGCCGCCTACTCCTGGTTCTTCTCACTGCAATTCGCACTGGCGCTGATCGCCTGCCTGGTAGTACATGAATACGGCCACATCCGGGCGATGAAACACTTTGGCATGCAAACCAAAGGGATCTACCTGATTCCGTTCCTTGGCGGCCTGGCCCTCAGTGATGAGAAAATAAACACCCGCTGGCAGGACGTCGTCATCTCCCTGATGGGGCCGGTATTCGGTCTGGGTATGTCAGTACTGTGTCTGTTAGCTTACTGGATCACCGGCGAAGCGTTTTTTGCCGGGCTCAGTGCTTTCAATGCCCTGCTTAACCTGTTCAATTTGCTGCCAATCCTGCCACTGGATGGCGGGCACGTACTGAAAAGCATCGCTTTTTCAATGAACTCGCTGGTCGGCCTGCTGCTCTGTGCAGGCGCTGCAGGTGCCGGTATTTTTATCAGCTACTCTCTGGGGCTTGCCCTGCTGGGCTTTCTGCTGATTGTCGGCTGTGTTGAGATCGGTTTTGAATGGCGCAGCCGCTATATGACCCATTTACTGCCACTGGACCGCTATGGCCAGATCTTCTCAACAGTATGGTATCTGGCAACCGTCAGCGGCCTGGTCGCTATCATCTGGTATTTTGCCGGCACCGGCGATGCCTTACTGGGTTTGCCGTTACAGGTATTACGCAGCTAGAATGCACATATCGCGGGCGAGCGGCGCCCGCTTTATGAGAGCAGAATATGAGTGATAACGTCGTCGATATCAGTAGCAAACGGGATGAAGCCCGCCATAAACGCAAAGAACAGCGTATGGATCAGATGAAAGACCGCTTCGAAAAAGCCATGCCCACAGAAGAAACCGATCCGAAGAAAAAGCTGCTGAATATCTTTAAGAAGAAAAAACCTAAGAAGCGCTGAATCCCTGCAACTGCGGCTACAGCGCTTTCATACGTACTTAAGCCCACTGCAAAGGTTTACAGCAGATACAAACCTGCTCAGTAAATTCCCGCGTCCAACCCTGCCGCGAGCGCCATCCCCAATTCTTCACACTGCTCTTCGAAACTGTCCTGCCACTCTCCCCGGCACAGCAGCGGCTCCTGAACCCAGCTCCATCGCAATCCTGTGCAGATTGTTTCTGCCGCCCGACGGGTACCGGTGCCGTCATGACCGGCACGGATATACATCGCACAGGGTAATGCCTGGGTCTTTTCCAGACAGGGGTAATAAATACGGTCAAAAAAATCCTTCAGCGCACCGCTCATATACCCCAGATTTTCTGTGGTGCCGAGAATAATGGCATCACAATCCAGAACATCTTCTGGCACCGCTTCCAGCGGCGGCACCCAACGGCAACTGACACCGTCAATATCCGGATGGTTAGCACCCCGCAACACAGCGTCGACCATACGCCGGGTATTTTCCGACGGCGCGTGCGCAACAATAAGCAGTTTCTTCATGACATATTCCTGAATCCGATACTTCTGCAGCTTAACATAGCCCCGAAACGCCGTCCTGTCAGACTCACCATACAAACAGATCATGCAAATCAGTCACTTAAGCTTCAGCAAACTCCCCACCCTCTGCCTCCTGATTACCGGAAAGAATGCTTCTGCTGCAGTTCACTGCTGATTTTAAAAAGCAAATTACTTCAAAAGATAACGGTATAAATTTAAATATGAACACCTGACCACCAGCATTCAGGCATAAAAAAAGCAGCCATATGGCTGCTTTCTAAGAGACAGATAAATTAAGCAATCTCGATGCTGTCTATCAGTGCCAGCGCCGTATTTACACCCTCATCACCACCTTTGATATCTTCAGCAGCAATGAAAGTCACATCCCTCAGGCCAATAAAACCAAGCACCGTCTGTAAATACGTAGATTCATGGTTCAGCTCCGCATAAGGGCTGCGGGAAGAGTAATTCCCTCCCCGACTGCTCAGCACATACACTTTCTTATTCGTCAGCAACCCGGCCGGACCGGTTTCCGGGCTGTACTGAAAGGTACGCCCTACCCGGGCAACCTGGTCAAAATACGCTTTAAGGCCGCCAGCAATTGTAAAATTGTGCATAGGCGAACCGATGACAATCACATCAGCCGCTTCCAGCTCAGCAATTAACTGATCAGACAACCGCGTTTTCTGCAGCTGTTCAGGGGTTAACTCGTCAGCAGGGGTATAAAACGCACCGATCGTCTCAGCATCAAGATGAGCCGGCGGCTCAAGCCCCACATCCCGATAGGTGATTTCAGATGCTTTACCTGAAAAACGGGCCACCAGCGCAGCTGTCAGACGACGGCTGACTGAACCTTCTGCAGACGGGCTGGAATTAATTACCAATAAACGGGCCATATAATGCTCCTCAAGTCAGATATCCTGTGATGAGGCGCATTATTAACCACAAAAAAGCGAATTAATATCGCATAAAATAGCCGATTTAATTCGTTTAAATAGAAAGATTACTGATCTGACCAGACAGCAAACTCATTGCCACAGGGCTCTTTGAAGTGAAAACGCCGGCCACCGGGAAACTCAAATACCGGCCGGGACACACTGCCCCCGGCCTGTTCAACCGCCTGCTGAGTGGCGGCAAGGTCCCGGCTATAGAAAACAATGAGTACCGCACCGGCATCAGCATCTGAGCATGCATCCGCCCGGTAAAAGCCCCCTTCCACACTGCCGGTATGCGGCTCCTTAAATGCACAGTAATCGGGGCCATAGTCCACAAAGGTCCAGCCAAACACCTGGCTGAAAAACGCTTTGGTCAGCGCCGGGTCCCGGGACGGAAACTCCAGATAATTAATACTCCCATGACGTGGTCCGGATAAAGACTCATTACTCATATGACCTCCCTGATAATCATTGTCATGAAACACTTAACTTCAGACTAGCAAAACAATTCGGGACGGTATACGGTGCGTACAACTCATTAAGCTCTGACAGAAAACTATGAACAAAAGCATTCTGATTACCGGCTGTTCAACTGGTATTGGCTACCATGTAGCAAAACAACTCAGCCAGCGTGGCTATCAGGTATTTGCCACCACCCGTAAAGCGGAAGACGTCGCCCGCCTGAATAACGAAGGGCTGAACAGTTTCCAGCTTGACCTGGACAACTCAGAATCAATTCAACTGGCAACCGACTGGGTATTGGAACAGACCAACGGGAAGCTCTATGCGTTATTCAACAATGGCGCCTACGGCCAGCCCGGTGCAATTGAAGACCTTAGCCGTGAAGTACTCAGAGAGCAGCTGGAAACAAACCTGCTGGGCTGGCACGAGCTGACCTGCAAGCTGTTACCGGTGATGCGCCAGCAGGGTGAAGGCAGAATTATTCAGAACAGTTCAGTACTTGGTTTAATCACCATGAAATTCCGCGGCGCTTACAATACCAGCAAATTTGCACTGGAAGGTTACAGCGACACCCTGCGTCAGGAATTGGACGGCACCGGCATACACGTCTCGCTGATAGAGCCCGGCCCGGTACGCAGCGAGTTCCGCGCCAATGCCTATGCCAAATTCCTGGCCAACATAAACATTGAAAACAGCCCGTTCCGCAGCACCTATGAAGGGGTAATCAGCCGGCTAAGCAATACCGATCCGAAAAAAGAAGATCCCTTCACCCTCGGACCGGAAGCAGTACTGAAACGCGTCATCCACGCACTGGAAAGCAAACGCCCGCAACCACGCTATTACGTGACGACCCCTACTTACCTGCTGGGCTGGCTGAAACGTTTCGTCTCTACCCGGGTACTGGACAGAATCCTGATTAAAGCCTCCGGTTCAGAAAACTCATAATCCCCCCAGACAAAACACTTCAGGAGCCCACCGCAATGTACGCCGTTATTTTCCGTGCCAAAGCCGCGAATCAGGACAAAGCTTACAGTGATACCGTCGCCCGGATGCGGGAACTGGCTTTTGAAAAGTATGGCTGCCTGGACTTTGTCGCTGTCACCGAAGGTGAAGATGAGATAGCCATTTCATACTGGCCGGACGAAACGGCAGTTCTGCGCTGGAAGCAGGATCACGAACACAGCCTTGCTCAGCAGTTCGGCCGGAAAAAGTGGTACCAGAGTTACCGGGTGGATGTGGTAGAAGTAAAACGCAGCTACAGCTTTAATCCGCAACCGGAATAGCCACAGGCAGGGCCAGCATACCGGCCCTGCATTCAGGTACGTCGCTTACGCCAGATCACTCATCTGGGTCGCAATCGCATTTTTAATACCGGTCAGGGTATTACGGCTGTGCAATTCAGCATCGCTTACCTGCCCGGCATCATTCTCGTTACGGGCATTTTCAAAGTAACACAGGGTAGGCTCGAAACCTTCCGCTTCCTGCTCATCCAGCTGCACATACGCACAGATAATCAGCAGGTCCCCTTTATTCGCTTTGTGTGCGGCCGCACCGTTTACAGAAATAATACCGCTGCCATCTTCGGCACGGATTGCATACGTACTGAAACGTTCGCCGTTATTAATGTTATAGATATGTATCTGTTCATATTCGCGAATGCCGGAGCTGTCCAGCAGCTTACCGTCGATGGCACAGGAGCCTTCGTAATGCAGTTCGGCATGGGTAGCAGTGACCCGGTGAAGTTTTGCTTTCAGAAATGTTTGCAACATAGATACAACCTTAATCTTGCGCCACAGAATGTCTCTGCGGCTTTCCCAGGAACAGTCTGATATCAGAACTGTTCATCTAAAGTCATGTCTACGCCCGCTCCGGTTCAGAACCGTCTGATCTGTTCTGGCGCGATACACGGACGCCGACAGACCTGCCCAATAAGTGCCGCCAGGCAACACTTCTTCACTGCCTGAACATCAGACAGCGGTACTTCCGGCGCTGATTGTAACAGCTGAAAAAGGGATTAAAAGCGCTAATTTGTCGCTAAAAATCAGCATATTGAACCATTATTCGGGTTAGCGACGCGAAAGCAACAAACACCCCCACCAGCAATTAAATTCACGCATTTCTCAAGTTACTTTAATTTCATTCATTTTAACCTGAGTCGAAATCACCCAGCAGCACACAAGAAGCCCCTAGAATAAACGCCTTTATCGACACGCAGTAACGGAAACACCTATGACAACCGCCCCTACCCAGCCACCGGCACATAACATCACCGATACACTTCGCACTGCACTTAAACAGCGCATTCTGATGCTGGACGGCGCCATGGGCACAATGATTCAGCAATACCCACTCAGTGAAACGGATTTCCGCGGCCAGCGATTCAGCGACTGGCCAACCGACCTGAAAGGCAACAATGACCTGCTGGTACTGACCCGTCCGGACATCATCCGGGAAATCCACGGGGCATTTCTGGATGCTGGCTGCGACATTATCGAGACCAATACCTTCAATGCCACATCCATTGCCATGGCTGACTACGACATGGCACACCTGAGCAAAGAAATTAATTTTCAGGCGGCAAAACTGGCCCGGGAAACTGCGGAGCAGTTCAGCACAGCGGAACAGCCGCGCTATGTTGCTGGCGTACTCGGCCCGACCAACCGTACCTGCTCACTGTCACCGGATGTAAACGACCCGGGCAAACGTAATATTCACTTTGATGAACTGGTTGCAGCTTATACCGAATCACTGGAAGGCCTGATTGAAGGCGGCGCTGACCTGATCCTGATCGAAACCATCTTCGATACCCTGAACGCCAAAGCCGCCATATTCGCTTTCGACAAATATTGCCAGGATCACAGCCTGGATATTCCCCTGATGATTTCCGGCACCATTACCGATGCCTCCGGCCGGACACTATCCGGCCAGACCACTGAAGCATTCTGGAATGCAGTCCGGCACATCAGGCCGGTATCCATCGGTCTGAACTGCGCCCTTGGTCCTAAAGAATTACGCCAGTATGTGGCCGAACTCTCCCGGGTCGCTGATACCTTTGTATCAGTACATCCTAACGCGGGTTTACCGAATGCCTTTGGCGAATATGACGAAACCCCGGCAGAAATGGCAGAAGAAATCGGTGAATGGGCCGCCAGCGGACTGGTTAACATTGTTGGTGGCTGTTGCGGCACCACCCCTGAGCACCTGAAAGCCATCAGACAGGCATGCCAGCAACACTCTCCCCGCCAGGTACCGGAGTTACCGGTCGCCTGCCGGCTGGCCGGCCTGGAACCGCTTAACATTGATGCCGACAGCCTGTTTGTAAATGTCGGCGAACGTACCAACGTCACCGGCTCTGCGGTGTTCCGCCGCCTGATTAAAGCCGGTGATTACGAAACCGCCTTAGAGGTAGCCCGGCAGCAGGTTGAAAACGGCGCCCAGATCATCGATATCAACATGGATGAAGGCATGCTGGACGCAGAAGCCGCCATGGTTCGTTTCCTTAACCTGATTGCATCCGAACCGGATATCAGCCGGGTACCGGTGATGCTGGACTCCTCCAAGTGGGACGTCATAGAAGCCGGCCTTAAATGTGTACAGGGTAAAGGCATCGTCAACTCCATCAGCCTGAAAGAAGGCGAAGAAGCCTTTATCAGACAGGCCAACCTGCTGCGCCGTTACGGTGCCGCTGTGGTGGTCATGGCATTTGACGAAACCGGTCAGGCCGATACCTACGAGCGCAAAATTGAGATCTGCCAGCGTTCTTATCAGTTACTGACAGAAATCGTCGGTTTTCCCGCCGAAGACATTATCTTTGACCCGAACATCTTCGCGGTCGCCACCGGGATAGAAGAACACAACAACTACGCCGATGACTTTATCCGTGCTACCGGCTGGATCAAGCAGAATCTGCCCCATGCAATGGTATCCGGCGGTGTATCCAACGTCTCTTTCTCGTTCCGCGGCAACAATCCGGTACGTGAAGCCATACACTGCGTTTTCCTCTACCATGCCATCCGCCAGGGGCTGGATATGGCCATCGTTAACGCCGGCCAGCTGGCGATTTATGATGATTTGCCTGCAGAACTGAAAACCGCAGTGGAAGCAGTGGTACTGAATACCTCAGATGATGCCACCGAGAATCTGCTGGACATAGCCAGCCGCTACCTGAATGACGACAATCAGGCTGATAACAGCGAGCAGCAAGCCGCCTGGCGGGAACTGCCAGTTGAAGAACGGCTATCCCATGTACTGGTAAAAGGGATTACTGACCATATCGAAGCAGATGTGGAAGAATGCCGCCAGCATTACGCCCGGCCTATCGAAGTGATTGAAGGCCCGCTGATGGCCGGCATGGGTGTCGTCGGCGACCTGTTTGGTGCCGGCAAAATGTTCCTGCCACAGGTAGTGAAGTCAGCACGGGTGATGAAAAAAGCCGTAGCCTGGCTCATGCCTTACATTGAAGCAGAGCAGAAAGGTGGTGAAGTCCGCAGTAACGGCAAGATCCTGCTGGCAACGGTTAAAGGTGATGTTCATGACATCGGCAAGAATATTGTCGGCGTGGTACTGCAATGTAATAACTACGAGATTATCGACCTCGGCGTGATGGTATCCGGCGAAGAGATTCTGCGCACCGCCCGGGAAGAAAACGTCGACATCATTGGTCTGTCCGGACTGATCACACCGTCACTGGATGAGATGGTCAGTGTCGCCAAAGAAATGCAGCGTCAGAACATCAGTCTGCCTCTGATGATTGGTGGCGCCACTACCTCCAAAGCCCATACCGCGGTCAAGATTGAACCGGGTTTCAACCTCGATCAGGTGGTTCACGTCAGTAACGCATCGCGTGCCGTCAACGTAGCAAGCAGCCTGCTATCAGAGGACAACAAATCACACTATATCAACGAGATACAAGAAGAATATCAGGCGATACGGGAACGTTTCACGGAGCGTCAGAAGCTGGGCCGCCGGGTCAGCTTACAGCAGGCACGTGTCAATAAACTGACAACTGACTGGGATACCTATACCCCGCCGACACCTGCCAACCCCGGGATTCACAGCTTCAGAAATTTTGATCTGAACAAGCTGGTGGACTTCATTGACTGGACCCCCTTCTTCCGCAGCTGGGAGCTGGCCGGACGCTACCCGGCCATTCTGGAAGATGACGTTGTCGGTGAAGCAGCCAGCAAACTTTTTGACGATGCCACAGTTATGCTGGATGACATTATCAGCAACCGCAAAATTACCGCTCATGCCGTTGTCGGTTTACTGCCGGCCAGCACCCGGGATCATGACGATATCGTGGTCTACGAAAACGAACAGCGCAGAGAAGTAAAAATCACCCTGCCCCAGCTGCGTCAGCAGATCGAAAAAGCCGCAGGTAAAGCTAACCTGTGCCTGGCTGATTTCATTGCGCCTGAAGACAGCAACAAAGACGATTATCTCGGCATATTTGCGGTCAGCGCCGGACACGGCGTCGACAAATTGGTTGAAAGCTTCGAAGCAGACAACGACGTTTACAGCAGCATCATGGTTAAAGCACTGGCAGACCGGCTGGCCGAAGCATTTGCTGAATATATGCATCACCATGTACGGACTGAACTGTGGGGCTACGCCAGCCAGGAACAGCTGGACAACGAAGCACTGATCCGTGAGGAGTACAACGGTATCCGGCCGGCACCGGGATATCCTGCCTGCCCGGATCACCGGATTAAAGCCCGTTTGTGGGAATTACTGGATGTTGAAGAACATACCGGTATTACTCTGACCGACAGTTACGCCATGTATCCGACAGCCGCTGTCAGTGGCTGGTATTTCAGTCATCCGCAAAGCCAGTATTTCGGCGTTGCCAAAATCAGTGAAGATCAGGTCGGCTCCTATGCTGAACGCTGCCAGATCAGCCAGCAGGAAGCAGAACGCTGGCTAACCCCGAACCTTGGCTATGAGCCCGAAGAAGGTTAAGACGCTTTCCCCAACCGCGTCCCTTTGCAGCTATCGGCAAAGCTATTTGCCGATAGCTGCCTTTTTTTCTGTTGCTACCTAACAAAAAAACGGCACTCCAGAGTTATCTGAAATGCCGTTAGCATTATTAAGAGACCAAAAACCTAGTTAAGGTCAAACCGGTCGAGATCCATCACCTTCGCCCAGGCCGAAACGAAATCCGCTACAAACTTCCCGCGGGCATCATCACTGGCATAGACTTCCGCAATAGCCCGCAGCTGAGAATTTGAACCGAATACCAGATCCACTTCGGTTGCAGTCCACTTCAGCTGGCCGGTCACACGGTCACTGCCTTCAATTACGCCCTCTTCAGTAGCCGACCTCTGCCACTGGGTACTCATATCCAGCAAGTTCACAAAGAAGTCGTTCGACAGGGTATCAGCCTGCTTCGTAAATACCCCGTGACGGCTCTGCCCGGTATTAGCATTGAGCATCCGCATACCGCCGACCAGAACAGTCATTTCCGGTGCAGTCAGAGTAAGTAGCTGTGCTTTATCCACCAGCAACTCTGCCGCCGGACGTACATGATTAGGCACCGTAAAGTTACGGAAGCCATCAGCCACCGGCTCCAGGGCACTGAAGGATTCAACGTCAGTCTGTTCCTGGGTCGCATCAGCACGGCCCGGATTAAACGGTACGCTGACATCAAAACCTGCATTTTTTGCAGCCTGCTCGATTGCAGCGGCACCACCAAGAACGATTACATCCGCCAGTGACACCTGCTTATCATTAGACAAAGAGCAGTTAAATGCCTGTTGCACACTGACCAGCGACTGCAGTACGCCTTCCAGCTGTGCCGGATTATTCACGCTCCAGTCCTTCTGAGGCGCCAGACGCAACCTTGCACCATTCGCACCACCGCGCATATCACTGCCACGGAAAGTGGAAGCAGACGCCCATGCAGTGGAGACCAGCTGAGAAACGGTTAGCCCGGTCGCCAGGATTTCCGCTTTAATATTCCGGGCGTCCTCCTCATCAATCAGCGGATGCGACACCTCAGGCACAGGATCCTGCCATAACTGCGGCTCTGCCGGCACCATAGGCCCAAGACCGCGGACATACGGCCCCATGTCCCGGTGGGTCAGCTTGAACCAGGCTTTGGCAAACGCCTCCGCCAACTCTTCAGGATTCTGATGGAAACGCTGTGAAATAGGTCCGTATACCGGATCAAGTTTCAGCGCCATATCAGCGGTGGTCATCATCAGCGGTTCCCGACGGTCAGCATCGTGGGCCGCAGGCGCTCCGGATGATTGCGAAGCTGCAGTCGGCGTCCACTGATGGGCGCCGGCAGGGCTTTTGGTCAGCTCCCACTCATAGCCCAGTAATGCATCAAAAAAGCCGTTATCCCACTGTATAGGATTACTGGTCCAGGCCCCTTCAATACCGCTGGTAATAGCATCACCGCCCTTACCGCTGCCCATGGTATTTTTCCAGCCAAGCCCCTGCTCTTCGATGCTTGCCGCTTCAGGCTCGGCCCCCACATGAGAAGGATCACCGGCACCGTGGGCTTTACCAAATGTATGACCACCAGCCACCAGCGCGACGGTTTCTTCATCATTCATCGCCATACGGGCAAAGGTTTCCCGGATATCACGGGCAGATGCCAGCGGATCAGGATTGCCGTTCGGGCCTTCAGGGTTTACGTAAATAAGCCCCATCTGTACAGCACCCAGCGGGTTCTCCAGTTCACGGTCACCACTGTAACGCTGATCCCCAAGCCATTCGGTTTCAGGGCCCCAGTAAATATCTTCCTCAGGCTCCCAGATATCTTCACGGCCACCGGCAAAACCAAACGTCTTCAGGCCCATGGTCTCCAGTGCACGGTTACCGGCAAAAATCATCAGATCGGCCCAGGAAATGGCTTCACCGTACTTTTGCTTAACCGGCCAGAGCAACCGTCGCGCTTTATCCAGGTTACCGTTATCCGGCCAGCTGTTCAGTGGCGCAAAACGTTGTGAGCCTGTACCGGCACCACCCCGTCCGTCATGAATACGATAGGTACCTGCACTGTGCCAGGCCATACGGATAAACAGTGGTCCGTAATGCCCGTAATCTGCCGGCCACCAATCCTGAGAATCTGTCATGAGGGCATCCACGTCTTTCGCCAGCGCATCGAGGTCCAGCGCACTGAAAGCTTTCGCGTAATCAAACCCCTTTCCCATCGGACTTACTTCAGCGGTATTCTGACTCAGTATCTTAAGGTTCAGCTGGTTAGGCCACCAATGACGGTTTGCCGTACTGCCGGTTGCCATCTGCTTACCTGCCCCATGCATTACGGGGCACTTACCCTGTTCACTCATCAGCCTGATCTCCTGTCATTATTAGAATCTCCCCGCTATGCTCAGTACGGGAGTAATGAAACTATAGAAACAGATCACGAATTTGGATAATTAATAAATTTTCTGGAATTAATAGTTTTTTATAAATGAACGATAAGCGCGACTAATTGACCCGGCCACCAAAGCCGGGCAGTATGCGCGCCTCTTATCTTCAAACTCAGTGAACAATATGACTCAGCAAAACAACGAACAGGATTACAACGCCTTTCTCAGCGCCGTGGCAAACCAGAAGGAAGTCTGGATTCTTACCGATCAGCATGGCAGCGTAATGCTCAACACTGATGACGAAGACTGTGTACCGGTATGGGCCAGCGAAGCAGAAGCCGCCGCCTGGATCAGCGACGAATGGAATGATTGTGAGCCGGAAGCAATTCCACTGAAAGTCTGGCAGCACCGCTGGACAGCAGGCCTGGAAGAAGACGAGTTCTGTGTGGTTGTATCACCGAAAGAAGATCAGGACGGTCTGGTGATTCACCCGGAAGACCTGGATGCAGACCTGAGAAAAGCAATTAAGAAAGCCAACGCATAAGCACCGCTTTCCTGCCTTAACAGTAGCCGGCTCAGCTCTGCAGTCCGGCTACCGTGCCTACCCCAAGCTGGCGCATTTGCCGCATGATCCAGCGCACCCTCTTCTGCATGTATTCGCTCGGTGCCGAGACATTAAACCGATATGGATTTGGCAACACACTGGCCAGTAATGCCGCCTGACGAGCCGTTAACTGTTTAGCCGAACGGTTAAAAAAGTGCTGGCTGGCAGCCTCCACACCATAAATTCCCGGCCCGAATTCTACAATGTTCAGGTAAAGCTCAAGAATACGCTGTTTATCACACATGCCATCCATGATAACCGCCAGACCCGCTTCAAGCCCCTTACGCACATAACTCTTTGCCGGCCAGAGAAACAGATTCTTCACTGTTTGCTGAGTAATGGTACTGGCGCCGCGGGTACGTTTACCCGCCTTGCGGTCGGCCAGGGCTTTATCGATAGAATCCCAGTCCAGGCCATCATGTTCCGGGAACAACTGATCTTCACTGGCAATTACCGCCAACTGCATATTATCTGAGATATCTGCCAGATCAACCCACTGATGCTGAGTCACTTCAGGATAATTATCCGGGGTATCGATCCAGCGCTGAATCTGCCAGGACCATACCGGCGGATCAATAAACTTCACACTGGCAACCAGCGCAAATGGCAGCAGGCACAACAACAGCACTGCACCCAAAATCCATCGCTTAAAGCGAAGCTTGGCGCGCTGAATACGCTTTCTGATGCCTGAGATTGTTAACCGCACTGCAATAAACCTACCTGACTGCTGTACAAAAATTCGCCATCATACCGACTTATACGTCATACAGAAAGTGAATTCCGATCAGGCAGCGCGTGCTTTACCCAACATAGCAACAAGGCCCGCACCGCAAATCAGACCGATACCGATCCAGGTATAGGTTGCCAACACCTCATCCCAGATCAGCCAGCCAAGCAACACTGCAAAGGCAACCGAACCATAGGTAAACGGCCCCAGCTGCCCTGCTGGCGCCATTCCGTAAGCTTTACTCAGCAGCAACTGTGCCAGTGTTGAACAGGCCGCCACGACCACCAGCAAACCAAATAACGGCCAGGTCAGCGGTTGCCAGCCAATAACGGCAGGCACAAAGGCAATCAGCGTACTGAAGAAAGAAAAGTAAAACACAATCCGCTGGGCCGGTTCAGTACTGCGCAGATTACGCACCGTTACCTTTGCCAGCGCCCCCAGAAATGCACCACCCAGCGCTACCAGAACTACCCAGTTAAACACGCCCTCCTGAGGATTGAGGATCATGTAGACGCCACTGAAACCGATCAGAATAGACACCTTAACCAGCCAGCCAATTCGCTCCCCCAGCCAAAAGAACGCCAGCACCGGCATAAAGAAAGGTGCCGTCTGTTTGAGCAATGCCGCCTGTGCCAACGGCAAATGCCCCCAGGTATAAAACAGACATCCCATCGCGACCACACCTACACCGGCCCGCATAAAGTGCAGATGCAAGCGGCTGGTACGGATAGCACTGAAGCCATTATTAAGTAGCCAGGGCAGCAACAGCATCACGCCTAACAAGTTACGGAAAAAAACAATCATCTCCACCGGTAACTGATCACCGATCTGTTTGATTGCCATGCCTGAACCCACAAGAAACAGTTCAGATATAAGAATCAGCGCAGCGCCCTGATAAATGCTTCCCTTGCTTTCAATCACACTACTGGCGGACATACGCTTCACTTTGCAGAAAAAAGAAAGGCACTGAGAACATCAGTGCCTTGATCAGAACGGAACAGGTATCAGATACTGATGACGTCAAAACCCTGTAACTGCTCAGCGCCATTCGGGCTGGTAACAACAGCCACACTGGCCTTTTCAGGTTGCAGGTACTGCGCAGCCACCCGTTTCAGGTCGGCAATGCTGACCTCCAGAATACGCTGGCGGAACGCTTTGCGCTGCTCCGGGGTACGACCAAACAGCTCACTGTGATAAGCCTGCTTGGCTTCACCCGCCGGAGAACCCGGCTTATCGATGCTGCTGACAATACCCAGCACGGCTTCTTCCAGCTTCTGCTCGTCATGGTCATTATCCGCCAGCCATTTCAGGGAGGCGTCGAAATCATCCAGTGTTTCACTCAGCCGCGGATCGCGGTAGGAGAAGAAGCGGAATACCGCATCTGCAGAATCCTGACCGGCACCGCTACCATAGGCACCACCCTGTTCACGGATTGCCCGATGCAGGAAGCCATTTCGCAGGAAGTCACCCAGGACCGTTAACGGCGCGGCATCAGGATGCTCAACCGCAACAGTCGCGTAAGCTTTGGCCGCAAAGTTCACCTGTGTGCTGGTGGTCCATGCCTGCTTAACCACCTGACGGGTTTCTGCCAGCGCCAGTGGTGCAAAATCACGGGACTCATGCCCCTGCCAGCGCTCACAAAGCTCAGCAACCAGCTCTGCTTCATGTTCAGGCTCAGCAACCAATAAGAAACGGCGCGGCGCATCAGTAATTTTACTGTGCAGTGCCTCAAGCTGTTCACCCAGTTTTTGCAGACGGGCATCATCTGCCAGCGCATCATCCAGCACTTTAACAGCCTTAATGCTGGCCAGACCCCGCTGCAGATGGCTGACATTAGCAGCCGGTGCAAGCTCACTGCAGGCAGCAGCAATTGCCAGACTGTGTCCCTGACCGGTGATGCTCTGCTCCTTACGGGTGCGGCGCTGGGAAACCAACTCACGGATTTTCGCCAGCTCGTCAAAACGTACGGTTTCCAGTGTTTCTTTCAGCAGCTCAGTTAATGCCTGCTGCTTGGTAACCAGCGCTTTACCTGACACCACAAAGTAGCCGGAAACACTCTGCTCACTGTCAATGCTGCCCCGCAGCGTACTGTGGGCGTAAACCCCACCGGATACCTGTGACTGCAGCGCCTGATTCTGCTGGTAATCACGGCCACCGCAACCAAGCTCTGTTACACAGTCACTGTACAGCGGCAGCAACTCAATTTCTTCGGCGGTCAGCGCCGGTAACGGCATAATCACCTGCTGGTATACCAGACCGTTGGTACCCTGGGCGTAGAAGCTGTAATCAACCTTATCCTGATGATCAGTGCCGGTCGGGATGCGCATTTCAGCCGGTACATCAGCAATGGTCACCTTAGGCAGTACGGACTCATCATCCTGCTCATTCTGACGGGCTTCAAGAGCTGCAGCCTGATCAATAACCTGCTGTTTTTCTGCATCTGAAAGGCTTGCCTTGATCTTCGCCAGACGGGCCGCTTCAGCAGCGTCCTTACGCTGGCTCAGCTGGGTATCCGGACGCATAGTCAGACGTACCTGATGGGCATTATCCAGCAATAATTCACGGATCAGGCCCGGAATAAAGTCTTCATGCTGAATTTCATCACGCAGTTTTTCCAGCACAGGATCCAGATTCAGCAGCGCAATCGGGTCGCCGCAGTGAATCGCAGAAGACAGTGAAGAAAGGATCAGGTTCATACCGTATGGGTAACCGTCACCGCTCAACTCCCGCTGGCTCAGTTCTAACTGATGCAGTGCCGCCTCAACATGGCTCTGGTCGATTCCTTCATCAACAACCTTTTGCAGGGTATCCATTACCAGCTGTTCAAACGCAGCGGCATGTTCCGGGTTACTGCCTTCCAGACCACACATGAAAGCCATCTCACGGTTACTGTCTTCAAGACCGCACAACGGTGAAGGCGCCAGTCCCAGGTCGGTAGATTCCAGCGCGTAACGCAACGGAGATGAACTGTTATCTAATAAGACTCTGGATAACAAGTTAGCCTTAAGTTGTTGTTCTAATTCAATACTTGGGCCGATCAGCCAGGCAAGAACATGGTGGGTTTTATTCTCAACATCATCCTGGTCAAGTGCATAGGCTTCTTCGACACGGACCGGTGAGTGATAGCGTTTTTCATCACTGACACTGATGGTCGTATCGAGTTTTTCAAACCGTGACAACGCCAGCGTTTCCATACGTTCCTGCAGTTCAGCCACCGGAATATCGCCAAATGTCATGAATACCGCATTGGTCGGGTGGTAATGGCTGCGGTAGAACTCTACCAGTTCTTCATAACTCAGATCAGGAATACATTCCGGATCACCACCACTGTTATAGTGATAAGTGGTCGTTGGGAACAGGTGTTTGGTCAGGGTTTGCCAGACAGTGGAAACCACTGAACTCATGGCCCCTTTCATCTCATTGAACACAACCCCTTTATAGACCAGAGGGCTGTCCGGGTTACCCGGCTCTTCAAATTCAATACGGTGGCCTTCCTGGGCAAAATCCAGCGGATCAAGGCGGCTGAAAAACGCTGCATCCAGATATACATCCAGCAGGTTAAAATAATCTTTACGGTTCTGGCTGGCAAAAGGATATGCCGTCCAGTCACTGCTGGTGAACGCGTTCATGAAAGTATTCAGGGAACGGCGAGTCATCATAAAGAACGGATCGCGGACCGGGTAACGCTCACTGCCACACAGCGCAGTGTGCTCGAGCATATGTGCTACCCCGGTGCTGTCCTCAGGCACAGTACGAAACGCCACCAGGAAAACATTTTCCTGATTTTCACTCTGAATATGGTAATGCAGTGCGCCGGTCTGCTTATGCTGATATTCCTCAATAACTATATCCAGCGATTCGATCGGCTGACTGCGCTGCAGTTGAAACGCAGAATGACAGGCCTGTTGCGTAGCTGCTTGGTTCATAAATCATATGCCTTTTGTAAAACCGTTTGGTGCATTGTAATCCGAAATGTCCCGGAACGCTTGGGTTTGATGACTAAGTTTGATAACTAATTTACCGACTAAGGTGTTGAAAAATATCCGGGAAACTTCACCCCTTCCGGATATGACAGTTCTATCACGGTTTCGTCATGCCATTGCAATAAAAAAGTGCCACAGTTCAGTTACGACCAAAGGCTACCTTGTGCAGCGCACAAAAATGTTTGACTTGAAGTAACACCATGCTTATATTTTAACCAACTTTGTTGCACTGCAACATTACACTACTGCGAAGGTGAACAATATGTATGAGAATATGTTTAAGGACGTTCAGGCATCATTCCGCCCGGTGATGGACATGGTAGAAATCAACCAGAAAGCAGCAGAAAAGATGTTTGCGCTGCAATCGGATTACATGAACAGCCTGATGAATACTACTCTGTCTCAGATTCAGGAACTGACGGTAGCCACAGATCCTCAACAGTTTCTGGATCTGCAAGTTAAGTTTTTCAAACGCATGGAAAATCAGTTTTCTGAAGTGGCTGAACAGGAGCTGGCAACCATTAATGAAGCGTCCGGTGAACTGACCGATATTGTTAAGACTAATCTCGACAACATCACCCAGACCGAACTGCAGTATATGGACGAAGTAGGCAAACTGCTGACCATGACCGGCCTGCCGGACTTTACGGCAGCAGGTGCAGCACCAGCCGCCAATACAGCAACCGCAGCAGCACCGGTAACCAAAGCAGCGCCGCGTACCGCGCCTAAAAAAGCAGCGGCTAAACCTGCAGCCAAAAAGACTGCGGCAAAAAAGCCAGCACCTAAAGCGTCAGCCCAGCCTGCAAAAAAACCTGCGGTAAAAACAGCTGCAACGCCGGCTAAAACCACAGTTGCCGCCCCTCAGCCAACAACAAAGGCTGCTGAAGCGGATAAATCAGCACCGACAACGCCTGTCGCTAAAACAACCGCTGCAACTGCAGCCAAACCAGCAGCACCTAAACAACCAGCAACAGCGAAACAGCCTGCGACAAAACTGTAATTTGTCATTTAAATAAGGCTTTAAATAAAGGTTCAGAATAGAACCCCAAAGATTTGCTCAGCAGCGGTGCCTGTTCCGGCCTGGCCACATCCCCTTTGATGTAACAGACCCGCTGCATCCTTCCTAAACGGCAAGCACTGCCGTTCTCCACACCCTGTTATGCAGGGTGTTTTTTTAACGGCGTGCCAGCTCTGGCATCGGACCTTCAAGCCCCATAGCGAAACGCATAACCTTGTTACGGGCCGGCCCCAGCTTACCGGCAGCCCCCAGGCCAATATTACGCAGCAGCTTAAGTGGCAGATGATCATTACTGAACAGCCTGTAAAAGCTATCCATAACCTGCATCATCAGTAAGTTTTGATTGCGTCTCTGAGCCTCATAACGGCCAAGCACCTGTTTGGCGGTGATATCTTCACCTGCACGAGCGGCATCCAGTAACACTTCAGCCAGAGCAGCGGCATCCAGTAAACCAATGTTTACCCCCTGGCCCGCCAGAGGATGGATTGTATGGGCAGCATCACCCACCAGAGCAACACCCTCCTTAACGTATTCCTGTGCATGCTGACGGCGCAGCGGAAATGCCGCCCGTCCCAGCAACCCGGTAATACCGCCGAGACAATCCGGAAACTGGCTATCAACCGCCGCAAGAAAGGCGTCATCACTCATCGCAAGTAACTTTCGTGCCTCAGCCGGCGTGTTGTACCACACCAGTGAGCCCTGATGCCCGCTAAGAGGAAGGAATGCCAATGGCCCTGTCGGCGTAAACTGCTGCCAGGTAATGTCCTGTTGCGGTAGCTCAGTAGCAACAGAAGCCACCAGCGCATGCTGTTCATAATCCCAGCTGTGGACACCAATCCCCACCTGACTGCGGACTTTCGACTGAGCACCGTCTGCGCCAATCAGCAAACGACCAAACAATTGCTGTCCATCCGCCAGGGTGATAATGCTCGCACCGGCTGCATAATCAATAGTGGCAATATCTGCCGGACAAATCAGGTCTACGTTGTCGCATTGCTGAAGCTGCTCTAACAACCCGAGCTGAATAACCCGGTTTTCAACAATATGCCCCAGATGATCTTCGCCGATATCTGCGCTGTTAAACTCAGTGGCAGCCCGTTCGGCATCAACCTCCCAGGTTTTCAACCGGCGATAGGGACACAGACGCTTATTCTGCAAACCTGACCAGGCACCGACATTACGGAGAATATTTTCCGATGCCAGACTGATAGCTGACACCCTCATATCATGAGCCTGATCATGGTCAAACGGCTCTGGCATGCGCAGCTCTATAACCCCAACACTGAGTTCAGTGCCACCCAGGGCACAGGCAATGGTTGCCCCTACCATGCCACCGCCCACAATCAGCACATCATATTTTTTCATCGTCTGTTAACCGTTCACCCGGTGAATTTTATCTGCTGCAGATACAAAAAGAGCGATCCTCAGATCGCTCTTCTGCCCTTACAGAGCAACCATACTTCCGCTTACCGGAGTATTAAAGCTCAGTAATACCGCCCATATACGGCAGCAGTGCTTCAGGTACTTTTACCTTACCGTCAGCAGTCTGGTAGTTCTCAAGAATTGCAACCAGAGTACGGCCAACCGCCAGACCGGAACCGTTCAGAGTATGCAGCAGCTCAGGCTTACCGGTTTCAGGGTTACGCCAGCGCGCCATCATACGGCGGGCCTGGAAGTCTGCCATGTTGCTGCAGGAAGAAATTTCACGGTATTTCTGCTGACCCGGCAACCATACTTCGATGTCGTAGGTTTTCGCTGCACTGAAGCCCAGATCGCCGCCACACAGGGTAACCACCCGGTACGGCAGGTTCAGCTTCTTCAGAATGGTTTCTGCATTGCCAATCAGTTCTTCCAGCGCATCCCATGATTTGGAAGGCTCAACCACGTGTACCAGCTCAACTTTTTCAAACTGGTGCTGACGGATCATACCGCGGGTATCACGGCCGTGGCTGCCCGCTTCGCTGCGGAAACACGGTGTGTGACAGACAAACTTCATTGGCAGCTGATCTGCATCGACAATTTCATCACGGACGATGTTGGTCACCGGTACTTCAGCG
Source organism: Aliamphritea spongicola (assembly GCF_017051665.1). Taxonomy (NCBI): domain Bacteria; kingdom Pseudomonadati; phylum Pseudomonadota; class Gammaproteobacteria; order Oceanospirillales; family Oceanospirillaceae; genus Aliamphritea; species Aliamphritea spongicola. Next base: position 856,196 of record NZ_JAFIDL010000001.1, read on the forward strand.
GTCGGAATCAGGTAGTAATCCCGCTCGCCAGGTACTTTAAACAGATCTTCTTCAAATTTAGGTAACTGGCCGGTGCCGCGCAGGGAGTCGGCATTGACCATGTAAGGAACGTACGTTTCCTGATAACCGTGGTCACTGCTGTGGGTATCCAGCATGAACTGGATCAGCGCACGGTGCATACGGGCAATGCCGCCACGCAATACCGCAAAACGGGCACCGGTGATTTTTGCAGCTGTACCGAAATCCAGACCACCGCTCAGTTCGCCCAGATCAACGTGATCACGGGGTTCAAAATCCAGCTGAGTTGGCTCACCCCAGGTGCGAACCAGTACGTTGTCGTCTTCATCTGCACCTTCGGGTACATCTTCGTGCGGAATGTTCGGCACGCCCATCAGAATGGCGTCCATCTGTTCCTGAATTTCACGCAGGGACTCTTTACTGCTGTCCAGCTTTTCACCCAGCTCACGGACTTCAGCTTTCAGCGCTTCAGCATCTTCACCTGCTGCGATGGCCTTACCGATATTTTTCGATCGGGTATTTCGCTCACTCTGCAGCTGCTCAGCCTGTACCTGCACTTCACGGCGCTGCGCTTCCAGCGCGTTAAACTCATCTACAGGAAACTGGTAACCTTTTTTAACCAGTAACTGTGCGACTTCCTCAGGATTTGAACGAATAAATTTAGGATCTAGCATGATGTCAGATATAACCTTAATCAGATTAAGCGGGTAAACCATAAACCGGCATATAACGCCAGCAGGCACAGTAAAACACTAAGTAACACATACACTGCGGCAGACATTATATGCCCTTCTTGCAACAGGGTCACGGCTTCCAGCGAGAAGGTAGAAAAAGTTGTGAAAGCGCCCATAAAACCTACCATCAGCAACGGCCTCATCTCCGGGCTGAGCTTGGCTTTTTCCAGCACCAGTACGAAACAGACCCCCATCAGGAATGAGCCCAGCACGTTACACAGCAGCGTTCCGTAAGGCAGTTCATAACGGGCATTACTGACGATATGGTTGCTGACCCAGTAACGGGCCAGAGCGCCCAACGCGCCGCCTAACGCAACAAACACCAGCTGCAGCATACTGTCTCCTTAACGGTAGCGCTGTTTATCACTGGCAGCATCCAGTGCACGCAGGTATTCAAGCTTGTCGGCAATTTTAATTTCCAGCCCGCGGGGTTCCGGGTGATAGTAGCGACGCTGGGCAATTTCTTCCGGCAGGTAATTTTCGCCAGCCGCATAGGCTTCAGGTTCATTATGAGCATAACGATACTCAGCACCATAACCCAGATCAGCCATCAGGCTTGTTGGCGCATTACGCAAATGTTCCGGCACTTCATAGCCAGGATCTTCACGAACATCTGCCTTCGCCTGATTAAATGCCATATACACCGCATTACTTTTAGGCGCACTGGCACAGTAGATAGCCGCCTGAGCAATCGCCCTTTCACCTTCTGCCGGGCCGACACGCTCAAATGCATCCCAGGCTGACAGAGCAACCTGCATCGCCCGGGGATCCGCATTACCGATATCTTCGGAAGCAATCGCCACCAGCCGACGGGCCACATAAAGAGGATCACAACCGCCATCCAGCATCCGGCAATACCAGTAGAGGGCACCGTCCGGTGAAGAGCCCCGCACGGATTTATGAAATGCAGAAATCATGTCGTAAAACAGGTCGCCCTGTTTGTCATAACGACGGGCGCTGGATTTTAGGACTTCTTCGATAACTGCCTGGTCGACGTGATAACCGTCAGGCCGATGCTCAGCGAGGTCGGCGGCTATTTCCAGCAGATTCAGACCGCGGCGGCCATCGCCGTCAGCAGCCTGAGCCAGCTTATTCAGCGCACCTTCGCCGAAAATAAGCGGTTGCTGGGACACCCCTTTATCAGGGTCATTAATGGCCCTTTCCAGCAATTGCAAAATATCACTGTCATTCAGGCTGCGCAGCAAATACACCCGCGCCCGTGACAACAGTGCGTTGTTTAATTCAAATGAAGGGTTTTCAGTGGTGGCACCGACAAAAATAAAAGTGCCATCTTCAATGTACGGCAGGAAAGCATCCTGCTGGGATTTATTGAAGCGGTGCACCTCGTCGACAAACAGAATCGTTTTGCGACCTGACTGGGCCTTTACCTGCTGTGCCTGATCTACCGCTGCACGGATATCCTTAACCCCGCTCAGCACTGCAGACAAAATGATAAAGTGCGCATCCACATGATGCGCCAGCAGCTTGGCCAGCGTGGTTTTACCCACTCCGGGCGGCCCCCAGAGAATCATTGAGTGCACAGCGCCCTGCTCAAGCGCCTTACGCAGCGGCTTGTCGTCCCCCAGAAGGTGCTGCTGTCCACAATAATCAGCCAGCTTCACTGGCCGCATTCTTGCCGCCAGTGGCTGATAGGCATCATTTTCCAGATCGCTGAACAGATCTGCCATTAATTCGCTCCGTCAATACCGTTTTCTGCGCCGTGATCGTACATTACGTCAGTACCTTCGGGAACATCAAAACGGAACTGAGATTCACTGATAACAGGATTCAGCTGCTGCTCAAAAAACTGAACTGAGCTGCGCTGACCCAGAGAATCTTCCAGTTGTAACTCAGCAATCACGCCTTCAGTAAAGAGCAGCCGTACCCGGGTGAAAATTTCCTGATCACTTTTCGGCAGCAGCTCAAACAGCTTATTATCACCTTCTTCATGAATCAGGCGGATTTTGTAAGTCTCGCGCAGCTCATCAACCTGACCATTGAGAATCAGCGCCGGCACACCGGCATTTTGCTGATCGGCCTTTTTACGGGTTGCCTGCTCAAGGTCCGGATCATAAATCCAGATGTATTCACCATCGCTGATAATCTGTTGCGGAAATGGCTCCTTCGCCAGCCAGCTGAAGCGATCAGGTTTAGCAACCACCAGCTCCCCGCGGGACTGTTCAGTACGGCGACTGTCACCGGCCACTGAAACTTGCTCAAACTCAGCGCTCAGGCTGTTAAAACTGCTTAATAACCCCTGCAGCTCAGCGCTGGCATCTTTATTCAGATCCGCTTCCGCTGAAGCAAATCCCACCCAACCCGCCAGTGCCACGGCACCGGCCAGCTGCATACCGCGTTTTACAAACGTATTTAACATGCATTAATCCTTAGGCGGAGGCGGCGCCAGCACCTCACGGGCACCATTACTGCCGGCGCTGGAAATTACGCCTGCCGCTTCCATTGTTTCTATCATTCTTGCTGCACGGTTATAACCGATCTTCAACCGGCGCTGTACCGATGAAATCGACGCTTTACGGGTCTCTGTCACAAAGGCCACCGCTTCATCGTACAAAGCGTCCTGCTCATCATCGCCACCAAAGCTACCGCCACCACTGCCACCACCTTCGACCATTTCAGACAGATCGTGAATCAGGTATTCAGGGCTGCCAATCTTCTTCCAGGCTTCCACCACCCGGTGCACTTCATCATCACTGACAAACGCACCGTGAACACGGTTCGGCAGGCTGCTGCCAGCCGGCAGATAGAGCATGTCACCGTTACCCAGCAAATGCTCGGCACCGCTTTGGTCCAGAATCGTCCGTGAATCAATTTTTGAGGAGACCTGGAAGCCTATCCGGGTCGGTACGTTGGCCTTGATCAGGCCGGTTATAACATCAACAGACGGCCGCTGGGTTGCCAGAATCAGGTGAATACCGGCTGCCCGTGCTTTCTGAGCGATACGGGCAATCAGCTCTTCAACCTTCTTACCCACGACCATCATCATGTCAGCAAACTCATCGATACAGACCACGATGTATGGGAAAGATTCCAGATAAGGTGCTGGCGAATCCGCCGGCAGCCCCTCTTCTTCCGGATTCCACAGTGGGTCGAGAAGCGGTTCACCACGGTCCCGGGCTTCCTGCAACTTATCGTTAAAGCCGGCAATATTACGCACGCCCATCTTGGCCATAATCCGGTAACGGCGTTCCATCTCCGCCACACACCAGCGCAAACCACCGGCAGCTTCTTTCATATCGGTGATCACCGGTGCCAGCAGGTGCGGGATACCTTCATAAATTGAAAGCTCAAGCATCTTCGGGTCAACCAACATCAGACGCACTTCTTCCGGAGTCGCCTTGTACAACAGGCTAAGCAACATGGCATTAACCCCGACTGACTTACCGGAACCGGTGGTACCTGCCACCAGCAGGTGAGGCATCTTCGCCAGGTTAGCAACAACCGGGTTACCTGCAATATCGTTACCCAGCCCCAGCGTTAGCTTGGAGGACGCCTCAATATACGGTTTGGAATTCAGTACTTCACTGAGGCGCACCATCTGGCGCTCTTCGTTTGGAATCTCTATACCGATGACCGACTTACCGGCAATAACCTCAACCACCCGCACGCTCATCACGGCCATGGAGCGGGCCAGATCTTTCGCTAAATTAGTAATACGACTGGCTTTCACACCCGGTGCTGGCTGCAACTCAAAACGGGTGATAACCGGACCAGGGTTCACTTCAACCACTTCGGCCACAATGCCAAAGTCTTTCAGCTTGCTTTCCAGCAAACGGGACATCTGTTCCAGCTGCTCATCGGTATAACAGTGTTCCTGCTTCAGTTCAGGCGGATCCATCAGATCCATTGAAGGAATTTTACGGCGCGGCTGGCGGCGTTTGGTCATTGCCGCCTTATCAAGCCCAAGTTCGTTATCCTTCATAGGCACATGCGCTTCTGACAGCGGTACAATTTTCACACCCTTACGCTGCTCACTGTCAGCATAAGCAGCCTGCTGAGCAGTTGCGGCAACAGGCGCAGTCGGCGCAGCAGTTTCCATACCCACGATTGGCACAGAATCCGGATCAATCTCAGCTTCAGCCGGCGCAGCCTGACGGGCTGCTTCAGTCCGCTGAACTGTTGGCTGTGCAGCTTGCTGAGCACTTGGCTGAACGGCAGGCTGACGGGGTGCAAGCGATTCCGGGCGACTAAGCGCATCCTGAGTAGGTACGGCCTCCCGCTGCGGCACTGCCCGTTGCAGAATATCCCCTACCGGTTGTGGCGCCTGCTCTGCCACTGGTTGCGAACGCTGTGATGGCGGCCGCGCATCAGCCGGTCGACGGGATGCTGCAGGTTCCAGTCGCAAGTTCAGATCCTGTTGCTGTTCAGCACGGCGTGGTTGTTGATCAAGGGGCGCAAACAAAGGATCGTTAACATCAGCAGCCTGGGTCTGCTCCAGATTAAAGCTTGGCTCGCGACGTCCACCACCCTGCAAGTCAGTGCCATCATCAGTTACATATTCATCGACTTCAGTATCTGCCCGCTTGCGGGAAAACAGTGACTTCAGTTTATCCAGTACCGACGGGCGCTCTTCAATCATAAACTCTGATTCGGATACCGGCGTTTCCTGTACCGGCGGCTCTTCAACGATCGGTAGTGGTTTGGCAACCATTTCAGGCTGATAGGCAATTTCAGAATCAACAGCTGCATGTTCCTGAACAACATCATCACTGGCGACGTCACGGCCTAACACTTTGTCTGTCAGATTAAGGGCAAAACGCCCCATACCTTCAAGCACCGCCACCCAGGACACTTCAAGAAACAACGTCAGGGCAAATAACAGCAGCGTCCACAGAACAACGGTGCCACCCACCAGACTGAACAGGCTGACAGTCAGATCAGAAATAGCCTGACCAATCACGCCGCCCATACTGAACGGTAAAGTATCACCGGCATTGGAAAGATGCGTGGCAGCCAGCGTCGCCAGACAACACAGAAACAGTACCAGGCCAACTAAACGCACCATCACAAACGGAATGGCATCTATCAGTGTTGCCTGTTTACGGAAGAAAAATTTAATCGCCGGATAGACCAGCAGCGCGGGAACAATCCAGGCAGCCACACCCACCATGGAGAACAGCAGGTCCGCCAGCCAGGCACCGGTTTGTCCGGTAAAATTTCGCGCTTCAGGCTGATAGCCTAAATGTGACCAGCCGGAATCACGCCTGTCATAGCCAAACATCGCTAACTGCATAAAAACAGCTAAACCGATCCAGAGTATGATGCCGCCTTCTTTCATCACCCGGGCGACAAGATCTGTAAAAGATTCGGTGCTTAACTGATTGTTTTGACTCAACGAAATTCCCTCACACACAAACATAAAACATATACCGGAAAAATAGCATAATTGCGCCGCCAGCCCCACAGCCTGCGGTAATTAATTAGCACTTAAACAGGTGTTTTATGACCATCGGCGGAATTGATGACGGACAATTTGTCTCGAAACGGAAAACAGGCATAATAGGCCACTGATTTTATGCCAGATTATCCGCCGGAATCATGACCGGCTGAACGGCCTCAGGCACATTTGTAACACGTTCTTTATCCTGCCTGACTTAACCCTGGCTTTTACCCAGCTATCTGAGTGGACGTTTCTTATGAGTGAAGTACAACATCACCGCCTTATTATCCTTGGTTCAGGTCCGGCCGGTTACACCGCTGCTGTATATGCAGCCCGCGCTAACCTTAACCCGGTCGTCATTACCGGTATGCAGGCCGGCGGTCAGCTGACAACCACCACTGACGTCGATAACTGGCCCGGCGATGTTGACGGCGTACAGGGACCTGAACTTATGCAGCGTATGCAGGCCCACGCTGAACGGTTTGATACCCAGGTACTGTTCGATCACATCCACACTACCGAACTCACTCAACGCCCTTTCCGCCTGGTGGGCGACATGGGTGAATACACCTGTGACGCACTGATCATTGCGACCGGGGCATCGGCCAAATATCTTGGCCTGCCATCAGAAGAAGCCTTTATGGGCAAAGGTGTCAGCGCCTGTGCCACCTGCGACGGCTTTTTCTACCGGGGCAAAAAAGTAGCCGTCGTTGGCGGTGGTAACACTGCCGTTGAAGAAGCACTGTACCTGTCTAACATCGCAGCAGAAGTCACGCTGATCCACCGTCGTGACAGCTTCAGCGCCGAAAAAATCCTTCAGGATAAAGTGCTCGACCGTGCTGAAAACGGCAACATCAACATCATCTGGAATAACACTCTGGATGAAGTACTGGGCGATGAGATGGGTGTTACCGGCATCCGGATTAAAAACAAACTGGATGACAGTACTCAGGATCTGGAACTGGAAGGTGTATTCATTGCCATTGGCCACCAGCCAAACACCGGCATTTTCGAAGGCCAGCTGGATATGAAAGATGGCTACCTGACCATCAACTCCGGCACCAGTGGTAACGCGACACAAACATCCATTCCTGGCATTTTCGCCGCCGGCGATGTTGCAGACCACGTGTACCGTCAGGCAATCACATCTGCAGGCTTTGGCTGCATGGCGGCTCTGGACGCAGAAACCTTCCTGGATAACTGATCTTTATCAGGCCTTTTGCTATACATTAACGGCGTCTTTCAGGACGCCGTTATTTTTTAATCAGGATTTATAGCCTCACCATGATTCCCTGGCTTACACCCGAATGCAGCTTCCCGCCAATTGAAGAAGCACTGGAAGAACCCAACGGCCTGCTTGCTGCCGGCGCCGACCTCAGCCCGGAAAGACTTTTAAGTGCTTACCGTCAGGGCATCTTCCCCTGGTTTGCCGATGATGAGCCTATTCTCTGGTGGTCTCCCAATCCCCGCTGCGTGATGCGTCCTGAAGCCATCCATTTGTCCAAAAGCCTGCGCAAACGCATACGCCGCGAGGGCTTTGACGTCAGTTTTGATAACGACTTCGCTGCAGTCATAAAAGCCTGCGCTGAACCGAGACCCGGCCAGCCGGAAACCTGGATCACTGAAGACATTCAGCAGGCATATATCAATCTTCACCGGCTGGGGCACGCACACTCTGTGGAGGTTCGGGAAGACGGCCAACTGGTCGGCGGCCTCTACGGCATTGCCATCGGCAAACTGTTTTTCGGTGAATCCATGTTCAGCCGCCGCACGGATGCGTCGAAAATTGCATACGTATTTTTTGCCAAACAACTGCAAAAATGGGGCTATGCTTTAATTGACTGTCAGGTTTATAACGATCACCTGGCGAGCCTGGGAGCAGAGGTCATCCCCAGAACGGAATTTAAGCAATACCTTGATCGCTATCTGGATATGCCCTGCACACATTCCTGGCAATTCGATTTGGCAACAGACGACATAGTGAGCAGCCAGTGACGAATCTCAAAACGTTACACTTCTATACTACGCCGGAACATGAATGCAGCTATCTGGACGGCGTTCAGGCAAAAACACTGTTTGTGGACCCCCACGAAATCATTGCCACTGATGCCTACAGCCAGCTATCCGATCTTGGCTTCAGACGCAGCGGCAAACATATTTACCGCCCTTACTGTAACCACTGTCAGGCATGTATTTCTGTGCGTATTCCTGTCAGGGAGTTTCACCGCAGCAAAAGCCAGCAACGAATCTGGAACCGTAACAAAGATTTACGGGTAAGCCAGTCAGCCACCCGCTTTACCGATGAATACTATGATCTGTATGCCCGTTACATTGAGGCCAGGCACGCTGATGGCGATATGTACCCTCCCAGCCAGAGCCAGTTCAGTACCTTTCTGGTAGAAAGCCAGCAACAGGGATGCTTTATCGAATTCAGACTGCCGGATAAGCAGCTGATCGGCATCGCGGTGATTGATGACCTGATACAGGGGTTGTCTGCGATCTATACGTTTTTCGATCCGGAACAGACCCGCCGCAGCCTCGGTAGCTATGCAATTTTATGGCAGATTGAAGAGGTACTTCGCCAGGATAAAGACTATCTTTATCTGGGTTACTGGGTGCGCGATTGCCAGAAAATGTCATACAAAACCAGCTTCCGACCACTGGAAATGTTGCTGCAGGGGGAGTGGTTAAACGTAGATGTATGATCCAAATCGACATATGCAAAGAATATGCAGAGAAATCTCTTTGATATACCAGACAAATGAGGCAAAATACGGCGCTTCAAATATTAGCAACCTAGGTAGGTACTGAATGTCCAAAGAAGATAGTATTGAAATGGAAGGCGTTGTCACCGACACACTGCCTAACACCATGTTTCGCGTAGAACTTGAAAACGGTCACGTTGTGACTGCACATATCTCCGGCAAAATGCGTAAAAACTACATCCGCATCCTGACCGGCGATAAGGTAAAAGTTGAGCTGACACCTTACGATCTGACCAAAGGCCGCATCACCTACCGCGCCCGCTAATTACGGTTTTCCGGCTCTGCAACTTATTAGCTAACTGCTGTTTACTGAAGCATCAATAGCTGTCCGCCAGCGCCGACCTTAATAAAAAAAACCGCTTGTTCTCACAAGCGGTTTTTTTATGTCCTGGCTTTGCCAGCGGAGCAACAGCAATTAAGCCATTGCTGCCACCACATCAAGCACCAGCTCATTGTTATCATCAACGCTGATTTCGACTTCACCGCCCTCTTCAGACAATTCGCCAAACAGAATCATTTCCGCCAGCGGCTTCTTCAACTGCTCCTGAATCAGACGCTGCATCGGACGGGCACCCATGGTTTCATCATAGCCCTTCTCAGCCAGCCAGGTGCGGGCTGCATCATCGATATTAAGCTGAACGCCCTTATCATCAAGCTGAACCTGCAGCTCGGTAAGGAACTTATCAACCACACCTTTAATAACATCCATCGGCAGCGCCTTGAACTGAATAATACCGTCCAGACGGTTACGGAATTCAGGGGTGAACATCTTCTTAATAGCCTCCATACCGTCAGTGGTATGGTCCTGATGCGTAAAGCCGATTGAGGCACGGCTCATCTGTTCAACACCGGCATTGGTGGTCATTACCAATATAACGTTACGGAAATCCGCCTTACGGCCGTTGTTATCCGTCAGGGTACCGTTATCCATTACCTGTAACAGCAAGTTGAAGACTTCCGGATGGGCCTTTTCAATCTCATCCAGCAGCAATACAGAATGCGGAGACTTGGTAACCGCTTCAGTCAGCAGACCGCCCTGGTCATAGCCAACATATCCCGGTGGTGCACCGATCAGACGGGAAACCGTATGGCGCTCCATGTACTCCGACATATCAAAGCGAATCAGCTCGATACCCATGATACGGGCCAACTGAGTAGTTACCTCCGTTTTACCCACACCGGTAGGACCAGAGAACAGGAATGAACCTACTGGCTTATTCGGCTCTTTAAGGCCCGCACGGGACAACTTAATAGCCGCAGACAACGTATCGATTGCCTGATCCTGCCCCAATACAACCATCTTCAGATTCTTATCCAGCTTCTTCAGCTGTTCTTTATCTGAAGCGGTCACGTTGTTTACCGGAATACGGGCAATCTTGGCAACCACACTTTCTACTTCAGCCACATCGATCAGCTCGGCACGTTTATCTTCAGGCACCAGGCGCTGATAGGCACCGGCTTCATCGATCACATCGATTGCCTTATCCGGCATATGTTTATCATTGATGTAACGGTCAGCCAGCTCTGAAGCGACCCGAAGCGCATTATCAGTATAAGAGATTTCATGATGCTCTTCGAAACGGCTGCGCAGCCCCTGCAGAATGCGGTAAGTATCATCGACCGACGGCTCAAGCACATCTACCTTCTGGAAACGGCGCGCCAGTGCACGGTCTTTTTCGAAGATGCCGCGGAATTCCTGGAAGGTTGTAGAACCGATACAGCGTAACTGACCGGAACTCAGCAAAGGCTTGAGCAAATTGGAAGCATCCATGGAACCGCCGGAAGCAGCACCCGCACCGATAATGGTATGTATCTCATCAATAAACAGGATCGCATGGTCCAGCTTACGGATTTCATTCAGCAGGCCTTTAAGGCGCTTCTCGAAATCACCGCGGTATTTAGTACCGGCCAGCAATGCACCAAGATCCAGAGAATACACCGTGCTCTCGGAAATCACTTCCGGAACCGAGCCTTCGATGATTAACTTTGCAAGACCTTCAGCAATGGCTGTTTTACCGACACCGGCTTCACCCACCAGCAACGGATTATTCTTACGACGGCGGGACAGAATCTGTACTACCCGCTCAATCTCATCATCACGGCCAACCAGCGGATCAATATTACCCGCTTCCGCCTCTTTATTAAGATTCACCGCATAATTCGCCAGCGGGCTCTTATCTTTCTCAGTGGAAGGGTTCGCTTCACTGAGATCATCCAGCGCAGGCGGCTCTTCTGAATCAGAAACTTTGGAAATACCGTGAGAGATATAATTAACGATATCAATTCGTTCAATGCCCTGTTGCTGCAGAACATACACAGCCTGACTTTCCTGCTCACTGAATATAGCCACCAGCACATTAGCGCCGGTTACTTCAGACTTACCGGAAGACTGTACATGGAATACCGCCCGCTGAAGCACACGCTGAAAACCAAGCGTAGGCTGGGTTTCAAGGTCCGGGATGTTATCCGGCAGTAACGGGGTGGTATCTTCAATAAAAGATGACAGGGAGACTCTTAACTTATCTACATCTACGCCACATGCCTGCAATACAGAATGGGCCTCTGAATTATCTAACAAAGCCAGCAACAGATGCTCAACCGTCATAAATTCATGACGTTTTGCACGAGCACTATTAAAAGCCACACTTAGCGTATCTTCTAATTCTTTATTCAACATAATTATCGCTCCGCTACGCTTGCTCGACTTCACACAGCAACGGGTGCTTACTCTCCTTAGCGTACTGATTCACCTGTGTTGCTTTTGTTTCTGCGACATCCCGGGTATATACACCGCACACAGCTTTACCCTTAGTATGGACCGTTAACATAACTTGTGTGGCTTTTTCTTGATTCATAGAGAAAAAAACCATTAGTATTTCCACCACAAAGTCCATCGGAGTATAGTCATCGTTCATCAATAGTACTTGGTACATTGAAGGACGTTTTAGTTCAGGCTTTGCAACCTCTTCGACTACGCCGGTACCATGATCATGTGGATCCTGATCGTCGGCAGAGCAACGGATTGCTGCTTGTAAATGACGCATATCACATTTCACAATATTTACCAATTTTTATATCTCATAATGGGGAGTCTTGTAATGCTCGTCTAAGTCCGAAGAATGTTATAATTTTTTTTGCAGGAGGAATAATAAATTTGTTGTATCGGTAGTCCCTGCGAGACATTTTCAGAAACATGGAAGCACCTCAGCTGTAGTACATTGTATCAACAGAGGTCGTTCAGTTAACAGACCCACGGAGCTTAGGGTCACAGTTTTAATCGGAAATTGGGGGACACCAATGTACACAGGGAAAGTCAAGTGGTTCAATAACGCCAAAGGCTTTGGATTTATTATATCGCAAGAACATGATGAAGACTTATTTGCTCACTACTCGGTCATTCTGATCGATGGCTACAAAAGCTTAAAAGCTGGCCAGGAAGTGAGTTTTGAGACGACACCGGGTCCTAAGGGTATTCACGCGATCAACATCAAACCTATTGAAGTTACGGCACTGGAAGAAGCGGAAAATTCATAAGCAACTTCCTACCACTTCAAACGATAAAAGGCAGCTTACGCTGCCTTTTTTGTGCCCGATTCTAAATCAGCGCCATACCTGCCCTCACCCCATATGGTTGATAATTGCCTCGCCGAAACCTGAGCTGGAAACCTTAGTCGCGCCGTCCATCAGACGCTCAAAGTCATAGGTAACAGTTTTAGCCGCAATAGCACCATCCATCCCTTTAATGATCAGATCAGCCGCCTCAAGCCAGCCAAGATGACGCAGCATCATTTCGGCAGAGAGGATAATCGACCCTGGATTAACCATATCCTTACCGGCATATTTTGGCGCCGTGCCGTGAGTCGCCTCAAAGATAGCAACCCGGTCAGACAAATTGGCACCGGGTGCAATACCAATACCACCCACTTCTGCAGCCAGCGCATCTGAAAGATAATCACCATTAAGATTCAGGGTCGCAACAACATCATATTCAGCTGGCCTCAGCAATATCTGCTGCAACATTGCATCCGCAATGACATCTTTAACCACTATCTCACGCCCGCTGTCCGGATTTCTGAAACTCATCCACGGGCCTCCATCCATAAGCTGCGCACCAAACTCTTCTTTCGCCAGTTCGTAACCCCACTCCTTAAAAGCACCTTCAGTAAACTTCATGATATTGCCTTTATGGACCAGCGTGAGAGACCTTCGATCATTATCCACGCAATACTGTAACGCCTTACGCACCAGGCGCTTGGTACCTTCTTCTGAAACCGGTTTAATGCCTATACCGCACATCTGATCAAAGCGGATTTTGGTAACCCCCATTTCCTGCTGCAGAAAATCGATGACTTTTTGCGCCTCAGCGGTACCCGCCTGCCATTCAACGCCGGCATAAATATCTTCGGAATTCTCCCGATAAATCACCATATCAACATCACCGGGATTCACCACCGGACTGGGCACGCCCTGGAACCAGCGCACCGGACGCTGGCACACATACAAATCCAGCTCCTGACGCAGGGCAACATTCAGTGAACGGATTCCCCCGCCTACCGGTGTCGTCAGGGGGCCTTTAATGCCTACTGCAAATTCCTTAAATGCCTGCAATGTCTCATCCGGCAACCAGGTGTCCTGATCATAAACCTGCGTCGCCTTCTCGCCTGCATACACCTCCATCCAGGCTATTTTCTTACTGCCGCCATAAGCCTGCTTTACCGCAGCATCAACAACCTCAATCATTACCGGCGATACATCTGTTCCGATCCCGTCGCCTTCGATAAACGGAATCACCGGCCGGTCAGGCACCTGAATCAGGTTGTCGCCGGTAAATGTTATTTTCTCACCCTCAGGAACACGAATATATTGGTATGCCATAGCTTACTCCACGTATACTTACGTCCGGAAAATTCTGAGTACAGGTCAGAGCCGTTAATCCATAAGCTTCGGCACAGAAGAATACGGAATCCAGCTTCCGTCCAGTCAGATTTAAATATAGTTTTCAGGTTACCGTCCTACAAATGTCCAACGTCATACTTTTTAATAAGCCCTTCCAGGTGCTCACCCAGTTTACTGACAACGAAGGACGGGGCACCCTGGCTGACTTTATCAATCAGCCCGGTGTTTATGCCGCCGGCCGGCTTGATTACGATTCCGAAGGATTATTAATTCTCACCGACGACGGTCAGTTACAGCACCAGCTTGCCAACCCTAAATTCAAAATGGCAAAAACCTACTGGGCACAGGTAGAAGGCGAGATTGACGAAGCTGCTCTGAAGAAACTGCGCGAAGGTGTCGAGCTGAAGGATGGAAAAACCCGGCCGGCAAAAGCACGACTGATTAACGAACCGGATATCTGGCCCCGTAATCCTCCTATCCGCGAACGTAAAAACAAACCTACCAGCTGGCTTGAGCTGACCATCAGTGAAGGTAAGAACCGGCAGGTAAGGCGCATGACGGCAGCCGTCGGCTTCCCGACACTGCGACTGATCAGAGCCAGTATTGGCGACTGGAAGCTGGAATCCCTGAAACCCGGTGAAAGCCGCACTGAAACGGTCTTTTTGCCTGCCACGCAAACAGACAAACCAAACCGCCGCTCACCGTCAAGACACAGTAACAGCCGCAAGCAAACAGCGAGCCGTGCAAATAAAAAGCCCGGCAACAGAGCCGGGCGCAATCATTCCAAACGTTAATTTTTCTGTAAACTATTTGTCCCAGGCATCGGCACGCTCCAGGTCGCTGTCCTTTGCAGCTACCCAGGCCTCACCCTGCTCGGTAATCTCTTTTTTCCAGAAAGGCGCGTCACGCTTCAGATAATCCATAATGAACTGAGCCGCTGCAAAACCAGCAACCCTGTGAGGACTGGCCACACCCACAAATACAATATTGTCATTCAGCGCCAGCCTGCCGACACGGTGAACAATCACGATCGACCCCAGATCCCAGCGTTCCCGGGCTTGCAACGCAATCTTCTCCAGTGACTTCTCAGTCATGCCCGGATAATGCTCAAGTTCCATGGCGAGCAGCCCAGGGCCGCTGGCCATTTCCCGGACGATACCGGTAAAGGTGACTATCGCCCCATGACTACCATCATCGTCCCGGATTAAGGCATTTAAACCGCTGATATCGAAATCTTCCTGCTGAACTTTGATGATATTGCTGACCACCTGAAACTCCGTACCACAAACACAAAAATGACTATTTAAAACTCAGGAAAAGCATGACCAGAAATGCTAAGGTTGTCCACCTAAAAAGTCATAACCTATATGGATATTTTACACCCATGCGCTGGACTCCACACGCCACCGTTGCCACCATCGTAGAAGATCAGGGACGCTTCCTGTTTGTAGAGGAACACTCCCCTACTCTTAACAAACTGGTAATTAATCAGCCTGCCGGCCACCTGGAAGCGAATGAAAGCTTCATCGAAGCAGCCAGACGGGAAACACTTGAAGAAACAGGCTGGCATGTGGAGCCTGAAGCACTTCTGGGCATGTACGTTTACAAAGCACCGGGTAACGGTACGGTATATCACCGCTTCACCTTTATCGCCCGGGCAATTTCAGAACAGCCGGATGCTGAACTGGATACAGGCATTGAACGAGCCTTATGGCTGACCTATGACGAACTGATCGCCCGCAGGGATGACCTGCGCAGTCCAACTGTTCTGCAATGCCTTGATGACTATCTGGAAGGTCAGCGCTATCCGCTGAATTTTATCCATGATTAAGCTTTAATATTGCCACCCGCATCCCCATATTAGAATTTTGCACACAGCCATTACGAGCCAGTATTTTTTATGAGTAATAACGCCAATACCAAAGTCATTGTCGGCATGTCCGGCGGTGTTGATTCATCTGTTTCCGCTCTGCTTTTGCAGCAACAGGGCTATCAGGTTGAAGGCCTGTTCATGAAAAACTGGGATGAAGATGACGGTACCGACTATTGCACAGCCATGGACGATCTGGCAGATGCACAGGCGGTTTGCGACAAGCTGGGCCTCACCCTGCACACCGCAAACTTTGCAGCTGAATACTGGGATAACGTCTTCGAACATTTTCTTGAAGAATACAAAGCCGGCCGCACACCGAACCCGGACATTCTGTGTAACCGTGAAATTAAATTTAAGGCCTTCCTTGAATACGCCCAGACACTGGGTGCCGATAAAATCGCCACCGGTCACTATGTACGCCGCAGCGATATCAACGGGCACGCCTGCCTGCTGAAAGGCCTGGATAACAACAAGGATCAGAGCTACTTCCTGCATCAGGTCGGCAGCGAAGAACTGGCAATGACCCTGTTCCCGGTGGGAGAACTGGAAAAGCCGGAAGTCCGTCGCCTGGCCGAAGAACACGATCTGATCACGCACAACAAAAAAGACAGCACAGGCATTTGCTTTATTGGTGAACGCCGTTTCAGCGACTTCCTGAAACAGTACCTGCCGGCACAACCGGGTAACATCGAAACCCCGGATGGCGACGTGATCGGCAAGCACCAGGGACTGATGTATCACACTATCGGCCAGCGTCAGGGCCTGGGCATCGGCGGCCTGAAAAACTATCCGGAAGTCCCGTGGTTTGTTGCAGAGAAAGATCTGGACCGTAATGTACTGATCGCCGTACAGGGCACCTCCCACGAACTGCTGTTCAGCGACTGGCTCACCGCCAGCGACATTTTCTGGATTTCAGAAGCACCGGCTGAATTGCCACTGCGCTGCAAAGCCAAAGTCCGTTACCGTCAGGACGATCAGGCATGCACGATAGAAGCCGGTGAAAACGGTGGCTACCTGATCCGCTTTGATGAACCACAACGCGCCGTCACACCTGGCCAGTCCGTCGTTTTTTACGCAGATGAAGTGTGTCTTGGCGGCGGCGTCATTGAAACAACCGGTAAGCGAGGCTAGACACATCATGTCACAGGCAACACATAATCAGGCAATTGCGCTGGCCGGCCTGTTTCAGGCAGCCAGCCTGGTCGAGCAGATCGCAACCCGTGGCATGGTGCAGCAAAGCAACCTGGAAACCTGTATTCGCAGCGTGTTCATCACAAACCCGGACAGCACTGCAGAAATCTACGGAGGTGAACGCGCCCTGCCGATCAACCTCGGTCCGGGCTTCCGCCACCTGCAGGAACTGATCGACAAAGACCGCTCCAAGCAGAATCAGGACGTCATCCGTTACGCCCTCAGCCTGCTGCACCTGGAAAAGAAGCTCAATAAACAGCCCGAGCTTCTCAATACCATTGCTGAACGGCTGCTAAAAATTGAACAGCAGGCAAAATACTTTAATGATCAGGAAAACCTGATTGATAACGCGGCGACCCTGACACACCCGACGATCATTGCTAATCTGGCCAGCCTTTATCAGGATACCCTGAGCACCTTTAAATTCCGCATTCAGGTAACCGGCGAACCCCGCCATCTGCAAAATGCGGAAAACGCAGATAAGATCCGTGCATTGCTACTGGCAGGCATCCGTGCCGCAGTACTGTGGCGCCAGAGTGGTGGCAAGCGCTGGCAACTGCTATTTTTTAAATCCCGCATTCGCCCTGCCATTACGGATATCACCGGACGCTGAACCGGCAATATAAAACTTGCCAGTGCAACTTATGAATGTGTAAAAAGACGCTGGGCGGATTTTCCTCTCCCGGCGTTTTCGCTATAATTCGCGCTCAAAATTTAATTCATCAGGTAATGCCTCGTTATGGATCTCTCTTCTTTAACTGCTATTTCCCCCGTCGACGGCCGCTACGGCAGTAAAACAGCTGACCTGCGTCCGGTATTCAGCGAATTCGGTCTGATCAAAGCCCGTGTTGAAGTGGAAGTACGCTGGTTGCAAAAACTGGCCGCTCACCCACAAATCACTGAAGTACCGGCACTGAGCGATGCTGCGAACGCCGTGCTGAACCAACTGGTTGATAACTTCGGCGAAACTGAAGCTAACCGCGTTAAAGAAATTGAGCGTACCACCAACCACGACGTTAAAGCGGTTGAATACCTGATCAAAGAACGCATTCAGGACAACGCTGAGCTGGCTGCAGTGAGCGAATTCGTACACTTTGCCTGCACGTCAGAAGACATCAACAACCTGTCTCACGCACTGATGCTGAAACAGGGTCAGGCGGTTATGCTACCACTGATGCAACAGGTTACTGACGAGATCGCTAAACTGGGCCGCGATTTTGCAGAACAGCCAATGCTGTCCCGTACCCACGGCCAGACTGCTTCACCAACCACGGTCGGTAAAGAAATGGCTAACGTTGCTTACCGTCTGCAGCGCCAGATCAAACAGCTGCAAAACGCTGAACTTCTGGGCAAGATTAACGGTGCTGTCGGCAACTACAATGCTCACCTGTCTGCTTACCCGGATGTAGACTGGGCGCAGAACGCACAGGAATTCGTAGAAAGCCTCGGCCTGAGCTTCAACCCTTACACCACACAGATCGAGCCGCATGACTACATCGCAGAAATGTTCGATGCAGTATGCCGTTTCAACACCATTATCATCGACTTCGACCGCGATGTATGGGGCTACATTTCACAGGGTTACTTCAAGCAGAAAACCATTGCCGGCGAAGTAGGCTCATCTACCATGCCGCACAAGGTTAACCCGATCGACTTCGAAAACTCTGAAGGCAACCTGGGTATCGCAAACGCCATCATGCAACACCTGGCAGCGAAACTGCCTATCTCCCGCTGGCAGCGCGACCTGACTGACTCCACCGTACTGCGCAACATGGGTGTTGGTTTTGGCTACAGCATGATTGCTTATCAGGCCAGCCTGAAAGGTATCAGCAAACTGGAACTGAATGCTGCACGCCTGAACGACGATCTGGAAAACGCCTGGGAAGTACTGGCTGAGCCAATCCAGACTGTTATGCGCCGCTACGGCATTGAAGAGCCGTACGAGAAACTGAAGGCACTGACCCGTGGCCAGGAAATGAATAAACAGACCATTCAGGCGTTTATTGATACTCTGGAAATGCCTCAGAGCGCGAAAGATGAGCTGAAGGAACTGACACCGCACAGCTACATCGGTAATGCACCAGAGCAAGCTAAAGCCATCTGAGTTTACTCAGTTGATGCCACTGAGCATCATGCATAAAAAAGCAGGGCCATTGCCCTGCTTTTTTGTTTCTGCAGTATAAAAAAATATCTGCTTAAAAGTATTTTCTAAAAGAAATACCTGACTGCCAGCAACAGCTGCCGCTCTTCACGGTCAGCAGGCTCACCGGCATAGACACGCCCCGGACGGTCGGAATTAATCCAGGTATGCTCGACCGACAGGAACAAAGGCTTTGAATACCGATAGGTGTAATTCAGCGTCGCCGCAGTTCCGTATTCATCATTATTATCACCTGCCGTCTGATCTTTATCGGTCACTGAAAATTCTTCAATACGGCCGGTAAACCGATGCTTCCCGACACGTTTACTCAGCATTAAAAAGGCACTGCGGTAATCATTATCGACCACCGGCCTGCCATATACATCATTCATCAGGGTATCACCGGTCATATACTGGGCTGTCAGCTCCAGTTTCTTATCCAGCAACCAGCGCGCACCGACATAATAAAACCGGGTAAGCCAGGTATACTGGCCATGCTCAACGATATCTGTCCGGGCATTATTATTATAATAACCGGCATTGATTTCCCCCTGACGGGACCAGCGCACCTGAGTCTGCAAATGATACCCAGGACGGTCATCCAGCTCTAAAAAAGGGTCCGATTCAGCAGCCTGCGGCTCAAGCTTAAAGCCACTCTGACGTGCTTCCAGTGGCGGTATCTTGCGCTTCTCACCCCACAGGGTTTGACGCGAACTGCTGGTCCAGCCATGCCAGGCTAACAGCGCACCGGTGGGATCATTATTAAAGAAACCTGATGCAGTAAAACTCAAGTCATAACCGGCATCATTAAGCTTGCCTAACCGGGTCCAGGTTAGCTCCGCCCCAAGCAAACGGATCTCTTCGCCGATCCAGGTATTCAATGTCGAACTGTTAAGGGTATTTTTGGCAGCCCAGGCAAAGGCTTTATTTTCCAGTGAAATTGCCGGATAAAACAAACCCACTTTTGACTGAAGCCGGTGGCCGGATTCATTCGGAATGCCACGGTACCTGAAGAAGGATTCCGTTATACCCAGCCCGTTGTCTTCCCCGTCGTAATAACCGTTGGCCACCGTATGAAAACTCAGACCGGAATCCCATTCCAGAACCCACTGCAGGCCGGCCTGACCAAGATACGCCTGGCCACCATTGTCTGTACCGAACTTACCAACACCACCCTGACGGTAGCTGTCAGAGGTATCACTGTGCGCTAACCGGTAGTCGATAACGCCATTTAGCTTACTTTCCAGTGCGCTCACCTGAGTGACCGCTCCGGCACTTACGATTGCCGCAAATACAGTGCCTTTGTTTAGCACGCCTCCTCCCGGGGATTAAGCTGGGCGTGGTCCTTTAGCCATGGCGTCAACGCATCAACAGCCTGAGGGCGGCTGATATGATAGCCCTGCGCCAGTTCACAATTATTAGAAGTCAGCCAGTCCAGGGCAAACTCATCTTCAATACCTTCCGCCACGACACTCAGCCCCATACTGTGGGCCAGCTCGATAGTGGATTTCACAATGATCTGATCGGACTGATCATCACTGAGGCGCTGAATAAATGACTTATCAATTTTAAGTTCATGTACCGGTAGCTGCTTAAGCTGAGCCAGCGAGGAATAACCGGTACCATAATCATCAATGGAAATGCGCATACCCCAGTCTTTAAACCGGCTCAGCAATGTAATGGCCGACTCAGGATCTTCAACCACGGCACTTTCTGTCACTTCCAGGGTAATTTTTTCAGCAGGTACCGCCAGCTCCTGAATCGTTTCACACAGAAAACCGTAAAAATCCGGATCTTTAAGATTAGCGGCAGAGATATTAATGGCGACACCAAGATCCAGCCCCTCAGCACGCCATTCGTTGTACTGATTCAGCGCAGTACGGATAACCCAGCGCGTCAGTGCATTAATCTGCCCGGTCTGCTCAGCAATATGAATAAAGTTATCCGGCGGCACCATGCCCATTGTCGGGTGAATCCAGCGAACCAGCGCCTCAACATGGGTAACTACCCTGCTCTGCAGATTCAGTTTTGGCTGATAAAACAGCACTAACTGATCACCACTGATCGCCTGCTTCAGATCATTGATCAGATTCAGCCGTTCTACACTATTCACATCAAGCTCAGGGGCAAACCACTGCACTTGCTGGCTGGTTGCCCGCGTATGATGCAACGCGATATCCGACATTCTCAGCAGGCTGTCAGGGGTTTTGCTGTGCTGAGGGTAGAGCGATACCCCGCTGCGAACCTGCAGCTGGAATCCCAGCCCCTGATAATCAAAAACAGGCTCAAGTGCCGCATCCAGATTATCAAGGCAGCGCTGCACGCAACTCTCTGCTTCAGCCAGCGGGCAGTTTTCAGTCAGTACCACGAATTCATCAGCCCCCAGATGGCACACCAGCTGAAAACCCTGCACACTGCGTAGACGGTCAGCCAGCGCCTGAATGACATAATCACCCACCTGATGGCCCAGCGTATCGTTAACATCCTTAAGGCGGCTCAGATTCAGCTGAATCACACCAAAAGCCTCTTCCTGCCCGCACAGGGAATCCAGAATGATCTTCAGGAAGTTGCGGTTTGGCAGATCCGTCAGGGGATCATGGTTGGCCCGGTGGGACAATGCCTGCTCACGACTGAGCACCGCATCTTGCATAAGATTAATCTCATCAGCCAACTGACCCAGTTCGCTTTGGTCATCAAGCTTAATGGTCTGATTATAATCACCGCTGGCGACTATTTTGGCCTGCTGAACCAACCGCTTTACCGGCCGAGTGATAGAGGCAGAAATCCAGTAAGCCCCTGCCAGTGATAACACCAGGGTGCCGACCGCAAGAATCAGCAGCTTCCACCACTGCTCCTGCAAAACTTCAACGAAATTTGCCCGCAGCCCGTACATGGCCACGCCAAACCGCAAATGCTGGTCTTCAGAAATCTGATGGCCGACAACGATATACTGGTCATCAACCGGATCACCGTTGATGATGCTTCCGGAAAACTTCACATCCGCGGTCGGTGATGAAGACGCCACCAGCCACCAGCCGGCATCACCTTCCACAATAAAATCTGTTTCAAGACCGGTAATGGTCATAAACTCGGTCGCCAGACGCCCGTCAACCTGGAAGCCGAACACCACCCAGCCAATCGTTTTAGCGCCAACTTTCACCGGCGACAAACTTAACTGGTAGACATTTTTGCCAATCGCATACAGGTGGCCCCGTTCAGGATTCTTTAGCCAGCCTGGGTAACGAAACTCAGCACCAACCTCATCACCCCGGCGAACTTTACGCCCGCCGTCATCTTCTTCAGCACTGACCAGCTGAGCATTGATAACACCCTCAGCAGATACCGTCATCGCTAAATCCGCATTAATTCGCTTACGGTGATTATTCAGCGCAACCAGCAAACTGCGCTGATCTTCGTTAAACACCTGCTTGATGCCATAGTCTTTGGATACGGTTTCAGCGAACGCTGCAAGATATTCGATCCGACTGGAAAACAACTCAGTGAAAACAGTTTTAGCAGTGGTAAGCCGGTTACTGATTTCCTGCTTTTGTTGATTCTGATTACCTGCATACAGGGTCCAGAACGCCACCCCCTGCACTAATAACAGAAGCAGTACAAAGAATGTAAATATTTTACTTTGTAAGCTTTTCACACAAACTCACTTAATACTCTGACAGAAAATCAAAATCATCATCGCTCTCCTGCGCCGGCGCCTCATCCATACGGCTTGTCAACTGAGCGGTTACCTGCACCGCATTTTGCACATCCACTATCTGCGCTTCTCTGTTTTCGTCAGCCAATAGCTGAGGGTGCCAGACAGTTACCTTATAGCGCCCGGTGACAGGGGTATCAAAGCTCACAGAACCAGTTTGAGAGGTTTTCCCAAACAGAGGGGTATCCACCAGCAGCAGATAACCGGACATCCAGTCATGAATGTTGCAGCCCATTGCCACTTCTCCGCTCTGATCCAGACCGCTTTGCAGGCGTTGCTCCCCTGCTTTGATCTTGAATGAAAAACGGGCATCGCTGTCGACAGAGTAAATATGGTGGGTAATGTCATCCTGGTTATCAAACAGCACGTCATTACCAGCCTGAGACACACTGACATAAGGCGCGAAAGATTTACCTTTCTGGCCCACACTGATGACTTTATCCGTCGCTGGTAACTGCTGACCATCAAGTGGCTCAGCATATACGACCATATCTTCCAGTGGCTCTCCGGAGGTACTCAGCACCTGAACATTCAGTTCAATTGCCCAGGCCGGCACAGACATCAGCAGCCCAAGAATACAACCGACACCGCTTCCGGCAGTTACAGTCCAATCTAACTTTGCCACTGAAATACACTCCTTATCCGCTCAGAAAAACCTGCTACAACACACCGCTGAAGCAGCTTTATTCACCCGGGATTCATCTGAAGCCCGATCAATTCTGACCTGAATATACAGTATTATTCACCCGCAACTTGTTGCAGAAAGTACATTTTTACGTAAAAAACATCTCACTTTGTGTTTATGAGAATCGCCATACGGCGGCCTGTTCAGATAATAATCAGACCATCGAGTGAGTAAACTGAAGCACAAAAAAAGCCGGCAATTATGCCGGCCTGTTATCAGTGCAATTTTATCTTCGGCTGAACCATGTGCCCCACTTTCTGCGCAAGAATCAGACATGCCCCTTTTAGCCAGCCATGAATACTGAGCTGGTGCATTCTGTACAGAGACATATACATCAGGCGGGCGATCTTACCCTCCACAAACATTGTCCCGCCACTGAGATTCCCCATCAGGCTGCCTACCGTGCTGTAGCGACTGAGATTCACCAGAGAGCCATGATCTTTATACAGATAAGGCTTAACCGGCTTACCTTTCATCTGACGCCTGATGCTGCTGGCAATATGGCTGGCCATCTGATGAGCTGACTGCGCCCGGGGCGGTACCCAGGAACCATCTGGCTGCTGACAGGCAGCACAGTCTCCCAACACCCAGATGCTATCATCCACACTGGACTGCAAACCAGGCTTAACCACTATCTGACCGCCACGACCCAATTCAAAATAATTCAGATCACGGATAAAGTCCGGCGCCTTAACACCGGCAGCCCAGACCATCAGATCTGCGGCGATCAAATCTCCGTTCTGATCAACGTAGCCCTGCTCATCCGCCCGGGTGACCCGGGTATTTTCTCGTACCACGACTCCCAAACGCTGCAGCTCGCGCCGTGCAGCCTGAGAGATACGCGCAGGCAACGCAGGCAATATACTCGGCCCGGCTTCAAGCAAATCTACCTGTAAGCGGCTCGCTGACATTTCCGGCATACCGTACTGCCTGAGCAGGTTGGCTACATGGGTCAGCTCTGCAGCAAGCTCAACACCGGTGGCTCCGCCACCCACGATTGCCAGCCGAAGCTTCTTTTCCGCCCCCTGCTGATTTACCCGCATAAAACTGTTCAGAAGGCCTCGCTGAAAACGCTCAGCCTGCTGATGAGAATCCAGAAAATAGCTGTGCTCAGCAACGCCTGGCGTTCCGAAATCATTACTGACACTGCCAACAGCCATAATCAGAGTGTCATAGCTAATGCTCCGCTCAGGCAGTACCTGCACGCCATACTCATCATCGACGGCAGCCAGATGAATCTGCTTGTCAGCAGCATCCAGCCCGGTCATGGTGCCCAGCTGAAACTGATAGTGATGCTGACCGCTGTGCGCCCGGTAAGACACACCGTCGATACTCATATCCAGAGATCCTGTTGCTACCTCATGAAGCAAAGGTTTCCAGATATGATTCGGATTCCGGTCTACGAGAATAATCTTCGCCTGTTTCTTCTTGCCTAATCGGCTACCTAAACTTGCTGCCAGTTCAAGGCCGCCGGCCCCTCCTCCTACGATTACAATTGTTTGCATGTTTAATCCTCAAAATAAAGTCAGCTTAAGCCACTGCCTGATAAACAAAACAATGACTTAAGCTCACCTTATTCAGAGCGATAAGCTTACTGCCTGCGTCAGCTGAAAACAGATACACACAGAAAAAAACCTACCAGGACATACAATAGACGAAAGTATAGCGAGCCGCTATACCCAGAAATGAATAGCTCATTTGCTTATAGAATGGCACTGACCGGACATCAGTTGATTCGGCTCCGCCGGCCGGTTTATATCCAGCGTGGATACCGGCAACAGTGCCAGATTCGATAGCCGGTTAAAACCGAGGGTCTGCTTATTCAGCACGATTACGGTCAGCCCGTTCAGCATACTGTAATGCCTGAACATACTGCTCTCATAACTTACCTGGCTATCATAGAGCGCAAAATAGTCTTCACTGGCCGCAAGTTTGCATAACAATTGCTGATCTGCTGCGAAAGCAGCTAAAGAAGATCCAAACAGCCAGAACACAACACACATACGGCATACTCCGGCAACAACTCTGTTCATAACAGCCTCACAGTATCTGACGATAACTGCGCCTCACTGATTAAAACCTCAGTATAGTGCGGAACCAGAAGCCCGACGTGAGGGGATTTCAGGCATAAAAAAAGGCAGCCCAAGCTACCTTTTTTAATTGAAATACTGATTATTCTTCAGCGGCCGCTTTAGGCTGCTCAGTATTTTCGTAGATCATCATTGGCTCAGATTCGCCGGTAATTACGCCTTCATCAATAACAACCTTGCTGACATTTTCCTGAGAAGGTAATGAATACATGGTATCCAGTAACGTTTCTTCAAGAATAGACCGCAGGCCACGGGCACCGGTTTTTCTTGCCAGCGCTTTCTGAGCAACCGCGTGCAGTGCAGACTCACGGAAGTCCAGCTCGGCACCTTCCATTTCAAACAGCGCACCGTACTGCTTGGTCAGCGAGTTCTTAGGCTCAGTCAGAATCTGAATCAACGCATCTTCATCCAGCTCTGCCAGCGTCGCCAGCATCGGCAGACGGCCAACAAATTCAGGAATAAGACCGTACTTCACCAGATCTTCAGCTTCCAGATCACGCAGCATATCCGTGACGTTCTTGGAATCGTCTTTACTGCTAACCGTCGCACTGAAGCCGATAGAGCTCTTTTCACTGCGGTTACGGATAACCTGATCTAGGCCGGCAAACGCACCGCCACAGATAAACAGGATGTTTGAAGTATCAACCTGCAGGAATTCCTGTTGCGGATGCTTACGCCCACCCTGTGGCGGCACAGAAGCAACAGTACCTTCAATCAGCTTCAGCAGCGCCTGCTGAACACCCTCACCGGAAACGTCACGGGTAATAGAAGGGTTATCTGACTTACGGGAAATCTTATCGATCTCATCGATGTAAACAATGCCCAGCTGAGCTTTCTCTACATCGTAATCACACTTCTGCAGCAGCTTCTGAATAATGTTTTCAACATCTTCACCCACATAACCGGCTTCGGTCAGGGTTGTTGCATCAGCAATGGTGAACGGTACATTCAGCATCCGCGCCAGCGTCTGAGCCAGCAGGGTCTTACCGCTACCGGTCGGCCCGATCAGCAGGATATTACTCTTGCCCAGCTCTACCTCAGTATTGCTGGCCTGCTGGAAGCGCAAACGCTTATAGTGGTTGTAAACAGCAACCGATAAAACCTTCTTTGCACGTTCCTGGCCAATAACATACTCATCCAGGTTATGCTTAATTTCAGCAGGGGTCGGCAAATCATCGCTTTGCTCAACATCTTCATTAACCTGCTGCGTTTCCTCTGTAATGATGTCGTTGCACAGGTCCACACACTCATCACAAATGAATACAGAAGGACCTGCAATCAGCTTTTTAACTTCGTCCTGACCTTTACCGCAGAACGAGCAATACAGCGTTTTGCTGTCATCGCCGCCATCTTTGCCGTTGATATCGTCTGACATTCAACTACCTCTTTCCTCAGGCAGCCAGTGCTGAACCCGGCTACCATCTAATATATATCTTCCGCCATGCTGAAAATTATAGCGGTTCATCACTTCGGAGCAGTACACAGCAACCGTATAATAAACGCTACAACTGTAGCATACAGCCGCCATCACTACCCTGAAGTTTAGCGACGTTCCATCACCGCATCAATCAGTCCGTACTCAACCGCAGCCTGCGGAGACATGAAGTTATCACGGTCAGTATCACGGGAAATCACTTCAAGATCCTGATTTGTATGGTGCGCCATAATACCATTCAGACGCTCACGGATAGACAGAATCTCTTTTGTATGAATTTCAATATCAGTTGCCTGCCCCTGATATCCGCCCAGCGGCTGATGAATCATCATACGTGAATTAGGCAGACAGTAACGCTTGCCTGCTGCGCCACCGGTCAGCAACAGCGCCCCCATGCTCGCCGCCTGACCAATACACATGGTGCTCACATCAGGCTTAATAAACTGCATGGTATCGTAAATCGACAGTCCGGCAGTCACTGAACCGCCCGGAGAATTAATATACAGGTGAATATCCTTATCCGGATTTTCAGACTCCAGGAACAACAGCTGCGCTACCACAAGATTCGCCATGTGATCTTCAACCTGGCCAACCATAAAAATCACACGTTCTTTAAGTAACCGGGAGTAAATGTCATAAGAACGCTCGCCGCGAGCAGTCTGCTCAACAACCATAGGTACCAGGCCACTGCTGGTGATCATTGTTGGGCCATTATAAGTTTGCGACATACCTATTCTCTCCTTTGATCCTGAACTTGGTGCCCTACATACAAATTAAAAGCACCCTGAAAAGCAAAAACGGCGGCCGACTTTACGCCGACAGCCGTTATTTTATAAACGCAAATCAAGCAGTTGGCAATTATGCTTCAGCTTCTGCGTCTTCTTCCTGTGCTTTTGGCTCAGCAGGCTTGATAGCATCTTCGTAGCTCAGCTCTACTTCTGTAACCTTAGCGGATTCCAGCAGCAGATCCAGTACCTGATCTTCCATCACCAGACTCTTAACCTGACCCAGCATTTCTTCATTGCTGTTGTACCAGTCGATAACCTGCTGAGGATCCTGGTAAGTAGCAGCCAGTTCTTCAATGGTTGTCTTAACGCGATCTTCGTCAACAGTCAGTTCGTTTGCCTTGATAACTTCGTTAACCAGCAGACCAACTTTAACGCGCTTCTCAGACTGCTCCTGGAACATTTCCTTAGGCAGCATTTCAGGATCGATGTTAGCTTCTGCACCACCGAACTGCTGAATTGCCTGACGGCGCATTGCATCGATTTCGTTGTCAATCAGAGCCGCTGGAACATCAATTGCGTTCAGCTCAACCAACTGACCAAAAACAGCTTCTTTCAGCTTGGTTTTCAGAGCCTGCTTAACTTCACGCTCCATGTTCTTGCGAACTTCAACTTTGAAGCTGTCTACGTTGTTTTCTTCCAGACCGAACTTAGCGAAGAACTCTTCGTTCAGTTCTGGCAGCTGCTGTTCAGATACAGACTGTACCTTAACTTTGAATACAGCAGCTTTACCTTTCAGATCTTCAGAGTGGTAGTCTTCAGGGAAAGTAACATTCAGTTCAACGTCAGCGCCTGTTTCAGCACCGTCCAGACCTGCTTCGAAACCTGGGATCATGGTGTTAGAACCCAGAACCAGGTCCATACCTTCACCCTTACCGCCTTCGAACGCTTCACCGTCGATGAAACCTTCAAAATCGATCTTAACCTGGTCGCCGTCTGCAGCAGCGCGCTCTACAGCAACCCAGTCAGCCTGCTGCTTACGCAGAGTTTCGATCATCTGTTCCAGATCTTCGTCTTTTACTTCAGCGCTGTTCTTTTCGATTTCAGCCGCAGAGAAATCAGCCAGTGCGATTTCAGGGTAAACTTCAAAAGTAGCGGTGTAAGAGAAATCTTCACCTTCTTTGTCGTTCTTGAATTCGATGTTCGGACCACCTGCAGGCGTCAGGTTTTCCTGCTGAGTAGCCTGGTAGAAGCTTTCCTGAATAACTTCACCGATGACTTCCTGACGAATTCCCTTGCCGTAGCGCTTCTTAACTACTTTGGCCGGAACCTTACCAGGACGGAAACCGTCAATACGAACAGTACGGGCAGTTTGCTGCACGCGCTGAGCAACATCATTGTCTACACGCTCGGCCGGTACAACAACAGTCACTTGACGTTCTAGACCAGTAGTCGTTTCTACAGAAACTTGCATGGAATTCCTCGCAAAAAATTATTTGTATCGTTACAAATCAAAACACTTACAACCTGCATGCTATTGAAGCTAAAGCACTCTTACGCAAACAGGGCCAGAATATCTAAAGGCGGGAATTTTCCGGCAAGCAGCGGGATTAGTCAAGTGAAAAGCACTGAATTAGCCAGTAAACAGCAGATACACGAAAAACTGCAAAATCAGCAGCATTTAATTACATAAAAGAGAAGTATGAGATAAGGAAATTGGGGTGGACGATGGGGCTTGAACCCACGACCGCCGGAATCACAATCCGGAGCTCTACCAACTGAGCTACGCCCACCATATTTCCTATGGAAAGGAGTCTTACTAAATGGTGCGGACGGAGAGACTCGAACTCTCACACCTCGCGGCACTGGAACCTAAATCCAGCGTGTCTACCAATTTCACCACGTCCGCATATATGTATTGGGGTGGACGATGGGGCTTGAACCCACGACCGCCGGAATCACAATCCGGAGCTCTACCAACTGAGCTACGCCCACCACTACATACATTTGCTTTTCCAAACTGGCGGGCCAAGAAGGATTCGAACCCTCGACCACCGCCTTAGAAGGGCGGTGCTCTATCCAGCTGAGCTATTGGCCCATATTGGAAAGCTTACTCTATGAATCAGATAACTGCTTTACAGCAACCAACCTCTTCAATGAGTTTCAGGCGTTTTAATTCCCGAACCCCTGAGCCTTCAGCCCTCCGCATTGCTGCGTTGTGTGCCTCGCCTCAAGGTGGTGCGCATATTATATATGCGCCCCTTTGGCGTCAACACCCTTTTTGATTTTTTTAACGAAATAAGCCAGTTAGCCAGATTTTCCTGTATCTGCTGTTTATTTCTCAGCCAACCCCAAAGCCTTGCGGTTAAAAACCATACAACTCACTGATGAAGCACATCATTTTCAGTTTAGTTTCAGCCCCTCGCTGCAGGATAGTGCGATATTTGTAGCCCGGTTTAAAAATCAATACCATAGCGAATCTGGCCGATGCCACCATCCCGGCAACGCAACTATTGCTTGCTTATATAAGGACACCGTCATGAACTGGAAAAAAGGCCTGCTGATTGCAATCATTGCACTGGTCGTTATCGCATTCTTTATTTACGACTTAGGCAGCTACCTCAACCTTAGCTATATAAAGTCACAGCAAACGTCACTGCAAACCTGGGTTGACGATAACCTATTGTTATCCGGCCTGGTGTTTATGGCTGTCTATATAGCGGTTACCGCCCTGTCCCTGCCAGGTGCCGCCGTTATGACACTGGTCGCAGGTGCTGTGTTTGGCTTGCTGTCCGGCCTTATCCTGGTGTCCTTTGCCAGCACCATCGGCGCAACCTTCTCTTTCCTTATAGCGCGCTATTTATTAAGGGAACCGCTGACCAATAAATTCCAGTCTCACATCGACCCCATTAACAAAGGCATTGCCAAAGACGGCATGTTCTACCTGTTCACTCTGCGTTTGGTACCTTTGGTCCCGTTCTTTGTGATTAATCCGGTCATGGGCCTGACCACCATGCGGGCCAGAACCTTTTACTGGGTGAGCCAGCTTGGCATGCTGCCGGGAACAGCTGTTTATGTGAATGCCGGTACTCAGTTAGGCGCAATTGAACAGGCCGGCGACATTGTTTCACCCGGGCTGTTACTGTCCTTCTGTTTACTGGGTATCTTCCCATGGATCGCCAAAGCCATCGTTGGCGGCATCAAGGCCCGTAAAAAGTACAGCGCATTCAGCAAGCCAGCCTCATTTGACACCAACATGGTGGTCATTGGCGCCGGAGCAGGCGGCCTGATTACGTCCTATATTGCGGCGGCCACTAAAGCCAAAGTCACGCTTATTGAAAAACATAAAATGGGGGGCGACTGCCTCAATACCGGCTGCGTACCTTCTAAAGCCCTTATTCGCAGCACCCATTTTCTGGCAGATGTCCGGGACGCCAACAAGCTCGGCATTAAGAAGGCAGAGGTTGAGTTCGACTTTGCAGACATCATGGCACGGATCAAACGGGTCATTACAACCATTGAACCCCATGATTCAGTAGAACGGTACGAATCTCTTGGTGTTGACTGCGAAACCGGTGAAGCTACCATCCGCTCACCGTGGGAAGTAGAAGTAAACGGCAAAGTGATTACAACGCGTAACATTGTCATTGCCACCGGTGCCCGCCCTTCTGTTCCAAACATTCCGGGAATCGAAAACCTTACTCCCCTGACCTCTGACACTATCTGGGACCTTCAGCAGCGCCCTGAACGCCTGCTGGTGCTCGGTGCTGGCGCTATCGGCTGTGAGCTTGGCCAGTGTTTTGCCCGCCTCGGCAGCCAGGTATCGCTGGTTTACCGTAAACCTCAGGTACTGACCAATGAAGATCTGGATGCCGCGAAGGTTGTTGAAAGCCACCTGCTGGAAGACGGTATCAGCCTGTGCGCAGAACACACCCCTGTTCGCTTCGAAACCAGCGACGGCCAGCACACGCTGATCTGTGAACACATGGGTACAGAACGACGCATCGACTTTGACCAGCTTCTGGTTGCCACCGGCAGAACACCAAACCTGCAGGGATTCGGCCTTGAAAACCTTGGCCTGATCAAACAGGGAGATAAACAACTCGAGGTCGACGAATATCTGCGTACCGAACTGCCTAACGTATTTGCCTGCGGTGATGTTATTGGCCCGTACCGCTTCACCCATGCTGCATCACATCAGGCATGGTATGCAGCAGTTAACGGACTATTCGGCCAACTGAAACGGTTTAAGGTTGATTACAGCTACATACCGTTCACAACCTATACCAGCCCGGAAGTTGCCCGGATTGGCATTAATGAAAAACAGGCCATCGATAAGGGCATTCCCCATGAGGTTGTTAAATACGATCTGGACGATCTGGACAGAGCAATTACCGACGAAGCCGCTTACGGATTCGTAAAAGTGCTGGTGAAGCCTGGCAGCGATAAAATTCTCGGGGTCACTCTGGTCGGTGAACATGCCGCGGAAATGTTGCCGGAATTTGCCCTCGCGATGAAACACAAGCTCGGGCTGAATAAAATTCTTGGCACCCTGCACGCCTATCCGACGATTAATGAAGCAAATCGCTTTGCAGCCGGCGTCTGGAAAAAACGCCACGCGCCTCAAAAAGCACTGGCCTGGCTTGAAAAATTCCACCGCTGGATGCGCAACTAATCTGTTACCAACCTCACCTGCAGTCTTTACCAGCCCCTCATACCTGTGAGGGGCAAACAACTATCTGAATAAATCACCAGCCACCCGCTGTCTTTTTAGTCTCTGCCCGACAACTTCTTACCAGATCAGCCATTTCCGGCACTGACGTCTGAAAAAACACCTTTCACAGTTTATTCTTCAACATAATGAGTAACCGCTTAGCATTATTCGGTTGTTTCTGAGCGATCATTAAGCCAATATGCTATAAACGCATGGACGCAAACTAATACCCATTAGTCTTAGTTTTGGTTCAATATTGAGTTCAGTTACCCGCCACTGTTTTCTCTTTTACGGCACAAGAACTCGGTTCATTGATACTGAGTAGGTATATTTTTGTGATTTCAAAAAAGTCTCAGATGTCCGGCGTTACTGGGCTGAGTAAAAGAATACTTTTCTACATTCTGATCTGCAGCTCCTCAGTCACCCTGATTCTGACGCTGCTTGAGCTGTATTTTGAATACCGCATTGATGTAAACCTGCTTGAACAGCGTTTCAAATCCATTGAAGTCAGCTACCTGCCCAGCCTGAGCGAAAATATCTGGCTGTTTAACACCGATGTTGTTGAATCTCAGATCCGCGGTATTTATAACCTTAATGATGTCATCTATGTCAGCATCGTCGACGAAACCAACACCATCGTTAACGCCATCGGCGACAAGCAAGCGAAGCACATCATTTCTCAAACCTACCCTATCATCCGCGAACAGCAGGGAACCATTAATCAGTTAGGCCATATGGAAGTCTGGGCCACGCTGGATAATATCTACGCCAGCCTGCAAAACCGTCTGGCAGTTATTCTGCTGGGCCAGGGAGTTAAAACTTTTCTTGTCTCTTTTCTGATCCTGCTGATCATATTCAAAATAATTACCAGCCGGGTATCCCGTATCTCGCAACTCGTCAGCAGCATTGACCTCTCAGATGATCAGAAGAATCAACGGGAATTGTCCGTTCATAAAGCCATTGCGCGCCCTAACCGTGCTCATGATGAGCTTGACGAGCTGGCCCAGACAATTGATTCCATGCACGGCAAGGTTCGACAGCTCTATCTGCAAAGTGATGAACAGCGGCGTAAACTCAGCACCATATTTGAAGGCTCCCATGACGCTATTCTGATTGTCGACCTGACCACCAACAGCATTATCGACTTCAACGGTAAAGCCTGTGACATGCTGAACTTCTCTGATGAGCAGCTCAGGGATCTGTCTTTCTATGCCCTTTACAGCGGCGCCCACACACACATCCGCAACTTCCTGGATGAAACTCAGCGGACCGGCTGGAACATTCAGGAACTGACATTTAAGTCACGTCTGGGGAATCTGATTCCCACAGAGACCTCTGCCTCTATTATCGAGATCAATGACCAGCCGCACCTGCTGACCATTTGTCGGGATATTCGTGAGCGTAAGCAACAAGAAGCCAAGATCGATAAAATCACCAACTTTGACCAGCTCACCTCCCTGCCTAACCGGGTACTGATGCGTGACCGGATTAACCAGACAATCATCCGTAATCAGGCATCACCTAACCGTTATGCGGTAATGATTGTCGATATCGATAACTTCAAAAGCATTAATGACACCCTCGGTCAGGGTAATGGTGACTTGCTGATCAAAGCGACCGCCAACATCATTCAGTCTATCGTTCCTAAAAGTGATTCGCTGGGACGGCTAAGTTCAGATGAATTCCTGCTTCTGGCTGAACTGCCGGAATCAGATATCACCATTGCCCGTAAAATCACCGCCAGACTTGCCGAACAGATTCGCCAGGCCTTTGATGAAACCATGCTGGTTGCAGGCTCACTGATTAAAGTATCCGTCAGCATCGGCTGTGCAATGCTGGAAGAAGATGGCAATAGTTTTGATGAGCTACTGCGGCATACTGATCTGGCACTCTGCAAGGCCAAGGCCGACGGCCGTGACCGGGTGGTATTCTTCAGCCCCGGCATGGATGCAGAAGCGAACCAGAAACTGATTCTGAAGACCGCCCTGCACCGCGCACTCAAGGCCAAAGAATTCGTACTCTTTTATCAGCCAATCATTGACCTGAAAACCCGCCAGACAGTCTCTGTCGAATGCCTGCTGCGCTGGAAGACCCCGGATGGCAATATGATTTCGCCCGCTGAATTCATTCCGGAACTGGTTTCCAGCGGTCTGATCATCGACGTGGGCGCATGGGTCATAGAAGAAGCCTGCAGCACCATGGCAAAACTTGATGAACAGGTGCCGATTGCCGTCAACGTCAGCCCCTGTCAGCTTGAATCAGATGCCATCATCACCCATATCGAACAGGTTCTGGAAGAAACCGGGCTGGCACCTGAAATGCTCGTCATAGAAGTCACAGAAGACCTGATCATTCAGGACAAAGGCTGGGCAATCGAGCGGCTTAACCGGCTCAGCAACATGGGCGTTAAAATTGCCCTTGATGATTTCGGTACCGGTTACTCATCCCTCTCCTACCTCAAGATCCTGCCCGTCGATAAGCTTAAGATCGATCAGAGCTTTGTCCGGGATATGCTGACTGACCCTGAAGACTCCGCCATTGTGGCAACCATCATCTCCATTGCCAAAACCCTCAATCTGGATCTGATTGCAGAAGGTGTGGAAACTGAGCTGCAGGCACAGCACCTGCGCCATCTGGGCTGCGGCAAAGCTCAGGGCTACCTGTATCAGAAGCCTCAGGGCGATTTGATTAAAAGTATTCATTATCAGGAAGACGAGCTGGAAAAAATAAGTAACCTGTAACCCGCAGTTCAGTGCACTGCTGTATGCACTGGGATTATCATGTTTCCGGCTCATTTTTTTTGCGATCACAAAAAAAGGATGACTATGAAAGCAATGATACTGAGCGGGCTGTTCTTGTTTATATGCCTGCCCCCTGCACAAGCCAGCCAAACAATCGTACTGAGCACCATCCAACGTCTGCCAATATCTACCAACCTTCAGACAGGCCTGGCCGACCGTATCGCAATTGAAGCATTTCACCGCATAGGCATTCAGGCGATCATTAAGAAAATTCCGGCGCGCCGGGCATTAAGGGATGCTAACGCGGGCTTACATGATGGGGATCTTGCCCGCATCGCCGGTGTTACCCGCACGTACCCAAACTTGCTGCCCGTTCCGGAAATCACATGGGTGGCAGAAATTGTTGCCTTCAGTAAAAACCAGCAGATAACAACACCTGACTGGACGAGCCTTGAAGAACACAGGATATCTTATATCCGGGGCTGGGTAGTGTTCGAAAACAACCTGCCGGATACCCCAATGGTTGATAAGGTAGCGACCCCTGAAGCCCTGTTCAAAATGCTGAAAATGGACCGCGCAGATTTAGCGTTATACGAAAAAAAGATGGGATACGGGCTGCTCAGTCAACAGCAAAATACTGACATTCATGCCCTGCAGCCTGCACTGAGCATAGAACCGATTTACATCTACCTGCACCGCAAACACGAAAGCCTGCTACCTAAGCTGGCAACAGCAATCCGGGACATGAAACAGGACGGCAGCTATCAGGCCATCCTTAAAGATTGTCTGGGACAAGTTCTGCCCCCTTCATCCCTGGAAGACTACATAAGGCTGCAACAATCCTACGACACCTCTGTTTCGCTACAGAAAACGCCGCTTCAGTAAACAAAGAAACTCCGGCCAGGCCTGTTTAAGCCAAAGATACTGGTACCTGAGCGTGAGCTTCAACCAGCCATGAGAGGCATACTTACGGGCACTGGTAGGTAACGCAATTCCGGTTGAACACAGCGTTATCCCGGCCTGACGGGCGTACCAGACCAGCAGATGATCCTCACCATACTCAGCCTCCTCAGGATATCCACCCAATTGTCTGAACTGCCGGGCTGATAAACAGAACGCCTGATCACCGAACGGTACTCTCAGGAGATTTGAGCGTACGTTCGCGCCCCACTGGTTCAGCCTCATCGGCCCGGCACCATCACTCTTAAACGCCAGCGGAAAATAGTGAAGGGCTTCGCTGTTCTGAAGAATCCGCTCACTCAGGCGTAAACAATGTAACGGCTCGATATTTGAATCCAGATGCAGAAACCAGATAAAACGCCCGGTTGCCGCTGCAGCCCCGGCATTCATCTGCTTTGCCCGGCCAGCTTCCGCGTACAACACGGTCACCGCGGATATCTGCGATAGCTGCTGTTCCAAATGCCGGGATGCTTCACACAACACGACGATGATTTCCCAGCGCTTGAGCAGCAGGCCCAGACCTGAAGTATGACGAAACACCTGCAGCAAACTGAACGGCAAATCACCCAGTTCTTTTTCCGCAGGTCCGACAGGAATGACGACAGAAAGACTAGACACCGGTCACCTTAAAATCAGGTTTCACTGCAGGAAGAACCATACTTAAAACAACTGAAACAACGGTGGTGCCGCATACTGATCTTCTGCTCCAGCGCAGCGGCAAGATCATCCCCCAGATCATATTCCGCATCATCGTCCACCAGCGTGCAGGCATACACGCGCATCCGACCTTTCTGCTTGACCAGCATTTTGCTGAAAGCACACATAAAACTGCGACGGGAGTCTTCCGTGTGATACTGCGTCATACAATTGGTGGTGATATCAGGTCCATGCCCCATACTCCCTGGCGGAAGAAAGTCCGGAAACGCGACAAACTTAATATCGTCCGGCAGGCCATAATCCCGTAAAACTGTCCGGTATGCCTGCTCCACTGCGGCGGTATCCTCACCGTCGGCCATATGACGGGCGAGTGATACACTGAAGCCGCGCTCATGGAGCATTTTCATCCCCGTTAACGCACTGGCAAACATACCTTCACCACGACCCTGATCATGGGTTTTCTCGTCCGGCGAATCAATGCTCACCCGAAAACTGACGGGGTATTTAGCATCATGTAACACATCCAGTTGCTTAATCCGCTTCTGCAATGCATCGGTTCCGTTGGTCAGTACCAGACACGGCGCATGTTCAGCGGCAGCCTGAAGTATCTTAACCAGATCCTTAGCCAGAAATGGCTCGCCACCGGTAAATGAAAACTGCTGTACGCCTAAAATTACTGCCTGTTTAATATAAGGCTCAGCATCCACCAGCTTAATCAGCTCAAGGCGCTTGTCACCGGGCCCGGAACCTTCAAGACAAAAATCACAGCTTAAATTACAGGCGGTGCCTGTATGAAACCAGAGCTCTTTAAGCTCATGCGGTGCAATATAACCCCGTGCGGTACCGTCTTCAGTCTGATACCAGCTACGACTGCGAATTACTTCCATCCGTCATGCTCCTCCAGCAATTGACCGGTTATCCGCAACAGCGTTTGGCGCGCTGGCCGCGGATCATCTCGTAAAGTTTTCTGTAAGCGCTGCAAGTCACTCAGCTGATCAACATCGTAACAGCCAGCTGCAAATCCGACTGACAGACCTGCGGCTTCGGCCTGCTGTCTGAGCGCTTCACCCAACTGATCGGTACTCCAGGGCAACACTTCAAGTTCACCCCAACCCGCCGCTGAGCCCATTGCCGTGACACCACCATCTGCCGCCGGCGTAAGCACCACATCATAATCAGACATCAGGGCAGCCAGTTGCTCATAAACATCCTGATTATGTTCCGGTGCATCACTGCCGATATAAATAATCCTGCTATGCCCTTCAGCACGTAGCTGATCATCCACCCTGAGAATACGTGTACCCAGATTACCTTCAGACTGCGGCACGACTTTATAGTTTCCCTCACCCAGGCCTGCAGCCCATTCAGCGTCACTTTCACTGGCAGGTGATAATACGACCGGGCCGGGCCACAAAGCAGCATCTTCCAACACACAATCCAGCAGCGCTTCGGCTACCTGTAACGCAGCTGCCTGACCCACGCTGGCCGCCAGACGCTGCTTACCCTGACCGAGGGCAGGTCGCTTACAAAAAATGACTAAGCTAATATCCTTTGCGAACAAGTGATACTCCAGATACACAAAAGGCAGAGGGTTAGCTCTGCCTTTTTAAGATTACAGGGTGAATTTAGCCTTCCCGATACCAACTGGTGCCTTCGCGGGAATCTTTAAGAATAATCCCCTGAGATGCCAGCTCATCACGGATCCGGTCAGACTCGGCATAATCCTTGTTGGCCTTGGCATCAGCACGCTGCTGAATCATCGCCTCAATGGCGTCGTTGCTTAATTCACCTTCTTTAGCCTCACCCTGCAGGAAGTCAGCCGGACGCTGCTGCAGCAGACCCAGAATCCCACCCAGCTGTTTAAGCTGAGCAGCAAGAGCCGATGCTTTTTCAGGATTATCCCGCTTGGCAGTATTCAGTTCGTTAACCAGCTCGAACATGACTGCGAATGCCTGCGGGGTGTTAAAGTCATCATCCATCGCCGCATCAAAACGCTGCTGGTAATCGTTGCCCTCAGCAGGCTCACCCAGCTCAACATCATTCAGTGCCTGATAGAAACGCTCCAGCTTACTGCGCGCCTCTTTCAGGCTCTCTTCTGAGTAATCGATATAGCTGCGGTAATGTACAGAAGACAGGAACATCCGCACCACTTCTGCGTCGTACTTTTCCAGTACGTCACGGATCGTGAAAAAGTTACCCAGTGACTTGGACATCTTCTCGGAGTTTACCCGTACAGCACCAGCATGCATCCAGGTATTCACGTACTTCACACCGTTTGCCGCTTCAGACTGGGCAATTTCATTCTCATGGTGCGGGAACGGTAAATCCGGACCACCGCCGTGAATATCGAAGGTATCACCCAGGCAGCACTTAGACATTGCAGAACACTCAATGTGCCAGCCCGGACGGCCTGCGCCCCATGGAGATTCCCAGCTCACCTCACCTTCTTTCGCGCCTTTCCAAAGCACAAAATCCAGCGGGCTTTCTTTTGCATCATTCACTTCAATACGCGCACCGGCGCGCAACTCATCAACATTCTTGTTGGTAAGCTGACCGTAGGTAGCAAATTTTTCGACACGGTAATACACATCACCGTTATCTGCAGGGTATGCAAAGCCTTTATCGATCAGCGTCTGGATCAGTTCCTGAATACTGTCGATGTGCGCAGTTGCTTTTGGCTCCTGAGAAGGACGCAGCACATTCAGTTTGGCTTCGTCTTCATGCAT
The DNA here is from genome assembly GCF_017051665.1 of Aliamphritea spongicola. Classification (NCBI taxonomy): domain Bacteria; kingdom Pseudomonadati; phylum Pseudomonadota; class Gammaproteobacteria; order Oceanospirillales; family Oceanospirillaceae; genus Aliamphritea; species Aliamphritea spongicola. Next base: position 895,656 of record NZ_JAFIDL010000001.1, read on the forward strand.
CGCCGCAATCATCCGTTCAGACAGCTCAATAGCTGCTTCGCCATTCTCAGCGGCCCGGTTGATGATCTTGTCATCAACATCGGTGATGTTACGTACATATTCTACTTCCCAGCCACGCGAACGCAGGTAACGTGTGATCAAATCAAATGACACCATCACCCGGGCGTGACCGATGTGACAGTAGTCATAGACTGTCATACCACAGACATACATCTTGATCTTGCCTGCTTCAATCGGTTGAAAAGGAGCTTTCTCTTTCGTCAGGGTGTTATAGATTTGTAGCATTTGATTTCGCTTATAACTAGACAGTTCGAATTGAGCTGAACATTATAAAGAAAATTACCCGCCATGCACCCGATTCGCAGTATTTCTTTGCACTCAGATCAATTACTTGCATAACTCCTTAAACATATTCTTCTCCCGGTACAGAAGCTGAAAGAAGTTCAATTGCAAAACATTCTCAATTACAAATATAATCCCGGTTTTCGCATATCCCGCTCAGTCAGCAGGTAAGTAACTTGTCATCTTCATTTAAGCCAAAAAGCCTTTGCAAGCTCAGCAAAGACAACATAGCCAAACATTTTGATGAGCTGGCAGCCGTCACCCGCCACAGTGAGTATCTGTGCCAGAAATGTGCGCGCTCAGCGAAAGCAAAAAAATGGCTCTGTAAGCCAATTGCGATATAATCAGTTTTTAATTCTGTATCAAGGACATAACCATGCTCAGCCCATCCATGCTTGAGAAACTTAACAGCCAGATCAATCTCGAATTTTACTCATCCAATATGTACCTGCAGATGAGTTCATGGGCTGAATCTAAAGGCTTTGATGGCTGTGCCGCCTTTCTTATGCTTCACGCTGACGAAGAAATGCAGCACATGAAGCGCCTGTTCACCTATGTGAATGAAACCGGCGCAATGGCAAGAGTAGGTGCAATTGAGGCTCCAATTGAAGAGTTTTCTTCCATCAAAGACCTGTTCGAAAAGGTTTACGAGCATGAGTGCCTGATCACCCGTAAGATCAACGAACTGGCCCACACTGCATTCAGCAACCAGGACTACTCAACCTTTAACTTCCTGCAGTGGTACGTTGCCGAGCAACACGAAGAAGAAAAGCTGTTCAAAGGCATCCTGGACAAGATTGAGATCATCGGTGAAGACGGCAAAGGCCTGTTCTTTATCGATAAAGAAATCGGCCAGATGGCTAACGGTGAAGCCGGCGGCAGCATTCTGGAAGCAGACGCTCAGGTATAACCCCTTTCCCTTCAGTAGGGATAACATAACCAAAAAAGCCTGTGATTATCACAGGCTTTTTTATTCAGGATCCAAAGCTTAGAACTCGTTATCGCCCAAGACATATTCAGGCAACTCATCTTCCGCCGGAACCGGCACCGGATTACCGTTATCGTCAATGGCGACAAACTTAAAGATTGCCTCGGTTACTTTTTCACGCAGACCGATACGGCCCCGGCGTACCCAGGCCTCTACATGAATCTGCATAGACGTTCGCCCTACTGACAAGGTCTCGGTATAAACCCCAAGAATATCCCCTACCTTTACCGGCCGGATAAAGCTCATACTGTCCAGCGCGACGGTGACGACCCGGGTCTGCGCCCGCTGGCCAGCACAGATGCCCGCTGCCATATCCATTTGTGACAACACCCAGCCGCCGAATATATCCCCTGCCGGGTTAGTATCGTTAGGCATGGCAATGGTGCGTGTTGTGAGACGCCCGCGGGTTTTATCTTTTACTGCAGCATTCTGCTTCTGCGTTGTTGTGTTACCTGATTGATTCGACACAGTGACTTCCGAATATTAGTAATTATCTGAGACAGATATATAACTATGCCACATCAGCAACTGTCTTGCTGAAGCAATCGTTACTCACTTTCGCTGCGACGGATCAGTTCGTCGAGTAAAGCCTGATTTTCTTCGTTGTCTGATTCCTGATTATCCCAGCGGTCAAACATCACCTGCTCTTCTACCGCCAGGCGCTTGCGCCAGCCCACACTTTCAAGTTCAGGTTTCTGATAAAAGAAGTCCACATAACCCAGACAAAGATAGGCAACAGGGGTAACGTGTTCAGGCAGATTCAGCAGCTTTTTCAGCTCAGCTTTATCGAAAATACTCACCCAGCCGGTACCCACGCCTTCAGCCCGGGCAGCCAGCATCAGATTCTGCACCGCACACACCGTACTGTAGAGATCCATTGCTTTATCATGGGTACGGCCCAAAACGACAGGGCCGGCTTTTTCAGAGTCACAGGTAATACAGATATTCAGAGGAGACGCCATGATCCCCTCAAGTTTTAACTGCTGATATAAGCGAGCCTTTTCTGACTCAAACATCTGCGCGGCTTCTTCATTCGCCTTAGCAAATAACGTCTGCACACCCCGCTTTACTTCATCAGAGCGGATCAGCATGAAATTCCACGGCTGCATAAACCCAACCGATGGCGCATGATGTGCCGCATCAAGAATCCGCCCCAACACATCAGCAGGAATCGGATCCGGTTTGAACTGCCCCCGTACATCCCTTCGGGTATATATAGCTTTATAAAGACCTTCTAACTGTTGCTCAGTAAAACCATCATCGGTCTGATGCATCATAGGATCGGTCAAAACGCACTCCTGACTCAAAACAACGTATTCAGCGCCGGCACGCTCAGCCAGCGTAACAGGCATAAAAAAACGGCTAAAAAGCCGTTTTTTTAGCAAAGTCTAGATTACTTCTTCACCCAGCTGTCTTTCAAGCCAATGGTCTTATTAAATGTCGGTGTGGTGACATCGTGGTCGTAACGGTCTGCTACAAAGTAGCCTTCACGCTCAAACTGAAAAACAGTTTCCGGTTGCGCATTAATCAGATCAGGCTCAGCCCAGCAGTTGTCCAGTTCTACATAAGAATCAGGATTAATGTCCGCGAGGAAGTCATCATCGTTTGGTTTTTCAACACTGAACAGACGATCGTAAACGCGCACTTTAACCTGCTTGCCATGTGTCGCAGATACCCAGTGCATCACTCCCCGTGGCTTCATTTCAGCCGGCGGGTTTTCACCAACGGTACCCGGCACCAGAGTCGCTTTGATTTCAGTCACTTCACCACTATCATCTTTAATCACTTCTTCCGCTTTAATGACATAGGCACTGCGCAGGCGCATAAAGTCACCCGGCACCAGCTTCTTGAACTTCTTACGGGACAGGGTGCTGTCTTCGTTAAAGTCATTCCGGTCAATATAAATTTCCCGGGTGAATGGCAGGCTGCGGCTGCCCATTTCTTTTTGCGGGTGCGCCGGTGCGGTCATCATTTCCACTTCACCTTCCGGGAAGTTAGTAATAGTCACCTTCAGCGGATTCAGTACGCACATTGCACGGGCAGAGTTTTCATTCAGGTCTTCACGGACGAAGAACTCAAACTGCGCCATATCCACTACACCGTCGGTCTTAGCCACCGCCAGGCTGTCACAGAAGTTACGCACGGCCTGCGCTGAATAACCACGGCGACGCATACCGGAAATGGTTGGCATCCGCGGATCATTCCAGCCACTTACCACACCTTCGTCCACCAGCTGCTTCAGCTTACGCTTACTGGTAACCGTGTAGTTAATGTTCAGACGGCCAAACTCGTACTGACGTGGCTTGCTTGGTACTGGCAGGTTTTCAATAAACCACTCATACAGTGGGCGGTGATCCGCAAATTCCAGCGTACAGATAGAATGCGTTACCCCTTCAATGGCATCTTCCTGACCATGGGCAAAGTCATAGTTCGGGTAGATGCACCATTTGTCACCGGTCTGGTGATGAGACTGTTTGCGAATACGGTACAGAATCGGATCACGCATGTTCATGTTTGAAGACGTCATGTCAATTTTGGCACGCAATACCCGGCTGCCTTCCTCAAACTCACCCTGCTTCATTCGCTCCAGCAGATCCAGACTTTCCTCAGCACTGCGCTCACGGAACGGGCTGTTTTTACCAGGCTTAGTTGCCCAGCCACGGTACTCACTGGCCTCTTCCGGAGACAAATCACAAACATAAGCATTGCCGTTACGGATCAGGTGCTGCGCCCAGGCATAAAACTGATCAAAATAGTCAGACGCATAACGTACTTCACCGGCCCATTTAAAGCCTAACCACTGCACATCTTCTTTAATGGCATCCACGTATTCCTGATCTTCCTTAGAAGGGTTCGTATCGTCGAAACGCAGATTACACTCGCCGTTATATTTTTCAGCCGTACCGAAATTCAGGCAGATAGACTTGGCATGACCAATATGCAGATAACCGTTTGGCTCAGGCGGGAAACGCGTAACAACCTTGCCACCGTTCCGACCCTCCTGGATATCCTGCTCAATGATCTGATGGATAAAGTTAGTCGGCGGTGTATTTGTTGTCGAAGCGTCGTTATTACTCATAGTACGTCTTTGATTCCGTTATTGTATTCACCTGACTGCAGCCAGGCTCAAAAGTGAGCAGCATTATAAATCAGCCTCAGAGCAACTGCTACATCACTCAGCATTCAGCTGCATTAATTTTCACCTGACGCAGCCCATTGCCTGACGTATAATCCCTGCTTTGTTTTATTAGGTTTAAAGGTAATTAAAACCATGATCGTTCTGCAGACTAACTTCGGGGACATTTCCCTGGAACTGAACCATGAGAAAGCACCAAAGACAGCCGCTAACTTTGAAAAATACGTCAAAGAAGGCTTCTACGACGGCGTCATCTTCCACCGTGTCATTGATGGCTTCATGATTCAGGGCGGCGGCTTTGAACCGGGCATGGTCAGCAAAGAAACCGCTGACAGCATCGAAAACGAAGCAGACAACGGTCTGAGCAACAAGAAATACACCGTTGCTATGGCCCGTACGATGGATCCGCACAGTGCTTCTGCTCAGTTCTTTATCAACGTCAGCGACAACACCTTCCTGGATCACACCGCCAAAACAATGGAAGGCTGGGGTTACGCAGTTTTTGCTGAAGTTGTAGACGGTTTTGACGCAGTAGACAAGATCAAAGCAGTGACCACCACTTTCCGTGCCGGCCATCAGGATGTTCCGACTGAAGACGTGATCATCAAGTCTGCATCCATTGCCGACCTCCCGGACCTGGAAGAGATCGACGTCGACGAATAACATGCGCTGCCTGTTTATTTCCGACCTGCATCTGCAGGCCTCACGCCCGGATCTTACCCGGGCGTTGCTGACCTTTCTGAACAATGAAGCCAGCCAGTGCCAGCAACTTTATATCCTTGGCGATCTTTTCGAAGCCTGGATCGGTGACGATGCAATTCCTCCGGATATGCAACCTGTCATAACAGCCCTGCGTAATTTACATGACCAGGGAACCCAGCTGTTTTTTCAGCACGGTAACCGTGATTTTCTGGTTCAGCAGACCTTTGCCGAACTGACCGGCTGCACCCTGTTACCGGAAGCCATAACCGTTAACCTACCCGCAGGACGCGCTCTGCTCATGCATGGCGACCAGCTGTGCACGGATGACTATGAATATATGGAATTCCGCAAACTGCTGCGTAATCCTCAATGGCAAAATGACTTTTTGAGCAAAAGCATTGCAGAACGCTTAGAAGTCGCCCGTCAGTTGCGCGCAGCAAGCCAGAGCAAAAATGCCGAAAAATCCATGACCATCATGGATGTTAATCCACAGGCTGTGACACAGGCAATGACTGATGCAGACGTAAGCCTGCTCATTCATGGTCACACTCACCGCCCGGCTGTTCACGAAGACACTCAGGATTTGCGACGCATTGTTCTGGGAGACTGGGATACTCAGGGCTGGTATCTGGAATGCACAGAAGCAGGTGAATCCCTCATCAGCTTCCCCATTACAGATACCTGAGCATAAAAAAACCGGCATATAGCCGGTTTTTTTATCATGACTGACGAAGCTTCACGCTGCCGAAGGGACACCGCTGTGGAAACGGAACTCGGTATCCGGAGACTCAATCAGATTACGTTCGACTTCACGGAACATTGCCACCCGCTCACTGATATCCTCACCCGCTGCATCTTCAGCCAGCTTCAGATAATCCTGATAATGACGCCCTTCAGACTTAAGTAAAGAACGATAGAATTTTGCCAGCTCATCATCCAGATAAGGCGCCAGCTTGGCAAAACGCTCACAGGAACGCGCTTCAATGAATGCGCCGATAATAGAAATATCAATTAACCGGCCTGGTTCACTGGTCCGCACATGTTCACGCAAGCCACCGGCATAACGGGCTGAACTCAGATGGCAGTACTGGATACCCCGGTCTTCCATTAGCGCCAGCACCTGCTCAAAGTGAATCAGCTCTTCACGTGCCAGACGGGACATTTTATTCAGCAAATCACTGTTATCGACGTAACGGAACATCAGCGTCATCGCGGTGGATGCCGCTTTCTTTTCACAGTGCGCATGATCGATCAGTAACAGATCCTGCTGCTCAAGCGCAGCCTGAATCCAGCTATCAGGGGTTTCACAGGCAAGAAATTCTTTAATCTCGTCCAGAGCAGACATGTCATAATCCAACTGAAATTTAGCGAGCCGGGATTATACCCCGCAGCCAGTCAGTAACAAACCGGCAGGGCCTGATTCAGGGCAATAAAGTCAGGAAAATCTTTACTCAGAAGGTCCGTCAGCGGTGCGCCAGATAAATATCAGCAACCCACACATCATTGTAATGAGCATAACTTTCAGAATCAGATACTTAACAATGAAAGCAGAGACGCTGAAGCTAAGCACGATGAGCACGGTAGCAAGGCGTTTGGTGCCAGGGACAATGCAGCGGTATTGCTGCCAGTCCCGGATTGGCGGCCCAAGCTTGGGATGATTCATCAGCCAGCCGTGGAACCTCGGTGATGACTTAGCAAAGCACGTCGCGGTCAGCAACAGGAATGGCGTGGTCGGCAGTAACGGCAGAAAGATACCAATCACGCCGAGAATCAGCGATAACCAGCCTGCCAGCATCAACAGAGGCCGCCAGAATGAGGAGACAGTGGCCACGTCATCACTGATAACAGATGACTCGGGGCCGGAAACGGATGAATCTTTTAACGGGTTCATAACCAAACAGCATAATTACAAGCTGCCCACAAACCAAGTTGTAAATACTCATTACGGCCATTTATTTTCATAATCAGACTATATTCCCCCTTTGGCTTAAATCCCGGGGCTAAACTCAGCCTCCCGGACAGGCTATAATGCGCTCCTTTTCAACTGACAGGATCTGCGCATGACAACCAGTGACACTCAAAATCCGGAAACCAATCAAACCAAAAACGGATACCTGGTACTTGCCTCGCGCATGATTTTCGATGAAAAGCTACCGGTTCGCTTTATGTACAAAACCGTACCTGAACACCTGAATGATACCGGCTGGCGCCTGTATACCGGCTATGAGACACCGGAATACCTTGAAGATGACATTGCCAACATGGCAACGGTTCCTATGGAGAAAATCACTAATCTGGACCCGTCACTTAAACCCCTGCTTGAATATAATGCAGGTACCGTCTGGGAACGGACACCGGATTCAACCGAATGGCAGCGTGTGTATGATTTCAAAATCCCCACCACCAGCCCGGACGTTGAAATCACCAACGACCTGGAACGCTTCAGCGTTAAAGAAGAAGATCTGGATATCTGACTCCCTCCTTCTGACAAACACAAAAAAAGCGCCCTGAGGCGCTTTTTTTATTTCCGAATGCTTAAACTTTGAACTGGTTCAGACCCGCATCCTGCTTCTGAGTCAGCTCAACCATGCCATGGCACAGCTGTGACTGTTCGTTAGCACTGTCAGATACTGTCTGACTGATGTCACGAATGTTAGTCGTATTACGGTTAATCTCTTCAGCTGTTGCACTTTGCTCTTCAGCCGCCGTTGCAATATGAATGGTCATTTCACTGATACTGCGGATACTGTCACGAATATTCAGCAATGCACCATTCGCTTCACTGGCCAGTTCACTAGTTTCACTGGCCATATTACGGCCCTGGCTGATGGTTTGCTCAGCATTGGTTACACCGTTCTGCAGCTGATCAATCATTTCCTGAATTTCTTCAGTGGACTGCTGCGTCCGCGATGCCAGCGCACGCACCTCATCAGCAACCACGGCAAAACCACGACCAGCTTCACCTGCCCGTGCAGCCTCAATCGCCGCGTTAAGCGCCAGCAGGTTAGTCTGCTGAGAAATTCCGGTAATAACAGTCAGGATAGATGCAATGTTGTTACTGAAATCAGCCAGCTCGTTGATGGTATTCACCGCATTGTCCATATCAACCACCAGCTTCTCGATAGAAGATGTGGTCTGGGAAACAATACCTGCGCCCTGCTCTGCAGCACGGTCTGCCTGGTTTGCCGCGTCAGCTGTATGCTGAGCGTGCTGAGCAACATCCTGAGCCGTCGCCGACATTTCATGCATCGCCGCCGCAAGCTGGTCCAGCTCACTCAGCTGCTGAGTCAGACGGGATACGGACTCATTAGCTGAACCGGCGGTCAGCTCAGTATTCGTCAGAATATCTGTGGAAGTAGTTTTCACATCCAGAATAAGCGCCTGAAGATGCGATACGAATTCGTTAAAGTCGACCGATACCTGACCGAATTCATCCTTGCTGTCGACTGACAGACGATGCCGCAGGTCACCTTCACCGGAGTTAATATCGATCAGTGATTCACGCAGATTCTGTAACGGCGTCAGCAGACGGGTTGTTGTCAGATACAGTACAACTGAACAGATCAGCACGCTCAGTACAGTCACCACTAACGCCCGTACACCCAACGCAGTCGCTTCTGCCATGACAATGTCTTTCTCAAGAATCACACCAATCAACCAGTCACTGCCGTACAGGCCTTCCAGCTTGGTGAATGAGGTCAGTACTTTCTCACCCTTAAAATCAACTTCCTGCAATTGATTGTTCAGCTGCGGCTGATCAGCAGTAAACACATCTGACAATTGCTTGCCATCGAACTCACCACCCGGATAGCTGATGATACTACCGTTGCTGTCCAGCAGGAATGCATGACCCGCACCGTTGAAATTCAGTGTGTTCACAGCATCAGAAATAACCTGCAAACTCAGGTCACCACCAAATGCGCCCTTGAATACACCGTTGTCGGTAAACTTGGTTACCGCAGACACCAGCAGCAAGCCGGAAGCAGCATCATTGTAAGGTGCCGTCAGCACTGCCCGGTTATGTTCCTGAGCATATGGATACCACGGACGTTTACGGGCATCCCAGCCGGCAGGATTCCAGCTCGGATCATTGGTGATCCGCTTACCGTCAGTCGCCAGACCACCAAAGATCAGCTCGAATTCACGCTTAAGAATCGGCGCATCAAACGTCTGCTGAATTGCCTCAGGTGTAAAGTCAGCATCAATTACCTGCGCTGTCATATCAATCAGCGCCAGTTTGGCATTCAGCCAGTTAGTAATCTGAGACGACAATGCCTGCGTCGCTTCCTGGGTGTTACTCGCCGCGGTGCTATACAGTGAGTCACGCACAGACGCGTACTGAAACCAGGAAAAAACAGTAAAGATAACTGCAACAACAGCCGATGCCACCACTGCAATTTTATGGGAGACTTTCATAGAACCTCTTTATGCTACTCATGTCAGCGAAAAAAATTACCCGCGCCGGAACTAATTCTTGTTGTCGTAATCAGACAAGTGGGTATTTAGCGAATACTACTTTTGTCGAGTAGCACGGACAATCGACTTACATCACAGATTGGGTACTGCAAGCCACGGAAAATGCAGTCTATAGAGCTGAATCAATAAAAACTGAAGATCAGAAAGCTTCTGAAACACGACTTTTGTATGAATGGCAGCCGTCGCAAAACGGCATGTATAAAGGCCACTGAGAACTCAGTGACCCGAACTGTTTCAAATTGCCTGCGCTTTATACGCCTGCAAAAAATCTCGCACTTCCCCCACCTCTTTCAGGGTTCGCATTTCCTGTAGCATCTGTTCAGCCTGCGGATAACGTCGCTGCATCATTTTCAGCCATTGCTTCAGCCGACCATGAACGTACTTAGGTGCCATCTGCACCACTACCCGCTCCAGATAATCTTCCAGCACTGACAACATGCAGGGCCAGCTCATCGGCTCAAACTCTTCACCCCGGTTGTGGCTGTTAATCAACAGACCCAGATCCGGTGACGCAATCAATCCCCGACCAATCATGACATCGTCACAACCGCTGACCTCCCGGCACTTCAGATAATCCTGATAATCCCAGACTTCACCGTTAGCCGTTACCGGGATATCAATTGCTTCCCTGATCCTGGCTATCCATTCCCAGTGCGCTGGCGGTTTATAACCTTCAACCTTGGTGCGCGCATGTACCGCCAGGCCATCGGCACCGGCATCAGCAATTGCACTGGCATTTTCCAGTGCGAGCGTTTTATCTGCAAAGCCCAGCCGCATCTTAGCGGTGACAGGCACATCCGCCGGCACTTCATCACGGACCTTTTTAACAATGCTGTAGATCTCTTCAGGAAACTGCAGCAATACAGCCCCGCCACGGTTTTTATTAACCGTTTTGGCTGGGCAGCCGAAGTTCAGATCAATCCCTGGCGCACCCAGTTTAGCCGCACGACAAGCATTCATTGCCATGACTTCCGGGTTATTGCCCAACAGCTGGACAATGACCGGCACACCGCTGGCGGTTTTACCACCGTTAAGCAGCTCCGGAGACAGCCGATAAAACACTTTACGGGGTAACAGACGGTCAGAGATCCGCACAAACTCTGTCACACACTGATCAACACCACCAATGTCCGTCAGCATGTGCCGCATGGTTGCGTCCACAACACCTTCCATCGGCGCTAAAACAATCTTCATAAGCGAGACTTTATACCCGGAATACGGCACCGGCAGATATTACGATGCCCCTTAAATGTAAAAAGGAGTGCCCGGCTTCCCGATCACTCCTCTGTTCTGACGGCACCGGCAATTACGCCGGTAAACACGTTAGCTGATCTTGGTTAGCAGATCAGTGGAATCATTACCGTCTTTTTTATCTTTGCCCGCTTTAGCAGCATCATTACGCTTCGCTTCAATGCGGTCCAGATAGGCCTGATCGATATCACCGGTGATGTATTCACCGTTAAACACAGAACTGTCGAAGTTATTGATGTCTTCATTACCGGCACGGACACACTCTTTCAGGTCATCCAGATCCTGATACAGCATCCAGTCACAGCCAATCAGCTCACCAACTTCATCATCGGTACGGCCATGGGCAATCAGCTCATCAACCGACGGCATATCAATACCGTAAACGTTCGGGAAGCGAACCGCAGGCGCAGCAGATGCAAAGTACACCTTCTTCGCGCCCATGTCGCGAGCCATTTCAACGATCTGACGGGAAGTGGTACCGCGAACAATCGAGTCATCAACCAGCATCACGACTTTGTCTTTAAACTCCAGCTCAATCGGGTTCAGCTTACGGCGCACAGACTTCTCGCGCATTTCCTGACCCGGCATGATGAAGGTACGGCCAATGTAACGGTTCTTAATGAAGCCTTCACGGAAATTCACATTCAGATGATGAGCCATTTCCAGTGCCGATGTACGGCTGGTATCCGGAATCGGAATAACCACATCAATGTCATGATCCGGGCGCTCACGCATCACTTTTTCTGCAAGCTTTTCACCCATGCGCATACGAGACTTGTATACGTTCACTTCATCCATAATGGAGTCAGGACGGGCCAGATATACATACTCAAACAGACACGGCGCAAATTCAGCCTTAGGCGCACACTGCAGTGTGCTAACTTCGCCATCCTGGGAAATATAAATCGCTTCACCCGGCGCAATATCACGTACCAGGGTATAACCGGAAATATCCAGCGCAACGGATTCGGAAGCAACCATGAACTCGGTACCTTTCGGCGTTTCACGCTTACCATATACCAGCGGGCGGATACCGTTAGGATCACGGAATGCCACGATGCCATAGCCAGTAATAACAGCAACCACAGCATAACCACCAGTGCAACGCTCATGCACAGCTTTTACCGCAGTGAAAATATCATCAGCGGTCGGTACCAGTTTACCGATCTGCTGCAGTTCATGAGCAAAGATATTTAACAGGATTTCTGAGTCAGAGGTGGTGTTAATGTGACGCAGGTTCTCATTACGCATCTGCTCAGCCAGCTGCTCAGCATTGGTCAGGTTACCGTTATGCGCCAGCGCAATACCGTAAGGAGAGTTCACATAAAAAGGCTGGGCTTCTGCAGAGCTTGAGCTGCCCGCTGTCGGATAACGGACATGACCGATACCCTGATTACCTACCAGGCGCTTCATGTGCCGGGTACGGAAAACCTCATTGACTAAACCATTATCCTTACGCAGAAAAAAACGATCTTCATCGCAGGTCACCATACCTGCAGCGTCCTGGCCACGGTGCTGGAGCACTGTCAGTGCATCAAAAATCGTCTGGTTTACATAGGACTTGGCAACCACGCCAACAATACCGCACATTTAAGACACCTCAGCTAAGCAATTACAGCAAAGTTAGTTATTATTGATCCCGTCGACACCTATATTCCAGATCAGCGAGCCAATATCAGTGGCTGTGTCCCGGGTCCAGGTTTCTAACAACAGGAAGTGGGGAATTAGCTGGGACTCATTCCACCACTGATCACTGACGACCGGTGAACGCACCAGTAATGCCGCCAGCACGACAACGATTAATCCGCCACGCACCACTCCAAAGCCTACGCCCAGAATACGGTCCGTGCCACTCAGACCGGTCGCTTCTACTAGCATTCCGATCAGATTATTAATGATAGCCCCCACCATCAGGGTAGCGACAAATAAGAGAATAAAAGCACCGCCGATACGCACTGAAGGCGTGCTGATAAAATCATCAAGTAAGGTGCTCATTGAAGGAGCAAAAAGACGCGCGATAACAAATGCGGCAACCCAAGTGACCAGCGACAGTGCTTCCTTCACGAAACCACCGCGCAAGCTGTATAGCCCCGACAAAACAACGATACCGACAATGGCCCAGTCGGCCCAGTTCAGTGTCATAACAATCAGTTACCCAAGCCCTGATACAGGGACTGTCAGTAGGCTGAATCAGCCTGTTATCTGCAATGCCGCGGATTCTACCAGAGCCTGCGGCATTACCCAATGCCTAACGCGTGGTAAAACGCACGATTATGCCGTCCAGACCAAACTGCTCTTTGATCCCGCCCTGCAGCGACTCCAGCCGGGTCTTCTGAACATCCGGTCCGACAAACACCTTGATCAGGCTGCCATTCTTACGGGTATATACTTTATATCCCGCTTTAATCAGCTGACGCCGGAGCGCCTTGGCATTATCTTCATCTTTAAAGCTGGCCAGCTGCAGCGTCCAGGCAACGGTTACCCCTTCCGCATCAAGGGTTGGAGTATCTGTACTCAAATCTATTTCCGGGGCAACTTTTTCAACCGCCTCGGCCAGAACAGCCGGCTTAGCTTTAATCGTGACAGCAGGTTGCGGCTCAGCAGGTTCGTCAGTATCCGGTAAACGTTCATTCACCGGCTCACTGATAATCACCTCAGCAAGTTCAGGTTCTGCAGGAATACGGCTGTCCAGATGCCGTTCTTTATAACCGGCACCGTCGAACAGTACAGGCAGCAGAACAACTGCTGCCAGAATTACGATTACTGCACCTACCAGGCGCTGTTTGAGCACGTCTGTCACACTAGCCTTCCAGTTCAAGTGCCGCCAGCGCACCACTGACGGTAAAGAATGAACCGGCAATCACAACCCGATCGCCGGCGCTCAGTTGAGGCGCGAGCCCTTCCAGAGCCTGCGCCACATTATCATAAGCAGTTTGTCGTTCGCTGGCGACCCCTTGCTGCTGAAGCATTTCAGCCAGCGCTACACTGGTTTGCCCCCGGGGAACATCCAGGGTAACCAGCAACCACTGATCAGCAAGATCCTTAAGGTGGCCAAGCACCTCTGTAATATCTTTGTCTGCCAGCATCCCCAGCACCATCCAGGTTTTACCTGCACAGGGCTCAGAATTCAGTCTGCGGGTAACATACTCCGCTGCCTGCGGGTTATGGGCTACATCCAGCGTATACTGGCAACCGTTCCGCTCGATTCGCTGCAAACGACCTGTCAGCGTTGCCGCTGCCAGACTGCCAGCCAGCTCACCTTCTTCAGGGGAAACCCCAAGTAACTGCAGTACTTGGATCACAACGGCAGCATTTGGTTTCGGTAAATTTATATCCGGCAAGCCGCTGTAATTTATAACATCGCCACCGGCAGACTTACCCTGCCAGTCCCAGCTGCCGTCGGCATGTTCGGTAAGCTGAAAATCTGTACCGCGGGCACAGAGCTCAGCACCAATTTCAGCTGCATAATCTAACAGCATTTTTGGCGCATCCGGATCACCGCATACCGCCGGACGTCCGCTACGGTAAATACCTGCTTTCTCATAACCGATTTTTTCCCGGTCATCGCCTAGCCAATCAATGTGATCAACAGCTACCGTGGTAACCACAGAGATATCCGCGTCAACAATGTTGATGGCATCAAGGCGACCACCCAGGCCGACTTCCAGCAACATCACATCCGGCTTGGCATCCGCAAACACAATCAGTGCCGCAAGCGCATTGTATTCAAAGTATGTCAGTGAAGTATCACCGCAGGCCGCATAAATACGCTCGAACGCACTGACCAGCACATCATCCTGAGCCTGCTGACCGTTCAGCTTGATCCGCTCGTTGTAACGAAGAAAGTGAGGCGACGTAAAGCAACCAACCGTTTTACCGGCATCACGCAATGCCTGATCAAGCATCGCAACCGTTGAGCCCTTACCGTTGGTACCACCAATAATAACGACCTTCGATACCGACAGATCCAGATTCAGCCGCTGGTAAACTTCATTAAGCCTTTCAAGACCAAGCTCTATTTCACTGGGATGGGACTGTTCAATCCAGCTCAACCACTGTGCCAGATCTTTTTTATTTGCTGTTTGCTCAGACATACTTACTGCCATCAATTACGACCTGAAAACGGTCTGCAATGCTAAAAAACCATCAAAAACAAGAAAGCCGACTTGCTAAGCAAAATCGGCCTTCAAAGTGTCTGCCTCTGCAACTTATGCTGCCGGCTTACCCTGCATCATACGCAGAATGGAAGATAAACGGTCACGCATTTCGCCGCGGTTAATAATCATATCAACCTGACCGTGCTCCAGCAGGAATTCGCTGCGCTGGAAACCTTCCGGTAACTTCTCACGTACAGTTTGCTCAATAACCCGCGGGCCGGCAAAACCAACCAGCGCGCGAGGCTCACCTACGTTCAGGTCACCCAGCATTGCCAGACTCGCTGATACACCGCCGTAAACAGGATCAGTCAATACAGAAATATACGGAATACCCGCATTTTTCAGCTTCTCCAGAGCGGCGCTGGTCTTAGCCATCTGCATCAGGGAGAACAGCGCTTCCTGCATGCGGGCACCACCACTGGCAGCAAAACAGATCAGCGGAATGCCTTCTTCCAGAGCAACATTAGCAGCACGTACAAAACGCTCACCAACAACCGCGCCCATTGATCCACCCATGAAGCGGAACTCAAATGCCACCGCCACAACCGGCAGACCATTCACTTCACCGCGCATAGCAACCAGCGCATCTTTCTCACCGGTTTCTTTCTGCGCAGCCGCAAGACGGTCTTTATACTTTTTGGAATCTTTAAACTTCAGACGGTCAACCGGTACTACATCCGCACCGATTTCCTGACGCCCGTCTTCATCCAGGAACATTTCCAGACGCGGACGCGCACCAATACGCATATGGTGATCACACTTCGGACATACGCTCAGGTTCTTTTCCAGTTCCGGGCGATACAGTACCGATTCACACTTTGCACACTTCTTCCACAGTCCTTCAGGAATGTTGGTACGTTTCTTCTCCGAAGAACGCGCCAGAGAAGGTACAATTTTTTCCAGCCAGTTACTCATTATGACTCCACTAACCGCATTTCTTCAGCGGGTTTATTTATCCATGGCCTGACGCATGCTACCGGAAATTGCAGCCACTGCTTCAGGAATCTTATCTTGCTGATCAGCCAGTTCGGCGATCTTATTAACCAGTACGCTGCCCACGATCACACCGTCAGCAACTTCAGAAATTGCCCGGGCAGAAGCATCATCGCGAATACCAAAGCCCACACCCACAGGCATATCAGTATGCTTACGGATGACATCCAGCCGGTCTGCCACTTCACCGACATCCAGACTGGCTGAACCGGTTACACCTTTAACAGACACGTAATACACGTAACCGCTGCCCGCAGCACAGATCTTCTCAATACGGGACTCAACAGTCGTCGGTGCCAGCAGGTAAATGACATCAATCTCTTTTGCCTTCATCAGCGGACCGAACTCAACCGCTTCTTCAGGCGGCAGATCGACAGTCAGAACACCATCTACACCGGCATCAGAAGCCGCCTGGGCAAATACTTCATAACCCATCACTTCAATCGGGTTCAGGTAGCCCATCAGTACAACCGGCGTTGTCTGATCTGTCTTGCGGAACTCAGCCACCACCGCCAGCACATCCTGCAGGCTGGTGTTATGACTCAGCGCCCGCTCACATGCCAGCTGAATCACCGGGCCATCAGCCATCGGATCAGAAAACGGCACGCCCAGCTCAATAATATCAGCGCCGGACTCTACCATCGCATGCATTAACGGCAGAGTAACACCCGGGGCCGGATCGCCGGCAGTTACGTAAGGAATCAGCGCCTTACGACCTTCAGCCTGCAACTTGTCAAAACAGGAACTTATACGACTCATAATATTCAGTACTCTTTCGCTGTCTGCGTAAACCGTTGTTAAACCTTAATACCATCAATCGCAGCAACGGTATGCATATCTTTATCACCCCGACCTGACAGGTTGACCAGTAAAATCTGATCCTTATCCATCGTCGGCGCCATCTTCATCGCCTGAGCGATTGCATGGCTGGATTCCAGTGCCGGCATAATACCTTCAACCAGCGTCAGACGACGGAAAGCATCCAGTGCTTCATCATCATTGATCGCAGTATATTCAGCCCGGCCAATATCTTTCAGATAGGAATGCTCAGGACCTACACCCGGGTAATCCAAACCGGCAGACACTGAGTGAGTACCCAGAATCTGACCCGCATCATCTTCCATCAGGTACGTACGGTTGCCGTGCAGAACACCTGGACGACCGGCAGTCAGCGGCGCTGCATGCTCACCGGTTTCGAGACCGTTACCGCCCGCTTCAACGCCCACCATACGAACATCTGCATCTTCAATAAACGGATGGAACAGACCAATAGCATTCGAACCACCACCGACACAGGCGATCAGCGCATCCGGCAGTTTACCGGTCTGATCAAGACACTGTTTACGGGCTTCACGACCAATAATTGACTGGAAGTCACGCACCAGCTTCGGATACGGGTGCGGACCGGCCGCAGTACCGATAATGTAGAACGTGTTGTCTACATTGGTTACCCAGTCACGCATGGCTTCGTTCATGGCGTCTTTCAGGGTTTTAGTGCCGGAACTGACTGAAATAACTTCAGCGCCCAGCAACTTCATCCGGTAGACGTTCATCACCTGACGGCGAACATCTTCTTCACCCATGTAAACCTGGCACTTAAGACCCAGACGGGCAGCAACCGTAGCACTGGCAACGCCATGCATGCCGGCACCGGTTTCTGCAATAATCCGTGGCTTACCGGTATGCTTGGCCAGCAATGCCTGACCAATGGTGTTATTTACCTTGTGGGCACCGGTGTGGTTAAGATCTTCACGCTTCAGATAAATCTGCGCGCCGCCCAGTTCACGGGATAAACGCTCCGCGTGATATAACGGTGACGGACGACCAACATAGTGAGCCAGATCGCGGTCAAATTCTTCCTGAAACTTCGGATCAGCCCAAAGGGTTTCATAAGTTTGTTCAAGATGCTGCAAAGCAGCCATCAGGGTCTCAGATACATAACGACCACCGAAGTCACCGAAGTGACCACCCTGATCAGGCATCTGCTTTGCGATTGCAAGTTCAGCTGTAGTTGGCACGTGCCACCTCACTCATAAAGGTATTGATTTTCTCAGGTGACTTTCGCCCCCTGACTCGCTCTACTCCGCCACTGACGTCAACCGCAAACGGGCTGACCTGGGTGATAGCGCGATAAATATTGGACTCATCCAGACCGCCCGCCAGAATTAATGGCTTCGGCAGGTCTGCAGGTATACGTTGCCAGTCAAAGCTTTCGCCGGTACCACCCGGTACACCTTTGCGATAAGCATCCAGCAAAATTGCCCGGGCCGAGGGATACTCAGCAGCTGCCAGGCTAACATCAATATCAGCAGACATGCGCAGGGCTTTGAAATAAGGACGGCTGAACTGCTCACAGTAAGCAGCAGTTTCTTTGCCATGGAATTGCAGGAGATCTATCTGGGTCAGTTCGACAACAGCCGTTACATCTGGCGCCGGCGCATCCACGAACAGGGCAACCGTCGTAACAAAGGGAGGAAGCTGGCGAATAATCTCTGCAGCAGCTTCAGGGCTGACATAGCGGGGGCTTGGCTCATAAAACACAAAACCCAGTGCATCAGCGCCTGCATCAATAGCGCTAAGCGCATCTTCAAGACATGTAATACCACAGATTTTCACCCGGGCTACCGTACCGGATCCGACGTTATTCTGTTCTGAATTGCCAGTAGCCGTTTCAACCGCCAACTGCAGTTCTCCTGCTTATCTGTTACACAGCCTGCAAGGCAGGCTCAAACAATGATTTCTGTATAATTCACATGCAACCTGCACGTGTATTA
This sequence comes from Aliamphritea spongicola, assembly GCF_017051665.1. Taxonomy (NCBI): domain Bacteria; kingdom Pseudomonadati; phylum Pseudomonadota; class Gammaproteobacteria; order Oceanospirillales; family Oceanospirillaceae; genus Aliamphritea; species Aliamphritea spongicola. The sequence goes on from NZ_JAFIDL010000001.1 coordinate 914,475, forward strand.
CACAATAATCTTATATCTATTTGTAAAGCCGAACATACTACCAGATAGATCCGCCAAGCACAGCCCCAAGAGACGTTTCAGAGAGGAAAAGAAACGCCATGCTCCCGCAGGCCGGATCAGCGTACTGACCACCTAACAGGATATAAAATACGGCCCCAGATCAGACGCCGGCAATTCGTATTCTGCCGGATACTTAACATCCACAAAGTACAGACCAAATGGCGGTGCAGTAACACCGCCCAAACGGCGATCCCGCGCTTCCAGCACTTCTTTAGCCCACACAGGCTCAGCCTCACCCGCCCCGATCGTCATCAGTACACCGGCGAAGTTACGGATCATATGATGCAAAAACGCATTAGCCCGCACATCCAGAACAATCAGATCTCCTTCACGGTAAACATTGAACTCCCGAACCTCCCGCACAGGACTTTTTGCCTGACAGCCTACCGCCCTGTATGAAGTAAAGTCATGCTTACCAATCAGGTACTGAACCGCTTCACGCATCGCCTCAATATCAAGATCTTTATACGTCCAGGTAACCCCTTTATTAAGTACAGCGGGCTTCACCTTCGCACTGTATATCAGGTACCGGTAACGGCGCTCCAACGCTGAAAAACGGGCATGGAAAGTCGTATCAACAGGCTTCGCCCATTTAATGGCTATATCATCAGGGAGCTTAGTATTCGTCCCCATTACCCAGCCGCGGACATCGCGCTTTGCATAAGTATCAAAATGGATAATCTGATAGGTACCACTGACCCCGGCATCAGTCCTGCCGGCACAGACAACACTGACGGGCTCATTGGCAATCTTACTCAGCGCAGCTTCAACTTCAGCCTGGATGGTCGGGACGTTATGTTCCGGCTGGATCTGCCAGCCCCGGTAATTTCCACCGGCATACTCAACACATAACGCAAAACGATAAGGGGCGACTAACGTCGCCCCTTCTGAATGGGTATTATCCCTTTGTGACATATCTTTTTACTTAATATCCTGAATGCTTAAAACCCTGTCTTCAGACAAGTGATTCCAGCAGAGAGTTAGCTTCCTGCTTTTGATTATCACTGCCTTCCTGCAGAATTTCAGCCAAAATATCTTTTGCACCGTCGACATCTTCCATATCGATGTAGGCACGTGCCAAATCAAGCTTAGTCTCAACTTCATCAGCACCGTCCAGCAAGCTGATTCCATCAAGGCCTTCATCACCGGAAGCCGGTGAAGCACTATCATCACCACTGAGCAGCGCTTCCAGCTCAGAATCAAGATCAGCATCCAGATCCTGAGAGAAAGTTGCTTCCAGATCATCTGCAGCAGAGCCGCCGGCAAAAGCTTTCTCATCGAGCACTACTTCATCGTTGTCAGCAACCGCTTCTTCAAGCAGGCTTTCAACTTCAGGGTGAACAGCTACATGCTCAGGCACCGGTGAAGCAGCCTCAGCTTCAGACTCCGTTGATTCACCCAGCAGCTCATCCAGCGAAACCATATCGCTGTCTTCACCATCATCTTCCGGCAGCTCATCAGCCGACTGAAGATCAGCCATCAGATCGTCGATATCAACAGATTCATCTTGCGCTGCAACCGGCTCTTCCGGTGGCGCATCATTCAGCAGTGAATCAAGATCAACCAGATCTTCATCTTCTTCAGCCGCTGATAAATCAAATTCAAGATCATCTGCGTCATCCACTGCTGCTTCAGCAACGGCTTCCGGCTCATCATCAGGCAAAGCCTGCGGATTAAACTCCAGATCATCGCCATCAGTTTCTGCCAGTACATCATCCAGATCTGCTATTTCTTCTTCAGCTTCTTCAGCGATTGGCTCTGCAGTGAACTCAAGCTCATCATCATCGATCTCAGCCAGAACATCATCGATTGACGCGTCATTACCTTCATCAAGGATGGCATCAAGGGCATCGTCAACCTCCGGCTCTGCCAGCTCATCAGCCAGATCATCAGCCTCAGGCTGCTCTGCTGCGGCAGTAAATGGCTCATCGATATCCATGTCCAGATCAAGGTCAAACTCATCTTCCGCTGAGTCAGTTGCCGCCGCTACAGCAGCAGGCTCGACAGCCTCTTCCACATCTGCAATGTCCAGCTCAGCCAGATCCGCATCCAAGTCATCATCGCCCAGCCCCAGATCGAACTCCTGATCATCAATGGTTTCGTCTAAAGGATCAGCTTCGGACTCTTCAAGTGGATTTTCTGCAAAGCTGTCATCAAGATCCATTTCCAGATCCAGCTCAGTCAGATCTTCAAGATCATCCAGATCCACATCTTCGGCTACAGCGGCCAGCTCTTCAGTTTCTTCCGGCGCCTCAGCATCCGTATCTGCGTCAGTGTCTGCAGCTACAGCTTCTTCAGCGACATCATCAAGCTCACCGATATCTGCTTCAGCATTAGCCACTGCCTGTTCCAGCTCACCGCCTTCTTCCTCTTCTTTATTCTTACGACGACGCAGGAAGAAAATCAGACCAGCAATCAGCGCCAGTAAGCCGGCGCCACCGGCAGCAATATAAAGACCAAAATCTTTCAGCACCTTCATGATAGTCGGCACCAGACCGCTTTCAGCAGCTTGCTGGGCGGCAAGTTCAGCATCTAACTGCTGTTTCTTTGCCGCATCAAGCTCGGCCTGAAGCGCAGCAAGTTGCTGATCCTTAAGCTCAAGTAAACGCTGTAAACTTTCCATCTGCTGAGCCAGTGCATCAACCCGGCCAGATAATTCCTGATTCTCACGCTGAATCTGATCGACAGTTTCAAGCGCAGCAGATAAATCTGTTTCTAACTGGGTATTCTTGGCTACCAGCTCAGAATCCTCAGCTTTTGCCATTTCACCACTCTGTCCATCAGCCATCGCAGCCGAATCACTCTCAGTGGCAGATGCAACTATTTTAAGCTGGCCTGACTCAGCAACAGGATCTGCAGGAGCCGCCGTTTTTACACTGACATCACCTTTATCAGAGCTATCCAGCTGTTGCTTTTTTGCTGATTTACCCGTGCTCTGCTTCCACACTGCAGTCTGCCGCCAGAACTCTTCTTTCGCCTGTTTAGCCGTGAGTTTCTGAGCTTCTTCCTGTGTCGGCATTTTAAGCACCACACCGGCTTTCAGCTGATTAACATTACCGTTGGTAAATGCATCCGGGTTTTTACGCTGAATCGCCAGCATCATCTGCGCTTCAGAAATGCTGTCAGATGGTCGGTTCTGCTGTGCTATATGCCAAAGGGTATCGTTTACATCGACATATACTTCAGATTTGCCGTCCGCACGGGTCTGAATATTGGAAACAGGCTTTGAAGGTGCTGCAGGCTGGGATTGTGGCTGGGAAAGCGGTGCTGCTGCCATTGCCTCTGAGCGGATTTTAGGCGGCTGCGCTGCAACCGTTGCCGGTGTCGGATCATAAACCGGCGGATCGAGCAGAACTGTATATTCACGAACCAGACGTCCGCTAGGCCAGTTCACCTCAACCAGAAAATTCAGAAACGGTTCTTTTACCGGTACAGCAGAAGAAAGATAAATAACGCCGTTACCGTCAGGACGGATCTGCACATTAAACTGTACATCCGTCAGAAAACGCAGTTTCTCGATACCCGCTAATGCGAACTCGTCAATACCAGCCATTCTTGGCTGTACTTGCTGGGGGTTTAACTGCCGCGCCTGGAGAAGTTGTATCTCAGCCCTTAACGGCTCGTTCAACGCCGACTTAATTTGGATTTCACCCAGTCCCAGTGCCCGGGCTGTGGTGCTACTCATTGCTCCGGCAATTGCCAGGCTAAGAGCCAATTTACGCAGCATATTTTGCTTCCTTATATCCCCACTCAAAAATACCTGAGCGAAAACCTTATATATTCAGAAAGTTACAAAGCGGACTATCACAGCAGAGTATTCATTAAAACCAGTGTTTAATCAACAACTCAGGACCAACTGACACCATAATGGTCAGTAAAATTGTTACATTTGTGCCATTTGGCCCCTAAATTATTGATTTGCTGCACATATCTTACGTCCAACAGAGGGATTCCGGGGCTTTTCCCCGCTAAAATCAACCTGACGGTTTCAGGCGAAAACCAACCGCGCCTGACCATAAACTACAAAATATTAATCTCCGCCAAACGAACGATTATTCATTTTTATTATTTAAGTTCACCGCCCTTCCACCAGCATAATCATGCAACCATCCGTCTGTATTATCGGCCCGTCACCAGTACCAGGTTGGCTCCGGTCACTAAAGCAATAAAAAAAGCCGCTAAAGGCGGCTTTTCAGTGTTCACAAAAGAAAAATAATTTTACTGAAGACGTAACGCTTCCAGCATTGGGCGGTAGTACGACACTTTATGAATTGTCCGCCCTGCAACCTTACCGTCATCATCGTAATACCGCAGGCGCACAGCATCTTTATGGTGTGGATTAGCTTCAAATTCGGCAACTTCTTCTGCAGACATTTTACCGCCCTGCAGATTCAGTGAGTTAATTGACGCCGGTGACAAACGGTCATAATACGTTTCATCAACAGTACACAGATAACGCTTGGCAGCGACATGCAGACGAACCGGCTCACTGACTTCCGGCGGATAAAACATTTCAAGAATCGCACCACCGGCATCTTCATGTAAGTTATCCGTTCCGTTCTCCAGTGCATCCAGCGGAAAATCACCTATGAAATGCCCGATATCATGCAACAGTGCGGCAATCACCAGTGAATCCGGCGCACCATCTTCAACCGCACAGGCCGCTGACTGCTCCATATGATCAGCCATTGATACAGGCTCACCCAGATAAGATTCAGGTCCGCGAATCGCAAACACTTCCAACAGATAATCGACAATATTGTCGCGGGTTACATCACTCTTATTAATCATTTTCCTCACCAGTAATAAAGTTGCCCGTCATATGGACACTCACTCAGTGTTCAGCCATTGCTCACTGGCTGCCTAAATCAAACTGTTTAATTTTCCGGTATTCACGGGGCGACAATCCGGTATATTTTTTGAAGATCCTCGAAAAATATAACGCATCCTCGTATCCGCAATGTCGCGCCACCGCCTCAATATTCTGGCCGCCAAACAGGAGTAGTCTGGTGGCAGCTTCTACCCGCTTCTGGATTACATAACGCTTAGGAGACACCCCCATAACATTATTAAACCAGCGGCTGAAATGCCCATCACTGAACCCCAGCTGGGAAGCCAGATCAGTCATATCCAGATTGGTCAGATGCCGGTCAATATAACTGAGCACCTTCTGCATTCTCACTTCATCCTGACCGGACTCTCCCCGGGTCGTGGACACATCCAGCAGAGGCGCCAATAACCTCAGCACAGCCCCCATTGCCAGCAGCGTACCGCCAGGCTTTTGCTCTGCCTCTATAACATCCCTGAAAAGCTGCTCGTCTGTCACCGCAACCGGATTATCCGGTACACGGTACAAATCAAACACATCTACCCCGGGCGACATCTGCAAGGTAAACGCACAGGCCCCGATTTCCATGGGTTCAGTGCAGTGATAATGACACTCACGGTTCAGAGGCACGACAACCATGCTGCCGGGCAACAGTTTTAGCCGCCGCCCTTCAAGCTCAACGTATCCCCGGCCACTGCGGGTATAAATCAGCCAGTTGTACGGACGCTGATAGCTCGGATATGCCCAGTCCAGATCCGCTTTCTGCCAGTATGAACGCACCAGAGACAAGCTTAAATTTGCATCAGTCAGTTGCATAGACCAAACCGTCAAACGTCATTAAAACTTCACATCTATATCAAAAAAGTCCATATTTATATCCATAAAATCCATATGAATAATCATAAAACCGACATACCATAACAATCATAATTCAACACCGTCAAGCAACGGTCTGAATCTATTTGCCAGCCCGTCGGATAAACTTTCAAGAGACTCTGTTATGCAAGACATACTTACTTATAAAAATCAGCGCTTTCACAGTCTGTGGCTACGGGATAACTGCCAGTGCCCTGAATGCCGCCATGAAAACGGCCAGCGTCTTCATGAAACCTGGCAACTGCCTGCGGATGTTAAAATTGCAGAAAGCCGTGAAACCGACACTGGCCTGTGGGTCCGGTTTGCTGAACCACATGCCCACGAATCAGAATTTATCGACGCTTACCTGACTGAGCACGCTTATGACCAGCCTGCTGCGAAACCTGAAACAACCTCTCTCTGGGGAAGCGATCTGGAGCTGGACAGCATCAGTTTCGAATACGCGGACGTCATCAGCGATGACCGCACCAAGCTGGCCTGGCTGGATGCGCTTATCAGCCACGGCATCACCAAGCTCAGCGGGGTACCCGCACAGGCAGGAATAATCCTTAAAGCTGTCGATCTGTTTGGCTTTGTTCGCCAGACCAACTACGGCACTCTGTTTGAAGTTAAAACTGAAGAGAAGCCTCAGAACCTGGCATATACGCCTATGCCACTCAGCCTGCATACGGACAACCCCTACCGCGACCCGGTGCCAACTCTGCAATTACTGCACTGTCTTGTTCAGGCTCAGGAAGGCGGTGTCACCGCACTGACAGACGGCTTTGAAGCGGCACGGATTTTACGGGAGGAGTACCCGGAGAAGTTCGCACTTCTGAATGAGCAGATCGTCCGTTTCCGCTTTGCCAGTGAAGATGCAGAACTTGAGCATCAGGACACAATGATCACCACCAACACCCGTGGCGAAATCATTAAAGTGCGGATCAATAACCGCTCATCAGCCCCCTTCCAGGTGGACTTCGATATCATGCCGGCCTTTTATGATGCCTATCAGACCTTCATGCGCATCGTACAGGGAGACCGTTGCAAACGGACCCTGAAACTTCAGTCCGGTGACCTGATCCTGTTTAACAATGAACGCGTTCTCCACGGCCGTGAAGTACAGGCCATCGGCGCCCGCCACCTGCAAGGCTGTTATGCTGATATCGACAGCCTGCGCAGTACCGCAGCCGTGCTGCGCAATAAACTGAACGGCTAAAAGACTGCAGCTAATGCAACCTCAGCACCAACCCGGCACAGAGGTTGCTATATCGCGGCATTTTTTCATAAAAAACCGCTATAACTCTCGAGCTTACCCCGCAGATATGTAAGAATGCGCGCCGCTGAATCCGTACTGATTCAGCGGCCTGTTATTCTGTTCATCAATGAGCTCACAATGAAACTGAAACACACTCTGATTGCCTGTCTGGCCGCGTTATCCGGCAGCCTGGTGCATGCCGCACCCACTTTAGTTTTTTCTGCTATTCCGGACCAGGACGAAACCCGTCTTAAGGAACGTTTTGCCAGAGTATCCGAGTATCTGGAAATCCAGCTTAAGACAGACGTCCGCTTTGTACCGGTTAAATCATATGCTGCTGCCATCACAGCATTTCGCAATAATCAGGTACAGCTGGCCTGGTTCGGCGGCCTTTCCGGCGTTAAAGCACGTCAGCTGGTACCCGGCGCTCAGGCAATTGCTCAGGGCATTGAAGACCCTAACTTCAAATCTTACTTCATCGCCCATAACAGCACCGGCCTGACCGAAAATGCCAATCCTGAGGCAACTACCCTGCCAGCAGAAATTCAGGGCAAGACATTCACTTTTGGCTCCAAAGGATCAACTTCAGGCCGACTGATGCCGGAATTTTTCCTGCGCAAACAGTTTGACCAGTCCCCTGATGATATTTTCAGCCGGGTAGGATTCAGCGGTAACCATTCACGTACAATTGCCCTGGTTGAGTCCGGTGCTTATCAGGTAGGTGCAGTTAACTATAAAGTATGGGACAGCAACGTAGCCGCCGGATCCGTTGACACCACAAAGGTAAATATCATCGGAAAAACACCGGGATATCCGGATTACCAGTGGACAGTACGTGGCGATCTCGACAGCCAGTTCGGTGAAGGTTTCACTGAAAAGCTAAAGCAGGCACTGCTCAGTATGAAAGACCCGGAACTGCTTAACAGCTTCCCGCGCAAAGGCTTTATTCCTGCGACCAACGAAGACTTCCAGCCAATACTTGAAGTTGGCAAACAGGTAGGGCTGATTGACTGATGCCAGCCCTGGCCCTTGAAAACCTCAGCGTTCATTACGGCAAACAGCAGGTCATCGGACCGGTTACCCTGCATCTGAATACTGATCAGCTGACTGTTTTCATTGGCAAGAGCGGCGGTGGTAAATCATCGCTGCTCAACCATATCTATGACCGCCTGTCTTCTAACCGGAGCATTGCGCTTATCCCACAGGATCTCGGGCTGGTCGACACCCTTTCAGCGTATCAGAACGTCTATATGGGCCAACTGTACAGGCATTCAACCCTGTATAACCTGACGAACCTGATCCGCCCCAGACAAACTGATATTGCCGCCGTCCACGAACAGCTGAAACAACTGGATCTGGCAGATAAATGCTGGCAACCGGTTGGCGAACTTTCCGGTGGACAACAACAGCGCATCGCCATTGCCCGTGCACTTTACCAGCAGGCTGACCTGTTGATTGCAGACGAACCCTGCTCTGCACTTGACGGCCCCAGGGCCAACCAGGCAATGCAGCTGCTACGCCAACAATATCCGGGAGCCATCATTGCCCTACACGATCTGGATGTGGCGCTGAAGTATGCAGACCGCATCATCGGCATCGCAGACGGCCAGATAGCCCTTGATCAGCCCACCGCCCGCCTGACACACCAAAGCCTGCTGGATTTTTACTGATACCGGCATGAACACCAGCCAGCAACCGGGCTTACTCAGCCACGCTCCCCGCCTGCGAATCAGTATCTGGTTTTTACTGATTGCCACCGGCTGCCTGTTTCTTGCAGACATATCCATCACCAGCATCAACCCGATGCTGGAAATGCAGCGTTTTTTCAGTGCCTGGTTACAACCGGATCTGAATATCATTGGCACCGCAGCAGGGGCACTGGTCATCACCATTGCATTTGCGCTCATAGGCGTGGCACTGGCGGCAATCTGCGGCCTGTTTATAGCAACTCAGTTTCAGCGCCGCTGGCTACGGACGCTCTGTGCAGCGCTACGCTCCGTTCACGAGTTATTCTGGGCACTCATATTTCTGCAATGTTTCGGTCTCCATCCGCTTACCGGCCTGCTGGCTATCGCACTGCCTTACAGCGGTGTTTTCGCCAAAGTATATGCAGAGATTCTGGAAGAAACCTCTGCCAGCCCTGAACGGGTTATAGCTGGCAATAACAGCCGCCTCACCAATCTCTGTTACAGCCGGATTGCCCAGGCCTGGCCACACCTTGCAAGCTATACCCGCTACCGGTTTGAATGCGGCATCCGCTCCAGTGCAATCCTTGGTTTTATTGGCTTACCCACCCTTGGCTACTATCTGGAAGCCTCTTTCAGCCAGGGATACTATTCTGAAGTGGCCAGCCTGCTGCTGCTATTTTTTGCGCTCATCGCCAGCATCAGATTCTGGTGCCACAAACGTCTGCTACCGCTGTGGCTGCTGACCAGCCCCTGGCTGATCATCTCTGACCATTTCAACCCGGCAGGACAGACCAGTATTCAGTGGCAAAACATTGAGCGCTTTTTTACTTCAGACATCATACCGGCCCCGTTACGAAACGCCGACACCTGGTGGGAAGCGGAAACACTGGCGGTATTTCTGCAATGGTTTGAAAATATCTTCAGCCAGCAGATACTGCCCGGTATCTGGAATACGCTGATACTGACTCAGATCGCACTGGTCGTGACCGGCATCATCGCCTTACTGCTTTTCCCACTAGCATCAAAACTCTTTGTGAATACCATCGGCCGCAGCGGCGGTAAACTGCTGCTGATCGTTGCCCGTTCAACACCGGAATATCTGCTCGCCTATATACTGCTGCAATTGTGGGGCCCTTCCATGCTGCCGGCCATTGCCGCGCTGGCACTGCACAACGGGGCACTGATCGCTCACCTGCTGGCCAAACGCAGTGAACATCTTCCGTTGCGTAAAGATGCTGCCACCGGGCTTGCCCGCTACGGATACGAAGTGCTGCCGCGAATTTATAACCCGTTTATGGCCATTCTGTTTTACCGCTGGGAAGTCATCATGCGCGAAACTGCCATACTCGGCATCCTGGGTATCCACACCCTGGGATTCTTTGCAGACAGCGCCATACAGGAGATTCGCTTTGATGTTGCCATGCTACTGATCATCAGTGCGGCAATGCTGAACATTCTTGCGGACCATGTCGCCGGAATGCTGCGTAAGAAGCTTAAATTACAACAGATGAGCAGTTGCTGATTTATTCCGTCACAGCAACGGGCAGTAAACGGCTGGTGAAACTGTCTGTAATTTCCAGAACCGTGCCTTCACGCCACATATCCTGCAGATTCTTGTTCACCGCCTCAATCAACAACTTTTGGTTAAGCGGAGACTTTTTGGAAAAAATCATATAAGCGGGACGGGGCTCATGCAAAGGATTGCCTAACGGCACTATTTCGTTACTCATTCCCAGCTCATACAAGGCATACAGGCCTACATGCCGCTCATTTACATAAGCATCCACACGGCCACTCATAAGCATCTGGAAACCACTGGCAATAGAGTTCGTTTCGTAGGAGGTAAACAGACCACTTTGCCTGGCCTGATCGAACTGCGGATTAATACTGAACCCAGCAGGTACACTGACCCGCTTACCGGCCAAATCCTCAACAGACTCCAGAGAAAATCCCTCCCCTTTACGCACAAACACACTGAAAGCCGTCAGGTGAAGCGGCGCTTTAGGATACGTAGCAAACTCCTCACGGTCAGCCGTTTTATAGGCAGTCAGCAAAACATCCGCTGATCCGTTTTTAATATAATGGAGGGCACGCTTCCATGGAACACACTCGATCTCATACGCCATTTCAAGCCGGTCAAACAGCTCGGCAATCAACTCGATATCGATACCTTCCGCCTGATCCTGCTCGCACCAGATGAACGGCTTAAAATCTGTCAGGGCAATAACCCTGAGCGGAGACTTTTCGCTGGCAGATACAGCGACAGATATAAAAGATAAAACAATACCAACCCATAACAACAAACATCTTGCTGTCTTAGTCATACTGTTATTTTCCTGCGGTCAGCCAGTGAGAAAGGATACTGCAGAGCAATCAAGCAGCACATCAATATCACTTAAAACTAGCGGCTGACGGGGAATGGGTCAACTGAAATGTTGCCGGCATGCGGTACAGCAAACCGACAACAATAAACAACCTCAGATACGGAACTGGCTTACCTGCGCCTGCAGCGCCCGGGCAGACGCCTCCATCTGCTGACTGGCATCAGAACTGGCATGGGCCTGCTCTGCCGCCTGACGGGAACGCAACTGCAACGACTGACTGCTCTGGCTGATCTGCTCAGACGCACAGCTTTGTTCTTCTGTGGCACTGGCAACATCAAGCATCCGCTCACGTACCCGCTGGGTCGCCGCCTGAATCTGACCAAGCAGCACTTCAGCAATGCCGGCTTTCTCAACACTCTCCGACACCCGGGACTCACCGGCCCGCATACGCTCAGAAGCCTGCTTGGCGTTCAGCTGTAACTTGGCAACCACCTGCTGGATTTCCTTGGTTGAATCCTGAACCCGCTGCGCCAGCGTACGTACTTCATCTGCCACCACGGCAAAACCACGGCCCTGCTCACCGGCACGGGCAGCTTCGATCGCCGCATTCAGCGCTAACAAATTGGTTTGCTCAGCGACGGCATTGATCACTTCAACCACATTACCGATATCAGCACTGTCCTGTTCAAGCTTACCAATTGAGCCCACTACCTCAGCAAACTCTGCATTCAGCAGGTTAATCGATTGCTCAACCCCGGCAACCGCCTGCTGCCCTTCTGTTGCTAACTGAGAGGTTGTATCTGCCTCTGCAGAAACTGAGCTGACGTTTTCTGCTACATGATGAATTGAATCAGCAACCTGAGTAATTGCTGCCGACACCTGTACAATCTCTTCACTGCTGGCCTGAGCAGCTTCCTGAAGCTGATCGCTGCCAGCATAAATTTCACCGGATACATGGGCTACGTCATCACCGGATGCCCGAACTTTGGCAATTACATCAGAAAAAGCCACCAGCATAGCGCTTACCCGCAGCTGCAGACGCACCAGCTCATTTTCACTCTGTGCGTCCGGCGCCCGCTTAAAGCCGGCGGTAAGATCTCCCTGTCCCACCAGTGTCAGCACCCGGCCAACCTCTTTAAGCGGTGCCAGTGCGCGGCGCAAAAATACTGACAGCAAGACCACCATCACCACTACAGCAATGCATGCCATCGCCATAAGCAGCCAAAGCAAAGGCTCTACCTGACGGGTATATTCATCTTTATAACTGACCGCAAATACCGTCCACGGACTGTTGCCTGCCTGACGGTAACTGACCCGTACACCACCCTCATGATTTTCATCGCTGTACTCGAATGCACCACTGGCATTATCCAGCACATCTTTGTAAGCGGTATTCGTATAAACGGATATCAGTGACTCCCCCTGATTGCGCTGATCGGCAATCAGTTTACCCGCCAGTTTGTTTTCACCGTTATAAACAAGCCCCGCATGGCCTGAGTCACCAAACCGGGTCATTAACAAGTTGTTACGCAATTGCTTAAGCAAATCAGATGTCGGGAAGCCCACATACAGAATCGCAACCACTTCACCGTTCGCCATCACCGGCGTGTATTTGGTCATGTAATCAGTGCCAAACAGACGGGCTTCACCCAGGTAAACTTCACCGCGCATTAACTGCTGATAACCGGGATGCCCCTTACCCAGCAGCGTACCGATTGCGCGTTTGCCCTGCAGATTCTTCAGTGATGTGGTGACCCGCAGGAAATCATCCTGGTAACGGATAAAGACTGTCGCATTACCGCCGGTCATCCGGGCAAACCGGTCGACCTGAGAAAAATTCAGATTCACCACTTCTCCGTTGTGGGTGACCTGCGGGCTGGCATAATCACCGATCTGAACTGTTTTATCCCGATCAAAAACCAATGCGTCGGGATACAGCCCTTTAAACGTGGTGGCCAGGCGTTCGGTATTATCAATGATGGTGCCATACGCTGTATCCAGCTGCGACGCCAGCACCTCAACCTGCCGATCCTGCGACTGCTCCGCCTGACTGATCAGCACAGTACGGGTTTCGTAACCCACCACACCAATCAAAATGGCCATGATTACACCCACCAGCACAAAAACCCCCAGGCTCAGTTGCCTGGTAAGGGGCCAACGATTAATTGCCATTTCATTCCTCACTACTGCTAGATAAACGGCTCTCGACTGAACCGTCTGACTGTTTTTCCAGGTTGAAATAAACCTGTCATATTTGCAGCGCACTATATAGAAATGAGATTCATTTTCAACAACTCCCTAATACATATATGTCAATTTGGGTAATAGAAAATAAACAGATGATTTACATCATATTTTTTACAACAATGAAGCGTCAGGAAAAGCGTCCGAAAAAGCATAAGGCATAAAAAAACCGGAGCAGGCTCCGGCTTTATACGTTTGAAAAGTAATTTCAGAAGTAGCGTTCAACCGTCAGCTGAATGCGATCATCCTCTGAAAGCGCCACTGCAGGATCAGCGGCTTTATCAGTACTGAAGAAACGGCCATCCAGGCTGACTTTCCAGTCTTCACCCACCCGCCGGCTGGCTTCAACAAAAAAGCTGTGGCTGCCGTAGTCCGCATCAATACCGCCACCCAACAGAACTTCTGTACTGGCTTCGTCATTAAGCGTAAAACGGGTACCGATGAACACATCATTCTGTGCAGCTGAGGTTGCATCTTTACCACGCTCATCCCAGCCATACTCCAGCAATAAACCTAAATCTGTGTTGGTTTCACTGATGCCGTAAAAGGTATATTCAACACCGCCCTGAAAAGCGGTATAGCGATCATCCTTACTGTCACGGATAATGGTTTCAACCTTCCAGAGCCAGGAATCAATGGTCGCCTGACCATCAAACCCTAGCTGATCGATTTGCTGATACACCGGTACCAGTTCCGTTTTACCGCCAATGCTGCGGGTTTGCAGCAGCGGCTCACGGTTTGTACCACGGAACCAGTAAACACCCAGATCGAATACATCAATGCTGTTGCTCCAGCGCAGCGCCAGATCCACGTGCTTATCTTCCGCCGACGATTCGTACTCTGCTTCATCAGTATTAACGACCAGACCAGAACGCAGACGACCGTCCTGTCCGGCGAACGTCCGCTCCCGGAACCCCGGCAGAATGAAGGCATCAACGATACCCCAGTCGTACACCAGAGACAGGTTCAGCATGGGTTGCCCTAGCTTTTCCTCACCGTCAAAACTTTCAACACCGTCCGTCTGGTTGATGATATCTGTCAGGTGCTGGAACTCCGTCACCCCCCAGAAAACCTTGCTCAGACCGGCCCGGAATTCCCAACCATCACCCACTCTCAGCCAGTTCAGTTCGCGGATATCGCCATGGGTCCGCTCGCTGTCCTGCTCGTCGTAGCGATAAAAAGGCTCAAAGATGATTGAGTCTTCACCGTCATTCCATTCCCAGTAGAACTCAGGCTCGATACTGAACGACAGATTCGTATCGTAGTCCTGGCCGGCAAACTGCGCATCTTCAGTGAAGCCCTGCAGCTGCCCGGCGACCTTACCCGACACCTCAAAAAACACATCCTCAGCACTGGCAGCCACCGGCGCGAACGCCAGTGCTGCGACAGCCATATGCCTGAACGCCATGATTAACGCGCCCGCTTCAGAGTATTTTTATTAAAGTCAGAGTCTTTCAGGCCAGTACGGAAGGTATAACCGGACCACTCAAGATCAGTGCCTTTGCCGTTCTGGTGGTTAACCATTGTCTGAACGTCTGCACGCCAGTACTTACCCAGATACTGCTGATAGCCATCAAAGGTCAGGGTTTTCAGCAGACTGTCTTTACGGTCATAAAACTCAACTTTTTCTGTACGGTATTCCGCCTGATCCAGCCACACCACACGACGGGTATAACCGGAGTTTTTATCAACCGGATATTGCTCAATCACGAAGCACTGGCCCAAATCACAGGCCTCATCACGCAGGTACTTATAGGTGTACTTTTCAACCTCAAATGAACTCAGGTCTTCAAAAGCAAACTCAGACCCCATAAAAGGACCGGATTTATTACGGGATGCAATACGCTTAACCCGCTTCAGTGCCGGCAGATACAGCCACTGATCATCTGCTCCCACCGGGTGAGAGAAACTCAGGAACGCGGTTCCTTTAACATCACGGGGCTTATCGAAAACCGTCAGGCTCTTATCACCGTCGTTTTCCATTTCCAGGTTTTTAATGCGGATCTCCCGGACACTTTCCTCACCCTGCTTGTTACGCAGCACCATCAGCATCTCGGCCTGCATGTCACCCCAGCCAAGGTCACGCTGCTTAGCTTCTTTAGAAATTTCCAGGCCACGCTCTTCAGCTGTCTGCGCCAGCGTCAGAGAACTCATCAGCATTCCGGATGCCAGCAAACCGGCACCCAGGACAAAATTTAAAGACTTAGTTACTTGCATGTTGCTCTCCAGCAGCCACAGTAGCAGTGACAGTAGCGGTTTCAGTTTCAGATTCTTTTTCAGCAGCATCTACAGGCGCTTCAACCCGGCCGGCATCCAGCTTCATCAGCAGCGGCGGCAGGAAGAAGAAGTCCACAATCAGAGCGATCAGAATGGTCACAGCGGTAAGCAGTCCCATATCAGCATTCAGCTTGAAGGTAGACAAAGACAGCACCAGGAAGCCGGCAACCAGAACAAATGTGGTAATCCATAAAGCCCGGCCAACGCTGCCAAATGCATAGCGAACTGCCGCTTCAGGTTCTGCCTGCTTATTACGGCGGGCATGCAGATACTTACTCAGGAAATGAACTGTATCATCTACCACAATACCCAGAGTCATACCGGCCACAACCGAAAGACCAAGTCCCACCTGACCGTCGATCAGGAACCAGACACCAAAGCCCATAGCCGCTGGCGCCAGGTTAGGAATCAGACTGATCAGGCCGAAACGTACGGAGCGTAATGCAAAGCCCAGCAGTACCGAAATCAGCACCAGTGCCATCGCAATACCGGATAACATACTCTGAATATTACGCTGGCCAATATGCGCAAACATCAGGTTTGGTCCGGTGACTTCCACTTCAATATCCGGTGCATTGGCAATAAACCAGCCCTGAATACGCTTTTCAACCTGTATGAGTTCATTACTGGTCATATTGGTCATGGTGGCAATAATACGGGTCGCAGACTTATCAACGTTAAGCTGATTGTTCAGATCCAGCCCGTACGGCAACGACATCTCATAGAGCAGCAGATACTGTGCCGACAGCTCACGGTCATCCGGCAAACGGTAATAGCTTTCATCATCTGCGTGCATGTTCTTATTCAGACGCATCAGGGTATCAGACAGCGTATTCACGTGGTCTGTTTCCGGCTGCTCACGTAACCACGCACTGAACTCACCCAGGACTTTCAGGTAAGCAGGATCGTTGATACCGCTGGATTCACCGCTACCCAGAGAAATCTCAAGCTGTGTCATACCGGACAGGTTGTCCTGCATGAAATCAGTCGCCTGACGGAACGGCACAGACTCATCAAAATACTTAACGAAATCATCGTTCAGTTTGTTCTGCGGCAGGAACACGATCAGGCTCGCCATGATCACACTCATCACCGGTAACAGCACACGGCGGTTATTGGTCACGAAAGCCGCCAGAGAACGCATTGAATCACGCTCCTCTTCCTTACGTACTTTCACCCGTACCGGCAGAATCATCAGCAGCGCCGGGAACAGCGTCACAGACAGAATAAACGCCAGCATCACACCCACAGCAACGATGTTACCCAGGTCGCGGAACGGTGGTGAATCTGAGAAGTTCATGCTCAGGAAACCGATTGCTGTGGTTACACTGGTCAGCAGGATCGGCTGGAAGTTAACCCGCAGGCTGTCCAGAATCGCTTCACGTTTTGCCACACCCAGACGCATCTCATATTTCATGGTACTGAGAATATGAATACAGTCAGCAACCGCCAGGGTCAGGATCATTGTTGGCGCGCTCGCTGAAGGCCCGGTCAGGAATAATCCGGCCCAGCCTGCCAGCCCCATCGCACCGGCAATACTGGTGGCAACAATCAGCACGGTCGAAAGTGTACCGGTGATACTGCGCAGCAGCAGAATCATGGCAATAATAACAACCAGGAACATGCCGGGAACAAGGGTGGCATTATCCTTTAAAGACGATTCGGCAAAGCTGTTATTCATCATCACGATGCCAGACAGCTGAATACTGATATCAGGGTTTGCCTGCATGTATTTCTGCTGAATTTCACGGACCTTGCTGACAACCTCAGGTACTTCTGTAACCGGATCGATACCCGGCAGACGTACGGTGACATTCACAACCGCCACGTGACCGGTTTTGGAAATCTGGTTATTCAGCAATAACGGTTCGTTGACAGCTACCTCACGCACCCGGTCAAGTGCCGCCTGATCCAGCTCAGCGCCTTCCAATACCAGATCTTCAACGATCATGTCGTCTTCTTCAGCCCAGGTATGCTGGAAGTTAGTGATCGAATCAACCCGGGTAGAATACGGAATCTGCCAGGCCTCTTCAGTAATCTGACGGATCATCTCCAAACGTTCCGGAGTGAACACATCCCCATCAGCCGGAGCAATTACAAAAGAAGCATTATCACTCTTGTTGTAAATGTTCTGCATCGCTTCATAGGCGAGTAACTGCGGGTTATCTTCACTGAAAAACACCCTGTAATCGCTCTTAAATACCAGATTCTTAGCACCGTATGCAGCACCCACTATCAACAGAATTGACAGTAAAGCCACCCATACAGGATGCTTAAGCACCGTTGAGAAAAGTTTCTCTTTCATTTCTCTGCCTTTTTGACGAATCGTCATTATAAAGGTTTAAAAAAACGGCATTTCTGCCGCACCTGTTTTTGTTATATTGCCTTTAAATCAAACAGTTAACCGCCGCAACGGGCCATCAGCAACTGTACTTCTGTTGCAAAATCTTCCCGCTTTAAACGTTCAACTGTCTGTTCAAAATTGTAGTCCCGCAGTAATGGTAGCCACTGCAGGCCGTCAAGGTGTGTATGCACCGAAGTCATCACTACTTGCTGGGGGCACAACTCTCCCCGCACGACACAATCATCAGCACCTTTTACCATCAGGGTAATTGCACCGAAGGCTGTCGCCCAGCCGGTACAGGCAATCACTTCCAGACTAAGACCGTTCGGATTCTTACAGTCACCGTTATCCAGTGCATCCTGAATAATGCCTCCAACACTGGCAAACAGCGTCTGCTCCAGTTCATGATGGTCAGCCCGGCGCTTATCAGACGCCTTTTCAATGACCCCCGGCGCCTTCGCACTGATCACCAGCATGAAAAGCATCGGATATATCTGCGAATAAATCAGATACGCAAACATCAGTGCCAACATCCGTTCCCGGGTACTGCCATCAAACAGATATGCCCGGCGGAAATAACCAGCCAGAAGCCCCATACCCCGGTTGCACAAGGCCAGTAAAACATCCTCTTTACCGGTAAAGTGGCTGTATACCGTACCTTTGGAAAACGGCACTTCCTTCACCAGCTTATCCATGGTCAGACCTTCCACGCCGATCTTTTCGATCAGCAACGCTGCCGCATCCAGCATTTGCTGTTCACGGTCATGGAGGGTACGTTCATCAACCTGGCGAGGACTCATTTAAATCTCTTTACTTAACTTACCGGATACATATGTCAGCCACATGAAGCTTTAGTGACGAATCGTCAATTATAGAGATAAAGCATCTTATGACAACTAAAAAAGTTCAGTTTATTTCTGATTGTTGAGTAAATTTCAGGAAAACACAGATACAGCCTGCGCGGTTACAGCAACAGGTCACTATCGATAGGAAAGAAAGTATTTACACTGTTTATCAGAGAGTTAGCCGTAAGACCGGGCACACCGTAAGCATCAGCCACCACACCATGGTGTTGCTGAATATGTTGCATGAGCAGATCAAAATCGCCGTCGCCGGAAAGTAACACTACCCGGTCCACTTCAGCAGCGGCCTGCATCACATCAATGGTAATCCCCACATCCCAGTCGCCCTTGGCGGTGCCGTCACTGCGCTGGATATAAGGCTTGAGCTTCACATCAAAACCGATATGCCGTAATGCCTGCTGAAACCCCATTTGCTTATCATCACCACGGTGAATCGCATAAGCATTAGCCAGTACAATTTCCCCTTCAGCACTCAGTTGCTGCCAAAGCTTACGGTAATTGAACTGGCGGTTATACGCCTGGCGGGTGGTGTAATAGAGATTTTGCACATCAGCAAATACGGCGATCTTCATCACTTTCACCTTTCTCCCTTACACCTTTTCAGCGTTTAAACAGCCCGGTTTCCGGACGCAGCACGTTTACGGGGCGCATTACTTGCCGGGCGCTGTGCAGCGGACTGATCGTTACGGCGTTGATTACCCTTAGCCGAACCACGGGAACGACTGTTGGTATTTGCCGCCTGCCCCTGCTCAGCCCTGTTACCGTTTGCAGCCTGCTTAGGCCCTGAACGACGGCGACGGTTTGCAGGTTTGGCCGAATCTGCAGCCTGACCATCACGCTTTTGCCCTGAACGGGCTTCGCCCCGGCTATTACCTTTAGCCTGGCTATCGCTGCGGTGTCGTTTATTCTTACCTGCAGGTTTATGGCCTCGCGCATTATCCGCCGAACGCTGACCGTCCTTGTGCTCACCGGACTGGCGTTCACCACCTGCCCGTTGCTTAGGCTTTTTAGGCTTTTTCTTCTTCAGGGCTTTTAAAGGCTTTTCCGGTAGAGGTTCAGACGGTTCAAAACCTTCTACAGACACCCGCTCAATAAGTTTTCCGATCAGGCTTTCGATGCCAGTCAACTGGTCCAGCTCTTCAGCACAAACCAGTGACACAGCTTCACCACTGGCACCGGCACGGCCGGTACGGCCAATACGGTGAACGTAATCTTCGGCCACATTCGGCAAGTCGTAATTGACCACCTGCGGCAGTTGTTCAATATCCAGGCCACGGGCCGCAATATCAGTCGCCACCAGGGTACGTACTTCGCCGGCTTTAAAATTCGCCAGCGCCCGGGTGCGTGCGCCCTGGCTCTTATTACCGTGAATCGCCGCTGCAGTAATCCCCTTGGCTTCCAGCTGTTTTGCCAGACGGTTAGCACCATGTTTGGTTCGGGTAAACACAATCAACTGCTGCCAGTCGTTTTCTTTAATCAGCTTGATCAGCAACGGTGCTTTACGGTTTTTATCAACCGGACTGAGCCACTGCTTCACGGTTGTTGCCGCAGCATTACGGGGGGTTACCGAAATTTCCACAGGATCATTCACCAGCCCTTTGGCCAGCTGACGAATCTCATCGGAAAAGGTCGCAGAGAAAAGCAGGTTCTGGCGGCGCGGCGGTAACAGCCGCAGGATCTTACGAATGTCATGGATAAATCCCATATCCAGCATCCGGTCCGCCTCATCCAGCACCAGTACTTCCAGCTGATCAAACTTCACCGCATTCTGGTTATACAAGTCCAACAATCGTCCCGGTGTTGCCACCAGCACATCGGTGCCTTTACAGAGCTTTTGCATTTGCGGATTGATCTTCACACCGCCAAACACCACTGCGGAGCTGAGGTTCAGATATTTGCCGTAATCAACCACACTTTCCCCTACCTGAGCCGCCAGCTCACGGGTAGGTGTCAGAATAAGTGCCCGGGCCTGATTCGCTTTCGCCCGCGAACCATCTTTCAGACGCTCAAGAATAGGCAGAGTAAACCCTGCGGTTTTGCCGGTCCCGGTCTGGGCAGCAGCCATTACATCCTTTCCATGGATAACTGCTGGAATTGCTTCCGCCTGAATCGCTGAAGGCTCTGAATAGCCCTGTTCGCTAACGGCATCAAGCAATGGCGTCGATAAGCCTAAATCGGCAAAACTCATAAAAAATGTTTCTCTTGGTTGGCAAGTAATGGCGAGAGATTCACCGGCTGACAGTCATCTGATGTAACCGGCAATATCCGATGTAAAGAACCGGCGCGAAGCTTACAGCAGGCTATCCCATAACACCAGTAAGACTGATGGATAAGGACACTTTAGCGAAACATTTCCAGATTCAGGGGCACAGCATCCCCTAACCAGTATGCATAGTCAGTATGATCTTTGAGATTATCACCGGTTAAACCGTGCACCAGCACACTGAGGCCATTACGGTGTTCATCCAGCCAGCCCACGACTTTATCGAAATCAGCAGCCACGAAACTCAGCTGACAACTCCAGCAAGGATGCGGCCCGACCAAACGTTCATGCACTCTGCCAACCTGAACATTCAGCACCTTGCCAGCCTGCTCACACAATGAGGAGGCGAACGCCAGTGTGCCGGCATCAAAATAGACATGCGCATGGTAAGCAGGGTGAAGATTCCGGGGATAGAGATCAGACATAGCATTAAGTAACTCAGACAAATGACAATCTGAGTATCATAGCAAGTCTGCCCGCGAACAGGGGATTAAATATACTGATTCAGCCGGATACAGGCGAAGGTCTGGCGATATGCCACGCCACACGGCCGATTAGGGTTTGTCTGGGCTGCCAGCCCATCACTTCACTTGAAGTACTGTGCGGGCTGTCACCACTGAGCCACATATCGTGACTGGCACTGAGGTTTGCCACACGTTTAATGATACACCCTAAACGGGGATGCTGAATCACCACAACATCCCCTTTCTTCAGCGGCATAAAAGGCAGAGGCTTAATACAGAGTACATAATCGCCATCGGCAAACGCCGGCAGCATACTCTGTCCATTCACACGGTGAATACTGATCATTACTAAGCCCTGCTCTTCTTTATGTTTCTGAAGCCCTTAACCCGGCTAATTAACCAAGCTTTGGATAGGTCACCTGCATTGCCGGTGGGTAAGGACACTCAGCAGTGAAGGTCTCAACGCCTTTGGTTGCCCAGAAGCTTGCGGCAAACTCATTCACCAGCGACAGCAGTTTTTCACCGTGTTCACGGCCGATGTTCTGCTTGCAGGCAGAGCCGGTCAGCATAATGCTGTGCACCAGTTCATTGGTATTCGGGAACTGATCAAACTGAGGCTGTTTGAAGTAATCACCCCAGATAACCCGAACCTCTTCCTTAGCTTTTGCCGCATGGGTTTCTTTTTCCTGCACCAGACGGCCCAGCTGTGCCTGCTCAGCCAGGGTCAGGCTGTCTTTGTCAGCCAGTTCCTGAATCAGATCCATAAAACGAATCACACTCAGTGCTGCGATCTGAGCAATCTGAGGATCATAAATCTTGCACGGGATATCGCAGTGCGCATCCGCTGCTGAGAACTGACAAATGGCGTCAAGCTGTTTAAAAATACCGTGGATCATTGTTTACTCCTATCATAGTAAAGCGTACAGAGTTATCGGCCCGGCCGGCACTCTGCACTCAGGGGGTATTCCGTTTCCGGAAACTTTCTTATTTCATTGCATTGCTACCCGGCCAGAAGCTCAGCTTCATAGCGGGCCTGCAATTCACCAATCTGCTCTGGACGATGCTGCTGATTAAATTCAAGCAACGCCTGATATGTACGCCGGAGCCCCGATAACAGGGCCTGATACCGTGACGAGTCAGCTTCGTTGGCAATTTCCTGCAACAGGCTATCGTGCACCCGGTTAAGCTCATTGCCTGCCATATCCGTCTGCATCCGCCGTAAATAAAGATCTGCCAGGTTGTGATAACTGATGATCACTACCGCAACCGCTTCGGCAGGATCTTCCCAGTGCCTGAACAACCCCCAGGCCAACTGCTTAGCAGACTGATAATGCGCTACCGCAGCGAACAGCTGATGAGCATTGAAGCACTCGTTACCGGCCTGAACCTGCTGTTGCCAACGCTTCATTTTGAGGATCTGATTGCTCATACATCACTCCCTACAAACCACCTTCTGTCAGCTTCTGCGGATCCAGTAACACCGCCAGTTCTTCCCGGGACAGATCCGTCCCCTCGACAGCCACATCCAGAATCGGACGGCCTTCGCTATATGCCTGCTTAGCAATTTCTGCGGCTCTGGCATAACCGATAACAGGATTCAGCGCCGTTACCAGAATCGGATTACGGTGCAATGCCTCGTTTAACTTCGCCTCGTTCACACTGAAACTGCTGATCGCTTTATCTGCCAGTAATCGGCTGGTGCTGGTCAGCAGGCCAATGCTCTTCAGCAAGTTCGCGGCAATCATTGGCAACATAACATTGAGTTCAAAGTTGCCAGACTGACCACCCACACTGATCGCCGTATCATTGCCCATCACCTGTGCTGCAGCCATAGCCGCGGCCTCAGGAATCACTGGATTAACCTTACCCGGCATAATGGATGATCCCGGCTGCAACGCCTCCAGAGAAATCTCCCCTAGCCCGGCTAGAGGGCCGGAGTTCATCCAGCGCAAATCATTAGCGATCTTCATAATGCTGACCGCTGTTGTTTTCAGCTGACCGGAAACAGCAACAGCCGTGTCCTGCGAACCAATTGCTGCAAACGTGTTATGGCATGGAGAAAAACTGTACCCGGTGAGCGTGCTTAAACGTTGAGCAAACAGGGATGCAAACTGCTCATGGGTATTCACACCGGTACCTACCGCTGTACCGCCCTGCGCCAGTTGCTGCAACGCTGGCAACAGCGCTTCCAGATGCTCACGGTTTTGCCGGATCTGGCTGGCCCAGCCAAGTAATTGCTGATCCATCCGCACCGGCATGGCATCCATCAGGTGTGTCCGGCCGGTTTTACAGAAGCCGGCCACCTCTGCAGCCTTAGTTTCAATTGCTGACTGCAAATGCTCCAACGCCGGCAGCAACTGACTCTGTATCTGTAAAGCGGCACTGATATGAATCGCACTAGGCACCACATCATTACTGCTCTGGCCGAAGTTCACGTGATCATTAGGGTTAACTTCATCCCCCAGTGCTCTGCTGGCCAGGGTGGCAATCACTTCATTGGCGTTCATATTTGAACTGGTGGCTGAACCGGTCTGAAAAATATCCACCGGAAAATTGTCCATCAGTAACGGATCGCTGCTAAGCAACTGACAGCTGTCACTGATAGCATTGGCAATCGCCGCGGGGATGCAGCCCAGTTCCTGATTCGCCTGCGCAGCAGCGTCCTTAATCAGCAACAGGGCTTCAATGAATGGCCGCGGCATAGTTTCACCACTGACCGGAAAGTTGTTTATTGCCCGCTGAGTCTGCGCGCCATACAGCGCGTTTTCTGGTACTTCCAGGCTTCCCATACTGTCTTTTTCAATACGTGTTTTCATAGTGACTCCTTAAGGCCCGGAACGGATTACAGAAAATAATTGCTTAAAACCGATACTTCACGATAACAGCGCCTGACGGCCTGCCGCTGTTGTTCAGATCTGGCCAGCCTGCCGAGAGCAAGCAACGGCCGGTAAATATGATCCATACAGAGCCGGCGCCAGTGAACAGGCACACAGCTGTCGCAGATCGCTTCCAGCAACAGTTCATAACAAAGTATATATGCCTGGCGCTGCACCGGACGTGGCGACTGACTGACCAGCCTGTCGGCTTCATCGAGATACTCTTTGACCAGCTCCGGGCGGTCCGGGCTCAGGCCTAAACGGATCGCCTGTCCGTCCGGAAGATGAACTGAAAGCTGGTCGATGATCTGTTGACTCAAGCGTGTCTCCTTAGCAGATACTCCACCGGCACCTGGCTAATTGCTGCTGAAAGTTTGTCCGTCATGGCAAGGAAAGGATGATCTGCATCATCAAAACACTAACTACAAACGAGAATTATTCGCATTATATTTTACAATATGCTTCAGGTAAACCCATATCAGCCCTGATTCAGGCTAATTAAATCCATGGATTTTCAGGGGTTTTTAATCTTCTTAAGCGGTAAAAACCCTTCCCTGACTTAATAACGACAATTGCGCTGAAAACGGTGGACTCCGCTTTAAAATTAGCCGACTATCCCCTCACCCGGATAACCGGGTAATTCTCAGGGCGGGGTGCAACTCCCCACCGGCGGTGATAAAAGACAAAACATCTTTTTAAGCCCGCGAGCGCCCGGAAAACTGAACCACTGACAGCCTCAGTGACAATCAGTGCCGGGGTCAGCAGATCTGGTGATTTCGCAGAAATAATCCAGAGCCGACGGTAATGTCAGTGTTGTCAGTTAAACACTGCTGAGTCCGGATGGAAGAGAATGAACAACATCCCCTGCGTCGGCCGGTTTGCTTCCTGCTGAGCGCAGCTATGTATGTCATATCTGATGGCGGGGCTTGCTGTGCAAACAGCGGATGCCTGCTGCCGTTCCTTATGCCCTGATTCTGGAACTATTACTCATTTAGGTATAACCATGAATCAGTCTGAAACATTTAAAAATCCATTTACTGAAAGCACGCCCGCGGAACGCATCTGTCTGGCACTGGAAACCCTGCGCAACGGTCAGGGTGTACTGGTGGTCGATGATGAAGACCGGGAGAATGAAGGCGATATCATATTCGCCGCAGAAAGCCTGACCATACCTCAGATGGCCATGCTGATCCGTGAATGCAGTGGCATTGTCTGCCTGTGTCTTGATGAAGACCGGGTCCGTCAGTTGGAACTGCCACCGATGGTCACCGAGAATAACAGCCAGTACGGTACGGCCTTTACGGTCAGTATTGAAGCCAGCAAAGGTGTCACCACCGGTGTATCTGCTGCTGACAGAGTCACCACCATTAAAGCAGCTATCGCTGATGACGCGGTGCCCTCAGATCTGGCACGGCCCGGACATGTTTATCCGCTGCGGGCCCGTGAAGGTGGCGTGCTGACCCGCCGGGGACACACAGAAGCCACCATTGACCTGATGAAGCTGGCAGGATTACAGCCATACGGCGTACTCTGCGAGCTGACCAATCCGGATGGCAGCATGGCTAAACTGCCGGAAATTGTCCGTTTCGGTGAAGCGAATGATATGCCGGTGCTGAGCGTTGAGGATATCGTCGCTTAC
Source organism: Aliamphritea spongicola (assembly GCF_017051665.1). Lineage (NCBI taxonomy): Bacteria > Pseudomonadati > Pseudomonadota > Gammaproteobacteria > Oceanospirillales > Oceanospirillaceae > Aliamphritea > Aliamphritea spongicola. The sequence goes on from NZ_JAFIDL010000001.1 coordinate 940,458, forward strand.
CGGCTGGCGGCGCTGTCAGCCAGCGCGTAATTCAAACGACAAGGAAAACACCTGCCGGACGGCTCAGCACCTTCCGGCTCAGGCAGGCACCACCTGACTGCACACTGGCGAATAATCAGCTATAAACGCTTCAAGCTCAGCCGCCGGCATAGGCCTGGCAAGATAAAAGCCCTGGGTCAGGTCACAATTCAGCGAACCGAGAAAATCCAGCTGCTTCTGGGTTTCCACCCCTTCTGCAACCACCCGCAGCCCAAGAATATCCGCCATGGAGATGATGGCACTGGTCAGCTGTGCTGCCTCATCACGCTCATCCACATCATTGATAAAGGAGCGATCGATCTTCAGGGTATCAAACGGAAAACGCCCCAGATAACTCAGTGATGAATAGCCTGTACCGAAATCATCGATGGATAACCGCACCCCCATGGCATCAATCACGTTCAGAATACTGTGATTGCGCTCCGTATTATCCAGCAGCACGGTTTCTGTAATTTCCAGTTCCAGCGCCTGCGGCGGAATGTCCACTTCCTGAAAAACCTTACCCACCAGCTCAGCAAAACGCCCCTGCCGTAATTGCTGCACGGAAACATTCACCGCCACATACTGCGGCATGCCAGGCTGCTGCCGCCAGGCTTTAATCCGGGAAGCCGCCTGATACAGCACCCACTCCCCAAGCTCGTTTATTACCCCGATACTTTCCGCCAGCGGGATAAACACATCAGGAGCAACATTGCCAAGGGCTTCATTGTGCCAGCGTAAAAGGGCTTCCACGCCCATAATCTGACCGGTTGTAGTACAGATCAGCGGCTGATAATGCAGCACGAACTCTTCTCGCTGCAAAGCCTTACGCAACTCCAGCTCCATTTTCAGCAGCGCCTGGGCATGGCGGTTCATTTCTTCGGTATAAAAGTGAAAATGGTTACGGCCATCTTCCTTACATTTGTACATCGCGGTATCGGCATTTTTCAGCAGCATCTCCTGGTCTTCACCGTCATCAGGGAATACGGTAATACCGATACTGGCACTCACTGCCACCTCATGCCCCCTGATGAAAACCGGCTCACTGCAGGCCTTTATAATTTTCTCCGCAATCAGCTCCGCTTCCATTGCTTCCTTCAGCTCCGGCAGGATCAGCGTAAACTCATCGCCGCCCAGACGTGCAACAGTATCCCCTTCCCTGATACAACCGGTTAAGCGCCGGGATACCTCCTTCAGTAACAGGTCACCAGCATTGTGACCCAGGTTGTCATTCACGGTCTTAAAATGATCCAGATCCAGCATCATCAGGGCGATACGGGTCTCCTGGCGCTTGGCCCGTGCCATGGCATCCTGTAAACGGTCGAACGCCAGCCCCCGGTTAGGCAGCCCGGTCAGGGCATCATAATTAGCCTGCTCAAATAATTTATCTTCATGATTTTTTCGTTCAGACAGATCAATAACACTGGTAATAATGGCATCACTATTACCGTACAGCGCCACCTGAGAAGACAAAGATGCCCAGAACTTTTCTCCGGCATCCCGCTTCTCAATCAGTAACTCAAAATTATCCAGATGCCGCTCTTCTCTTATCTGTGAACAGAAGCGGCGATAATCTTCAGGTTTGGAAAAATAACCTTCCAGCTGACTTCCATGCAGCGTATCAATAGCACAGCTGAACAGTTTCTCTGCCTGGGCGTTACCATAAATGATCTTTCCGTCTTCCGGACAACTGATAATAATCGCCATAGGGGAAGACTGAGCAATGGCCTGAAAATGCCGCTGACTTTCCCGCAGATCTTCACCCAGACGCCAGTTAAGCCGGCTTTCCCGGTACTGTAACCACAGACTGATACCGATACCGGTCGCCAGCAATAACAACAGAATCAGCAGCAAACGGCTGCTTTGCTCGGGGCGGTTATCATATGCGTTCAGCCGCAGCCACACCGTTTCATTCAACTGGCTGATAGGCAGCACCCGGGTAAGGCCGGTTAACGGTGTCTGCTCAGCATCGCCATAAATAACCTGTCCTTCCCGGTCGACAAAATCCACTTTGTATCTGCTGCGCACATCATCCGGCACCAGGCCATCCAGCAAATATTCAATTTTATAAACTGCCCCTAAGGTACCGAGGAAACGTTCGCCGGTGAAAATCGGCACGTAAAGCTCAAATGCCGGATGCCCCTGAATGACGACGAACGGATTGGTATAGACCGGCTGACGGCTCACATACGCCTCATAAGACGCCCGCTTAGGCTCAGGCAACAGCAGCTTTAACCCCACCACCTGTTTGTTTTCCTCATAAGGTGCCGTATCCCTGATAACAAAATCAGCATCCGCCCAGGTTACGTTTACCAGCCCGGGATGATCATATACATAACGGGATACCCGCTCCTGATAAGAAGTTTTTGAAAGCTGCCCCTGGCTGATTTGCTCTGCCAGTAACTCAAAATACTCCTGATGGGAACTCAACCGCCGGCGAATATCATGCTCGAGGGTCGCCGCCGTATTATTCAGCGCCAACTGCTCACTGGCCGTATCATTACGCTGCATAAACCAGTACAGAGCAACGGTTGCCATAAACAGTGCACAGAACGTAAGCAGCGGCGCGGCCCATGTTGGAGGTCCCGGCTGCGCAGGATGGGTGCTATTGTTTCCATCCGCAGAAGATGACTGAGCACGGTACTGCCGTCGCTGCTGTGTTAAAACACCGGTCACCAGCAGAAAGAAAGCCGCCAGGACACCTTCAAAAATCATGACGGACTGACGAATATCGGCATCAGCCCCGGCGGACGTCATGGCAGCAAGCTCCCACTGGCCATCAATCAGATCAACCCGGTGCACCAGACGCTCATTACTGAACAACTCATCGTCACCGTAAAACACCACCCCCTGGCTATCGCGGATGCCGATCTGCAAATCTGTTTCCGGATTTAATAAACCGGACTCCTGCAACAAAGGCGCCATATCCAGCGCCATCGAAACCAGCCCCCAGAAATGCCCGTCTACATTCACCGCCTGGCGGGCAACAACACCATTGCCGCCCTGTAACAACTGCATCGGTGATGTCAGTGCAATGTCCGACTGACGCATCGCCCGTAACGTTGCATGCCTGCTCGCCAACCGGGTGTCACTCAGCAGATCATGCCCAAGCGCAGACTCATTGCCCTGCAGAGGTATGACTTTGCTGATGACCCCATCCGGCGCCACCGCGAAATTCCGGATGCCCTTTGAGGTAGTCAGTAAGCCGTTAATAAAGGTATCGAGGCGCTGCCCTGAACCTTCAGATGTGACGTCAGAAGACAGCAAGTCTGTTTCCACGTACGAGGTTAAGCCCTGCAACAGTGCAAAGCGCTTGTTGAGAATGTTCGCCAGATTCTGTGCGTAACCGTCAACCTGTTGATCAAACTGCTGAGCACGTTCTTCAACCAGATAGGTTTCAAACCAGTAGGATGCCTGCCACCAGATAACAGAAAAACACAGCAGCAGGGTTACGGAAGCAAAGCTTAAACGTCGCTTGATTGTTGCAGCCAGCAGAGACGGGCTCAGACTCATCAGGGATCACCATTACATCGCGATTCCGTCCCTGGCGCGTACACTAAAACAATATTCAACTATGACAGACAGAAACTACCGGCCTGAATAAACACAACATCCGGCTAAATGCGTTTGATATTTATTTTCAAATAAAATAACAATACTAATAAATATCATAAAGTTACAGCGGTAATCTAAACCATAATACTCATTAAATTACGTTTAGATCACAGCGTGAATTTCTGTCCGCAACATTGTATCCGGCAATCTGAAGTCTGCAATGATTTTTTCTGTTTCCCCTGGCAATTAATCACTCGTCATAACCGACCTTATCAATCAGCTGCAGCGCCTGCTGACGGCGGGCGGCAATCTGCCCCAGTGGCTGATCATCTTCCTTAAAGTCTCCCATATAGGTTTCAATCAGCTCAGCCCGGGGAGTATTCACCCGTACCGGAAACTCAAAATTACCCTGCGCATACATAAACTGGGCCCGCTCAGCACTGAGATACTCCATGAGCCGGATCGCTTCTTCCCGGTGAGGCGCATACCGGCTCAGGGCAATTCCGCTGATATTCATATGCGCACCGCGGTCCGCCTGATTAGGAAACACCAGCCTGACCGCATTCGCCCAAACCTGCTGCTCGGGCTTTCGCTCATTGGTGAGGATCTTGCCGAAGTAATACGAGTTAGCCAGTGCAACATCACACACACCGTCACTGATTGCTTTGATCTGCGCCCGGTCGTTTCCGGTTGGTCGCCGGGCCAGATTGCCTTTAACATCCCTGAGCCATTGCTCAGTCGCCGTCTCTCCGTTAGCCAGAATCAGACTGCTCACCAGCGACAGCATATATTTATGTTTACCGCTGCGGCTGCAAACCCGTCCTTTCCAGCGACTGTCAGCCAGTTCTTCATACCGTCCGATAGCGTCCGCCTCCAAACGCTCTCTGGAGGTATACAAAATGCGGGAACGGGCTGTAAGACCAAACCACTGAGAATCTGCATCGCGGTACTTGGCCGGTATATTTTTCCGTAACACATCGCTTTTAACCGGCTGGATCAGCCTTGACTGTTTCAGCGCATACAGTGGGCCAATATCCGCGGTCAGGATCAGGTCAACCACTGACCGGTCGCCCTCTATTTCCAGCCGCTTCACCAGCCCCTTGCGCACATAAACAACATTCACCTGTATACCCGATTCTTCCTCAAAGGCATCCAGTATCGGCTCAATCAGAAACGGCTGGCGATAGGAGTAGATATTAATTTCAGAGGCAGAAACCGCACTGCTTAACAGCAAAGAGACACCGCCACAAAACATGGCTGCACGTTTCATCAGATCAGTACTCATCAGACACAAACCTTACACATTTACACCGGCAGAGGATTCACCTGCACAGTTACATCCCCTTCAGCGGAATCATCACCCAGCACCCGGGTGTACTCATTCAGCACCAGTGGTTTATAAAACAGAAAGCCCTGTCCGTACCGGCAATCCAGATCCGCAAAAAACTGTTGTTGCTGGAAGGTTTCAATACCCTCCGCGGCAACGGTCAAACCCAGTAACTCCGCCATCTTTACCGTGGCCTGCAAAATAATGGCCTGGGTATTATCCGGTGCCAGCTTACTGACAAATGAGCGGTCAATTTTCAGCCCGCTCAACGGATAGGTGACCAGCCGCTCCAGCGAACTGTGGCCGGTGCCAAAATCATCAATATAAATACCGATACCCATGTCATGCAGGGCCTGCAATTGCTTAATTGCCAGCTCCTCATGGCTGTACAGCGCACTCTCAGTCACTTCAAGGCGAAGGTTGTAAGGCTGCAGCTGGTAGCTGGTCAGTAACTGACTGACCCGCTGAAGAATAGAGTCACTCAGCAGCTGCTTGGGGGATACATTCACATTAACAAACAAACGCTGATTGCCTGTGTGCCTGATAAGACCGGCCAGATCAGCAACCGCCTGCTGTAAAACCCAGTCTCCGATTACCTGGATCATATTCAGCTCTTCCGCCAGCGGGATAAACTCCACCGGAGAGACCTCACCCAATAACGGGCTCGACCAGCGCAACAGTGCTTCACTGCCTTTAATTTTCGAATCGCTCAGTGCCACTATCGGCTGGTGACAGAGCACGAACTCGTTATTTTCAATGGCACTGCGCAAACTGACTTCCAGTCGGATACGCCGCTGGGCTCTGGCATTCAGACGGTCATCATAAAGTACCTGACTGTCCCGACCGTTGCGCTTTACCTCGTACATCGCCAGGTCTGCCTGACGCAGGCCATCTTCGGCACTCTGGCAAGCCTGATCAAGCAAACTCAGCCCCAAACTTGCAGTGGTCTGAAAACAGTTACCATCACTGAAGACAAACGGTTGCTGCATGGTTTCCAGCACCCTGGCGGCCAGTAACTGCAGCCGGGCACTGCCCGCCACATCCGTGACAAATACAGCAAACTCATCTCCGCCAAAGCGGGCTATCAGGTCCGACTCCCGGAAACAATCTGTCAGCCGGGCGGAAAACTGCTGCAACAGCTCGTCACCGATGGCATGACCGTAGGTGTCATTCACCGCTTTAAAACGGTCCAGATCGATGAAAAATAGTCCGGTGCCCATCGCACCGTATGTATTCAGATGGTGATCAATCCGGGCGACAAACGCCGGTCGGTTATAAAGGCCTGTAAGGGCATCCCGTTCAGCCTGATGCTGCAACTTCAGTTGCGCCAGTTTACGTTCAGTGATAACGCTGATAGAGCCTTCGTAGTAACTTTCACCCTGGCCGTCATCGACAATATAAGCGTTTTCAACCAGCCATACCGGCTGACCGGCAGAATCGGTTCCCTGCCACTCAAAATTGACCACCCGCCCGGACGCTTTCAGCTCGTCAACCAGGGCACTGAATACTTCCGGATCATGGTGCAGCTGCCCGGGCACACTCTGAACCTGCTGATGCAAAGCATCCTGGGAACTGAAACCGAACGCCGCTGCAAATGCAGGATTAGCCTTCAGCAAGCGACCGGACACCGACGCCCGGTAAATACCGTCGACCGACAGCATAAACAGCTGGCTATATTCATGCTTAACCGCCCGCAGCCGTAGGGTTCTGTTGGTAAACAAACGCTCTATTTTCAGGGCATAACGCCGGGACGTGTAAATGTACATCAGCACCATGATGCTCACCCCGAGCAACGCCAGCCCCACCAGATTTGACAGGGCAAACCAGCGCATATGCCCGGGCCGGGTCTGATCATAAAACGTAAACCGCAACTGCCGCCCTCCCAGTGTGTAAGCCATAGAGCGCGTTGCTTCAGGGGCAACATCGTACTGGCAGCGGCTGCCGGATAAATAACTGCTGCGGAACAGAACCCCCACATCAGCACCGGTCATATCTGCCACCTGCACACACAGACCGGCCTGAACCGCCTGCTGACCCAGTAACACTTCCATGGCATTACCGATATCAATTGCTGCGGAAACATAACCGTTCAGGGATGAGTACTGCGGGATGCCTGCCTGCGGTTCAAATACACCAAAAACAAGACGGGAAAAGTGCTCGCTGTCAGCAGGGTCATCAACAATGGCAATCTGCAAACCGGCATTTTCTGCCGCCGCCGCAAACGCACTGTTGTATTCAGGTAAGGCCACAAGGTTAGTCCCCAGCGCGATACCATCCATATCAGAAGAGGAACTGTAGAGTAGCGGGAACAAATCAGAAAACGGGATTTGCGGGCCTGTATCCGGCTCACGAACAGCAAAATCAAACTGCCCTTCAGCACGGGCCTGCCGGGTCAGGTCTTCTGCTTCATCTGCGGACACCTTGGGCAACCATTCAAACGAAGCAATGCCGTAATCAGATACATTCTGCGAAACAATAAAGTGATCGAATTCCCAGCGCTTCACCTTGCCGCTGATTTCAATAAAACTGCGCAGGGAAGATAACCCTCCCACCAGCTCATTCAACGCGGCACGCACGACACTGAACTGCCCCGCTGCCCGCTCCTCAAGGGTACGTTCATATTCGCGCTGCTCAAGACCGGCCGTTACACGGTAAGCAGCCCAACTGCTGGGCAACAGAATACAGGTGGCAAAAAACACCATTACAAGCGGGGAAACCGAACGCTTTTTCACGCAATCATTATCTCTCAGATCACACCGGTAAAACCGGGATGACAGGCTGAACATCAGAATGCGCCATTAACAAAATACCAAAGCGCACACCAATAATGATAATGATTTTTATTTAGATAACAAAATACAATTACCCATTTTGCCATTTAGGCCAAAAGGATGCGTCTGCAATCTAAACCAGCGGCCGGCTTTCCGTCGTCATTTGTAACTGCCCGTCCGGAGAAAAACTCAGGCCAACTTCCGGATAACGGGCATTATCATTCAGCAAGTGACTGAACCGTTGCAGAATTGAATCAATTTCTGCCTGCGAAGTGGCAGCATCCAGCTCATCATGCATAGGCTGCAAACTCTGTAATGCGGCAAGATGAGAACTCAACCCGTTAACCGTCGACAGCATCCGGGACATTTCTTCGTCCTGCCCCAAGGCTTCTTTCAGTTGCTCTGCGTATGGATAATCCGCCGGCAGTACAATTTGCCCCTGACTGTCATATTCAATTTTTGCCGGTGGTTCAGGAATATTGTTGGCCGCCAGAAAATCAGGAAAACGCTGACTGATGTGCTGCTGCAGTGCTTTAACATTCTCTGCATTGGGCATCAGTAAGGCACCGGTATCCAGCACGCCGTCTTTCAGATGAGAGCCGGGGTTGAAAAAACGATCCAGATCGACATCTTTACGGCCGGCACCGGTTTCCATTGTATAAACCGCCTGACTGGCTGATATTTCACGGGCCTGCGCCGACACACTGACCGTTTCAGACTGGCCAGATGTTGCCGCCTGATTATGGCTGTTTGCCACTGTAGAGGTATGGGGTGCTGAAGGTACCGCTGGCTGTACCACCGCAGATTGCTGAATATACATAGCTTTTCCTTAAGTCTGCGCCCACCGGATGGCAGGCAAAAATATATCTCAGGAAAAGATAAGCAAAAATAAGACCATATAACCGTATCAGAAAACCATACCTGACACGGTAATGAAAACACCCCTGCCCTGCTGGCCTGTCCGCTTCAGCCAGAGCCTGCAGGCGGCGGGGGTAAACAGCGACTACCGGTTAGCCTTGATCATCGTCCAGGCGCGGGTCAGTAAACGGTCATACTTAGCAGTGTGGGTATTCTGGGTGAACAGGCTGGCTTTAACAGCCTCATCAGGATAAATGCCTTTATCGTTTTTAACTTCATCCAGCAGATAAGGCCCCACCTTATTGTTGGCAACTGCAAAATACGCGAAGTTAGAGACGGCTGCCGCATTCTCGGGCTTAAGAATGTAATCAATAAACTTATGGGCCGCTTCTTTGTGAGGGGCATCCGCCGGAATAGCCATCAGGTCAAACCACACCAGTGAGCCTTCTTTAGGAATACGGTATTCAATCTCAATGCCCTGGCCAGCTTCAACCGCTCTGCTCTGGGCCTGCAATACATCGCCGTTATAGCCCATCGCCAGACACAACTCACCATTGGCCAGATCAGAGGTAAACTGTGAAGAGGTAAACTTGGTGTAATAAGGCCGTACAGACTTCAGCAACTCGGTGGCCTGTTTCAGGTCAGATTTTTTCTCAGAGTTCGGATCCAGCCCCAGATAATGCAGCGCCATGGACACCACTTCCGCCGGGGAATCCAGCACACTGACACCACAATCCTGCAGCTTACTGACTACCTCGGGTTTGAACAGTAAATCCAGGCTGTCAAAAGGCATATCCCCCAGACGCTGCTTTAATGCCGCCACGTTATAGCCCAGGCCGATCGTGCCCCAGGTATAGGGTACATTGTATTTATTGCCGGGATCATGCCGGTCAACCTTGGCCCGCATATCTTCATCCAGATTTCCGGCATTGCTCAGCAGGCTCATATCGATGGGCGCATAAATTCCAGCCTTAGCCTGCCGCTCAAGAAATGCAGCCGTCGGCACAACCACATCATAACCACTGCCGCCAGCCATGAGTTTTGCTTCCAGCACTTCATTGGAGTCATAGACATCATAATTGAGCTTTATACCGGTCTCTTTCTGGAAGTTTTCCAGCACGGCAGGATCAATATAATCCGACCAGTTATAGACGTTCAGCACCTGCTGTTCGGCCAGCACTGAACTACTGACACCCAGTGCCAGCACCGCAGCAGAAATGCCATTCACCAGAGGCTTTAATTTAAGATTATCGAATACACGCATCACAGATCTCCCGGATTATTTTTATTCTCAGAACAGATGCTTCAGCCACAACTCACCCTGTGCAGCTAAGCACATGACTGAAAGCGGATTCAGAAACTAAGCAGAAACCTGCCTGCTACCCTGAGGACGTGGGTAACAGACAGAGAAAGCTCAACGGCTAGACAGCGCCACCGTTAGCGGCCAGAACGTACAGATACTCAAGCGCAAGGGTTGCGCCTGCCAGTGAAGTGATTTCAGCATGATCGTAAGCCGGGGCGACCTCGACCACATCCATACCAATCAGATCCAGCCCCTGCAGGCCACGGATCACTTTCAGGGCACAGTCAATGCTGATGCCTGCTGCCACCGGCGTACCGGTACCCGGTGCAAACGCCGGGTCAAGGCCGTCAATATCAAAACTGACATAAACCCTCTTATCACCCACCCGCTCACGGATACGCTCCAGGGTTTTCTGCGGGCCGTTATCCCCCACCCAGGCAGCATCCAACACTTCAAAAGGATGGTTCTTGCGGTTATAGGAGGTACGGATACCAATTTGCAAAGAATGCTCGGTATCCACCAGCCCCTCAACCACCGCATGATGGAACAAGGTGCCGTGATCATACTTGCTGCCGCCGTCATACGTGTCTGTATGGGCATCAAAATGAATCAGCGCCACCGGGCCGTGTTTCTTGGCATAAGCACGCAGCACAGGCAGCGTAATAAAGTGATCGCCACCAAACGTCAGTGCAGATTTACCGCTTTCAAGAATCTGACTGATATGAGCTTCCAGATTATCCACCAGCGTCTGCGGCTCGCCGTGCTTGAATGACACATTACCGGAATCTTCAACTTTCAGATGGTTATCCAGCGCAAATGACCAGGGCCAGCGTGCACCTTCCCACACCAACTGGGCAGACGCCTGACGCACACCGGTAGGTCCGAAACGGGCACCCGGCCGGCCGGATGTCGCCATATCAAAAGGCACCCCGGTCACCACCACATCGGCATCACTGGTCTGTATATTGGTTACCTGCGGGAACTCCATAAACGTCATTCCCAGACCGCCATAAATAGGCATATCCGCGTCGGCAATATTCATAGAAGCTGACATTACTCACCTCATTACGGGCAGCCTCTTGCTACCCGGCTTATTGTTATTGCTAACCAAGGTAACGCCCGGGTTATAATTAGTGAAACGCATAGTTTAAATACAACTATGCATAAAATTAATAACAGTGAGAAAACTCCCCATGCAGGCCCTCAGACAATTCGACCTGAACCTGCTGATCATCTTTGAAGCCCTGATCAGCGAATGCCATGTCAGCCGCGCTGCTGAGAAAGTCTTTCTCAGCCAGTCAGCCATGAGTCACGCCCTTAACCGGTTACGGGAATACTGCGATGATCCGCTGCTGGTGCGCACTGCCAACGGTTTGCAGGCAACTCCCCGGGCACTGGAAATGCTGCCGGAAGTCCGCCGGGCCCTGCAGCTGATCGACCGTACCCTTGCCAAGCCAGAACCCTTTGATGCAGAGCGCAGCAACCGGGTATTCACCATCGCCTGTACCGATTACTTTGAAGCCGTCATCTTTCCGGGACTCTTCGCCCAGTTACAGCAAACAGCCCCCGGAGTCAGAATTAACGTCGAAATGATCACCGACGCCAGCAGCCGGGAAAAACTGGAAAACCGCAGCGTCGACCTGGTCGTCGGCGTTGATGCCAGCCACAGGCTGCCTAAACATCTCGTTACCGAAGACTGGATCAGTGAACACCTGGTATGTCTGGCCGGCCAGCAGAATACCCGCATCAGTGAGCAACTCAGCCTGCAGGAATATCTGGACATAAATCATGTGGTTTTTTTCGATCAGGTTGGTGATACCGCCAACCCCGTAGACAGCTGGCTGCAAAATCAGCAGCTCAGCCGCCATCACAGTGTCCGTACCACCAACTATATGGCAGCTGCCAGAATCGTGGCCCAAACCGGTGCGATCGCCACCCTGCCTTACCAGATGGCGCGACTGTTCTGCGATCTGCTGCCGGTAAGGATTGTCACCCCGCCGGCCAATATGCCGGTCCTCGACATGCAGATCCTCCATCACCCACTGTTCGATAACGACCCGGGGCTGATCTGGTTACGGGAAACTATCAAACAATACGAGGTGATTTGACATACAGACAAGCGTACATACACTGTATGTATGCTTATTTTTGAATGGAACTCAATTAAAGCTAAATCGAATTTACTGAAACACGGGATATCTTTTACAGAAGCCCAAACAGTGTTCATGGATGATCAGGCACTGCAGTTCTTCGATACAGAACATTCTTCAGAAGAAGACCGGTTTATTATGCTCGGCATGAGCGCTCACACCCGTGTTCTGGTGGTCTGTCACTGCGAGCGGGACACAGGCAATGTTATCCGGATCATCTCTGCACGTAAGGCAACTAAAAAAGAGCACAACTACTATATGGAGCACCGGGAATGAAAGAAGAATATGATTTCGCCGGTATGGAATCACGAAGCAACCCTTATGCTGCGCGATTAAAAAAACCGGTGACGATCCGGCTGGATGAAGAGATCATCAGCTATTTTAAGACGATGTCTTCCGATACAGGCATCCCGTATCAGAGCCTTATCAATCTGTACCTGCAAGACTGCGTGAATCAGCAACGCAAGATAGACATCACCTGGCAACAGGAACAATAATTCCCGTTAGTCTTAGCCCCCAAACCGTCAATAAGTCAGGTCGCCGAAAGATAAACCTTCAGAAAGAATTCCGCGACCGGCCTATCCCACTGGGCATAATGCCCTCGGTAACTTCCACCCGGTTACGTTCTTCACGGGGTGATACGCCGTAATGGTTACGATAAGCAGTGCTGAAATAAGACGCACTGGAAAAACCGCATTCCTTGCCAATCTCGGCAGCCGGCTTGTCGCTCTGGCGTAACAGTTGCCGGGCACGTTCCAGCCGCAGTTCCAGATAATGTTTCGATGGTACGGTTTGCAGATGCTGTTTAAAGAGCCGTTCCAGATGCCGGCGGGAAATGCCCACCAACTCTGCAAGATCTTCACTGCTCAGAGGCTCTTCAAGATTAGCTTCCATCAGGCTGACCGCCTCAATCAGTTTTGGCTGGCTGGCCCCGATCCGGTTTTTCAGTGGTATCCGCTGCTGGTCATCTCCGGCCCGCATCCGCTCACAGATAAACTGTTCCGAAATAGCCCCAGCCAGTGACATATCAAAATGCTGACCGATCAGAAACAGCATCATATCCATCGAGGCTGTACCGCCACTGCAGGTATACCGCTTACCGTCGATCTCAAACAAAGTATTCGTTACCTGGGTCTGGGGAAACTCCGCCTTCAGACTGGCCATATCCCACCAGTGAATGGTGGCACGGTGCTCATTCAGCAGCCCGGCACAGGCAAGAATATAGGAACCGGTACCGATCCCGCCGATCGCCAAAGATGTATTCGCCTGACGGCGCAGCCAGGCAATAATCGCCTCATTGCCAGTCCGGGCGATGGGGCTGGCACCGCAGACAAACACTGCATCCAGCGTCGGCATTGTCGCCAGACTGCAATCCACCAATGTCTGCACACCGAAACTGCTAGCCACCGCTTCACCGTCATGGCTGATCAGTACGGTTTCATAACAGTCTTCTCCGGTCACCCAGTTAGCCATACGCAGGGGCTCAATCGCAGAAGAAAAAGCAATTAAAGAAAAGTTAGGCAGCAGCAGAAAGCCAAAACGGTACGGCCGTTCTGGCTTATTCGCTAAAGTCACTATCTGCTGAGGCGTTATCTGTTCCGCTGCCATCTGTACAACCATTACCTAAATTAAGAACCCTGTTACGCAAATGACAAAAATCTAAAGTCTTCACGAAAACTTGTACTAATCATACGCAGCGACCGGTGCTCTGTCGCGAAGATTGCCCCGTATCAGGCCCAAAATGGCAACAAACTAAAAGTTTATGTCGCAGGACATAAACTTCAGATCTTATCTCCACGATGGGTTTTGTTAGTATTTTAATAAGACAACACGGCTTGCAGATCCACAGAAAGCGCAAGCCCCTATAACAATACTGATTAGGAATATAACGATGACCAGCACACAGGTTACCCGGGCAGATTTTGATGAGGTAATGGTACCTAACTACAACCCACAACAGTTCATCCCTGTACGCGGTGCCGGTTCACGTGTCTGGGATCAGAACGACAACGAATACATCGACTTTGCCGGCGGCATTGCGGTAAATGCACTGGGCCACGCCCACCCTAAACTGGTTGAAACCCTGAAAGAACAGGCCGATAAACTGTGGCATCTGAGCAACACCTGCACCAATGAGCCGGCGCTGCGTCTGGCACAGAAGCTGACGGAAGCCACCTTTGCAGACAAAGTATTCTTTGCAAACTCCGGCGGTGAAGCCAACGAAGCAGCCTTTAAACTGGCCCGTAAATACGCCTACGACAACTTTGGTCCGGAAAAGAACGAAATCATCGCTTTCCACCAGGGTTTCCACGGCCGTACCCTGTTCACCGTATCAGTGGGTGGTCAGGAGAAATACCGGATCGGTTTTGAACCGGTACCGGGCGGTATCTCCCACGTGCCTTTCAACGATCTGGAAGCCCTGAAAGAAGCCATTTCTGAGCGCACCTGTGCCGTCGTGATGGAACCGATTCAGGGTGAAGGCGGCGTACTGTCACCGGATGCAGACTTCATGCGCGGTGTCCGTGAACTGTGTGATCAGCACAATGCCCTGCTGGTACTGGACGAAGTTCAGACCGGCGTTGGCCGTACCGGCAAACTGTACGCCTACATGCACTCCGATGTTAAGCCAGACATTCTGACCACTGCGAAAGCACTGGGTGGCGGCTTCCCGATCGGTGCAATGCTGTGCACTGACAAAGTTGCTCCAAGCCTGAACTTCGGTACCCACGGCAGCACCTACGGCGGTAACCCACTGGGCTGTGCTGTTGCAGAAGCAGCTCTGGACATCATTAACACCCCGGAAGTCCTGAATCAGGTTAGCGCTAAACGGGCCGTTTTCGAATCAGAACTGCAAAAGCTGAACGAAAAATACGGCATCTTTAAAGACGTTCGTGGCGGCGGTCTGCTGATCGGTGCTGAACTGACCGAAGAATGGCACGGCAAGGCGGCTAAATTCCTGGCAGGAGCCCGTGATGCCGGCGTAATGATTCTGGTTGCCGGTCCTAATGTACTGCGTTTCACCCCGTCCCTGATCATCCCGGACGAAGACATTGCTGAAGGCATGGCCCGTCTGGACAAGGCGCTGGCTCAGGTCATTGAAGCTGAACAAGCGGCAGAATAAGGACACCCAATGAGTCACGATCTTACCCAATGGCTAACCTGGCTGGACGATGAATATCCGGACATGCTGGATAAAACCATCGAGCTTGCCAACATTAACTCAGGCAGCCTGAACGTTGCCGGCGTCAACCGGGTTGGCGACAAACTGAAGGAATATGCGCAAGTACTCGGGGGTGAGATCGAAACGCTGCCGATCAGCCCTTATCAGTTGCTGGATGCCAATGGCGTACTGCAATCCCTGCCTCTGGGTGATGCCGTACGGATATCCAAACGGCCTGAAGCACCTTTACAGGTATTTTTCTGCGCCCATATGGATACCGTATTTGCCATCGACAGCGACTTCCAGACAGTTACCTGGCTGGACGACGAGACCCTTAACGGCCCCGGCGTCAGCGACCTTAAAGGTGGCATCATTGTGATGCTCAAGGCAATCGAAACTCTGGAACGCAGCCCTTATGCCGACAAGGTCGGCTGGCAGATTCTGTTTAACCCGGATGAAGAAATCGGTTCGCCGGGTTCCGCAGCCCTGATTCAGGATGCCGCAAAAACCGCTCACCTGGGCATGATTTATGAACCGAGTTTTCCGGACGGTAATCTGGCCGGTGCCCGTAAAGGCAGCGGTAACTTCAGCGTAAAGGCCACCGGTAAAGCCGCCCATGCCGGCCGCGAACACCACCTGGGACGCAATGCCATCCGTGCCATGTGTGACTTCGTTAGTCAGCTGGACGATCTGAATGGCCAACGCGAAGGTGTGACCATCAACCCCGGCTTCATTGAAGGCGGCGGTGCAGTCAATATCGTCCCTGACCTGTGTGTTTTCCGCTTTAATATCCGCCTCGAACGGCCGGAAGATGAAGCCTGGTGTCTGGAACATATTCAGCGCCTGCTGGCTGATATTAACAGCCGCGACGGCATTGAGCTGGAACTGTTCGGCGGCTTTGGCCGTAAACCCAAGGTGCTCACTCCGACCAATACCCGTCTGTTCGAGCTGGCACAGGAATGCGGCAGCAACCTGGGTATGAAAATCGAGTGGCTGCCAACCGGCGGTTGCTGCGACGGCAACAACCTGGCAGCAGCCGGTGTGCCTAACATCGACACCCTAGGTGTTCAGGGCGGCAAAATTCACTCCAGTGACGAATATATGAAAGTCCGTTCGCTGACAGAACGGGCCAAACTCAGTGGCCTGATGCTGCTGAAACTGGCCAGCAGTGAAGACATCAGCTGGCTGACCGATGCTAAAAACAGCTGTGCAGGAGAACACTGATGCTGGTTGTACGTCCGGTTAACTTTGCTGATCTCGCCGGCCTTGAAAGGCTTGCGGTGATATCCGGTGGCAGCATGACAACCCTGCCCGCCAACCGCGATCATATTGGTGAACTGATTAACCGTACCCAGCAGTCATTGCGTAAATCAGTAGAAATGCCCGGCGAGGAAAGCTATCACTTTGTCCTTACCGACACTGACACCGGCGAGATACTCGGCGTGAGCGGCATTGATGCCACAGTAGGCATCACCACGCCGTTCTATTCCTACCGCATTGATGAAGTGATCCACGCCTCCAGCGAGCTGCAGATCCACAACAAGGTACCGGCCCTGCACCTATGTCAGGATTACACCGGCGCTGCCCGGCTCTGCACCCTGTTTCTGGATCAGCAGGCCCGTACAGCGGAAAACCTGCAACTGATCTCCCGTGCCCGGATGATGTTTATCGCCCGGCAGCCACAGCGTTTTGCCAGCCGGATCATTACTGAACTGCAGGGGGTTGCAGATGAAAACCATCAGTCCCCTTTCTGGGAAAGCCTGGGCCGGCACTTCTTCAGCATGGATTTTACCAAGGCAAATTACCTGACCGGCATTAACTCCAAAGGCTTCATTGCCGATCTGATGCCTCACTATCCGGTCTATGTTCCGATGCTCAGTCCGGCCGCCAAAGCGGCACTGGGCAAGACCCGCCCGGATCAGCAACCGGTACTGGACCTGCTGGAAAACGAAGGCTTCCGCTTCCGCAATTACGTGGATATTTTCGATGCCGGTCCGACACTGGAAAGCCGCACAGACGACATCCGTTCGGTCCGGGCCAGCAACAGCCAGCCGGTACAGATCGCTGCTGAGCCAGCCCCCACCGGCAACGAAATCCCCATGCTGATCAGCAATCAGCAACTTGGAGAATTCCGCTGCCTGCTTGCTGAAATTGATCCGCAGCATCCGGCGCTGACAGCTGAGCAGGCGCAGCAACTGCAGTTAAACAATGGTGATGAAGCCCTGCTGCTGGCCGTCTGACACTTAAAATATATTTTAATAAAACATCTTAACGAATTGATTATAGAGGCTTTTTAATATGATGATTGTGCGCCCGATACGGGCTGAAGATCACCAGGCCCTGCGCGAACTGGCCCGCAAAACCGGTCCGGGATTTACCTCCCTGCAAGACAACGACGCCCAGGTAAAAGCCAAACTGGATGACGCCCTGCGTGCCTATGACAGCAACACACCGCCTCAGGACGCCCTCTACCTGTTCGTAATGGAAGACACAGAATCCGGTGAAGTAGTCGGTATCTGCGGCATTGAAGCGGCCGTCGGTCTGACCGATCCATGGTACAACTATCGCGTAGGCACCCTGATTCATGCCTCCCGGGAACTGAAGGTCTATAACACCATCAACACCCTGACCATTACCAACGATCACACCGGCTATTCCGAACTGTGCACCCTGTTCCTGGCACCGGAAGCCCGTCACAGCCGTCAGGGATCACTGCTGTCCAAATCCCGCTTTATGTTCATGGCGGAATTCCCGCACCTGTTCAATGATCACGTGATTGCTGAAATGCGCGGCTACTCCGACGAAAACGGCGTTTCGCCTTTCTGGGAAGGCCTGGGCCGTCACTTCTTCTCGCTGGATTTTTCCGAAGCTGACCAGCTGTCATCCATGGACAAGGTCTTCATTGCGGAACTGATGCCGAAGAACACCATTTACACCAACCTGCTGCCGGAAGCCGCCCAAAAGGCCATCGGCCAGACCCACGAAGCCACTACCCCGGCCCGTAAGCTGCTGGAAAAAGAAGGCATGCGCTACACCGGCTATGTGGACATTTTCGACGGCGGCCCGACACTGGAAGCCCAGACCAACGATATCCGCGCCATTCAGGAAAGCCAGTACGTCAAAGTACAGATATCCGAACGCGCCCCTGAAGGCGAACTCTATCTGGTCAGCACCACGGACTTTGCAGATTTCCGCTGCTGCATGACCGCCCTTACCCCGGTGGGTAAGCACGTCGCCGCCCTGCCACAGGAAGTCGCCGACGCCCTACAGATTAATGACGGAAGCACAGTACGGGTTGTACCGCTTTCATCCGCACGGAGGTTTTAAAATGACTGCATCTTTATACATCAACGGCCAGTGGCTGAACGGCGAAGGCCCGGTATTTTCTTCACTGAATCCATTTAACGGCGACGCTGTGTGGTCATCTGCCGCCGCAAGCCCGGCACAGGTTAACGCTGCAGTAGACGCCGCCCGTGCAGCGGCTCAGAGCTGGGCAGAAGTCAGCTTCAGCGACCGCTGTGCTATCGTGCGTCAGTACGGCGAACAACTGGCTGAGAACAAGCAGCTGATCGCTGAAACCATTGCCTCCGAAACCGGCAAGCCACTGTGGGAAACCCTGACAGAAGCCGCCGCCATGGCCGGTAAGATCGAAATCTCAATCCGGGCTTACGAAGAACGTACCGGTGAAAAAAGCAGTGACATGGCCGGCGCTCAGGCAGTGCTGCGCCACAAACCTCACGGGGTAGTAGCTGTATTCGGCCCGTATAACTTCCCGGGCCACCTGCCTAACGGGCATATCGTACCGGCACTGCTGGCGGGTAACACCGTCATCCTGAAGCCCAGCGAGCTGACCCCAAAAGTAGCCGAACTGATGATTCAGCTGTGGGACAAAACCGACCTGCCAGCGGGCGTACTGAACCTGACTCAGGGTGAGAAAGACACCGGCATTGCACTGGCATCCCACGCCGGTCTGGACGGCCTGTTCTTCACCGGCAGCTCCCGTACTGGCCACCTGCTACACGAACAGTTTGCCGGTCATCCGGGTAAAATCCTGGCGCTGGAAATGGGCGGTAACAACCCGCTTATCGTCGGTGACATCAGCGATGTTAAAGCCGCAGTTCACGAAACCATTCAGTCTGCTTACATCACTTCCGGTCAGCGTTGCACCTGTGCCCGCCGTCTGTTCGTTCCAAACGGCGCCAACGGTGATCAGTTCATTGCCGAACTGAGTAAAGCGGTCAGCCAGATCAAAGTTGGCGGCCAGTTTGAAGAACCGGCACCGTTCATGGGCAGCCTGATTTCTGAAGCAGCAGCCGACGGCATCATCGCTGCACAGGAAAACCTGCTGTCACTGGGTGCCAGCGCACTGGTTGCAGCCACTAAGCTGCAGGCCGGTACCGGCCTGGTCAGCCCGGGCCTGCTGGATGTAACTGCCATTGAACAGCTGCCGGACGAAGAATACTTCGGCCCGCTGCTGCAGGTCGTACGTTATGAAGATTTCGACGCAGCCATCCAGGCGGCCAACAACACCAGCTATGGTTTGTCAGCCGGCTTATTCAGTGACAGCGAAGACCAGTTCAACACTTTCTATAAGAAGATCCGTGCCGGCATCGTTAACTGGAATAAACAGATTACCGGTGCAAGCAGTGCAGCACCGTTCGGCGGCGTCGGTGCCAGCGGTAACCACCGTGCCAGCGCGTACTATGCGGCGGACTATTGCTCATACCCGGTTGCCGGCATTGAAGCGGACAGCCTGGCCATGCCAGCCACGCTGTCACCGGGCCTGACACTGGACTAAGGCACACTGCACAGCCGGTTTTCCGGCTGTGCATGTCGCATCAGGCAGTGCAGACAGCCGCTGCCCAGTGCTACCCTGTTAGCCATACAGGTGCTCACCAATTCTTTTAACGCTTATACATTCAGGTACCTTCGATGACAGCACGCGAAGCCAATTTTGACGGCCTGGTCGGCCCGACTCACAACTATGCCGGCCTCTCCTTCGGTAACGTTGCCTCCGAACAGCATCAGGCGGCGGCTTCCAATCCGAAGCTGGCAGCCAAACAGGGCCTGCAGAAAATGAAAGCCCTGCACGATATGGGTTTTGTACAGGGTGTACTGGCCCCTCAGGAACGCCCGGACATTGCCACCCTGCGCCGACTGGGCTTCACCGGTTCTGATGCCAGCGTACTGGCCAGTGCCGCTGAACAGGCGCCCCGCATTCTGGCGGCCTGCTGCTCGGCTTCCAGTATGTGGACAGCCAATGCCGCCACCGTATCCCCAAGCGCGGATACTGCCGACGGGAAAGTACACTTCACCCCGGCCAACCTGACCAACAAGTTTCACCGTTCTATCGAACACAGTGTGACCGGCCGTATTCTGCAGGCAACCTTCGCTGACAATCAGCACTTTCAGCACCATCATGCACTGCCCGGCGTTGAACACTTCGGTGATGAAGGTGCCGCCAACCATACCCGTTTCTGCCACGACTACGGCCAGAAAGGCATCGAGTTTTTCGTCTTCGGCCGCTACGGTTTTGATATGAGCAAACCGGCGCCGCAAAAATACCCGGCCCGTCAGACACTGGAAGCCTGCCAGGCAATTGCCCGCAAGCACGGCCTGAGCGACAGCCATGTTGTATATGCCCAGCAAAACCCGGCAGTTATTGATCAGGGCGTATTCCATAATGACGTGATCGCGGTGGGTAACGGCAAACTGCTGTTCTGTCATGAAGAGGCATTTCTCAATCAGGCTGACGTTAACGCTCAGCTAACAGCCGCCATGAACAACGACTTCGAGATTATCGAAGTACCGGCCAGCAAAGTGTCTGTACAGGATGCCGTGCAAAGCTATCTGTTCAACAGCCAGCTGCTGAGCAAACCTGACGGCAGCACCCTGCTGGTCATTCCGGAAGAATGTGAAAAGAACCCTGCAGTCTGGAATTACCTGCAGGAACTTGTCAGCAGTGATGCCAGCATCAGTGAGCTGAAAGTCTTCGATCTGAAACAAAGCATGAGCAACGGTGGCGGCCCTGCCTGCTTACGTTTACGGGTTGCCATGAACGACGCTGAACTGGCGGCGTTCAACCAGAATACCCGGATGAGTGACAGCCTGTTTACCACCCTGAATGCCTGGGTAGATAAACACTACCGTGATCAGCTGCTCGAAAAAGATCTGGCGGACCCGCAGTTATTGACGGAATCCCGTACCGCACTGGATGAACTGACGCAGATTTTACAGCTGGGATCAGTGTATCCGTTCCAGCGTGAAGGTCGCTGTCACGGCTAATTACCTGCACACCAGAACATAACGCCGGTATACTGCCGGCGTTTTTCGTTTTTACGGCAGGACAAATGAGGAAGATGACTATTAATCAGGTACAGGTCTATACAGTTAACGCCTTCACCTATCAGGGCAAAGGCGGCAACCCAGCCGGCGTGGTACCGGATGCAGACAGCCTCAGTAGCCAGCAGATGCAGGACATTGCCCGGCAAATGGGCTATCCGGAAACAGCCTTTGTCTGCTCCCCTGAACAGGACTCAGCCGCAAACCTCAAAGTGCGCTTTTTTACACCAACCGCAGAAGTGGATTTTTGTGGCCATGCCACACTGGCGACCTTCAGCCTGCTGTGGAAGCAACAAACACTCTCTGCAGGCAACTATATACAGGCCACCGGTGCAGGCCTTCTGAAAGTCAGCATCACAGAAAACGGTCAGGTATCCATGGATCAGCAACTTCCTGAATTCCTGCAAACCTTCAGTGCAGACGTGATTGCCCCCTTACTGAACCTGCCCGCAACCGAACTCAGTACCGGCTTACCTATACAGGCAGTATCAACCGGCCTGGCTGATATTCTGGTACCGTTGCCGGCAAAAACGCTGAACCGGCTCACTCCCGATTACACAGCGCTCAGTCAGTTCTGCCAGCAGCACAACCTGATTGGCTTACATGCATTTGAGTTACAGCCAGCGGGCTCAGTTTTTAGCGCAGAATGCCGCAACTTTGCGCCCTTGTTCGGTATCCCTGAAGAAGCGGCCACCGGCAGCAGCAACGGTGCCCTGGCCTGCTATCTGCAAACTTACTGTTGCACTGAGCAAACCGAATTCAGTTTCCTGCAGGGGCGTTCGCTCGGCCAGACGTCGCAGGTTAACAGCAAACTTCAGATCCATCAGGAACGCATCAACCGGGTACAGGTTTCCGGTACCGCGCAGCAGATCAGCCAGCAACGAGTCACCGTGACCGAATAAACCGGTATAATCCTCCGAAAATTTTCTCTCTTATATTCAGATTTTTTCTACCGCCGCCGATAACCTGATTATTCACTCATATCTGGCTCTTATATTGATTCTGTGTCTGTTGTTATCACTGCCAGCACTATCAAAGGACGATTCTTGTGAAAATCTCATCTTCAGAGGTGGCCTTCAGGACCCTGCATAACAGAGAAGACAGCCATCATTACGAACAGAAAACCCACGCCTCAGCAGTACGAAGCCGTAGCGGTCTTGGTGTAGGCACGGGCCTCACCCTGACCGAAACCGTCACCGACCTTTCTTATCAGGCGAAAATGCGTCACCGGGAAGGTAATTCTCTTTCCAGCCAGTCAGTTATCACTCAGAACGGCCAGAGCCGGACACTTGAAAATACCCGGAATATTGAAACCCTCACCCGCACAACACTGGGGCTGGATGCCCAGTCGGTCCGTTTCAATTTTCAGCTTCCGGTTCAGACCCAAAGCCTTAACCTCCAGCAAGCCCAGGTGTATCAGAACGTTTCCCAGCTGAATCAGGCACAGACACAACTCACTGCCATCAGCGCAACTGCATCCACCAATGCCCGGGTAGACATTACTGAACAGCATTTCTACAAAGAGGCAGAAAAGCTGCAGGTAAATACTCAGGGAACTGTGACCACCGCCGACGGCCGGCAAATCAATTTCGCCATGGAACTGGAAATGGAACGCAGCTTTGAGCTCGAGGAAAGCATGCAGATCCACCATAGCGAGCGGGAAGTCATGGACCCGCTGATGATTAATCTGGGCGGTGCCGGTGCGGCACTGACCAGCACCAGCTTCAGTTTTGATCTGGATGCCGACGGCAGCGAAGAGAATATATCCTTTGCTACCGGCGGCAGCGGCTTCCTGGCCCTTGATATCAACAACGACAACGTAATCAATGATGGCAGCGAACTGTTCGGTACCCAGGGCACCGATGGTTTTGCTCACCTGGCCCGTTATGATGACGACGGCAACAAGTGGATCGACGAGTCTGACGAGATCTTCGATAAACTTAAAATCTGGAACAAGGATGAAGCCGGCAATGATCAACTGATCAGCCTGAAACAGGCCGGCGTTGGCGCAATTTACCTCGGTGCTGGCAGCGGCAACTTTGATCTGACCGACAGCAGCAACCAACTGCTGGGGCAGGTTAAAAGCAGCGGTGTTTTTCTAATGGAAGACGGTCAGGCAGGCACCATTCAGGAAGTGGATCTGGCCATTCATCCCGATGCCCCGCCGCCACCGGAAATCCCGGAGCAGCCCGGCCAGCCAGCTACCGTCACAGAGATCACCGATACATCTGGCGCCCCCCGGTTTGCCAGCATCTTTGATCTGATGATGCCTGAAAACAACCAGCCACGTGTTACCCGCCGTACTGAAACCACGACGGTAACCGATGGCGAAAAACTAACAGTAAAAAGCGATAACACTGAGGAAGCCCCCAAAGAAGCCAAAAAGGTTCATTCTGGCGAACTGGGTGAAAACATCCTGGAGTCTCTCAACCGGCTGATTGAGCTGTCGCACCTGAAGGATGAAAAAGAATATGATGCGAATCAGCATCTGAAAGACATCATCCAGAATCTGCGCAAACATCACCAGGCGAGCTGACTATCGCTATCCCGTCATGTCCGGCAGGCGCAGCTTTCTGCGCCTGGCTATCGTTGTAAACAAACCCGCTGCCTTTGCATACACAACCTCTGTGGCTCTAAAGCCTCAATTCTGTTGGCTCACGAACAAATCCTGATGCAGAGTTATTATCCCGTTCATAATAACAACAGCTGTAACGGGAGCCTGAAATGACAACATCCCGCCGACCGGAAGTGCCTGCCAACCTGCTTGAAAAGTGGCAGCACGTTATCGATTTGCTGGCCCGGCTCAGCAACACCCCTGCGGTACTGATTACACAGGTCAGGCAGGATGACATCAGCCTGCTCCTGCGCAGCAGCAATGCCGAAAATCCCTTTCGCCCCAGAGGCTTCAATAAACGCTGCAGTGATATGTACTGCGACAGAGTCGTTAAAGATCAGAGCGCCTTGCTGGTCGAAAATTCCCGCCAGACTCAGGACTGGCAAAACGCCCCTGAGGTCGAAAACGGTATGACCTTCTATCTGGGTTATCCGCTTAGCTGGCCGGATGCAGAACCCTTCGGCACCATATGCGTGATGGACTATCAGGCAGATAACCGGGCACTGGATTACCGGCATCTCATGGAAGAATTCCAGTCACTGATCAATCATGATCTGAAGCTGTTGCAGGAATTACAGACCCACCGGCAACAGCAATCCCGGCTCGAACAACACCTGCGAACACTGAATACGGAGATAGACAGCCGCACCAGTGACCTTGATGAAATTAACACGGCTCTGCGGGTGCTGTTACGTCAGCGGGAAAATGACCGTCAGGCACTGGAACAGGAAACCTGTGCAGAGCTCAGCCAGCAACTGTCTCCCCTGCTTGAGCAACTGGCCAGCGAGCCCCTGAGCAATACTCAGCAGGATTGTCTGCAGTTAATCCGCCAGCAACTGGTGCCCGCCGATAATGCACCGCTGCAGAATCTGCGCCTGCTCAGCCCTGCCGAACAGAACATTGTCAGCTATATACAGGCGGGGAAATCCAGCAAAGAAATTGCCGAACTTTTGCATATCAGCAAAAAAACTGTCGATTATCATCGCCAGAACATCCGTAAAAAGCTCGGTCTGAACAGCGCCTCAGTCAGCCTGAAAAGTTACCTCACCCCGTACTTTCCCCGCACTTAACTGGTATTTAATTCCAGCAAACCGCTATTTATGCTGAATATGTGCTTTCGGCCTGCTCCGGTAAGCCGCTGCAGAAGCACGCCTTACAGACATTTGCCCGGAATATAAATAATGAAAAAATGCATAATTACGCACGCCGGACTGACCGGTAAACTGCTTCGCACAGCTGCGATTGGTCTGCTCAGTGCCGGACTCATCGGCAACGCTGCAATCGCCGAAGATCTTCCACCACCGGCTAAATTCAACGCCGACAACCGCCTGGAACTACCACTGGATTATCGGGAATGGATTCAGGTGGGTTCTAATGTTTCACCTAACGAACTGAACAACGGTAAAGCACCATTCAATGAAATGCGCACCATCTATATGGACCGGGGTGCATTCAAACACTGGAAAGAAACCGGTGAATTCCGTACCGGTACCCTGATTTTAAAAGAAGTGATGAGCATTACCCGCTACCAGGGTATGACCGGTACAGGTTATGGCGCCGGTGAAGTAGTTGCCGTAGCAGGTATGCTTAAAGACCCGGTTAAATTTGCCAATGAGCCGGGCCAGTGGGGTTTCTACCGTTTCCCGAAACTGGAAAACAGCGAGTTCTTCCAAAAAACCAGTGAACAGTTCCCAACCGGAAAATGCTCCGGCTGCCACACCGCCGGCGCGCAGGATGACATGGTATTCACCCAGCATTACCCGGTATTAACCGATGCCAAAGGCACCGGCCGGGTCGCGGTACCGGTAGAATAATTTAACTGTCTTTGTGGGCTGACCAGTCGTAAAACATCCCTTCACTACGGGGTCTGGTCAGCCTGAAACCATACTTTTCATACAGCGCCGGCACGTCTCCCATCAGAGTAATGTAAGAATCCTTTGGCGCATTATTTTCTAACCAGGCCATCAGGGCATTCATAATCACCCGGCCCAGCCCCTGTCCCTGACAGTCCGGATCAACCGCTACATCTACAATATCGAAGTTCAGGGCACCGTCACCGATAATCCGCCCCATACCGACAGTTTTACCGCAATCAACAATGCAGACGCCATAGAGGCTGGCCGCCAGCCCGCGGGCCACCGCATCTGCCGGCCGGGGGCTCAGCCCGGTTATCGCTCTCAGACGGATAAAATCCTGCGCGCTCACGGTTTGTTCAACTAAAACTGGCTGTGTCATCAGTTATACCCTTCCCATAACTCATTCAGCGGATAACCACTGAATTCTTTCGGCGTATGCAGTACCACATGGCTGCTGATGTTCACCTCACCGGGCAGTACATCCAGCAACTGATCATTGATGGCGTTATACCGCAGCATGTCCGGCGCAACAATGCGCATAAACAGATCAAAACTGCCACTGACCACATGGCATTCAACAACTTCCGGAATCGCCTGCGCGGCTTCCTGAAAGCAACGAAACGCCTCGGTACTCTGATCCTTCAGGCTGACGGTGGCCACCACAGTCACGCTGCGAAACAGTTTTGCCAGATTAACAATGCCCAGATACGGTCCGATCAGCTCAGCTTCCTGTAACTTACGTACCCGGTTCAGACAGGAGCTTGGTGACAGCCCCACCCGGTCCGCCAGTTCCTGATTGGTAATCCGCGCCTCACCCTGCAGCACCGAAAGAATATTTCGGTCAATACGGTCTAACTGCATTTTATATCTCTTTTCTGCTTTATTTTTATACCGCCAGACATCAGCTATTTGCTGAACACCTGCGCTAAGCCCCAGTATATATTGGTATATCTTCAGGATATACGCCAGAACACTGGCATTTTTATAATAATCGACTAGACGAAATATTATTTCGCGTTACGTCATAATCATGAAGATTCTACCTGACAGGCGGGTAAATTACACAGCTCATTCGGCCACATACCCTTTAAAATAGACGCAATACAAAAGATTACTGAAGCCAGGCCACACGATATTCTGCATATACTGTCACGCAGACCCGGCCGGCTCATTATAAGAAGGTAAAGTCTATGCTGATTATCCGCCCTTGCCAGCCAGGCGATCTGAATGACCTGATGCACATCTCAGCCGTTGTCGGTCGCGGTATGACTTCTATGCCTGCCGATGAGGCCGCATGGAAAAGCAAAATAGCTGCTTCACAAAAAGCCTTTGCCGGAAAAGCCGATGCCAGCAGCACATACTTTATGGTGCTGGAAGACAACCAGACCGGGCAGGTTGTGGGCACCACCGCGATCTACACCGGCATTGGTCTGTCGCAGCCGTTCTATTCCTACAAGGTATCAACCCTGGTCAGCAGCAGCCAGCAACTGGACATGATCCGTCAGGCAAAAGTGCTGAGCATGGTAAATGACTACACCGGTGCCACCGAAATCGGCTCTCTGTTCCTGCTGCCGGAATACCGTAAGCCGGGTGTAGGTAAGTTCCTTTCCCGGGCACGTTTCCTGTTGATGGCAGACTTCCCTCACCTGTTTGCCGACACCGTAATGGCTGAACTGCGGGGCTGGCAGGATGAGAACGGCAACTCACCGCTGTGGCAGCATCTGGGTCATAAGTTCTTTGCCATGGATTTTCAGGAAGCGGTGCGCACTGCCGCGCTGGAAGGTTCACAGTTCATTTCGGACATGATGCCCAAGTACCCGATCTACATTGACCTGCTGCCGGAAGCCGCACGGGATGTCATCGGTAAACCTCACGACAGTTCTGCTCCGGCCCTGAACATGCTGAAGAAAGAAGGTTTTCAGTTTACCGGTTACGTTGACCTGTTCGACGGTGGCCCAAGTGTACAGATCGCACGGGATGAAATTCATACCGTTCAGGAAAGCCGTACCGCAGAGGTAACCACCGTTAAGGGCACCAGCAACGGCCAGCAACAGGAATACATTATCAGTAACGGAGAGCTGGCAAACTACCGTCTGGCACTGACGCCGGCCAGCATCGACAGCAAAGGTCAGTTACATCTGGCCGCTGAAAATCTGGATGCCCTGCAACTGCAGGAACAGGCACAGGTACGCTACGTGGAAGCCCGCAAAGCCCGACCGGAAAGTAACGCGCAAGTGGCTTAAGCCGCTCAGATAGATATTCCCTGATAACCGAAATGCCGGCATAAGCACTTATAACAGTGCTTATGCCGGCATTTTTTATTTCTGAGACTTACCTTCTAAAGACACGCGTTTCTCCATTTTCTGCAAGATCCCCGGCACCAGAGTTTCAGAAAAGCCGGCGACCACCAGCACCAGCATGACCTGCCAGTAGCTGTCAAAACCGGTCAGGGCCACCACCGCACCGGATTTCAGTACAATAAACGCGATTGCCGCGGCCACAAACGATAACAGCAGGCGCTCCGCCCCCAGGAATACGTACTTACGCTTCTGACTGTACTCATAAAAGTTCAGCGTGGAAGCGTTCTTCAGCACACTCATAAACCCACCGAGTGCAGCGGCTAAGAACGAAGTGAAAATCACCCACCATTCATTATCCGGGCTGCGCTGATCCATCAGCTGTAAGCACACCAGAAATAATACCGGCACGGTGACAAAATGCGGCAGCAAATAATAAAACCGATTCTTAGTCGCTTTGGCGTATTCTTCTTCAATAATGTGGATCAGGTGCTTAAAGGTCTGCTCGGCTGTTTCTTTATCCAGCGCGTCATTCTTCAAACAATCTTCTACGGTTTTGGCAATGCGGTACTTCATCGCATTCAGGTTCGGCGAGCGGGCCAGTAAGCCCTTGGCATTGAAATACAAATGCCGGATATAGCTATAGCGTTTATCAATATCCTGACTGCGCGGGTTTTCAGAGATATAAACCCGCAGGCTGTTATTGATATCCGCATCATCTATCTGATACACCATAAACAGCTGACGTTTCACAAATACATGGCTGATCTGATTACCGTAAGCATCTTCACCTGATTCGCAGGCCTTCTGAATATCAGCCGCGAATTCTGTATTCCCTTCACACACGGACATCACCGCCCTCCTTATTCAGCCGGTATCCTTTTCTCATTAAAACAAAGCATAAACCAGAAGGCTTCAGGAATAAAAAAATCCGACAGATCAGAGACCGGCCGGATTCCAGAAAAGCGCTAGTGAATCAGTTAGTTGATTCGAAAATCTTATCCGCGTTTGCCTCAACAAATCCCTGATACACAACCCCTTCAGCATCCGGGTAACGCTTGGCAAATTCATAGAAACAGGTCGGAATTTCCTGCTGTGCGCCGCAACCGAATTCATACACCTGACGGTCTGCCATCGTAGAGCCCTGCTCCAGCAGATTGGCCGGCGTACCTTTCACTTCACCGCCAACAGTATTCACCGCAAAACCAGCATCTTTTACCCGCTGCAGCACTTCAACAATGCTGTCGGTACTGTTCAGATGATTAATGCTTACCGTGAAGTGGTTAACCCGTACCCCAATGGCCAGCAGCCAGGCACCGTACTCACTTTCAGCCATAACTGTCTGATAGTCTTCCAGTGTCGGCATGTCCCAGTGACGGGCCGAGTAAAAGACTGCCGGCGTCAGGGTCTGCGGCTCAATCTGCGCCGTATAACGGGCGATAATTGCCTGTGTTTCTTCGCTCAGCAGTTCCGTCAGTAACTCGGAACAGAAGATTTTTGGCTGCTTCGGATCAGGATGAATAAAGCTGTGTGCCCGCAGTTTCTTTGCTTTGAACTCGTAGCTGTCCTGACGCTCATAGCCCATGCTCAGAATCACCGGTTCCAGATTATCCAGTTGTAACGGCGTACCGGCGAACGTACGGAAAGCAACATGATCATTGATCACCTCACCGTCAGTGGCAACAAACAGTTCCTGAATGCTTTTTGCCTGTGGGGTGATCTGAATATAGTCCTGCCAAAGGTTAGAAAAGAACTGCTCGACCTGCATAAAAACTCCGCTCGTTAGTGCCGTATCACGGGCGTAAACCGCCCTTCTTATTCCCTTAGTGTGGTTGCTGTAGCAGCCTTTATCAACCAAAAAAACTTACCTGCATGAACAATTAAAACTTACTCTAAACTGAAAGCAGATCTTGTTTATACCAGTTGTTCAAATGCCGTT
This sequence comes from Aliamphritea spongicola, assembly GCF_017051665.1. Lineage (NCBI taxonomy): Bacteria > Pseudomonadati > Pseudomonadota > Gammaproteobacteria > Oceanospirillales > Oceanospirillaceae > Aliamphritea > Aliamphritea spongicola. The sequence goes on from NZ_JAFIDL010000001.1 coordinate 970,648, forward strand.
GAGGTGACTATTTTTTCCAGGTCAGGCAGCTCCGATAACTCTTGCCGAATCCGGGTCAGACGTTCCATTGATGCCGCTTCAACAAACAGCAATACATCAGTAGAACCGCTCAAAGCATGGGCCTGACTGATTTCAGGAATCCCGGAAAACTGCTGCTTCACCGCCTGTAAATCAAAAGGCCTGAAGGTCAGTTCAAAATACGCTGACACTTTATGCGCTTGCAGATCACCACCCAGCTCAATGGTATAGCGGCGGATAACCCCACGGTCCTCAAGCTTACGGATACGGTCATTCACCGCCGTACGGGATAAACCGACTTCATTGCCGATTGCCGCCACTGACTGGCGGGCATTTTGCTTCAGCAGGTTGATGATTCCCTGATCAAACTTATCCATACCGCTATCTCTGTACTCTCTGTTTTTATCTTTCAGACCGGATTTGAAGATTTTACCTCATGATTAAACCGGCCAGCGCAGACATTTTCACTGAAATACCGGCATTCTGACACCCCAAGAGGTGATTCTGACAGCAGCCATTCAGCCATCACTTGCGTAAGCTGACCATTACTCAACGACCTTACCCGGAGTAAACCGTGACAACACCTCTGAACGAACAGCTGAACTACCGTGATAACCAGCTGCATCTTGAATCCTGTAGCCTTTCATCCGTTGCTGAACAGGTGGCGACACCTTTTTACTGTTATTCAAAAGCCAGAATCCTGCAAAACACAGCACGGTGTCAGGCAGCATTTTCAGCCCATGATATTGGTATCCACTATGCGATGAAAGCCAACAGCAATCTGCATATTTTACACCTGATCAGCAGTCAGGGCCTCGGCGTCGACACCGTTTCAGCCGGCGAAATACAGCGGGCCATTGCAGCAGGTATAGCGGCAGAAAAAATCATCTTTTCCGGGGTAGGTAAATCTGCAGCTGAAATACGCCTGGCCCTCGACACCGGTATCGGCCAGTTCAATGTGGAATCTGCAGAAGAACTGGCACTGCTAAGCACCCTGGCACAGACATCTACACGCCCGGTAAGGGTTGCCCTGCGGGTGAACCCGGATGTAACAGTCAACACTCACCGGCACATCACAACCGGCACCCGGGGTAATAAGTTCGGCATGCCGCCGGAACAGGCCTTACAGCTGTTTCGTGACTATGCGGATCATGCCTGTCTGAACCTCTGCGGGCTGGCAATGCATATTGGCTCGCAAATCTGTGAAGCTGCTCCTTATCGTCAGGCGGTTTCCAGGCTGTTAGCCCTGACCAAGACCCTTAAGGCAGAAGGCGTTCATATCCGCTGTCTGGATCTGGGCGGGGGCTTTGGCATTGATTACGGCAACGGCAGCAGCCTGTCTTTCAGCGAGGTCGCGCAGGTCATTGCCGATACAATACACACAGAAGCCCCTGACTATGACGGCAAAGTCGTCGTTGAACCCGGCCGTTCATTAGTTGCTGACGCCGGGGTACTGGTGACCCGGGTAAACTTTGTTAAAGAGGCTGAACCCCGGCCGTTTCTGATTCTGGATGCAGCCATGAACGACCTGATGCGCCCGGCGCTTTATCAGGCGGTACATCCGTTACTGACAGTCAGTTACGCTGATAACCGCGTTCAGAGACAGTTTGATGTGGTTGGTCCCGTGTGTGAGAGCACGGATACCTTCGCCCGGGATTATCCCGTTTCAGAAGATATACAGGCAGGCGATCTGATGGCGTTTCTGTGCGCCGGTGCCTACTGCTCCGTCATGAGCAATAGCTATAACAGCCGGGAAATTCCCGCCGAAGTACTGGTCGATGAGAACACTGTTCAGGTCATCAGACGGCGGATCAGCCAGGAAGAGCTCATGGCATTTGAAGATTAAAATAAACAGCTGGCATTGCAGGCCGGAAGACAGCTTCCGGCTTTGCTTTTATCGGTTCAGAGATCTTCGGAATCAATTTAACTTACTGACCGCCTTCCTGCACCGGCTGTAACCCCGCCGGTTCTGAATCCGGTACCGACATCACTTCCAACACACAGGCACTGATAATCAGGGCAGCACCGCACCACGCCACCAGCGACATATGCTCCTCAGGCAGCAGCAGGCTGGCAGATGCCACCGCCACAATCACTTCAGACATCATCAGCAGGCCGACTCTGCCCGGCAGAAGAAACTTCTGCGCCCAGAAAATCGCCAGCACCGCCGGCAAAATAATCCCAATGGCAATCACCGATGTCTGAGGCAATACCGCCAGAATCTGTTCTGCAGTAACGCCGCCCGTCAAATCATAGCCAGCAGAACTGTAGCCAGCACCGGCAATCAGCCCCAGCAATAATGCACCGGTGACGGTAAAACAAAACTGGCTCAGCAACATGCCCGGCAATGGCACACTGTCATAACGCTTGATCATCGCAGCACCAAACGCCCAGCAAACCCCGGAAAAGAAACCAAACACATCACCAATATTAAACGCCGCGGAGCCTTCACCGGACAGCAACAGCGCCATACCGACTAAGCCAGCAACCGCCGCCAGCCAGCGTGGCCAGCCCGCCTTTTCCTTAAACCAGACAATCTCAATCAGGGTTGCCCACACCGGTGTTAGATAGAACAGCAAAGTCGCCCGCACTACTGAGGAGTAAATCACCCCGGAAGAATACAGCGCGATGGCCATTCCGGTGAAAATACCGATTAACAGCATCCGGCCGAAATAGCCCCGGTGGGCACGTAACTGCAGCCCCACTAACAGCAGTAAGGGTAAAATCGCCGGCATATTTAATACCGCAACAGCCATGGTTCCGCTAATACCCTGCTCTTCAAGAAAGCGTAACGGAATCCAGTAAATGCCCCATAACGCGGCAGAGAAAAACACCACAGCCGATGCCAACCCGGCACCTGGAGATCTGATCAGCACTGTTATTCACCCTTACAGTCAAAAGTCATAATGAGGTTTTTATTTGGGAACCAGCGAAGAGGCGTTTCGGACATATTCGCCGGTTCCTTACTCACCCTCTTAGCCTGAATTTTAGGCATCTTATTATCTGCGCGGAATTCATATATTATTTTCTTATCATTAACATTTTCTAAATATTGCTATGAATCAGTCTCTGCCGTCACTGAATACATTAAAGGCATTTGAAGCAGCTGCCCGCCATCTTAACTATCATGCTGCTGCAGAAGAACTTACTGTAACGCCTGCCGCCGTCAAGCAACTGGTCAGCCGGCTGGAAGCTGCTGTCGGCACCCCTCTGCTGACACGCAAAGGCCGGGGGCTGATACTGACACCGGCGGGCATGGCAGGGTTGGACGACCTCAACCAGGGAATGCAGCACATCCGTACATCCGTCGAAAAAATGCGTAACACCCGCCAGCGCCGGCAGTTAACGATTACTGTCGAACCGTCTTTTTCCAGTGCCTGGCTAGTCCCCCGGCTAGCACAGTTTCGCCAGTTACACCCGGATATCAGCGTGTTGATTGATTCCTGCCCCCAGATTATCGACCTGCAACGCAGCAATATAGATCTGGCTATCCGCTACGGCACTGCAAGGAATGACGGCCTGGTCCGTCACCCCCTTTTCAGCGATATTATTCTCCCGGCCTGCAGCCCCACATTTGCAGCAGAGCTGCCGTCACCACCAGCACTCACTGATCTACAGGCCAGTACACTGATTCACTGGGATACCACGCAGCTGGAAAGCGCCAAGTCCAGCCAGCAGTGGTTTCTCTGGAAAGGCTGGCTGGCAAACTTCGGCATCCAGCACATTGCCACGGATGAAGGCATGCATTTCAGTGAGTACAGTCAGGCCCTGCAGGCAGCCATTGCCGGCCAGGGGGTGATACTGGTCAGCGAACCCATTGTCAGCAATCTGTTTCAGTCCGGTCTGCTCACCTGCCCGTTCGCAGAAAAAGCCAGCCCGGCACTCAGCTATGATGTGGTTGCCACGGAAGAATCAGCCCTGCGTCCGGAAGCCCAGGCATTTATTGACTGGATCACCGCCACGGCACACGCCGAACACTGACAAAACAACACGCACAAAAGCCCAATCTGGGCACTTTATACCCACCACCCCACGGAATAATGACCAAAATACCTATCTGGGTCAGGTCTTTGCATTAAGTAGCATTGTCAGCGCTTTAAGGTCTGCAATAATTTTACTAAGACTTTCATAACACGGCTTATAACAGCTGGGCAGAACCACAAGTTTGCAGGACGCCTATGACTACAGCCCGAAAAGCGCGTAAGAAATATCTGAATCTGGAAGCGCTCGAAAAACAGATCGGCCAGTTTCCGATGCTGCCCGGTATTATTCATCAGCTGCTGCAACTGGACCCGGAATCAGACACATTTTTCGAGGCTGTTTTTCAGCTGGCCAGAACCGATCCGCCGCTCGCCTGCCTGATTCTCAGTCATGCAAACTCCGCAACGTCAGCCCCCGGCCACCCTATTTATGACCTGCGGGAAGCCCTTACCCGTATCGGCTCTGAAACTGTTGTAAAACTGGTAACAGAAGTATCTGTCGGCAAGGTATTCATGCCGTCTACTGAAGCGGAAAAAAGCCTGTGGCCCCACTCTGTCAGAGTGGCTGGCGAAATTGAGCGCGCCTGTCAGGATGCAGACAACAAGATCCCACCGGAACTGGGTTACATCTGCGGCCTGCTCCACGATCTGGGGCGCTTTGTACTCCTGCAATTTTCTCCGCAAACCATCAATCAGGCAGCCGCCGCTGGCTGGGAAACACTGGATGACCTGCCCAAAGCAGAACTGCAACTGATCGGCACGACTCATGCCCAGATCGGCTATCTCGCAGCGAAAAAAATGAATCTGCCGAAAATTATCTGCAGCCTGATCAAGCATCATCACGATGCCGCTGTTATCGAAAACAGCAAAGCGCCGGAACGCTTCAGAACCCTGGTGGGAATTACCAGAGATGCTTTATTTTCAAATCCTAACCAGCTTCGGTAAACGGGCAATAAACGTCCTTCTGATAGCAATGATCACCGCACCTTTGCATCCATCAGCAAAAAGCTGAACGGACCAGAAACAGCGCCGATACGGCGTATAAAAAACTGAGCACCGATTTAGCCTTTAGAAAAGGATTAATTTTTCAAAAAAACAGGAAAAATTTATTAATACCAGGGAGGCATCTTTCATTCAAAAATAACGCAATTTCAAAATGATAGCTCCTAAGAGAAAAGCTGTACGGGGGTATATAACTTAAATATCTAACATACGGCAGAGTTAATCATGATAAATGCATTTACCAAACTCAGTATCCGAACACGGCTAACGGCTATTATGCTGTTCATTGGCCTGCTCTTTATCAGCATATGGGTCGTCGCTTCAGTCAACTTAAGCAATGTCAGCGACAACAACCGAAAAGTTAATGAAGCTTACATTCCCGTCTTCAAGAACCTCTTAAAAGCCGACACAGATCTTCATCAGGTAATACTGGCCGAACGCACCGTTTTTATGAACGCGGCCCATGATGCTGATCTGCACAAAAAATACATTGCAGACTTTAATAAAGACATAGGCCAGGCCATTAAGAGGATTCGAAGCTATAAAGAGTTATCCGATGCTGGGATTGCGCCCAACATGGATGAAACCATAGACAAAATTGAAGGCCTGATTATTCAATGGCAAACACAGTCAGTGATTAAACTGAATGAAACCAGCCTTGAAAAACAACGGGATCATTCTCATTTCAGCACCCACACTTCAGAGCCTATTTTTTCTGAGCTCACCGAATTACTGGACACATTACTTGAATCCATCATATCCAGTGTTAATGATGGCGCCAGTACCTCCAAAGACAGCATTGATACGACCAACTGGTCAATGACCCTAGCAGTCATTATCGGATTAGCACTGATAACAGCGCTTGTTTTGTTACTGCCATTAATGATCACCAGAAAACTCAATCAGATTACGCAGCGGATGAAAGAAATTTCTGAAGGTGACGGTGATCTGACCCTGAGGATGAATCTGAAATCCACCGATGAAGTGGGCCAGCTGGCCTATGCATTCGACACCTTTCTCGACAGATTACACCAACTGGTTACTGATATTGTTCAGGTTGTCCATCAGCTCAGTAAACATCAGACACAATTGAATGACGCCGCCAGAGCCTCCCAAGAGGCATCATCTGAACAACAGCAGGATATCGACACTGTCAGCACGGCTACCAACAATATGTCGGTCACTGCCAGCCAGGTTGCCGATAATGCAGAACAGGCAGCAAACAGTACAGACACATGCAAACAGGCCACAGACAGCGGACAGACCATTGTTGATGACACCCGTGATTCCATTGAGCAGCTTTCAAACCAGATGAACAGCGCAGCTCAGGTGGTTAACCAACTCCAGAAAAGAAGCATTGGTGTTAACTCTGTCGTCGAAGTTATTCATAACATTGCCGAGCAAACCAACCTGTTAGCACTTAACGCAGCGATTGAAGCGGCCCGGGCCGGAGAACAGGGACGCGGATTCGCCGTCGTTGCAGATGAAGTACGATCGCTGGCAGGTAAAACCCAGCAGTCGACCACTGAAATCAGCGCCATTATTGAAGAATTACAAAACACTTCTGCGGATGCAGTTAGCGCAATAGAAGACAGTGTGAAACAAACTGAACAGGTGGTGAGTCTGGTAAGTGATGCTGAAGCCTCCCTCAATACCATTTCCCAGACGATTGAAGAAATCAGAACAATGAATGCTCAGGTTGCGGCAGCGGCTGAACAACAAACCGAAATGACAGAGGATATCAACCAGAGAATTTATAACATCTCAGATCAGTCAGGCGTTGCAACCAAGAATGCCAGCCTCAGTGCAAGTGCCAGCCTGGCTGTCAATCAACTCAGCCAGGAACTGCAGGGATTGGTAAGCCGCTTTAAAATCTGAGACAGAACGCGTCGCCTGAGCATGTAAAAGATAATTCAGAGCGGAACACTCTGCTTCTTTTTAACCTTCCAACAAAGCACGCCTGCCAGACAGGCGTGCTTTCACGCATAAAAGTAATTCGATATTATTTTTCAGATTTATTGTTTTTCAGACAGCACGCTGAGATCAGCAATCCGGTGTTTCACTAATGGATTGGCTTCTAACTGCTGCTGTTGCCAGCGAATAAAGTCAGCCACCAGGGTATCACTTTGCAGATCCGCCAACCCATCACTGGCAATAAGCCAGTAACCGGGCATCAGTGCCGGATCCAACTGGCTGACGGTCCAGTCCCCCAGCGGCTGCACCAGCTCGCCAGTCGCCATATGATCCCGGGCAACATCTTCTGACATCAACGCCACTCCTAACCCCTGCAGGGTTGCCTCGATCTGGCTGGCCTGACTGTCCAGTGGCATCGCCTGACGCTCTGCAACCGTATCCACATCAAAATGCTCCAGTACCTGCTTCCACAGATACACCGACAGCTCCGTACAGAGTAAACGGTGATGCAGTAAATCCTGAGGCTCTGCCAACGCTTTACGCTTCAGCAGTGACGGCGCACATACCAGACACTTGTCATCCCGGATCAGTAACTGTTTGTGGCGGAACGGCCACTGACCAAAGCCCCACTGAATGGCAACATCGGTCTCTTCCCGGGAAAAATCAGGGAACCGTAAAGCAGTACGGACATTGAAATCCACCTGAGGATAACGGGCTTCAAAATCACTGAAACCGGGCAATAAACAATGCACCGCAAACCAGGGAGATACCCGGATATTAAACTGCCGGCGGCCCTGCTTGGCACGGATATCCGCAATACCGGTTTCGATCAGGCTTACTCCCCGCTCAACATAATCAAGCAACTGCCCGCCTTCCTGAGTCAGCTGTATACCCGCAGACAAGCGTACAAAGAGACTGAACTGCAGAGACTCCTCCAGCGAACGCACCTGCAGGCTCACCGCCTGAGGCGTGACGCACAACTCTTCTGCCGCTTTTTTAAAGCTGCCATGGCGGGCCGCCACCGCAAAGACATGCAAGCCCCGCAAAGGCAAACGGCCGGAAGCTGACCGGGCATCCTGTTTCGTCATTTTCTCTGTCATACCGGTTTGCCCGCTTCTGCAGGCTGGCTGTTCTGGATAGCTTCACTGGCCGCAGCGACGGCCCGCTCTTTATCCTGCTCGGTAGCGTGTTCCGGCATCTGCACCTCAACTTTGCGACGGGCAAACTCAATGCCGTTTTCCGCAAACACCCGCTGAACCTGCGCATAAACTTCCTTACGGATCATAAACTGGCCGCCGGGTTTGCAGGTAAACTTACCGCGGATCACCATCCCCACTTCATCCACTTCCAGCACCCCCTGACTCTTGAAAGGTTCAATGAAGTCTTTACCGATCAGCGGATGGTCCAGCAACTCTTTACCCAGATTCTTAAACAACTTCTTCACCTTATTGATATCCGTATCATGGGGCACCCGGAACCGCAGCTTCATAATCACCCAGTCGCGGCTGTAATTGGTCAGGCGGGAAATGTCACCATAGGGCACGGTATGTAACGCCCCGAGATGATGTCGCAAACGCAGCGAACGCAGGGCTATTTTTTCGACCGTTCCCTTTATTTCCCCAACATCCACATACTCGCCCATGCGAAATGCATCATCGATCAGGAAGAACATTCCGGATACGATATCTTTCACCAGCGTCTGGGCACCAAAACCGATTGCCAGACCAACGACACCGGCACCTGCCAGCAACGGGGTGGTGTTAACCCCAAGGCTGCTGAGAATGGCAAACAGCGAACTGACAAAAATCAGTACAAAGGCAATGATCCTGATAATCGGCAGTAAAGTTGCAGCCCGGGACAGCCCCTGCCCGCCTTCTGAATCCTGCTCCTGCTCACCGGCTGGCAGCTCGGTCGCCAGCTTGCGTTTAACCAGCACATCGATCACCTGAGCGGCAATCATCGCCAGCAAGAGCAGAACCGTCGATTCAACCAGGCTTGCCGCAATTCTCGCACTGACTCCCTGACTGGCCAGATCCACATAACTGACACCCCACAACAGAGGCAACACAATCAGAATCAGACCGGCCAGCAGCAGCCGGGTTACTCTTAAGGCACTAACCTGTACCTCACCGCGCATCAGGGCTTCCTGTTCTCTGGTTGAACCGGTTGCTGTGTCTCCTTCCACCGTTTCAGCAGATTCAGCCTCAGGATCGTCAACATCAGCGTTGGCACTGGCCTGCGCCCCGCAGTCAGTCAGATGCAGAGGATAGAAATGCTCAATCACAGCCCGGATCGCCACATCAAAAAATGGCACCACCAACAGAATGACCAGGGTAAACACAGCTGCATAAATCAACTCGAGGCTGAAGCCTCCGTTAGCAATGATGACCTGTAAACTCAGCCAGGTCAGGACTACTGCCACCATGACAACCTTTGGCCAGAACTCCGCAAACCGTATTCTGGAAAGGCTGTTCTGTTCATTCTGTAACAACAGCATGGCTGTAAAGGTTTGCCGGTTACTCCAGACGATCCATAACAGTGCCAGATAAAAGCCGAAATCAATCCAGAATCCCAGCCCCGCCTCAAAGGGCTTAAGGCCCAGATGCCAGCTCCATTCCAGAATAATGCTGCTGGTCGCCAGCAACGCCAGTAATACCCCCTGATACACCATGCGTACAGCAGCAGGGTCCGGCAAATTAACCATCCGTAAGTGGCTGTGAGAAGGCGCCAGAAAAAATGACATCAGCACATAGGCCACCCGGCCCATATAGACATAATCAAGAATGGCTACAGCGGTCATCAGGGCTGTTTCATTACTGATCGTCAGCATCAGCAAGGTTTCTGCCACACTGTAAAAAATCACCAGGCTGATGTTCACCAGCAGGAAATAACGCCCCAGTAATTTCAGCCGGAGCGAAAATGGCAGTGCCGAGCCGTCATCTTCAGGCAAACGGTATTTAGCGGGCAGCAGGCGCAGTACCCCGGCAGAAACGGCATAGGCAACCGCAAGAATCAGCGCAACCAGCCCTGCAAACCAGATAACGGCAAAGAAATCACTGAACGCCTCACTGAGCGCATCCCCCACCACTGCAAAGTTCTGTGGTAACGCCAGTAACTGCTGCACGGCCCCCAGTAAATGATCCCGAGTATTCACAATGCCTGCAGTAAAGCCTTCAAACAGACTCTGTTTTTCTTCCGCTGATTTCTCCGCCAGCCCCTGCAGCTGTTTATTCAGCAGGCTGCGAACCTCTTTATCTGATAACTCCGCCAGAAAGCCACTGACACTTTCTTTTGTCAGTGTTTCCGGCAGTTGGGGTTCAGCGGTGGCCGTCGCGGCATGTACGTTAACCAACACACTCAGAAGCAAAGAGAACACAACCCCAAGGCCGGTGATTAATCGCAACTGCATAAAGGATATCCTTTGTTATTTTTCTTTAGGGAACAGGCGTCAGAACCAGCGACGCACCTGTTGCATATAGGTCTGGTAGTCATCACCGAACTTAGCCAGTAAGTAAGCCTCTTCTTTACGGATAGCAAAATACGACAATAACCTCAGCGTCACGCTACCGCATAACACGACCCAGCCGTTCAGTAACCAAAGCCCCAGGCCAACCTGAAATACAAACATTGCAAGATAGATAGGATTACGCGAAAAACGGTAAACACCTGAAACTATGATACGGCTGGTAGGCTGCCAGGGTTCTATATGGGTTTTAGCGCGCCAGAACTGCCAGACACACGCCAGTGCCAGACACACAGCAACGGCCATCAGAAACACACCCGGCCAGTACACTAACGTACTCAGGGTTAAAGGCACGATAAGGTTCAGCCCCACCCCCAGTAAAATTGATCCGGCGACCATCATCGGCGGCGGTACTCTGACACCGGGGCCACACTTGTCGTTATCAGGATCGAATGGCTGATCGGAATGAACTGTCATCTTAAAATCCGGCTATCAATGGCGTTAGTACAGCAGTATATTGAATCCCCGGGGCAATGATAAGGAATCAGACAATGTTCGGTTTACAAAACAACAAGATAGTAAAACTGCAACTCATTTCCGCTCTGATTCTTAGCAGTGCGTACACACAGGCAGGCCCGCTGAAACTGGCCAGCTGGAATATCGAGTGGCTGGATACGACACCGCAACAGCGTCAGCAGGAACGAACCGCTACAGACTACGCAAAGCTCAGAGACTACGCCCGCCGGCTGGACGCTGACATCATCGCCTTTCAGGAAGTCGCCGACACCGCCAGCGCCGCCCGTCTGTTCCCTGCAGATGAATATCAGCTGTTTATCTCATCCCGGGAAAACGATCAGAAAGTCGGCTACGCCATTCGCCACACACTTAAAGCGGAACCGCTTCCTGAACTGAAAGCCCTGGACCTCTATGGAAAACAAAGCCTGCGTTACGGGTTCCCGGTTAAAGTAACCACCCCTGACCGGCAAAGCCTCACTCTACTGAATGTGCACCTGAAAGCCGGCTGCTACAACAATAAAGCCGACAAACAGAGCAAGCGTCGTAAAAGTTGTCAGCAACTGGACCGGCAAATAAAACTGATTAACACCTGGGCTGAACAACAAGCCGGCACTAAGTACGTAATACTCGGTGACTTTAACCGGCAACTGAAAAACACCGCCGACAAATACGGTAAACGCTTACAGGAAAGCGGCCTCCAAAGCACCGGTAACAACAATGCCAGCCAGTGCTTCAGCCGGCGATACGATAAAAAAAACCAGCGCTGGACCCTGAGAAATTACCGCCAGTACATCGATCATATACTCCTCAGCAATTCAGCTCATATAGCCCTTGAGCCCGGTTCATTCCGGCAACATGTGTTTGCAAAGGATGACGTCCTGAACACCTACCTGAGTGACCACTGTCCGATATCCGTTACGCTGAATTTCTGAGGCATTTCAGACAACTGAGAAGCCTTAACAAACCTGCTTATACGTTTTATTTATTTGCTTATATGTATTTTTGCGATACCTTAAGTACTACAACTCTTTGATTTATTTGTAGTATTTTAAATCCATCGGGGATACAAACGTATGAGACGCCGTGGTCAGTTAGCCAGAAGTTTACTGCTCGGAACCTGTTTGTTGTTTACTGCCTATACACCTGCCTGGTCTGAAGAGGCAACGCTTAAAGCCTGCGGCCATCAGGATTACCCGCCCTGGAACTGGCACAGTCAGGGTGAAATACGCGGCGCCTGTGCCGATGTTACCCGAGAACTGTTTGGCCGCCTGGGTATCGGCGTAGACCTTTCGTACGTCGGGCCTTGGAAACGCTGCCAGAAAGCTGTCGAAGAAGGTGATGTAGACGTTAATATCTGTGCCTTTATCAACCCTGCCCGCCAGACCTATTCAGACTTCACCGCCACCCCAATGGGCTACAACCAGAACGCTGTGTTCGTCAGCAAAGACAATGCATTCGGTTTTAATCGCTGGGCAGACCTCAGCGGGAAACAGGCGGCTATGGTGCTGGGTGTAAGTATCGGCGAACAGTTTGATACGTTTCTGAAAAACAATGTGAACATTGAATGGGTACCGGATTACAAATCAGCTTTCATGATGCTTAAACACCGGCGGGTCGACTTTGTGCCTTTCGGCCGTGAATCCGGGCTAACCAAACTGGCTACCCTGAATATGTCAGATGATATCGTGCCACTGGATCATCCGATCACCACCGGCAACCTGTACATCTCTATCTCAAAAAAATCCCGATTTAAGCATTTACTGCCCGAAATTAACGCCATGATTCAGGAACCAGGCTACCGGCAATGGGTTACAGAGTTACTGAAAACCAATATAGAAAAGTATTCCGCTGAGCAGGCCAGACTCAGATCATCAATCAAAAATAACTGACCGACATCATCTATTTTCAGCCTCTCTGGTTTAATTTTTTACTTAGTCAGCTCACTACGAAAGCAACTGCCTTAAGTCTGATATCGCCGGTTTGCTTAAACCAAAAAAGGAGAGCCGAAGCTCTCCTTTTTTCTTACTTTCATCACCTGTTTACAGGGCGATTTCAGTATCCGTGATCGGGTTGGTACAGCAAGCCAGTACGTAACCCTGATCGATTTCCTTCTGGCTGATACCGCCACTGTGAACCATGTGGGTATCACCGGAAACCACCTTGACCTTACAGGTACCGCATACACCGAAGCCACAGGCACTCGGAATGGCGATGTCGGCCGCTTTAGCCGCATCCAGCAGGGTTTCACGCTGGCTGACTTCACGGGTCTTGTCAGACTTACCGAAGTTAACCTGCACCACTTCTGCGCCATCCGGAAACTGATCTTCCTGCTCAGACGCATCCGGTGCACCGAAGCTTTCCTCATGGTAACGGCTCATATCGAAACCGGATGCATCCAGCGCATCCCGTACCGCTTTCATAAACGGTGCAGGACCACAGCAATACACATCACGGTCCATATAGTCCGGTGCAGTCAGACCCAGAATCAGCTTGTTGAAACGGCCACGCAGGCCAGTCCAGGCGTTGTATTCTGTATCTTCAGCACACACCCAGCTCAGGCGGAAGTTAGGGCAACGGCCGGCAATGTTTTCCAGCTCTTCGCGGAACAGAATATCCTGCGGTGTATTCACACAGCTGATGAAGTTCACATCCAAATCGTAGCCATAGTCGAACATCCAGCGGGTCATGGACATCATCGGCGTGATACCGGAACCTGCAGAAATGAACAGATACTTCTCAGACGGCTGGTTAAAGAAGCTGAACTCACCTGCCGGCCCGTAAGCCTTCAGGCTGTCACCCGGTTTAACGTTGTCAAACAACCAGCGGGTGCCGGTGCTGTCCGGCTGAACCTTCACGGTAACCGACAGAGAGAACGGCCGCGACGGCGTCGACGAAATGGTATAGGTACGCAGTACCGGACCGTCTTCGGTCGGCAGCGACAGGGTTACAAACTGACCCGGCTTAAACTTAAACCAGCTGCCACCTTCTGTTTTGAAGGTGAAGGTCTTCACGTTATGGGTCTCGTTCACCACCATGGTGCACACCAGTTCCTGGGCACTGCTGTCCCAGATACGGTGTTCAGAGAACATATCGTTGTAGTCCATATCGTTATGGCGCAGCACCGGTGCTTCCAGACCGTACTTCTCGGCGAATTCCATATTCGCCTGGTGCTGTTCGTCCGGATCAGCATCAACTGTCACCGTCAGGCTGGACTGGTAATCCGTCACACCCCACTGCTCCATTAATGCCTGATCCAGATAATCCCGGCCCGGTGCGGCGTCAACAGACACCAGACACTGGATTGAAAACTCCGTCTGATAGAGGTTTAACGGGATCTTACGGATGATCGCAATGTGATCCGGCGCCTGCCAGATGCTAATGTTCTTGCCGGTAAACAGGCACTCAGCGGCCTCATTAGAAAAGCTTTCAGCTTCTTCCCAGTGCCCTTCTGCCAGCTGGCGGTACTCTGCGGCAGACGCCCACTGATCAATATCCGCCAGCGGTAAACCGGCCAGCGCCTGCTTGAAGGTCTCTTCAGCTCCATCAAAAGAAGCATCTTCTTCAGTCAAATGAACAAAAATAAACCCTTCATGTTCCGCAATGGCGAATTTCTTCAGCGGATAATCATCCAGATTCACTTCGTCCATCATGTTACGGGCAAACACCAGCTCACCGTTCAGATCGTAAGTCCACTGGTGATACGGGCACACCAGATTAGGCGCATTACCCTTATCCTGCTGGCATACCCGGGAACCCCGGTGGCGACAGCTGTTATTCAGTGCAACGATCTGGCCGTCATTGTTGCGCACCAGAATCACCGGGTAATGACCGGCCTGCACAGTCATGTAATCACCGTTGGCAGGAATCTGGCTGCTGTGGCCGGCAAACAGCCAGTCGCTGTACCACTGCTCATGCAGTTCAGATTTAGAACTTTCGTGGCTCTGGTAAATCAGTTCCTGATTGTCTTCAGTTCCACAGGGGCGGCTTGTCGAAATAGTTGTTGTCATTATCAGATCTCTTACTGCCGTGGCTATCAGCCCAGGCGTGCCTGCAAAGTGTTGCTGTACCATTCAATAAACTGAATAACACCGTCTTCCTGATTCTCCGAGTACGGGCCGGATGAATACAGCGGCGAGTTAATACCCCGCTGGTTCTCTTCCACCAGGTGCTTATCCTGTGCATTGGTGGCTTCCCATACTTCCAGCAGCTCCGCCGGGTTGTAATCCACGTTCTCTTCAGCGTCAGCCCGCACCATCCACTTGGTGGTGACCAGGGTAGTCTGCGGCCCCAGTGGCAACATACGGAAGGAAATAACGTGATCACCCAGGAAGTGGTTCCAGGTATTCGGGTAATGGAACAACACCAGTGCACCGACGTTTGGCAAACCTTCATCACACAACGGCTTGGCAACCGCATCTTCACCGCTCATGGTGTAACTGGTGAAGTCTTTCAGCAGTGGCATACGGGCGACGCGGAAATCACCTTTATCGGAAATCTTGAAACGGCTTGGTAAACCGGCTTCCTCACAACGCTCCCAGTGATCAGACACCATGGCTGGGACTTCGCCAGTCGGGCTGACGCCAGTTACCGCAGGGTCTTCCGGGTAGGTAATGATCAGTTCAGGGTGGTTACTCAGGCAGTGGTAGCATTCACGGTTGTTTTCGAACACCAGCTTCCAGTTACCTTCTTCAATGATGGAAGACTGGGCAGCAATTTTGACATTGTCCATGCTGTGCGGCGCCATATACGGTTCAACGACGCTGCTGAACTCAGCAAAATCTTCCGGCTCATCCGCCAGACAAATAAACAGATAGCTCTGCACACTGTTCAGCGCTACCGGCTGTAATTGCGCATCTTCCTCACCCAGGGATTCGCCATCCAGCTGATACTGAATCGTCGCACCGCTGTCACCCAGGGTCAGCTGGTTACCGCTCTCTTCGTTACACAGCGGATAACCACTGACCGGACAACGGTTATAAAAGGCTTTCAGGGACTCACCCTGATTGATGATGACGATGTTATGCTCACCCAGAGGCAGAGTCATGTAATCGCCGGTATTGGCTAACTCAAAATCATGGCCGACAAATATCCAGTCTTTGTACCAGATATTTTCCAGATCCATCTGATAAAGCGCAGGGTCATTGTAAAATTTGCCAGCCAGACTGAAGTTCTTTGGCTTATTGGCAAGCTCGGTAAGTACGTGTTGCATAGGGCCGCCTACACTAAAAAAAGCAATAGCATCTCAGGCGGTGAACAGCATGAATCGTTACAGCTTTTTCTGGCAAGGGGTAACCCTGCAGCCAAGCCGCAATTCAGTTTTGTTGTCCACCGCAACCTTATTCACCAGGCTCCGTGCCTGGTATCCAGTTTGTGACTTAGGTGGGATCGGGCTACAAACGCATCTTTATCAGAAAACGTTCTCACCGTTACGGGGATAGCAACAGAGTTTCACTGTTTTCACCAACCCGCCGCTTGTGACGGCGTGTCCTAAGTGGCGCCAGTATCGCAAAAAAATTATTCGGTCATTGCTCAAAAACGACCATTCCAGACCCAAAAAAGCCGGTGAAATGGTCGTAAGTCGCATAAAAGCAGGTTATGAGTCGC
Source organism: Aliamphritea spongicola (assembly GCF_017051665.1). Lineage (NCBI taxonomy): Bacteria > Pseudomonadati > Pseudomonadota > Gammaproteobacteria > Oceanospirillales > Oceanospirillaceae > Aliamphritea > Aliamphritea spongicola. The sequence goes on from NZ_JAFIDL010000001.1 coordinate 987,145, forward strand.
AAACAGATGCAGAAAAAACCGCCCGTCTGACGGACGGTTTCTTAAAACAGAGAAAAAACTGTGTTCCAGCCGAAGAAATGAAGAACGTCAGTGCGCCGGCACCCAGGCCTGCTGTCGCACCATAAGATAAAGGCGTCGCGCCTGAAACATGGCACTGAGCAGCACCCCGCACATAAAGCCGGCCCAGAAACCGAAAACACCATACTGCTGCCCCCACAGATCCGTGAGGCCCAGGCTGTAACCCAGCGGAAAACCGATTGCCCAGTAGGATGTCAGCTGAATCACCATTGGCATACGGGTATCCTGAAACCCTCTTAACACCTGAATACACCAGACCTGCAGAGCATCAAAGAAAAAGAACAGCGGCGCAAATGCCAGCATAGTAGCGGACAGCGCAATTACCGAAGCATCCCGAACAAACAGCCCGGGCATCGTCTCATGCCAGATCATAATCAGCGTGCCGGATACCAGACTGAACACCAGCACCATGCTCAGCCCCACTTTCAGTTGCTGATTAACACCGCGGGTGTCCTGCCGGCCAATACTGTGTGAGGCACGGATAGCTGTCGCCTGGCCGATACACAGCCCAACCATCAGCACCAGCGCCGCCACCTGAATGGTAATCTGGTGAGCCCCCATAGAACTGACCCCCAGCGGGGCAATGAGTAACGCGGAAAAATTAAAATAGCCTTCTTCCGCCAACAGCATCAGACCGATAGGCAGGCCCAGCCCCAGAATGGCTTTAATCCGTGCTTTATCGATTCCCGGCCAGCGCTGGTAAAAACGATAGCCTTTCAGTTTAGGATGTTTCGTCGCATAGACGCACAGTGCAATAGTCCATAACGCGTACAGCGAAGCAGATGTTACCGCACAGCCAACGCCCCCCATGCCTTCGAACGGCCCGACGCCAAAGACAAACACATAATCCAGCAACAGATTCAGCGGTAAAATCAGCAGGCTGGTCAGCGCTATAAAACGGGTTAGCCCATGACTTTCCAACAGGTTCATCACCACAATGAATACCCCGATTGCCGGGAACCCCAAACCAATAATTCTGATGTAGCCCTGGGCAATACGGGTTTCCGTCTCCCCCGCCCCCAGCCCGGGCAGCCAGCCGGGAATCATCCAGCTCAGCAACGTCATGATCAAACCCAGCACTACTGCCAGGATCATCCCCTGCTGCACTTCACCGGTAACATTCGCACCGTCATCCGCACCGTAAAAACGGGCCATTCGTGGCAGCACCGCCCCCAGTACGCCCACCATAAACAACACCAGTATCAGCCAGATACTGCCGCCCATTGCCAAGCCCGCCAGATCCTGAGCACTGTATTGCCCGGCAACAATGGTATCAATAACCTCCATACCGACCATCGCGATATGTGCGACCGCCAGCGGAATCGCCAGGCTCAGAATAGCCCGGGCTTCTCCAGTTGTACGGGGTGTTGTGTCTGATGAATACTGATCCTGAAGCATTTTCCATAACCACAAAAAAGCCGGCATACGGAAAGCACACCGGCATACAGAGCCTCAGCATAACAGAAAAAATTGAATAATCATTCAGTTTATATGGAAAAATCAGCCCGTAAATGAACTGAATCGGTAACAGAAACTGACCCCGCTGTCCCCGGGCAGTAATTCGATTTGCCCCTTAAGAGACTGCACAATCAGGTTATAGACAATAGACATGCCCAGCCCCGTGCCGCCTTCACTGCGGGCAGTGGTATAAAAAGGTTCAAAGATTTTTTCCCGGCTTTCAGCATCCAGGCCTTTACCGTTATCAGAATAATCCACCTGAACGGAACCATCCTCACGGCTAAACCCGGTAATCAGAATCCGGTTGTCTTCACCGTTTACCTCAAATCCATGACGGGCACTGTTCTCAATAAGATTACTCAGCACCTGTGCATGCACTCCGGGCAAGGTACGTACCTTAAGATCTGCCGGCATATCTAACTGCAACCTGATGCGTTTTTTATTCAGCACCGCGGCAAGAGTAGAGATAACATCTGCATAGTATTCCCGCAGATTAATGGTTTCTTCTTCCAGCACATGCTGATCCGCTGCCGTGCGCTTAAAGCTGTCGATCAGATCTTTGGCATGGTTGAGATTAAATGCCTGCAGACGCAGGGATTCCCGGGTTGAATCACAGTACTTATCCATATCCTCAATGGTCAGTTCCTGAGCTTCAACCTGACGGCGAAAATCCCCAAACTGTTTTTCCATGAAGCTGTGAGCGGTAATGGCTATGCCCAGCGGCGTATTCACCTCATGGGCAACGCCTGTCACCAGACGGCCAAGGGCTGCCATTTTTTCCGATTCAACTAACTGCTGCTGGGCTTCCTGCAAATTCGCCAGCGTAGTGCTCAGCTCCAGAGTCCGGCTGCGAACCTGCGCTTCCAGAGTTTCGTTAAGATTTTCCAGCGATGCTTCAAACCTTGCCCGTTCAAGCTCCGCGGCAATCCGGCCGGAAAAGACCTGAAACAGCCCTGATATCAGCGCCTGTTCCTGGGTGATATCCCGCTCATAAAGCGCTGCAATCAGCCCCATAATCCGGCCTTTTGAATCCCGGATCGCCGTGCCTATATAGCCTTCGATATTGAGATCAGCGAGAAACTCATCCTCGGGAAACTCTTTGGCCACTCCACTGGGAAAGCAGGCAACCTTCTCACACATCACATCAGAACAGGGGGTATCTTTCAGCGGATAACTGAAAGTATCACTGAGCTCACCTTTGGCCACCCACACCACCAGATCCGCTTTTTCATAAGCATCATCCGCTTCAGCAATGTAGGTATAATCAGCCTTTAGAATACTGTTCAGCTTAAGGGTTATTTTCTGAAGAAAATCAGCACCATAGGTACTGGAAGCATCTTCAATAATCTCTTTAATGTAATCTTCCATTACGTATTATCCCACCAGCGCAAACGTTACCTTAACCGCAGTTCAGTCGGGGTAACGATCCCGGGTTGCCACCATTTCATCGAAAGACTCAAAGAACAGATCCACCAGTTGCGGATCAAACTTAACGCCCCGGTTGTCTTCAATAAATCCGCGAATATCCTCCAGCGACCAGGGGTCCTTATAACAACGCTTTGCCCCCAGCGCATCAAAGACATCTACCAGGGCCATAATCCGTGCCTCGATCGGGATCTGCTCTCCCGAAAGACCCTCCGGGTAACCGCTGCCATCCCAGTTTTCATGGTGGTAGCGGGCAATCCGTGAACCCAGCTGCGCCACCGGCAAATGACTTTTCGCCAGCATATTGCCGCCGATTTCTGCGTGGCTCTGCATCACCGCCCATTCCCCGGCGTCGAGCTTTCCGGGCTTACCGAGAATATTATCGGGAATAGCAATTTTGCCGATATCATGCAGCGGCGCAGCGGTTTTAATGGCTGCACAAAAACTCTCCGGCAACCCCAGTTTACGGGCCAGCAGCTCACTGAGAATGGCTACCCGCTTCACATGTGATCCGGTTTCCTTACTGCGCGCCTCCACCGCTTCCCCGACGATATACATCAGCTCTCGCTGGTTATCGGCCAACTGCTGCTTACCAATGAGACTTTCCAGAATCAGGGCAATATTGGTGATATACAGTTCTGCCAGCCGGGCATTAAAGTGCTCGCCTTTTTCAGCATATTTCACATACAACACGGAACAGGTCGTCGCAGATGTCTGGAAGTAAGCAATGAAGTAACCACCGGCCTGCACATTTTGCCGCAGGCGAAATACTGACTGAATCTGCCGCCTGACGGTATCCGGCACGCTGCTGATACACTGGCTCTGCCGGCCCTTGCGACCGCTGCAGGCGACAACCGTCTCCCGGGTTTCCCCCATAAAGTCATCTTCGTGGCGGACCATATAAAACGACGCACCTTTGAGATGCAGCAACGGCAGCATGTTATCCAGCGCCGCCAGGGCAAACTCTTCGAGGCTCTGGACCTTAAGAATGGTATTTGAAGTACTGATGAGATTGCGGAATTCCCTGAGATTTCTCAGAATGGTTTCAATATCCCGGTAACTGCGAATGCCGGAGATCACTGAAGTGGTCATCTTCAGTGCGGTGAATTCCGTCTTGGTTTTATAGTCGTTAATGTCATACCGGCGAATGACTTCCTCTTCCGGTGCCATCCCCGCCTGACCGGTACGTAACACCAACCGGATAGACTGGTTCTGAAGTTTTTCACGGATCCAGGAAACCAGCTCCAGCCCGGCGCTGTCACTTTCCATCACCACATCCACGAACGCCATGGCAAACTCAGTGCCATTCTGCAGCATCCTGCGGGCTTGCGCACCGTTATAGGCAAAATGCAGCTTTAGCGGCCGGCCAAATACTTCAACACCGGAAAGGACTAACTGGGTAACATCATGAATAGCCTGCTCGTCATCAACCACCAGCACGTGCCAGTGGTCTGTTTCCTCAGGCTTAGAAACCTTGTCTGAGGGTTGCTCAGACGTCTTGAACTGAAACAGCGTCATATCGTTATCGTTCCCCCGGATGCATCACACCTTGCACAGTGAACCTGGCCTGATGCAAACCTGTAAGGTCTTCCTGACACCCACTCCCACCGGACCGCTGAAAATCACCAATCCATTTTCCATGCAGTCAGTTCTAACAAATACAAACTGAACAACTGCTAACAAAAAAGTAAAAAAACGGGCGACAAGCCCTGCCTTGCAACCTCATTCAGCCGGCCCTGACAGAGCAACAGTCAGCAACCGATGAAAATACCGATACCTGTCACAGAAGCCTAACATCAATTTTCACTTGTGCACGGCCTGCAGAAGCTGCTTAGCCCCACTGCGCAACCTCCACATTCAGGCGTTACACCTGCCATAATCAGACAGCCTGTCCTGCAGGCTATGGAAATCAACAGGTTAGTTTTTTCTTTTGAAATCAGCGCAGAAAAAATGTGCCTGAATTAATGTGACACAAAGATAACCATTTTAGTAACACCGTTCAGGTTTCCCCAAAACCCTGGCAGGAAAAGTGACAAAAAATGATCTAAATCAGTTTTTTTAATCCATTCTAAAAGTTAAAAATATTTTAATAATACAAGCAAAGCTCATAGTCTGAATGCACACCATGAGGGCCGTGCAGGTAATCGGCATAACCGGAAAACACAATGTTTTTTTGCCATGCACACCCCGCCCACCCTGCTGTGTGGGACGGGTCACTAATCCCTCTGAGAAACACTGAATAACAACAACAGGAATCAGACATGACAGTTGAAAAAATAGACACGCTTGTTATCGGTGCCGGCCAGGCCGGCGTGGCCATGAGCGAACACCTTAGCAATCTCGATGTGCCACATCTGGTTCTGGAACGTGACCGTATTGCAGAGAAATGGCGCACCGCCCGCTGGGATTCACTGGTTGCCAACGGCCCGGCATGGCATGACCGTTTCCCGGGTATGGAATTTGAAGATGTCGATCCGGATGCCTTTGCCCCGAAAGAACGGGTTGCTGACTATTTCAATGACTATGCGAAAAAATTCAACGCGCCAATCCGTACCGGCGTGGAAGTTAAAAATGTTGTCCGCAATGCTGACCAGCCAGGCTTTACCGTAGAAACCTCTGAAGGCACCATCATTGCTAACCGTGTGGTTTCTGCCACCGGCCCTTTCCAGCACCCGGTTATTCCACCGATTGCCCCGAAAGATGACAGCATTCACCAGATTCACTCTGCCAGCTACCGTAACCCTGAACAGCTGCCTGAAGGCGCGGTACTGGTGGTAGGTGCAGGTTCATCCGGCGCACAGATCGCCGACGAACTGCAACGTGCCGGTAAAAAAGTGTACCTGTCTGTTGGCCCGCACGACCGTCCGCCACGCTCATACCGTAACCGCGATTTCTGCTGGTGGTTAGGAGTACTGGGTGAGTGGGATGCTGAAGCCATGAAACCGGGTACTGAGCACGTCACCATCGCTGTAAGCGGTGCCTACGGTGGCCAGACTGTCGACTTCCGCCGCCTGGCAAACGAAGGTATGACGCTGGTTGGCCTGACTAAAGCCTTCAACAACGGCTCAGTAACCTTCCAGTCGGATCTGGTTGATAACCTGAACCGTGGCGATGACAACTATCTGGAACTGCTGGATGCGGCAGACGCGTACATTGAACGCAATGGTCTGGACCTGCCGGAAGAACCGGAAGCCCGTACCCGCTTCCCGGATGCAGACTGCATCACCAACCCGATTGTTGAGCTGAACCTGGCCGAAGCCGGCATCACCTCCATCATCTGGGCAACCGGTTTTGCCACCGATTACAGCTGGCTTAACGTTAACGCCTTCGATGATAAAGGCAAACCTGCTCATCAGCGCGGTGTATCCACTGAACCGGGTGTCTACTTTGTTGGCCTGCCATGGTTATCCCGCCGCGGCTCAACGTTCATCTGGGGTGTGTGGCATGACGCCAAGCACATTGCGGACCACATCGCCACGCAGCGCAAGTACCTGGCATACCGCGATCCGTCACAGCGTTAATCACCAGCTACACCCAATTCCCTCAGGCCGGTTGATACCGGCCTGATGTCATACAGAATTACTGGAGCAAGTTGATGCCAACCCATACACGCATCCGTATGTTCAATACGAAAGAAACCTATCCGAACCAGAGCCTGGATAACGACCTGTGTCAGGCCGTCCGTGCCGGCAATACCGTTTACGTCCGTGGCCAGGTAGGTACTGATTTTGAAGGCAACCTGGTAGGACTGGGTGACCCGCGGGCACAAACCGAACAGGCCATGAAAAACGTCAAGCAACTGCTTGAAGAAGCCGGTTCAGATATGAGCCACGTGGTTAAAACCACCACCTACATCATCGACCCCCGCTACCGGGAAGAAGTCTATAAAGAAACGGGCAAGTGGTTCAAAGGCGTTTACCCGATTTCAACCGGACTCGTAGTTCAGGCCCTGGCACAGCCCCAGTGGCTGATGGAAATTGACGTCATTGCCGTCATTCCGGACGACGAAGCCTGATTACAGATACGCCCTACAGCCTGCCTCAGTAATGACGCAGGCATTTTTACTACAGCACAACAGGATAACAATATGACATTCTCAGTTGCAGGTATTTGTCCTGATACAGGAATGGTCGGCTGCGCGATCACCTCATCCAGCATTTGCGTCACCAGCCGCTGCGCCTTCGCCCGCAGTGGCACAGGTGTTGCTCTGACACAGAACATCACCAACCCGGATCTCGGTCCGCTGGCACTGGATCTTCTTACTGAAGGCCACAATGCTGACGCCGTACTGGAAAAACTTCAGGCAGCCGAACCTCATGTTCAGTGGCGCCAGCTGGGCGTACTGGATAAAGACGGCAACGGTGCCACCTTCAGCGGTGCTGAAGCACTGGGTATATACGCCACCGCCAAAGGCAAAAACTGTATCGCCATGGGTAACCTGCTGGCCAATACAGATGTACCTCAGGCCATGGCAGAGCACTTTGAAAACAGCACCGGTGATCTGGCGGATCGCCTGTTAGCCGCACTGGAAGCAGGCCTTGCAGCCGGTGGTGAGCTGGGCCCGGAACATTCCGCCGGCCTGCTGGTTTATGGCGAACCGAACTGGCCCATCGTTGATCTGCGGGTCGACTGGCATATCTCCCCCATCAGTGAACTGCGCATGGTACTGAACAACTACCAGCCACAGATGGGCGCCTACATCACCCGTGCAAAAGACCCTGCCAATGCAGAATCTTACGGTGTGCCGGGCGACGAATAAGCGCCCGAAATCACCCGATCAACAAGCTCGGCAAACACTGTTTCCGGGCTTTTTTATGGCGTAAATGTATGTTTTTACGCTCATACAGCCACATAACCTGCTGAAATAAATACTGAATTAATTTTTTTGATCCAAATCAAAAAATAAAAATATTTTAATGATGAAGATCAAGGGCATATTCTGAATTCATCGCCAGCTGGCCTTCTGAGCAACCTGTTCAGCAGTGTTATGAAAGCGTCTGTTCTTCACGGCGCAGACTTTCAGAAGCACATGAACAACCAACTTCAGAAGCACAGCCGGCAACTGATAATAACAACGCTCCGGGAAATAAAATGGCACACACCGCAACCCTGCAACTGCTGCAAGATCTGATCAGCTTTGACACCACCAGCTGCAATTCCAATCTGGAACTGATGGCCTATGTACAAAGCTATCTGAACGAACAGGGTGTGCAAAGCCAGCTGATTTACGATGAAGCCGGCGGAAAAGCCAATCTGTATGCCACGGTTGCGGGCTCTGCTGCCAACAATGCAGAAGTAGCAGCTAAAGCGGGCGTTATGTTATCCGGCCATACCGATACGGTACCTGTCACCGGCCAGAACTGGACCTGTGACCCGTATCAGCTGAGTGAAACCGATGGCCGATACTATGGCCGTGGCACCAGCGATATGAAAACCTTCATTGCTTCTGCCCTGGCAGCCGTACCGGCCATGCAGGCAGCTGACCTGCAAGTGCCAGTGCACCTGGCCTTCTCCTACGATGAAGAAATCGGCTGTGTGGGCGTACGCCGCATGATCGATACCCTGAAAGATCACCCGGTTAAACCGGCCATCTGCATCATTGGCGAACCTACCGAAATGCAGGTGGTTACCGCCCACAAGGGAAAACTGGCAGCTAAGGTAAGTGTCTACGGCAAAGAATGTCATTCCGGCATGGCGCCTTACGGTGTCAACGCGGTGAACTACGCCGCCCGGATGATTACCTGGCTGGAACAGCTGGCGCACGAAAAACAGACACTGGGCCCGTTCGAAGACGGCTACGACATCCCTTACACCACCGTTCACACTGGCGTTGTTCACGGCGGTACCGTGGTGAACATCGTGCCGAACTACTGTGAGTTTGTATTTGAATTCCGCAATGTAGCCGCCGAAGATCCCCGCGGCCTGCTGCAACGCTTACAGGGCTATGCCGACAAGCTCAGTGAAGAAATGCGCAGCACCGATCCGGACTGCCGGATTGAAATTAACATCACCACGGAATATCCCGGCTTAAGCACCGCCAGTGACAGCGAAGTCATCGCTTTTGTAAAGAACCTCGCCCAGCCACTGGCAAAAAAACACATCAACTTTGGCACCGAAGGCGGCCTGTTCAGCAAGGTGCTGGGCATTCCCACCGTCGTTTGCGGCCCTGGCAGCATGGACCAGGGGCACAAGCCTGATGAATTTATCCATATTGATCAAATCAACCAGTGCGATGCCTTCATGGCCCGCTTAATTACCCAGCTAAGCGGATGATCGCCAGCCAGGTTATAGCACCACGCGCACACCTTGAATCGCGAAGGAGGTCTTACCCGTTTTAACGTCCGGTCTTATACTTGAATAGGGCCAACCTGATATCAAAAATATAATAAACCAGGAGTAAAAAATGTCTGACAATTCTACCTACGCCTCTGGCGTCGCTGGTGCTTCTTCAGGAAGCAGCAGTAAGGGATTCAGCAGAGTACTCGGTTTAGGCTCACTGTTAGCCGTTGCCGTTGGTCTGGTGGTATCTCAGGGTGTTATGGTTCTGATGCTGCAGGGCGCCGGCATCGCTGGTCTGGGATTCATTATCCCGCTGGCTATCGGCTATATTCTGGCCCTGACCTACGTCTATTCATTCTCTGAACTGTCACTGATGATTCCCCGTGCGGGCAGTCTCAGTAGTTACACTGAGGTGGCGATTGGCCATTTCCCCGCTATTCTGGCGGTATTTTCCGGCTATGTCGTGGTGGCAATGTTTGCCCTGTCGGCTGAGCTGTTGCTGGTCGACTTCATTATCGACAAGATTTATCCGGGTGCCTTCCCGCAGTACACCGTAGGCTTTGGCTTACTGGCTATCTTCACCGCCCTGAACCTGATGGGCATTGACGTGTTCGCCAAGCTGCAGTCTGCTCTGGCATTCATCATGGTTGTGGTATTACTGGTTCTTGGCCTGACAGCCGTCTCCGGTGCTGCTAACCCGCAGCCTGCCGGCCTGGACCTGACATCAACCTGGAACCCTCTGGGTGCAGAAGTTATCACACTGGTTGCCCTGGCAATCTGGGGCTATGTAGGTGCAGAGTTTGTCTGCCCGCTGGTGGAAGAATCCAAGAGCCCTGAGCGCAATATTCCACGGGCAATGATCATCGGTGTTACCGTTATTTTCGCCACTATCGCGATTTACTGCCTGGGTGCCCTACTGTACATCCCTGCGGATGATCTGGCGGCGTCTCCGTTACCACATTACGATTACTTCAAAGCTGTATTCGGCGATGTAGGCTTAACCTTCCTGGCGGTTGCTGCTGTTACTGCAACCTGCTCCACGGTTAACACCTCACTGGCGGCTATTCCACGTATGCTTTACGGTATGGCACAAAACGGTCAGGCATTCCCACAGTTCAAGAAACTGACCAAAACTACCAAGACGCCTTGGGTTGCGGTTGTATTCGTTGCCGCGGTTACCGGCCTGCCAATGCTGGTCATGGGTGATAACCCGGATGCCATTGGTCTGCTGCTGATCTCTGCCGCAATCGCCTGGTTGCTGGCGTACATCATTACGCACATTAACGTTATCGCCCTGCGTAAGCGTTACCCGGATATGGCTCGTCCCTACAAGACACCTTTCTATCCGTTACCACAGATCATCGGTATCGCCGGTATGATCTACGCAGTGATCTACGCATCACCGGCACCGGAACTGAGCAATCAGATCTTCGGCGCAGCAGGAGTAGTACTGGGTATCGTGTCTGTGATCGGTGTGTTCTGGGTCAAAGTGGTGATGAAGAAGAACCTCTTCGAACCGGAGCCAATTGAAAAAGCACTGGACGCTGAATAACAGCTTCCGGCAGATAATCAAAAGGCAGTGAATTCACTGCCTTTTTTACATCTGTAAAGACGCAATACGTTCTTAAACACGCCCGTAATGCAGATAAAATCAATCCGCTGTCGCTAACCGCCTGTACATTTCACGTAACTCAGAGGCCCCAGGTATTCTCGCCGGCCGGTCAAGCTGTTCAAAAGCCAGCTTCATCTGCATAGCACACTGGGCCGGAGGCATTCTCCCCACGCCAGTTCCCAGCCCCGGACAAATCAGTGTCCGGATAGCATCTTCCGGCCGAAGTGTATTATGTCTGTGCACAGCAATTAACACTGCCCTGAACGCCAGATAAGCATTCAGTGTATGTCGAATATTCTCTGGAACACGCATCGTTGGGGCCACTATTAAATAAGGCCATACACCATGATCGGTTTTCACTACCGCAGCATTGCCAACCGGAAGCTCACCATAATATTCCCTGACAATGCAGTCCTGAACACGGGCTTCAATGTTATTGCCCAATTCATGACGAATCGCCAGATCAAGCCCACCATCCATAATGCCAAAACTGTTCGCTGGACTTACCAAAGCATCGGCAGGATGCTTAAAAAAATCCCCCTGCTCAGCGCTCACCCGTTCCGTATCTTCGAATACAGACTGCCAGGCGGTTATAAGGCCAGCATCGGCATCCCGCAGGTATATGTGTTCAATGTCCATAAGTCATAATCTCTTTAGCAATCAGACAACCCCTCTGCCTGATATTGTAATGCTTCCATCAGATACTCACTGAACGCCTGCACCTGACGGGGCAGATAACGCCGCTGCGGGTAGACAATCTGCAACCCTACCGTTGCATCATCCTGCTCACTCAGACCGGCAGTGTAATCTTCCAGCACGGGAATAAGCCGGCCGGCTTTAAGATCGCTACAAACATCCCAGTAAGACTTCAGCGCAATCCCCATGCCTTGCAGTGCCCACTGCCTGACCAGCGCACCGTCATTTCCGGTCAGGCGGGGTGTGATACGCAACCGGGTTTCAGTACCGTCAATCATGAAGTACCAGCTGTCACGGGGCTCACCTGACCGGCTCATGACAATACAGTCATGCTCAGCCAACTCGGACGGATGCTGAGGCTCACCTCTTTGTTTCAGGTAGTCCGGCGATGCACATAACAGGCGGCGGTTTGAGACTAACCGCCGGGCAACCAGACTGCTATCCGGCAGATTACCGATACGGATGCCCAGATCAAATCCAGACTGTGCCAGGCTTACCACCCCGTCATCAAGATGCAGCGACCCGTTCACCTGAGGATTCAGCCGGGTAAATTCCGCCAGTGCCACCGCCACAAACTGACGTCCAAAATCAGACGGTGCGGTGATTGCCAGCCGGCCACTCAGCTCAGCAGCCTGATCAGCCAGTAACGCCTCAGCGCAGTGAAGCTCCTCGACGATACGCAGGCAGGATTCATAGAACCGTTCACCTGCCGGTGTCAGTGAAATATTTCGGGTTGTACGGTTTAACAACCGTGCTTTATAACGGGCTTCAAGGCTGTTAATCCTGGCGGTCATTGCCGCCGGTGATAATCCAACCTGCCGGCCAGCCGCCGCCAGCCCTCCGGCTTGAACCACTTCAACAAACAACTCCAGATCATCCAGTTTTGCCATCGCAAATCGCCCGAGACTCTTTTATTCATATTTTATAAATAATATTTTCACATCTAAGCCAATTATCAAACATAACCTTAAGACTTAGCCTGAGAACACTGAATAAATCACCGACAGGCAACACTGATGAAACTCAATCACGCCTTACTGATGTGCGAAAACATCACCGCGATGGAAGACTTCTTCATCCGGATTATTGGTTTTGAAAACGGCCCCCGTCCGCCTTTCCCGTTCGCCGGGAGCTGGCTTTACAGCGATGGCCAGCCGTTAATCCATCTGGTGGGCAAGACCCCCTTCTCTTCACAAGAGCCGTCACAAGAGCAATCACAACAGGCTTATCTGCGAACAGTAGAGAAAGACACTGAAGCCAAAGCTAACGGCATCATTGATCACCTGGCCTTCCAGGGAGGCTGCTACCGCACGCTTATCAGACGGCTGGACGAGCAGCAGGCCACCTACTTCGAACGGACGATCCCGCTCAGTAATGAGCATCAGGTATTTGTCATCGGCCCTGAACAGATCAAATTAGAAATTCTTTTTAATCAGGACCGCAGTTCTCTGAACTGAAGCGGTCACATTCACTTCGTTCTCACCCCATTCTTTCTCAAATAAGGAAAACACCATGTCAGACTTTAACCTGCACAGCCCAGGACGCATTGGCCAGGCAAACACTGCTAACAGAATCATCATGGCCCCCATGACCCGCGCCAGAACCACACAGCCCGGCGATATTCCTAATCTGCTGATGGCTGAATACTATGCCCAGCGGGCCAGCGCTGGCCTGATCATTTCTGAAGCCACCCAGATTTCACCTCAGGGTAAAGGATATTCCTTCACACCTGGCATGTATTCTGAAGCTCAGATAAAAGGCTGGCAGCAGGTAACCGGCGCAGTCCATGAAGCGGGTGGCAAAATGTTTGCCCAGCTATGGCATGTTGGCCGTATGTCTCACGGCACCTTTCATAACGGCGGCCAGCCGGTAGCCCCGTCCGCCATTGCCCCGAACGCTCAGGTATGGGTTGAAGGTGAGATGCTTGACTGCCCTGTCCCCCGGGCGCTCAGCCTGCCGGAAATAAATAACATCATCGCGGATTACCGCCAGGCCGCCGCCAACGCGATAGAGGCGGGGTTTGACGGCGTGGAAATTCACGCTGCCAACGGCTATCTGATCGACCAGTTTATGCGTCGCAGCTCAAATACCCGTACAGATCAGTACGGCGGCTCACTGGAAAACCGTATCCGCTTTGCCTGCGAAGTCACCGCCGCTGTTTGTGAAACTGTCGGGGCAGACAAAGTCGGCATCCGCCTCGCCCCCTTTATTACCCAGCGGGGCATGAACGACAGCGAAGCGATTGAAGCCATTCTCACCGCTGCCCGGTATTTCAACACTCTGGGCATTGCCTATATTCATCTGGCGGAAGCGGACTGGGACGACGCACCGATAGTTACCGACAGTTTCCGGCATACTCTCCGGGACCTGTTTGATGGCGCGATCATTGTCGCCGGCAACTTTACCCGTGAAAGCGGCGAACACCTGATCCGCAAGGGGCTGGTGGATTTCGTCGCATATGGCCGGGCCTTTATAACCAACCCGGATTTACCACGCCGCTTTAAGGAGAGCCTCCCTCTGTCTCCCCTTAAAGACAAAAGTACACTGTTTGGCGGTTCTGCAGCCGGATATACTGACTATCCGTTATCACCTGTCTGAACCTCTGGCTGCAACAGAAACAGTGACTCTCGCAGACTATATTTTCAGGATGTGCTGCACATCCTGAAAACTCTTTATAAAAGCTCTTCACAAAAACACTTCACAAAAGCTCGGCACAAAAGTTCAGCCAGGATTCAGTTTTTAGATGAAATTACCTATGGATTTCCGTAGTATCTGTTTAATTAGAAAGGGATTTCTGAAAAAAACAGGGATGAGGGACCAGTTTCGTTTTTGTCATAAGGCTGCATGAATGTTCAGACGAACCTTCAGATATTTTTTACCATGCGGTAAGCAATCGTTAATTTTCAGGCACTGTATCCGCCTGTCAGCCGCACTGCTGACCGGCATAATGGCTACGCTGAGCTATGCGGCAGATCCTGTGCAACTGGACCTGATCACTGAAGAATTCCCTCCCCTGCAAATAGAAACGGACAACCAGCCCAAAGGGTATGTGATTGATTTCATCAAAGCCCTGGTTGAAGAAGCAGCAAAACAACAGCCAATGGTTATCCGCAGCACCCACTTTGCTCCCTGGCGGCGTGCTATCAAAATGTCTCAGGATGGCCCCAACAAACTGTTTTTCTCTATCTCCCGTAATCAGCAGCGGGAAAGCCAGTATCACTGGATTGGCCCGGTCTCCCCTTACGAAGTGATCATCTACAGACATAAAGATGGCCCCGATCACATGCCCGAATCACTGGAAGAACTGAAAAAATACCGGGTAGCGGTACAGGGGGGCGGCAGCCTCGACACCTACTTTACTGAGCAGGGTTTTACGCCGGTAAGAGTCAATTACACCCGCCAGACCATTAAAATGCTCCGTGCTCTGCACATTGACTACGCCCCACAGGTAAACAGCTTCCCCTACAGAATTGATGAGTTCGGCCTTAACGCGGATGACTTTATTCCGGTGTTGCGGGTAGACGATTTGTCAAAACAGCTCTGGCTGGCCGCCAGCCCGGAAACCTCACCAAAGGTTGTCCAGGCATTACAGACAGCCTACATAAAACTTTCAGAAATAAATCTGCTGGATGATCTGATCAGCCTTTACGGATTCAACAGCCCGGTGATGCTCGATTACCGTTTACGCAAACGGCTGATCAACAAGATATAAAGTTAACGCCGCGCCAGCAAATAACAGAAGTAACTGCCGCCTACCGCGCCGGTAATTATTCCGATTGGCAGTTCCTGCGGCGCCAGCAACATCCGGGCAACAATATCCATCCCCAGCATGAAAGCCGCACCAGCCAGTGCGCATACAGGCAACAGGATGCGGTTATCCCCGCCGATGAATGTCCGCATGATGTGCGGCACCACCAGCCCGACAAATCCGATAGTACCGGTCAGAGAAACGATCAGACTGGTCACCAGGGTTGCCAGTAACAATACGGTTATCCGCACGCGGTTAACGGATATACCCAGCGCAGCTGCACTCTCCTGCCCCATCATCAGGGCATTCAGGTTACGGGCCTGCCAGATCAGTAACATCACGCCCAGTACTATGATCAGCGTCGGAATAGGCAGCAGATCCCAGCGGGCCCGGCCAAGCCCCCCCAGCATCCAGAAAACCACTGACTGTGCCGCCCGCTGGTCACCCAGAAAAATCAGACCGTTGGTGCCGGCCATCAGCAAGAATGAGATGGCCACACCCGCCAGCACCAGCCGGTCCGGCCGCTGGTTCTCCGGCCGTTTCATCAGTATCAGCAACAACAGGAAAGACAATAAACCGCCGGCAAAACTGAACACCGGCATGGTATACGCCCCGATCACCAACCCCACATGGGAGATAACCAGCACCGCCCCCAGTGAAGCACCGGATGATACCCCCAGCAGGAACGGGTCGGTTAACGGATTACGGGTTGCCGCCTGCAAGGCTGCACCGGCCACCGCCAGGCCAGCACCGGCCAGCATGGCCAGAATCACCCGGGGAGCCCGCAGCTCATTAATGATAACGGCCTGGGAATTACGCCAGTCCGGCTCGATAAAACGCCCCAGCCCGTCGGGGCTGAAACCGTGAAGCAGGATACCAAGTGCCTGGTCAGGCTGAATCTGGCTGACACCAATCATGACGCCAGCCAGTGAAAGTGCCAGGATGATCAGCAGCAGGACACCGCCGATCAACCCCGGCCTGAAGGGTTTGCTCAAAACTTACCGTCCGCTCAGGTACATCTTCTCAGCCAGTTTTTCCACCGCCTGAATGTTCAGCGGGCCCGGTGTAATTTCACCGTACTCCAGTGGCAGGAAGCGGTCGTTCTTCACCGCATCCAAAGTGGACAGCACCGGATGGTTCTTAATGAATTCCCAGGAGCCTTTCCAGCCACCCTTCTGATAATCCACCAAAATGAAGAAATCAGGTTCGGCATCCATCACCGCTTCAATGCCTACCTTGCCCCAGCTGGTATCGATGTTATCCATCACGTTTTCACCACCGGCAGCACGGATCAGCGCAGTTGGCATACCGAAACGGCCAGAAGTAAAGATCTTGTCTTCACCGGAGTCATACAGGAATACCTTCACCGGCTTCTTGCCTTCGGTCTTATCAGCGACGGCTGCCAGACGGGATTTCCAGCCATCAACCAGTGCGTCGGCTTTTTCCTTCACGCCGAATACCGCACCCAGACGTACAACGTCATCGTATAGCAGATCCATAGACGCATCCGGACCGGATTTGGTCAGGTGAACACAGGATTCAGTCAGTTCCAGAACCGGTACACCCAGATCACCCAGGCTTTGTGGCGTCAGCTCACCGTCGGTACGCATACCGTAGTTCCAGCCGGCAAAGAACAGATCCGGATCAGCACTGATGACGTTCTCAGTGGTCGGGTTCTTCGGCGCCAGTTCAGGAATATCACCACGGTCTTTATCAAACTCAGGGCTGGTTTTGTACCAACCGGTAATACCGGTCAGGCCGGCTACATTCTTTTGAATACCCAGCGCAAATGCCATCTGGCTCATATTCTGATCATGAATGACCGCCCGCTTAGGAGCTTCATTAAAGGTAACGGTTCGGCCACAGCTGTCTACAGTAACCGGGAATTCAGATGCCTGGCTAAGCGGCGCCAGACTGGCGAACAGCATCGCTGAGCTGAAGATGAGAGTGCGCATGTGCTTGATCCTTTTGCTTTTTTGTACAGGAAAAAAAGGGGAGCGAGGTGGCATAAAACGACCACTGCTCCCAAGGGTTAGAGTAGGTATTGGCACGCACGGCAAAAACGTTTTCGAATAACTCAGGGGTCAGCACAGATTCAGCAGGCCCCTCAGCCACCAGACGTCCCTGCTTCATGACCAGAACGCGGTCGCAATAGCGGGCCGCCAATGGAAAATCATGCAGGGACACCAGGCTGCTGACCGGCAGTTTACGCAGTAACTGCATCAGGCTGAGCTGATGTTCAATGTCCAGATGGTTACAGGGTTCATCCAGCACCAGCAGTTCCGGTTGCTGTACCAGTGCCCGGCAGATCATGACGCGTTTGCGTTCACCGCCTGAAAGCTCACTGATGTCCCGGTCCAGATAGCGCCGCAGATGAAACTGCCTGACGGCCTCATCAATCACCTTTTCGGCATCCGGGTCTTTACCCGTAAACCAGTGCTGATGAGGCGTACGGCCGGTCGCAATCACCGAACGGACACTGAGCTGAAAGTCAGCTGGCATTTCCTGTGTTACAGCAGCCACCTGCAAAGCCCGTTGCCGATCAGTCAGAGTGCTGATATCCCGGCCATTGATGTGAACTGATCCGCTGAACTGGCGCAAAGCACCAAACAGGCAGCGCAGCAGTGTGGTTTTGCCGGCGCCGTTCGGCCCCAGTACACCCACTACTTCGCCCGGGCGCATACTGAAGCTGACGTCATCCAGCAGTAATTGCTGGTTATCGCCAGATACAGTCAGCCCTGAAACCTGCAGCAAATCAGCCACAGCCATCGGTTACCGGAAGCCCCGGCAGAACAGAGAGTGTTTTCGAATTGTCTTTGCCATGTGTCGCCTATGTTCACACACGGACAAGCACGCCCAGGAAAAAAGCTACAGAAAGCTTTTATGCCCAGAACCGCCCACCGCGATAATATAAGGGTGATACGCAGGCTGGTTTCCGGGCTTAACAGTTGGCAGATGCCGGTAATCAGCCCTTCCCAAGCGTATTGCTCAGTGGTTTGCTGATCACCAAACTGTAGTTACCGTTGCGGGGGCAGCGCCGGACTTACACCGGCTTCCCAATTATCAGCCGGACATAAAAATGGCCGGCTGCACCTGTCGCATACAGAATTAGTTGGCAGCATAGTATTTTGGAAAATTCTGAAACACAACCCTTACCCCGAGAATTTTTTTCAGTACCGAATTACCTGTGTCGTTTTTTGACCTTTACCCCCAGGCCATACCAGCCCTGAGTTTCACGACAACTCTCATGCTTTAGGCGCACAGCCACAGATAACAATAAGTTTCATTTGTCTTTGTATAGCCAACTCTCTATGATCGCCCAATACAGTCGGGGAACCAGAATTCTGGTTGAGATGGCATATGCTGAACCCGTTGAACCTGATCCAGTTATTGGCGTAGGAAATCTGTGAACATTACTTCCAGCATTGCTTTTCCTGCCCGGGTCAGACCGTTATCTATCTTCAGACGCAGGAAAGCACCATGTCACAGCCCAACACTCCTATCGTTCTCAGCGTAGCCGGATCCGACAGCGGTGGCGGTGCTGGCATACAGGCGGACATCAAAGCCATTTCTGCCACCGGCAGCTACGCCTGCACAGTCATCACTGCCCTGACCGCCCAGAATACCCGCGGCGTCACTGGCGTTATGCCGGTTACCGGCGAGTTCATTGAGCAACAGTTCGAAGCAGTTTTCAGCGATATCGCCGTCGATGCCGTCAAGATCGGCATGCTGGGCGACGCGGACACCATCCGTACAGTGGCGGCAGCCATCCGCAAATATCAGCCAAAACACGTGGTGCTTGACCCGGTGATGGTTGCCACCAGTGGCGATGTGCTGCTGGCAGCGGATGCTACCGATACCCTGATCCGCGAACTGATCCCACTGGCGGACGTAATTACCCCTAACCTGCCAGAAGCGCAGGCATTACTGGCAGCACGCCCGGAACTGAATACCGCTGGCGCGGAAGATACCGCCGCACACTGCGAACAGTTGCTTGGCTATGGCTGCAAGTCGGTACTGATCAAAGGCGGCCATCAGGCAGCCGATACCAGCACTGATTTCTGGCTAGGATCTGAAGGCCTGCGCACATACAGCAGCCAGCGTATCGACACCAAAAACACCCACGGCACTGGTTGTACGCTGTCCGCCAGCATTGCGTCTTTCCTGGCACAGGGCTACCCGATGGCAGATGCCATTCAGCAGGCAAAAGACTATATACAGGCGGCCATCGAACACGCTGATGAGTTGCACATTGGTGAAGGTTCCGGCCCGGTTCACCACTTTTACCGTCAGGCCCGGTAATCCAGACCATGCAAGCCACCGAAATTAATATTCGCCAGCTCAGCCTGCAGTATCAGAATGCCCCTGAACCGGTCTTCAGTGATCTCAACCTGCAGCTGCCCGCCGGAGAATGGACCTGCCTGCTGGGCAGCAGCGGCTGCGGTAAAACCAGCCTCTTGCGCCGTCTTGCGGGATTAATTGAACCGCAGCATCACTGCAGCGGTGAAATTATCGATCAGCACGGCCAGCCCCTGGAAGGTCAGATCGCCTATATGGCCCAGCAGGATTTGCTCCTGCCCTGGCTGAAAGTACGCGATAACGTTTGCCTGCAGGCCCGCCTGAGCAAAGGTAAACCCTCGGCTGAAGACTACGCCCGGGCAGACCAGCTACTGGCCCAGCTTGGTCTGGCTGACAGCAGCCACCTGCTGCCGGATGCGCTGTCCGGCGGTATGCGACAGCGTGTGGCGCTGGCCCGTACCCTGATGCAGGACACCCCCATCGTCCTGATGGATGAACCCTTCAGCGCACTGGATGCCGTGACCCGCCACCGCTTGCAGGCACTGGCCTTCAAAGCACTTGAAGGCCGTACGGTACTGCTGATCACCCATGATCCTCAGGAAGCTCTGCGACTGGGCCAGCACGTCTGGCTGTTTCAGCAGCGCCGGCTGAAAGCTGCCGCCACACCGGACAGCCCCGTGCCCCGTCCGGTGGATGCAGAACTTGGTGACTACCAGCACCGCCTGCTGGCTGCCCTTCAGGCCGCCGATGAACAGTTCAGTGTGGCCAGTGTCAGTGAAGGAGAGCGCCAGTGAATAAGCCCGTTACACCGGTCGTTAACCGCGCCAGCACACAACAGGATTTACAGAACGGCACGGGGCGGCGCCAGATACTGTTTCGCCTGACCATCACCAGCCTGGTCTTACTGGGCCTGTGGCAGGCCATTGTGGTGATCTTCTCGATGCCACCGTTCATTCTGCCGCCGCCTCTGCTGGTCTTCGACAAACTGATCAGCAATCCGGAACTGCTGTGGGATCACAGTCTGATCACTCTTACTGAGATTGTACTGGGGCTGTTACTCGGCTTATTTATGGGCATCGGCCTGGCCCTGCAGATGCTGCTGTTTAATCCGGTACGCCGCTGGTTACTGCCGGTACTGATTGCCAGCCAGGCGATCCCCGTATTCGCACTGGCGCCAATTCTGATGCTCTGGTTCGGCTATGGCATGGCCTCCAAGGTCATTATGGCGGCACTGATTATCTTCTTCCCGGTCACCACTACCTGCTTTGACGGTTTGCGCCACACGCCCACCGGCTACCTTGATCTGGCCACCACCATGCACGCCAACCGCTGGCGTCAGCTGTGGCATATCCGCTTACCTGCCGCCCTGCCAACACTGGCATCCGGCATCCGGGTAGCGGTGGTGGTTGCGCCAATTGGTGCAGTGGTTGGTGAATGGGTAGGCTCTGCCGGCGGCCTGGGTTACCTGATGCTGCAAGCCAATGCCCGGATGCAGATTGCCGACATGTTCGCGGCCCTATTTATCCTCGCCCTGTTCTCTATTCTGCTGTACTACAGCACCGACCAGTTACTTAAAAAAGCCATTCCCTGGTATCGGGAAAAGCCAAACAACACCTGAAAATGAAACAACGGAAACTGTTATGAAAAAAATATTCGCTTTTGCCCTGATTATGTTCAGCCAGCAGGCACTGGCTGAAAAAGTCACCCTGATGCTGGACTGGTTTGTAAACCCGGACCACGGCCCGATCATTGTTGCCAAGCAGCAGGGCCTGTTCAAAGCTCAGGGTCTGGACATTGAAATCACCGAACCTGCTGACCCAAGCACTCCGCCTAAACTAGTTGCTGCCGGTAAATTCGATCTGGCGGTTACCTATCAGCCACAGCTGATCCGTGACGTGGTGGAAGACCTGCCCCTGAGCCGGGTTTCAACCCTGATCGCCACCCCGCTAAATACCGTGATGGTACTGAAAGACAAGGGCTACAACTCTCTGGCTGACCTGGAAGGTAAGAAAATCGGTTACGCCTTCGACGGCGGTCTGGTCGATGCCACCATCGGCACCATGATGAAGAAAAACGGCGCCAGCATTGAAAATGTTGAACTGATCAACGTGGGCTGGTCTCTGTCTGCTTCACTGGCAACCGGCAAAGTTGATGCTATCTACGGCGGTTACCGTAACTTCGAAATGCACCAGCTGAGCATGGAAGGTTTTGAAGGCAAAGCGTTCTTCGTTGAAGAAGAAGGCATTCCGCCATACGACGAGCTGGTTGTGGTTGCGAACAGCAACAAAATCGATAAAGAGATGCTGAAGAAGTTTAACCGCGCACTGGAACTGGCAACACAGTACACCGTTAACCACCCGGACGAAGCATGGGAACTGTTCAAGTCTTACGGCGACGGTAACAAGCTGGATACTGAACTGAACCGCCTGGCCTGGAAAGACACCCTGATCCGTTTCGCCCTACGCCCACAGGCAGCAGATCTGGGCCGTTATGATAACTATGCCCAATTCCTGTTCGACAACGGTGTGATCAAAACGCTACCGAAAGCCACTGACTACATCGTTCAGTAAACCTGTGTAAAACACAGCAAGTACAAACAGGAAAACAGACTATGAACCATCAGGATCTGATCAAAGGCTGCCAGCAAGACTGGAATCTGTACATCAAGCACCCCTTCGTGCAGCAGCTTGGCCAGGGCACACTGGCCGGGGAAAGTTTTCGTCACTACCTGCAGCAGGACTACCTCTACCTGATCCACTACGCCCGGGCTCACGCGCTGGCGGTGTTCAAGAGCGACAGCCCACATCAGATGCGGGCCAGCCTGCCTTCACTCTCGGCACTGGTAGAGCACGAAATCAGCCTGCATATCGACTACTGCAAGTCCTGGGGCCTGCAGGAAAACGATATTCTGGAACTGCCTGAAGCCGTTGCCACCGTGGCTTACACCCGTTACCTGATCGATGCAGGCCTGCAGGGTGACCTGGCCGACCTGTACGCGGCACTGGTGCCATGTGCACTGGGCTACGCCCACGTGGGTCAGTACCTCACTGAAGCTGGCAACAGCGTCATTGAAGGTAACCCGTACGCTAACTGGATCGACATGTACGCCGGTGAGGAATATCAGGAAGCAGCCTATGCCACCACGGCATTCTTTGATGAACTGATTGCAGAAATCCCGGCGGACAGCCGCCGCGGCAAACAGCTGCAAAAGCACTTCACCACCGCTACGCGGATGGAAATTGCCTTCTGGCAACAGGGGCTGGATCTGACTCAATAAATCGGCTCCCCCTCTGACGGGCATTCTGAACCATCGCTTCAGAACGCACCGCGCGGCACAAAAAAACCTTAGCAGAGTAACTTGCTAAGGTTTTTTTATTTTTGCGGCATGCCCGGCTATTCCAAATATACAGTGCCCCTGTAGTCCAGCTCATTGCTGTTACATCAGTGCTTACACAAAGCATGATACATATCTCATCTCCCTCTCATGAATGGCCTCAGCTGGCTACGGAGCTATATTCTTTTTCGCCTCCATAGAATCTATTCCGTTGCCGTCACCTACGCCGGTGTTTATGAATACAGCCACTGTGCAAAGCAATCTCCTCAGTTGCCAGTCAGTCATTCTTGACCGGCACATTACAAAGCAAGGCTAGACTCGAAAAATGTTATAATATAACATTTCTTAAATCATACACTGAGAATCAGTCATCGGATTCACGCCCACTAACACGCTATGCAGACAGAATATGAAAACCATCGGCCACCTAAACAGACAGCCTGTCAGATGAAATTTCGCGCCCGGGTTTTCATTTTTTTGATTTTGTCTGTGCTGCTGTCCTGCTATGCATCCCTTACAAATGCTCACCCACATAACTGGATCAATCTGAAATCTGATTTCACAATTGATAGCCAGTTCAGGCTGACACAGATTAAGCAGACGTGGAAATTTGATATGTATTACTCAATGATCACGTTAGCGGATGTATTGAATGAGTATAAGGATGAAGAAAAAGGCCTGAATGCCGTTGCCCGTAAAATGATTTCCAACCTGGCGGATTATAATTATTTCTCCCTGCTAAAAATAAAGGGGCAGCCCGTCCCCCTCTCAGCACCGACTGAATACCGGCTATATTCCCGGAATGAAGGCAATACACAGCTTCTTGAAATGGAAATTCTGTTTGATATCACACCGGAAATTCCTATCGATAATAAAGGGATTGAATGGCAGGTATACGACCCTACCTACTACATCGCCATGATGCATACAGAAAATACTAACGTTTCCGTAACCGCCAACCATGCGCTTGATTGCTCAAGTACTGTTGAACAGCCTGATCCCACCGAAGACATCATTAACTACGCCATGGGTTTAGACCAGAGCCAGCGGGAAACGAACGGTTTAGGAAAACATTTTGCCGAGAAAATCCGAATTAACTGCCATCCGAAATATTAAATAAAAGAAGTGCATCCATGAAAGCTATCAGTACAACGCTTCAACTTAACCGCCAGAAGACAATCATTAATCTGGTAACGCTCATCTTGACGGTTAGCCTGGTCACCGCCCTGTATCTGAACTGGGCTGCTCTTATGGCCATCATTGTTGATGTGCAGTTACAACTGCACAAAACGATGGCGGACCATATCAGCCGGGTTTCAGAGAATCCTGCGAAGTTTGGCGGAGCGCTCATCGCAATCAGCTTCCTGTACGGTGTTTTTCATGCAGTCGGCCCTGGTCACGGTAAAGCGGTGATCGTCACGTATTTAGGCACCGGTAAAGACAGCCTGCGAAATGGCGTGTCTATATCCATGCTGTCCGCCATTATGCAGTCACTTGTTGCCATTGCACTGGTCAGCGTTCTGGCTAAATACCTGGCGTTTCAGTTATCCGATGTACAAAGCTACGGCAACAATGTAGCCATTGTCAGCTATATCCTGGTGATGCTGCTGGGGCTGGTTTTAACATTTAAAGCCATGCGGGTACTTCTGAAAACTGACCGCTTTGCTAATCTCTTTAAACGGCTTAAATCCGTAAACAGTCATAATCACCAGCACCATAACCATTCACATGATCATGCTCACAGCCATGGACATGATCACAGCCATGGACATGATCATTCTCACAATCACGCACACAGCCATTCACATGATCACTCCCATGGCGCAGGTTGTGGCTGCTCCCATGCCCACGCACCAGTAAAAGATCAGTCACTGTTTCAGACACTCACGGTTATTTTATCGATGGGATTCAGACCATGTTCCGGGGCGATTATCGTACTGATCTACGCCCACCTGGTTGACGTGTTTTCCTATGGCGTGATCGCCACCCTGATGATGGGACTGGGTACCGGGCTGTCCGTAAGTCTGATGGCTGTTGCAACGGTTTACGCCCGCACCCGACTGGAACGCCTGGTTTCCGGCCCGGACGGCATCAGCACCCGAGCCTATCATTTTATGTCCAACTACCTGCGCCTGACCGGCGGAGTTTTTCTGATCTTTTTTGGCTATAGCTTGTTAAGTGCCACGACAGCCCTGCTCAGTAAACACCCTTTACTGTAAGCCTGACCCACACCTGTATTGCCGGGTGATTTACAATGTGAATTACACCGGCAATCTGTTAGTCCCCGCTTAAATAAGAGCAAGCATAAGATTTCCACTACATTCATTTACAGCTGTGCAGGAAGCTACACATTCCTCTCCTGCAATCTGCTCAAAACTCCTGCCAGCTCAGACAAACATCAAACTGTGCTAAAGTCAGACAAAAACCGCACCGTTACACTGCACAGCCAAATGCCAAAAGCCCCCAAAACATTTTATGAACGTGAGCTGGAACGTATCTACAGTGAAGAGGTATTGCCACCGGAAAAGTTTGAGCAAGTAAGGCAATCCAGAACCTTCATGGAAGAACACTATTCCGACCGGTTAGAACTGGATGACCTGGCCAGCGCAACACATATGTCACGGTTTCATTTCGTCAGAATCTTTCAGCAAATGTATGGCTTAACGCCCAGAGTCTATCTGAGGGATTTACGCATCGCGAAAGCAAAAGACCTGATCAAAACCGGATTATCCATTACTCAGGTTTGCCTGGAAGTTGGTTACCAAAGCATGCCAACCTTTTCATCCGTGTTTAAAAAATGCACCGGCTATACTCCCAGAGAGTATCAGCGCATGCATAACAGCAATCCGGAATAAGTTTTCTTATGCAAACACGTCTATGCTTTACCGGCTCACTAACCAGCAGAGAGTTTCACAGCAATGATCAAAATATATGTCACCAGCATTCCTGTTGAAGATCAGGACAAAGCTCTGGATTTCTACACCCGTATTTTAGGCTTCATCAAGAAAAAGGATATCCCGCTTGGCGAACACAAATGGCTGACTGTCGTCTCCCCGGCTGAACAGTCCGGCGTTGAGCTCTTACTGGAACCCATGGCCTTTGAACCGGCAAAAGTGTACCAGCGCGCCCTCAAAGACGCGGGTATTCCCTGCACCTCTTTTCAAGTGGATGACATAGAAAAAGAATACCAAAGGCTCTGCGAATCAGGCGTGCAATTCTCAATGCCGCCCACTGAAGCAGGCACAGTTAAGATCGCCCTGCTGGATGATACCTGTGGCAATTATATTCAGCTGATGCAAGAGCTGTAGCGCCCAAAAAACCTGAGAGTGATCCTGGGGTGCGAGGCTAATTTAGCTCCGGCCCCAAACCTCTTCTGCTTCCAAATAACCACTCCACCAACTGAAATCACCGCTACACAAATCAAGACAACGAACTTCAGGCTTTCCTGTTTCCGCTACTTCTCCGTAAACAAAGTAATTCTGTGTTGATCATTTCCACCATTTCCATGCAACCCGGCAGCGGTTTTACTACACTGGAGTGAGAGAAATCGGGGTCTCCGCCATGTTGAAAATATCCAGAGAAAAGTTTGATAAGGATTACCCTGTCGGGCATCTTCAGGGACTGTCTGTGTTTGGTGCGCTGAACCAGGATTTTGTCGGGCATTTACTGGATGAGTGCGAGATATACCGCACTGAAAAGAAAGACCGGCTATTCTCAGCTGACCATCGGCCCAACGGGTTTTATATCCTGATTGAGGGTAACAGTACGCTCTACTGCGGTCCGCAGAAAGAAAACAAAGTCGTGAACGTGCTCGAGCCCGGTGAATGCGTGGGTTTTATCAGCATGCTTTCAATGAATCCGGTCATCGGAGATGTAACACCCACGGCCGGTTCAGTGGTGCTGCGCATCAGCGACCATCTGTTTGCCAGCCTGCCAGAGATTGACGGTGAACAGTCCTTCATCCTGCTCATGAACCTGACCCGTAACATCTGCAGGGCCTATATCAAGCATGCGATTCAGAACTAGCTTATAAAGAAGTATCAGAGCCAGCCCCAGTTTCTGCGCTTCCCCCTTTTATCGGTCAGAAAACAGAAACAAGGCCCGACTCTGTAGTGGTAACTATCAGGTTAGAAAGCCATTAAGCGGTCAGTTGAATCACCCGGTCGCAGCGTTTCTCGATCAGCATCGGGTCATGGCTAACCAGCATCACGGCACAGCCCTGTTCTCTGGCCAGATCCACCAGCAACTGGCTTACTTCCCGGGTGGTTACAGGATCAAGCCTGGAAGTTGGCTCATCAGCAAACAGGAAGACCGGTTTCAGCAAGAGAATCCGCAACAGACAAAAACGCTGCAACTCCCCCCCTGATACTTCACTGGCACTGCGTTCCAGTAAGGCGTCGCTCAGCCCCAGCCGGGCCATCAGTGCAGGCACTGAGGTCACGTCCAGGTCATGAAGTTGTATCAGATCCATCAGCAGAGTACGCAGGGAAACCGCATGGCTTACAGCCGCTGTTGGGTCCTGATACAGCTTTTGCCAGTGATGGCCGGATACGCCTTCACGACGGGCCACCTCACCTGCATGCGGCGGATTCAGCCCAAGCAAGGTATCGCCCAGTGTACTTTTACCACACCCGCTGTCACCGACAACACCGACAACTTCACCTGGATGCACCTTAAAATCCAGCCCGGAAACCAGCGCCTGTTTACCCCGCCCAACCGTTAACTGACGGGCACTGATAAGAGGTTTACTGTCTTCAGCAAATACCTTGCGCGGTGGCTGCCACCACTTAGCCGGATCAGCACTGATCAGTTCACGGGTGTAAGCATGCTGCGGGTTGCTGAGAACGTCCTCTGCCAGCCCTTCTTCCAGTAATACGCCGTCTTTCATCACCATGATCCGGCCACCGATCTGACGGGCAACAGCAACATCATGGGTGATAGTCAGCAACACACCGTCTGCCGCCTGACTGATAAGCTGACTGACAACATGATCACGCCGGGATATGTCCAGTCCCTTGGTGGGCTCGTCTGCCAGCAGCACCTGAGCACCGCCCGCCATGGCACAGGCAATGGCCACCCGCTGGGCCATACCCCCGGACAGCTGATCTACCCGTTTCTCTGCACCAGCCTGTAAACCTAACCGGAACAAATCATCTTCTGTCCGGCTACGCGCTTCACTTTCAGTCAGTCCGCCTACCAGATGATAGGTTTCCTTCAGTTGATTACGGGCACTCATCAGCGGCGACAGTGCATTCCAGGGTTCCTGAGGCAACAGAGTAAGTTGCCGCCCCCAAAGCCCCTGCCTTTCACTCATACTCTGCGCTTTGCCGAACAGTTCCAACCGCCCTTCACAGTGCAAAGTGTCAGCCAAATTCCCCATAATCGCCTGCGCAAGGAGGCTTTTACCCGATCCGGTCTGCCCTAAAATGGTTAACCGCTCCCCCGCATCCAGCGTCAGGCTCAGCGATTGCAATAACTCAACATTGCCGGCGTATACGGCCAGGTCTGTTGTCTTAATCAGGTGCATTACCGCCCCTCCTGCCACAAAGATGGAATGCCAGTACCAGTAATGCCAACGCCAGTAATGGCTGTGCTAACAGCCAGGGGGCTTCCTGATAATACGGGAACAGCTCGACGATCATTTGCCCCAGCTCTGCCGTCGGCGGCTGAATACCTACGTATACAAACCCTAACGATGCCATCATCAGTACAGCATTAGCGGCACCAAAGGCAGCCAGCGTCAGCAGCTGCGGTGCCAGCGCCGGCCAGTAATGACGCCGGAACAGATACCATAAACTGAAACCCATTAACCGGGATGACTCAACGGCCGGAGAGGTATCCACCCGCTGGATCACTGCACGGGTCAGGCGAAAATATTCAACCCACTGGATCAGTGCAATGGCGATATACAGGACCAACAGGGAGCCAGGCGCGATTGAAGCAAAGATCATCACCAGCACCAGCCCGGGCAGCGCCATAATCAGCGTCACCAGCATATCGATCAGCCGGTCAACCCAGCCGCCCCGGGTCGCTGCCAGCACGCCTAACATCACGCCGGTCAGCGCTGATGTCACTACACATGCCAGCGCCAGAAGCAGCGATAACCGCAGGGCATCCGCCAGCCTTAGCCACATATTGCGGCCGAAATGATCAGTTCCCAGTAAAAGCTCGGCATTGGGAATGCTCAGTATCTGATTAAGATTCTGACTGTTACCGTCACCGGCAAATAAAAAGGCGGTACCAAAGCTGTACACGCAAAGCACGGCTAACAGGACTAATCCCAGCCCCTGCGCATTAATAAGCGTACGGTCACTCATTGCAGTCGCCCTCCCCGCGGATCCAGATAGTAGCAGGCAATATCAACGGCGGTATTCAGAAGGACAAAGAGTATGCCCATCATCAGAGCAGCCCCCTGTATTACCGGAATGTCACGGGCAAAAATGGCATGGGCCAGACCATGGCCCACCCCGGGCCAGGAAAAGAGTGATTCAATCATCACCACCCCTTCCACCAGAGTAATCAGCTGAATCCCCATGAAAGCAACCACAGGCACCGCGAGATTCCGCAGCCCATGACGGTAAAGCACCTGCCAGTTGCTCAGGCCTTTAGTACGGGCAAACTCAAAAAACGGGCTTTGAATCACCTTACGTGCTTCGTTATGCACCACCCGGTTAGATACCGCTGCAAGGCTCAGACCTAACGCCAGCATGGGCAAGACCAGATGGCTGGCACTGCCAAAACCGGCAACCGGAAACCACTGTAATTCCAGCGCGAAAAGAATGATCACTAACAGGCCGGTTACAAATACCGGCAATGCCCGCATCAGGGTTGAAAGCGTCAGCATCAGCCGGTCAAACCAGCCCCCCCACCATGCGGTGGCAATGCCTAACGGCACAGCAATCAGCATAGAAAGAGCGACACCTGCCATTGCCAGATAAAATGAATGGCTCAGCATATGCCAGAGCTCATCCACCACCGGCATACCACTCACCAGAGAGTTGCCAAGGTTGCCTGTCAGCAGGTCTGCAAACCATTGCAGATAGGCCTGAAACGGCCCCTGATCAAGGCCTAACTCGGCCCTGACCAGATCCGCAGACGTTGTATCAACCGCATCCATTCCGTAACGCCCCGCCGCAATACGGTAGGCCATATCTCCGGGAAGGCTGCGCATCAGCAAAAATGTCAGGGTACTGACACCCCAGGCCACACCCAACAACTGCAGCAGGCGCTTTATCAGTAACTGCGCCACTAACGGTTCCACTTAATCTCGTTCAGAAAGTAGCTACGCTCATAGGGATCGAAGCGGAAACCCTCAACGTCTTTCTGAACCGCGGTATGCTGAACATAGTGCGCGATGGCAATCAGCGGCTTATCTTCATAAATAGCCTGGGCGATTTGCTGCGCCTGCTGACGGTATTTTGCCGTATCGTTCTGCTGAACCAGCTGACTTAAAGATGCCTGAATCGCCGGTTGAGACCAGTTCATGCTTCCCCAGTCACCGCCACTGCTGTTACCAAAATCTTTAATCAACACGCCCAGAGGATCAGCAATGGTGCCGTAGTTACGTGCGATCAGCGCCACTTCCAGTGAACCGTCCTGATGCCCGGAAGGAATAGCACTGGAGTTAGTAACATTCACGTTCAGCTTAACCCCGATGCGTTTCCACTGATCCTGCAGTGCTGTTGCAACTGTCACCAGCTCCGGCCGGTCGGCATAAGTAATCAGTGTCAGTTCAAACGGCTGACCGGCTTTTTCCATCCAGCCATCGCTGTTTTTCTGCCAGCCATCAGCCATCAATAATGATTGGGCACGTTCAAGATCCTGCGCTGCAGAGGTATCACCGATATGCCAGTCAGACATATAAGACGGCAGCAACTGAGCCGTTGCTGATTCAGGGCTGCGCAACACAGCGGATGCAATACCATGGCGGTTAATTGCCAGGCTCAGTGCCTCCCGGCTTGACTGGCTCGCCAATAGCGGATGCGCCAGGTTCAGCTTAATGGACAACACCCGTGGTAAATCCGTACGCAAAATTTCCACCTGAGGCAGCATGCGCAGTGCAGGTACAGACGCTGCATCCAGGCCAAATACAATATCACCTTCCCCGCTGCGCACCTGTAATACTCGGCTTTCCGCCCGGTGACCGGTCAGATAGCTGGCATACTCTATTGACGCTTTTTTACCCCAGTAATCATCAAAACGCTCCACCACCAGCTTGTGCGGCATCGCAATTTCATAGGCAGTGAATGCCCCGGTACCGATAACAGCGATTACATTGGATTCAGCATCGAACGCTTCCGGCGCCAGAATAGCGGTTGAATAGTTAGCCATGATTGCCCCTAACGGGCTGTAAGGATTGGCAAGGTTAACTCTCATTTTCTGGGGATCCAGCACTTCAATGCCGGTAATCGGCGCCCCCTGCATAAGGCTTGGCTTGGCACGGGCAATATTCAGGCTGTTAACCACCGCGGTAGCATCCAGGGCAGAACCATTGTGAAACTTAACATCCGGCTGCAGGGTAAATGTCCATGCTTTGCCGTCTTCACTGATCTCCCACTTGCTGGCCAGACCTGGCGTCAGATTTCCTTTCGCGTCGACATTCACCAGTGTTTCAAGTACCTGCATCCGCTGAAAGACATAGCCCCGGCGCGTCGGATCCAGGCTGGCAAATTCAAACTGTCCCTTTATCGCTAATGTATTTTCTTTTGTCGGCTCAGCCAGTAAAGGGGCTGAGAGTGACAAAGCACCAGCGACACCCAACGCAGAAATAACCTTCAACATCTGTCCAATTCCTTACACATAACATGAAAGCTAAAAATGTTACGTTATAACAAACCAATTGAAAACAGTTATTATTCTGTTTAAAGAACACAGACATCTGACGAAGCAATACCCATCAGCAGGTCAGGCATGCAAAGATGCCACTTTACTGAGCGATACGCTTATTCATCCCTGAACAGCTGTAGCTTCAGAGAAACCTGACAAGAAAATCTCTGAAAACCGGAAAGACCTGCCGGCTGAAGAATGAATGATCTTGCAGGCACGGTGAATGAAACAGACTTCCCGTGAATACCTGTTTCCGGTGAAAGCCTGTCAGTGATGAGAATGGATGCGCTAATCTGATATCAATTGTTGCAATTACTCTTCAACAAACTGATATTTCTGCAGAATTTTCTGATAAA
Source organism: Aliamphritea spongicola (assembly GCF_017051665.1). NCBI lineage: Bacteria > Pseudomonadati > Pseudomonadota > Gammaproteobacteria > Oceanospirillales > Oceanospirillaceae > Aliamphritea > Aliamphritea spongicola. Next base: position 1,019,256 of record NZ_JAFIDL010000001.1, read on the forward strand.
TGCCCTGCTCCTTTATCCGTAACAGTGCACCGTTAAAATCACTCAAAAGACGCTGGTGTCCGGGATAATTACGGGACACCATCAGCCGGGAGGGGCTCTTGCTGTACAGAGGTTTTGGCAGCATCCGGTAATCAGCCTGACGATCCCCCAGCATGTCTGCTAACAATAAGCGGCCACCGAGGGTATCCAATGCAGCAAAATCTATTCGCTGCGACGCCAACATTTTCACCAGCTGAACATCGGAATTCACGACAGTCAGTTCGGCACCGACACTCTCAAAATCCCCCACGTAGCTGTAGCCCCGAACACCGCCAATCAATACACCCTTAAGATCTGAAAACTTTTCGAAGGTTACCGGCTCTGTACGCTCAGCATCAAAGAATAAGCGGGTTGTGGTAAAGATCAGCGGATCAGAAAATGCAAACTCACTGCTGCGTTCAAGGGTTTTGCGGTAAGGAAATGCCGCAAAAACTTTACCCTGCCTGAGCAGTACTTCGTTACGTTTCCAGGGTAACCACTGAACCTCTGTGTGCATCCCCATTTCAGCAATCACGGCACTCACTATTTCAGTGGTCAGACCATAGTCACCGGGTACGTTTTGAGTATAGGGAGGCCAGTCACCACTGGCTAAAGGCAAAGTATCTGATGCCCTGACAAAACCAGAAATCAGAAACAGCACCAGCGGAATACACCAACCAAAGATAAAGCACTTACGCATACAACCCATTTGCCAGCCTTTACTTGAAAGATACGGGCTACAGTATAGGCAGATTAAAAGGCATTAAAAACAGGGTGATGAATGAAAATCACACAGTCACGGGTGATGTTGTCCGAGACTGTGTGACAGGGGAAAAGCAAAACTGACTGTTATGTCATGCCAGCGTCGGCCTGATTGTAATAAGTAACTGTTGATGGCTGGCCGGTTCTGAGTACCCGGTTATCGGCCGACTCAAACTCATCGACATCATACCGGCGATCAATGGGTGCATTCGCCAGGCCGTACAGTGAATACTTCTGCGCAGCGAGAATAAAATCCGTCTGACGGATCTGCTCCAACTGTCTGATAAAGGCATCATCATCCAGATCCCGCTGTCGCTGAACCTCAATACGCTCTTCATTCAGTCGCTCCAATTCCAGCTGCTCCCGGGCCAGTGCTTCGCGGGCTGCATCGCTGATGCTTACCTGAACCCCTGGCTGCTCAACACGCGGTGGCTCAAGGTTTTCGGTATATGCCGCAATGGCCCGTTCCGCCCTGCTAACGGGTGCTGTAGCAGTGATCTGACCGACCGCTGCTGAAGTAATATGTGAAATGCCGTCCATAACCGATCCTCCTTATCCCTGCTATCCGATTAGTTAAAAGAAGTAAGACCACGACCCACCATTGATCAGTATATAAACACCTGTAACTGAAATGTTACTGAAAGAGTTATCACAGCTTCAGAAACAACAACGATAAGGGCTGAACAAGCGTAGTTACCTGTTACCGGTAGCAGGGTACCAGCACAAAAAAACCGGCAGCCTTTCGACTGCCGGTTTGGACTCCCGGACAACTTCAATCCGGTTATTGCTGAGTTACAGTAAAGCCCTGCAGGTTAGTCAGATCCAGCGCTAGCGCTCCGGTATTCGTCAGATTAAGGTTACTCAGTAATAACTGTCTGCTAATCGCCAGATTATCGCCGGCGCCGTTAAATGACACACCGGAACCCGCGGTGTTATCTACCCGAATATTGTCCAGCTCAACCCGGTAGCTCAGGCCATTTGCCGGTATTGATGTGAACTGATTAAACGATCCCTGTAGCGATACACCCTCATTCAGGACAATATCACTCACCCGGATGTTACGCAGGGCTAATGTCGCTGTCCCGCTTGAATTAGTGATCTCATCGTAGGCGTGGCTGATATCAATACCGTTTGGTGCACCGCTTACAACAATGTTACTCAGTACAGTCGTGCTGTTAACCCTGCTGTTCACCGTCTCGTCAAAACTGCCACTCATATCAAGTGCATCGGAATTCGGATTGAGAATCCCGGCATCAATCACTGTGATGTTATCCAGTGTTACCTGGGCATTCACTGTACTATCTGTGAATTCATCAAGGATCTGTAAATTGATGCCGTCATCAGCGACTCGGTTAACGGTGATATTACTCAGCGCCAACTTCGCAGTTAAAGTACTGCCGGTTGCTTCATCCAGCCCGCCACCAAAATCAATACCATCTCCTGCCCCTGTAAAACCGGCATCTTCAATGGTGATATTGTTCATGACAATATCGATATCCGATACAGCATTATCAAACTCATCAAAAGAACCATTCAGGGCAATCGCCGTTTCCGGTGCTCCCCGCACAGTCACGTTGTTAAACCCAAGCTTAAGCTTACCGTTACCGCCATGAAACTGATCAAAAAAGTTAGACATACTGAAGCCCCGTGATTCGGGATCAATTATGCCAACACTGTCGATGGTGACGTTGTTGAAAGCAATATCAAAATCTGCCGTGCCGTTTACAAAGCGGTTAAAGGCACTGCGCATACTGATCCCGTCGTCACCGGTATTGGATATATCCAAACCGTTAAATCTGAGTATGCCGGTGCCTGTTTTAAAACTGTGGACCGAGCTCTGGAAATCAATACCGGTCTGGGCGATATCATGAAGCGTAATGTCATTAAGTTGCACATCCAGATGAATCCTGTCCGCATTTATCAACCCGCCCAAGCCAGTAAAATCAAAACCGGAACCGCCAACCTGATGCATATCGACGTTATTTGCCCGTAGCGTCAGATCCGATGCGCCCCCTAACCGGATACCGGCACCGCCCACGTCGGAAATATTAATATCATCAAATGCCAGTATCTGACGGGGTAATACAGCGCCGGTCACCTCCTGTACCAAATGCCGGTCACTGAAACCATGGTTAAAAATACTGCCGGACATAAAGCCCGCACCGCTGACATCCAACCCGATAAAGTGATTACCATCTGCCACCTGAAAAACCGCTTCATTAAGTGTATGGCTGATACGCGGGCGGCTGCCCGGTGCTGTATAAACACCGCTGCCGCCGGTTTTAGCACCGCGCAACTGCACGGTTCCTGCACTGCCCACCAGTGTCTGATCAGCCGCCATCACACGGCCACCGGTGAACGTACCGGCGGTGCCGTCCAGCACGATTAATGTATTGGCACCTTTATTAATTGCCTGTGTCAGATCGGCATCATCAGTTGCAAAGGCCACTTGAGATAACGCAACACCGGTGGTGGCATCTTCTACCGCTTCGCGGCCGGAATCAGCGGCAATGATATCAGTATCTCTTTCCAGCGCTGCCAGCATCCGCTGTTCCTGAACAGATAAACGGCTGGCGGGCCGGTCATATTCCGGCACGAGAGGAATGGTCAGTTTCAGGCCGAGTTCCCAGTTATCGTCCCGTACCTGATCATGGCTGTAACCGGCTTCCCATGTCAGTGATGAACCGGGGATTGCCGCAAAGACATTGTTCAGTCGCCACTGTGCCCGTACCTTGGGGCCCGTCACGGCTTCAGCGGCCAGTTCATCATCAAACCAGAAGCCGCCACCATGTAACCAGAGTTCGCTGTCAGCCCCCAGGTTAATCGGCAGGCGATAACCGGCTTCCAGATCCACCCCGTGTAAAGGTACCTCTGCCGCACCGGTAATAAATAACTGATTGCCCACCAGCTCAGCCTTTACCGGCGTGCTGTAGGCTTTAGCATCAGACAACGGATAATAACCATTGAAACGCAGATCCCAGTTGGCACTCAGTGCCTCAAGCCCACCTGCCACCTGTTTAAAGCGGTTGCCGGACTCAGACGTCCGGGCATCCAGCCCGAGCCAGCCGCCGATGTTCCAGCTGGAATCCAGCATTTGCCGGTAACCCAGCGCCACATTGCCTTCCCGGCTGCCTTCGGTAAATAACTTGCCCCGTAACTCAGTGAACACCATCCGGTCATCCAACTGATACAGGGGGATAAACAACGCGGCTTCACCGCGGCTGACATTATCGGAGCCGGCAAAACCGCCGACTTCCAGCCAGGGCTGCCACTTATTTGCTTCATGTGTATCTGCCGTTGCGTGACCGGCGAGAGATATTCCAGAAATAATCAGGCAAGCTGAAATTGCTTTATTAAGACACAGTGGATTCAGAGTCGACATCTTGGTTTGTGCTCCGTCAACGGTTAGTCAGCGGCAGCCGGATGAAACAGAAAAGCCCGCCGGCAGATACTCCAAATCCATCTGTTCTGCCGGTCCCCCCTGATCGGACAGAACCACCTGCCAGCGGGCATCTTTTCCTGTTCAGCACATACTGCCAGTCAAAGATGTTCTGACGGGGGACGTCTCTCCACGACACTGATTATCCTCCTGTGCTGTTGGGTATACACCGCAACAACTGATGATGACCGCCATCAGAACGACACAGAGTTTTACAAAGAAAACTTAAGAAACTCTTAAGCCTTTTCAATCTCTTACTGAAAAAACGGAATAAACACAGTAATCTGACGCGCCACTGATATCTCTGCTTCACCGGAGATAAACAGCCAGGCAGGATCAGGCACCCCTTAAGGCAGCCTGCCGGAAAATGACTGGGCTGATTGGATTGGACTGAACATCAACAAGGAACGCCCACGGGGGCATTTGGAACACACAATGAAAACCAGAATATTCTCAGCGCTGCTACTCTCGGCACTCACCGTTACGCCGGCATACGCTGCCGAGTATGAAGTCAAAATGCTTAACGCCAATGAAGAAGGCAACATGGTATTTGAACCTTCTGTTTTACAGGTGGAAGTGGGCGATACAGTAACCTTTATACCCAGCGACCCCGTTCATGATTCAATCTCAGTGCTGACACCAGCCGGCGCCAACAGCTGGCACGGTAAGAGAGACCAGAAAATAAGCGTCGTGATTAATAAAGAAGGCGTTTATATCTACAAATGTGCGCCCCATTACTACTACGGCATGGTGGGAGTCATCCACGCAGGTAACCCCGTAAACCTGGCTGAAGCACAGCAGGCCGCTAAAGACATCAGCTCTAAATTCCTGATGAACAAAGACCGGCTGATCAACTATGTGGACCAGCTGAAATAGCCTTTCACATCAAGCCCTTTTACAGAAAGAGCTTTCACATAAAAAAAGGGCTTCCGTCAGAAGCCCTTTTTCTTTGAAGCTGTTTGCACGTCAACAACCAGCCAGTTAAACAACCTTTCGATCAAACCCAGCAGTTAAACAGGGAGTGTGATCTGCACCGTCAGGCCGCCTTCCGGCGTATCCGACAGTTCATAACGGCCCTGGTGAAGCTCAACAATGGTTTTCACAATCGTCATGCCCAGCCCGGCACCTGGCAGGTGCTTATTCCCTGCCCGGTAAAAACGTTCGAACACCTGGGCTTTTTGCTCATCACTCAACCCGGCACCGTGGTCAATCACCCGCACCTGTAACTGCTGCCCTGCCGGCTCGATCTCAACCTGAATGCTGTCACCTTCATTACTGTAGCGAATGGCATTCTCGATCAGGTTACGTAACAGAATTCCCAGCAAGACCGGCTGGCCCTGCATACTCAATTCTGCATCAGAAGCGCTGCATTTGAGTTCAACATCCATGCGCCGGCTCAGGGCCTGCGGATACAGATCCGCAATCACATCACCGGCTACAGCTGGCAAAGCCACGGCTTCAGTTTTCATGCCGGTGGCATTTTGCGGATTCAGCCGCGCCAGCTCCAGCAACTGATTAATCAGCCGTTCCATCCGGGCTACCCCTTCATTCAGCTGAGTCTCGTTAGAAGTATCCGTATTAATGAACATTCTCAGTGCCGCCAGCGGAGTACGTAACTCATGGGCAGCATCATCGGTAAAACGCCGCTCCCGTTCCAGCATCACCTCCACCTTGGCAAACATCGAGTTCAATGCGTCAATCGGTGCATTCAGCTCCGCTGCCAGATCCGGTTTCGCCAGCGGGGTCAGGTTATCCGGGTCACGTTCACTCAGTTCATTACTCAGCTTCACCAGCGGCTCCATGCCCTTGCGTACCACCAGATAAATAGCCAGACACAGCAGCACAGCAGCCACTGTCAGTGCGGGAATGAAACTGAAGCTGATCTCAAGACTCAGGTAAGACCGCAGGGGGATATTCTGAGCGCTGCGAATCCACAGCTGACGCTGCTCATCAAAAATGCTGAATACCCGCCAGGCATCATCCTCCAGTTCAATATCCTGAAATCCTGACACCGGAGCACTCAGCCCTGCACCCTGTTCTAACGAACTGAACAGCACCTCACCTTCACGGTTCTGAATGATCACCCCAAGGCCGTCTGCGAAATATTCAACGGACTCCTCTTCCTCATGATCCAGATCCTGATCAAAGTACTGCGACAGATCACCGCTGTGGTCTGCCTGCTGTTCCCGGGTCCAGCCACTCAACACTTCCTGAAGATCATCCTGTTCATGGGGTAGCAGAGTATCTATAAGGGAACTGGCCTGAATCAGCCCGGCATCAAACACCTCTTCCGTTTCATGCTGCGCCATGTACACCGCACTGAGCAGTGAAGCAAAGCCCCCCAGACAAATCAGCGCCAGCGTCCAGTAAAGAATATACGTCTGAATTGAATACACCTTAGCTTTCAACAAAATAACCCACCCCTCTCACGGTTTTGACTAATTCTTTACCCAGCTTTTTACGCAGGTTATGGACGTGCACTTCCAGCGCATTACTTTCCAGATCATTCTCGTAAAGCTGTTCTTCTATCTGACGCCGGGTCAGTACCCGTCCGGCACTTTCCAGCAAATACACCAGTAATTCGTATTCCCGGCGCCCCAGCGTGATTAACTCTTCAAGGAAGAACACCTGTCGCGCCTGGGTGTCTATCCGGATATCCCGGTACGTCAGCATGGCCTGGCTGCGGCCCGCAGCTCTGCGCTGCAAAGCCCGTAACCGCGCTTCCAGCTCATCCAGATCAAACGGCTTCACCAGATAATCATCAGCACCGTTATCCAGCCCTTCAATACGGTGGTTCACTGCATCCCGGGCAGTCAGAATCAGCACCGGCAACTCAACCTCCCGGCGAATCCGGCGCAGCACCTCCAGCCCGTCTATATCCGGCAAGTTAAGATCCAGAATCACCAGCTCAGGCTGCAGCTCAAACACCGCATTGACTCCCGGCTCCCCGGCTTCAACCCAGTCAACCCGGTAACCCCGTTGCTGCAGATTCAGCTGAACCCCCTGCCCCAGCAAAGGATCATCTTCAATTAAAAGAATTCTCATAGACATCAACACACACAATTAACAACTGCCCGATGTAGCACATAGCTTCGGCTTATAATTGGCAGCCAGCATACACTATTGAACTCCTTTAAGGCCTGACCAAAAGTACCAAAGAGAGTAATCTCCCGGCCAGATACAAAAAAACCAACAACCTTTAGGGCTGTTGGTTTTGAAAAACGCCACCGAACGGATCAGACGCGGAAAGCAGCCACTGACTGATTAAGCTCATCTGCCACCGTGGCTAAACTCTGGGCCAGCGCCTTGTTCTGCTCGGACGTATCGAACGTATTTTTCGCCAGATCATTAATCTCAACAATGCTGACATTAATGGTTTCAGCCACCGCAGACTGCTCTTCTGCCGCCGTGGCTATCTGGCTGTTCATATCCTGAATGCTCACCGCTTCACCACCGATCACCGCCAGAGCCTGATTGGCATCCGCCGAGCGGGCTCCGGTTTCACCTGCACCGGCGGCATTCTCCTCCATCAGTTTTACAGCACTTTCAGCGGCATTCTGTAAGTTGGTAATCATGTTCTGAATTTCACTGGTGCTGGCCTGGGTCTGATTCGCTAGGCCACGGATCTCATCGGCAACAACCGCAAATCCCCGACCGGCCTCACCGGCACGGGCCGCTTCAATTGCCGCGTTGAGTGCCAGCAGATTGGTTTGTTCAGAAATGCCGTTAATCACATCCAGAATGCTGCCCACCCGGTTGGTTTCGCTGTCCAATTGAACAATCACTTCCTGAACATGGCCGATGCCGGAAATCAGCTCGGTAATCTGGGTGTTCATATCAGCCACCACGGAAGTACCATGCCCAGCCGATTCATGGGCCTGATTGGCAGAATCCGCAGCCGTCTGGGCACTGCGTGCCACTTCTTCAACGGTCATCGTCATTTCATTCATCGCCGTTGCCGTGTGTTCCAGCTGCTCCATTTGCTGATGAGAACTCTGATGCACCTGGCTGGCGGAGACCATAATATTCTGAGATGCATCACTGAGCTGGCCGGCAGTGCTGTTGATCGTGCCAACGGTCTTCCGCAAGCTGGCGATCATCGACAATACCTGCGCATAAATACCGGTTTCACTGCCCTTAATCTCAACATCGTGACTCAGGTCACCCGACGCAACCCGTTTGACCAGCGCCTCAATATCCCGGGGTTCACCACCAATCGGAACATACATCAGACGGTGAATACAGTAATACACCACGAACAACGTGATCACGATAAACACCAGCGCCAACAGGCTGGCCAGCATCAGGTTTTCATTGGATGCCTGTAAAATCTCATCCCAGGACACCCAAGCCCACACCATCCAGCCGAACTCCTCCACCCGGGTAGACACCACAAAATACTCGTTACCATCAAAAACATAACTGTGTTCACTGGTTGGCTGATCTTTGAAAGGCACATAGCTGGGACGCTGCTCATACAGGTTGGTGCCGATATAATCCGGATACTTCGCCGCCATAATGAAGCCATCCGCCCGGCTGACGAACAACTGATTGTTCTCATCCAGCCCCTGAATAAAATCAGTAATCTCATTCAGCGACAGGTTAATAGAAAGCACGCCCACAACGGCGTTACTGCGGATCACCGGAACAGCCACCGCCATCACCATATTGCCGGATGCACTGAGGTAAGGCGTGGTCATAATTTTACGTTCACCCGCCAGCGCCCGCAGATACCATTCACGCTGCTTCTGCTTGGCATTAAAGCCGGGAATCAGGCCATTCTTATTTACCGAATAGGTACGACCGTCCCGCAGCCCCACATATGCATTCAGCACACCGAACTGGCTTTTCAGCGCCTGAAGCTGCGGTAACAGCTGCTCAGAATTAACCTCACCATCAACGATCTGCACTTCACCGGAAATCAGTTCCAGTGCGTCAAACATACGGTTCAGTTTTTCGCTGATCGCTCTTGAAATCAGAAAAGACTGATTCTGCAACTTCCGCTCATAGTCATGAACCGAAGCGGTTTTAAAGTGATAAAAACCGACAACGGATATGCTGACAATCGCCAGCGCAAACAGCATACCCACGTAAATTAACAACTTTGCTTTAACACTCATTCATCATTCTCCCAGGGAATTCCTGACAGAGAATATCCTGTAAGACGCGTTAAACCCAAACACTTACAACCCAAAATGAAAATCAAATTCTCATTTTAGATACTTTATGTTGTTTTTTAGTATTCATTTTAAAGGCGGAATTGACTGACATCCGCAGAGAGTCTGGAGCTTTTTTATGGCTTACATTTCCATTTTCTGTATGACTGATTCTCCAGATAACAGCAATTCAGCAAAGCTCTCACAGATCACAGTGATGAATGTTGAGCTATCAGCAGGTGCAGAGAGGTACATAGAAGAAGAGAACATCATCGACTTTATGGCTGTCTATAAAGACTGGATCTACGGCTACTAGTTGGCCAAGAAATGCCTAGCGATCGTGAACGTCTCAGTGATTCGATGATTCTCCGCTTACAGATGGCGACATGCTGTTGATCGATTCTGCAGATAGATGTGCCCAGTTCGGAAATATCTATGTGGTAGAGATTAGGAGTGAGTTGCGCGTGAAATGCTTAATGAAGCGGATGGATAGACGTTGAGCCATCAGCTCAGATAATAAGAGTGCCCGGCCTATCAAAATGAAATTATCTCGCATTACAAGTTTGAGCTATTACGAGTGATAGGCCAGGCTTTTCTGATATTAAAAGGTAAGCTTTGAATATTTAATTACCAAGTAAGCTCAAAACTTCTTGTTTGCATAACTCAGGAATTTCAAGACGATCAAAATTTACATTCTTTAATTCTTTATAATAATCTTCGGTATCTAAATTATTAGCATCAAATTTTAAAACTTTACTCAGATAAATAGCTGTAAATCTAGATACACCTAAAGCCATAATTTGTAAGGTATGGCGGTTACACGAACCAAATTCAAAATAAATATGATATGGTTCTAAGCTAATATTTTCTTCTCCGTTTTTCTTTTCGATAAGATATCTTAAAATATCATTATACGCGGAGAAAAACTTAACCATGTTAAATCGTACTTCTTGATCAAGTAGTTTCAAATGATCTCTAATAACAGAAGAAATGCTTTTTTCTGTGTTAGCTAGAATATACTTAACTCTAGTATTCAGTATATCTTTTAAACTGTCTCCCTTAATCCAAGAATAAGCCAAACCGCTAATTAAGTTCTTATAAGATTCACTTTTAAGATCCCAACCTAGGCATAAAGCAAACAACTCAATAACGGTTATCATTTTGCTCTTTGCACCTGTAGCATATGGGTAGAGCAATTTTAAATCATTAAGGTCATCATAGTTCTCAATAAAGTCATACAGAAACTGCAAATAGTCAGCTCTAATAGCTTTATTTTTTTCTAATATTTCATCAGGAACCGTCACTGACAAACTAGTAACTTTTTCAATGGTTTTATCCAACTCGACAGTATTAGAATCAGTTCTAAATCTTTCAAAAATTTCAAGAGAATCTGTAGAGCGATAATCGTTGTATAGTTTACCAAAAGCCATTTCAGCTTTGCCGTACTCTTTTGAATTTAAGTCGAAATTAGATATTAACTCTTGAATAGTTCGTCCACCATCTTTCATTATGCTATCTAAGGATGACTCTATAATTTGAAGTTTCTCTCCTTTATAAACAGATTCTTCCCACTCATCAGGTTGTACACACCAAATGTTTCCCTGAAACTCTTTCACTAGACGACCTGCACGACCCGATAAATTCAGAAAATCTGAACGATTCATCGGAGAGTCACCAGACTTTGGATTTTCAATAACAATGTGCTTAGCAGGGAGATTTACCCCCTGTAACAAGGTACTGGTACAACATATGAATTTAATTTCGTCATCTTTGAATAAATTTTCAACACCCTGTCTAACTGTAGAAGGCATATGTCCATAGTGAAAACCAACTCCTTTCTCTAAACAAGAAATCAAAGGGTAATCAGGATGTATTTCCTTCTTTATAAAATCAATAAAGACTTTAACTTTATCACTTATAACGAAACTGCTATTTAATTCTGATATCTGAAACGCAACATTTTCTGCATCACCAGGACCGTTTGAAAAAACTATAACAGAATCTATATCTTTCGATATAGCTTTTGCAACATAAGAGCGCCTCTTAACTTTCGGTTCTCTATAAGTGAAATTAACCGATATTTCCCCTATATTAATAGAGCTTGTATCTGTTAGTAAGTCTACATTTATAAACTTAGGTTTCATTCTAACCGAATTCAACAAGAATATATTTTGAGACACCGGAGAAATAATTTCTGTGAAATATTTTCCTTCTTCATTAAGATTAAAAACATTTAAGAAATAATTAGGATTTTTTATTAACGGTGAAGCAAATAATATATTAATAGCAGGAAACATTTTAAGTGAATAGTCTATTACACTCTGAAGTAGAATACCTCTTTTTCCTTTTTGTATTTCATGAGCTTCATCAACAATCAAAGAGGAAATATATGGTTCATTATCTTCATGAGAGTTTAAAAAGCTCATCAATCTTTCTTGAGTAAAGACAAAAACACTTCCTGACTGCAATTGTTCTTCATTTGAAGGAAACGGCGCAGTTCTTACAAGAACATCACTCAAACCTTTATCTCTAAGCAAACTCCTTAACCTTGAAGAAACTTCAGTTATTAAAGCTCTAGTAGGAACTATATAAACTATGGACTTCTTACCCGGACCTTTTAGTTTATCTATCAAATCCATGCCGAGTATGAACGACTTTCCTGCCGATGTAGGTGCAGAAACACTGAGAAATTTTTCTTTTTTTAATGATGTATAAAATTTATATTGAAAATCTGTAAGTTGAATTTTTCGATCATCATCAAAAACAGAGTTTTCAATTTCTCTAGATAAAGTCTCTAGTTTGAGAAAGCTTGGTACTTTATTACTTTCCCCAAACCTATTTCTTAACAAAGCCCTACCAGGAAAATTCCCAAGCCTAGATAAAATAACATCTGCAGCACCTAGCACTTTTTCATCATCTATTATATTTAACAGATCTGATATTATACTATAAGCATCAGTTTTATCTTGATCTCTATCTGATAAAGACTTCATAGATGATATCGCTATCAATCTATTTATTTCCTTTTCAGTCAGCTTATCCGATTCAGAAGTACTTTCACCTGGCATATATATTAGTGAGCTATTCTTTTTTAACTTGATAATTAAGTCAGAATATTCCATTTTCAACCTAACGCTTTATTAAATTCGTTTCTAAATTCGACCACAGAAGGAAATGGTATAAAAAATACATCAAAGCATAAGTGTTTTTTATCGAAGACATCAAACTTTTCTGTATATTTTTTACAAGCCTTTGGCTATCTTTCAAAAATTCAATTCTAAAGTTATTATTTTTTTCTCTAGCAATATCGCCTACAGCCTCATCATAGCCCTTATAATCATAGCCAATCAAGCATGCATGATTTATCCTTACTGCCTCACTGGGTGCTCCGTTAACAAACAGGTTACCAATTTCTTCTTTAACAACCTCATCGGCATATTTATAATGCTTTGTAACCATCGAGAACTCATGTTCGAGCATATCTATATCGTGAAAATCACTTATACTCTGAAGTGCAGATGTTATTGCAGACGTGGCGCTTTTATATAATTTAGATTCACCAAAGTAAAAATCAACAAGCTTTAATTCTTTATTCCACTTAGCATGAATGCCATCTGATCCTTTAATTTCATCTTTATGATTAGTTTTAAGTTCCATCTTTGCTACAACTTGCGGAGCCTTAATTACTGCTTCCATTAAAAAGAACAAAAGTGTCTCACCAGCTTCACCTGTTTTATCTGGAGAATCATCATAAACTTCTGGATTTCTAAATAAACTTCTGGCTTCTTTAGTTAGAATTGCTGATTGAACCGGGTCCAAACTTTCACTTCTATTTCTAGAAGAAATACAGTAGTGAATTATATATGCATAAAGAGTATTGGCTAAAGCTTTAATCATTGGTTGCTTATTTCCATCAAACTTAAGGTGATGAAAACGCAACTTAGCTTCAATTCCATTAATGGTATGTTGATGCTCTATAACATCAATACATGTTGAAAAATGAGTAGGATCAACTGAAACATTTTTTTCAAATTCAGATTCGAAATTCATCTACTATCTATCACCTATTTAGATTTACAATCTAAAGGCGAAAGAAAAACAATCGATACTGTATCCTTGCTCTCTAACGCCTGCTGCCGTTATTTATCAATATCCAGCTCGTCGCTGTATCAGTTACTCCAATTATCCACTGAAAGACTATACACCACCTATCAATTCAATCCCTATAACTTATACATAATATTAAACAACAATTTACATAAATATTTGATTAAACCTAACCAAACATAACTACAATGATTGCATAAGTTATATATATATAAAACAACTTAAGTTATTTTGCATAAAACAACCTAAGAATTTACTATTATTCCTAAACCAAACAATGGTGCTATCAAAATCACTTCAGTAATTAGCTATAGCTGATTTTGTTCACTGTATTAATAAATATGCCCCTTTTGGCGCCCCAATATGTCAGAGCCTTTATAGCCCCAAATATCCGCAATCTGCTTATAAGTAGTCGTCTGGCGGTTATACGCTATTTTTATTAAAACCGGCCAAGTCTGAGCTGCACGGTACCCTAAGGATGGAGTGCCTGATAAATAACTGATCATAATGTAACAGCTCTCTGTGGCTAGAATTCAACGCAGTTTTATTAGCATCGATTAAACACAGTCACATCACAAAAAACAGTATCATCTTGGTATCAGTTAAGGGGACATTGAGCCAGATCAGAGGACCTATTGATCAAGAAGTGAACACCGCCAACAAAAATTACGAGTGAGTACGCAGATTGTTCACCCCTCCGGGGCTATCGTCGCAAGCTCCGATGTGGTCTCGCTTCGCTCGGCTCGACTGCCTTCGGCAGTTCTCATCTGCCTATTAATTCCCACGCCGTAGAATGCAAAAAGCCCGCAGTAAATGCGGGCTTTTTTATATCTGGTAGGACTAGGCAGATTATTCACGGCTTCGCCGCTCACCCCTTCGGGGCTATCGTCGCAGGCTCCGATGTGGTCTCGCTTCGCTCGGCTCGACTGCCTTCGGCAGTTCTCATCTGCCTGTAATTTCTCACACCGCAGAATGCAAAAAGCCCGCAGTAAATGCGGGCTTTTCGGTATTCTGGTAGGACTAGGCAGATTCGAACTGCCGACCTCTACCATGTCAAGGTAGCGCTCTAACCAACTGAGCTATAGTCCTGAAGTGGGGTCGTATTATAGGCAAATCGTTCCCGGACGCAAGCAGTTTTTACCTGTGTTTTAACAACTTATGCATCATGAAAGACAAAACGCCTGATTATCTGAATTAAACTCAATGTAATTCAGCTGCAGCTCATAAAACGCCCGTTAGACTTTAGTCAATGCTCAGCTTCTGACTGTTCTTTTTACTCATTAAACACATTACTCACACTTACACCCGCTCAGCCATGTATACTTTTCCAATCCAGACCGCTGAAGCATTTATCTGACAGGTTGTTTTATGATTGCTGTTGTTCGCTCTCTGGCCTGTGTACTGCTTTTGCTGTTCGGTACCGTTGTACACAGTACGCCTCTGACACTGAAATTCTTTCAGACCGATTCCCGGTATAACTACCGGATCGATCTGCTTAAACTTGCGCTGGATAAAACCGCCGCAACCGATGGTCCGTATCTGCTCAGCCCTGTTACGGAAGAGATGACTCAGGCCCGTGGCCTGCAGTCTCTGGAAATGAAACAGGAGATTAATATTGCGTTTCTTTCCGCAACCGCTGAGCGAGAAGCACGTTTTCTGTCGGTTAAAGTGCCTCTCCTTCAGGGCATTCTTGGCTACCGGATTGCGATGATTCATGAGCGTCAGGCGGATACTTTTGCCGGCATTAAGACCCTTGATGATCTGCGCCAGTTAAACGCCGGCTTTGGTAGCCACTGGGCCGACCTTTCTATTCTCGAAGCGAATCAATTACCGGTAACAGGCGTCGCCCGCTACCCTAATCTGTTCTCTATGCTCAACGCCGGTCGCTTTGATTACTTCCCCCGGGGCATTAATGAAATCTATAAAGAGCTGGAAGAACGGAAACCGGATTATCCGCGATTAACGGCGGATAAAGGCTTTGCCTTTTATTACCCCTACCCGGTATTTTTCTATGTCAGTAAGGATAATCAGGCGCTTGCTGACCGTCTGACCCGCGGGCTTGAGATGGCTAAGGCGGACAGTTCCTTTCATCAGTTATTCATGAGCTACCACCGGGATACGATTAACCGGGCACGTTTACCGGAGCGGCGAATTTTCATTCTTAACAATCCTTCTCTCCCGACTGACCTACCCCGCCCGAATACCCGTTGGTGGTTTGAGGAAGCTTTCCGCTCGGTCAGGGCTGACTGAACATCTGCAGTCCTGTAACGGGGACATCTCAACAGTCCCCCGCAATGGGTAACTAACGTACTGCAAACATCTGAATTCCCGTTATATTTAAAGGATATAGGTGAACAGCTACGTCAGGAGGACGTCCATGAAAGGAGTAATCTTCAACATTCTTGAAGAAATGGTCATCGAGAAATGCGGCATGATGGCCTGGAACGATATTCTCGAAACCCTCGGCCAGGATGGTATCTACACCGCTGGCAAAAGTTATCCGGATGATAAGCTCTTCGCACTGGTCGGTGAAGTTTCCGCCCGGCTGGAGCTACCGGCTGAAGCCGTTGTCGGCGCGTTCGGTGAGTTTCTGTTCGACCAGTTGGCCCGGCGTTATCCGGTGTTTCTGGAAACCCAGCCTACCCTCAAAGACTTCCTGAAAAGCATCGACTCTGTGATTCACGTTGAAGTGCGTAAGCTTTATGAATCGCCGGATCTACCTTCCATCATCTGCCATGAGCCTGACGAGCATACCCTTGTCATGGAATACCGCTCCCCCCGCCAGCTTTGTCTGTTAGCTGAGGGGCTGATTCGCGGTGCTGCCAGCCGCTACAACGAAGCCATTGAAATGACCCATCCGGTCTGCACCCATCAGGGGGCCGATCATTGTGATCTGATCATCCGCTTTACTGAGCAGGCAGCATGAACAAAGAAGCCGAAGCGTATAAAACAGCCTATGCCCGGGAACGGGCTGCCCGCCTGGAAGCGGAGCAGTTACTGGATGATAAAAGCCGGGAGCTGTTTCTGAAAAACCAGCAGTTAGAAGCCTCTAACACACGGCTGAAAGAGCAGCATAATGCCCTTGTGCGTAACGAAAAGCTGGCAACCCTGGGCACACTGTCCGCCGGTGTTGCCCATGAGATCAATAATCCGCTAGCCTTTGTTTACAGTAACCTTGGCAGCCTGAACGGCTATATCGGCGGATACCAAAAATTGCTGCAGATGGTGCAGTGCTGGCAGGCGGATGAGCAGCTGAGTCCACAACAGGCTGAGGCGCTCAGCCAGCTGATAGAAGCCGAAGATCTGGTGTTTATCAGCGAGGACATTACAGGCCTGCTGGCTGATTCACAGGAAGGTCTGGACCGCCTGAAAGACATTGTGCAGAACCTCAGACGCTTTGCCCATTCTCAGGATACCGACTGGGAAGATGTGGATGTGACCGACGGCCTGGAAAGCACCCTGAAAATTCTCAACAGCCAGCTGAAAAATACCGTCACGCTGGAAAAACACTTTGCTGAATTACCCATGGTGCCCGGCAAAGCTAACGAACTGAATCAGACATTCCTGAACATCATCGTAAATGCCTGCCACGCCATGAAAGATACAGAACGGCCATTACTGCGCATTGAGACCCGCAAGGAAGAAGACGAGGTCCTTGTTCAGATCACGGATAACGGCTGCGGTATGGATGAAGCGGTGCTTAAGTCCCTGTTTGATCCCTTCTTCACCACGAAACCCGTGGGCGAAGGCACCGGCATGGGCATGTCGATTACCTATTCAATTATTAAGAATCATCAGGGGCGTTTGAAGGTGGCCAGTAAACCAGGCGTTGGTAGCCGCTTCAGTATTTATCTGCCACTGAAACGCAGTGAGTCGGCAAATAAGGATACGTTGTCAGACCCTCAGGATCTGACAGAAGAGCCGGTTTAATACCACACTCAGAGAGATATAGTCAGAGTATTTATTAATCAGTTTTATTAATCCGTCAGCCCGGGCTGTGAAGCAGGCACAGCGGCTTCTTCAACAGCCTCTTCATGCACAGCAGATGAGTTCATCACCTGCTCAGCAAAAACCTCTGCAGACATCGGCCGGCCTAACAGGTATCCCTGCACCGCATCACATCCGGCGGTGTGCAGGAAGTCATACTGATAGGCGTCTTCCACCCCTTCTGCCACGACCTTCAGTCCCAGACCTTTAGCCATCGCAATCGACGCCAGAATCAGTTTCTGATCACTCGGATCACTGGCCAGATCCCGCACAAAACTGCGGTCAATCTTCAGCACGTCAAACGGGAACTGTTTCAGATAACTCAGCGAAGAATAACCGGTACCGAAATCATCCATCGACAGGCAGATACCCATATCCTTGATTTGCTGCAGAACAGTTTTGGTGCTGGCATCGTGTTTGATCAACAGGCCTTCGGTGATCTCAAGTACCAGCTGATGAGCCGGGAAACCGCTCTGCTCCAGCGCCTGATGCAACACCTGAACGATATGGCCATCCTTAAATTGCCGGGGAGACACGTTAATCCCCAGAGTAAACTCACCGTTAAGCTGCTCACTCCAGCGCTTCGCCTGATGGCAGGCGCGGGTCAGAATCCATTCGCCCAGCGGGACGATTAAGCCGGTTTGCTCGGCAACCGGAATAAACACATCCGGCGGCACCATGCCCAGCTGCTGATTATCCCAGCGCACCAGTACTTCCGCGCCCAGCAGCTGCTGTTCCTTAAATGAATAGATCGGCTGGAAGTTGAGATAGATTTCATCCCGTTCCAGCGCACCCCGTAACTGATCTTCCACTTCCAGCCGGTCGGTAATCTCGTTATTCATTTCCGGCGTATAGAAGGCAAAATTATTACGCCCTTCCGCCTTAACGTGGTACATGGCGGTGTCGGCCTTTTTCAGCAACTCTTCCGGCTGGGTACCATCCTGCGGCGCAATCACCAGCCCGATGCTGCCGGAAATAAAGTAACTGCGGCCCTGCAGCTGAAATTCCATCGCCAGCGCCACCAGTATTTTGCGGGCAATGGCTTCGGCATCCGCCTGACTTTGCTGGTTTTCAAGAATCAGAATGAATTCGTCACCGCCATAACGGGCCAGGGTATCGTCTTCGTGGATCACGTCCTGCAACCGCTGGGAGACGGATATCAGCAGCTCATCGCCCACTTTATGCCCGAGGCTGTCGTTGATCTTTTTAAAGTCATCCAGATCAATAAACATCAGCACCACAAAGCCATCATTCAGCATTGAGCGGCCAATGGCCCTCTCCAGGCGCTGGGTCATCAACGTACGGTTAGGCAGGTTGGTCAGGGCGTCAAACTGGGCCTGATAACGGACCAGCTTTTCACGCTGGCGGCGGACGGTAATGTCCTGCAAATTGATAATCGTCGCGGGGCCGTCATCCAGAATGATATGTTTGGTATTCAGTTCAACCGGAAAGCTCATGCCGTCACGGCGCAGTGCTTCAACCTCAATATGCTGCTCACTGTTAGCCATGGCCTTCTGCACCAGTTCAGCCTGGGCACTGCCCCACAGATCCGGCATTTCGGTACTGAGTAATTCACTACGGGTATAACCAAACATGCTTTCAGCAACTTCGTTGAAATCGATGATCTGGTTGTCCCGCAACATAAAGACGGCTTCACTGCCGGTATGGGTCAGTTGCCGTAAACGGGATTCACTGGTACGTAAATTCTGAATATCACGCATCAGCTCCTCAATATACACCCGCCCCTTACTGAGCAACATCCAGGTAATCATCGCCAGAATCACCGCCACCAGCGACAACAGGGTTATTACCGATACATCTGCAAAATGGCTGGAAGGCAGATAGTTTTCATCTTCCAGATACAGCCAGCGCCATCCGGGTAGCCGCTCAATTTCAGCCGTCGATACCCGGTAGGTATTGCTGAACTCATCGGTCACCACCGGCGAGCCGGTTTTCCAGACAAACGGCAATGTCTCGGTCACTCTCTCACCAAACTGACGCCCGTCAACCAGCAACTGCTGCTGCCAGCTATCCAGCGGGTTCATGCTTCTGAACACCCATTCACGGATGTTTGACGCCATGACAATGCTGTCCGGCGATAACAGCACCATTTTGCCCGGTACATCAGAAAACCGATCTTCCAGACCGGAAATATCAACCTTATTAACAATCACCCCCAGTAACTGGCCATCATCACCGCGCACCTGATGGGAAAAATACAGCCCCCGCTTTTTCGTGCGGTATCCCAGTGCCAGATACACAGATGAGATCCCGGACAGCGCCTGGCTGAAATAAGGACGGTAGGCAAAATTGTTGCCCAGAATCTGCTGTTTCAGCGGATTATCATTCACAGCCACCATATAGCCGTCGAGATCCATGAGGTAACACAGGGATGCAGAGTTAATTTCACAGATACTGTTAAGCAGCGGCGTCGGGTCGCCACCGGGGCTGGTGTAAAAATCTTTTACCTCAGTCATGCTGGCTTGCAGATTTAACTGCCGGGACTGAGCCCGCAAATATGCATCGAGTTCTGCATTCACTTTTTCCACATAACTGTCGGCCCGCTGCCGGGACTGATGTTCAGCGTCGGTTTCAAGCAGCCAGAGATAACCGCCAAAACTGCCAAATACCGTCAGCAGACAGAGCAACGCCAGAGAAAACTGAATGGATTTAAGCTTCATGACACAGGTTTAAGCACTGACCGGTTGGGTTGGAATTAACATAAGACCTCTCTGTAAGCGTGTTTGCTGATACGTCAGAGTGGCCAGAGAATTATTTGAGAAAACATAAAATGCCGTTATTACATGCATAGTACTGCTCCGGGATTGCTTACCGGTGATTCGACATCCGTTAAACATCCCGTGTTTCCGGCAAACTTATAATCTTCTGCGCTGTCCGGACGTAATTACATGAAACTTAGGGTTAAGCCTACAACGATACTGGCAGTTTATCTGCTCATGAAGCGGGAGAACTCACCAGACTGGGTATACCCTGCCTTAAAATCAAACAGTTATATTACGGCCGGAGGCTGACTCTATCCTTAAGAACAGCCGGCAGAACAGCTGCTCAGCCCTTGCCTCATTTACGCTGCTGAATATAAATCCGGAAGTGCTCTCCCAGATTAAATTCCATTTCCCGCAAGCGTTCGATGGCCACGTCATCCATGACCATACCGGCACTGAGCAGGAGTACATGCTGTTCACTGAGAAGGTCACGGGTCAGCTTCATACCCGGCTTCAGTTCCACACTGCCAATATATTCATCCTTAAGAGCAGCCCCCTGCTTATTAAGTTCCTGCAGAGCCTTAACCAGTGTTTTCAGTGCTTCAGGGTTATAACGTTCTTCAGCGGTGTCCTGCATATAACGGATGGCTTCTGCGGTGCTGTAAGCCCGCTCAGAATAATGACCGTTCACCAGCTCCACGTAGTCATTTACGACGCACAGATACTGGGCTCCAAGGCTTATTTCGTCCGCCTTCAGGCCTGAGGGATATCCGCTGCCATCCAGATATTCTTTATGCTGAGCAATAATCTTGCCGGCGTCATAAAGCGGCTTAACCAGCATAATCTGTGCCTGTGCCAGCAGAGGATGTCGGCGATACAGACGCTGCCGGGCCGGCGACAGCTGGAGATAGGCAGGCTTAATGAGTTGATCATCAAAACTCAGTTTGCCGATGTTACGTAACTGCCAGGCGTAATAGAGCTGCTTTAAATCGCCGCCCTTCAGAGGGCTGAGTTTGGCCACTGTGACCATCAGCTTATTCAGCCTGACATTGTCTTCCGCCAATTGTCCCAGTCGTCGGGCAGTCAGTGCGGAAAACATCCGCACCACTGAACGGTAACTGCTCTTAAGCTCGGTATGGCTATGTAACAACCGGGCAGTCCGGTCTTCAACGGCACCGGCCAGTTTACGGGTGAGTTTTTTCAGCTGCTTATTACTTTCCAGCGTCAATTCATGCAGCTGTTCGTTTTCCCGTTTTAGCTGCCCCAGCTGTAAACATTTCTCCACCGCCTGCAACATTTCGTCATCTTCCCAGGGTTTGAGAAGAAAACGGCTGACCTTACCTTTATTGATGGCCCGAACGGTTACTTCCGACTCAACGGACGCGGTCATGCCGATGCGTTCAGTTTCCGGCCATTTGGCAGCCACTTCACTGAGAAACTCATCGCCGCTCATGTTGGGCATGTTCATGTCACTGATCACCAAATCCATGGGAATATCTTCCAGAATAGCCAGACCGGCCTCTCCGGATTCAGCGCAGTGTATATGGTGCCCGACAGGCTCCAGCAGCGCTTTCAGCGCCGCCAGGTATTCAGCGTCATCATCCACCAGAAGAATCGATCGGTAATCAGTATCCATGCCGCTCCCTGTAAATAGGTAAAACCTGCCGGTTGTGTTTAATCCTGCTGTACCGCTGCGGTATTTGCCGGCAGTGAGATCTGGAATTCAGTGCCCTTGCCAGGCTCGCTGGTAACCTTTATCGAACCGCCATGCTTTTCGATAATGCCATGGCTGATAGAAAGGCCCAACCCGGTACCTTCACCCACTTTTTTGCTGGTATAGAACGGCGTAAACAGGTCTTTCATGTTGTCGGCAGCGATCCCACAACCTGTATCCCGAACGCTGATTATTATCTGACCGTCACAATAACGGCTGGCTATAAATATATCCCCGCGGGTCTCAATCGCCTGTACGGCATTCATCAGTAAATTAATAATCACCTGCTGAAGCTGGCCGGCATTGGCATCAATTTCCGGTAAATCACCATAGTCTTCATACACAGAGGTTTTGTATTTCAACTCGTTCCAGATGACCTTCAGGGTATCCTGAATAATGACATTCATATCCACCCGGGCCATTTCCGTTTCACCCACATGGGCAAAGCTCTTCAGGTTAGTAACGATATCCGCCACCCTTTCAACCCCGGCTGTGGATTCACTGATCAGTTGCGGTGCATCTTCCATGACATAGTCAATATCAGCGCTCTGCCTGAGTTCAGCCAGTTGCTTACGTTGCTCAGGAAAGGCTTCCAGCCATGCTTCACTGTGCCGGTCAATGAACTGCTGATAGCGCAGCATAGATGCCAGGTATCCCTCAAGGGTGCCCAGATTACTTTTGACATAACCGATCGGGTTATTGATTTCATGAGCAACCCCAGCTGCCAGCGTACCCAGACTGGCCATTTTCTCTGCATGGACCAGTTGATCCTGGCTTTGCTGCAATTGCCGGTTCATGCGGGCAAGGTCCTGATTAGAATGCTTTAACTGCTGTTCTCGCCGGTCGATCCGTCGCAGCATCCGGTTAAAGCCTCTGGCCACATCCTGAACTTCCCGCCATGCACTGGTTTCATCGATCGGGTCTTTGTTTTTACTGACACTCAGGCGGCGTATCTCCTGCTGCAGATACAGAATCGGCCGGGCAATCGCCCTTTGTCCCCAGCGGTAGGCCAGCAACACCATGGCGATGGCCACCGATGCCACCAGCAACACCAGTTGCATCAAAATTTCCCAGCGCTGGTTATGCATGGCTGTATCGTCTACCTGAAACTCAAACCGCAGGTTCTGTGCCGGCCAATCAGCCAGGTACACCGCACCGCCCGGTTGTGGCTGGCCGTAATGGGCCACTTCCTGATCCCCCTGCAGCAGGCGAATATACATATCACTGAGACGCTCATTCAGTTGGTAATCGTTACTCATGGCACTCAGGGGGATTTCTGTAATCAGTGCCCCTTCCGCAAATCCCTGATATTCCACCGGAATGACAATGCACCAGTAATATTCACCGCGGATGGCATGCAGCATCACCAGTTCGGATACCTCACCGCTGATCACTTTTTGCATCCATGGGGCATGGCTGTAATCCGCCTCCAGTTCCGGCCGGGTCGAATAAACTGTACGCCCCTGAAAATCCACCAGGGTTTCTTTATAACGACGGCCAATCACCGAGAGATTCTGCATAAAGTCACTGACATAGCCGCGCATCTGTTCAGGCTGCAGTACCCCCTGACGCATCACCGGGAACGCCGCATGGTCACGTAACACGATCATTTGATTGGCAAGAAAACGTTCAAACTCAGCCACCAGAATCTGGCTTTCATGATGCAGATGCTCCTGCCGCAACTCCTGCATGACACCGTTAATCCGTAAACCAACCAGCAGCACCACCAGAATGCCCATGATCGCAATACTAAGGGCGGTCAGGCGGGCAACCCCTCTGGCAATACTGGGTTTACGTGCATTTTGCTGCGGTGCTTGCTGTACTGACATAGTTATTCAGACTCCAGAATGATATTCCCCTGCCCGTTGTAGCGGGCCATGCGCAAATCCTCAGTCCCGAGGGCCTCATGGGCATCCGGCTGATCCGGGCTGAACGCAGAAAAAGGTTGCCGGTAGGTTTTGATCAGCCCTTCAACCGGTACCTGCAACCGGTTAAGCGCAGCGCGGATAGCCGCCCGGTCAGCGATCACATCTCCCGTCAGCCCCGCCTGTTCGATGGCGGCGATCATCAACCGGGTCAGGTCATAGGCATGAATAAATCCTGCCGGGGCCTTAATATCCCGGGCGCTGATCACATCGGAAAAGTTCTCGCGGGTTTGTTGCAGCACCTGCTCTGCCAGCGGCGTCCGGGGCAATTCGAGAAATGAAAAACGGGTCTGGATAAATTTAAGGTCAGCCTGCTGGCGGGCTTCAGCAGATACATCTGTGGCGAAATCGCCGCCGGTAATCCCCCAGTGACTGCGAACCGGTAACTTCAGGGAAGGATCTTCCGCCATTGCCTGCAGCAACACTTTGCCTTCCGGCGCGTTGGCCACCAGAAAGATCACATCCGCACCGGAGTCACGGGCCGTACGTAAAATGGTTCTGGCATTGTATTGCCCCAGCGACCAGTTAAACCAGCTGACCCCGGCCGCCTTCAGGTTTCTGGCTGCCAGCGCGCGGAGCATATTTTTTTCGTTTGAACGTCCCCAGCCGGTATTTTCAAGCAACAGATAGGGACGGCTGAAACCTTCAGTATCCACTGAGTAGGCAGTGATAAACTCACCGGCCTTACTGTCATCCACCGACAACCGGTAGATCCAGTTTTCCGCCTCTTTACTGCGGGTAATAGGCGCCGCTGCCGCCCAGGGGTCCAGTAACAGAATTTTTTGCCGGTTAATGAATGACTGATTCGCCAGCAGCGGAGGCGAATGCAAACCGCTGAACACCAACAGGCCCCGATCATCCTTCAGAAAGGCTTCCAAGTTTACCTTGCTGCGGGACGAGTTGCCCCGGTGATCCCGGATTACTATTTCAAACAGATAGCCTTCGATCAGAAAGTCACGTTCCTTCAGCGCCGTATAAATGCCCCGGTAAATCGATTCAGTTGCCTGCCGCGAAATGCTGTTGTCCGCATCAATATACAGCCGCATGAGGTTATCCCGGGCGAGAACCGGCCATGCCAGGACACACACCATCAGAAAAATGATCAGACGTAGCTGCATATCGGTTACTCCCTATTCATAAGGCAAATATGTTCGGACGTTCAGGCTTCCTTACGGTTTGAATTCATGACCAGTTGTTGTGCCAGTTCCCGCAGCCTCTGGTTATCAAAAGGCTTGGCCAGAACCTCATCGGCACCGCTATCCAAAGCCTTTTTCAGTGCAGCCGGTGGCAAGGCAGAAATCACCAGAATCCGGCAGTCACTAATCTGCCGGTTCCCCCGGATATAGCGGATGACTTCATAGCCATCGAGCCCGGGCATACTCAGATCCAATAACACCAGATCCGGCTTTTCCTGCAGCATCAGGCTACCGGCCTGAAATCCGTCAGCCGCTTCATGTAACTCCCAGCGTAATGGCCGTAATACCCGGTTAATGGCCCGGCGGACATCTTTTTCATCGTCAACAATCAGCACCTTAGGAACACTGACGCCTGCCGTTTCTGTTGCAGAAGGTTTGCCTTCAGGGCTGGCTGTGCCCTGCAATTCAGCCGGAACAGGCAGCCCGTTTTCTTCCAGAAAGGCGATAAAATCACCTTCCTGTACCCGGTGATTGCCCCCGGGCAAGCGGAATGCTTTCAGCTTGCCGCTGGTGATCCAGCGCAATACCGTTCGGGGATTTACGTTACACAGAGTGGCAATCTTGCCACTGGTCAATGTCTGCATGGAGGCTCCTTTATTCCTCTCTATACTAGACACCTTTTCAGACAAATGCGACTTATCAGACAAACCGGACATTCAGGACATATCCGACAAGTTAAGTTTATTAAGCAAACCGCAGGCACAAAAAAGCCCGGCAGGTGCCGGGCTTTCCGTTAAGTTCGATCTTATAAGCCGCTGTGCTTGAGCTTTTCCAGCTGATCCCGGAAATGGGCGGCTTTCTCAAACTCAAGGTTTTTCGCCGCTTCATACATCTGATCTTCCAGCTTGCTCATGGCTTTAGCCAGCTCCGGCCCGCTCAGTTGTGACGGATCAACATTGTACTCTGCGGTCGCTTCAGCCACCTTCTTCGCCGCCTTAGTACTCTTACGGCCCGGAATAGACGAAGCCCCTTCCATAATGTCGGCAACCGACTTCTTAATGCCCTGCGGCACAATGCCGTGTTTCTCGTTATGCAGCATCTGCTTTTCACGGCGACGCTCGGTTTCATCCATCGCCCGCTGCATGGAGCCCGTTACCCGGTCCGCATACAGAATCGCCCGGCCATTGATGTTACGGGCCGCCCGGCCAATGGTCTGAATCATCGAGGTTTCAGAACGCAGGAAGCCTTCCTTATCTGCATCAAGTATGGCCACCAGCCCTACTTCCGGCATATCAATACCTTCACGCAGCAGGTTGATCCCTACCAGCACGTCGAACTCACCGATCCGCAGATCGCGGATAATTTCCACCCGTTCCACGGTATCGATATCCGAGTGGAGATAACGCACCCGAACCCCGTGCTCATCCAGATACTCAGTAAGGTCTTCCGCCATCCGCTTGGTCAAGACGGTAACGATGACACGTTCTTTATTGGCGGTGACTTTATTAATTTCACCCAGCAGGTTATCGACCTGGGTTTGTGCCGGCCGCACTTCCACCACCGGATCCAGCAGACCGGTTGGGCGTACTACCTGCTCCACCACCTGCCCGGCATTTTCTGCCTCATATTTACCCGGTGTTGCGGAGACAAAAATCATCTGTGGAGAGACAGACTCCCACTCCTCAAAACGCATCGGCCGGTTATCCAGCGCAGACGGCAGCCGGAAACCGTATTCCACCAAAGTTTCCTTACGGGAACGGTCACCTTTATACATGGCACCTAACTGCGGCACCGTCACGTGGGATTCATCAATGACTACCAGTGCGTTGTCCGGCAGGTAGTCGAATAATGTTGGTGGTGCTGCACCGGGATCACGGCCGGACAGGTAACGGGAATAGTTTTCGATCCCCGAGCAGTAGCCAAGCTCCATGATCATTTCCATATCATAGAGGGTGCGCTGTTCAAGACGCTGGGCTTCCACCAGTTTATCGTGGTCACGTAACTGCTTAAGGCGTTCCTGCAGTTCCACTTTGATCTTGTCGACCGCAGCCACCAGAATTTCCCGCGGGGTAACATAGTGGGATTTCGGGTAAATGGTTGCCCGGGGCACTTTGCGCAGCACTTCACCGGTCAGCGGGTCGAAGTAGCTGATGTTTTCCACTTCGTCATCAAACAGCTCGATACGCACCGCTTCTTTTTCGGATTCCGCCGGGAAGACATCAATCACATCCCCGCGCACCCGGTAAGTACCCCGGTGCAGCTCGATATCATTACGGGTGTACTGAAGCTCAGCTAAACGGCGCAGAATAAAGCGCTGATCAATCTCATCGCCCCGGTCCAGATGCAGCATCATACCCAGATAAGACTTAGGATCACCCAGACCGTAAATCGCCGATACCGTCGCAACAATGATGGCGTCTTCACGTTCCAGCAGCGCTTTGGTGGCCGACAATCGCATCTGTTCGATGTGATCGTTTATGGATGCATCTTTCTCGATGAAAGTATCTGAAGAAGGTACGTAGGCTTCCGGCTGGTAATAATCGTAGTAAGACACGAAGTACTCAACCGAGTTATTCGGGAAGAACTCTCTGAACTCACCGTAAAGCTGGGCTGCCAGGGTTTTGTTATGGGCCAGCACGATGGTTGGCCGCTGCAGCTCTGCCACCACATTCGCAACGGTAAAGGTTTTGCCTGATCCGGTTACCCCAAGCAAAGTCTGCGCAGTTAATCCTGCATTGATACCCGTAACCAGCCCTTCAATTGCGGTTGGCTGATCGCCGGCCGGCTGGAAATTCGACTTTACCTGAAAGCGTTGCTTCATAATGTGAGTTCGCTTGTGCTGCTGCAAAAATAAGAGAATCGGGGATTATACCCGGCAGGCCGAAAGAGGGACAAACGAATCTGTAGCACGAATTTAAAAAACAAAGCGTTATTTCACAAATATGTCGCTTTTTTACGGTTCAGGGGGATGCTTCCTCACATTGGTTTCCGGTATGATTGTGCGGTTAATCGACCGTGGAATAAATCCACATTTTCAGAGGATATGGGCTTGGATATGCAACTTTCCGACCGCGTAAACAGTATCAAACCTTCCCCGACACTGGCGGTGACCAACCGTGCTGCCGAATTACGTGCAGCGGGTCAAAACATTATCGGCCTGGGTGCCGGCGAACCAGATTTTGACACCCCGGAACACATTAAAACCGCAGCGATTACCGCGCTGAACAACGGCTTCACCAAATACACCGCTGTTGACGGTACGCCAGCTCTGAAAACCGCGATTATTAATAAATTTAAACGTGATAACGGCTTTGATTACGAAGCTAACCAGATTCTGGTGTCATGTGGTGGTAAGCAGAGCTTCTTCAACCTGTCGATGGCCCTGCTGAACAAAGGTGATGAAGTCATCATCCCTGCGCCGTACTGGGTGTCTTACCCGGACATGGTTCTGATGGGTGAAGGTAAGCCGGTTATCGTGACCACTGAACAGGCTGCCCGTTTCAAAATTACGCCGGAACAGCTGGAAGCGGCCATCACTGAACGCACCAAGCTGCTGGTTCTGAACAGCCCCTCTAACCCGACCGGTGTTGCTTACGAACTGGACGAGCTGAAAGCTCTGGGTGAAGTGCTGAAGAAGCATCCGCACGTGATGGTTGCCAGCGATGACATGTACGAGCACATCATGTTCGACGACAAACCATTCGTGAACATCCTGAATGCCTGCCCTGAACTGTATGACCGTACCATCGTACTGAACGGTGTATCCAAGGCTTACTCTATGACAGGCTGGCGTATCGGTTACGCAGCAGGTCCTGCGAAGCTGATCGGTGCAATGAAAAAGATTCAGTCTCAGAGCACATCAAACCCGACTTCTATCTCTCAGGTAGCAGCTGAAGCTGCGCTGGAAGGTGGTCTGGAATGTGTTAACGAAATGCTGGTTGCGTTCCAGGAACGTCGTGACTTCGTTGTTAGCAAGCTGAATGAAATCGAAGGCGTTGACTGCCTGGACGTTGATGGCACGTTCTACGCGTTCCCAAGCTTCCACGCTGTTATCGACAACGATGACCGTTTTGCTGATGACATCGCACTGGCTGAATTCCTGCTGCAGGAAGCCGGTGTTGCACTGGTACCGGGTTCTGCGTTCGGTGCACCGGGCAACATGCGTCTGTCTTTCGCTACCTCTATGGATGTACTGGACGACGCCATCGGCCGCATCAAGAAAGCACTGCAGGGCTAATTCTGCTGCTAAAAGAAAACCGGGCAACTGCCCGGTTTTTTATTGCCTGTCCGCTATAAAACAACCGCAAAACAGCCATAAAACAGCCGTTTCATTTTGACATCCGGTCAGAAAATAACTTGAAGAACACTCCAACCCGGACTGTACTTACCGGTACTTAGATTCATTTTGAATAGTGTTTTTAGCCGCTACATAGCAAGACCGCAGCATGACCCGGGAACATCTCAGCTGCTCGCCACTATGCAGTAATTCTGTGGGAGCCACCGGAATAAAGAACGACTGACAGCATACATTTTGCAGGCACTGCCCGCTTCACCACCGACAGTCGCTGACCGGCTTCACCCGCAGGGAGGAGTATGTCATGTTTTGCCGAACGATCCGTCAGCCAGCACTGCCCCCGTTTACCTTGCACACTTTCGTCTTCTTTCTGCTGCTCTGCTTAGCAGCAACAGCATGTGCCAACCGCCCTTCTATTACCCCCCTGGATACCAAACCCTACGATTTTAAAAACCTGCAACAGGCAATCGGCTTTTATCAGACCCTGAGTACCTTGCCCTGGCCCACTCTGCGGAAAACCAACAAACTGCTACGGCTGGATGACAACCACCCGGATCTGGCAATCATGCGCCAGCAGCTGTTACTGCTGGGTGATCTCTCCGCGCCGTATACCGATCCGGACACTGCTGGAAGCAATGAGTATTTCGACATTCATCTGGAGCAGGCGCTGATGCATTTTCAGCAACGCCACGGCATTAAAGTGGATGGCATCCTCGGCCCGCAAAGCCGCAAAGCACTGAATATTCCACCGGCCCACCGCATTCAGCAGCTAGCCCTGAACATTCATCGCCAGAACCAGTTTGCTGAGAAAATCAGTAACCGGTTTATTCAGGTGAATATTCCGGAATTTCGTCTGCGGTTATTTGATCAGCAGAAACTCCTGCTGGAGATGAAAACCATCGTCGGCAGAAAAACCCGTAAAACCCCGGTATTCGACACCCATATCCAGGCACTGGTAATTAACCCCTCCTGGAACGTGCCCCGCAGCATTGCCTTCAAAGATATTCTGCCCCGTTGGCAGGCAGACCCGGAGTATCTGGCACGGAAAAACCTGCAGGTACTCTCCGGCTGGCACTCATCCACCCCGGTTGCTGAGGAAAATATAGATCTGAATAAAATGTATCAGGGTGAAGAATTCCAACGGTTATGGGAACCGCCCGGCGCCGGCAACACACTGGGACGGATTAAGTTTGTCTCCCAAAGCCAGTATGCAATCTACCTGCACGACACCTCCGCACCGCGGCTGTTCGATGAACACCGCCGGGCATTCAGTTCCGGCTGCATACGGGTAGCTAAAGCACGGGAGCTGGCAGACACCCTGTTGGCACTGAGTGAACCGGAAACGGTACCGCTGGACCCCATACTTGAGCATTCCGAAACCGAAACATTACCGCTTCAGGAACCGGTTAATCTGCATGTTACCTACTGGACGGCCTGGATTGCCCCTCAGGGGACATTAAATTTTCGCGAAGATTTGTATAAACGCGACCGCTGGCAAATTCAGGAACACCAGCAGCAACTTGCTGATATCATAAATAAAACCACTGCTCAGCCGGTACTGGAGACCGCACAGGCAGACATATCATCATCGCCTGAAGCACATAATTAGTGATCATTTTATGTACAGCACAGGTGCTTTCGGGCATAATCCCCAGCCATGATTCAGGGCGGCCAATGCGGCCGCCCTGGTAGTATTCGTTGACTGGTAACACCCACGCACACTATGTCTAAACAGCTTCACAGCCGCAGAAAATTTCTGCGCACCCTCAGCGGCTTCACCGGCCTGTCTCTGGCCCCTAACGCCTTTTCACAGATCAACCAGATGCAGATGCCTGCCCCGTTAGCATCCGGTAAAGAAATGCCACTAGCTTCTCATGCAGACAAGCAACTGGATTTCTTACACCTACATACCGGTGAATCCCTGTCGACGACGTTTTTCAGTGGCAACCAGTTTGTCGCTACAGAAATGTCCGACGTGAACTACCTGTTACGGGATCATCATAACGGTGAGGTATATACCATGAACCCGGAACTGCTGAACCTGTTGTACGACGTACGTACCGCACTGGGAACTAATAAACCCTTCCATGTCATTTCCGCTTACCGTTCACCGGCCACCAACGAAAAGTTGCGCAAGAACAGCACCAAGGTTGCGAAAAAGAGCCTGCACATGCAGGGCAAAGCCATCGACATCCGTATCCCGGGAGTTGATGTGAAAGACATCCAGAAAGCAGCACTGGCTGTTAAAGGCGGCGGCGTTGGTCTCTATACCCGCAGTGACTTTGTTCACCTGGATGTGGGCCGGGTTCGCCGCTGGGGCAAATAGAAGCAACCAGGTAAAACCAGCTAAGTAAAAACAGCCAGGTAAAACCCGGCAAGCAAAATCAGGAACCGGCAGCAGTCCCCTGCCGGTGCGGCCAGAGCAGCGCCGACAATCCTGTCAGCGACAGCAGCCCCAGCAAGACAGCCGTTCCCGCATTCTCTGAAGACAGGTTGAAACCGCCGCCGAGTGTGCCGGCGGCGATCAGCAGAATCAGCGCAAATACCGACAAGATGCCCGACACCCGGGCGAGTGCAACCGCCAGGGTATTCAGTGCAGCGACCTTCACCGATGCAGCGACCGTACCGCTGAGCAGAAGCCCGGCGATCGCCAGCACCAAATCAGCCATCGTGAACCCTTCACCCTCCGACGAACTGAACAGCAAAACCCCGGCTATAAGCACAACCAGGATGGCAAAGCCTAACTTAAGCCGGTTAACCAGCCGAACAGGCAACATCAGTTTCACTCACACGCAGCAAGCCTGTCAGCCGGCTAATAAACCAGTCATGCATGCTGTCGGGTAAGTCATGCCCCCAGCCTGCCAGCACTTCCAGACGGGCACCGTCTATGCTGTCGGCAATGCTTTGTGCGCAGGCAACCGGAAAGATCGGGTCCGCTGCACCGTGAAATATCAGCGCCGGCGCGGTTATCGACCGGTTAGCTTCCCGTAAATCAGAATGACAGAGAATCGCCAGTAACTGGCGCATATAGCCTTCAGGGCAATAACAGCGGCTTAGCGCCTGCTCCGCCAACTGCAGTTGCTGTTCATCAGTCGGCCGATGGTCTGTGCCGGTGTACAGGGCACTCTCTGCGGCTGAAGCCCGGACCATATCTGCAAATGTATTCGGGTCATCAGGAAGGCTTCTCGG
The DNA here is from genome assembly GCF_017051665.1 of Aliamphritea spongicola. Taxonomy (NCBI): domain Bacteria; kingdom Pseudomonadati; phylum Pseudomonadota; class Gammaproteobacteria; order Oceanospirillales; family Oceanospirillaceae; genus Aliamphritea; species Aliamphritea spongicola. Next base: position 1,051,706 of record NZ_JAFIDL010000001.1, read on the forward strand.
TGCTGCCACCGGGGCCTGATTATCGTCATAGAGTAAATGCCAGCCATGGCCTTTGGGTAACTGAGGATCAAGCGAGGTGGAAAACACCACGCTCAGACTCAGGGTTCTCTCCGGCCAGTGAGCGGCAAAAATCTGGGCGATCAGCCCTCCCATTGATCCGCCCAGAATATGGGCTTCAGGAATCTCCAGCTCGTCCATCAGACGCGCCACATCTGCTGCCATATCCGTGAGGGTATAAGCCGGGGTAACGGTTTCTCCCCGCCAGGCCTGCTGTAATCGTTGCGCCAGCATGTTGCCGGTCAGTGCCTGATGTTTATCAGACAGTCCGGAATCCCGGTTATCAAATACCACCACCCGGTAACCTTCACCGGCGATACGCTGCAACAGATTTTCCGGCCAGTGAATCAGCTGTGATCCCAGCCCCCGGATCATCAGCACCACAGGATCAGCCACATGACCATACGCCTGCCAGTAAAGGCCGCTGGATTGCGCATATCCCTGGTCGACGGGTCCGGTTAAAACCGTATTATCTGTCTGTAGCATCACTGTTCCTGTTAAGTCTGTTGCTGTTAATTCTGGGCCTGCTAATCATGCTCACGGTTTTTCTGCAGCTGTTCTTCATTATTCAGCAACTGTTGCTTGCGCTCTGTTCCCCAGCGGTAACCGCTCAAACCGCCGTCGCTGCGTACAATCCGGTGACAGGGCACCAGCACCGCCAGCTTATTCGCACCACAGGCACCAGCCACTGCCCGGCTTGCGGTGGGTTGCCCTACCGATGCTGCGAGCTGACTATAACTCATTGTCTGGCCCACCGGAATTTCCTGCAGCGCCTGCCAGACCCGCTCCTGAAACGCGGTTCCCTGAATATCCAGCGGTAACTCACAGTCCGCCTGGGGTGCCTCTACAAATGCCAGTACTTCCGCCAGTAAATCAGATAATTCATGCCTGGCAGCAATCAGCTCTGCTGCGGGAAAACGCGCCTTCAGTACCTGTTGCACATCCGCACCGGCATCCAGAAATTCAACACAGCAGATACCCCGGGCACTTACTGCCATGACCAGCGGACCGAGCACGCTTGCGCCGGTGCAATAATAAATCTGCTGACCTTTTCCGCCTTTACGGAACTGCGAAGGGGTCATTCCCAGCCGGTTATGGCTGTACACGGAAGCCGCTGAGCCAATACCGGAGGCATAGACTGCCTCCGTCACACTGACCTGATCCAGCAACGCCTCACTAAAACGCTTATTCCGGTGGTTGCGCTGATAGGCTTTCGGACTCACGCCAACCAGCCGGGTAAACAACCGCTGAAAGTGCCAGATACTTAATTGCGCATGCTCTGCCAGTTCAGCAAGATCAACACTGTCTTCGGCCTGCTCAATATACCGGCAGGCCTTCACCACCACTTCAACCAGTGCATCTGTCGCGGAGCTGTCCTGCGGTTTACAACGCTTACAGGCACGAAACCCCGCTTCTGTCGCCTTCTCGGTATTTTCAAAGAAGCGAACATTTTCCCGTTTTGGCTGCCGGGACGAACATCCCGGACGGCAGTAAATACCGGTACTCAGCACCGCATAATAAAACTGACCGCTGGCCGCCAGGTTCCGGTCGCATACCGCCTGCCAGCGGCTGTCATCATCAGCAAACAACATACTCATTTCATTACCTCCTGCTGATTCACCTTTGAACCGGCGAACAGTTTCACCGCCCTGCCGTCGATCGCCAGCAATCCGGCTCCCACCAGAAGAATGCCCAGATAATGCTCAGCAGATAAAGACTGACCAAGAAATACCGCCCCCAGACTAATAGCACTAACCGGCGCCAAAAACGTTACCAGAAGTAAGTTGGTCGGGCCCGCCGTGGAAAGAATCCGGAAATAAATAATATAGGCAAGCGCCGTACAGATCAGGGCCAGTGCCGCAACAGCCAGTAATACGTTGGTATCCGGCATAGGCAGTAACCATGGCTGATCGGCCCATAGCACCACCGGCAATAACAGCAGCGTAGAAGCGGTGACCTGACCGGCAGTTATGACCAGCGTACTGTAACCCTGGCCCTGCAAACGTTTACCGTACACACCGGCACAGGCATAACTGAATGCCGCCAGCAGAATCGCCAGCTGCGCGGTAAGATCTCCTTTCAGACCGGCAAACACATCCGGGCCGATAATCACTGCAACACCGGTGATACCCAGCACCAGCCCCACCAGTTTACCGGCACCTATCTGCTTTTCGATGCCCAGCCCCCGCAATACCAGAATACTGAACACCGGCGTCATCGCGATCAGCACCGACGCCAGCCCGCCACTGATGTAGGTCTGCCCCCAGACGATCAGGCAAAAAGGTGCCGCATTATTCAACAACCCGATACAGAGCATCCCCCGCCAGGCCGGCCAGTTGAACGGCATCCGCTGCCCCAGCATATATACCAGCGCAAACAGCAACAGCGCCGCACCGGCAACCCGCAACAGTACAATGCTGAAAACCGGCAACTGTGTCAGTGCAATATCGACAAAGAAATACGAGCCTCCCCAGATAATTGCCAGACTGATTAACAGCCCCCACTCCTGAAGATTCATTGTCTGTTTCATATAAATTCCTTTCACCGGCTACTGATATAGCCAATGTATGCCAGCGCCCCGGGTAAAACACTCAGGTTCTTGCGTTCTATTCAGAAACAATTTTTCTGGCGTGTAATAACAACTGTAATCACTGACCGATAACGTAAACAGAAGCCGGCCCGGAACATAGCCAGATTACAGCATCACTGCAGTCTGCCAATATAAAAATCAGTATGTTATGCACTCCCGATGTACAGTAAAAAAAACCGTTTAACAGGCAAGAATACCTAATATGGGCACCCGCAGCCCATAACAGAAAATACTGCTTATAAACATATAACTATATGATTTTAAATATAAAATCCATCCATCTTACAGAATCAAAAAAACAGACCCGTCAGTCAGCTTATAGCCCCAGCCGATCCAAAGTGTCTCTTTTATGCTACAAAGGTGACCAGTTAGGCTGAAGTCTGTTGCTTGATGTACCTCCCCCAACAATCAGTTTTCTCGCGAAAACCTGAGGATTAGCGGCAAGAACCGGAACACTTACAGACATCGTCAGGTGCCATGGGAGGGTACATCAGACATGGATAATGCCGTACTGCACGCCAGAAAATTTTCCATCCGGTTTACCGTTGGATGCATCTTTTTGATGGTCACCGGTTTAACCGCTGTCTTTGCACTCAGCCTGCAATTTCATTTTGGCCGGGCCATGTCAGAAGAGCTGGTATTAACCAAGCTCACGACAGCCTCTTCCAAAATAAGCGCCTACATCCAGGGGATCGACATTGATGCCTCCAGAAGTATAAAGGTTCTGAAAGACGTTTCAGTCACCAGCCAGCATAAATTCTCTGAACAGGAAATCCGGGATCTGCTAGTTCAGGTACTGCAGGACAACCCGATGTTTTACAGCATCTACTACGGTAAGCCTGACGAAGATTTCTACCAGGTGATTAATCTTGAATCGTCACCGGTGGTTCGCGAAAAAATATTCGCCGCCGATAAAGACCACTGGGTTATCATAAAAATCAGCAGTGAAACCGGCCAGCGCATCAGAAACACCCATTACTACGACAGTCAGTTAAACCTGACCAACAGCACTTCAAAAATCAGTAACTACTTTCCAACCCAGCGCCCCTGGTATAACGCAGCCACAGCAAATAAGGTTCATAAAACAGATCCCTATCTTTTCAAACACCTGAAACTCACCGGCCAGACTTATTCAATCAGAACTCCTAAAGCCGTGCTGGGTATCGATATCGTGCTTTCCTCAGTGAATTCAAAACTCTCGGCAGCATCACTGGGGCTGGAAGATCAGCAGGGTATCGAGTCATTTATATTCAGTCATAACGGCGAGCTCATCGCTTCAAACCAGAATACGGCCCAGCAACTTGAGATCCCCGCCTCTGAGCCACTTCAACTATCCCCAGACCAGCAGCGGCTGATTAATGCTATCAGCTCCCTGACGGTGTCTAACCAGACCAACTGGCCACCGCTGGACTATTCAGTCGCCGGCGAACCTAAAGGTTATGCCATTGATTTGTTAACCCTGGTTTCTGAAATGACCGGCCTGAAATTTGAGTTCATCAACGGCTTCAGCCTCAACGAACTGCAAAGTAAATTTCACGACGGGGATATCGACATACTGCATTCGGTGTCCGGCCTGAAAGCCAACCGGGGCGAAATCAGTCAGCCCATGTATACCAAAGCACTGGCCGTTGCGGTTGAAAAGCACACCACCGGTATCTCAAAGCTGAGCGACCTGAACGGTCTGAGGCTGGGACTGCCCTATGGTCAGGGATTAACTGAATTACTCAAACGTCAGGGCGTTGAAGCAACCCTGCAGGGTTTTCCTGATCTGGAAACCACCATTAAGGCATTACAGAACGGCCGCATCGACGCCATTGTCCATGTCAGTTCCACCCTCAAGCATTTCAGCAAAACCAGTATTGGCAACATGCTGAAGGTCATTATGCTCCCGGAGCTGAAAAAACTGGACCTGCACCTGTATCTGCAACCTGACCAGGCAGAACTGATGGAGATCATGAATCTCGCGCTGGCAAATGTTACGCCGGCACAGAGAGAAGTGCTCGATGAAAAATGGCTCAGTGAAGGCATTCACACGCAACACAATAACTTTGTCCCTTACGATCAGCTACTGGACTTATCACGGAATCCGTCTGTACAGCAGAACATGATCAAAATGGAGGTTAACGGCAGCAACAAATTCTTTTATGTCACCCCGCTGCACGGTCAGGGCTGGAATAAGGAGTTTTTTGCCGTCGTCATACCGGAAAAAATTGTCACTGAAGCCGTCTTTGGGCAGATCATTACCTCTACCCTGATGACCGGCGCCGTTCTGTTGTTACTGGTGCCTTTCGCCTGGTGGTTCGGTTCCCCGATTGTGCGGGCGATCACCTCACTGAAAGAAGAAACCAAGAAAGTGAAAGAACGCCGTTTTGATGAAATACAACTGGTGGACACCCGCATAAAAGAAATCTGGCAGCTGTCTAACTCTGTGCTGGACATGTCCAAAGATATTAAGAAACACCAACAGGATCAGAATGATTTCATCGAAGCCTTTATTCGCCTGACCGCTCAGGCGATCGATGATAAATCCCCTTACACTGCCGGACACTGTAACCGGGTGCCGGAACTGGGCCTGATGCTGGCGAAAGCCGCTGAAGACAGCAACAAAGGCAAATTCAGAAAATTCCGTTTTGCCAATGACAACGAACGCCGGGAATTCCGCATCGCCGCCTGGTTACACGACTGCGGAAAGATCACCACGCCGGAGTTTATCGTCGATAAAGGCACCAAGCTTGAAGCCAATTACAACCGGATTCATGAAGTACGGACCCGCTTTGAAGTGCTCTGGCGGGACGCAGAAATTGAGTACCTGAAAACCCTGCAGAAGAACCCTGAATCTGAAAGCATTGCTGCCGCCAAACTGCAGCAACAGCAAAACCGTTTACAGGAAGAATTCCGCTTTATTGCCAGCGCCAATGTCGGTGGTGAATTTATCAGTGATGAGAAGGTAGAACGGATCAAAGCGATCAGCCAGCAAACCTGGATGCGCCATTTCGACGACCGTCTGGGACTCGGCCCGCTGGAAGAAATGAACCGCCCCGCAACAGAACAATCTTTACCGGTGGCGGAACCCCTGCTGGCAGACCGGCCCGAACACATCATTAAACGGGACCGGGAAATGCAGTTCGATCCGAAGTTTAATATAAAAATGGACGTACCGGAGCACCTCTACAATCAGGGTGAAATTTATAACCTGTCTATCGGACGTGGCACCTTAAATGCCGAGGACCGCTTTAAAATTAACGAACACGTCATCAGTGGTATCAAGATCCTTGAAGCACTGCCCTTCCCGGAAGAGCTCAGCAAGGTACCCCGCTATGCCACTACCCATCATGAAACCCTTAAGGGCACCGGTTACCCCCGTAAACTGACAGCCGAGGACCTTTCAATACCGGAACGTATCCTGGTGATTGCCGATATTTTTGAAGCCCTCACCGCCGCAGACCGGCCATATAAAAAAGCCAAACCGCTCAGTGTTGCCGTCGATATCATGTACAAAATGGCGCTGGATGAACACGTCGACATGGAACTGTTCCTCCTCTTCCTGGAAAGCGGTACTTATCTGCAATACGCCAAAAAGTTTCTCCCGGATGAACAGATCGATCCGGTTGATTTGCGCAAATATCTGGAACAGGCCGCGGCATAACCCCCCGCTTTTACAGGCATAAAAAAACGCAGTCAGATGACTGCGTTTTTCTGTTTATGGCCGGCGGATACAAAAACGCCGGCTTTAACACAAACGGCTTTTAACCGATCCGGCTGTTAACCAATCATAGTTACCAGCAGCTTGTTCAGACGGTTAACGTAAGCCGCCGGATCATCCAGCGTGCCGCCGGCCGCAAGCTGAGCCTGCTCGAATACCACCAGGCTCAGTTCGTTGAAGCGGTCTTCATCCGCTTCCTGATCCAGCTTGGTAATCAGCGGGTGCTCAGGGTTAACTTCAAAGATCGGCTTGCTTTCCGGTACTTCCTGACCGGCCGCTTCCATGATCTTACGCATCTGCATGCCCATATCGTAAGCACCCAGAACCACACAGGCCGGAGAATCCGTCAGACGGTGAGTAATGCGTACTTCGCTTACTTTGTCACCCAGACCAGTGGTCAGGCGCTCAACCAGACCTTCCAGTTCCTTAGCGACTTCTTCCTGTGCCTGCTTCTCTTCTTCGTTCTCAACTTCACCCAAATCCAGCTCGCCTTTGCTCACGTCCTGGAATGACTTGCCGTCGAAGTCGAACAGGTGGCTCATCAACCACTCATCAACCCGGTCAGACATCAGCAGAACTTCGATGCCCTTCTTACGGAAAATTTCCAGATGCGGGCTGTTCTTCGCGGTGTTGTAGTTTTCAGCAACGGTGTAGTAAATCTTTTCCTGACCTTCCTGCATGCGGGAAACGTAATCTTCCAGCGATACACTCTGGGCAGAGTCAGCGTTGTGAGTAGAAGCAAAACGCAGCAGCTTACAAACGGTTTCACGGTTAGCGTGATCTTCCGCCGGACCTTCTTTCAGCACTTCACCGAAGGAAGACCACAGAGACGCGTATTTTTCCGGATCGTTTTTAGCCACTTTACCCAGCATATCCAGCGCACGCTTGGTCAGTGCTGCACGCAGCTTATCAACCACCGGATCCTTCTGCAGAATCTCACGGGATACGTTCAGGGACAGATCATTAGTGTCCACCACACCCTTCATGAAACGCAGGTACATTGGCAGGAACTGATCAGCGTCATCCATGATGAATACACGCTGCACGTACAGTTTCAGGCCACGGGGAGTATCACGGTTCCACAGGTCATGGGGTGCGTGGGAAGGTACGTATAACAGGCTGGTGTATTCCAGCTTACCTTCAACCCGGTTGTGGCTCCATTTCGCCGGCTCCTGGAAGTCGTGGGAAATGTGCTTGTAGAACTCACCGTATTCTTCGTCAGAGATTTCACTCTTGGAACGGGTCCACAGCGCTGTTGCAGTGTTAACGGTTTCATCTTCCGGCTCTTTCTGCTCTTCACCTTCAGCCGCAGGCATTGGCTCAGACTGCATGATCACCGGCAGGGAGATGTGGTCGGAATATTTACGGATCAGGGTACGCAGGCGGAAACCGTTAGCAAACTCTTCTTCACCTTCTTTCAGGTGCAGTACGATACGGGTACCACGCTCGGCTTTTTCAACGGTTTCAACGCTGAACTCACCTTCACCGGCAGATGCCCAGTGAACACCTTCTGCAGCAGACTCACCTGCTTTACGGGTGTAAACGTCAACTTTATCAGCCACGATGAAAGCCGAGTAGAAACCTACCCCGAACTGACCGATCAGCTGAGAATCTTTCTTCTGGTCGCCGCTCAGGGACGACAGGAACTGAGAGGTACCGGACTTAGCGATAGTACCCAGGTGATCAACAACGTCCTGACGGTTCATACCGATGCCGTTGTCATCAATGGTGACGGTTTTGGCATCAGCATCAAAGTCGATACGAATACGCAGTTCGCCGTCACCTTCATATAAGGCGTTGTCAGAAAGCGCCTGGAAACGCAGCTTGTCAGCAGCATCCGATGCATTGGATACCAGCTCACGCAGGAAGATCTCTTTGTTGGAGTACAAAGAGTGAATCATTAAATGTAAAAGCTGCTTAACTTCGGTCTGAAAACCAAGTGTTTCTTTCTGAGTATCTGTGCTCATTATTCAATCCCAAGCTTGAAACAATAATTACGGAATCTGCTGTAAAACAGCTGCTCGGTGAAAGCAGGCGGCAAAATTAAATGTCAGATTCCTTAACCCTGCATTCAAAATGGGGGTAGGCAAACAGATTTCAAGGCCGGCAGGGATAAAAATAATACCTGTCACCGGCCCCTTTCTTCAGATGCGCTCAGCGGTTCTTTTCCCAGCGGTAGAATGCCCGGACGTTGCCTTCAAACCAGTCATCGTAGTTAGCAAAGTGCCGGAACGCTTCAAGCTCGATACGCTCTGCGGCCTGATCTTCCGTCCACCCGGCAGCAAGCGCTTTGCGTGCTTCAGCCTGAAGCGCAGTAAAATAATCAATCTGCCGCTGCAGCGTGGCTTTATTACCCGGTGCACCGTGACCGAATAAAAACGTATCGGCATCCAGCTCAAGGGTTCTGCGCTGCTGGGCCATCAGCACATCCAGATTGATACCCGGCAAGTCGGTCCAGCCCACCACATCACCGTTGATATAATCCACGGTATAGGCCACACGCTTCTCAGGCAGCACCGGCACCAGGATGGAGGCGGTGTGTACATCCCCCAGATACTGCAGCTGAATCTCGGTATCGCCGAACTGATAGGTTTTACCTTCGTCTCCCACGACCTCGGTGGGCATATCAATAAACGGCACCTTCCTGATACTGAAATACCGTCGGGTACGTTTATGGGCGATGATCGGAGTATCTGAACCAAACGCTTTACGCAGCACCCGGGCACCAGCGATATGGTCCGTATGCAGGTGGGAATACACAATAGCAGCCAGCGGCTGGCCCGGTGCTTTTTCCCGGATAACATCCACCATGGCTTCGGCGGCGCTGTCTGACAGGGGATCAAATACCACAACACCTGCGGAGGTCACCACAAAGTGGTTGTAGTAGAACTCCTGCTCATTTTTAAATTTCAGGGAGAAAACACCCGGTACAGTTTCCTTCACATCCACAAAGTCAAACCAGTTATAGAAGGTGCCCCGGTCATTAAAATACGCTGATTTTTCTGCCAGATGATTCGCCTGTAACGCAATACTGAAAGACGTCACGCTCAGGGTTAACATCCCGGCGATAATCCACCCTGCCGCTTTATTCATCATGCTTCTCCTGAATACGGTTACGGTGCAAAGCTTAGCCTGGCACTGAATTTAACGGCTGCCCCCACGACGGCTGTGTCCAGCCATTCGCCGCTGCCAAGCCCAAAGGCCAGACGGTCGAACTCCCCTTCGGCACTGAGGCTCACCAGACGGTTTTCTGTGTCAGTGTTCACCGCCAGATCCAGTGGCAAGGTTTTATCACGGATGGTGAGAAAGCCACGGATAAACTCACCGTCAGCAGACTGGCCTTCGAAGCGCATTTCAGGAAACACCGCCGCATCCAGCCACTCATCTCCGTGCAGCACCTGATCCCGTTCAGCATTCTGAGTATCCAGCGAATCCGCACGGATCTGTAACTGCAGGGCGGTCAGTTGGCCTGCTGCGCTGAAATCAGCCGTTGCCGTGTATGTGTCCGCCTGACCTTCAAATACTCTGCCCATCTGTGTACCACTGAAGCGGATCTCACTGTTTTCCCTGACCAGCTCTGCTGCGCTGGCAGCCGCACTGATCAGCATACCTAACCCCAGCGTCAGCGCCAGCAGACTCTGCTTTACTCTTCTCACACCGCTACTCCGGTTATTAATCATAAGGACGCATCCGCTGCCAGACATCATCTTTCAGCCAGCAGCGGTGCCATATCACCGCACCGATATGCCCCACCAGTAATGCACACAAGCCCCAGCCCAGCCATTCATGCACAGCAGTAAACACATCTCTGAGAAACGGGTTTTCCGCCAGTAATACCGGCAAAGTAGCCGTGCCATAAACCGTAACACTGAACCCTGCTGCGTTAGACATCAGCCAGCCACTCAGCGGCAGGCCGAGCAAACACAAATACAGTAACCGGTGGGCCATTCTGGCTGCCGCATTCGCGGGCATCTGCGCAGCCGGCCTGATCACCCAGTGGTGTAACAGGCGCATCAGCGTCAGCAGTAACAGCAGCACTCCGAGGGACTTATGCAGATTGACCGTATCAAACCGCTTCAGCCCCAATGGCATATCTACCATCAGCCAGCCAATCACCAGCAGTGTCAGCACCAGAGGAACGGTCAGCCAGTGAAATATCCGGCTGACCCGGTCATACCGTTGCGATCCCGACATAGCCGTTACGGTGTACGCTTCAGTTCAGTTTCGATGGTAATGTTTACCTGATCCCCCAGCATTGGCGCGTAGGTCATCATGCCAAAATCTGTACGGCGGATACTGGTGGTCGCAGAAAAGCCCAGGTACTGGGTGTCATAGGCCGGGAAGAAATCTGCCAGCGGGTGCCGGCCCTGAAAGTTCAGACGGGCATCCAGCGTGACCGGCAGGGTTTTATCCAGCATGGTCAGCTGGCCTTCCACGGCATACTTATCCGCAGCGACCTGCACAATCCGCTCACTCTTGAAGCGCATTTCCGGGTATTTAGTCACGTCGAAGAAATCTTCATTCTTCAGGTGATCATCCAGCGCCGGTACATCGGTATCTACACTGGCGGTTTTAATCACCACATCAAAGGAAGACTGGGTCAGATCTTCTTCGTTGATATCGAACTTGCCGGTAAAATCCTGAAACTGACCCAGAAAATTGGAAATGCCGTTGTGGTTAACACCGAACTGAATGTTGGTGTGCGCCTTATCAAACTCATAATCTGCCGCAGATACAGGCAGTGCCATCGCTAATCCTAAGGAACACAGTGCGAGTGTTTTTTTCATAATAATCTCATTCTCGGTCAGTGAGTCCGGCGCTTAGCTTTGCAACTTTTCTTTGCAAGCTCTGGCCGTACCCGGTTAATTAATCGACGGATATGAGAATACTATTGTTGCCCGTATATGATTAGACAGGTTATTTGAGAAGGATTGTTCCACTCAAGGAACAATAAATAAGGAACTTTTAGCTGATACGCTGAAACGTAAAATTCCCGGGAAACTTAAAAGGTATTTACTCAGTGACCGGGCTAAGCCTCAGCAAAATATTCCCGGAGATGATCAACAAAGCTGCGTACCTTAGGGGACATCAGCTTACGGTGAGGATACACCGCGTACACACCGCCCTCCGGGTAGCGCCATTCGGGCAAAAACGCCACCAGCTCGCCGCTTGCCTCTTCCTGTTTACACAGGTGTTTCGGCAGAAAACCTATGCCCCCTCCCCGCAGGGTGACATTTTTAATAAACCCCAGGCTGTTCACCGCCATACGGCCTGACAAGATGACTTTGTCGCGCTTACCGTCGTTGATGAACTGATGAACGACCTTGGCAGTGCGTTCACCATAAAGAAAACAGCTATGTTCCGCCAACTGAGCAATGTCTGTCGGCGTACCGTGTTTCTGCAGGTACTCCGGCGATGCATAAGGGGTCATGGTTTCGCTGAATAACTTCACCGCGATCAGAGATGAGTCCGGCAATTCGCCGGCCCGGACGGCAACGTCATACTCGCCCCCCACCAGGTCCACGAATTCATTGGTCAGGTGCAGCTGTAACTCAACTTCCGGGTACTTCATCAGGTAATCTGCAATGACCGGCCCCAGCACATCGTTACCTTCTTCTACCGGGGCCGAGACCCGCAGTATGCCCCGGGGTGCCGCCAGGCTGTCCAGCATTTCACTTTCAGCATCCTGCGCCTGCTGCACGATCAAACGGCAGCGCTGATAAAACGTACTGCCCTGTTCGGTGAGGGTCAGTGAGCGGGTGGAGCGCTTCAGTAAACGCACCCCCAGATCAGATTCCAGTTGAGACAGCTTACGGCTAATGGTGGATTTTGGCAGCCCCAGCACTCTGCCGGCAGCACTGAAACCACCGGCATCCACTACCTGGACAAAAATCCGTACGCCGTTTAGGTCCAGCAAAATTAATCCTTGAGCCCCGGATCAGCCTGACTGCTGACCAGTTGCAGTAATGTGGCCGACTTAAATTCACGTCGGTAGAGTACAAACAGTACCCCGCCTGACAGTGCCATGAACAGCCAGGGATTAATGAACCAGCCCAGTACCGCCATGCTGAAGTAATAGGTGCGTAGCCCCAGGTTAAAGTTATTGGCCGCCAGCGAGCTCATGATGGCAATACGGTTAGCATGGCTCATCAGCTCTTTTTCCTGCACGCCTTCACTGGGCATCGGCGCACCACCGATCATCACCGAGGTAAAGCCGTACTGCCGCAGGCTCCAGGTGAACTTGAAGAAGGCATAAATAAACATGCCAATCAGCACCAGCAGTTTCAGCTCCCATTCGGCCTTGGTGGCATGGGTGGCAAACGGAATATCACCGACAATGTCGATGGCTTTTTCAGTGGATCCGAGCACGGTCATTAAACCGGCCAGTATCAGGATTGTAGAAGAGGCAAAGAAAGATACCCCCCGTTCCAGATTGGAAATCACTGTTGCATCGGCAATCCGGACATCCCGGTGCAGCACCTGAGTCATCCAGTCGAGCCGGTAAGAGTGCATCACACTGGCAAGGCAGTGACAGGTTTTGGCCTTCTTCTTGCTGTAAAGGTTATAGCCCTTGAAACACATTAAAAACCAAACAAGTGCCAGTATATTCAGCCAGTTTTCTTGAACAAACAGGGACAACGGTTCCACATTCACAACCCGGTAGCAGAAAGGAGCCTTCATTCTAATCATGCCGGGGTTAAATTGCACTGTATAAACATAGGCTTATACGGTATAGCCAAATGCCGGAGCCAGCCTTACAGCCGGTTGGCATCCCCCGGCAGCTATGCTAACTTGCCAGTGTGTCTTTCCAGTAGAAATGCCCGTATGTATATAGATTTAAAAGCTTTATTCTGGCTATGCCTGATTTGTGTCGGTTGCTGGCACTGGTGGCATTCACTGAAAGTAAAAGACATCGCCCTGCGTGCGGCAAAAGCCTACTGCAAAGATATGGACGTCCAGCTGCTGGATGAAAGTATCTATTTACGGGGTTTCTGGCTGAAGCGGGATGAAACCGGCCGGTTCCGTATCTGGCGTTCTTACCTGTTCGATTTCACCGCCAATGGCGAAGACCGCGCCCGTGGCAGAGTGGTTCTGCTGGGCTATAAGGTAACCAGTACACAACTTGATCCCCACAGGATCTGAATACTGGCCTTCTGTTTCAGCGCTTAAAAGTACCGTTGCGCAGGAAAAACAATGTCTGGGCCATCACCTTGCGGTTCTGCATCATGAAGGTATGGGTCACCGGCATGATCAGATGATCCTGCATTCCTTCAAGCCGGGTATGTACCACCGACACCTTACCGTCATTAGTGCCGGGTATCAGTAAAGATAACCAGGGATTCACACTGCGGGTACCGGCGATAATGCCCAGTTCACCACTGAACGGTCCCAGTTGCACCGGTAGACCGCGGGTGCCCAGCTGTAAGCCGGCCGGGCCGTTTATCCAACGGAACGGCGGTAACCAGCCCAGCTTATCAACCACTTCACTGCCACCGTTTGGCGGCCCGAGCATGACCACCCGGCCAAGTCCGGTAATGGTTTGCTGACGCAAAAAATAACGCAGTAAGATACCGCCCATGGAGTGAGTTACAAAATGCACTCTGGAAGCCCCTTTGCAGGCTTCAAGGGCAGTGCTGATCGCCGGCTCTGCCAGCGCTTCAACCGGTTCAGATGTGGATGGATAGCCCTGATTCACAACCTGATAACCGGCCTCTTCCAGAAACCGGGCCAGAAGGTTAAATGCTGCCGGCGTTCGGGCCAGGCCATGCAGTAATACCACCGCTTCTTTCACATTTTCTGCTGCCGTTGCAGTGGTTTTTTCAGCGTTCTGATCGTCCATGGGCATCCCTGTCATTTCTGAAAAATATACGTGAGCCTACCGGCCTCCCTGACTATAACTGTAACACAGCGATTTTCAGCGGATGACAACCGTCAGTGCTCGGGAAATCCGCTTCCGGGGTAATCAGCTGGATATCCTTCACCGGTCGTCCGGCTTTGGTGGCACAGCGCTTTATCACATCGAGCCAGTCTTCAAGGCTGACCTTGGCAACGTTATTGGTACACACCAACTGCCCACCTTCACTGACAGCCAGCAATGAGGGTTTAAGCACGCTCGGGTAATCGCGAATCAGATCCACTGTACCGAAATGACTCTTCGCCCAGCGGGGCGGATCCAGGTACACCAGATCAAACTGTTCAGCTTCAATGCGGGGGAACTGCCGGGGTTTCTGCCCTCTTTTCACCCGCTGTTTAATTTCAATACCTGCCAGTTGCTTGGCCGCGGTAAAAAAATCACTCTGGAAGAAACCGATACGGGACTCATCCAGATCATTCAGACGGGCGTTCTCGCGACCAACATCCAGGCTGCGGGTGGCAAAATCCACATTCAGCACCCGGCTGGCACCGGCCTTAGCCGCCACGACGCCAACACCGCAGGTATAAGAGAACAAATTCAATACTGATTTTCCGGCGGCATTCGCCTGCAGCCAGCGGCGTCCGGCCCGCATATCCAGGAACAGTAACGGGTCCTGACCTTTGTGCTTGCCTTTCACCAGATAATTCACGCCCAGTTCCTGCCCGGTCAGTTGCTGACGGTCAACAACGTGATCATCACTGCGACGGGAGTTACTGCTGCTGCGGTCGTTATATACCCGCTGCAGATTTTCCACTCCGGCAGGTTGCAGGAACGCTTCAGCCTGATCAAACAGCACATCCGCTTCAGACTCGCTCAGCGGTGTATGAAAACTCTGCAGCAACAGCTGATCACCGTAGCGGTCCAGCGTCAGCCCCGGTGTACCTTCAGTGGTGCCGTGATACAGCCGGTAACAGCTGGTAGCTTCAGCGTGCAGATCTGCCAGCAGTGCCTCCCGGCGTTGCAGTGCAGCTTGGAATAGGTCAGACATTCAATCAATCTCAGTAAGTGCGGCTCGGCGGGCAGTATACGTGGATAGCCAGTGACATCAACTAAACATCACTGGATGGTCGCAACTGCCCGCGGCGGTTTCAGCTCATTTCCAAAGCTTAGCGCCCAGACCACTGGCCCGCTCCGTACGACGGGACGTGGCGCCTTTCAGGCTGGACAGACGGGCGTACAGCTCGAGCCGCTGTTTTGCCCGGGTCACCCCGGTATATACCAGCTCGCGGGTCATCAGCGGACCGTCTTCCGGTGGCAGGATCATCAGCACCCGGGCAAACTCTGAACCCTGACTTTTATGCACCGTCATCGCAAACACGGTTTCATGGCCCGGCAACCGGCTGGGTAACACACCCCGCACACCGTCCGGGTGGTGCGGATCTTCAAACCAGACTCTCACCCGACCATCCTGATCCGGCTGAACAATGCCGATATCGCCGTTATACAGCCCTAACTGGTGGTCATTCTGGACGATCATTACCGGCCTGCCCGCATACCATTGCTGGCTGGTCTGAATCAGCCCCATGCGGTTTAGCCGCTGCTCCAGCGCCTGATTAAGGCCTTCTACTCCGTAAACACCCTGACGCAGTACCGCCAGCAGCTGAACCCGGGCAAAAACCTTCAGTACCTCCAGTGGCGCAGTACCGGCCCGCAACGCCCGCAGATACTCTGAATACCCTTGTGCCGCAGCCTCTATCAGTTGCGGATAACTGTCAGAAGATAACGGTATAAAATCAATATCCTCATAACCTTTATTCAGCACCGGCTCAACCTGCGCGGCATCACCGGCATTGATCGCCGCCGCCAGCTGACCAATTCCGCTGGCAGCATCAAACCGGTAACTGTGCCGTAACAGCGCAAGACTGTCGGCCACTGCTTTCCTCCCGCCGGCAACACTGCGGGCATCCAAACCACACACCCGGCTCAGGTACCCTGCCTGATCAGCACTGTACTGCAGCTCAGCAGATGTAACAGACTGGCTATTGCCCGCCTGCAAATGCCAGGCACAGATGTCGCCCAGCACACTGCCCGCTTCCACAGAGGCCAGCTGATGTTTATCACCGATCAGAATGATGCGCCCCTGCGGCGGCAACGCTGCCAACAGCCGGGCCATCATAGGCAAATCGATCATGGAGGCTTCATCAACTACCAGTAACTCAAGATGCAGCGGGTTTTCCGCGTTATGCCGGAAGGATTTACTGTTAGGGATCGTGCCGAGTAAACGGTGAATGGTAGTGGCTTCCACCGGAATCCGCTGAATAATCTCCGGGGAAATATTCAGCTGATCACGGGCCTGAGCAATGGATTCACTCAGCCTTGCTGCCGCCTTACCTGTGGGGGCTGCCAGTTTAATCGCCGGTACAAAATCTGCGCCATGCTGTAAACACTGTTGCTGAATGTACAGCGCCAGTAACCGGGTCACGGTGGTGGTCTTGCCGGTACCCGGGCCACCGCTGATAATACTGAAACGCCGCCGCAGGGCGACAGCAACCGCCACCTGCTGCCAGTCAACCGTCTGTGCCGGATCAGGTTTGAACAGCTGTGCCAGCCCCTGCTTAAGACTTGACTCATCAACGTCCAGCGGCTGAGCAAGACGGTTAATCTGGCTGTTCAGGTAGGCTTCAAAACTGAAATACCGCTGCAGATAGACACGCTCACCGTCAAAGATCAGCGGCGCTTCTTCACCCGGCTCACCCATGCTGCTGTAACGGTCACTTAAAGATGTGGCTGACACGAAGCCTGCCGGTACCTGAGGCGCTGGCGGCTCTGCAAACATGTCGAGGGTAACCGGCGTATCATCGACAACAGGGACTGTTTCAACAGCAGGCTGCGGCCGCAAACAGTCGCTCTCCAGTGCGTTAAATAACAGCCGGAACTCTTTACGCAACACTTTCGGCCATTCATCCACCAGACTGGCAATCCGGTCCAGTGGTAAACAGACATCTCCCCGGCCCAACTGATAACTGGTAAACGCCGCCAGTAATGCCAGATGCTGATCTGCAGCGCTGTCCTGTTCGCAGATAAAACGGGCAAACTGATAATCCAGCGGCCTCAGCAGGTTCTGCTGACGGGCCCGGAGCAAAGGTTCAAAATAAGCATTCAGAGCAGACTCATGCGGTTTCATCGCCAGCGCCCTCCATCGCAGGAATATCCTTCAGTTCAGCTTTAAACAACGCATCCATTTCGGTCACCAGTGCCAGTGAGGGCCGGTTATAAA
Organism: Aliamphritea spongicola; assembly: GCF_017051665.1. NCBI lineage: Bacteria > Pseudomonadati > Pseudomonadota > Gammaproteobacteria > Oceanospirillales > Oceanospirillaceae > Aliamphritea > Aliamphritea spongicola. The sequence continues at coordinate 1,069,188 of NZ_JAFIDL010000001.1, forward strand.
ACACACCGTAGCCTGGCATACCGGCCCGCATGCCCCGCAGGAACAGATAGTAAACGCCGCCGAAATGCTGCTCATAGCGGTAGCCGGGCAAACGGCTGGCAAGCAGACGGTGCAGCGCCAGCGTATACAGCTGATACTGCAGGTCATAACGGTGCTCCAGCATGGCCTGATCAAGTTTTTCAGGGCTGTAATCGTCGGTCGAACTGCCCAGATGATTGGATTTGTAATCGAGAATGTAATAGCGCCCCTGATACTCAAACACCAGATCGATAAAGCCTTTCAACATGCCCCGTAACGGCGCGAAATCCAGCGGCGGCGCATGTTGAGAAAGCGGGTCATGACGGGCAACCAGCGCATTTAACCCGCCGGCATTCAGGCCTTCAGAAGGCAGCATAAACTCCATTTCCACCAAACGCTGCGCATTGCTGATCTGCCCCAGGGTCAGTCCGGTTTCAGTATTCAGCGGGCATTGCAGTACATCGTCCAGCAGTTGCTGCAGTACGGGCAGCCATTCCGGCTCATAGCCCATGACCAGGCTGCGGGCTTCCAGCAATTCCGCCACCTCAGGGGTGCGGTAATCGGTGAAATCCACCGATTCAAAAATTTCGTGCAAAAACGTACCGGCCTGCGCTCCCTTGTGAAAGGTAAAAATATCGTAAACCGGCGTGGCATCCGCGCCGCTATCGGAGCCGCTGTCAGCCTCATCCGCCACTTCAAGATCCAGCCCCGGCAGGTTTGGCAGGCTGTGGCTGGCGTGGCTGGTCAGCGCTGAATAACTGGAGATACGCCAGTCACGCAGTAAGCGGCGGGCAAACGTCCGGGCCTGTGGTTCTGCAGCTTCAATATCGGGAGAAATACCGACATCCGCTGCATCATGATCGTCGTCAGCAAACAGTGACTGTTGTTCTGCAGCTACCGGTTTCGGCGGTTCAGTGACGGTTATTGAGCCTTCAGCAGTCGCCAGTAGGCTGTCCAGCTGGGCATCCAGATCCGGCACGGGGGCTTTTTTACCCGGCACCATATCGGCATCGCCCTGTAACAGCAGATAACCCAGTGCGCTGCGAGCCAGACCACTGGCTTTGCGGCGGCCGTCCTGCAGGTTTGCCAGCCCCACATAGCAGGCATATACCGACCGGGTAAGTGCCACATATAGCAGGCGGACGTCTTCCGCCAGCCGTTCTTTATCGGCAGCAGCCAGTGCTTCATCTGCAGCCGTCAGGTCAATCTTATAGCGGCCGTCATCATCGTGATAACTGGCCTGAGTAGCCGGTTTAAAGGTGCAGGCAAAAGGCAGATACACCAGCGGATACTCCAGACCTTTACTCTTATGCACGGTGATCACCGTCACCAGCGCCCGGTCACTTTCCAGCCGCAGACGCTGCTCATCATTTTCACCGTTGGGTGACAGCAGTTGATCGCTGAACCAGCGCATCAGGCTGGTCATGCTGTCCTGTTCAAGGCTCACCCGCTGGAGTATTTCACCGAGATGCAGCAGGTCCGTCAGTCGGCGCTCCCCCTGTTCCCCGGCCAGTAGCTGTTCGGCCAGTTGCCGGCGAGCAAGTAAGCGCCGCAGCATGGGCAAGATACCCAGGTTCAGCCAGCAATCGTGATAGCCACTGAACTCTGCCACCAGGCTTTCCCACAGCTGTTCATCCCGGTTTAACCGTTCTAAAAAGCTTGCCGGGTAATCTAACAGGCCGGTCGCCAGTGCAGCCCGAAGCCGGCGTTCGTCCTGCGGATGCTGGATGGCCTGCAGAATCAGATTCAGATCCACCGCTTCCTGGCTATTAAACACACTTTCCCGGCCACTGAGGTAGACACTGGCCACTGCACGGCCGGCCAGCGCCTGACGCACCGCATTGGCTTCGGTCCGGTCACGCACCAGAATGGCAATGTCTTTTGCTTCCACCGGCCGGTCACCGATCAGGGCTTCGCCCCGGGCGGCGGCCGCCAGTACATCTGCAATGTGGCTGGCACAGGCCTGCGCCATACTGTTCAGATAGGATTTCTTACTTTGAATTTCCCGTTCGCCAAACCAAAGATTCAGGGGTGTCTGTGGCTGACCGGCCAGGGTAAAAGGTGTTTTATCTGCTTTATTAGCGGCATCCACCGGCAGGAACGGAATGTCCCGGTTATACATAAACGGCGCGGAATGATATTCGAACAGGCGGTTAACCCCCTGAATCATCTTGCTGGCAGAGCGCCAGTTTGTGCCAAGGGTATAGTGTGCCTTTACCGCACGGCGGGCCTGAATGTAGGTAAAGATGTCCGCACCGCGGAAACCATAAATCGCCTGCTTCGGATCACCGATCATAAACAGGCCGGTGGTTTCGTTGCCCCCGTACAGATGACTGAAGATCCGATACTGCAGGGGATCGGTGTCCTGAAATTCATCAATCAGCGCCACCGGATACTGTTCAGCAATACGCTGTCCGAGAATATTGTGGGTATCCCGCTGCAACGCCTGATCAAGATTACTCAGCAGGTCATCAAACGAGAGTACGCTGAGCCGCTGCTTGAGCACGCTGTACCGCTTATTCAGTTGCTCAAGCCCCTGATGAAGCAGAATTTCCCGCAGAGGCAGACGCCACTCAAAGTAAGCATCACAAAGATCAAATAAAGGATGTTCAGGCACCGCTTTGCCTGCCGGGGTTTTCGCCGCCAGCACCGATTGCCGGAAACGCTGCATTTCTGCTTCCGGAACCTGCCTGATGTCCCCCCGGGCGAAGCTGTCAATTACCCCGATGTATTTCGGGACCGAAGCTTTGCGGTAAGAATTCTTGTTCACGCCGGAGTTCTGGATCAGCTCAACCAGATCGGTTTCACTGGCCAGCCACTGTTCACGGAATCCCTGCAGCTTTTGCTGATAATCCTGCCAGCCACTAAGCAAGTCATAACCCCGGCAATCCGGGGTAAACTCTGCTTCGCTCTGCCCCAGGTACGGCCGCAGGGTTTGCATATAACGGTCGGGGGTCGGCCAGATTTGCAATAAAGCTTCGGTCAGCTCTTCCGGCAGGCAGTAACTGAGGCTACGCCAGGTATCCAGTAACGCCTGACGGCGCAGGTCCGCATCATCGGTCAGCAGCTCTGTGGCAAACAGTGCACCACTTTCAAAGGCATGCTGTTTGAGCATCCGCTGACAGAAACCATGAATGGTAAAAATGGCCGCTTCATCCATCTGCCGGGCAGCCAGCTCCAGCAGTTTTGCCGCCCGCAACTGTTCTTCGGCGTCGCCCTGATCCACCAGCAACTGACGCAGGATCGGATCATCCGACAGGGTGCCGTCGCCGGCAACCGCTAAAAACGCTTGCTGGGCTTGCTGAATCCGTGCCCGGATTCGCTCTCTCAACTCCTCAGTAGCCGCTTCGGTAAAGGTCACCACCAGTATCTGATCCACACTCAGTGGGGCTTCCCGGCCGGCACCGTCGGCGCCATGGCCCAGCAGCAGGCGTAAATACAGTGCTGCAATGGTGAAGGTTTTACCGGTACCGGCGCTGGCTTCTATCAGCCGCTGGCCATGCAGAGGAAACGTCAGCGGGTTCAGCTGTTCCGGTGTGACATCCCGTGGGATTACAGATTCAGTCATCGGCGTCCTGCTCATTTGAAGTTTCGTACCAGGCCAGCATCGGCTGGTAACACTGTTCGGTCAGCCGCACGAATGCTTCACCCAGTGAAGCAAACTCCGGATACACCCGGGCGATATAGGCATCTGCAGACTCCCCCGGACTGAAGGCATCATGATTAAAACGGCTCTCGGCTTTCTGAGCGGCCGTCTCCGGGCCTTTCTCTTCATTCACCGTCATCCATTCCCAGGCAGTGTCCGCAGGCAGTGGCAGCGGTTCACAGAGCCCCCGACGATAAAGATTCAGCCAGTCCTGAAGATGACCCCGGGCTTTGGTCGCAGAAAACATTTTGAACCCGTGGCGGCCGTTCAGCCCGAAGAACCAGGAATCGTGATGATTGTCATGAGCCATACTGACCAGATGCTCAAGCCACAGGCTCACCATGTCCCGCCCTTTTGAATGAGCCGGACGGTAACGTAACAGACGGTTTTCATGGTAATCGTCCAGCCAGCCGGTCAGTTCTGTTTCGCTGCCATCTTCCAGTTCAAGGGTCAGACGGCATTCCCGGCGGGCAGGATGTCCGCTGTAATAGGCTTCCATCTTCTGTGCCATTTCCTGGCAGTCATGGACCAGCTTGCGGGTCTGCAGCTGCCCCGCCAGTCCGTATGGCAGTTCGCCGGCCGCTTCAACCCGGGCCAGCAATTTACTCAGGCTTTCACCGTTCAGGGCCGCCAGCAGCAGGCGCTGCTTCAGCTGATAGCCTTCCAGACCATCCAGCTGAAACGGTTCTTCATCCTGGTTAACGATGCTGTGATCCAGAAAATACACCTGCAACCGGCGCTGGAAGAAATGCTTCACCGGGTTACGGGCAAACGCCAGCAGGTCTTTCAGCTCCAGCGTTGGCAGTGCCTCCGGCTCCAGTGGCTGGGTAAGGAACTGATCCGGCTGTTCGCCCCCGCCCCCTGCCGCGGGTAACCATTCATCCGCATAACTGAATAATTGCGGGTGTTGCCCAAAATACGCCGGGTTAAACGGCTGCAAAGGGTGCTCGGTGAATTCTGTCACAGCTAGCCCACCCTGTTCATCGATATAGTTCTGCTGGCAGTATTCCAGCAGCTCACTGACCAGCACCGACGGCACCCGGGGGGAGTTATCCTGTGCGCTGCGTCCCAGATAACTGATGTAGAGCCGCTCCTGTGCAGACAGGAGGGCTTCAAGGAACAGATAGCGGTCATCATCCCGGCGGGAACGGTCCCCGCGACGGGTGTGTTTCACCATCAGGTCGAAACCCACCGGCGCAATGCTGCGCGGGTAAACACTGTCATTCATACCAAGCAAACAGACCACCCTGAAAGGAATCGCCCGCATAGGCATCAGGGTACAGAAGTTAACCGCTCCGGCCAGGAAGCGCTGGCTGGAACGCTGACTGCCGAGATGCTCCTGCAGCCAGTCGTTGAAGACCTGCGCACTGAGCGGCGCTTCGAAACGGTTTTCCTGCAGGGTATTACTGAGATTCTCCAGCGCTTCACGGATCTGATTCAGGACCACTTCATCGGCGGCATCCGGATCATATGCACTGTTCAGCAGGTGGTTAATGATCTGTAACCAGTCTTCAATACTGCGGGGTTCACTGAGGCTGCTCAGGCAAAATTCCAGCAACTCGATGAATTCAGCCAGTTGCCCCAGATCCCGGGCTTCAATGCCTTCAATCTCGGCATAGGGATCAATGCCCTGCCACAGTTCATCGCTACCACCCATGGCGTAACCGGCCAGCATCCGCTTCAAGCCAAACTGCCAGGAGTTCTGTTCAAATGCCGGTAATTCCATGCCGGAGCGCTGACGGCTGTCCAGCCCCCAGCGGATATTGGTCTGATCAATCCAGCGCCGCAACCGTTCAAAGCCTGCTTCATCCAGCTGGAAGCGGCGTAATACGGCGGGCACTTCCAGAATGGCCAGCACATCAGACACGGTTAACCGGCTCTGCGGCAGGGATAGCAGCGCAAAAAAACTCATCAGCAACGGGCTTTCCTGCTGGGCGGTCCGGTCGGAAATGGAATAGCCGATAAAGCGCCCTGCCGGCGCATTCCCAAACACCGCCTCAATATACGGCGCATAGGTGGCCACATCGGGCACCATGACAATAATGTCCCGGGGTGTCAGGCTATGATCTTCATCCAGCATGGCCAGCAACTGATCGTACAGCACTTCCACTTCACGCAGGTGGCTGTGAGCACTGTGCAGCATCAGCGACTGATCATCGGAGGATATCTGACGCTTTTCCTCATCGGACAGCAATTTATTGGCTGCCGGATCATCCAGATGCAAAATGTCGTTCTGAATGTGCTGTAACACCCCCTGACGGCTCTCTGTCAGCGGAGATTCAAACAGTTCTACTTCCTGAGCGCCCAGTTCCTGAAGCTGATACAAATAGTCCCGGCCCAACTTGCCCATGGAAGACAGCAACGGATTACCGTGGCTGTAATAGTTCTGTTCTGTCATACCCGGTTTGGACAGCCAGCGCTGATGCAATCTTGCCAGATACTTAGGGTCGACAATGTCCCCCCAGAAATAACGGCACGGATTATTCACCATCAGATGAACATCCACCTGCTGACCCAGCGCCTGCAATGCTTCGATGAAGTTACCAGGCAATGCCGAAATACCGAAGACATAGACCCGCTCCGGCAGTTGCGAGGTGTCGAAAGCACCGCTGCGCAACGCTGCCAGGAAGTCATTGAACATATTACCCCGGTGCCAGTGGGGCTGCCCCAGCGCGGCCACCTCTGCCACCAGTGCCTGCCAAAGTTCAGGCTGCCAAGGTTGTGATTCGGTAATATCCTGCAGCGGATCACCCGCCTCCCAGGCAGCGATCCAGTCAGGGCGGTATACAAGATACTGGTCAAAAATATCGGCGACTTTGGCACTCAGTTGATAAAGCTTATAGCCGTTATCATCGCCTCGCAGGTATTGCTGCAGCGGCAGGAAAGCATCCTTAGAAAGATAATCCGGTAACAGTCTTACCAATAGCCAGGTCATGGCTTCTTTGTTAAACGCTGAGCGCTCCGGCACACTGGATAATACCTGGGTAAAGATGCGCCACAGGAAAGATGCCGGTAAAGGGAATTCAATATTGGCGGCAATGCCCAGACGCTCTGCCAGTTCCAGCTTTAACCACTGGGCCATGCCGGGACTCTGCACCAGAATCTGTTCCCGGCTGAAAGGATTGGGTAAAGGCTCACGGCGGATCATTTCCACCAGCAGATCTTTCTGTAATTCCAGCGAGTTCGAGTGATAGATTCGGAACATAGGGTACGGGGCACTCAGTTGCGATAAGCCATATAAACAAAAAAGCCCCTGCATCAGCAAGGGCGGTCAGACCGGCGCAGCAAGGCTACGCGTATATATCAGGTATCCGGCGCACCGGCGTCCGGCGGTAAAGCCGATTCACGTTCTTCGGGCGGCAACTCCCAGTTTTCCTCACCGGCAACCACGCTTACCACCCCTTTAAAGCGCTTACGAAGATAAACAATGGCTTCATCAAAATCTTCAATATCACACAGCATTACACCGCCGCGGTCATTCTCTGTAGTAAACAGATAACTCTTCATGTTCGCTCTTCAGGCATGTCTTTAAAACCAACATTTTACAAGAACCTTAACCGCACACAAGCCCATTCACTGACTTTAAAAATACCTGGGTTCATCACTTACTGCAGAGCTTTATGATCCAGTTCAGCAATCACGGCTTTATTCTGCTCAACAACAGCGGCGGTCTCTTCAGATAAAAGTGAAATACGGCTGGCAGAGTGTTCAGCGTGCCCCGCCACCGGTTCCGGACTGTCGCCTGCCTCTCCTGCTATACCCTGATACTGACCAGCGGGCGCGGTACGTAAAGAACGATGCCAACCGGTGAGATAGCGGTAAAACAGCAACCCGGCAAGCAGAACGACGGCAAGTGATGCCAGCATCAACGGCAAAACACTGGTAAATGCAGAATCAACCCGGGACTCAATTCTTTGAATATAGATTGCCAACAACTCAGTGTTACGGGCCTGCAAATCGGCAAGCCCCTTAACTGCTGGGGCATCTGAAATCTTAACGCTCTTATCAATGCTGCCGCTGTCAGCACCCCGGGCCAGTAGATCCCTGACGGCAGTGGCTGAAGCCAGATACTCATCGGCCACCTGCTGAATATTATCCAGTGCATTGCGTTCCGATATTGTCAGCCCGCCGAGCTGGCGATAGCGTTTAATTCCCAGGGTTACCGCTAAATGATTTTCTGTGAATTGCAGGTAGTAGCTGTCCTGCCCCCGCAACACATAATTTTTGAAATTATGGATCAGTGACCCGTACCCCATTTGCGAGCGGATAACCGCTAACAGCTGTTCACGGGCAAGTGCTTGTTCCCGGAGGCCATTCCAGTCATTGCGCTGGCCCTTCAAAAACAAAGCCTGTACGGTACCGGCACTGGCAAATGCCAGAATAATTACCGTCATGAAGCCTGCAAACCGGTGCCTGAGCCCCAATTCTTTCATCGTCCTGAATCCCTGTCTTATCCCTGATTTACCCCGCAAACGGCCATGTAACTGTCGGCCCCGAAAGCGTAGTGAAACTATAGGTTAAAACCCAAGTTGGGATATAGGCAAAAGGTCGACAGACTAACCATTATGGGTTTGAAATCAAAACGCAAGGGCAGAAATCCCGGGACATCTGACGTGAAAGCAGCTTACACATATTTTTTGCAGATGCGTCATGCAAAATTAATTCGGCCAGCCAGATCCGAAAAAAATAAAGTATTTCATGATTAAATACATAAAATTTCATGAAGTTAGCATATTTTATTCATGTATTTAATAAAGATAGCTACCGGTCAGGCAACTGAAGAGACACACTGAAAAGCGATAAATCAGACTAAAAATTAAGCAGAAAACCCCTTGACGAATCCTTTATTGAGACCAATACTTTTAATCCGCGCTGCAGAATTCGGCACTCACATCACAAGTAATAATTGCCGGAATTCAAACGCTAAGCAGTTATAATTAAGCCGCAGCGTTGTATTTCCCTAATGAAAGTTTCATCAACATTCATTAAGCCACGGTATCCCCTAATACCGTGGCTTTTTTTATGTCAGCCATACCGGCCGCGGTGTTCAGTCCTGTGGTACTTCTGTCACAATCAGCCGGTCGGAATCCGCCACCCGGACAATCTGGCCTTCTACCGTGGTGAACCGGCGTAATTCAAGGTCCCGTTTATACACCTGATAGTCGCGACTCTCCCCCTCCCCTGCCGGTGTTAACTGCACTTGCAGCAGCGTACGGCCGTCATACCAGTGGTAAGCCGCAACCGAAGCACCACCTACCAGCGCCAGAACTACCAGGATAACCGCCAGCAAGCGAAACGGAGGTCGTGGATCAATATCTGTATCAGGGATAACCCTTACCGCAGGCTGAGAAGCGGCGGCACGTTTGCGTTTGAATTTCAGATAAAAGTAACAGGCAGCAATAACAGCGAGGGTAATTAAAATTTTGGTGATCATAGATGCCCGTTGTAACAACACATAAAAATTAGTCTCAGACGCTGGAAACCATCTGCAGCACATAATATCGCCCCAGCCTTCCAGCAATCAGAAGCTTACCTGCAAAGACGTACAGATACTACCGCAAGACAACCAGATACATCCTGATTCAAACACTTCGCTCAGAAACAGCTACGAGCGCCATTCTGTTCAGCCAGATGACAGTATCAGCCGGTTATCATTTCCCGGTTTCCTGCTTAACTCATCAACTTACTCATACAAAAACGGTACACCTATGGACATCTTACAGTCGCAATACGAGAACCTGATCAACCTCGCCACCATCTATGGCGGGCAGATACTGCTGGCAATCGTGGTTCTGATCGTGGGCCTCTGGGTCATAAAAAAAATCAGCAACTTCGCTAAAACCACCATGATCCGCCATTTTCCGGATGAAACCCTCGCAAAATTCCTTGGCGGTGCGCTGGATGTACTGCTGAAAGTGCTGCTGGTGATCAGCGTCGCCTCCATGGTCGGCATCGAAACAACTTCTTTCATCGCCGTTCTGGGTGCTGCCGGCCTGGCAGTTGGCCTGGCACTGCAGGGCAGTCTGTCTAACTTTGCCGGTGGCGTGATGATTCTAATTTTCCGTCCCTTTAAGGTCAGCGATTATATTGAAGCCCAGGGACTGAAAGGCGTGGTCAGCGATATCGGTATCTTCGTTACTACCCTGCAAACGTTCGATAAGCGCACCCTGATCATCCCTAACGGCCCACTGGCTAACGGCAACATCATCAACCACACCCACAGCGATATCCGTGCGGTGGAAATCAATATCGGGGTTTCCTACAGCGATGATCTGGGCAAAGCCAAAACAGCGATGGAAGCGGTACTGGCTGAAGATGCCCGCATCCTGCAGAACGAAGGCAATGTGGTCGCCGTCGTTAACCTGAACGACAGCTCTGTAGACTTCCTCGTTCGCGGCTTTGTGAAAACAGAAGACTACTGGTCTTTCTTCTTTGATAGCCGTGTGGCACTCAAGTCAGCGGTTGAAGCGGCAGGCTGCACAATTCCGTTCCCTCAGCGGGATATTCATATGATCTCGCAAGACTAAATGACTCAAATAAAAAGGGCCTTCATCATGAAGGCCCTTTTCATATCTGTACATTTCCGTGAATGATTTTAACCGATAGAACTCAGCCATTCTTCTTCAGACATCGCGGTAACCGCAGCACTGCCCTTTTGTAAGGTTTCAGCATGGCCGTGAATACGCGGCAAAATCTGCTGAAGATAGAAATCACAGACCTTTTGCTTACCGGCCCTGTACTGCGGACTGATGTCAGCCTCAGACTGACAGGCAACCGCCTGACGCAGTAACTGCCAGCCACCGCAAACATACCCGGACAACATCAGGAAATGCTGCCCCACCGCACCGGCCAGCAGGGGATCACCTGCCTGTTGCTGAAGAATAAACTCGGCAGAACCTTCCCAGCACTGCACTGCAGCCTGTAAAGCCTCAGCCTGAACAGCCAAACCGGCAGCTTCTGCACTACCGATATCGGCCCGGATTTCAGCCATCAATACATTAAAAGCAGCGGCGTTATCAAAAATCAGCTTACGCCCTACCAAATCCATCGCCTGAATACCGTTGGTGCCTTCATAGATTGGCAGGATACGTGCGTCCCGGTAGTACTGAGCAGCACCGGTTTCTTCGATAAAGCCCATCCCACCATGAACCTGTACACCCAGCGAGGTGACTTCCTGCGCCAGCTCGGTACACCAGCCTTTAACAACTGGAGTCAGCAATGCCGCACGGGCACCGTGAGTTTGCTGCAGATCTTCATGCTGGTTCTGTGACGCCCAGTCGATACTGGCGCAGGCATCATAGGTCAGCGCCCGGCCCGCCTCAGTCAGCGCCCGCATGGTCAGCAACATGCGCTGCACGTCAGCATGACGGATAATAGGACCTGCCTGATCAAAGCCTACTGCACGCCCCTGAACACGTTCGCGGGCAAACTCAACTGCATGCTGATAGGCCCTTTCCGCTATCGCCACCCCCTGTAAACCTACCGCCAGGCGGGCGTTATTCATCATTTTGAACATACAGGCCAGCCCCTGATTTTCAGCGCCGACCAAGTAACCAACAGCACCGCCATTATCCCCGTAGGACATCACACAGGTCGGGCTGGCATGAATGCCCAGCTTATGCTCAAGGGAGACAACCTGACAGTCATTCCGGCTGGCCGGGTTGCCGGCAGTATCCGGTAAAAACTTAGGCACCAGAAACAATGATATTCCTTTCACGCCCGGCGGCGCATCCGGTAAACGGGCCAGCACCAGATGGACGATATTTTCCGCCATATCATGCTCACCCCAGGTGATGAATATCTTTTGTCCGCTGATGAGATAATGGTCGCCGTTTGGTACCGCTTTAGTACGAATGACTGACAGATCAGAACCGGCGGCGGGTTCAGTCAGGTTCATGGTGCCGGTCCATTCACCGCTGATCAGTTTTGGCAGATATGTCTGCTGCAGTTCATCACTGGCACTGCTTGCCAGAGCCTCAACCGCGCCCTGGGTCAGTAACGGGCACAAGCCCCAGGACATATTGGCCGCCTGCCACATTTCCATCACAGCAATGGACAACACATAAGGCATACCCTGTCCGCCATGCTCCGGATCGAACTGTAATGAACCCCATCCGCCTTCGATAAAGGCCTGATAAGCTTCCCGAAATCCGTCCGGGGTCTGTACGTCAGTATCATGCTGCTGTAACCCCTGCTGATCACCGCTGACATTCAGCGGGGACAGCACTTCACCGGCAATTCTGCCGGCTTCTTCAAGGATCGCCGTCACCATGTCATCGCTGGCATCCTCAAACTGGGGCAGCTTAGCCAGCTGCTGCAAACCCGCTGCATGTTTCAGGGTGAACCGCATATCCGCAACCGGTGCTCTGTATTCCGCCATAACCTATTCCACTCTTTTACTGTAGCGCCCTGCGGGCAGGGCTTTTTTATGTCAGGAAGCCGTGTATTTTTCTGTTCTGACCTTCGCTAAGGGGCAAAAGCATGTTTTACTTAACACCCTGATGATCAGTGCGCCCATCATTTTATAAGGGTTTTCACTTATATTTCCAGTATAAGATTGTCGGAAGGTTAAAACAGTTACCGGAAACGAGTCATAAACCTGTTTAACCGACGGCATAACGCCTGATTCTGAAACCTGTATGCTGCCCGGAAACCGCATCACCGGGCTGCGCGATACGATTGCAGACAAGAGGAAAATGTATGCAAGATTTACACGGCTACTATCTGGAAGATCTGGAAGTAGGCATGAGCGACTCCTACGAGAAAACCATCAGCGAAGCCGATGTTAACCTGTTCGCTGAACTGTCCGGCGACACTAATCCGGTACATCTGGACGAAGAATACGCCGCTGCCACCCCTTTCAAACAGCGGATCGTTCACGGTATGTTTTGTGGCGCCCTGATCTCTACCGTAGCAGGCACCAAGCTTCCGGGACCAGGCTGTATCTACCTTGACCAGCAGATTAAATTTAAAGCGCCGGTACTGATCGGTGATACTGCGAAAGCCACCGGTACCATTGAGGAAATCGACCAGCGCCGCCGTCGCGTGAAGATGCGCACAGACGTGCACGTAGGAGACAAACTGGTAGCCACCGGTTACGCATTACTGATGGTCGACAAACGCGGCTAACCGTTACAAAGCTATCTTCAGATAACAAAAAACCGGCATAAGCCGGTTTTTTTTCAGAGTCAGAAACAGATCAGCGCAGCGCGTCAACCTGCTCCATTGTAAAGGTCATACCGCTGTCATTTCCCCAGGCATTAGAAATGTAAGTCAGGATATCCGCCAGCTCCATTCCGGTCACTGAATGGGAAAAACCTGGCATGGTTCCTTTTCCTTCCAGTACCAGCTCAATCAATGGTTCAACTTCATCGCTGACAAAAGCATTATCTTTCAGTGCAGGCGCACCCACACTGACCTGACCTTCACCACTTCCCATGTGACAGGCAGCACAGGTACGCTTATAAAACTTCTGGCCCCGGTCAAGACGCAGCAAATCAGCTTCGCTCCACTGCTTCGCAGGTGTATTCCACTGTTCAGCCAGGGCATTAAGATCAGGTTCGCTGCCTGGCATACCATCACACCCGGCCAGCATTACACCGGCCCCCATTACAGTGACTAACAAAGCTGAACGCAGCATCATTACTTCACCATCTGGCTGGAAAAATCGAGCATCCGCTGCAGAGGACGACGGGCATCATCCAGCAGCGCATCATCAACGATAACTTCATCCGTGCCGTTTTCCAGCGCACTGAGGACATTTTCCAGACCGTTCATTGCCATCCACGGGCAGTGTGCACAGCTACGGCAAGTGGCACCGGAACCGCCGGTAGGCGCTTCGATAAATTCTTTGTCCGGTGCGGCCTGACGCATCTTGTAGAAAATCGCTTTATCAGTCGCAACGATAAACTGCTTGTTTGGCAGATCACGGGCGGCATTGATAATCTGGGTGGTCGAACCCACTACATCGGCAATCTGCACCACCGGATCCGGTGATTCCGGGTGAACCAGTACTGCAGCGTCCGGATATACCTGCTTCATATCCAGCAGGCGCTGTGCCTTAAATTCTTCATGGACGATACAGGAAGAATCCCACATCAGCATTTCAATACCGGTCTGCTTTTGGACATACTCGCCCAGATGCTTGTCCGGTGCCCAGATAACTTTCTTGCCCTGATCTGCCAGATGCTCTACGACCTTAAGCGCAATACCAGACGTAACCACCCAGTCAGCACGGGCTTTAACCGCCGCAGAGGTATTGGCGTACACCACCACTTCATGATCAGGATGGGCGTCACAGAATGCTGTAAATTCTTTTTCCGGGCAGCCCAGATCCAGTGAACAGGTGGCTTCCAGTGTCGGCATCAGAACACGTTTTTCAGGGTTGAGAATTTTGGCTGTCTCCCCCATAAAACGTACCCCGGCAACCACCAGTGTCTTGGCTGGATGCTGATTGCCAAACCGGGCCATTTCCAGTGAATCAGAGACGCAGCCGCCGGTTTCATCCGCCAGTTCCTGAAGAACCTCTTCGGTGTAGTAATGCGCGACCAGACAGGCATCTTTTTCAATCAGTAACTGCTTGATTCGCTGCTTGTATTCTTCGCGCTGGGCCTGGTCGACATCAACCGGCAAACGTTCCCTTGCAAGGTGTTCCTGGACCAGAATGCGGTCATCTAATTCGTGTTTCGTTAGCATTGTGTAGATCTTGTCATCAACACAGCGTTTACGCTGTAAGTGGGGTCGGTTTTCTTAAGCTGCGGAGTATAGCATTGTTGCCGGTGCTTTTGGCATCACCGGCACACTCCGCTGTATAAAGCTTACGGCTGGTAACGGGTAGGATCAGAAACGCCGGCGTCGGCAAAGCCTTTGGCACGGATACGGCAACTGTCGCACTCGCGGCAGGCACGGCCGTCATCATCGGCCTGGTAGCATGACACACTCAGACCATAATCCACGCCCAGACGGTTACCTTCAGCAATGATTTCAGATTTGGTCAGGTCGATCAGCGGGGTCAAAATCTTAATGCCATCGCCTTCAACCCCAGCTTTAGTTGCCAGGTTCGCCATGGTTTCAAAAGCTGCCACATATTCAGGACGGCAATCCGGATACCCGGAATAATCAACCGCATTGACACCAATGGAAATGTACTTGGCTTCCAGCACTTCTGCCCAGGCCAGCGCCAGTGACATGAAGACAGTATTACGGGCAGGTACATAGGTAACCGGAATGCCTTCTTCTTCCTCGACTGGCACGTCGATACTGTCATCAGTAAGTGCAGAACCACCGAAGTCTTCAAGGTGCAGACGAACAACCTTGTGATCAGCCACATTCATCTGAGCAGCAATTTTCTTAGCTGCATTCAGCTCGGTCTGGGAACGCTGACCGTAATCAAAACTGAGCACATAACATTCATAACCGGCTTCCTGAGCCATTGCCAGTGCGGTCACGGAGTCCAGACCGCCGGATAAAAGCACGACAGCTTTTTTCGGAGAAGTATTCATCATTAATCTGTCACTGGCAGCCAGTACTGACTGCCATCTTTGAAGTTTTTACTTGAGTTGATCCTGCGCCAGATTGGCGGCAGAAGATCCGGGATACTGAGCAACAGTCTGCTCAAAATACGATTTTGCCTGCGCTGCATCGCCCTGCTGCTTGAAAATCACACCCAGCTTATAGCTGGCGTCCGCAGCTTTACGGTGCTTGGCAAAATTATCGAGCACATACTGAAAGGCCTGCTTGGCCGGTTCAACATTCTGCTCTGCAAGATTTACCTCACCCAGCCAGTAATAAGCATTCGCTAAGCGCGGGCTGGAAGGATAAGTATTGATAAAGGCATCAAAGGCACTCAGTGCAGCACTGTAATCTTTCTGACGAACCAGTGCAAAAGCGGCCTGATAGGCTTCAACATCGGTAACCTGAGTTGAAGATGCCGGCGCTGATGTGTCGGTGGCAGCCGTATCGGAGCCTGTATTATCACCTTCCGGTGATGCCGGGCCATTCGCCGCCGCACCCTGCTGAGCAGCAGAAATACGCCGGTCCAGATCACGGTAACGGTCACGGGCATCCCGCTCCATCTTCTTGATCTGATATTGCTGCTTTTCAACAGTGCCCCGTAAAGACTGGACTTCACGCTGCAGCTGTTCAAGCAACTGGAGGATATCGCCATTGGCGGCGCTACCCTGAGAAAAATTGCTGGCAGACCCTTCCTGCACCTGAAGTTCGATCACCGGTACCGGATCAGCAGCGAAAGCGCTGGTGCTTGCAAGCACCAGCGCCATAGCAGTAACAGAACATGCTTTAATCATGTGTTATTGCTTACCTACGCTTAGTAAGTCAGAACAGCACGACGGTTCTGAGCCCATGCAGATGGGTTGTTACCCACAACTGCTGGCTTCTCTTCACCGTAGCTGATGACTTCAATCTGGCTGCTGGACACACCGTTGATAGTCAGAACACGTGCAGCTGCTTTAGCACGCTTCTCACCCAGAGCGATGTTGTATTCACGGGTACCACGATCATCCGCGTGACCTGCCAGTGTTACTTTTGCAGACGGGTTAGACGCCAGGTATTTAGCGTGACCACGCAGTGCAGCAACGGCTTCTGGCTTCAGAGTGTACTGGTCGAAGTCGAAGTAGAACGTGTTATCCAGGCTCTTAACCTGATCCATTGCATTACCGGAAACACTGCTGGTAGTAGTGCTGGTAGTAGACGTAGTGCTGGTATCGCCAGCCGCGCCTTCAGTAGTGTTCTGAGATGTGGTGCTACAACCGGCAGCCCATACCACGGTCAGCGCTAAAGCAACTGCTTTGCTGATATTCTTAGCTTGCATTGACGACTCCTAAAGTTTTCTAACTGGTTCATAATGAACCGAAAATTAATGCAACGTGTGGTTGCCTAAATTAAAGCTTGCCAGCCATGAATGCAATAGCCTTGCCCCAACTACACTGGCTTTACACAAGTCCTGCGTGGCATTTTGCGACGATCATCTGAAATTTGGCATGATCTTTTCCGCATTAAGCACAGAACTGCATATTCTAAGTGGTTCCCGCAAGAGTTCAATAGCCAGAGAACCCTTTATTATTGTTCCCTGTCAACTGCTTACGTGAAACCTGTTAAGGCTGCCTGCCAGGCAAACAGCCTATTTAAAACGCATCAGTTAAGAAACGGTGACCAGGCCGGTTCACGGACATCACCGCGATCGGATGGCAGACGATACTTCACGTTACCGTCCAGAGACACCGCCCCTAACACACCCCGGCCGCCGGCCTGGGTTGCGTACATTACAATGCTGCCGTTTGGCGCAATCGTCGGTGATTCATCCATCGCTGTCTGAGTCAGCAGATCCAGACGGCCGGTCTGCAGATCCTGAACAGCAATGTGGAATGAACCGCCTTGCTGATGCACCATGGTCAGGTAACGACCATCCTGAGTCAGGCGACCACGGGCATTGTAGCTCCCTTCAAACGTCAGACGGGTAATATCACCGGTCGGTAAATAAACCTGGTAAATCTGTGGCTGACCACCCCGGTCTGACGTAAAGATCAATGATTGACCATCAGGTGTCCAGGAAGGTTCCGTATCAATACCAAAATGATGTGTTACACGGTTTAAACGGCGCTGTACCAGATCCAGAACATAGACTTCAGGGTTACCGTCCTTCGACAGAACCAGTGCCAGTTTGTTGCCATCCGGTGACCACGCAGGCGCACCGTTCAGACCCGAGAAGGACTGCACCTTTTCACGGCGACCGGTAGACAGGTACTGGATATAGATTGCCGGGCGGCCGGTCTCGAAAGACACGTAAGCCAACTTAGTACCGTCACGGGACCAGGTCGGTGACATAATCGGTTCATCGGACTGAAGAATAGTCTGTGCGCCGTAACCGTCCGCATCCGCCATTTGCAGTTTGTAGTCATACACCCCTGAACGGACCAGATCTGCCGTCACATACACAATTCGGGTGGAGAACGCTCCGCGAATACCAGTCAGAGTTTCATAGATTTTGTCACTGATATAGTGCGCCACAGCCCGCAGATTAGAGAAATTGGCATTCACCACTTCACCTAAAATGCGCTCTTCTTTCAGCACATCAAACATTTCAACCGCAACTTCAAGGTTACCGTCCACCTGGGGACTGATCCGGCCAATCACCAGGAAGTCCGTGCCTGACACCCGCCAGTCGCGGAAGAAGACACCGGAACGCTCCGACGGGAAGCTGAGCATATTGTCCTGAGACATCAGTGAGAACAGACCGGTGGTTTTCAGGTCATTGGTAACGATCTCTGCGATATCCTGCGGTAACGCGGTGGTGCCGCTCCAGGCAAAAGGAACAACCGCAACGGGTGTCGGCTCATCCACCCCTTCGGTTATCTCAATAGTTAATTCAGCCCTGGCGAGTAAACTGAAAAAGAGTAGGCATACCATGATTGTGCCGGACAACATTCTGCTCATTGACGAAGATCTCCAGGGTTAAATAACAAATCAAATTTTCTGAACTGCCGATCAAATAAGGCAGACTGCATGTCCTGCAGCTGATCGAACCGCTCCACACGCTTCACCGCCCGAATGGCGCTCTCATCGAACAGCGCATCACCACTGGAGCTTTTAACGTAGACGTTATCCACTTCTCCGGTGGGGAACAGATGAATTGTCAGCGTAACCTTCATACCATTCCTTGCACTGGGCGGACGGCTCCAGCGACGCTGAATCTCACCTTTAATATAGGCAGTATAACTATTTACGCTGGCAGCATCGGCCAACTCCTGAGCAATTCGGGCTTCTTCGGCAATTTCAGCATCCAGTGCAGCCTGCAATGCTTCCTCTGCCTTCTTCCGCTCAGCTTCAGCCTTCTTACGTTCGGCTTCTTTCTTGCGCTTAGCTTCCTCAGCTTTCTTACGTTCAGCTTCGGCTTTCTTACGCTTCGCCTCTTCAGCTTTTTTACGCTCGGCTTCTTTCTTGCGCTTAGCTTCTTCAGCTTTCTTACGTTCAGCCTCTTTCTTGCGCTTAGCTTCTTCAGCCTTCTTACGCTCGGCTTCTTTCTTACGCTTCGCCTCTTCAGCTTTCTTCTGCTCAGCTAACTTCTTAGCCTGCTCTGCTTTTTTACGTTCAGCTTCCTGCTTTGCCTGTTCAGCTTTCTTACGTTCCGCTTCCTGTTTAGCCTGCTCAGCTTTCTTGCGTTCCGCTTCCTGCTTAACCTCTTCAGCTTTCTTGCGTTCGGCTTCCTGCTTAGCCTCTTCAGCCTGTTTACGTTCCGCTTCTTTTTTCGCTTCTTCCGCTTTTTTCTGTTCAGCCTGCTGCTTCTTCAGTTCTTCAGCTTTTTTGCGGGCCTCTTCTCTTTTCTTCGCCTGCTCCTCTGACGCTTTACTCTTGGATGTCAGATCCACAATACTGGCCTGAACATGACGCGGTGTGACCTTCCGCTCATCATCCGCATGGCCAAACCATGAGTTGAATAACAGCGTCAGCACAACTGCATGCAGTGATACAGCGAGAAACGTAGGAATTATATAAGATCGGGAATTCACAGTTGCTTTACTCAGTCACCAGCCCAACACTCGGGGCACCGGCATCTTGCAGCAATGTCATCAGCACGACAACGGCTTCATAATCGACACCCTTATCACCTCTGACCAGCAAAAGCTTCTTAGGGTTCGTTGCCAGCACCTTGCTGATCCGCTCAAACACCACTTCTTCACTGACAGCTTCAGCAGGGTCGCCACCGACATCAATGTAATAATTACCCTCTTTATCGACCGTCACAATAACGGGCTCGTTATCCTGAGTATCCACCGGGTCAGCCCCCGCCTGAGGTAATTCAACATTAACCCCCTGAGTAAGCATAGGCGCTGTGATCATAAAAATAACCAGCAGCACCATCATTACATCAATATACGGGACAACATTGATCTCAGAGTTGAGCTTGCGGGACTTCTTCTGACGTCTGATCATAACAGTACCGCTTATTGCCCGGCATGTGCACGGCGGTGCAGCACGCTGGAGAACTCATCAGCAAAGGTTTCGTAACTGTTCATGAGCGTTTCAGTCTGAGCGGAATAACGGTTGTAGGCGATTACCGCAGGAATCGCAGCAAACAAACCGATAGCGGTTGCAATCAGGGCTTCGGAAATACCCGGCGCAACAGATGCAAGTGTCGCCTGGTGAACGTTTGCCAGGCCACGGAATGAGTTCATGATTCCCCAAACGGTACCGAAGAGACCAATATACGGGCTGGTAGAGCCAACAGTTGCCAGAAATGGCAGATGGGTTTCCAGACGCTCTTCTTCCCGGGCCAGTGCAACGCGCATACTGCGCTGAGCACCATCCATGACCGCATCAGGATCAACGCCCGGCTGCTGATTCAGACGGGTAAATTCTTTAATGCCGGCACGGAAAATATTTTCGGCCCCATTGTCTGCATCCGGGGAATGATTAACTTCCCGAAACAGTTGGCTGAGATCCATACCGGACCAGAAACGGTCTTCAAAATAATGTAATTTCTGTTTTGCCTGACGTAATACAGCATGACGCTGAAAAATCATTACCCAGGAAACGACCGATGCAAGTAACAGCAGCAACATAACCAGCTGAACAACAACGCTGGCATTTACCACCAGACTCCAGATCGACATTTTATCCGGCACAGTCTGAACCTCTTCCGTTTATACAAAAAAAATTATTTAGCATGAGATAGTAGCCGGATAAAGAAGTAAAATCTTTATCTTTTTTACAAAATTCAATTATTTGGCTGCTGATCCGGCAGGCAGTTTTATGGTGAGCTTCAGTACTGATGGCCACTGTATTTTACAGCCAAACATCAGACACCTTCTTTTTTCAGGTAATTTTCAGAGTACTGAATTAAGCTCGCCTGACGTCCTGGTGTCTGACTGACCTGACCGCATTCAGAGTTTCTCAATGCTGGCCATGAAAAGAGACAGCAATGATTGCCGGAAGTTTATTTTTTCCATAAAAAAACCGGGTAAAAAACCCGGTTTTTTTATTTCACTTCGTCAGGCATCACTCAGCCTTCAAAATTAGACTGGCATCCGATACACAACACTGCAACAGGATTTGCTTTAAGACGGTTCAGTTCGATCATTTCACCACAGTTTTCACACTCACCATACAACCCTTCATCAAGGCGCCTTAAAGCATGCTCCGCAGAACGAACCTCTCCTTCAAGCTGCTGAATATGTCCCAGCAACTGCACCCGACGGGCACTGTCACTCGCCTGCTCAGCACTGTCCACCGGCTGTGCCACATCAACCAGCGCCAACTCAGCCCTTTGCTGTTCCCGCGCCTGTGACAGGTCTTCCCGCAACTGATCAATTAACTGACAGACATCTTTTCTAAGGTCAGCTAACTGGGACTGCGACAACTCACAGCTTCTCATCACATCTTTACTCCGGATCCATCGTATTATTTAAGCGGTGCGCCCCTGGCCCTCTATGGCCCGCCGGCAATCTGCAACCACTCTGCTCAGTTAAGATGTAATATTAAACTTTCATGAAAAACGCACCATGACGCACGTCAATCGCGTTTAGGTAATTCCAGTCCAAAGTGTTCATAAGCATGATCAGTAACGACCCGGCCACGGGGCGTCCGCATCATATAACCCTGCTGAATCAGATAAGGCTCTAACACGTCTTCAATGGTATCCCGCTCTTCGCTGATCGCTGCGGCAAGGTTATCTACGCCGACCGGACCGCCGCCAAACTTTTCAATCATAGCCAGCAATAACCGGCGGTCCATATGATCAAAACCACGGGCATCTACATTCAGCATGTTCAGCGCAAGATCGGCCATTTCACGGGTAATTTCACCGTCACCGCGGACTTCAGCAAAGTCGCGGGCACGGCGTAATAAACGGTTAGCAATTCGCGGTGTACCCCGGGAGCGACGGGCTACTTCAATTGCCCCTTCATGCTCTATTGCACAGCCCGACAGCCTGGCTGAACGCTCAACAATGCTAGTCAGATCATCAATGTTATAAAACTCTAACCGCTGCACAATACCGAACCGGTCACGCAACGGAGATGTCAGCAAACCGGCTCGGGTAGTTGCCCCTACCAGAGTAAAAGGCGGCAACTCCAGCTTAATTGAACGTGCCGCCGGCCCTTCGCCGATCATAATATCCAGCTGGTAATCTTCCATGGCCGGATACAGCACTTCCTCAACCGACGCGCTTAACCGGTGAATCTCATCGATAAACAGCACATCGCCGGGCTCAAGGTTGGTCAGCATCGCCGCCAGATCGCCGGCTTTTTCCAGCACAGGCCCGGAGGTAGTTTTTATTTCACTGCCCATTTCGCTGGCGATAATATTTGCCAGTGTGGTTTTACCCAGCCCCGGTGGTCCGAAAACCAGTGTATGGTCCAGTGCTTCGCCACGTTTTTTCGCCGCCCCAATGAAAATTTCCATCTGTTCACGAACAACCGGCTGACCAACATAGTCTTCCAGTGTTTTCGGACGAATGGCCCGGTCCTGCACTTCCTCAGCTGCCGGCACAGACACCGGCGATACAAAACGATCTGCTTCGATCATCAGTTGACCCTTATCTCAGTTATCCCTGCACCATACTTTTCAGCGCAGCACGGATCAAGGATTCGCTGCTGGCACCCGGCTCCAGCCCTTTTTCTGCAGCCGCAATCGCCTTCGTTGCCTGCACAGGCTTATAACCCAGCGCAACCAGCGCACTTTCAGCTTCAGCCCGGTTATCAGCAACCGGAGGCGCTTCACCGAAATCATCGGTCAGGGTGAAATCAGCTACATCATCAACCTGGAAGTCTTTAATCTTATCCTTCATTTCGATCAGCAGGCGTTCGGCAGTTTTCTTCCCGACACCCGGCAACCGCACCAGTGCAGCGGTATCTTCAAATTGCACACTCTGCACAAATTCAGACACACTGATGCCGGACAAAATCGTCAACGCCAGCTTAGGCCCAACACCGTTAACCTTAATAAGCGTACGAAACAGCGAACGCTCCTGCCGATCATAAAAACCGTACAGTAACTGTGCATCTTCACGCACAACCATATGGGTAAACAGCACCACTGTCTGCCCCACACCCGGCAAACGGTAAAAGGTGTTCATTGACGCATCCACCTCATAACCGACACCATTTACATCCAGCACCAGTTGCGGAGGAACCTTTTCCAGCAATTCACCTTTAAGACGACCTATCACGTATTGTTTCCTTCATTTACAGAGGCTGCCAGACAACCTGAAATACTAACCCCGTTCTTTATCGTCGCGACGTTCCAGCTTATGGCCGGCAACGATAAATTCCGGCAGACAGATATCACCGAATACGGCTGCCATACGGATAATAAAAATAATTGAAATAGATAAAGCAACCAGAACCACCGGATGCATTGAGCCTTCAAGCCACACATACAGTACTGCACCAATGATCGAGCAGGTGGCATATAACTCACCGTGCCGGTGCAGTATCAGCGGAATCTGCCGGGTAAGCACATCCCGAACCATACCACCGGCACAACCGGTAACCATCGCCATCATGACAACAATGATGGGAGGCAAATCAAGACTGATAGCCTTTTGCGCTCCAAGCACAGTAAACAGCGCCATTCCAAGCGCATCAAGAATAATCAGCAAACGCCGCGGATAACGCAGATACCGGCAAATCCAGAACGCCGATACGGCAGATATAACCGCCGTCCATATATAGGTGTCGTTCTGAATCCAGAGTAATGGATGAATATCTAAAGTCAGATCCCGAATAGTGCCGCCACCCAGTGAGGTTACAATGGCCAAAACCACCACGCCAAGAATATCCATGTGCTTTCCCTGCGCAGCCAGTGCACCGGTAATTGCAAATACCGCCACCCCTAACAGCTCAGTGACATAGACAAATTCTGACAGGGTAAAAAACAGGTTCATTTTAAAGTCTGCAGTCCAGCCAAATTCATCGCTTAACATAATCGCCCCCGCCGGCTGCCCTTAGCCCCCGCCATCGCAATCAGACTGGTTCGGGTGTGAGCATGACACAGCGCAATAGCCAGGGCATCTGCCGCATCCGCCTGTGGCAAACCGGGCAGTTTCAGAATCGACATTACCATGTGCTGCACCTGAGATTTATCCGCTGAGCCCTTGCCTACCACAGCCTGTTTTACCTTACGGGCCGCATATTCAGCCACCGGCAGACTCTGATTAGTACCGGCAACGATGGCAACACCACGGGCCTGTCCCAGCTTCAGAGCGGAGTCCGCATTACGGGCCATAAACACCTGTTCAATGGCCATTTCCTGCGGACAATAATGCTCAATGATTTCAGTCACCCCGGCATACACCTGCTGCAGCCGCTCAGGAAGTTCATCTCCCTTTATCCGGATACAGCCACTGGCCACATATTCATTTTTACTGCCCACTGCATTGATAATACCGTACCCGGTTATCCGTGAACCCGGATCTATTCCTAAAATCAGCATGGCGTTTTGAGACATCTCCGGTTATCAATAAAACTGAATAAATACACTGTATTTTTATACATACTATCATTGCTTCAGCCAGGCATCTACGTGCAATAGGCATAAAAAAACCGGGATCTGAATCCCGGTTTAATTTTCGCATCACTTTCACGCTACAGTTCAGCACTATTCAGATCTGAATAACACATCACATCCGGATAAGTGATCCGAATCAGGCTCACCGCCGCAGAACCCGGCGGTGAACAAAGCTTCAGCTTAAGCTTCTTTCTGACGCAGCTTGATGTGCAGTTCACGCAGCTGAGCAGCGCTTACCTGGCCCGGTGCTTCAGTCATCGGACAGGAAGCACTCTGGGTTTTAGGGAAGGCAATCACTTCGCGGATTGAGTCAGTACCGGTCATCAGCATGATCAGACGGTCCAGACCGAATGCCAGACCACCGTGCGGTGGCGCACCGTATTTCAGGGCATTCAGCAGGAAGCCAAACTTATCTTCAGCTTCTTCGTCAGAGATACCCAGCACTTCCAGTACAGTTGCCTGCATTTCCTGATCGTGGATACGAACTGAACCACCGCCCAGCTCACAGCCGTTCAGTACCATGTCGTATGCACGGGACAGTGCATCCAGCGGGTTAGCTTTCAGCTCTTCCGCAGTACAGCTTGGCGCAGTGAACGGGTGGTGCAGTGCAGTCAGACCACCTTCAGATGTTTCTTCAAACATCGGGAAGTCAACAACCCACAGCGGCGCCCACTCACGCTCGCCCATATTAAGATCTTCACCGACCTTGATACGCAACGCACCCAGTGCTTCGCTGACAACTTTCTCTTTGTCCGCGCCGAAGAATACGATATCGCCGTTCTGAGCACCCAGACGTTCCATGATTTGCATGGCAACTTCTGCACCCAGGAATTTAACGATCGGAGACTGCAGGCCTTCTTCACCCTTCTCCAGTTCGTTAACCTTGATCCACGCCAGGCCTTTAGCACCGTAGATGCTGACGAACTTGGTGTACTCATCAATGTTCTTACGGGTCAGCTGAGCACCGCCAGGAACTTTCAGCGCAGCAACGCGGCCTTTCGGATCTTTAGCAGGACCGGCAAATACCTTGAACTCGATCTCAGCCATCAGGTCTGCAACATCAACCAGCTCCATCGGGAAACGCAAGTCCGGCTTATCAGAACCGTACTTCTGCATCGCTTCCGCGTATGGCATACGTGGGAACTCACCCAGATCAACGCCTTTCAGTTCCAGGAACAGCTTGCGGATCATGGTTTCAGTCATCCCCATGATACCTTCTTCATCCATAAAGGATGTTTCGATGTCGATCTGGGTAAATTCTGGCTGACGGTCTGCACGCAGATCTTCATCACGGAAGCAGCGGGCAATCTGGTAGTAACGGTCGAAGCCGGACACCATCAGCAGCTGTTTGAACAGCTGTGGAGACTGCGGCAGCGCGAAAAACTGACCTTCGTGAACTCGGCTTGGTACCAGATAGTCACGGGCACCTTCCGGCGTTGCACGGTTCAGAATCGGTGTTTCGATATCCAGGAAACCGTTGTCATCCAGGTAGTT
Source organism: Aliamphritea spongicola (assembly GCF_017051665.1). Lineage (NCBI taxonomy): Bacteria > Pseudomonadati > Pseudomonadota > Gammaproteobacteria > Oceanospirillales > Oceanospirillaceae > Aliamphritea > Aliamphritea spongicola. The sequence goes on from NZ_JAFIDL010000001.1 coordinate 1,094,869, forward strand.
ACGGATCGCATTGGTCACCTTGGAACGGAAGCGCAGTTTTTCCTGCATTTCCGGACGGCGCAGGTCAACATAACGGTGACGCAGACGCACATCTTCACCTACCTGCTGATGCTCATCCAGCTGGAAAGGCGGTGTTTCAGATTTGTTAAGGATAACCAGCTCTTTACCCAGTACTTCGATCTCGCCGGTAGGCATATCCGGGTTAGTGGTACCTTCAGGACGGGCACGGACAGTACCGCGTACTTCGATGACATATTCATTACGCACGCTGTCGGCCAGAGCAAAACTTTCTTCCCGGTCCGGGTCGAATACGACCTGAGTAATACCTTCGCGGTCACGAACATCCAGGAAGATTACACCACCGTGATCACGGCGGCGATGCACCCAGCCGTTCAGGACGATGTCTTCGCCGATATGAGTTGTATTTAGTTCGCCGCAATAATGGCTGCGCATAATTACCAGTTCCTGTTATTTATCAGTTGTTCACTCACAGCCGCCCTGCCGGCCAGCTGCTGAATAATTCAGATTGCCGCAGCAATCGTATGTCAGGTATCAGCTACCCGCACCGGAGGAGCTGTCCCCCGCCAGATTTTTCTTCTTGCCGGTTTTGAAGTCAGTCTCATACCAGCCACTGCCGGATAAACGAAAGCCCGGTGCCGACACCTTCTTTTCTACATTTTCAGCATTGCAGGCCAGACAGGCCGGAGGCGGCGCATCAGACTTCATTACTAACTTTTCAAATTCGTGACCGCATTCGCGGCAGGCAAAATCAAAAATAGGCATCGGTTAAATCACTTCTTTATGCTTATTCGGGCAAGGATCGCCAATAAAAAGACGCAAATTATACCTGAATTTCCCCGGGCTGACAGGGGCTGTGACGGAAATATATCGCGCACACTCATGCAGCCATACCAACTGTATTTCAGACGCTGCTGAAGCACGCTCCTACCCGCAAAACCCCAGACGCAAAAAAGGCAGCCGAAGCTGCCTTTTTCATAGCGGAAAACCCGTCAGGAAATTATTCCCAACCGGTTACCTCGCGCAGACCGTCAGCGATCTGTGCCAGAGAGCGAACAGTTTTAACGCCCGCTGCTTCCAGTGCTGCAAACTTCTCATCAGCAGTACCTTTACCGCCAGAGATGATCGCACCGGCATGACCCATACGCTTACCTGCAGGTGCAGTTACACCGGCAATGTAAGATACAACAGGCTTGGTTACGTTTGCCTTGATGTACGCAGCCGCTTCTTCTTCAGCAGAACCGCCGATTTCACCGATCATTACGATGGCTTCAGTCTGCGGATCGTTCTGGAACATTTCCAGAATGTCGATGAAGTTAGAACCCGGAATCGGATCACCACCGATACCAACACAGGTAGACTGACCAAAACCAGCATCAGTTGTCTGCTTAACCGCTTCATAGGTCAGAGTACCTGAACGGGAAACGATACCTACTTTACCCGGCAGGTGGATGTGACCCGGCATGATACCGATCTTACATTCACCCGGCGTGATAACACCCGGACAGTTAGGACCAACCAGACGTACGCCCAGCTCGTCACACTTAACTTTACACTCCAGCATATCCATAACCGGGATGTGCTCAGTGATACATACGATCAGCTCGATACCTGCATTTGCCGCTTCCAGGATAGAATCCTTACAGAATGGCGCCGGTACGTAGATAACAGATGCAGTTGCACCGGTTTCAGCAACCGCTTCAGATACAGTGTTAAACACTGGCAGACCCAGGTGCTCAGTACCGCCCTTGCCCGGCGTTACACCGCCAACCATTTTAGTGCCGTACGCAATCGCCTGTTCAGAGTGGAAGGTACCCTGGCCACCGGTGAAACCCTGACAGATCACCTTAGTGTCTTTGTTAATTAAAACCGCCATGATTATTTACCCTCCGCTGCTTTTACCGCTTGCTCAGCAGCGTCTGTCAGACTGGTCGCTGCAATGATATCCAGACCGGATTCAGACAGCAGTTTAGAACCCAGTTCTGCATTGTTACCTTCCAGACGTACCACAACAGGTACCTCTACACCGACTTCTTTAACCGCGCCGATGATACCTTCAGCAATCAGGTCGCAACGTACGATACCGCCGAAGATGTTAACCAGAACCGCTTTAACTTTAGAATCTTCCAGAATGATCTTGAACGCTTCGGTTACACGCTCTTTAGTCGCGCCGCCACCAACATCCAGGAAGTTAGCCGGGAAGCCACCGTGCAGGGAAACGATATCCATCGTACCCATTGCCAGGCCTGCACCGTTAACCATGCAGCCGATGCTGCCATCCAGTGCAACGTAGTTCAGATCCCACTCAGCCGCGCGTGCTTCACGCTCGTCTTCCTGGCTCGGATCTTCCATTGCCTGCAGATCTTTGTGACGGTAAACCGCATTACCGTCGATCGCTACTTTAGCGTCCAGACAGTGCAGGTCACCTGCTTCGGTGATTACCAGCGGGTTGATTTCCAGCAGCGCCAGGTCTTTTTCCTGGAACATTTTCGCCAGACCCATGAAGATCTGAGTGAACTGCTTAATCTGCACACCTTCCAGACCCAGCTTGAACGCCAGCTCACGGCCCTGATAAGGCTGTGCACCGGTCAGCGGATCGATGGTCGCTTTAAGGATTTTTTCTGGTGTTTCTTCCGCAACTGTCTCAATTTCCACACCACCTTCAGTAGATGCCATGAAAACGATACGACGAGAAGAACGGTCAACTACTGCACCCAGATACAGCTCGTTAGCGATATCGGTGCAGTCTTCTACCAGAATTTTAGATACAGGCTGACCATTGGCGTCAGTCTGATAGGTCACCAGGTTTTTACCCAACCACTTAGCGGCAAATTCAGACGCTTCAGCAGGAGAGTCAACCAGCTGTACACCGCCAGCCTTACCACGGCCACCGGCATGCACTTGAGTCTTAACAACCCACTTGCTACCACCAATTTTTTCAGCTGCTTCAGCAGCCGCTTCCGGGGTATCTACAGCGTATCCTTTGGATACCGGCAGACCATATTCGGCAAACAGTTGTTTGCCCTGGTACTCATGAAGATTCATGCTCTAATCCGTCGTTTTTACTTTTGAGGTCTCTGTATTCAATGGGGAGAGGCCACTGATATACAGCCCAAAGGTTGCAAACACCTCAGCTGCTGCAGTAACAGCGTGCCGGGCATACACAACGATAATCAACCGGGGTCTCCGGTCGAAATCTAAAACTATAAAGCCCCTGCACAGAGTACAGGGGCTTTTCATTACTTACGCTTGCGGCGGTTTGCCATGTGGATTGCGTGACCATCCACAGCCAGTGCCGCTTCATGCACTGCTTCACTCACGGTTGGGTGAGCAAATACAGTCAGCTGCAGGTCTTCTGCAGTTGAAGAGAACTCCATTGCGATTGCAGCCTGAGCAATCAGCTCAGAAGCAATACCACCAACCATATGTACACCCAGTACACGGTCAGTTTCAGCATCAGCGATCATCTTCACGAAACCGTCGGTATCGTTAGCAGCCATGGCACGGCCAGATGCTGCAAACGGGAATTTACCCACTTTGATTTCAACACCTTCCGCCTTCAGCTCCTGCTCGGTCTTACCGACCCAGGCCAGTTCAGGATGGGTGTAGATGATGCTTGGAATCACATCGTAGTTCATCTGTGCATGGTGACCGGCAATGATATCCGCAACCATGATGCCTTCTTCAGATGCTTTGTGTGCCAGCATCGGACCACGTACAGAGTCACCGATCGCGTAAACGCCAGGTGCTTCAGTACGGCACTGACCATCAACGAAGATGAAACCACGCTCATCCAGCTTAACGCCGGAATCATCCGCCAGCAGACCGTTAGTCTGAGGACGACGGCCAACCGCTACGATCAGCTTATCAACAACCAGTTCCTGGTCACCGTTAGCATCGGAGTACTTAACCTTAACTTCTTTGCCGTCAATGATTTCAGTACCGGTGCAGCGCGCGCCCAGTTTGATATCAAGCTTCTGCTTCTTCAGCAGCTTCTGAGCTTCTTTGGCAACATCCTTATCGGCCATTGCCAGGAAGCTGTCCATCGCCTCAAGTACTGTAACTTCAGTACCCAGACGCGCCCATACGGAACCCATTTCCAGACCGATAACACCGGCACCGATTACACCCAGACGCTTAGGCGTCTCGTCGATGTTCAGGGCACCTTCGTTGTCCAGAATCAGACCTTCGGTCAGCGGCGCTGGCGGAATCTCAACCGGTACAGAACCGGAAGCCAGAATCACGTTTTCTGCGTCATAAACAGTCGCAGCGCCGTCAGCAGCAGTTACTTCAACACGCTTGTTAGCCAGCAGCTTGCCTTTACCGGCCAGCAGGGTTACACCGTTCGCTTTGAACAGACCGGCAATACCGCCAGTCAGGTTTGAAACGATCTTGTCCTTACGGGCAACCATCGCTTTAACATCCATAGTGACTTCGCCACCTGTCTGGATGCCGTGAACATCAGCGTGCTGGGCATTATGAAACTGGTGAGTAGACTCCAGCAGAGCCTTGGAAGGGATACAACCAACATTCAGACAGGTACCACCCAGTACAGGAGCACCTTTGCCATCGACCCACTTCTCTACACACGCGGTTTTCAGTCCCAGTTGTGCGGCTCGAATCGCAGCTACGTAACCACCAGGGCCAGCACCAATCACGATGACATCAAATTTATCTGACATTTTTACCTACCTTTAAAAATTTCTGTAAGGGGGCTGAATTTATACGTCTAGCAACATCCGAGCTGGATCTTCTAAGAGATCCTTTATAGTAACCAGGAATTGTACAGCTTCCTTACCATCAATCATACGATGGTCGTACGACAGGGCCAGATACATCATTGGCAGAATTTCTACCTGACCATTGACGGCCATTGGACGTTCCTGAATTTTATGCATGCCCAGAATAGCGGTTTGTGGCGGATTCAGAATTGGCGTAGACATCAGGGAACCGAACACACCACCGTTGGTGATGGTGAACGTACCACCCTGCATATCATCCATACCCAGCTTACCGTCACGACCACGCAGACCAAAGTCACGGATTGTCGCTTCAATATTCGCCAGGCTCATCGCATCTGTATCACGCAGTACCGGTACCATCAGACCACGATCGGTCGATACCGCTACACCGATATCCTGATAACCGTGGTAAACCATATCGTTACCATCGATTGAGGCATTTACTGCAGGGAAACGCTTCAGCGCTTCAGTTGCAGCTTTAACAAAGAAAGACATGAAGCCCAGACGGGTACCGTTGTGGGTTTTCTCGAACAGATCCTTGTACTGCTTACGCAGCTCCATGATCGGCTTCATATTGACTTCATTGTAAGTCGTCAGCATCGCAGCATTTTGCTGAGCTTCAACCAGACGCTTAGCAATCGTTGCACGCAGACGGGTCATCGGAACACGCTTCTCTACACGCTCACCCACAGGCACAGTACCCGGTGCAGCTGCCGAAGCAACCGCTGGCGCAGCAGCGGCCGGAGCCGGTGCAGCAGGCTTGTTCTTGATGAAATTCGCTACATCTTCCTTGGTGATACCGCCATTCTTGCCGGTACCCGGAATCTGGGTAGCATCCAGACCGTTTTCTTCAATCAGCTTACGGGCAGCCGGGCCGATTTTATCAGCATCAGATGCTGCAGGCGCTGCTGCAGCTGGCTCAGCCGCTGCGGCCGGCGCCGCTGCAGGAGCTGCACCCGCTTCGAAAGTCGCCAGCACTTCTTCACTCAGTACTGTATCGCCTTCACCTTTAATGATGTCCTTGATTACGCCATCCGCCGGCGCGACCACTTCCAGTACAACTTTGTCGGTTTCAATATCAACAATCAGCTCATCGGTGGAGCAAGCTTCACCAGGCTGTTTGTGCCAGGTAGCCACGGTACCGTCGGCTACGGATTCAGGGAAGGTCGGCGTTTTGATTTCGATAGACATATTCTTTCCTTTCTCAGTGTTACTAACAGGCGTTTTCGTCAGGCCTGTTAGCCATTGATTGCTTCATTAACCAGTTTTTCCTGCTGTTCAAGGTGTACCGAAATGTACCCTACAGCAGGTGCGGCTGCATGTGGCCGGCCTACGCCGCCCAGTTGAATCGAGCTGTTATGACGGGCCAGCGCATGACGCATATGGTGCTGACTGCAGTACCAGGCGCCCTGGTTCATCGGCTCTTCCTGACACCAGATAACTGACTCAAGATTGGTGTAATCCTTGATCGCTTCGTACATCTGGTTTTCAGGGAACGGATAAAGCTGCTCAATACGTACAATTGCCACATCATCTTTTTCCAGCTCTGCACGGCGGTTATACAGGTCGTAGTAGACCTTGCCGCTACACAGCACAAGGCGCTTAACCTTGGCCGGATCAAGCTGATCAGTTTCGCCGATCACCGGCTGGAAGTTGCCGTTTGCCAGTTCTTCAATACTGGAAACCGCCTGCTTATGACGTAACAGACTCTTTGGTGACATAACCACCAGAGGCTTACGCAACGGACGCACAACCTGACGACGCAACAGATGGAAAATCTGTGCCGGCGTGGTCGGAACACACACCTGAATATTGTGCTCAGCACACAACTGCAGGTAACGCTCCAGACGGGCTGAAGAGTGCTCAGGGCCCTGGCCTTCAAAGCCGTGCGGCAGCAACATAGTCAGACCGCACAAACGGGCCCACTTATGTTCACCACTGGTAATAAACTGGTCGATAACTACCTGGGCACCGTTGGCGAAATCACCAAACTGGGCTTCCCAGATAACCAGAGCGTTCGGCGTGGTAGTGGCATAGCCATACTCAAACGCCAGAACCGCCTCTTCCGACAGGAAAGAATCATGCAGGGTCAGCCGTGGCTGATCCGGTGCAATGTTCTGTAACGGCTCGTAAACGGCCGCATCTTTCTGACTGTGCAACACCGCATGACGGTGAGAGAAAGTACCACGACCCACATCCTGACCGGTCAGACGGACACCATGTCCCTCCGCCAGAACCGAAGCGTATGCGAGCATTTCCGCACAACCCCAGTTAACCGCCATTGCCCCGGCAGCCATTTTCTTACGGTCGTCGTAGATCTTCTGTACCTGACGCTGTACAGCAAAACCTTCCGGCACATCACAGATCTTCTGACCCAGAGATTGCAGAGTTTTAATGTCAACGCTGGTATCACAGTCAAATGACCATTTGTGTCCCAGATACGGTGTCCAGTCCACAAACAGTTCTTTATTCGGTTCCAGAACCAGAGAATGGGTAACGTGCTTGCCGTCTTCCAGATTCTTCCGGTAATCCTTCTCCATTTGCTTGCTCTGCTCCTGACTGATAACGCCCTCTTCAATCAGTTGCTGAGCATAAAGTTCACGGGTAGTTTTCTGAGCCTTGATCTTCTGGTACATCAGCGGCTGGGTGCCGGAAGGCTCATCCGCTTCGTTGTGACCGCGACGGCGGTAACATACCAGATCAATAACCACATCTTTCTTAAACTCGGTACGGTAATCCACAGCCAGTTGGGTTACAAAACGTACCGCTTCAGGATCATCACCGTTCACGTGGAAAATCGGTGCCTGTACCATCTTCGCGATATCGGTACAGTACTCGGTTGAACGGGAGTCTTCCTGCTTGTTCGTTGTAAAACCAACCTGGTTGTTAACAACGATATGAATGGTGCCGCCGGTCTTGTAAGCACGGGTCTGGGACATCTGGAATGTCTCCATGACCACGCCCTGACCTGCAAACGCCTGGTCACCGTGAATATTCACCGGTACAACGGTATCGCCGTGCGGATCATTACGGCGGTCCTGACGGGCCCGTACTGAACCTTCAACCACAGGCGCTGCAATCTCAAGGTGCGACGGGTTAAACGCCATCGCCATGTGCATTTCACCGCCATCGGTCATGATGTTGGATGAGAAGCCCTGATGATATTTAACGTCACCGGAGGTTTCCAGTGTCTGCACACCTTCAAACTCACCAAACAGTTCCGCAGGGTTTTTACCGAAGATGTTTACCAGGGTATTCAGACGACCACGGTGGGCCATGCCGATGACCAGTTCACGGGCGCCATGTTTACCGGCACGGTGAATCAGGGTATTCAGGGAAACAATCAGGGATTCGCCGCCCTCTAGACCGAAGCGCTTGGCACCGGCAAAACGGGAACCCAGGTATTTTTCCAGACCTTCTGCCGCTGTCAGGCGCTCAAGCACCATGACTTTCTTTTCAGGCTCAACGGTCGGATGAGAACGGACCGGCTCCAGACGTGACTGAATCCAGCGTTTCTCTTTCGTATCAACGATGTGCATATATTCAGCACCCACCGTTGTACAGTAAGTCTTTTTCAGATCATCCAGGATAGATTTCAGTGTTGCTTCTTCAGCACCGAAAAACAGGGAACCTAACTGGAAGGTCGTATCATAATCTGCCTCAGACAGCTCATGAAAACGCGGATCCAGATCAGGAACAGGCTCGCGCTCAAGCAGATTAAGCGGGTCAATCTGGGCAGCCTGGTGTCCCCGTACACGGTAAGCGTTGATCATTCGCAGAACGCGAATCTGCTTTTTCTCGTGATCGGAACTGACGCTGGAAGCAGAGACAGGCGCAGCCCGACGCTGATTCTTAGCAATAAACTGGAAGTGTTCACGCACCGCTGTATGCGGCACATCCTGTGTAATGTTGTCGCCGACTTTGGGTAGCCGGTCAAATTCTTCACGCCATTCCTGAGGAATCGCGTTGGGGTCCATCAGATAGGTTTCATACAGCTGCTCAATGTAGGATAAATTGCCACCGTAAAGATGCGCATTTTTCCACATCAGCTCCATTATGCCTTCTTGCATTATTGATCACCCTGGCTCAAAGGAATATCAACGTTCAGGTTGCACCACGTCCCGACTGATTCGGCCATTTTCCGGCCTTTTCCTTTATGGTTATCGTTTATTATTTCTCACGTATATAGCCCCGAAGTGGTAGCACTTATACGGGGACAGATTCTACGCTTTTTGTACCCAGCTTCATACATGCAAGGCACTAAGAATCATAAAGTTTTCTAAATTTGGATCATATACAACTTCTTTTTACTTACAAAAATACGACATCCACCTCACTCATCCGATTCAAAAGCGTCTTTCAGCTGATTTGATGTATAAATTTCAACCGTTCAGAGCAGAATACCTTTGTACCATCCCTGCCTGCACATGAACATTCACCAAAGGATGCATGAATGCAATTCAGCCAAGCACAAATAGCTGAGTTAAATTTGAGCAATAAAAAAGGCGGTACCTTTCGGGACCGCCCTGAGTAACAATCAGGTTGCCTGTTGCAACAGCATGTTACGGATCTTACCAATTGCCTTTGTCGGGTTAAGCCCCTTAGGACAAACACTGACACAGTTCATGATACCGTGGCAGCGGAACACGCTGAACGGATCATCAAGATCAGCCAGACGCTCCTTAGTAGCCGTATCACGGCTGTCAGCCAGGAAGCGGTAAGCCTGCAGCAAACCGGACGGACCGATAAACTTGTCAGGGTTCCACCAGAAAGACGGACAGGCAGTTGAACAGCATGCACACAGAATACATTCGTACAGGCCATCCAACTCAGCACGTTCTTCCGGTGACTGCAGACGCTCAATGGCAGGCGCCGGCGTGTCGTTCAGCAGGAACGGCTTAATCTTCTCGTACTGCTGATAGAACTGAGTCATATCAACAACCACGTCACGGATAACCGGCAGACCTGGCAGCGGACGCAGAACAATCTTATCGTTCTCAACCACTTCAGACAGCGGCGTAATACACGCCAGACCGTTCTTACCGTTCATATTCATACCGTCAGAACCACAAACACCTTCACGGCATGAACGACGGTACGCCAGAGACGGGTCCTTATCTTTCAGCAACTGCAGCAGATCCAGAACCATGATGTCCTTGCCACCAGGGATGTCGATATGGACATCCTGCATGTAAGGGGCATCATCAACCTCAGGATTATAGCGATATACACTTACTAACATCGTGGCAACCCCTTAATACGTTCGAACTTTTGGCGGGAAGGCATCTACTGTCTTCGGCGCAAAGTTAACAGCACGCTTGGTGATCTGTTTTGTCTGCGGGTGGTACAGTGAGTGGCACAACCAGTTTTCATCATCACGCTCGGTGAAGTCGTTACGGGCATGCGCACCACGACTTTCCTTACGGGTAATAGCAGCGATCGCCGTTGCCTCAGCAACTTCCATCAGGTTTTCCAGCTCCAGCGCTTCAATACGGGCAGTGTTGAATGCCGCGCTCTTATCTTCCAGGTGAAGATTAGAAACTTTGGCACGCACTTCCTTAAGCAGCTCCAGACCTTTCTCCATGCTTTCGCCTTCACGGAATACCCCGAAGTACAACTGCATGGTCTTCTGCAGCTCAGCACGAACCTCAGAAACCTTTTCACCACCGGTTGAATTGTTCAAACGGTTCAGACGTGCCATCGCACGCTCCAGATCAGCATCGCTGGCCGGCGCTACTTCGTAGCCCTCACGCATCTGCTTCTCAATCTGAATACCCGCCGCACGGCCAAATACAACCAGATCAAGCAGCGAGTTGCCGCCCAGACGGTTCGCACCGTGTACAGATACGCATGCAACTTCACCGCAGGCAAACAGACCGTCGATAATGGTATCGTTACCGTCCGCATCAGCACCGATCGCCTGACCACCGATATTGGTGGTTACACCGCCCATCATGTAGTGACAGGTAGGTACAACAGGAATTGGCTCTTTAATCGGATCCGCGTGAGCAAAGGTACGGGACAGCTCAAGGATACCCGGCAGCTTGGCATTCAGGGTATCAGCACCCAGGTGATCCAGCTTCAGGAATACGTGATCACCGTCTTCACCACAACCACGGCCTGCCAGAATTTCCAGCACCATGGAACGGGCAACAACGTCACGACCCGCCAGGTCTTTCGCGTTAGGGGCATAACGCTCCATGAAGCGCTCGCCATCCTTATTAACCAGGTAACCACCCTCACCCCGGCAACCTTCAGTTACCAGTACGCCGGCACCAGCAATACCGGTTGGGTGGAACTGCCACATTTCCATATCCTGGGCCGGTACACCGGCACGCAGGCTCATACCCATACCGTCACCGGTATTGATCAGAGCATTGGTTGTGGACTGATAAATACGGCCTGCACCACCGGTCGCCAGAACGGTCGCTTTAGCCTTGATATAAACTGTTTCACCGGTCTCGATACAGATCGCGATAACACCAACCACCGCATCATCTGCATTCTTAACCAGATCAACCGCATACCACTCATTCAGGAAAGTGGTACCGGCTTTAATATTACCCTGATAAAGCGCGTGTAACAGAGCGTGGCCGGTACGGTCAGCCGCCGCACAGGTACGGGCTGCCTGACCGCCTTCACCAAAGTTTTTAGACTGACCACCGAAAGGACGCTGGTAGATACGGCCTTCTTCAGTACGGGAGAATGGCAGACCCATATGGTCCAGCTCAAATACCGCCTGAGGGCCTACAGAACACATGTATTCGATAGCGTCCTGGTCACCGATATAATCGGAACCTTTAACGGTATCGTACATGTGCCAGCGCCAGTCATCATTAGGATCCGCACTGGCAATCGCACAGGTAATACCACCCTGGGCGGATACAGTGTGCGAACGGGTCGGGAATACTTTCGTGATACACGCAGTATTCAGGCCCGACTGGGCCAGTTGCAGCGCGGCACGCATACCGGCACCGCCGCCACCAATTACAATCCCGTCAAAGGTCAGGGTACGTAACTTGCTGCTCATCTTATGCTCCCCACAGAATCTGAACACCCCAAACAACGTAGATAAAGGTCAGCAGACCACACGCTGATTGGAACAGAAAACGGATGCCGGTTGGCTTGATATAGTCAGTAGAGATAGACCACATTCCGATCCAAGCGTGTGCCGCCAAAGACAGGATTGTCAGCAGCGTAAAGATACGCATTGCTGTGCCCTCAAACAGGCCACTCCACTGGTTGTAATCCAGATCCGGATTCATTAACAGATAACCGATCATAAAGATCGTGTAAGCAAGCAGTACGACAGCTGTTACACGCTGGATCATCCAGTCATATAAGCCGCTGCGACCAAAACTTGTAATTGAAGTTACCATATCCATACTCCTGCCAGCAGAATTGCGATAGCCGCAATAACCAAAGTCGCTTTGGCGGCTTTCTGTCCAGATTCCAACTCTTCACAATGACCAAAATCCATAATCAGATGTTTGATACCGGCAAAGAAGTGATACAGCAATGCTGAAACCAATCCCCAGGCAATCAGCTTCGCAAAGAAGCTCTCCGTCAGCATCTGCGCGGCAGCATTAAAACCCTGCTCAGACTCAAGAGACATCCCCAGTGCATACAGCATGAAGAAGGCACCAAAAAATAATGCCAGACCTGTCACACGATGCAGGATGGATGTAATCGCCGGTAAAGGCTGTTTGATAGTTCGTAGATCTAAGTTTACGGGTCTTTTCTTGTTCACGGCTCTTGTTCACACTTTATTGGTTAGCCCGATCGCAGGGCTAAGTTATAAAAGGGTAGTGTTCAAAGACAAAGTAAGTACCTCGGTCCAACGCCTACACCCCTTTAAATACGGGCCTGTAAGCTGGTGCGAGAGTATACCAGCTCGCACTAATATTACAATTAAGCAACAGGTCTCTAAGCCCTTTGTCTAGGTACTTACAGCCAGATTTGGCGATCAGAAAACAGCCAAAAACACCTCTTTCAGACCCCAATCCGTTTTTCTCCATGCGACAGAATATGTCGCATATACCATCGTAAAACCCGCGCCATACTTGGCCTCAGGCAAAATTGATTAACCTGCATAATAGTGTCAACATTCCGGCTTCTCCACTCGTGATGGGTAGTGTTAAATTTTTTTTAAAAACCTTATTTTTACCCCCTCCCGGAAGCGACATCCAGAATCATACAAAAGTCGCTATCTGCGGCATAAACACTTAAACACCCACCTGATTAAATACACTTAACTAATTGATAAACAAAAACTTAATCCCGAAAAAGATCAAAAAACAACCCATGCTGCACCGCAGCACAAGAATCCGAATATAAATTGACAATTTCGTGTAAGTCTCTATATTGTCTGGGTCCTATTACGAGCAGAGACTCAGACGAAACCCTGAAAAAAGCTTGGCAACCGTCAGAAATTGTTATCAATCTGGCAGTTGGACCAAGAGCGGTTTCCCTAACGTGACTAGTATTACAGGAGCCTCTGAGCAAACCCGACCGCCTGCTTTATATAGCCAGCGCCGGTCCTGCGGTTCCCTCAAAGGCTCTTGAGTCATTCAGATAACCAGAAATGATAGGAGCCTCTAATGGCTGACAAGAAAGCACGCTTAACGGTCGATGGTCTCGAGGAAGTCATCGAACTTCCGGTTTATTCCGGCACCACAGGTCCCGATGTGGTTGACGTACGCGCTCTGACTAGCAAAGGCCTGTTCACTTATGACCCTGGCTTCGTTTCCACCGCAGCCTGCGAGTCCAGCATCACTTATATCGATGGTGCCAAAGGTGTACTGCTGCATGGCGGCTACCCGATCGAACAGCTGGCAGAAAATTCCGATTACCTGGAAGTCTGCTTCTTACTTTTAAATGGCGAACTGCCTACTCCGGAACAGAAAGAAGTCTTCGTCAAGACTGTTAAGAACCACACTATGGTTCACGAACAGATGACACACTTCTTCAACGGTTTCCGCCGTGACGCTCACCCAATGGCTATCATGGTAGCGGTTGTCGGCGCACTGTCTGCCTTCTACCACGACTCCCTGGATATCGACGATGCGCACCACCGCGAAGTGTGTGCTTTCCGCCTGATCGCCAAAATGCCAACCATTGCTGCCATGTGTTACAAGTACAGCATTGGCCAGCCATTCCAGTACCCGCGTAACGAACTGGACTATGCAGACAACTTCCTGCAAATGATGTTTGGCAACCCGTGTGAAGACTATGTAACTAACCCGGTACTGGCGAAAGCTATGGACCGCATCTTCCTGTTACATGCAGACCACGAGCAGAACGCATCTACTTCTACTGTACGTCTGGCAGGCTCCTCCGGCGCTAACCCGTTCGCCTGTATCGCTTCCGGTATTGCGGCACTGTGGGGCCCGGCACACGGCGGTGCAAACGAAGCTGTACTGACCATGCTGCAGGAAATCGGTGACGAATCAAACATCGACGAATTCATCAAGCGCGCTAAAGATCCTGAAGACTCTTTCCGCCTGATGGGCTTCGGCCACCGTGTATACCGTAACTTTGACCCACGCGCCAAAGTTATGAAGCAAACCTGTGACGAAGTACTGGCTGAGCTGGGTATTGAAAACGATCCTCTGCTGAAGATCGCTAAGCGTCTGGAACAGATCGCCCTGGAAGACGACTACTTCATCCAGCGTAAGCTGTACCCGAACGTAGATTTCTACTCCGGCATCATCCTGAAAGCTATCGGTATCCCAACTAACATGTTTACCGTTATCTTCGCCCTGTCCCGGACAATCGGCTGGATCTCTCACTGGAGTGAATTCCACAGCGGCCCGAACAAAATCGGTCGCCCACGCCAGCTGTACACCGGCCCAACCAAGCGCGATTACGAGAAGAAGTAATCCCACTGGCAAGCCACAAAAAAGGCCATCATCAGATGGCCTTTTTTATTGTCTTCAGGTCAGCACCTTAACGACTGACAACTCCCCTTCCAGCTTATTCCGGTTTTACAAACTCAAAACAGCAGTGAATTTTAGCATTACGCTTAAAATCCAGATCAATGGTTGAACGGGTAATATCCTTCACCTGATAGCGCTGCTGCAGCGCCTCATCCAGCTTAAAGCGGCGATAATTATTAGAGAAGATAAGCTTGCCACCCGGGCGCAGTAACTGCATAGCCTGATCCACCAGCATCACATGATCACGCTGCACATCCAGCACATCATGCATGCGCTTGGAATTCGAGAACGTCGGCGGATCCATAAAGATCAGATCAAACTGCTGCCCCTTTTGCGCCTTGAGCCACTTAATACAGTCTTCCTGCAGAAAATGGTGGCGGGTTTCAGCAAAACCGTTCAGCGCAAAGTTCTTACGCGCCCAGTTAAGGTAGGTTGCCGACATATCAACACTGGTAGTCGAACGGGCACCGCCCTTCGCAGCATGCAACGAAGCCGTCGCGGTATAGCTGAACAGGTTAAGTACATCTTTACCCGCTGACTGCTGCTGAATCTGCAAACGTACCGGACGGTGATCCAGGAACAGACCGGTATCCAGATAATCCTGAAGATTGACCAGAATCCGGCAGCCGCCTTCCTGCACTTCAAAGAAATGCTCCGTCGCATTCTGCTTTTCGTACTGGCTGCTGCCCTGCTGACGGCGACGCTGCTTCAGCACTACCTTATCCGCCGGCATTTCCAGCAGACCAGGCAAAACCTGCATGACTTCCTGCACCCGCTCAAATGCCTTAACTGAATCCACACTCTTAGGTGCGGCATATTCCTGCACGTGCAACCAGTCACCGTAACGGTCTACCGCAACCGCATACTCCGGCAGATCCGCATCATAAATCCGGTAACAGCTGATATCCTGCTTACGGGCCCATTTACCCAGCTGCTTTAAATTCTTCTTCACCCGGTTGGCAAACATGGTCGCCCCTTCGGACAGAGCCACCGCACCGGCTTCAGTTTTATACTTTTCCTGATCCCGCTGTGCCTTTTCTGCCGCCTGCGCAACCTCTTCTTCAGTACGGGCGCGGATATCAAACATCAGCAACTGGCTTTCCAGCGCACCGTTATACAGCTTGTAACGCTTATCCACCGCCAGCTTCATCATCTTGCACAGTTCCGGATTACCGGTAAATACTGCAGCACGCCAGCCGGCAAAATGCGCCTTAAGCCGCTCACCAAGATGCTGATACAGGAAATACAGCGTTGGCTCATCACCCAAACGCTCACCGTACGGAGGGTTGGTCAGCAACAGACCCTGTTCCATTTTCGCCGGCCGCGACAGCTTGGCCAGCTCGCGACGCTCAAAATGCATCAGATGATCAACCCCGGCACGACGGGCATTTTCCTGAGCAGTTGCCAGCACCTTGGCATCAGAATCAAAACCTGCCAGCTTGATATTAACAGCTGCCAGACCAGCATCACGGCGCGCTTGTGCCTCTTCCAGCAATACACGCCATACCGACGCCTTGTGCTGCGGCCAGTGGGTAAAACCAAACTCACGGCGCTGCAGGCCAGGGGCAATATCTGCGGCCATCATCGCCGCTTCAATTAACAGAGTACCTGAACCACACATCGGGTCGATCAGCCCCTGCCCCTGACTGAAGAAGTCTTGCCACTGGCTGCGGTATAGCAGCGCGGCGGCCAGGTTTTCCTTCATAGGCGCTTTACCCGCCTGCAGACGATAGCCACGACGGTGTAAACTGTCCCCTGACAGGTCCAGACAAATCCGCAACTTACCCCGGTTCAGGCGCACATTCACCCGTAAATCCGGACGCAGACGATCCACAGATGGCCGCCGCCCCGTTTCTTCACGGATCTGATCAACGATTGCATCCTTAACCTTCTGAGAACCAAAGCGGCTGTGACTGATCGCCTGAGACTGACCGGAAAAATCCACTGTCAGTGTGCCACTGGCCCGCAGATGATCCAGCCAGCCAACCGCACGCACCGCCTGATACAGATCATCAGCGGTTTCAACTTCATCAGCTTCGTGTAATACCAGCAAGACCCGGTTAGCCACCCGCGACCACAGACACACCCGGTAAGCCTCAGCCAGCTCGCCGGCAAAACTCACACCCGCCAGGGTCTGACGGCAGTCCGTCACCCCCAGAGATTCAAGCTCATTAAATAAAACAGGCTCCAGGCCTTTGGGACAGGTAGCAAAAAAATTCATATCAGACAGGTATTCAAATAGATGGATGCGGGACACAGATTGTCAGGACACGCATGGTAACGCGCCGGCTCACATAACACCAGCCAAACAGCGCCAGATACCGGCCCTGCGCACCTTACACAAACCGTCACCGCTAGATCAAAATTCCCGAAAAACAACTTTCACAGGAAGAAATGGGTACAAATATTGAGCCATATCAGATGAAAATATTTCAAACATTTATTTGAAAAACATCTACAGGAATTAACTGTTTGAAAAAGCTGAATTATTGCATCTGCGAAGATTACAAATTTATTAAAAGCTAACCGTTAATATGCTTTTTTAATTACACAGCGAAGCTGAATTGAGTATAAATGGTGGAGTGCGATGTTCAGAGGCAAGAGCATTCTGCCCCTGATTCACAGAGAAATGGATAGCTATTATTGCTGGCAGATTATCAAGAGTCACCCCACAGCTAAGGGATTCCAGAGGACGGCTATCCTGCCTTCAATGTTAAACCTTAAAGAGAGGTTGTCTTATGAAAAGACAAAAGCGAGATCGTTCCTCCGTACTGTTCAACCGTGGTTTTCAGGCAGGCCTGATTGGCAAATCCCGGGACGAGTGTCCCGTCAATAACGTCAATGATTTACGCAGTCACTGGATGAGTGGCTGGAGAGAAGGCCGCGAAGCACACTGGAACGGTCAGTCCGGGGTCTCAGCTATTAACATTAACCCGTCTCTTCATTAACACCCGACCGAATCCTGCCAGCCTTCCGGTCGCAGGATTCAGATAGAACACTCACTTTTCCTAACCCATTAAAAAAGGGCCTGAAACACAGCTTCAGGCCCTTCTTTTTATCCCGGCAAAATAACTCAGCTCTCTCTCAGCTCAGCAATGGCCTGAACAGAATCCCGGATAAGCGCCGGCCCCTGATAGATGAAACCGCTGTAAATCTGCACCAGGCTGGCACCGGCTTCAATCTTCTCCCGGGCATCAAAGCCATCGGTAATACCGCCCACACCGATAATCGGTAGTGCACCATCCAACTCACGGGCCAGAATCCGTACCGCCCTTGTAGACCCACTGCGAACCGGCGCACCGCTCAGGCCACCGGCCTCATCACCGTGCTGCAGCCCCTCCACCCCTTCACGGGACAAAGTAGTATTGGTTGCAATCACGCCGTCCAGTTCAAACTGTTTCAGGGAAGCGGCCACCAGACCAAACTCTTCTTCATTCATATCCGGTGCAATCTTCACAGCTACCGGTACATACTTGCCGAACACCTGTGCGAGCTTAGCCTGCTCTTCTTTCAGATTCTCCAACAGCTCATTCAGGGAATCACCAAACTGCAGGTTACGCAGGCCCGGTGTATTCGGCGAAGAAACATTCACCGTAATATACGTCGCCTTATCGTAGACCTTACGCATACACAGCAGATAATCATCCAGCGCACTCTCAACAGGGGTATCAATGTTCTTACCGATATTAATCCCCAGCACTCCGGTGTAACGGCTTCTGGCTACATTCTCCAGCAGGGTATCCACCCCCAGATTATTAAAACCCATACGGTTAATAATCGCGTACTGCTGTGGCAAACGGAAAATCCGTGGTTTCGGATTACCCGGCTGCGGCCGCGGGGTTACAGTGCCCACTTCCACAAAGCCAAACCCCAGAGCTGCCATTGCATCAATGGCGACGGCGTTTTTGTCCAGACCTGCCGCCAGACCCACCGGATTGGGAAAATCGATACCCATCACATTCACCGGCAAATCCGGTTGCTTGCACGCCAGCAATTTATTCAGTCCGCTGCTGCCCATCAGCTGCATGCTTTTCAGAGTCAGGTCATGGGAAACTTCAGGATCAAGCTGAAACAGTGCAGAACGAGCGAGTTGATATAACATTGGCGGCCACATATCGGATTAAAAGTCAGGCGGCATTATAAGCAATCGGTGAAACAGAGTAAAAAGCCATCCCTTTATAAACGCCGGATATCGCTAAATTTTCCCTGATCATCGAAGCGAATCACAAAACTTCCACTGATTCCGCTGTGCAACAGAAACGGCCGCAGTATTTCAGCCGGAAACCGGATACGCCGACCGTCCCGGCTACGGGCAAGAACATTTTTCGCCGTACCGCGGTAATGCTGTAAAAACTCTTCGCTGCTCAGGCTGATATCAACAATTATCTGCTGCATAATCCCGCTTAAAATTCATTCCAGTATTGCCGGTATTTTATATCAGGAAAATATCAGGTTTCCACGACAATCAATGACCAGAATGCATCTGAAAAACGCTTAACAAGCTGACATTGCCAGCTTTTTAACACCCGCACTTCATGGCCACTGGGATTTACAGAAAACCCCGTTATAATCCTAAGCTTAAACTTCCGCTGCCTGCGACCGAAACTGCCGGCATATAGACTATCAGCGCAACAGGATCTCACCTGCCAGTATGCAACGCTTACTTAATTTTTTTGTCATTCTGTCAGGCACGTTAAGCCTGTTGTATTCCGGTCTGCTACTGGCACAGGTAGGCGTTTATCTCGACCGCTATGCCATCAATGAAAATGAAACCGTCCTGCTGACCGTCGAAGTGGATCAGCGGAGCGCCCGCCGTCCGGACTTTTCCCCCCTGAATAAAGATTTTCATTTCCTTGGCAGCAAGCAAATGAGTGTTTCCAGCCACACCAATGGCAACAACACATACAGCAGCCGCTGGCAGATATTGCTCCGCCCGCGTAAAAGCGGTGAACTGCAGATTCCCGAATTACTGATCAACGATGAAGTCAGCCCGACCATTTCCCTGACAGTACTGCCATCCCAGAACCGCCCGGCAGCTGCTGCCCCACAGAATGAGTTCATTGAGCACAACGTCGATAACAACGAAATATATGTGAACAGCCAGTTGCTTTACAGCATCAAGGTATTTCACCAGGAACCCCTTGCACAGCTTGCACACCTGCAACAGCCGGAACTGGACAATGCCGAAGTCAAGCCATTAGGAGAACCCCGCCAGTACACCACCCGCTTTCAGGGAGAAAGCTACCAGGTACTGGAACATAACTATGCAATATTCCCGTTGCAGCCGGGCCAGTTAGTTATTCCTCAGGCCAGTTTCCGTAACGGCCCCGGCGCAGCTGAGGTAACCAGCCCGCCACTGAATATCGCCATTCTGAACCAGGCGCCTCAGGATCCGCCCGGTTTCTGGTTACCTAGCAGCAAAGCCAGCATTACCGAAAACTGGCAGATGCCTGAACCACTGGTGCCGGGCGCCGCCATCAGACGGACAATTACCCTCAGCGCTGAAGGTGTTCCTGCCAGCAATCTGCCTTCACTGATGCCCCTGCGAAACGAACTGGCACGTATTGCCATTGAAGAAGTTACCCTGAATGAAGAAGTCACCGGCGCAGGGTTGGTAAGCAGCCGGACGGAAGTCATTACCATTATCCCCACCGAACGGGGTGAAGTAACCCTGCCACAAATCGTGATTCCCTGGTGGAACACCGAACGTGACCGTAATGAAAGAGCTACCTTGCCAAGTGCCATCCTGCGGGTGATTCCAGGTGCTGCACCGATCAGCATCGGTGAAAGCCTGCCACCGGCTGATGCCGTTAAAACAATGGCTCAGACAGAACCGGCTCAGAAAGCAACTGCTGCCCCGGCAATGCAAGAAAACACGGCAACAGAGCCAGCGGCGCCTGCTAACGCGCAGCCTGTCCCTGCTCCAGCCACAGATACAACGCCGGCCCTCCCTCTGGCATCACCGCAGGATAACTCACTGCCTTTCATTGTCTGGCTGTTAGCAGGTTTCAGCATTCTCTGTGCTCTGGGCTGGCTGTATACCTTTGCCCGGCTGCGCAAGATGAAACAGGATCCCTTCGCACCGTCTATGCCTCTGACAGAAGACCAGACCGCTGCTCCTGAAGCCGTTGAAGAAGAACTGGATGCAGCCGATCTGATGGCCATTCAGCTCGCTGAAGAAGAAGCCTTTAACGCCACCATACAGGCCTGTCATCAGGGCATGGCGCTGGAAGCCCGGCTAATGATGCTGGAATGGGCCCGGTACATCTGGCCGGATAAAGAAGTACAGAACAGCATGGACATGATCAACGCCAGCGGTAGCAAAACCCTTGAGCTGCTGCTGATTGATCTTGAAAACCATATTAATGAACACGATACGGATGACTGGGCCGGTGACCTGCTCGCCAACGCCCTTTATAAAATCCGGGAACGCCAGTCGGTGCTGTTACAAACCCTCTGATTATCCGTCAGCCAGAACCGCTTCAAGGGCTGCCGGCAATTCAGGATAACTGAACCGGTAGCCAGCCTCTTCTATGCGCTGCGGATAGACCCGCTGTCCTTTTAACAGCAATACAGCCCCTTCCCCCAGCATCAGCCCCGGTACAAACCCGGGCAAGGGTAATATCGCCGGACGATGCAGCGCCCTTCCAAGCTCAGCACTGAATTCGGCATTGCTGACCGCACCGGGAGCGGTCAGGTTATACGCGCCGGAACATTCTGAATGCTTCAGCAAATACACAATGATCGCCAGTTCATCCTGAAGGTGAATCCATGACATCACCTGCTCACCGGACGCAATCCGCCCCCCCAGCCCGAACCGGAACGGCGGGAGCATTTTCGCCAGCGCACCGCCTTTACCCAATACAATTCCGGTACGTAACAGACATACCCTTACACCGGATGCTTCAGCCCGCAGCGCACTCTCTTCCCAGCACCGGCAAAGCTCATGGGTAAACTCATCATGGGGCTCAGCATCTTCAGACAACACCCGGTCAGACGGCTGACTGCCGTAATAGCCGATAGCAGAACCACTGAGAAAAACTGCCGGCTTATTCTGCAGACGCTCAACCAGCGCCACCAGCGCATCCGTCACAGCAACTCGGCTATTGAGCAGTAACTGTTTACGTGCTTCTGACCAGCGGGCATCCGCAATGCCTTCCCCTGCCAGATTAATGATCGCATCGATATGCACATCATCCCCAAGGTGATCCAGTGAAGTAACACCACTGACGCTGTCTGCGAATAAACGCCGCAGTTTCGCTTCTGAGCGAACCCAGAGCGTCAGCGAATGACCTTCAGCCAGCAATACCGGCACCAGCGCCTGACCAATAAATCCTGTTCCGCCACTCATCAGAATATGCATACGATTCCCTCATTCCTTGTTCCGGCATCTGTGCATGCGCAAAACTGCACAGACTCTTTACAATCTTATACCTTGAAATCCATCCTGTGGATCTCTATATAAAGATCTCAGCTAAGACACTTGACGTTAATACAGCTTAATCCCCCGGCAGCCTGCTGCCTACAGATGAGAGATAACTATGTTCACAGGTATCGTACAAGGCATCGCCACTGTCACCCAACTGGAACGACAGGAAAACTTTATGCGGCTCACACTGGAGCTGCCACAGGCCAGTTGCGATAACCTGCAAACCGGTGCCAGCATTGCCGTCAACGGCACCTGCCTGACCATTACCGGCTTCAGCGGCCAGTTGGTCCACTTTGACCTCATCATGGAAACCCTGCGGGTAACCAACCTTGGCGCACTGCAACAGGGGGATAAAGTAAACTTTGAGCGGGCGGCGCGCTTTGGCGATGAAATCGGTGGCCACCTGTTATCCGGCCACGTGCACAGCCAGATCAGCCTGCGCAGCAAAGACACCCCGGCGGATAACTGCATCCTGTGGTTTGACGTTGCACCTGAATTTATGAAGTACATCCTGCCGAAAGGCTTTGTCGCCCTGAACGGCTGCAGCCTCACTGTCGGTGAAGTCAGTGACAACGGCTTCAATGTATACCTGATTCCCGAGACGCTCTCCGTAACCACCTTCGGCACTGTTCAGCCCGGCGATACCATCAATCTGGAAATCGACAGCCAGACCCAGGCAGTGGTGGATACCATTGAACGCTATATGGCGCACCGGAGCGACAGCTAACGCATCCACAAGCGGGCTGCTTCAGCAAAACAGTAAGGAAAGCAGTAAGCCCCCTACAGAGCCCCCCTACCTTACATCTGGCCTGAAACATACAGACGAAAAAAAACCGCAGCACCCGGCTGCGGTTTTTTGTCACTCAGTAAAAAGACTTACGCCTCTTCAGCGCCGTACTGATCATCAATTTTCAGCACAGACAGGGTACGCTTACGAATCCGGCGCAGCAGCTCATCATCTGCCACCAGATCTTCACCGTAAGACTCAACCATCTGCTTCAGCTTGGCCTGCCACTCTGGAGTAGCAACCTGCTCAGGGAAGCAGCGATGAATCACATCAATCATGGTCATGGTAGCTGTAGACGCCCCCGGAGAAGCGCCCAGCAGCGCAGCCAGCCGGCCATCGGCAGAGGAAATAACCTCGGTACCGAATTCCAGTTTGCCCTTACCCTTATCATCTTTCTTAATGATCTGTACCCGCTGACCGGCATAAGACAGTTCCCAGTCTTCATCTTTAGCATCCGGGAAGAAACGGCGTAAGGCATCCACGCGGTCACTGTGTGACTGCATCACTTCGCTGATCAGATAACGGGTCAGGTCCATATTCTTGGCACCGACCGACATCATTGGCTTAAGGTTATTCAGACGCACACTCAGCGGCATATCCAGCACAGAACCTTCTTTCAGGAACTTAGTAGTAAAACCGGCGAAAGGCCCGAATAACAGCGCACGCTTACCGTCGATCACCCGGCTGTCCAGATGTGGAACAGACATCGGCGGCGCACCGATTGGCGCCTGACCATACACCTTGGCCATGTGCTGCTCAACAATTTCCGGCTTATTACATACCAGCCACTGACCGCTTACCGGGAATCCGCCGTAACCGTCACCTTCACTGATGCCGGATTTCTGCAGCAGTGGCAATGCACCACCACCGGCACCCAGGAAGACAAACTTAGCCCGCAGTTTAGTCTCTTTACCCTTCAGAGACTTAAGCTCAACCCGCCAGTCGCCATCGCTGTACTGGGACAGATCTTCAACCGCATGGCCCAGCAGTAACTCAAAGTTATCCTGCTTCTGCAGGTAATTCACCATGTTACGGGCCAGAGAACCGAAGTTAACATCCGTACCGTAACGCACACGGGTAGCTGCTACTGGCTCATCCGTCGGGCGATTCTGCATCACCAGTGGCATCCACTCATTCAGCACAGCCGGATCTTCAGAATATTCCATATCGGCAAACTGAGCACTCTTGCTCAGGGCCGCATAACGCTTACGCAGGAAAGCAACATTCTCTTCACCCCACACCAGACTCTGATGCGGTACGTTGCTGATGAACTGTTCAGGCTCAGGCAGGCAGCCCTGCTCAACCAGATAGGACCAGAACTGCAGACTGGCTTCAAAAGACGCGTTAATGTTAAAAGCTTTATCAGTACTGACACTGCCATCGCTCTGCAACGCTGTGTAGTTCAGTTCACAGTATGCCGCATGGCCCGTACCGGCATTGTTCATTGCATCGGTACTTTCATTCGCCACGTGGTCTAGACGCTCGACCATGGCAATCTTCATGGAAGGATCAAGCTGTTTAAGCAGCACACCCAACGTGGTGCTCATCGCACCGGCACCCACCAGTAATACATCAACAGTTTTCGAGGTCATAAATCTCCGCCATTTAAACCTGGACATTAACGCTGCTATCAACACTGCACCGCAACAAATCGGCAGAACCGAAATCCCGCCGGCGGTAACAGCACTGGGTAAAGAGCTTCTGCAGTTTAGTTGCTGCAGCATCCATCTGGGTAAATGAACCAGCTTTCGTTATTAACGAAGCAGAATTACCGCCCAGGATGGAATTTGTGGCGCTGATTATACTGATTATGACCGAAAAAGCTTGTGGCACCGGATAATAAAATACTATCCCTTAGGCGGATACTCCCACTAAGGTCTATACAATAATCCTCTTCTACAGGAATCATCACGCTGCACCTGCAAAATCACCGGTAGCTGTTTCTCAAAACAGAAATCACTGCCATCAGCCCGCATATCAGGGCCTTATGACAGCACCTGACCTGATAAACCCTAGTGCAAATTCGGCTAACCGCCAGCCCCTGAAACAACAGATACCGGCAATACGCCTCATAGTGATAGCTAAAACGCGTCTCAGCCTAGAACAACTCAACGTAAAATCGCTGGACTGTGCCCGGAACGGCCCGGCAGGTTACGCCAGATGATCAGCCCCAGTGCCGGCACCTGCATAAATATCCCATACAGGAGAACCGCAACGGACATTTCATTATTCTGCAAAACCACTGCTGTAATCACCAAGCCTGTGCCCGCATTCTGGATTCCCGTCTCAATCGCCAGCGTCAGTGCCCGGGGCGTCCCCACTCTCAGCTTATGGCCGGCCATATACGCCAGTAACATTGCGCCGGTGGCCAGGGTTAAAATCGCCGGCGCCAGTACCGGGAGCAATTGCATCAGCCCCTGAATCTGAGCGGCCGTGAGTGTTATTACCACCACCAGCATAACCAAAGCAGCGGCGGCTTTTATCCAGCGCTGTGCCCGAATACAAAACCCGGTTTGCCAGTGACGGCAAAGCATTCCCAGTATCACCGGCAAAACACCGATCGCCAGCAGCTTACCGATTGTCGCCCCCACCGGAAAATCAATGGCTAAATTGCCCAACTGCAACTGCTGCAGGGCCAGCACACTGAGCACAGGTAAGGTAAAAGGAATAATCAGCCCGGATAAAACAGTCAGGCTGACCGACAATGCAGTATCCGCCCGGCACAGCAAACATATCAGATTAGAAGTGGCACCTCCCGGTGCGAAGGTAACAATCATCAGGCCCGCCGCCAAAACAGCCGGCAGCCCAAATAAAGCCACCACAGCCAACCCCAGCAAGGGCAGCAACACTAACTGCAACAGCCCTCCCAGCACCAGCACACCAGGTCGCGACAGTAACGCGCTGAAATCTTTAACCGACAGTGACAGCCCCACGGCAAACATCACGGCAAAAAGCCCCAGGGGTAAGAAGATAGCAACTGTATCCGGGCTGTTCATAAGCAGGTCTGTACTCCGTTGCAGACAGGTTTCAGAAGTTTTCGCCATCATAGGGCTTACCCGCCCCGGATAACATAACCACCTCTTATCCGTTAGTCGTATAAGTTGCTAAAAAAACACCCGGATAACATCCTGTTTTTGCTGCCTTTACCGGCATCAGTAAAAACAGTTGCCTGGCTATAAATCTTTTCCCCAACCGGCACCCAAACCCCGGCAGTACAGGGCCTGAAAAGATCTACTCACATATCTTGTGGATAACGCTGTGGGTAGCCGTTCAAAAAACCGCCAACGCCCCCATAACAGTGCTGATACACACAAACTGATCATTTTTTAACCATTTGTTTTATTTTATATTTATCAAATACTTACAAACAGCAAAATGGATTTTTTCTGGCTAAAGCGGTATTTTTCCCACACTATATTGCAAAACCGCGTCAGCTCTGTGACAGAGCCAAGTCAACCCGAAAAACGCATTTTTTTGATATTTTTTTACGCCTTTTTGATCCCGGCGCTGGAGCCCGCCAACCAGACACATTAGTATGCCCCCTCCGGATTCAGACGAAGCTGCCCGATAGCAGCTATTATTCAGATTATGACCCCACAATCAGAAGCACAGAAAATCACCCTGATCGGCGCTGTACTCGATGCAGTGCTGGGCGCCCTGAAAATCGTTATAGGCAGCATTGCCCACTCCAGTGCTCTGGTTGCCGACGGCATTCATTCCCTTTCAGATCTGCTGACCGACTTTATGGTCATCGTCATTCTGAAGTATTCCCACCAGGAACCGGATAAAGAACATCCCTGGGGACATGCCCGGTTCGAAACTCTGGGGACAATTATTCTCGGCGGCCTGCTGATTCTGGTAGCCGGCGCCATCGCTTACGACAGTCTGCACATCCTGATCAGCGGTACTCAGCTACTGATCCCGGAATGGCCGACATTACTGGTCGCGGCAATATCAGTCCTCGCCAAGGAAGCAATCTTCCGCTACACCCTGGCAGTCGGGAAAAAACTGAAGTCCGATCTGCTGATCGCCAACGCCTGGCACAGCCGCACAGACGCCCTTTCATCCGTCATCGTATTTGTCGGCATTGCGGGAGCCATGAGTGGCTTCGCCTGGCTGGATGCGGTGGCAGCCATTCTGGTGGGCTTCATCGTTGCTAAAATCGGTATTGAACTGAGCTGGAAATGTGTTCAGGAGCTGCTAGATACAGCTTTACCGGAAGAAGATGTCCAGGCCTATACCGATGAAATTATGCAGGTTGAGGGCATACTCAGCGTACACAGTTTCAAAAGCCGCCGGATGGCCAGCCACATTCTGCTGGAAGTACATCTGCAGATAGCGCCCTATCTGAGCGCCTCAGAGGGCCATTTTATCGGCGATATGGCAGTGTACCGGCTACGGGCCCGTTTTCCCGACATCAAGCACGTGATCTTCCACATCGACACCTATGATGATGAAGCCGAGAACTATTGCCAGGTTCTGCCCAACCGGGTTGAAATCAGCCGCTGTCTTTTCGCCATTCTGGACCGGTATGATGCAACTGAGCTGAAAATTCACCGCCTTGGTCTGCATTACCATACCGACGCTATTGAAATTGACCTGCAACTCAACCAGCAGGATACCGTTGCGTATGACCTGCCACACCTGCAACAGCAGCTGAATACTGAACTGAGCAAGCACGCCTGGTTTGGTCATCTGAACCTGCTTGTACGCCACATAGACAGCAATAATCAAGTACTGAAATGAAAACCTACCTGCGCCCCAGCGCTGCTGTCAGCAGTGAAATCATCATCAAGCACAGCCGGTTTATCTGCTATATCGCGCCGGTTACAGGCCGGGCAGAAGCAGAAGCCTTTATCGACAGCATTCGCCGCCAGCACCCCAAGGCCAACCATAACTGCTGGAGCTATGTTGCGGGCTACCCCGAAGACCCGCAACAGTGGAACTGCAGTGATGACGGAGAGCCCAAAGGTACCGCCGGCCAGCCCATGCTTAACATTCTGCGCCATTCCGGGATGGGACAAATCTGTGCGGTGGTTACCCGCTACTTTGGCGGCGTAAAACTGGGTACCGGCGGGCTGGTCCGGGCCTACGGCCAAAGCCTGAATGAAAGTATCCGCCTGTTGGAGACCGAAGAAGTCGTCCCTCAGTCTGCAATCAGCCTGAGCGCCGGCTATGACCTCACCGGCGACCTGGAGCAACTGATCGCCCGTTTCAGCATTCAGGTAGAAGAACGGCTCTTTGAAGAACAACTGGTCATTCATGGCCGGATAGAAGCTCAACAGCTGGATGACCTTAAGCAGGCACTGCAGCCGATTCAGCACAAAGTCACCCTCACCGCCGACGAATAATCCCCCCTGCTGCCGGTGAATCGTCTTTCACCGGCAGACTCTGTGCGTACCCTCATTTGCAATCTGATCTCGCCACTGCACTGTTCCATGGGGCACATCGATACCCCCTTCTGACAAAAGCGCCACCTAAACACAGGTAAGTGTCTGATCTGCATCAAATATCCAATTTAATATTGTTCAAACCGCCCACCTTAACCTATAGTCTTATTTCAGCATTGCTTAACCTCATGCGAGGATCGAAAAAATAGCGCATCCGGGCTTTAAAACAGTTGTTTAATTATTTTCAATAAACTATAAAGTTCCGCCAAATCAAGCCGATAGATAACTACTAAGTAGAAAATCAGGTTCATGTTTGATTGTTGTACTTGTTGATATAACGATTGCACTCGCAGAAGAGGTCGTATGAAGTTCGCAGATAATCCAAATCAGGCTGCAGAATGCCTCCGTCAGGCCATCCCCCTGATGGTTAAATACAGCATCCCGCCCAACCCGCTGAATTATTCACTCTGGTATGCCTACGTCTCCAACGTTATCCCGGGTCTTAACACCCAGATGGACAAAGCTCTGGAAACCTACGGTACCTGCCCCAGCATTATCAGTGAACAAATGTTCCGGGATTTCCTCATTAAAGAAGAAATCGATAACGCAGAAGATCTGCAAACTGCACTGATGGCTGTGATGGGAAGCCTGGAAAACGAAGCCAGCAGCACCATTCAGAATACCGAAGCGTTTAATGACGTTCTTGAAGACAGCCTGCAGGCACTGCAGGCCAGCCACTTTATTGACCAGGACGAAAATGTTGCCGGCATCATTGAAAAGCTGACAGCAAACACCCAGGCAATGAGCGAAACCACCAAACAGTTCCAGAGCAAGATCGACGAAGCTCAGGCGGAAATTGCCACCCTCAAGCAGGAACTGGAGAAATCCCGACAGGATGCCAGTGTTGATTCCCTTACCGGCCTGTTCAACCGCCGGGTGTTCGACATGGAATTCAGTCAGATCGCCAGCAGCCAGGATGCCAAAGTCACGCTGGTGATGATCGATATCGATCACTTCAAGAAATTTAACGACACCTACGGCCACCTGATGGGCGACAAGGTCCTGCAGTACGTCGGTAAAATGGTTAAGGAACTCTGCCTGCCCCCACTGTTACCGGTGCGTTTTGGCGGTGAAGAATTTGCGGTACTGATGCCCGGTAAAGACACAACCGCGGCGGCTGAACTTGCCGAAACTATCCGTGGCAAAATCAAAGCGATCCGGATTAAACAGAAGAAATCCGGCGAAGTTATCAGCTCTATCACATCCTCATTCGGTGTGGCTGAGCTGATTCCGGGCGAAACCCCGGAAGCCTGTACAAGCCGTGCCGATGCAGCCCTTTATCAGGCAAAAGCCAACGGCCGCGATCAGGTACAGGTAGCTGGCTGACCCCCACTGCCCTGCGACTGCTTACGAAAAAAAACGCGCCATCCGGCGCGTTTTTTTATAACCCGGTGAAACCGCTTTACTTAGCCGGCTCACGCATGGTGACAAACTCTTCAGCAGAGGTTGGGTGAATACCGATGGTGGAATCGAATACCGCTTTGGTTGCACCGGCTTTCAGCGCAACAGCCATACCCTGAATGATTTCACCGGCATCAGCACCTACCATGTGAATACCCAGCACCTTATCGGTATCACGGTCCACCAGCATCTTCATGAAGGTCTTCTCGTCACTGCCACTCAGTGTATGCTTCATCGCCCGGAAAGAAGACTTGTAAACATCCACATTCGTATACTGCTCACGGGCCTGCTCTTCGGTCAGACCAACAGTACCGATATTTGGCTGGCAGAATACCGCCGTCGCAATCAGGTTGTAATCCACCTTCTGATCCAGGCCACCGAACAGATTACGCACCAGCGCCATGCCTTCAGCCAGAGCAACCGGCGTCAGCTGAACACGGTCGATAACATCACCAATCGCATAAATAGACGGCTCGCTGGTTTCAAAATTATCGTTTACCACGATCGCGCCATTCTTCTGCTGTTCAACATTAACTGTTTCCAGGCCCAGATCCGTAACATTTGGCACCCGGCCAGTTGCATACAGAATGGTATCCGCTTCCAGGGTTGTACCATCCGTCATGTGTGCCAGCAGGCTGCCATCAGCCTGTTTTTCGATCTTGCTGATGTTGTTGTTGAAGCGCAGGTTAACGTTCTTCTTCGCCACTTCTTCAGCGGTGAAACGGCGCACTTCTTCATCAAAGCCACGCAGGAACATATCACCCCGGTAAATCAGAGACGTTTCAGCACCCAGACCGGCAAAGATACCGGCAAACTCAACCGCGATATAACCGCCGCCCACAACCAGGGCACGTTTCGGGAACTCATCCAGATAGAACACTTCGTTTGAGGTAATCGCGTGTTCGCTGCCTTCGAACTCAGGAACGAACGGCCAGCCACCGGTAGCAATCAGAATCCGCTCAGCGGTATAGGTCTGCCCGGATACCTCAACTGAATTCGGGCCGGTAATGCGTGCGCGGCCTTCAATCAGGTTCACGCCAGCGTTCTTCAGCATATTGCGGTAAATACCGTTAAGACGCTCAATTTCTTTAGTCTTGTTATCACGCAGAGTCGGCCAGTCAAAGCCGTTCGCTTTAACATCCCAGCCGAAGCCCGCTGCATTTTCAAAATCTTCATGGTAGTGAGAACCGTAAACAAACAGTTTCTTCGGTACACAACCCACGTTTACACAGGTACCGCCCATATAGCGGTCCTCAGCCATACCTACTCTTACACCCATGGCAGCAGCCATACGTCCGGCACGTACACCGCCTGAACCGGCACCAATTACAAACAGATCAAAATCAAACTCTGCCACAATTATTCCTCTTTTCTGTTACGCCACGTACTGCGCTGCGAATATCAATCTAAACCGCGACAACCTGCGGTCATATAAAGACGCTAATCTACCTGTTTGGACGACTAACTGCCAATAAAGATAATCAACAATACTTATAGCAATCACTTATAAACATCCATTTTAAAAATTACCAAAAGCTATAAACAAAACTTCCCGGCAACCATCCCGGTAACCAGAGTGACAGGCGATTGATCTTTAGCGATGCGCAGAGTAACTTAGTGCCTTTCGATTCAGCCTTACGGATTTACAATGAAACTCATCTCTTTCAACATCAATGGCTTGCGTGCACGTCCTCACCAGATCAAAGCCCTCATCGACAAGCACCAGCCAGACGTTATCGGTATTCAGGAAATTAAAGTACATAACGAAGAATTTCCGGTAGAGATGATCACCGACCTGGGCTACCACGTTGAGTTCCATGGCCAGAAAGGCCACTACGGTGTTTGCCTGATTTCCAAGAAGCCACCGGTCAGCATCCAGATGGGCTTTGCCACCGATGAAGAAGACGCTCAGCGCCGTATGATTATCGGCGAATACGACATCGACGGTGAAACTGTCACCGTACTGAACGGCTACTTCCCGCAGGGTGAAAATATCGCCCATGAAACCAAGTATCCGGCCAAGCGTAAGTTCTATGCTGACCTGCAGATTCATCTGAATGAACACTGCTCCCCGGATGCAAATGTCTGCGTCATGGGTGACCTGAACATTTCCAGCGAAGACATTGATATCGGTATTGGCGAACCTAACCGTAAGCGCTGGCTGAAAACCGGTAAAACCAGCTTTCAGCCGGAAGAACGTGAATGGCTGGCGACCCTGCTGGGATGGGGTCTGCAGGATACCTTCCGGAAAATTCACCCAACCGAAGATGCCCTGTTCAGCTGGTTTGACTACCGCAGCCGTGGTTTTGAGGCAGAGCCGAAACGCGGTCTGCGCATAGATGCGGTACTGGTGACCAAGTCACTGTATGAACGCTGCACCGACGCAAATATCGACTACGATATCCGCGGCATGGAAAAACCGTCAGATCACGCACCGATCTGGGCCGAGTTCAGCTGATCCACCGGATCACTCCGGCCTGAATGGCCATCTGAATTTTATAAGGATACCTGCGGGTATCCTTTTTATTTTTAGCTGTCCGTCTCCTCTTTCTCTGCCTTTTCGTTAACCATACCTTTTAATGGAACAATCTCCCGGCAGCCGGAGCCAGCAGCACACCGACAGCTCAAAATGTAACTGTTACATCAGCAATCAGGGCTCTCCTTACTCATCCGTCTGTACAAATTTTCACCTGTTTTTTTAACTGCAGGGCTTGCAAAGAGGCTGAACCGGGATTAAGTTAAATACAAATGTAACCGGTTACATTTACTCAAAACGACTAAATGCAGCCATTCATCATCCACATAATCTGATTAAAAGAGCCCTGCCATGGCTGATGCAACAACACTTATCTGGGAACCTGCACGGGGCGGGCTGGACACCTCCGCCCTGTATCCCGGCTTTCCACAACCGGATACCCAGGAAACGCTGCAACTCAACCCGGGAAGCTGCCACTGGGTCAGCCTGCGTAAAGGCGATCTGCTGTCGCTGAATGCGCACCTTACAGACAGTACACTGCTGTTCTCAGCACTGACCAGCAACAGCACTGACTCTGCCAGCCTCAGCACGGTCTCCTACCAGCCAGAATTCCTGCAAGCCATGCCAGAAACAGCGCAGGCTGCTGAACAATTTAACCCGCTGGCAATACAACCCCGGTTGCAGGCGCGGCAACTGCGATTACAGGATCTCAGCTTCCGTACGCTAAGCCGGGATATGCTGGCAGACACAGAACGTCCCCTGATTATTCAGGCGGCACAGGATTACTGCCTGATCATTGCCCTCTCCGCCACCAGCAACCAACTGGTGGACGGCAGTGAACAACCCCGGTCAGTCGCCCATATCAGTATTCAGCGGGCTGAAACCAATAGCGATCAGCCACTGCCAGAGCCACTGGGGCCTGTTCGGGATGAATTCCGCATCCCCCGTGCCACCGCCAAAGCCTACACAGTTAAAAAAGGTGAATACATCCAGATCATCGATGTGGAAGGTCGCCAGTGCTCCGACTTTATGGCCATGAATTCAGCAGCACTTGCAGAAGGCAGAGAACGCTTTATTGACTCCACCGTCAGCCGTTCACTGGCGGCCGGTGCATACCCTCAGCCAGGGCTGCACGACAAGTTTTATGATCAGGATATGAAGCCACTGCTGGCGGTTGTACAGGACACCGCCGGCCGTCACGATACCTTCGCGCTGGCCTGCACAGAATTTGGCTACGCAGAACGGGGCTTTCCCGGCCATGTGAACTGCTCCGACAATATCTCTGCCGCCTATGCACCTTACGGCATCCAGCCCCGCCGGGCCTGGCCGGCCATTAACTTTTTCTTTAACTCCTGGATTGATCCCGACAGCCACCGGCTTGGTTCCGATGAATCCTGGTCCCGGCCCGGGGATTATGTCCTGATGCAGGCCCTCACTGATCTCACCTGCGTCAGCACTGCCTGCCCGGACGACATTGATCCGATCAACGGCTGGAACCCAACCGAAATACATATACGCATTTACCGTCCGGATGCGGCCATTCCCCGCTCTGTTGCTTACCGATCCTTACCGGAGTCGACCCCGTTTATGAGTACCGAAACCCCTTTTCATCCGCGTACCAGCGCACTGACCAAGCGTTTCCATAATGCCCGTAACTACTGGGTACCTCAGGCCTTCGACAGTACCGGCAGCATTGCTGAATACTGGAATTGCCGGAACAACGTCACCGTACAGGACATGTCCAACCTGCGGAAACTGGACGTCTACGGACCGGATGCCGAACGGCTGTTACAACTTGCACTGACCCGGGACATCAGCCGACTGTCCGTGCACCGTGGCTACTATGCCCTGCTCTGCTCAGAACAGGGCGCGGTCATTGATGACGGCACCCTGTTCCGGCTGGCCCCGCAATTGTTCCGCTGGTGCTGCGGCAGCGACGAATCCGCCCGGCAACTGGAGAGCCTCGCCCGGGAAAATAACCTTAAAGTCTGGATCAGAGATCTCACGCTCAAGCTTTGCAACCTGGCCATCCAGGGGCCGAAAAGCCGTGAACTGCTGCAACGGCTGGTGTTTACCCAACCCGCTCAGCCGGATCTGAATAACATTAAATGGTTCGGCTGTGCCATTGCCCGCACCCATGACCGGGACGGTATTCCCTTCATGCTCACCCGAAGTGGCTTTACCGGTGAACTGGGTTATGAACTGTTCTGCGATCACCGTGATGCGGTCGCACTGTGGGATGCGGTGTTTGCTGCCGGAGAAGATCTCGGGGTCAGCCCAATGGGCGGTGATGCACTGGAAATGCTCAGAATCGAAGCCGCCCTGATGATCAGCGGTGCCGAGTTCGGTGGCGAGACAGAACCGGATGAAGCCGGTCTGGGGTTTGCTATTGATATGCGCAACACCGAATTCACCGGCCGTGCAGCCATTGATCGTAACCGTCAGGCGCCTCGCAAACAGCTGGTCGGCCTGAAAATACAGGGGGACGAACTGCCCCAGCACGGTGATCACATTTTCCTTGAGCGTCAGCCGGTAGGCACGATCACCAGCGCCACCCGTTCACCGGAACTGCAACAGGTTATCGCCATGGCGCGGGTCGCCACTGAACTGGCAGCGGCCGGTACCATGCTTGAAATAGGCCGGCTCGACGGTCACATGAAACGCCTCAGTGCTACGGTCTGTGAACTGCCGTTCATTGACCCGCAACGTCATAAAGCAAGGCAATAACGGTTAACCACCGGGATTGCTTTAACAAACCGAACACCTAAACCAACAATAACAACCGGAGTGAAACATGAAATCTTTACGTCAACCTCTGCTGGTCGCCCTCAGTGCTTCAGGTCTGCTGCTCAGTCAGGCCCATGCGACGGATAAAATTACCGTCGGCGAACCCAGCTGGCCGGGGGCCAAAATCATCGCTAACGTGATTCAGGTCGTAGCCAGTGAAAAGCTTGGTGCTGAAGTCGGCCTGGCACCGGGGGCTAACGCCGCGATTTACGCCGGTATGGATAAAGGCCGCGGTGATATCGATGTACACCCGGATGTATGGCTGCCTAACCAGCAAAGTTTCACCGACAAATATGTGGTTGAAAACGGCACCGTCAACCTCAGCGAAGGCTCTTATGAAGGGGTCAGCGGCTTCTGTATGCCGACCTATATGAAAACCGAGCACGGCATCAGCTCTATTTATGACCTGGCCACCCCTGAAGCTCAAAAACTGTTCGACCTGAACAACGACGGCAAAGGGGAAATCTGGGTCGGTGCACCGGGCTGGGGCTCAACCAAAATCAATCAGGTCAAAGT
The DNA here is from genome assembly GCF_017051665.1 of Aliamphritea spongicola. NCBI lineage: Bacteria > Pseudomonadati > Pseudomonadota > Gammaproteobacteria > Oceanospirillales > Oceanospirillaceae > Aliamphritea > Aliamphritea spongicola. The sequence goes on from NZ_JAFIDL010000001.1 coordinate 1,130,413, forward strand.
ACGGGATTACGGCATTGAGGACTTTCTCGAGCCGACCACCGAAGATGAAGCGGTGTTCTACGCCAAAATTTCTGCTGCCATCAAGAAACGTCAGGGCGTGGTGTTCTACTGCTACAACCCTCACTACGTTCACAAACTCTACGACGTGACCATGGTAGAAGAGCCGGAAAATAATCCTGACACCTACCGCATGGTTCAGCCTGATCAGGACCCTGAATGGTTCGCTAAATCTCACATCAGCAGCGGTGATGCGAAAAAAACCGTCCGGGTCGCCTATTCTAAATCACTGGAACAGCGTGCACCGGAAGTGGCGAACTTCCTGAAAAATATCGATCTGGACAACCAGGCCATCAGCGCCATGACCCATGCAGTGGTCATTGAAAAACAGGCACCGGCCGACGTGGCTAAAGCCTGGGTCGATGCCAACAGCGCAACTGTCGATAAATGGCTGGGCCTCTGAGGCCCGCACAGGTCTTTAGCACAGACAGTCAGAACAGGGCCCACCACAGGGCCACTGTCACCGGGACCTGTCGCTTCTCCCCGAAGCGGCAGGCCAGCAGAAACACACAGAATAAGAAGGAAGTAGCGGTGAATACACTAACCGAGCAGCCGGCTATTCAGGTCAGCGGGGTCTGGAAGATCTTCGGCGACCGCTGGCGCGAAGCACTGCAGGCGGTGCAGGAACATGGCATCAGCAAGCAACAGGTACTGGAAGAATATAATTGCGTGGTCGGCGTGGCAGACGCCAGCTTTGAAGTGGCAGAAGGTGAAATCTTCTGCATCATGGGCTTATCCGGCAGCGGCAAATCCACCCTGGTACGTCATGTAAACCGTCTGCTGGAACCGTCTGCCGGTCATATTCATGTGAATGGCGATGATGTTGTCGGGCTGGACGACAAACAGCTGCGTGATCTGCGCAACCGCCGCATTGCGATGGTCTTTCAGAACTTCGGCCTGATGCCCCACCGCACCGTGCGGGATAACGTCGCCATGCCTCTGGAAATCCGCGACCTGCCCAAAGCCACCCGCTGGCAGGAAGCCGACCGGGTACTGGAACTGGTCGAACTGAACGGCTGGGAAGACAAATACGCCCATGAACTCTCCGGCGGTATGCAGCAGCGGGTCGGCCTGGCCCGGGCAATTGCCGCCGACCCTCAGGTGCTGCTGATGGACGAACCCTTCAGCGCACTGGATCCTCTGATTCGCCGTCAGTTGCAGGATCAGTTCATGCAGCTGGCCCGGGTGATGAAAAAAACCACCCTGTTTATCACCCATGATCTTGATGAAGCCATCCGCATCGGCCACCGGATCGCCATCATGAAAGACGGCCGCATCATTCAGATCGGCACCCCGGAAGACATTGTGACCAACCCTGCCGATGATTATGTAGCGGACTTTGTCGCCAGTATCTCCCGGCTCAAATTTGTCCATGCCGCGTCACTGATGCAAAACCCCGAAGCGTATATTGCCGAATTTGGCCCGCTGGCGCAGAACGCCCCGAAAGTCAGCGCGGATGCCGACCTGAATACCCTGATCGACACCGCCATTGAATGGCCCGGCGCAATCATTGTTGAAGACGCCGGACAAACCGTCGGCGTAATCGACAGAGTAGACATTATGCGCGGCATTCAGGGCAACGGAGGTTCAGAATGAACAGCACCACCCAACACACAGCGAATGCCGCGGCTGACAAAAACACAGCAGCCTACCAACAGGCAGTTAACGAACTGGTCGATCAGTATTGCGTACAAAACAGCCCCTACTACCGGCAGGCCTTTGCACGGATCAGCGGTGCTAACCGCTTTATCCTGAGCTTCAACCTGATGGCCGCATTACTGGGCCCGGTATGGTTTGCCGCCCGGGGATTATGGAACTGGTTTCTGGTATTCGTCCTGCTGGAAGCCTTTGCCTGTATTCAGATCTCACTGGGCCTGTTCAGTGACCTGGGGGCTGAATCCAAACTGCGGGCTGAACGTATCAGCGCCACACTGGAACAGCGCCGGGAACAGCTTGCCACCGCCATTGAAACCGGTACCGGTAACATTGAAGGCCTGACCCGCATTGTCAGCTCACTGGAAAATGCCGTACAGCAGGCCCTGCAACAGGCACAGGCGCTGGAAACCGAGCGTATGTCGCTGCTGATTTTCGGTCTGGTACTGATGGCTGTGTTTAAACTGATTCAGGGCTTAATCGCCAACCAGGCGCTGGAAAAACACTTTACCCTGTGGCGCTCCGACCGCTATCTGCCCCACGGTATTTCCGTATTACGCGGCATCACCGGGCTGGCTATCGTAACAACCGTCTACGGGCTGGCATCGGCACAGTTTTCCTTCCCAACCAGCTGGACGGCCCTGCAAACCTTCCCCGCACCGGAGGGCTTCCGGACCGGAGTCAGCTCCGGCCTGAAAGAATGGTTTGACTACGCCACAGTTGCCGGCAGCGGTTTCTTTAACAACATTACCGACAGCGTACGGGTACTGCTTGATGGCCTGGAAACTCTGTTCGTCGGCACCCCATGGCCGGTGGTCATTCTGTTCATCGCCCTGCTGGCGTGGCAATGTGCCGGGCCGAGAGTCGCCATCTTTGCCGTCGCCGGTTTAATGTACCTGGGCTTTCTGGGCTTCTGGGACAAAGCCATGGCCACAGTTTCCCTGCTGGGGGCAGCAGCCTGCGTAAGCATCTCGCTGGGCATTCCAATGGGCATTCTCTGTGCCCGCAAGCCGCGGGTATATACCTTTATCCGGCCAGTGCTGGACTTCATGCAGACCATGCCGTCGTTCGTCTACCTGATCCCGATCATCGCCTTCTTCGGTACCGGTAAACCGGCCGCTATACTGGCGACACTGGTATTCGGCAGCCCGCCGGTTATCCGCCTGACAGTACTGGGCCTGCAGGGTGTTCCGGAACACGTTCGCGAAGCGGCTATCTCCTTCGGCGCCACACCGGCATACCTGCTCTTCAAGGTAGACCTGCCACTGGCAGCCAAAACCATCATGACCGGGGTTAACCAAACCATCATGATGAGCCTGGCCATGGTCGTTATCGCCTCCCTGATCGGCGCGAAAGGTCTGGGTGAAGATGTACTTGAAGCATTGCAGTACGCCTCCACCGGCGAAGGTATTCTGGCCGGCTTTGCCATTCTGATCTGCTCCATGATTCTTGACCGGATCATTCAGGGTAAACGCTGACCAGCACCGGCCACAACTGGCTGAAACCGACGCGCTGCCGTGGCAACACGGCAGCGCATTCTTCTCAAAGCACCACAGATCCAGTATTCTCCTTGCCTATGAATAAAGCAGTGTCCGGACAAAGCGGCGTCCGCCAGGTCGCCAAACTCGCAGGGGTCTCCGTCGCCACCGTCTCGCGGGTGTTTAATCAGGCCAGTACTGTACGGCCCAATACCCGTGACAAAGTGATGGCCGCGGCCAAACAGCTTAACTATGTCCCCAACAGCGCTGCCCGCTCACTGACCATGAACCGCAGCTACACCATTGGCATTGTCATTCCCACCATCGACAACTCAATCTTTGCCCGGTTTATTGACGCCATCGAGCAAACACTGGCAACCCAGGGCTATGGGCTGATCGTTGCTACCTGTGGCTTTGACCGGCACAGCGAAAGCCGCCGGGTTGAAGAACTTCTGAAAATGGGCATTGAAGGCCTGATTCTGTCGGGCGCAGAACACGATGAAGAACTGCTGGAACTGATCGCCGCCCGAAACCTTCCGCTGGTCTGCACCAGCTTATTTGATTCTGATTATCCATGGCCAACCATCGGTTACGATAACTACAGCATGGGCAAAGCCATCGCCCGGCATTTGCTGGACCATGGCCACCGGCAGTTTCATATTCTCTCCGGCCCGCGGGACCTGATCGACCGGACCCGCATCAGGGTGCAGGGTATTCTGGACTGTTTACAGGACGCCGGAGTCAGTGATATCAGCATCAGTGAAACTGACCTGAATTTTGCTGCCGGCTGCCAGGCGGCCAAGAACATCCTCACCCCACCGCTGAATTTCACGGCTCTGCTGTGTACGTCTGACGTGCTGGCCATGGGGGTATTGCTGGAAGCACCCCGGCTGGGCATCCGTGTACCGCAGCAGCTTTCAGTCACAGGATTTGATGATCAGGACTGGGCCGCCGTCAGCAACCCGGGACTCACTAGTGTACACACCCCTTCCCGGCGCATGGGAGACGCCACAGCAAGGGCACTGATGGATAACATCGAACAGGGAATTGCTGTCGCCAGCCAACTGATTGATTCCCATCTCGTCATACGGGACTCCAGCGGCCCGGCACCTTAAGAACACTGGCTATCAGAAAAAAGTCCATAGAAAAAAGACCATAGGAAACTCACTGACACAAAAAACCATCCCGAAGGATGGTTTCCTATAGCACTTCAACGACAGGCCAAATCAGGATTCGCTGACATGGCATTCAAAGTCAGGCCCTTTCACCACCATAATGTCACAGTGGATCGAATCCAGAATCCTTTCAATGGTACTGCCCACCATCAGCCGGTCAAACACACCCCGGGCAACGGCGCCCATCACCAGTAAATCCACATGATGATCTTCAACATATTCCAGCATCTTCCGGTGTGGCGGCCCTTCCAGCAAATTGACTCTGGAGCTGTCCGTATTCAGCCCGTAAGGCTCCAGCAATGTGTCCAGTGCCCGGATATGCTCACGGCGTACTTTCACCTGCATGTTTTCAAAATCAGCGACGACATGTTCATCAAAAATAGCGGAATGGGGTAAAACGTTAAAACAGTGCATCACCCGCATCTCACCTTCCAGTTGCTGTGCCATAGCCGCACTCCAGTTAAGAATATGGCTGTCCAGCACCGCCGGTGAGTCACATTCATGAAACGGATCAACCGTCGCCGCCACATGACCACCATCCGACCAACTATGTTCCTTAACCAGCATTAAAGGCACCGGACACTCGCGAATCAGCTGCCAGTCACTCTGAGCAAACAGGAAATGCCCCAGACGGGAATGTTTCTCTATCTGATGGACCATAATATCCGGCTGATAACGGAGCACCTTACGTACCAGGCTATCAGCATGATGCCTGTCCCAGCAAACATCGAAGTCAACATCGACACCTTCAGCCTCCAGCTGTTCAGCCAGAACTTCCAGCTCCGTCTCGGCCTGATTCATAAAGCGGTGTTCAGCCCGAAGCAGGCCTTCTTTATCGAACAGATAGCTATTGCGCAACGACGCGTTATAACAGCAGCGAAACAGTTCTACACGGGCACCGCTGGCTTCAGCAAGGCGTAAAGTTTTCTCCAGCAGATACTGATGATCTGCCTCTGCTTCCACGTTAACCAGAATCTTTTCTATATTCACCGCTAACCCCCTGTTCACTCAGCACCCTTTAAGCATGAATCAGCATAGGGATTTTTCAACGCTTTTTCACAGAAAAACTATCCGGCGAACGCCTGAATCCCTGCCCGGATAATACCCACCGCAGATAAAAGTATAAGCAGACAGATAACCCCACGGCGCAGTTTTTTCTCTGGCAGCACACTGAACAGGCGCGAACCGAAGAAAATACCGATACCCATCGGCACCATCATGGCGAGGCTTTGCCACACCAGTTCTTCGTTCAACAAACCATGACCGGAGGCGGTACTCAGCAGGATAATATCCGTCAGCAGGAAGAACATAACCAGGGTAGCCCGCAGCTCTGTCATGGTCAGATTCATGGCGGTCAGAAAGGTCGCTACCGGCAAACCGCCTACCCCGGCGGCACCATTACAGACACCTGATACCAACCCAAGCCCGAAAAACGGCACCGGGCCGGTAGGCCCCCGGTACTGCCAGCCAACGGCCAGCAACACACTCATAATCAGAATAACTGCAGAAAGCAGCAGACGGATGTTGTCCGCTGGCATCACCACCAGCGCATACACACCCAGCGGGGTGGCAATCAGCGTGCCGATCAGCAGATAACTAAGAATACGCCAGGCGGTATCCCGCCAGGTACTGAGTACCATCTGGATACTGGCGGCAATTTCCAGCACAGCAATCATCGGGACGACCTGGGATGGCGCCAGAAAGAGCGTTGCTGACGCCACAACCAGCGCTGAGAATCCGAAGCCAATACAGCCTCTGACCACCCCTGCTATGCCAACAATCAGTGTCAGCATTACCCACTCAATAAGTTCCATCAGTCATCCTCAGGTCGCGCCAAATGATATTAATTTTCAAACAGTTAACACGAATCCAATACGCCGGTTAGCGATAATAATTTACAAATGATAATCCCGTCATGGTATGCAAAAACAGCATTGAATCACACCCACAAATGTCACATTAATCAGCTATATTTATGCCACCCTATTGTCCGGCGGGTAGAACCAATTACAAAAAAGCACCTGTCCGAACACACAATAAATGACAAGAGTCTGATACGGAGAATCCCATGAAAGGCAGCCAAAAAGTTATCGACGCCTTCAATATGCTGTTGGCGAATGAACTCGCCGCCATTGACCAGTACTTTGTACATTCACGGATGTATGACGACTGGGGCCTGGATAAGCTTTACACCCGACTGAATCACGAGATGGAAGAAGAAACCCAGCATGCTGACTGGCTGATTAAGCGTATCCTCTTTCTGGAAGGTGTACCTAATCTGAGCAAACGACGCGAACTGATCATCGGTCATGACGTTAAGTCGATGATGGAAAATGATCTCAAGCTGGAAATGGAAGTGGTTGCAGCCGTCCGCGACGTTATCGCCACCTGCGAAGCTGAACAGGATTACCAGAGCCGCGAAGTGCTGGAAAAACTGCTGTTCGACACCGAGGAAGACCATGTTTACTGGCTGGAACAGCAACTGGGTCTGATCGAACGGATCGGTATCGCCAACTACACCCAGTCACAGATGGGTGGCGGTGCAGGCGCATAACTCAACAGAACAGCCACACGTATCAAAAGAGATATCAGACGCTGATTCTCTGAGAAGGAAAATATTATGAAGGGTGATAGCCAAATTATCGCAGGCCTGAACGCTGTACTTGCCAACGAACTGGTCGCCATTAACCAGTACTTCCTGCACGCACGCATGTTCAAGAACTGGGGGCTGGGTGGCCTGAATGAAGCTGATTACAAAGTTTCTATTCAGAAAATGAAGAATGCCGACAAAATCATCGAACGGGTCCTGTTTCTGGAAGGTTTGCCAAACCTGCAGGATCTGGGCCGGTTACGGATCGGTGAAGACACCGGCGAAATCATTCAGGCAAACATGGACTTTGAGCTGGAAGCGTTAAAGCCGCTTAAAGAGACCATTGCCAAATGTGAAGAAAAGAATGACTACATCAGCCGCAGCCTGCTGGAAAGCATTCTGGAAGATCAGGAAGAACAGATCGACTGGCTGGAAACCCAGCAGTATCTGATTGCCAATGCCGGCATGGAAAACTACCTGCAAACCCAGATGGATGATGACTGATACCGACTCCGGTATTAAGACGTAATCCCCACCGCAGTGGCCAGTGCGCCACTGTGGTGTTGTTCCAACCAGTTAAACATCTCTCTTTCCTCAAAACGCACATGCGCCCTGAGTAACCGGGCAAACGCCTCCCGCTCCGCATCAGTATCCGCCTCTGCCAGGCGCCGCAACTCCCGATGCTCTTCTTCAAACTGCAGCTTCAAATCACCCTGTAGCAGATGCGCAAACAGCTTTTCTTCTTCTCCGAAATGCTCCAGTAAGTCAGCAATAAAAGTATTTTGCATGACCTGCCACTGATCAGCTAAAGCCTGGGCGACTGCTGCGCAGCATCCAGGATGCGTTTGGCATTCACCAGGGCAGTATGATGTTCTTTACTGAGTGGCGTCAGGGCCAGTGAGCGTTTCATAGGAGGCACTCTTAAACAGGTAGTTTAAAAGCATCTTATAAACAGAGGAGTGTCGGGGTCAAACAGGATGTAAGCTGAAACAGGATAGAAACTAAAACAGGATAGAAAATAAAACAGGAAGTATCAGGCCCGTGCAGATGCGCTCAGGCCAGAGAGACAGAAGGCACGGCCTGTTCAGGCAACCTTTACAGCGTTTTCCGCCAGCTCATACAGCTTATCGTTAAGGATTTTCTTAGTGACGCGTGCGCATTTTCCACACTGGCTGGCTACACCCAGCTCAGTAGAAAGCTGTTTCATCGTAGTCGCACCAGCTTCAATACTGGCTTCAATTTTTTTATCGGTAACACCGTGGCAAATGCAGACGTACATTGAACTCATTCTCATTAACAGTAGCTGCAGGGATATTAATGTAAATGATAATGACTATCAAGATGAATTAACATGAAAATGATTCACATCAACACTGTGCTCCAATGTCAAACTGAGTACAAAGGACTCCTCCTTATACAACTTTGGGTAGAATTAATCAGTCTGTTGATTTACAAACGATTTATACGCTTGTTTAATGTAGTGAAACCATACGCCCCTCAGTAACGGAGCCTCTGAAAATTTCACGATACCCGTTCACTGAATAAGAAAAACAATTACTATGCTCACACGGGACGTGAATCAGGTTAAACAGATCTATGACAGTACGCTTACCATTACCCGCAGCCAAGAAGTTGACCATCATTTATAACGTTGAGTCAGGTTGCCTGGGCCCCCGGGGCCGCTCTCACATCGAGCCCTTTTGCCAGTTTGCTCAGGAACAGATGGCCGATTTGCACAGTGACTTTATTAACTGGCAAATAACCCCCCGTACCGATAACAGCAAACCGGAAATTCAGTACTCACTGATGAATAAACTTCTGCAGGATCATCAGACAGAAAAGTTTCTCAGCTACTTCAATAAAAGCGTTGATGAGCTGGAAACCTTCCTGCTGGGCATCATTGTTATCCTGATTGAGCAATACCATAACGAGCACCCGGAAACGAACTGAACCGGGTAAAGAAATTCCCCAAACCGGTTAACCGCAGACTTCCTCCCGGGGCAGCCTGTGATAACCTAACGCCTTAATTTGTCTGTTATTTTAAGGCCACTTCTTTGCTTGCTCATGCCTTCACTAAGTCGCTGCGTTTACTGGTCCCCGGCATTATTACCCTGATTGCCGGTATCCTGTTACAGCAGCAGGCAGCGGCGCTGCCCCTGCACTATAAAGATATTGTTACCCTACTCCCTTACGTTCTTGGTGTGATCAGTCTGATCCTCGCCATGAGTTTTAACCAGGGACGTCTGTTTCTGGGGTCTCTTAACGCCCTTTGTTTTTATGCAGCCATTCAGGCTGAGTTGCAAACGTCGCTTAACTTGCCGGCTAACTTTGTCTTTTTCAGTTTGTTGTGTCTGTTGTTTCCGGCCCAGCAGGCGCTGCTCAGCCTATATCCCGAACGGGGCTTCAGCCCCCGCTGGGCGATCCCCCGTGCGGCCATTATCATTTTCAGCTATCTGCTGTTATGTGGCCTGAAATATACCCAGAGCTTCGCCGGCTGGATAAGCACCCTGCCGTCATCCATGGTAGAACTGGCCTATGACCCGCTATTGCTAAATCAGGTTAGCCTGGCAGTATTCGCAGCAACCCTGCTACTTAACGGTTATCTGTTAATGCGGCGCCAGAGTCTGGTAGACGCCGCCATGCTGATGATGACTCTGGCCGCGGCAGTTATGCTGGCGTTCTTTGCACAGCCGCTGGTATCCGCCCTGTTCGCCTGCTCGGCCCTCATCCTGCTGTTATTCACCACCCTGTTTAACTCCTACAGCATGGCGTTTATCGACGAGCTAACCGGCCTGCCCGGGCGGCGGGCACTGGAAAACCAGCTTGCCAGCGTCGGCAAGCATTACACGCTGGCGATGGTGGATGTGGACCATTTCAAAAAATTCAATGATACCTACGGCCACGATGTCGGCGACCAGGTACTGAGAATGGTGGCCAGCCAGATGCGTCAGGCTGCCAAAGGCGCACAGGTATTCCGCTACGGCGGTGAAGAATTCACCATCCTCTTTAAAGGCAAAGATGAAGCTGCCGCCTGGCATACCGCAGAACGGGTCCGGGAAGCGGTAGCCGGATATCCGATGTATATTCGCGGCGACAACCGCCCTGAAGATGCCGACGAAGGTAAAAATCAGCGCCGCAAAGGCAAACCTGAATCCGATTATGTTCAGGTCTGTATAAGTCTTGGCTTATGCCAGAATACCGATGATCTGGCTGATAGCAGCGCGGTACTGAAAGCCGCTGATGAAGCCCTCTATAAGGCTAAACAGATGGGCCGTAACCGCACTATCGGGCGGCAAACCGGCATCACTAACGAATAGTCACACTTTCTCATAGCCGTTTCGCCGGGTCAGGCAACTCTGCAACCGACCCGGTTGAAATAATTTCACTCGATATTTTCCCTCAGTGGCCGATAGTAAAGGGATCGTTAAACCCATTCAGAGACCGGTACTATGGAGATTAATACTCAGGGAACCACTCCCCGCAGCAACGAAGTATCTGCTCAGCAAAAACCGCAGGCCGAACAGGTCAGCACCGCTCAGTCCAGCCGCACTGAGCTGAACCAGTCAATTCTGCAGGCATCACTGAATGTCAGCATCAGCTCCGGTAACGACTCCCTGGCGCTGGTGTACCGCAGCGCAATCGATAAGCTCAATGAAGTGCTGGAAACTGATCTGGGTGAAAATGCTATCAACAAAGCCTATGACTCCGGCCTGGATGTCAGCCCGGAAGCCACGGCAGAGCGTATTGCAAGCCAGACCACGGCCTTCTTCGGCGCTTATCGGCAACAGAATCCGGAACTCAGTGAAGCGGAAGCAGCCAGCAAATTCAGCGAGATCATCCGCGGTGGGATTAAACAGGGCTTTGATGAAGCCCGTGAAATTCTCGACGGCCTGAAAGTGCTTGAAGGGGACATTGCTGCCAATATCGATACAACCTACGATCTGGTGCAGGAAAAACTCGATGTTTTCTTTGAAAACCTGACCGGACCAGACACCTCTGAAAGCGCCGCAACATAACCCGATTCAGATCAATGTCCGGCATCCTACTTAGGTATATGATCAAAAAAATTACGATCAGTGCCGGACGCAAATACTCCCCGGGATTTTTTTCAGCGACAAACTGCAGTATCTGCTCGCCAGCCAGCGTCGTTTCTAGTGTATTAGCAAATTGAGATTTAATTCCAGTTCCACTAGAATCCCTGTGTTGGATTGCCGAGTGATCCTTGGTCAGCCCCGCACAATAATAAAAATTACCGGAGACTTCCCCTTGAATACCATTGCGGATCATCCTATGACGCCAGAGACCCTGGTAATGATGAAAGACAATGCGGCCCAGGCCGCAAAAATAATGAAAGCCCTGAGTAATGAAAGCCGCTTACTGATTCTCTGCCATCTGGATGGCAAAGAACTGTCGGTTACTCAGTTAAACGACTATCTGGACCTAAGTCAGTCGGCTTTATCGCAACATCTGGCAGTACTGCGCAAGGATGAATTAGTCAGCACCCGCCGTGAATCGCAGACCATCTACTATTCGCTGTCAGGCAATAATGCCACCCGCATTATTCACACCCTGCACGAAGTGTTCTGCCCAACGCTATAAGTGATCAGGCATTGAAGAGTGCCCCTTCAGTGCCCATGATTACCCTGCCTGTCAGTGCTTCAGGCGCTGTTTCTGCCAGTCCTGTTCCGGCTCATTGAGCAACATCTCCATTTCAATTGCATCTTCATCCATGTTGTAACGGTTATTAAAGCCCAGATGACGGGCCAGCCCCTGCATACCTTTGTTAGATACCAGAGTCGAACCCATCAGCAACAGTGTGCCCCGGCTGCGGCAGTAGTCGATGACCTTTTGCATCAGAATACGGCCCAGTCCTTCCCCCTGCAGCTCATCACGGATAACCACCGAAAACTCCGCCCGGACATTATCCGCATCGGTCACTGCACGAACGACACCCAGAGTTTCCCAGCCGCTGCCGTCCGCTTTCCAGGCGGTGGCAATGAAGGCCATCTCCCGGTCGTAATCAATCTGTGTCCAGTTCGCCAGCTCCAGATGATCCGGTACGCCGCGGTTATAGAAATACCTGAGCCGGATCGATTCCGCACTGAGGCTGTTATAAAACATCAGATGATTAGGTTCGTCTTCGCCGCGAATCGGCCGGATCTCAACGGTTCTTCCGCCCTTCAGACTGACCTCTTCCCGCAAATGTTTAGGATAAGGTGAGATTGCCAGCGGTGCCGGTTCACCGAGAGAGACCGATACATCCACCGCCAAAACGCCCTGTTTATTGATCATCAGCGGGTTAATTTCCACCGCCTGCAAATGGGGCAGCTCAACCGCCATTTGCGACAGACTCAGCAACACTTCGCACAACTGTTCCAGGTCGCTGTGCGGGCGATGGCTGTTTTCCTGCAGCACCTGCCATGCCCGACTCTGACATATCAGCTGCCGGGCCAGACTCAGATTCAGCGGCGGCAACATCACCCGCCGATCAGCAATCACATCCACCGTATAGCCACCGACACCAAATATAATCACCGGCCCGAATACCGGGTCCCGGCTGATGCCCAGATTGATCAGAATAGACTGCTTGCCCCGCTGCATCGGCTGAACACAGAATCCCAGCGCACCGGTCTCAGGACAACGTTCCCGGGCCCGGTATGCCAGCCGGACCGCCGCCTGACGGACCTCCTGTTCATTCTCCAGATCCAGCGCCAGATCCTGCCATCGCTGCTGACTTTTTTCGTCATAACAATAGGGTTGGGCATTCTGATCGTGGAGTACTTTGATAGCCGCCGGACGGTCAAACTGCTGGGAAGCCTGAACCGCCTCTTCAATATCATCGGCATACCAGGATTTAACCACCGGAATGTTGTACTGATCCAGCAGCTCACAAGCCTCACTGTGGCGCAGGAAACTGCGCCCCTTGGCAGAGGCAACCTCCAGCAAATGCTTCGCCCGGATGTGATTCTCCCGGTTCTGGGTAATATAAGGCAGAGGGGTCTGTTTCATGGCGCTCTGGTTACGGTGAAAATCCACCATATACATAAACGCATCCACCGCCTCTTCCGGGGTGATAAAGGTTGTCATTCCGGCATCGTTAAACAGATTCCGACAATCAATCGCGGTGCTGCGGCCCATCCAGCAGGTGAGAACATTACGGACGGTTTTCTTTGCCACTGCAATGACCGCTTCAGCGGTATCCGCCCCCGAGGCCAGACGGGTTGGGGCATGCACCACCAGCACCACATCCACCTGATCATCTTTAGTCAGTAACTGCACCGCCCGGGCAAAACACTCCGGGGTCGCTTCCGCACTCAGATCAATAGGGTTACGGCCGCTCCAGCTGCCCGGTAAAACTTCCTGCAGAGCAGTGACCGTTGCCGGAGTTAAATCCGCCAGCCGGCCGCCCCGCTTACGTAACCGGTCCACCGCCAGCGCACTGGGCCCCATGCCGTTACAGACGATAGCCAGCCGCTCACCCCGCATGGTTTTCATACGTGACAGGGTTTCCAGCGCATTAAACAGCTGATCACTGGTATCAACCCGTACCGCACCGGCCCGGCTAAGGGCCGCGTTATACACCAGATCTTCATGGGCGATACCCGGCGCCGGTGCCTGCAACCGGTCTTCAGCGAACACCATATTCGATTTCAGCACCAGCACCAATTTGTTCCGGGATGCGGCCCGTAATGCGCTGATAAAGTCCCGGGAGCTGCCGATCAGGTGATCCATCTGCAGCAGAATCGCCTGGGTGTGCGGGTCCTGCGCCAGATAATCAATAATGGAAGCAAGATCCACATCCACCCCATCCCCCAGGGTCAGAAAGTGTGAAAAACCAATCCCCTGGCCATTGGCCCAGTCGATCATGGCCGTGCCAAGCAAGCCGGACTGGCCAATATAGCTAACCTTGCCCTTCTGAATATTCAGGTGTGAATAGCTGGCATTAATGCTCTGCCAAGGTGCCAGCATCCCCATACAGTCAGGGCCGAGAATCCGTATACCATAAGGCTCCGCCGCTTCACGGATGGCATCCCGCTGGCTCTTACCGTCGGCCCCCACGTCCCGTGACAGACCGCCGGTGAGAATCATCGCCGCCTTAACCCCCTGCTGCCCCAGCACTTCGACCATGCCCGGTACCGTAGCCGGCGGCGAACAGATAATGGCCAGATCAACCACCCAGTCCAAAGCGCTCACCTCAGTGAACGCCGGCACGCCAAACACCTCACCGTGGCCATCCGGATGCACCACCGCCAGTTGGCCTTTGTAACCGCCTTCCTGCAGGTTCTGCAGCACCACGCCGCCCATATTATTCAGGCGCTCAGACGCGCCAATAATGACAATAGACCGGGGATTAAATAAACGCTTCAGATATCGGGTACTCACAGCGACAGCCCTGCAATGAATTAACTGACAGAATAGCCGGTATTCTACCTGTGAAACTTCCTTTTCGCAGGTGCAGCATAATATTTATTGAGCACTTTGTGACGAGTATCAAGGATTGCCTCAGGACTGGCATCCCCCCTGTCATTCTCCTGAAAGTAACAGGTGGAATAACAACACAAACGATAATCTTACGTGAATTTAAATCAGCCTGACGCAAAAACCCGCCGGATGGCGGGTTTTGACTATATTCTGAATCCGGGCAGGGATTACAGTGAATTCATTGCCTTAAAGCGTTTAACCAGCGCTTCAGGATATTGTTTTTTGTTGTCTTTATTCAGCACGAATACAACAGACTGACCCTGCGGACCGGTACCGATCTGCGTCAGGCGGTAAGCGGCTTCACCGGTCTGACGAACGGCTTCCATGTCTTCCAGGCGGTCAAATACATACAGGCGACCGTCTTCACCGCGCATTTCACCGTAAAAGTCTTCTGCTGCAGGCATGTTGCCGTTATACATTTCCACGCCGGCCAGACCGGTGAGCTTTTTCTTATCTTCACCGCGCAGGCCAAACACCAGGCTCTCACCGTTAGGACCGCCACCGATGAACACCTTACGGTATGAGGTTTCGCCCACTGTCAGGAATTCCTGGTAGGTAGCAAAGTCGTCAAATACATAATGACGGCCTTCATGAGCCACTTCGTAAAGGTCCTGATTATTCAGTTGTGGTGCGGCTTCTGCTACCGGCTTATCCTGCTGTGTCTGACAGGCCGTCAGAGCCAGTGCTGTACCGGCAACCATCACTGCTTTGGCAAGCGTTTTCATGGACATAAGTATTCTCTCCTGAGCACAAATACGTTTCGATTGCTGAGGAGAATAAGGAAGAAATGTGACAGGGGAATGTCAGAATTACTGCAGGGATGTAACAAAACTTATAGCAATAAGCCGGTGAAATAACACCGGCTTATCAATCAGTACCCGAATTACAGATCCGCAACCCGGTAGAGAATCGCATCCCGGTAACCGGTGACAATCCGGATCAGACCTGACAGCTGATGGTTAAGGGCTGCATCGCCACTGTCGACGATCAGCGGACGGCCATCCAGTGACTGAATCTTGGTTTTAGTCGCCACCACAATGATGTTGTCACGCCCCAGACGCTTCAGTAACTCAGGACTAAGCTGCTGGTTGCCACGACCAATAATGTGCCCCTGGCCACCAATAACCGTAATCACCAGCCGGGTTTCCCGCCCTTCGGTCATATCCAGCAGTTGCTGGGCGGTCAGGTCCTGGCCGATCAGCTGACCATTTTCGATCAGATCGACCCCCAGCAGGGTATTTTCCAGACCCAGTTCATTCATCAGCGCCTGTACTGTCGAACCGGACCCCATAATGTACAGCACATCATCTTCCATGGTTTCCACAAAGTCCGCTGCAATGTCATCCAGCACCAGCTCTTCAATCTCTTTGCCGCCGCTGCTTTTCACATTCTGCACATAACGGGCTTCCTGCGGCACCAGCAGCTCACCGTAATACTTAGCCCGTACACGGCCTTCCCGAAAAGCGGCTTCGTCGATATCCCGGACTTCCTGCTCATCCAGCGTCACTATTTCGCCACGCACCAGCATGGCCACCACTTCACCGGCGGCCTTAGGGGTCACCGCATACACGCCGGAATGGATTTTAACCCCGGCAGGTACGCCCAGTACCGGCACTGCATTTTCAATGGCGTGACAGATATTCCGCGCGGTGCCGTCGCCGCCGGCAAACAGAATCAGATCCACCCCTTCTGCGACCATCGCCACAGCGGCCCGCTCGGTATCTTCCGCGGTGGTATGACCGGATTCAATTTCACCGATCACCTTAGGGTTAAACCCCATTTCAGTCGCGGTATCTGCGCCCATCTCTGCGGGAAACGTCAGTACTTCCATCTCCAGCCCCTGAAGAGGTTCCAGTGCCTGACGGGTACGCAGATTAGCCTTGGGCTCAGCGCCCAGCGCCAGTGCTTTAGCGGCGGTGTCTTCACCATCACTGCCTTTAAGTGCCACACTGCCACCCAACCCTGCGACGGGATTTACAATCAAACCTAATCGAAACATCTTTAATCCTGTTTGCTGTGATGCCCCCTCAAGCACCGTACTTATCACTTTCACTTGTCACGCTTCATCAGTCGCCGCCGCACCAGACGGTTTCTGATTACAATTTCTGGCCGATTATAATTCCTGACCGTTCGGTTCCAGATTGCCGGTTTCCACCAGAAACTGCTGGTAGGTAAAGGCAATCAGAATCAGTCGGGAATCTTCGTCCAGATCAATAAATTTAAATCCATGATTAATCACCACACTGCCTGCTTCACTGCCCCGGTGTAGATTACGTAATTCCACCGGTGTCAGGATCACATGTTCAATGTCCGCAACCTTCACCCGGGTTGTCAGATAGAAACGGTCACCGATATCCCCCAGGGTCTGGCCATACTGCACACAGCAGCCGCTCAGGCTGATATCCACCCCAAGTGCGGAACAGGGCAAATCATCCCGGTGGCTCATATCATCAAAATCATCCACCGAGACCATCAGGTTCACCGGCACCCGGCTGTTACTGCGAATCTGCTTGGATTCGATACGCCCGGGATATTCCAGCAGCCAGTAAGACACCGGCAGATCATACTGTTTCAGCAGTTTACTGGCGAAGGTAATGATCCGGTTATTGCTCAGTAAACGCAACGTAATGATGTTCCCTTCGGTGATCAGTACCGTTTCCCCGTAGGCATTTTTCGGTGCCTGAATGAAAACGCCGCTGTTCTCTACCACACCCACCAGCGAGGTCATGTAGTGGCCTTTCGGGGCTTTGATCTCAACCCGGACCGGCTCACCGATCTGCAGTTTAAAATCTGCCAGTGTCTTCGCCATGGTTAAGACTGCTCCGCGAGTTTAAATCCAAGGGCCTGAAGCAGTTTGCCCTTGCTGCTGTCAGCCGTTATCCCATGCAGTGTCAGTGAGGCAAACTCACGCCGTACCGGATACTCCTTACGCAACCGGTCAAAATTCACTGGCTGTTGCGCGGCATCTGCCAGTGAATCCCGGAAGCGCTGATCATCCGCCGCCGGATGATACACAGCATCAATGGCTTCGCGAACATCAGCGGTATCTTCCAGTGTGAGATCCGTCAGCTCCGCCCGGGGTAAACAATCATCCAGCGTCAGTTGAGGCGTAATTCCCTGTGCCTGGCAAAATGCCTCATACAGCATGAACGTGCCGCGAACCTTGCCCTCCAGACTGTAGCCGGCAATATGCGGCGTACCGATTCGCGCCCTTGCGGCAAGTTCTGCATCAACCGCCGGCTCATGCTCCCAGACATCCAGAATCAGGGTGACATCATCACGATGACGGTGCCAGTTCAGCAAATCCTCATTGTTGATCACCGGGCCACGGCCAGCATTCAGCAACACGGCACCGGGCTTAAGGCGATTCAGATTATCTTTATTGAGTAAATGTTTGCTCGGATGTTCGCCCGATGTGGTCAGCGGCGTATGACAACAGATAATATCGGCTTCGGCCAGCAGAGCATCTAAAGCAGTAAAGCTTTCAGATCCTTCGCGGGCTGCCCGCGGCGGATCATTGATCAGCACATCGATGCCCATCCCCTGCAGACGCTGCTGCAGCCGGCCACCAACGTTGCCGACACCGATAATGCCCACAGTTTTGTCCAGTAATTCAAACCCCTGCTCTGCCGCCAGCATATACAGGGAGCTGATAACATACTCCACCACAGCATCAGCATTACAGCCCGGAGCACTGGAAAAACTGATGCCCTGCTGCTGTAAATAGTTCTGATCAATATGATCGGTGCCAATCGTTGCCGTCCCGACAAACTTTACCTGGCTGCCCGCCAACAGTGCTTCATTTACCCGGGAAATTGACCGCACCAGCAGCACATCAGCCTCAGCAACATCTTCACCTTTCAGGTGGCGTCCCGGTAACCGGCGGATGCTGCCAAAACCACCAAACAGGGTTTCCACAGCGGGAATATTTTCATCAGCAACAATATGTAACGGCAGGTTATTCAAATAGGGCTCCAGATACTGAAATTACGGCTGGTTAAGCGTCTCAAGCATGATTATAATTCCCGGCCACCCAAGATTGCAGTAAAATATGCAGTCATTTTATTTAGGAACAACTCTTGATCATTCGCTGGCGCAAACAACAGGACTTTTTTATCGTCCGTCTCTATCAGGACCTGGTAGGCGACTGGGTGCTCAGCGAGTCCTGGGGCAACTCTTTGAGCCAGGATAATGCCTTCAATCACACGGTATATCACTGTTATCACGAAGCCCGGCACCGCTTACGGGAAATCGGCCGTGAGAAAAAGCAGCTCGGCTTTAAGAAAACCGTGGCCAAAGAACAACAGATCGAACTGGATTTCGGTTAATCGTAACCCTACCCCTTTTGCCAATTTCTTTCACCTTCCAGCCTTCGACTTCCGTCTGTTTTCTTTACCCTGCCTATTAGACTAATGGCGAACAGTCTCCACCACGCTTAATCCCTATAGTTCATCTTTTGCTATGCATATAACAAAGCAGCAGCAACAGCCTTTTAACGGCAACCGCTGCCTGCCCCTGCAAGAACCAGGAGAGGTACCATGAGTCAGTTCAATTTTGCGCCAATGCCCGATGCCGAAGGCTACTTTGGAGAATACGGCGGACAGATTATTCCCCCGGAACTGAAAGCCATTATGGATGAGATCAATCAGGCCTATGAAGAGATCCGTCATACCGAGGCATTTCAAAATGAACTGATGCAGCTGTTTCAGGATTACGTAGGCCGCCCAAGTCCGGTTTATCACGCCAAACGGTTAAGCGATCAGCTCGGCGGTGCGCAAATTTTCCTGAAAAGGGAAGACCTGAACCACACCGGTGCCCACAAGATCAACCACTGCCTGGGCGAAGCTCTGCTGGCAAAATATATGGGTAAAACCAAGGTCATTGCTGAAACCGGTGCCGGCCAGCACGGTGTTGCCCTGGCAACCGCCTGTGCCCTGGTGGGTATCCCCTGTGAGATTCACATGGGTCAGGTAGACATTGAAAAAGAACACCCCAACGTTACCAAGATGAAAATCCTTGGCTGCAACCTGATTCCGGTTACCCGCGGAACCGCCACCTTAAAAGATGCAGTCGACAGTGCCTTTGAGGAATACCTGAAAGACCCGGTGAACTCTATCTATGCCATTGGCTCCGTGGTTGGCCCGCACCCGTTCCCGAAAATGGTCCGTGACTTCCAGAGTATTATTGGCCGGGAAGCCCGCCAGCAGTTTCAGGATAAATTTAACAAGCACCCGGATTACATCACCGCCTGTGTCGGCGGTGGTTCTAATGCTATGGGGCTGTTTACGGCATTTCTGGAAGACGACGATGTTCGCATCGTCGGTGTAGAACCGGCCGGTAAAGGCCTCAGCACGCCGGATCACTCAGCCACCCTGACCCTGGGTTCACCGGGCGAGATTCATGGTTTCAAGTGCTATGTCCTGCAGGATGATAAGGGCCAGCCACTGCCGGTTCACTCCATTGCATCCGGCCTGGACTATCCGGGCGTTGGGCCGCAGCACTGCTACCTGAAAGATATCGAACGGGTACAGTACGAATCCGTCACCGACGAGGAATGCCTGAACGCCTTCATGACCCTCTCCCGTGTTGAAGGCATTATCCCTGCACTGGAAAGCGCCCACGCGGTCGCCTGGGCCATGCGCATGGCACCACAACTGGATCAGAACCAGACCATCCTGGTGAACCTGTCCGGCCGGGGCGATAAAGACGCCGACTACGTCGCGGATAAACTTGGGCTGTAAGCACTGAAGTTGCTTTAGTCACAACACGAAAGGATCAGATCTTATTGATTGAAACGATACAGATCTGATTCTTTCTCTCTCCGAAAAATCATTCTGCGAACAAATCCGCTACGCACCTCTCCAGAAAGCTGCCCCCTCTGCTTCTTCACTGAAATAAGCAATCAAAACAACCGCCAGCATTAACAACACCATTAATTTCTTAACACTTTTTTAATGCCCGCCTGCATACCCTTGGCTCTCAGTTATCACGACGCACTAACTGCAGCGGCTTAAATCATGCTACGACCCATATTCAAACTTCCGGCTTTGAGCATCATTCTGATGCTTTCAGGATGCACAGCTTTGGACGGCACACGGTTTGCTGAACAGTCCTCAGAATCGCTGAACAGCATCAGCGAATGGCAACAACAGATACCCTCCGCCTCCCGAAAAGCCTATCTGACAGACCTGATTCATTCAGAAGCTTTACAGACACTTATTCGACAGGGACTAAGGAACAACCCGGGGCTGCAGCAAACCGCGCTGGCCATCAAAATAGCCCGTGAAAATGTCACGGATGTCAGAGGTGACCGGCTGCCGCAGGCCAGCCTCAGCGTTTCGCAAAACAACAGCGAAGGCAGCGATACGGTTTATCAAGGCA
Source organism: Aliamphritea spongicola (assembly GCF_017051665.1). Taxonomy (NCBI): domain Bacteria; kingdom Pseudomonadati; phylum Pseudomonadota; class Gammaproteobacteria; order Oceanospirillales; family Oceanospirillaceae; genus Aliamphritea; species Aliamphritea spongicola. Next base: position 1,151,229 of record NZ_JAFIDL010000001.1, read on the forward strand.
GTCTGGATGTCAGCTGGACACTGGACTGGCTGCAGAAACTGCAGGACGGTGTGAATGTCAGTGAAGCCAGCCTGGCCAACAGCATCGCCGCGGACCGGTATGCACGCGATCTGCTTGCCGCCACCATCGCGGATACCTGGCTTCAGCTGATCCGGCAAACCCGGCTTACTGAAATAGAACAGAACCGGCTCAGCGTACTGGAACAAAACGAGCAAACCATTGTGGAGCGCTACCGCAAAGGTCTGGACGAACTGACTGATCTGGATTCTGCACGCAGCCAGAGCGCCTCATCAAGAGCAACACTGGCAGCCTACACAGAAAACTATGAAGCATTGCAACGCTCAATGGCAGTCCTGCTGGGCGACACCAGTTACCGAAAAACAAACCGCATCAATTTCCCCCGGGTTGAGATACCACTGGCCTCAATGCCCGCTCAGGATCTCGGCCGGCGGCCTGATCTGCAGCAGGCATACCTGAATATCCGGATCGCGGATCTGAACAGCGCCATTGCTTATAAAGCGTTACTGCCAAGCCTGTCACTGAACCTGTCCCTCTCCCAGAGTGATGCAAGCTTTCGGAATGCACTATTCACCAGCCCCGCATGGGGATTACTGAACCGGATCACTGCCCCCCTGTTTCAGGGCCGCAAACTGCGCGCGCAGGCCCGTCAGGCTGACCTGACCGCCGAGCAAGTCTACTGGGCTTATCAGGAAAAGCTGTTGACTGCGGTGAAAGAAGTTGAAGACGCCATGGGGCAGGAACATGCACTGACCGCCCGACAGGCACATATCAGTGACGCACTGACAAACGCCGAGCGCAGCTTTGAGACTTATCAGACAAAGTATCGCCAGGGCCTGGTGTCATTTCTCGATCTGTTAACAGTTCAGACACAAACCTTCGATCTGCAGGTGCAAAAAGCCAAGCTGACTTACGCACGCTTAACCAACCGTATAACTCTGGGACTGGCATTAGGACTGGGAGTGGAATCATGAAAAAAACACTTAAGAAACAACTGGTAGTCACCGGCATTGCCGCAGTATGTGTCCTGGCTGCTTATGCCACAGGTACCAGCTCTAGCGGTAACAGCTTCGCGCCGCCACCGGCAGATACCAAAACCTATCCGCAGGTCACCACCATTCAGCCAGCAACCGGTAACTTTCCTGCCATTATTCAGGGCTACGGGGAAATCACGCCGGTTCAGAAACTGAATCTGGCTACTCAAGTGAGTGGCAGAGTGACGGAATTGTCTCCCAAGTTCAAAAGCGGAGAGCGACTGCAAGCCGGCGATATCCTGCTGAAAATTGATGACACTGAATACCGTGAAGCCGTTGCCAATGCGGAATCCTCACTGGCCGCGGCGCAAGTGACACTGTTACAGCAACAACTGAACAGAACTCAAGCAAAAGCAGAGTGGCAACGCTCAGGGCTGAGCGGATCACCGGACTCAAAACTCGCTCTCTATGAACCTCAGGTCAAAGCCGCACGGGCGGCCGTTGAACATGCCAGACGCACGCTTGAAAAAGCCAGCGCCGACCTGAACAAAACCGTTATCCGGGTACCATTTAATGCACTGGTCATATCCCGCACAGCTGAACTTGGCAGTTTTATTCAGTCAGGCACGGAGCTGGCACTCCTGTACGGTACAGACCAGGCAGAACTGACACTGCCTGTCGCAACCAAAGACTGGCGCCTCCTGCCACCACTGCCTGAGGAGAAAAAGTCCTGGCAAGTCTCATTGTCTGATACTGAATCGGACCAGCAGTGGTCAGGGTATGTGGACCGGATAAACCAGCATATTGAAAGCAGTACCCGGCAGCGCTCGCTGATCATCCGGCTGGATAACCCGCTGGATCAAAACCCGCCTCTCTATCCAGGCACATTCATTGAAGCATCGGTTCCCGGTTTAGCAATGGAAAATGTGTGGCAACTGCCGGCATCAAGCGTGACCCAGAACAATGAGGTCTGGTTCGTTAATGACACCAACACCCTGGCTAAAACACCCGCAAATATTCGTTTACGCATGGCTGACAAGGTCTACCTGGTTCCGGCTGATGCCACTACCACGCCACGTATCGTCACATTGCCACTGGCCAGCTATTTACCGGGTATGAGGGTTGAAGCCCAAATGCCCTCCGGCGAACCCGGTGCTTTAGCTCACACTGACGCCCCTTCCGGGAGAAACCAATGAATCAGCTATCCAGAACAGGCATCATCGCCTGGTTCGCCGGTAACAGTGTCGCCTCAAACCTGCTGCTGATCAGCATCATTCTGTTAGGCCTGTTATCGATCGACAACTTACGCAAGGAAGCTTTTCCCCCCTGGCCCGTCGATTCAGTCACTGTCTCTGTTACTTACGACAGCGGTGATGCCAGCCAGACCGAAGAAGGCATTGCGTTAAAGGTCGAAGAAGCAGTCGCCAGCCTTAGCGGTATCAAACGGGTCACCTCGGTATCAGACGCCAATACCTCTACTGTCACCATTGAAGGCGTCAGCGGCTATGATCTGGACATTCTTTTGCGGGATGTCAAAAGCAAAGTCGATGCCATCTACAACTTCCCGGCCGACGCCGAAAACCCGGTCATCGAAAAGCAGGCACTCAAAGAACACGCCTATTCAGTGAAAATTTACGGCGATACCGACCGTCAAACCCTGCAGACACTGGCCGAACGCATCAAGATCGACCTGCTGGCCCAAAGCCAGATCAGCAACGTGGATATCAAAGGTAAAGCGGAAAAGCTGTTGTCTGTCGAAATCGACGAAGCCAAGTTAGAGTCCTACGGCCTGACCCTTTCAGATGTTCAGACGGCAATCAATGCGGAATCAAGCTCAGCCCTGTCCACCAGCCTGCGCAGTGAAGATCAGATTGTGCGCCTGAAAGTAGCCCGGCAGGCTTATTATGCTGAACAGTTTGCCCAGATTCCGGTCATCACCGATCCTTCAGGAACAGTCATCAGGCTTGGCGATATCAGTCGGATTGAAGATGGTTTCACCGATCAGACCTACACACTGGCCCGCTATAACGGCATGAACGGTATCGGGCTTGAAATGACCGTCAATGAAACCGGCGATGTTATCAAACTGGTGGAAGAAGCAGACAAAGTCATTAAAAAATGGCAAACCTCTGCGGCACTGCCGGATAATGTTTCCGTGGTAACCTGGAACGACGGCAGCACACTGATCAAAGACCGGCTCTCACTGCTCATTAAAAACGCCCTGTCCGGTATTGCTCTGGTCTTTGTGGTTCTGGCGCTGTTTCTCAATCTGCGGGTGGCTCTGTGGGTGGTTGCCGGCCTGCCATTTATTTTCTGCGGCACCCTGTTCTTCATGTCGGAACCGTTCACTGGCATGTCGATTAATGAGATGACCACCTTTGGTTTCATTCTTGCACTGGGCATCGTGGTGGACGATGCCGTGGTGGTTGGCGAGAGCATTTATACAGAACGGCGAATCAAAGGCGATACGCTGGCCAATACCATCGCCGGTACTAAGCGCGTTGCCGTCCCCACAATTTTCGGTGTCCTGACCACTGTTGCGGTATTTGTGGCTCTGGCAAACATCGAGGGCGGTATGGGACAGGTATATAGTCAGTTTGCGGTAATCGTAACCATCTGTTTACTGCTCTCGGTGGTGGAGTCCAAACTGATTCTTCCGGCACATCTGGCAAACCTGAACACACACCGCAAAATCGGTTCCGGCTGGAAGGATTGCTGGGCACGTATTCAGCACCGATGCGACGCCGGGCTTATGTGGGTAACTGAAAAGTTATACGCTCCGTTGATCAGGCAGGTTATTCAGTTTCGTTATGCCGCTGTATTAGCCGCCATTGCCATTTTCACTTTCGTGCTTGCCATGCCCTTTAACGGCAGTGTTCGCATTGGCTTCTTTCCGGATATTCCGGGGGCAACCATCTCCGCCGGTCTGACCATGCAAAATGATGCCAGCTTTGGCCTTACCCGGAAAAACCTGCTAATTCTGGAACACCTGGCATTAAAAGCGGATCAGAACCTTTCCGGACCCGATAACACCTCTGCTATTGGCACGGTTGAGATCATTGCCAGCGGCGACTTTTCCGGTTCAGTTACCGTTGAACTGAACGATTCGGCAACTTACTCAATTAATGAATTCACCCGCGAATGGAAATCCCTGACCGGTAGCCTTGAAGGCGTTAAATCGCTGGATATTCGCTCGGGCTTTGGTGGCGGCAATGAATTTAAAGTCGAACTGAAGGCCTGGGACAGCCAAACGCTGGCGCTTGCCGGTGAAGAATTTTTAACGGCACTGTCGCAAATAAATGGCGTACAGGGGATCGATAATAATTTCAGCAGCGGCCAGAACCAGCTGAAATTCAGCCTGACCCAACAGGGCTATGCACTGGGGGTTACAACCGCGGACCTTTCCCGGCAGGTGCTCCAGGCTTTTGGCGGTGAAGTGGTCCAGCAGTATCAGCGGGGGAAAGACGAGATTAAAGTCCGCATCCGCTATCCTGAATCTGCACGCCGTGATGTCAGCGACATTCTCAATGCAAAAGTCCGTCTGCCCGACGGATCGGTGGTGCCTCTTCAGATCGTCGCTTCAGTCACCGAAGAATATCAGCAAACTGAAAGAACCCGTATCGGTGGCCTGCAGGCTTACTATGTCAGCGCCAGTGTCGATAAAACAATTTTATCGCCCACAGAGCTTGTTCAACAGCTGCAGGAAACCCTTGTCCCAACACTTCTACAACGCTATCCGGATCTGGATATCCATTTTGCCGGCGAAGCAGAAGAACAGGCTGAAACCGCCGGATCGATGATAGAGCTGTTTATCATCGCCATGATGGCCGTCTACATCCTGCTGGCTGTTCCCCTGCGCTCCTATTTTCAGCCTCTGATCATTATGACAGCCATTCCGTTTGGTCTGGTGGGCGCCATTCTGGGCCACTGGTTTAACGATATGATGCTGAGTGTACTGTCATTCAACGGTATCGTTGCGCTGAGCGGTGTGGTGGTCAATGACAGTCTGCTGCTGGTCTCCCGTTTTAATGAAAACCGCAAACAGGATATCCCTTACCGCGAAGCCATCATTGAAGCCTGCACCGGCCGCATCAGGCCCGTATTGCTGACGTCCCTGACCACCTTTGCCGGGCTTGCGCCTCTGCTGAGCGAAACCTCGACTCAGGCGCAATTCATTATCCCGGCAGCCGCATCTCTGGGGTACGGCATTTTATTTGCCACCGTCATTACGTTGATAATTATTCCGGCAATGCTCATGATTCAGTATGACGTGAAAATGCTGTTCAGCTCACAGACAAATGTGTCTGAAACAAACGCTTACCCCGAGGATTCCGGATGCTGAATGTACTACTGGCAGAAGATGATCGTGACCTGGCACTGGCTGTAATCGACCATCTGGAAATCGAGAACATCATCTGTGACTACGCCGCCAATGGCGTGGAAGGCGCAGCACTGATCGCACAAAACCGCTATGACGTACTGATTCTGGATATCAATATGCCAGGCATGGACGGACTGTCCCTGTGCGAAAAGATACGTTCCGACAGCAATGACACGCCAATTCTGATGCTGACCGCCCGGGATGCCCTGGCGAATAAAATTGAAGGATTTAACGCCGGTACCGACGACTACATGATCAAACCCTTCGAAATTGAAGAGTTGATTGTACGCCTGCATGCCCTGTCCAAAAGACGCAGCGGTCAGGTATCAGTTATTCAGACCGGCCCCCTGCAACTGGACCTGCACAACCGCAGCGCAAGCATACACAATGCACCGGTCAAACTGAGCCCGACCGGTTTCAAACTGCTTGAGGTACTCATGCGGGCCAGCCCTCATCCGGTGTCTCACGCAGATCTGATCATGAAAGTCTGGGGGGATGACTTACCCGACAGCAATAAACTGCGTGTTCACATTCACAATTTACGTAAGGCCCTGGAAGCAGGTAATGCCGGAGATATGCTGAGAACAGCAACCGGGATCGGCTTTTTCATTACCACTGAACACAGCTAACACAAGGGTATATCCATGCAGCAAACCAAAAGTCTGAAGTCGTATATTCTGTTCCGGATAATCCTGCTGGCGATCTGTATGTCCGCATTACTGACTTACCAGAGTACGCAGTATTTTCTACAAGGCTTTGACTCAGTGCAGGAATCCCAGATGCAGCAGGCGGCAGAGCTATTACCAAAAGGAGAACACGCCACTACCACTGACTTCAGGTATCACGTAACAGACCGCTGGGAACATGTGCCTGATAACATCAAAAACATTTTTCCCACCCCGCCGGAAAACCATCGGCAGCTGCAGGTACATTTTGAAAACTGGTGGTATTTCGCGCCGCCAGAAAAATCATACTCCCTGATGTCATTGCTGAATAAAGATGGCGAATTACGCTACGTTTCAAAAATCATGGTCACATCCACAATGACGAAAACTGCACATCATGAAGGGCTGGACCCCATGGTGATCATTGCTTTATGGGGGCTGGGATCATTAGCAGTGTTTATCTTTGTGATCTACCGGATGCTGAATAACCTCACCCACCCGGTACAGTCAATCTATACATGGGCCAAACAGCTGAACCTGAAAAGCGCCAGTAAATCCCCGCCGGACTTTCAGTATGATGAACTGAATCAGCTGGCGAACATCATTCATGGCAGTATTCAGAATGTGGGGCGCACACTCGAGAGAGAAAAAGAGTTTCTGGGCTTTGCCAGCCATGAACTGCGCACCCCCATCGCAACCCTCAGAAGTAATGCCACCCTGCTGGACAAAATAAGCACCTCCCCATCCCCCAAAGAACGGGAGGTACGGGACCGGATTCTCCGTGCCAGCCTGACCATGAAAGGCATTACCGAAACACTGCTCTGGTTGAACAGAGACAGTCAGGAAGCCCTTGAAACCAGTGACGTACATATTGAAGAAATTCTGAAACAGATAACCGGTGAGCTTGAATACCTGCTGGCCGGTAAAGATGTAAACGTAACCGTTCAGACTCAGCCCACGGTGATGCAACTCCCTGAAGCAGCCTTCCGTATTCTGATCACGAATATCATCCGTAATGCCTTTCAACACACCATTCATGGGCAGATTCAGATCATTCAGGACGGCAACAGCATCCGGGTAAGCAATACATTGCCCGCCAGCCAGAGCAAGACCCAGACAACAGGATTCGGACTCGGACTGAAACTGATCCGCCGGCTCGTCAGCCGCTTTAACTGGGCACTGACAGAACAGGAAAAAGATGCAACCAAGCAGATGACTGTTATCTTCCATCCAAAACAATAATCATCACCCTAACCCTTTCCCCCAATATCAGGGCCGGTATAGTCTGGCCCTGTTCCAATCTCTTAACACTTTTTTAATGCCATCCGGTTCAAACTCCCACACCAAGTTAAAACAATGGTATTGAGGTGAACCATGAATAACGATACCCGATCAAAACTGTCCCGCACCACGGTGAGATTACACTGGCTGATAGCCTTTCTGATGATCATGCTGTTAGCCAGCGGCCTTTATATTTCAACCACAGAAACCTTTGCCCTGATGCCCTGGCATAAATCCTTTGGAGTGCTGGTATTTGGTTTTGCTGTTTTTCGCATTATCTGGCGCATCAAACAGGGCTGGCCGGAGCACGTTGGCAACTATTCCCGGATGGAACGCATTCTGTCCAAAGCCACCCACTGGATTTTAATTTCAGGCACGATCATCATGCCTGTCAGTGGCTTTATGATGTCAGCGATGGGTGGTTACGGCGTAGCAGCCTTTGGAATAGAGCTGTTCCCGACAAACACCGGCCCCGGTGGTCCGTTCGATTTTGTGGCAATCAATGAAAATCTGAACAGCATTATGCGTTCTGTACACAGCCTGGCCGGAGACCTGATCCTGATCACAGTGGCCCTTCACACCATCGGCGCGCTGAAGCATCACCTGATGGATAAAGATGCAACCATCCGCCGGATGCTTGGGGCCGAAACTCATATCAGAAGCACATACGAGTAAGCTCCCTACATGCAGTGAACTCTGCTCAGTCGGACACAACCCAGAAATTCCGGCCACAAAAAAAGAGAAAGCGCATCTGCCTGTTACGAGGCGATGCGCTTTCTCTTTTTAAAAATCGCTTTTAAGAAGAATCAGAAGCTGAAAGTAGGTGGTTCTGTCTCAGTTCCGGTGAACGAGCGCAGGTGCGCATTTTTCTCAATCACCCGGGCAATCATCAGTTTACAGTTTTCGGCAAAACTGACACCGGCATCCTGACTGGTCACCGCCAGCACATCTTTCAGATGCTCAGTCGTATAAGTCGTGGCGATACCTTTACCGTGTTCATAATAACTCTTGAACGGCGATTGCTGATTACCCAGATAAAGCTGATCTTGCGCAGCCGACCACTGGTTCAGCTCACTTCTTTCATAATCAGATACCTGACAAACCTCATGAAGGCGGGCATTAATCACCGCCAGACGGCCAGCCAGAATGGCGTTATTCTGTTCCGCTTTAAGAGGATCAGCCTCAATCAGGGACGAAGCCGAAGGCTTGGTCACTGATGCTACCGCCGGCTTCTGAGGCGCAACTTTAACCGGTGCTTTTTCAACCGTCGTTGTCTGCGCCTGCACAGGTGTATCTGAAGACTCTGCCTGAGATGAAGCTTCAGGCTTTAACAGAGACTGTAACTGGCAACCCGACACCCCAATCGCAGCTACCAACAAAAGAACTCTTTTGAACATACCAATCCGTTAACTCTGTATTTTGTACAACTTTTTACAACCCCGGAATGATACACATCTACTATTCCATAATCCAAAGAAGTACGGCATTTTTCTGCTAAAAATACAAAAACGGCGCGAATACTGCTGAGCAGCCGCGCCGTTAACTCTGTCATGTATTGAACCTGTTATTACCGGCCGTAACCCGGTTTTGCAATGACAACCGAAATAATCGCCGCCAGCCCCAGGAACCAGCAATACTGCACAGACGTCACCAGCTCCAGCGGGGACACCTTTGCAACAGAAGATGCCAGCAGAATCTGCGCCCCCCAGGGAATCATTCCCTGAACCACACAGGAAAAGATATCCATCAGGCTGGCAGAGCGCTTGGCATTCACACCGTAACGTTCTGCAATGTCCCTTGCCAGAGAACCGGCAATGACAATGGATACCGTATTATTAGCAGTACACAGGTTTACTGCAGCCACACTGGCGGCGATGCTGAACTCTCCTACCCGGCGGTTATCTTCACGGCCTTCCCGGTGAGTCAGCTTCTCAATGGTCTGCGCAATAAAGTTCAAACCGCCCTGCTGCTTGATCAGCGCACCTAAACCACCGATCAGCATGGACAGGATCATAATTTCCTGCATCCCGGTATAGCCTTCATAAACCTGCTTTGAAAGCTGCGCCACACTGTAATCCGGCAGGCTCATAAAGCCGACGCCACCCGCCAGCAAGATACCGGTTAACAGAACCAGCATTACATTCACACCCAGCACCGCTAATACCAGCACAACCAGATACGGCAAGACTTTAATGAAGTCATAATCCTGCGGTACCACATCTCCCGGATTACTCTGGTAAGCCAGAAACAGAATCGCAGCAAAGGCAGCCGGTAAGGCAATCATCAGATTAAGGCGGAATTTATCCCGCATTTCGCATCCCTGAGTACGGGTGGCAGCGATGGTTGTATCTGAAATGATTGAAAGGTTATCGCCAAACATGGCACCGCCAACAACTGCACCGGTGGTCAGCAGCAATGGCAAATCACTGGATTCAGATAAACCGACAGCCACCGGCGCCACCGCAGCAATCGTGCCCATGGAGGTTCCCATCGACGTGGCAATAAACGCTGCAATCACAAAAATGCCCGGCAGTAACAGCCATTCGGGGATGATGCTCAGCCCGAAGTTAACCGTTGCATCTACACCGCCAACCGCTTTTACCACTGACGCAAACGCGCCGGCCAGCAGAAACACCAGAACCATGGTGATAATCGTGGAATCACCGATACCTTTAATAAAAGATTCCAGCCGGTTGTTCAGCGACCCGGGAGAAAAACACAGTGCCAGCACAATCGCCGGGATAATCGCGACCGGTGCAGAAATCTGATAGAAGGCAAAATCAGTACCCTGCGACTGGTAATAAAGACCGCTGCCAATAAACAGCACAAGAAACAGCGCTAACGGTAGCAGCGCCAGTGGATTAGAAGTTTGCATGAATCGTCATCCTGAAACGAGAAATCTGTGGGTAACAGTTAACTCAGCCCGGCCGCCAGGATCTCTGTAAGCCAGACTAGAAGTGCCGGCAAAGATACTCTCAGAACACTATAAAGAAAAGATTTTTTATTTCTTTTTAGAATTAAAAAATTATAAAACATACCGGACAGGTTATAAGCAAAAACGGTATCTGCCGGACGGAACAGACTTGAAAACCGAACAGTGTCATCACCATTGAAATCAATAATTACCCAAAATGGGTAAGCGCTCATCGCATCATAATCACCCTCGGCTATCTTTTTTCTGTGGCAAGTTTTAATAACGAAACAGGGATATGCCTATGATTAAGGCTCAGCACAAAGGCTTTCTGATTTTTGCGGCACCGGAAGAACTGGCAGACGGTGGTAAATGGAGTGTCAGGGTACTGATACAGCGCAATCTGAATACCGCTTCCGTATCAAAACAAAAGTACTTCAGAAGTAAGAACACCTGCGATTCCCGGGAAGAAGCAGAAGCCCATAGTATTTTTTATGCACTCAGGGTGATTGATGGCAAGATTCCCGGCCAGAATACCAATAGCCTGTTTTCAGTTATATAAACTGAAGCGTGCAGACAACAATTAAATCAGTATTTAATAAAAAACAGCCTGGTGCTTTTTATTTATTAATTATTGATACCCGTCAAAATTACACTTTAATAAACACAAATATTTAACAAACTATTCAGGCGACATTCATAGTATATAAGATTATTTTATTAATCCTGTATACCGTTTGATTTGCCAGTTATTTTTTGTTATGATTATTGCCATTCATGATAATACTGTTTTTTACACGCTGACAGTGCTGAGTATAAAAAATGGCTGTTGTAAATCTTATCAATAAAATAAAAAGTGAATGTAAGACCCGCTCAGAGCAAGAAATCGTACTGCTCTCCTGCAGTGCGTTAGGTATCTTATATATCCCGCCTTTCATCATCTACCGCATCATTACTGAAGACTGGGCTGTAGCCGCCATCGACTGCATTGTTCTGGCAATTATGCTGGCCTTTTTCAGACTGAACTATCAGAAAGGTAATATACCTGCTGCCCGGGTCACCATGTCAGTTTTCCTAATGGTCGCCTGTATAGCCGTTGTACACATCAAAGGACTTTCATCTATTTTCTGGTACTTTCCGGCGGTCATTGTTGTTTATTATCTGATGCCCCCGGCATCTGCCGTTTTAATCAGCATTTCCTCCGCAATTATTTTATCTTTTATATTATTTCCTCAGACAGAAGCCATCGTATTTGCATCAGTACTGGTTCCCTGCACGCTGATGAATTTAATTCTGTATATTACCTTTAACTCATACCGCAAAATCGAAAAACAACTCACCCGGCTGGTGACATTAGACGCCCTGACCGGTATCGGAAACCGGCGTTCGCTGACTCAGGAACTGGCAAACCGCGTCATGACACAACGAAGGAATTTCACTGACATTTCGCTGGTGATGTTTGATCTGGATAACTTTAAAAGCATCAATGACCGCTACGGCCATCTGGCCGGTGACGAAGTTCTGATTCACCTGGCCAAAGTCATCAGTTTAAATATCCGCGCCGCTGATTCTTTATACCGCTATGGCGGTGAAGAGTTTGTTTTATTACTGCCGGATACCAAGCTGAGCGAAGCAGCAGACGTCTGCGAGAACCTGCGAAAGCTGATCGAAACCTATCACTTCCCCGCAGATGTTAAAGTCACTATATCCATGGGAGCAGCCCGGCAAACCGAAGGCGAATCAGCTGTAGAATGGCTGGAAAGAGCCGACGCTGCACTTTACAAAGCCAAGCAAAACGGTCGTAACTGTGTGGTCACCTCCCAGCAGGAGACAGAACTTATTGATACAGTTTCTGCTTAACCTTACACAACAGGGCAGAGGCTCAGGCTTCTGATGCAGCCTGCTCACCGCATCAGAAACCTGTTTTTTTTACTAGGCAACGCAATGCCCCTCAACCGCAAGCTTTTTAAACAAATGCGGAAAAGCAACTGCACTTTCAGGATACTGATTAATCCGACTCTGAAATTCAGGATGCATAAAAGCCTCTCTGAATGCGCCGACACTTTCCCAAACCGCATAGTTTATAAACGTTGTACTCCCTGCGATGCCCTGATGCAGCTGAGTGGATATATAACCGGGCTGCATTTTCATAAAGTCAGCATCATGTGACCAGGCTGCTACCAGTGCGTCGACATCCTTACTGTCTACTGTAAACACGTTCATCAGCACAACAGGACCTTCCACATCCGACCCCATCTGATCAGCAAGAGATACCACTGCATCCAGATCTCTGAAATTTGCCATAAATTACTCCTTATATATGTCGTATATGAATTAAGACTGATGACGGCTTCGTGCCCGGACAATCCTGAAACCATCCCTTATATTCAGAAACATTAAGCTCAGGTTGATAAATCCAGCCAGTAACTCAACACCCTGAACGGTATAAAAGACCGTATCCAGCTGCCCTTCAGAGGCCAAATAATTCAGATAAACAGCTGACGGCAGCAGGACAAACAGACCATTCACAGCAATAAACGGCATACGTTTCTTCTTACTGCCAATCACTCCGCCCTTTACACCCGGTACCATCAGATTTCCCGTAATACCGGCGGTAATGATGCAGGGAATTAAGACCCACATCCCGGAAACGATATAATTCTTAACAGCAGCAATCTGAGCCGGGTCCCCCTGCAATTCCACGAATACTGTGCTGCAAAAAAATGACAATATAATCAAAAAAGCAATTACGCCTGCGGCCCGGTGGAAATAACTCATAACCTTTTTCATCTGAATACTCCTGCTTACCAAAGTGAACGGTATTTCATATGGCATGACCGGCATGAACCGTCTGCGGTTTCAAAAGCACTTTTAGCCAGTCCGAAATTACTTTCAGATGCTGCCAGATAAGCATCCTGATAAGCAGTTTCGAGCGCAGCCAGTCTGGAAGAGAAATCGTCCCAGTTGTCCCAAACCTTTTCACGGCTTCGCCCTTCTCCTCTGGAATCCTCCGGAAAAAGGGTTTTCAGCATCTCTACCTTCAAAAGCATTGCTTTCGCCTGTTGAGCACTTTCAGCCATATTTCGACGGTTAATCATCTTTTCGAGCATTTCTGTTCCGTCTTCTATCTGCTCAAACAATGCCTGTCGCTCTTCTGTAGCGGGCTGTTCTGCCCGAACAGTTAAAGCGATAAACGTCAGGGCAAGCGTTAATGCAATTCTGTTCATATCTGTTGTTCCTGTATGTGTGATTTTGACGGCAAGATATCATGCAAATACAATTGTTGCAAATGCTATAATAGCAATTACAATATTTGCATTCACTTAAGGAGGCATTAGAATGATCATCAAATGGGACCTGCCCACCCGGCTTTATCATTGGATTCAGGCATTACTAACCACCCTGTTACTGATCTCAGGATACAGCGGTGATGGCTCAGCAATTGTTCACCAGGCATCAGGCGTGTTGATTTTGCTGTTACTGTTATGGCGTGTGATATGGGGGTTTGCAGGCAGTCAGACGGCCCGCTTTACAGACTTTCTGGTCCCCCCGCGGCAGATTATTCATTACTTTCGGGGGTTGACTGTAAACTTCACCGGACATAACCCGGCAGGTGGTCTGATGGTACTACTGATGATCAGCCTGCTTTTGCTTCAGGCAATGTCTGGCCTGCTGACATCAGAACTTTCAGACAGTGAGAGTCTCTTAGGCAGAGGGATAACAGGATGGCTGGAACTGTTGCACGAAGTAATCCCTCCTGCGCTGACAGGACTGGTGACAATGCACCTTACTGCAATCATTATTTATAAATACAAAGGCCAGCCACTGGTCAGGGCCATGATAAACGGATATGCAGACAGCACAGACAAACAGCCTCTTTTGCAAAGTAATCGCCGGGCCGCATTCGTATTATTTATCAGTACTGTATTATTAACGTCTCTGATTACAGTGCTAATTTTTTTAACCTATTGAGAACCGCCAGATGACATCCCCCCATAGCGAAAACTTACTTCCACGACATACCAGCTTTGGCTGGTTAATTGCGGTACTCGGCGGTCAGTTAGCAACAGAGCTTGATGGTAAACTAAAAACAATCGGCCTTAATATTACACTCTGGCCAACACTGTTTGCCCTTTGGGAAGAAGAAGGTCTGACCCAGGCCGAACTTGCAGCCCGGTGCCAGACGGCACACTACACAACCACCCGGGTGCTGGATTCGCTGGAAAAACTTGAGCTGGTTGAAAGACGCAAGCATCCGACGAGTCGCCGGGCCTATCAGATCTTTCTGACAGAGAAAGGCCGTGAGCTGGAGGCAGAAGGCACAGCACTTGCCAAAGAATGCAACCGGAATTTTTTATCTCCCCTGAGCGAGGATGAAAGTGAAACCCTGCACGCCCTGATCACTAAAGTAGTTCAGGCCCGAATGTCCTGACCCGGCGGCAAACAGTTAATAAACAGAACGGTCTGCGTTCATATTAGCTATACTGATAACCGGGTACCGCAGGATGCTGACATAGCTGGTACTTCCGGTTTTAGGTACATCTGTAAAATAGGGAAATCGGCCTAGTAATATAGTCAGTATGTCGATACGCCAGCAGGCATCCGGTACCCTTCCATTTCGGGGTAAAAACCGTCAAATCTCCCCTCCGCCGGAGCGCCTCACCAACATTGCTTTTCTGCACACAGTTTTAGGTGAAAACCCGTACACTTAACCTATTGATATATATAGTGTTTAGTCTGGAAAGGTATATATATTCAAGAGAAAATAGCGAACCGTCACATTCCACCTATACTTAGTTATACGAAAAGCTATCTGTCTGAACTCCCACGACCCACCTTTCAGACGGGTAGCTTTTTGTTTTAATCCGGCTTCTTTCCCTGATGAAGATTCAATTAACCTCTTCCTTCATATTCAAATCTCATATAATTCAGCCACTTAAATCAAACGATCGTATTAGAAAAATACACCGGACTTTTCAGACAAATACGACATTTACAGCTTGCGTGACTATACTGAATTGCAATTATCGCCATCGGCAACTCTGAATTACTATGTCAACTGTGACGGATCAGCAGACTGCAATTTCGGAACAACCCTTCGCCTTATCCCCTGAGGTAAGTATCGCGCTGGCCCGTTTTATCAGTGCAATCATCACTGCCCCTTCTGAACAACAGATATATTCCATCCTTGCCAACAGCCTGAAAGAACTGATCCCCAATGACCGTGCCAGTGTCACCTTACACAATCCGGAAACCAATGAACTGGAGATTTTTACACTGCACGGCCAGCACGGCACACTGCCGATGGGTAAGTCACTGACGGTAGAAAATACCTACACCGGCCGGGCATTCCGACGGTGTAAGGGACAAATCCATGAACTGCAGGCATCTACGACAAAAACAGACGGTAGGATTCTTTATAACGACGGCCTGCGCAACATTATCAATGCGCCACTGATCATTCATGGTCATGCCATCGGTACTATCAATGCAGGTCACCGTATCAGTACCGGATTCAACCGGGTCTCGCTACAACTGCTGGAACTGATTGCCCAGTTAGTATCAGCCAATATTGAACGCCAGCGGTTACTGGAAGACCGTCAGAAAGCAGTCAGCCATTACCGGTTTTATGCCACTCAGCTGGAAAATCTCAACCGGCTGGCACAACAGCTTTCAACCGTTACATCTGTAGCTGAAACACTGGAAATAACTACCCGTACACTACAGGTGATGATGCCGTCACGGCGTATCAGTTATGCCGCCTACTGTCCGGAGCATGACAGCTTTGAGATAACCGTTCTGGCCGGCAATGAAATTATGAACTGCCTGTGTATGCCTGCAGAAGGCACCAGCCTTCAACTGGTTATGGATTCTCAGGAACCGATGTATTTCTCCCAACTTGCCGACTCCCCTTATCCTGAGCATCAGTGCCTTAGCGAACGGGGAATGAACTGTGCCTGGAGCATTCCTGTGCGCTGTGAAAACCGTGTCATCGCAGTACTTAATGCAGCCGCTTGCGCACCTGATACAAATTCACACCGGCTTATGGACATCCTGGGGACGCTGAGCGGCATCATTGGCAGCGTACTGGAACGTCTGAATGCTCAGCAAAAACTGATTCATCAGGTTAACCATGACAGTGTCACCGGGCTGCCTAACCGGGTATTACTCAACCGGCAGATAGACCAACTGATGGAAAACCACCAGAACCAGCGGTATGCCCTGCTGTTTGTCGATCTGGATCACTTTAAAGTGGTTAACGATACCCTTGGCCATCAGGTGGGGGATGAACTGCTTGCGCTGGTCGGTAAGCGTATGCGCCACACAATCCGTGAAGAGGATCTGGTCGCCCGGGTGGGAGGTGATGAGTTTATCGTGCTGCTAGAGGATGATAACCAGGCCAGTAAAAGCCAGGAGACTGCGCACCGTATCATTGATGCCCTTTCACATCCATTCGATATAAAAGGAGAAACCCTGAATATTAATGCCAGTATCGGTATCTGCCTGTCTTCTGAGACCCTCTATAAACCCGAAGACATGATACGGGCCGCTGATATGGCTATGTATGACGCCAAGCTTGCCGGCAGAGGCACTTACCGGATCAGCCAGCAGCAGCTGCCGCTGGTCAGCAGCCGCCATAACGGCCTGTAAAAACCGGAAAGCACATCGGCTTTCCGGGTAAGAAGATATCACTTCTATTTGGCCTGTCCGAGATAGTTATCCAGCCGGTCCTTGTTCAGTGCAAACCGGCCCTTAAGCGCAGCTGAGTCAGCCATCACCTGATCCAGGTTTGTAGGTTCTCCGGCCACAATCACGCCAACCATTGCCATTACCACGTGCGGCAGGCACTGATAAACATAAACACCTTCTTTATCCAGCGTGACTGACACTGGCTGGCCAATGACGCCTTTCCAGCTTGTCGCTCCTTCAGGGGCCAGACCAGGCACCAACTCTGAATTATGCGCCATATCAGTGGGTACAAAGGTCACCGTATCACCCACTTCCGCTTTCACCACTGCAGGTTCAAACACCATTACACCGTCTGCCCCGGCATTTTTCATTTCAACAATGATTTCTGCCGCCCATGCTCCTGTTGTCAGGCACATCAGCGCAACACCCACCAGACTTTTCAGTTTCATAATCATCTCCTGTTTAACTGAATTAAATAATCTGGCCATAGGGTACGCCATACAATCAACAAAAGCATTTGATAATCATTATTATTTAGATTTATATCACTAGCCGGAATAAAAAAAACGGCTGCCATGCGGCAACCGTTCTCTTATTGAATGCTGTGATCAGAATACGTTAAAAAACATATCTGATTTCGATAATACTCATTTGTCCCTGAACAACGGATTCCCAGCGTCCGGTGAATTCAGCACCGTAGGAAGCCGCCAGGACCGGCCCTATTTCCTGTGCTTCATCATCACTCCAGAGCGGCCCGGCCGGCACCGTGGTCACCAGCTCATTTTCACCCCGCTGGTCATCACTCAGCTCAACCTCTACTACACTCATCTTACCGTCAACTACGGTATTCCAGACCCCCGTCCAGACACCCTGATGTGCCGCTGCGATCATAGGTGCTTTTTTTTCGGCATCCGCCTGGTTCCAGATAGGACCTGCGGGCAAACTGACTTTGTAGCTAGACATCACGATTCCCTGTTGCGCACTGGCTGTACTTACATCCCGAATATTTCGTTCAGCCTGGTATCAAATGACATAATTCTGACTAACGTGTAAAGAGTGCAAACAGTCACCCGGTGGTGAAGTTTACAACAAAGCAGGAAGGCGCTGATCTGATCAGGAGATTTACGGGGTGATATGCGCCCATACCACCCCGTATAAAAATCATCCTTAACGAAGCTCCCATCCGTGAAATGGCTCTGTCCCTAAAGCCTATCATCCCTGAATCAATCCATGAGCGCCTCATCCAAATAAAGGCTAATAATCCTGCTCGTCCATGAATGGGTGACTCCGTCCCCCAGATCCATTCATGCATACATCCTGATGCAGCGCTCATCCGTGAACTTTTCAGTTCCTTTGCAGTAATTCCTGTAGCTTCGACCAGCTTCCGTGTCATTGGCGTTATGTCATCCTGACACGCTCCCTTTCTGACTGCTGCAATGATCTCTCCGTACAAATAAGTCTAACAAAGCCTGAAATTTAAAAAGTATCATCTTGGTATCAGTTGCAGGGGCAAAAAGAGACGAAACGCCATAATTGATCACTTTTTAATCAACAGTTAACTTTTTAGTGTGATACTGGAAAATTAAAGGGTGGGAAATGAGCCGCCGGTATCGGTCACCGGCGGCGAATAATCAGCCGAATAAGCTGTGCTGCAGTGGCGTGCAGGAGAAGTGAAGGCGGGCTTTCTGTACCCATTCGGAAGCCACAAAGGAATTGTCACCCACCGTGCGGGACATAAGATAATACAGTTCCGGCAAATAACAGTTAGCACCCTGCTGCTCTGCCTGTCCAATGGCCTCTTCCAACACCTTAACCGCTTCCTGTTGCTGTCCGTGGCTGATCAGAACATCACCAATCAGCGCGGCATACAGGGAATGGGTCAGCCGGAATCCGGTACTGGATAACCAACGCTGAAACGCCGTTGAAATGGTCAGAATATGCTGCTCATCAGGGGTCTGCTGGTATTCAGCCCACCCCTTAAACAACGCGGCGATTCCCTGATAGAACGGAAAGGCATTTTCTGCCGTCAGCACTTCCAGCTCCGCGGCATACTCAAGGGTTTTCTCAACGTTACGCTGCTTCCAGGAGAACCACGCGCCGGCCTGTAAAGCAATCGCCAGGCTGAACATATGCCCGACTTCACGGCTGGTTGCGATCATGTCTTCCAGATAGGACTCGGCCTGCTCATCCTGTAACTGCAAAGCACTCAGACACTTAAAACACCAGGCAATCATACGGGGATCCTGGCCTTCAATTTCCAGTGCTGATTCCAGCATATCCGGCTCATACTGCTCCAGCGCCAGACTTGAATGCCGGAACGCATCCTTAGCCCGGCCGGCCCAGAAACAGGTATTCCCCAGAGCTGTCAGTGCCTGCATTTTACAGGCGCTGTCTTCCAGTTGTTCGGATAACTCCAGAGCCTCCTGGGCATAGCCAATGGCTTCCGGAATATCCAGCCGCATCAGGGCAATTGTCCAGATTCGGAATAAGCCATTCACCTTACGGTGATAACTCTTGGTCCGGTCACACAGCTCAAGGATTTCAGCATACACATCGCTGATCACCGGGGAGTACCAGCCGTAACGCATTTTATAAACGTTCGCCAGATAGAACAGCAGATCCAGCTTAAGGTCTTCACACTGTTCCGGCGTATATTTCCCCCGGGTACAGTGTTCCGGCAGGGCCGCTGTTACCAGCAAATCACGGGCTTCCAGAAGTTGCGTTTCAGCTTCACTGTAACTGTCAGCGGCAATCAGCAGATTGGCATAACGGGCCTGATAAATAACCGCCCGGAAATAATTACCTGCCAGATTAAACTGACGGTATAACCACTCCATACGTAACCGGTCACGGGAAGGCGTTTGCTCAGACAACTTGCCATCCATCATGGCTTTCTCGACTTCATCCGCCAGTTGCCCGTGACGCTCGGAACGGTCTTCATCTTTGAGGGTTTCAACCACCAGCTCACGGATCAGCCGGTTAGCAATTTCCAGCTGCCCGTCTGAAGTAGTCCGTACCAGTTGCGACTGCCGCAGGGCCTTCAAATCAGATTGCCCTGCCAGCACATAGAGGACATCAAGCGGTAATGAAGCTCCCGCTAAAGCCAGATACTGCATTGCCTGCAGTTCACCAAAGCTCAGGGCAAACAACTGCTCTTCCAGCACAAGCTGAATAGACTCAGGCATTTGCTGACTGTCAGGATCCACCTGTTCCAGCAATAAATTCAGATAAAACGGTACTCCGTTAGAACGGGCAATGCTTTGCTGCAGCCATTCGCGGGAATGATGCTTAAAGTGCCCCGCCAGCTTCTCGCATTCCGCCACCGTTAAGCGGGATAACGCAATAAAAGAATCCGGATTCAGTAACCGGATAACCCGGTCAGAATAACGGAAGGTACTGGTAATCACTGCCGCCACCGGGAAACCCCGCAGTGTCTCACTCAGTTCAGCCAGCTGTTCCAGTGCATCCGACACACAAAGATGAATATTATCAATCAGCAAGGCCAGCCCGGCAGGCATGTTTTCCAGCGTCGCCACCAGCACATCGCTGTCTTCGGCCAGCCCCTGAGGGCGCCATTCTTCCAGGCGGTTAATCAGGGACAGGCGCCAGTCCGTTTCATATTGCTCTGCATCCAGGCGAATCACTTGCATACCGCGGCTCTGGGCGTAACCGGACATCTCTTCCAGCATCCGGGTTTTACCCATACCGGAATCACCGGCCAGGCAGTTCAGTGTTAACCGGCCATCCCCCAGACTGACGTCAAACTGGCCCTTTAAGCGGCCGAGTTCTTTATCACGGCCATACAGTGGAATTTGCCGTTCTTCCTTGCAGGTAGCACCTTCTATCACCCACCAGCCAGACTGTCCCGGCTGCAATGGTGAAAAATCAAAATGCAGGTCATAAAGAAATTTAAGCTGATCCCCCACCACAATTTTATTGGCCGGAACATACATTGCTTCATCCAGCAACCGGCTGACATCACTGTTCGGCAAGGTATATCCCTTGCCGTCGTGGTGTAACTGTTCCAGAGAAATCAGACAGAAATGCGGTGACAGCAGTGAGGCAGGCCGCTCGGTCAGCATTTGTTCCAGCAACAGTAAAATATGTGCCCTGCCGCTGTTAGCGGAATCCGGTGCAGTAACATACTGGCTGAAGGCCGCAATGACATAAGCACCGTGCTGTTTAACAAACAGCGGGCTCAAATCATTCAGTTGTTGCTGTATAGCAGCATGTTGTTCAGCATCAGTCACCTTAACAACAGCAACCACACTCAGGCGGTTCTGTAAAAGTGCCTGCCCTTCGGCCAGATCGTACTGCTCTTTGTGCAATGACAATTCTGCGTGGGATACCGAAAAAAACTCCGCCAGATTATGCAATGTGCGCAGCGTTACCGGCTTATTGGTTTCCGCACGCTTAATGGTGGCAATAGATATACGTAAATGCTGGCGTTCACAGGCATCGGCCAGCGCTTCCTGACTGAGGCCGTGCTCCCTGCGGAGACGTTTCAGACGAGCACCGTCAATAAAAATCTGCCGGTCTTTTTGTTTTGTCATGCATCAAATCCTGAACCAGGTAAAACCTGTTATACAACCTGCTGAACGAATCAGACTTTAAAACAGAAAATGGCCATCAACTAATACAGAAACAAGCCATTTGCCAGGCTTTGATCGAGCATATTCAGCGGATGAAACACTTTATTATTCTAATACTTATGTCACAAACGGGAGAACAGTCAGACAGGCACCTGCATCTGTATTCGCTAAACAGAAATGCACGTACCCTTAAATGACGGATTCGCTGCCAGTTGCCGCCGACTGTCCCCACAGAAACGTTTAAACTCAAACGCTAGCCATGCAAAAAACAAACGAATCCCAATACGCAAAATATACCCGACAATTGCGGGTAACACACCTGTTGATTCCAACAGTCCATAGATCAATTGTTACAGTAAATCCTCAAAAAAGAAGCCCGAGACTCAGTTTTCATAACCAAGTTGAGCAGAAATAGCCCTGCCGGCGGCTTGCAAATCTTCAATCCAGGCATCTTTGCGCCGCTCAATCGGTGCAGAAACAGACAAGCCCGCTGTAATATTACCGGTCCGGTCGTATAACAATACGCCGATACAGCCCACATCAATTTCAGCCTCTTCATTATCCAAAGCATACCCCTGAGCAACACTTTTCAAACACTCATCGGTCAGTGCCGGTAAGGATGAAAATGTATTACGGGTATACGCGGGCAGATTGGTACGCTGTGCGTAATTGGCAATTTCCTCTTCCCCCCCGGAGCCGAGCATCAGCTTGCCCACACCGGTTACATGCAGGGGTGCCCGGCTGCCAATAATCTGCTGAACATGCATCATGCGGTTCGGAGTCACTTTTTCAAAATAGATAACCACGTCTCCTTCACGGATCGTCAGGTTAACCGTTTCACCGGTCTTATCCCGTAATTTTTCCATAAAGGGTAAAGCCACCGCCCGTAAATCAATGTCCGTATGCAGGCGATTACTCAGCTGCAGCAGACGCTGCCCAAGCCGGTATTCGCCGCTGCCATTGCGCTCAACAAAACGGTTATCGATCAGTGAATGCAAAATCCGGTGCGCGGTTGAGGGATGTAACCCGGTATCGGCACTGAGCACCTTCAGCTTCACCGGCTTTGAATAGCGTGAAATGGAATCCAGCAGCGTTGCTGCCCGGTCGATTACCTGAATACGCGCTTCCGGTTTTTCTTTGTTTTTTTCCTGAGACATCTGCCTGCTCTCCGAACGTTTTGAACGTATTTGCAATGGGAAACAATTTCATAATGCAGCAGATATTTTCACAATACAACACACTTATTTTGCATTTCGTATTATGAAAATCAGAAAACAAAAAAATTAATAGATTAAAAACAATCACTTAAGAACATAATTCCAGAAAAGCCACCAATTTTCACATAATGAAATGATTGCGTATTGCGATATAAAAACCTGACTCATAAGTTAAATAGTAACTGACCAAGGCAGCCGTTATCCGGCACAGAGCCCAACTATCAACTTTAGGCAGAGCAATCATGGCAGATCAAAACCCCGTTTTTATTCCCGGCCCGACCAACATCCCGGACCGGTTACGCAATGCAATGCACATTCAGAGCCGCGACCACCGCGCCCCTGACTTTGTAGAAACTTTTGCCCCTGTCCTGCGTGACTGCAAAAAAGTATTCGGTACCGACAGTGGTGAAATCATCACCTTCCCGGCCAGTGGGACCGGTGGGTGGGAAGCCGCTATCTGTAACACCCTGTCCCCGGGTGACAAAGTACTGATTGCCCGCTACGGCATGTTTTCGCACCGCTGGATCGACCTTTGCGAACGCCATGGTCTGGATGTACAGATCATCGAATGCAGCTGGGGCAGCGGTGCACCGGCAGACCAGTTTGAAGAAGTGCTCCGTGGTGACAGTCAGCATGACATCAAAGCCGTTCTGGTTACCCATAACGAAACAGCCACCGGTGTACTGAGCGACATCGCAGCCGTTCGCCGGGCAATGGACAGCGCCGGCCACCCGGCAATGATGTTCGTTGACTGTGTAAGTTCGCTGGCTTCGGTGCCTTTCGAGATGGATGCCTGGGGAGTGGACATTGCCGTGTCCGGTTCGCAGAAAGGTTTCATGCTGGCTACCGGCATGGCCATTCTTGGGGTAAGCCAGAAAGCACTGGCCGCCATGGAAACTGCCACCCTGCCACGGACCTTTTTTGACTTCCGCGACATGATGGCAGCCAACGCAACCGGTGGCTTCCCTTACACACCACCCCTGCAACTGATTTACGGCCTGAAAGAAAGCCTGAACATGCTGTTTGAAGAAGGTCTGGAACAGGTTTACGCCCGCCATCACCGCCTGGCGGAAGGTGTTCGCAAAGCGGTATCAACCTGGGGACTGAAATTATGTGCCAACTCACCGGAGCTTTATTCCAACACAGTAAGTGCCATTTATGTACCGGAAGGCTTTGACAGTAACCGTTTAACGGAACATGCCTTCAGCAAATACGGCGTTTCCTTCGGCATCGGCCTGGGTGAAATGAATGGCAAGGCATTCCGTATTGGCCATCTGGGCTCACTGACCGACGTTATGGTGCTGTCCGGACTGGCCACCATCGAAATGGCCATGGCCGACCTGGATTACCCGATAGAACTGGGCAGCGGTGTACGTGCCGCACAGGAATATTTTCGCCAGACCGCCGCGTAAGGCACCTTCAAACTGCAGAGAAGAGGTAAATCATGTCTGAACAAACAATGATCATACCGACCTGGGATGATGTAAAGATCGCCCACGAGCGTATCAGACCCTACATCCATGAAACACCGGTCCTGACCTCACGTTTCATCAATGAGCTGACCGGCGCGGAGCTGTTCTTTAAGTGCGAAAACTTTCAGAAAGCCGGTGCGTTTAAAGTGCGCGGTGCCTGTAATGCTGTGTTTGGTCTCAGCGAAGAACAGGCGGCAGTTGGTGTGGCCACCCACTCTTCCGGTAATCACGCCCTGTCGCTGTCTTACGCTGCAGGCCAGCGCGGCATCCCCGTTTCAGTGGTGATGCCACGGACCGCGCCTCAGGCAAAGAAAGATGCAGTTATCGGCTACGGCGGAAAGATCGTCGAATGCGAACCATCTACCAGTTCACGGGAAGCAGTATTTGCAGAAATGGTCGCCCAGTCCGGTGCGGACTTCATTCACCCGTATAACGATCCGCGGGTAATCGCCGGCCAGGCAACCTGTTCCCGGGAGCTACTGGATCAGGTCGACAATCTGGACGCTGTTATCGCGCCGATTGGCGGTGGCGGGATGATCTCCGGCACCTGTCTGACCCTGTCCAGTATCGCACCTGAAGTAAAAATCTATGCGGCAGAACCGCTGAATGCCGATGACGCAGCACGGTCTTTCCGGGCCGGTCACATCATTGCTGACGATGCCCCCCAGACCATTGCGGATGGCTTAAAAGTGCCTCTGAAAGACCTCACCTGGCACTTCGTCAGCAACCACGTTACGGACATTCTGACGGCCACAGAAACAGACATTGTAGACGCCATGAAGCTCATCTGGAAGCGCATGAAAATTGTGATGGAGCCCAGCAGTGCGGTACCACTGGCGACCATTCTGAAGAATCCGGATGTATTCCGGGGCAAACGCATCGGCGTGATTATCACCGGCGGCAATGTCGATCTCGACAAACTGCCCTGGCTGTAAGCATCCCGTAAACCGAACAACGATCTTATCCCGGACAGTCTCTGCACAACAGCACGCCTCTCACTTGCTGAGAGTACTGCCGGGTAAAGAAAATTTATCTGGAGAATCCCATGACAGCACAAAACAATTTACCGGCGTCCCTGGAAGTAGGTTATGACATCCCTGCTACCATCGGTATGAACGAAGCAGACATCCAGACCCCCTGTCTGGTTGTTGACCTGGACGCCCTGGAAAAAAACATCCGTACCATGGGCCGCTATGCCCGTGAAATGGGTGTTCGACACCGGGTACACGGCAAGATGCACAAGTCCGTTGATATAGCTTTATTACAGGAGCGCCTGGGTGACAGCTGCGGTGTTTGCTGCCAAAAAGTATCGGAAGCAGAAGTATTCGCCCGTGGCGGTATCCGTGACGTACTGGTGTCCAACCAGGTACGAGACCCGGCCAAAATCGACCGCATGGTACAACTGCCGAAACTGGGTGCACGGACAATCTGCTGCGTTGACGACATCGATAACGTTGCTGAACTGTCTGCGGCTACCCAGACCCACGGCACTGAAATTGAGTGCCTGGTAGAAATCGACTGCGGTGCCGGCCGCTGCGGTGTGGCCGCCGGTGAACCGGTGGTTGAACTGGCCAAGGCTATTGCTGCTGCACCGGGCCTGAAGTTTGCCGGTATTCAGGCTTACCAGGGCGCTATGCAGCACTTGCAGGACTACAGCGAGCGTAAAGAAAAAATCAACATCGCGGTTGAAATGGTAGCCCGCTCCATCGAACTGCTGAAAGCGGAAGGCCTGGAGTGCGACATCGTTGGCGGTGGCGGCACCGGCTCCTACTACTTTGAAGGTAATTCCGGTGTGTTCAACGAACTGCAATGTGGTTCATACGCCTTTATGGATGCGGATTATCAGACCATCCACGATGAGAACGGCGAGCGTATCTCTGAATTTGAAAACTCACTGTTCATCCTGACCTCCGTCATGAGCCACGCCAAAGCCGACAAAGCCATCTGTGATGCCGGCCTGAAAGCCCAGTCGGTAGACAGCGGCCTGCCGTATATCTTCGGCCGCGATGATGTTGAATACATCAAGTGCTCCGATGAGCACGGTGTAATTGCCGATCCGAACGGCGCCCTGAAAGTAAACCAGAAGCTGAAACTGGTACCTGGCCACTGTGACCCTACCTGTAACGTTCACGACTGGTACGTAGGCGTTCGCGGCGGCAAGGTTGAAACCCTGTGGCCGGTATCAGCCCGCGGTAAAGCTTATTAAGCATTAACACCCTGATTTGTAGTGCCGGGCAACCGGCACACAACACCTGTAAGGAGTCACTGAATGACTACTCAGAATAAAGGCGTTGCCATTGTTTCCGAAGCCGTTTGCGAAGCGATTGTTGGCCGCCCGGAAGCCTTCACCGCTGTCGAAAACATTTTTGCTGCCATGGCAAAAAATGATGCGTACAACTTTCCCGTTGTCCGCGAAGCCATTGGCCATGCCGATGCCCTGTACGGATTTAAATCCGGTTTCGACCGGGCCGGTCAGGTACTGGGGGTTAAATCCGGCGGATACTGGCCCGGCAATGCAGCCAACGGCCTGACTAACCACCAGTCCACGGTAATCCTGTTTGATCCGAACACCGGCAAACTGAAAGCCCTGGTCGGCGGTAATTACCTGACCGCTGTCCGTACGGCAGCATCTTCTGCGGTGTCTATTGCTCACCTGGCCCGTAAAGATGCCAAAGTACTGGGCATGGTCGGCGCGGGCCACCAGTCAACCTTTCAGCTACGGGCCGCCGTGGAGCAACGCAACTTTGAAAAAGTGGTTGCCTGGAACCCACACCCTGAATACCTGCCAAGGCTGCAGGCTGTCTGCGATGAACTTGGCTTGCCATTCGAAGCGGTCAGCCGCGAAACACTGGGGGCCCAGTCTGACGTTATCATCACCATCACCTCAGCCTTTGAACCCTTACTGAAGAAGAGCTGGATCAAACCCGGTACACACATTGCCTGCATGGGCACCGATACCAAAGGTAAACAGGAAGTTGATCCTGAACTGCTGGTTGCCGCCACCGTATTTACCGACGAGACCGAACAGTCGGTCACCATCGGTGAAGCACAGCATGCCGTCGCAAACGGCAGCCTGAGCGCCAGCGACATTACCCCGATCGGTGAAGTCATCAATGCCACTCACCCGGGCCGTCGTTCTGATGATGAAATCACCCTGTTTGATGGCACAGGGGTGGGCCTGCAGGATCTGGCAGTCGCATCGGCGGCCGCTGAACTGGCCATCGCCCAGAACAAAGCTGACTGGACCGAACTGTAAGCAGACATCACGGCTTCTGCTTCCGGTATATCGCTGAACCTGCCGGCATCTCCTGCCACTGCTGACGTCCAAATGCGAATGGCGGAGTAACTCCCTGTCCGTCGGTAAGTTCAGCGATACCCTTGCTGCCTGAATCAGGCAGCCAAACACCCCTTCCTTCGCCGGAGGGGTGTTTTTTCCTGTACTGAATTTAGGAACACACAGCATGAAAAAGACTGCCCGAAGCCGCATGCGCGCCCTGCTAGAAGACAACCGCTGTATTCCCTGCGCATCTGTTTTTGATCCAATGTCCGCACGGATGGCTGAAGATATTGGTTTTCAGACCGGTATTCTGGGAGGCTCCGTTACTTCCCTGATGACCCTCGGCGTACCGGACATCTGTCAGTTAACACTCAGCGAACTGGTTGAGCAGGCCCGGCGCGTTTGCAGAGCATCCAGCCTGCCGGTCATTGTTGACGGCGATAACGGCTACGGTAATGCCCTGAATGTGGTCAGAACCATCGAAGCACTGGAATACGCCTGCGCCTCAATGGTCACACTTGAAGACACCGTTTTGCCCCGTGCCTATAATGATTCTGCACAGCAACTGATTCCGGTTGACGAAGCCTGCAGTAAACTGAAAGCAGCCCTGCAAACCCGGCGGGATCCGGCATTCGCAATCTTTGCCCGCACCCATGCACTGCCGGGGCAGCCAGTGGATGCATTGCTGGAAAGAATCAAAGCCTACAGTGCAACCGGCATCGACGGCCTGTGTATATTCGGGCTCACCGACAAAGACGTTTTAGGTCAGATCGCCGCCAGCACCCATCTGCCACTGATGCTGATTACCTACGGTGAAGTTGATTTAGGCAGCCAGCAGATGCTGACTGATAACAAAGTCAGAATCCGCCTGCAGGGACATCTGGCGTATGAAGCCGCTGTTCAGGCGACTTACCAGTCGTTACAGGCATTACATCTTCGGCATAACCCCGGCGCAGAACTGCGCAACGCCAGTGCCAGCGCGAAGACGCTGATCAGTGAGTATTCGCGCCAGTCACACTACGATACCCTGATTAACAACTATGTGACTCCGGACATGTAACCTTATCAGCGATTTTATTCTGCCGGATCATGCAACAATCTGTTGCATACAAACCGCTATATCCCCGTCACCGTCAGTTTTAGAGTACCCCTTTGCACTCTGAAACTGACGACAATACCGTGTCCCGAACCTATACCCTGCACTATTACTTCGACCCTTTATGTGGCTGGTGCTACGGCGCTGCCCCCCTGCTAAACCAGGCCAGACAACTGGCATCTGAACTGGCCGGTCAGGATATCCGGCTAAATATGGAGCTGCATCCCGGCGGCATGTTCAGCAAGCCACACTGCATGCCGGTTTCAGAACGGTTCCGGGCAATGGCCAACCACCACGATGCCCGTATTGCGGATCTGACCGGCCAGATATTCGGCCAGGCCTACCAACAGGAACTGCTGTTTGATACCGCCAGAATACTGGATTCCACTCCCCCGTCCGTGGCGGTGCTGGCGGCGCAATCCATGGCAGGAAAAGGCACAGACATGCTGCACAGCCTGCAAAGGGCGCATTACATCGAAGGGCTCGATATCACAGCCGAAAAAGTACTGCTACAACGGGCAGCTGAAGTACTGAACAACCCTCAGGATTTTCTGCACAGCCTGTCCGTCATAACACCCCGTATCAGTGAACGGTTTAACGACTGTCACCAACAGATGTTGCGCTTTAACCTGCGGGGCTATCCCGGTTTTGTTCTTGAAACGGCACCGGCCCCTGCAGTAAACAACCCGGCTGAGCCACATTTCAGGGTCTTAAACCATCAGCCTTTCTATGGACAGCCAATGGCATTTGCTGACCACTTAACTAGCCTGCTTACTTAAGGAAATGCCATCATGAAAAATATGCTTGCTCTGCTTTGCCTGCTCAGCCTGCCCCTTCAGCTACACGCTGACGACTCAGCGGAAGCAAATAAAAAACTCGTGGTAGATTTTTATACTGAGATTCTGTTTCAGCAGAAACTGGACAAAATTGACCAGTACATCGGCGATGTCTATATCCAGCACAACCCGAACGTCGCCGACGGTAAACAGGCATTACTTGATCTGCTGCGCAGCTTCCCTGCACCGGAACCTGGCAGCAACCCCTTCGGTGAGATAGTCAGAGTCATAGCCGAAGATGACCTGGTGGTTTTACATGTTAAAAACGACAGCTGGCCAGGGCCAAACGGTGGGGCCGTGGTGGATATTTTTCGTGTGAAAGACAATCTGATCGTCGAACACTGGGATGTGATTCAGGCCATTCCGGATACCGCCGCCAACGACAATACTATGTTCTGAAACGGTAACTGCCCCGAGACATCAGGCCGGGGTTACCCGGCCCCCTACCCAGATATTGCCCGCTTCACAATGCAGGCAGATACGGTTCGGATAATCCGGAAACCCCATCAGAACGCTGCAACCTTCATCACCAATGATCAGTGGCAACGCTGAACAGCACACACCGCAGGCAGAGTCCTCCGGTAAATTAAATAACGGATTCGTGGCCCGGGCATACAACTGCCCTTCATGCTCGGTGTACAACACGTAGCCGCTGAATTCCCGGCCCTGATTCCAGTCCGCCAGTGCCGGTAAATTAAATTCAGCAGTATTCAGTGCCTGCAGAGAATCCACCCAGATACACAACTTAGCCTTACCGGCACTGTGTACCCCTTCAAGATGAATATTGCCGGGCATCAGCCCCAGCCAGCAGGCTGAAAACCCATTCAGATCAACAGCAGGTGACTGCCGTTCACCCAGGTTCACTTCAGCAAACTCGCCGTTACAGCGGACCTGCACAATCCCTGCCGCGGTTTCCACCTCTGCGTCAGTAATCTGCAATGCCTGAACCGCCCCTAATAACGCATGGCCACACAGGGGCGCTTCCTTTGAGCCGGGGTAAAAAAACCGCAAACGGTACTGCGCCGTTTCAGAGCTTTCAGCAAGTACCTGAACCGGTACACCACTGTTTTCCGGATTTTCAGGCACGTCAGTCATCGCCATTAGATTACCCTGACTTGCCGTATCTCCAAATACTCTGAATCGCATTGCTGCCTCCTGCAAAGCGGTTGCACTGAACCGTCAATAACGCCATCATATTGCGCTGAATTTATGCCGGCCCGGTATATACATTCACCCGACTGCCGACACACTTACTTACATTTTTTACAGTAAGCACCGTCAGGCAGCAATCAGATTATTTTTATCAGGCGAATCTCTATGAGTAATTTCAGCGACGTATCTTTTCTTAACTCAGTCTTTGGCAATGTTCAGGGTGACAAATCCAATCCTGACTGGCAAAAAGCTGCCAAGCAGTTACACCTGATCAAAGAAGAACTGGCCGAGCTGGTAGAAGGTATAGAGAATCAGGATATCAGTGAAGTCCGCGACGCCATTGCTGACGTACTGGTCACCACTTATGGCATGGCCCATGTTCTGGGGATAGACGCCGATCAGGACATGGCCACTGTACAGGCAAGCAACCTGTCCAAGCTGTGCAAGACTCAGGAAGAAGTTGAGCAGACACTGGCGTACTACAGTGAAAAAATTGGCCTGCAGGTATACAGCGGCGGCGAACTGCCGGAAGCCTTTATCAAATCAGCGGAAGATCAGACCGGTAAAGACGGTAAGTTCTACCCGGCGCACAAATTCCTTAAATGCATTAACTGGCACGAGCCGGAATTCGTTTAAGTACTGCCTTATCTGCCGGACAGCCCCGACTGTCCGGCTTCTCTATTCCCTCTTCTTATACTCAGCCGTAACTGGCTACCGGTTCTCCCAGCACATCCAGCCTTGGGGTAATGCCCAGTCCCGGCTCATCCGGTGCCATTACCAGTCCGTTCTCCACTCTGAAATTACCGTCAGCGGTTGTCAGGCTCACCATGTCCCGGCACTCCAGAACGGAACGTAACAGTTCCGGCCTGACTGTTTGCCCCAAATGGACGATGGCGGCGAATGCAATATCAGAACCGGTGGTTTCCTGCACACTCAGGGTCAGCCCTGCAGCGGTACAGATATCACGCTGCCGGCGTCCGCGGGTCAGCCCGCCATTCTTGGAAATTTTAAGGCCAATGCCGTCCGCCAGATCATTGGCAACGATCTGGGTCACAGCGGTTTCATCCAGGGCCAGCTCATCCCAGATGATCGGGATATCACAGCGGGCGCGCAGCGACTGACATTCACGGATGGTGGCACAGGGAGCCTCCAGCACAATGTCCAGTCCGGGCGGCAACAGGCGAATCATGCGCAATGCATGTTCCACGGACATGCCACCATTGGCATCCACCAGAAAATATTCACCGGGTTGTCGGTCCGCCAGTGAAGCGGTAATCCGTTCTGCATCCAGCGCCGGACCACCTTCGGCCTCCGCTGCACCCACCTTAATTGAATGGCTGCGGTAACCCTGCGCCCGGTGTTCCGCAATCCGGCTACGCATATCGTCAGGGTCACCGGCATAAATAGACGAGATGATCGGCATCGCCGCCCGGGTACGCCCGCCTAACAAATCACACACCGGCATGCCGGTCGCTTTGCCAAAGATATCCCAGCAGGCCACATCAATGGCTGTTTTGGCGTGGTTGTGGCCGACCAGTGCACCATCCATCGCATCATTAACCCGGTCAACATGGCGGGGATCGAGACCAATCAGCTGCGGAGCCATTTCAGCAATACCGGCCCGTACCCCCAGCGCATGGGCGGCAATATAGGTTGCACCAAACGGGGTGCTCTCCCCCCAACCTTCCAGACCGGTATCTGTAGTAATTCTGACAAAGGTAGCATCGAAACTGTGGTACTCGCGGCCTCCGGATAACCGGTACACGCCGCCCGAGTAAGGTAAGTCCTGTTGAAACACATCAATACGGGCAATTTTCATGGCAATCTTCTTATTATGATTTTGCGGATTATGAATATCGAACTGTTCCTTTATAGCCCAGTCAAGATACCCCTTACTCTCACAAAAGCGAAGAAGATTGCCAATCCGAAGAAACCGCTATACCACCCTGACTGTCAGGCTAAATGCCGGGGTGTATCCGGATACAGCGGTGGTAATTTTTCACTGCCCTGCCTGGCCGGTTCACTGACTGTATCCAGAATCCTGCTCAGGCCGCTGCTGTCATAATTTACGGCAGCCTTGCCTTCAGCACCGAACACCGCAGCCTCCAGCGCCGTGATCTCCCGGTTGAGTTCAGCATTCATCCGCGGCTGTTTACGCCAGCGCATCCAGCTGAGCAGAGCAAGGTAAATCTCACGGTTATCCCCTGCCCGGATCGCCTTGCGCAACGCCTCCAGCTGCACGGTTTCTTTATCCTTCACCGGTGAAGATGTTGCTGTCTTTCTCCCGGTTTCCGGCTGACGTCCACCGGATGTCTCAGCCAGAGGCCCACGGCGGGCCGAACGTTTACGCTGCCAGATAATTGCCAGGGTAAATAACAGCAGTACCGCTAACGCACCGGCTTCATAACGCTTATCTTTGAGCAGAGATAACACATCGGAAGCGGCAAGCTCCGGCTCAGCCTTCCCGGTCCCGGTTGTTACCTCAGGCTTCGCCGGTAAAACCGTCGCCGGCGTCGTCTGTCCCTTACCGGCCCCCCCTTCCACAGTAATAGTCTGTGCCGGTAAAACGGCCTCTTTCTGCTCATTGGTAGCGGTATCCAGCCAGCTTACCCGTACTTCCGGCAATGTCACTTCACCGGCCACAGTAGGCACCACGGAAATCAGCGTATCCCGCCGGGCAACGGTGCCTTCGCCGGTCTGTACCTGATTAACACGGGTGTCATCAGAATACAGTTTCACATGTTCGGTGCCGACAATGTCCAGATCCGGTAACTGCTCCGGCCGGGCCCCTAAGGCCAGCAGGCTGATCTTACGGCTCACCGCCTCCCCCACTCTGAACACCGGATTCTCAGGCTCCCAACTGGCCTCTATCTGCACAGCCCGGGCCGGCAGGAACCAGCTGTCAGCTGCTGCGTCCGGATTACCGGCAATCTGCAACCCGGTTACGTCAGAACGCACCTTAAAAGGTTTTCCCTGACTGAAAATACCGCCAAAGCCAAACTGCTGAAGCATGGAACTGCGGTCAAACGGAAAACCTGAAAACGGCGACCTTGCCTGCCGGGGATCAGCCACTTCCCCCTGCAATACAAACGGCCCCAGCGTCAGTGCACCACTGGTTTGTGGCCGTAACAGATAATCCCGCTCAATGATGTTCACGCCCTGCCCCTGTATCAGCCGGTCTTCACCGTTTTGAGTCAGTTCAAAATCCGGACTCTGAGGCGCAATCAGGGTCGCTTGCTGAACGGGCTGACGGATCTCCATCCTTACCGTCAGAGGTATTTCCTGATAAATATAATGCTGTGCCTGATCCGCCAGGCTGACCGTCACACTGATGCCATCGGCACCAATTGCCCTGGGCATTTCACTGATGTCCACCACCCGAACCGACGTACTGTCACTGCTGACCGCACCGGCAGAAATAGCCGGGATAGTCAGCTCCCCGGTATGTTTTGCCGCCAGGGTAATGATCCAGCTCTGCTGAGCACTTTTTCTGCCATTGATGATGCTGGTCTGCATGGACTGTGATGTCCCCTGTACAGAGAAATCCTTTTCCAGCGGCGTCAGATCCGGCGCCGCAGCCTGAGGGTCACGGGTGCTCAGAATCAGCTGAAAGTTATCTCCCACGGCAACCTTCTGTGCATTCAGCCTGGCATCCAGCCCGGCCGCCAGCAGCGCTGGCGAAATACCGGCTGCGGTAACCGCCGCAGCCAAAGCGATTGTTTTAAAACTGACTGATTTCATCTTTAACCTCTTTTACTGCGTTGCCCGAAGCCGGGCATAATGTTGACGAATGCGGGCACGTAACAAACCTGTCGGGTCATCCGGCACCCGCCGTAACTGCTGTTCAGACGCCTGATCCAAAGGTGCGATATCCCCCGAACGTGCCTGCAGTTCCGCATCCTGCTGCTGATCTTCTGCAGACTTGCCGTTGCCCTGCAGGGCATTGGAAATCAGTTGTGACAGCAGGCCTGAATCCTCTTTCTCTGCTGCATTGCCTGCCTGCTCCTCAGACTGAGCATCCTGCCCGCTCTGCTGATTGCCGGCGTGGGCCTGCTGATCCTGTTGTTGCGGGTTTTCCTGTTGCTGATCCTGAGGATTGGAAACGGATTGTTGATTCTGTTGATCTTTCTGATCCTGAGAATCTGCGCCGGATTGTTGATCCTGCTGCCCCTGCTGGCCCTGAGAATCCGAGCCGGACTGCTGTTGCTGATCCTGCTGGCCCTGAGAATCCGAGCCGGACTGCTGTTGCTGATCCTGCTGTCCCTGAGAATCCGAGCCGGACTGCTGTTGCTGATCCTGCTGATCCTGTTGATCCTGTTGATCCTGTTGATCCTGTTGATCCTGTTGATCCTGCTGATCCTGTTGCTGGTCCTGAGAACCTGAACCAGACTGCTGATCCTGCTGCTGTTCCTGATCCTGCTGATCCTGCTCCTTCTGATCCTGTTGCTGTTGCTGTTGCTGCTGCTGTTGCTGTTGCTGTTGCTGTTGCTGTTGCTGTTGCTGTTGCTGTTGCTGTTGCTGTTGCTGTTGCTGTTGCTCAAGCAACTTTGCCACCAGCTCACGGTTATATATCCCATTCCCGTGATCCGGATGGGTTTTCAGGAATCGGTCATAGGCATCCAGCGCGCCCTGAAAGTCGCCGCTGCGGGCCAGAGAATTACCCAGGTTGTAATCTTTATCCCCGGATTGCAGTTCAGCATATTCTTTTGCAGCGGCCTGATAATCACCGGCGCGGTATAAGGAGGTCGCCTGCCAGTCCGGCGACTCGAAGGTCTGTGCTGCGGTACTGAAATCAGAAGCGGCAAAAGCTTCACTGCCCTGCTGATCCGGCGTTTTCCATAACCCCTTCCAGCCCGAAGCTGTTTCAAAAGCAGATGAAACTGCACCGTTTTCGACAATCTTTTCTGAAGCCTTTACAGCAGCCTCTTCTGAAGCCATAGCCGAATCCGGTTGAAACCCTGCCACTCCCAGCATGCATACAAGACCGAATACCAGCCCGCGGCGAAACAGCAAAGGCACAGCCAGCACGGGCAGCAATAACAGCCAGTAGCCACTGTCCACCCAACTGTCAGAACGGATATCACTGCTTTCACCGGCCAGAACAGCCCCGCTATCCTGCGGCAGCAGCTGTGCCAGATCTTCACCGCCCGCTGTAATCACCGCCATTGATCCGCCTCCCTGACGGGCAAGTTTTTCCAGCCCGTCCAGCGGTAACCGGGAAACATAGGCTGAACCTTCAGCATCACTGATGACCTGCCCGGAAGCAGTTTGCAAAGTCGCACCTTCTGCGGTGCCTACCGCCAGCACAGAGACTTCATAGCCCTGTTCACGGGCTGCTTCAGCAGCCTGCAAACTGGCCTGCGGACGATCCCCCATACTGTCAGTTAAGAGAATGATCCTGCCTGACCGGGCACCGGTCCGCTGCAATAACTGTGACGCTTCACTGATCGCCAGATCAGGCCGGTCTCCCAGTACCGGCATCAGACCGGTAGTAAGCTCCGGCAGCATCTGCTCAATCACCTGGGCATCTTTGGTCAGCGGGGCCGCCACAAAAGGAATATCGGAATAAATCACCAGCGCCCGGTCATTCCCCCGGGTTTCAGCCAGTAAATCCCGCAACTTATGAATAGCCCGCTTAAGCCGGCTGGGGGCAATGTCCGTGCCGTTCATAGACTGCGCCAGACTCAGAACGGCCACCACCGGCTCACCGCCGTTAAATGATGGTGTCTCAGCTTTTTCCCAGCTGGGCCCCGCCAGTCCGGTAATCAGCAGGGCCAGCACCAGTGCCGCAATCACCCATGATTTACGCCGAGCCACCGGCTTACTGCCCGGTAATGAGAGATGTGCCAGCAAATGCGCATCAATATAACGCTGCCAGTTATCCGGCCCCTGCGCTGCCCCGCGACGAGCTAACAGCACCAGTAACACCGTTGCCGGCAGCAGCGCCCAGAGCCATTCAGGGCGCAAAAAATGAAACTGTTCGATCATACTGTTCATCACTGAACCTCCGCGCGATTAACCCGGTTAGCACCCGGTGCGCCACCGGATATCAGACTGAATAAAGCCAGCAATGCGGTCAGCCCCAGTGCCAGCCCTGCCGGCCAGAAATACAGGGCAACTTCAGGCCGTACGTACACCGGCTCACCGCTGACCGGTTCCAGTTGGTCAATGGCCAGGTAAATACTGGCCAGCCCCTGTTCATCGGTAGCACGAAAGTATTCACCGCCGGTCATCGCGGCGATCTCACGCAAACTGGTTTCATCCAGATCCCTTGAAGGATTAACCACCTGCCGGCCAAACACCGTATTCACCTGCACGGCATCCGCCCCCACACCGATGGTATAAATCCGGATACCCAGTTTTTTAGCCAGTGCCGCTGCCTGCAGGGGCTCCATAACCCCTTCGTTGTTGGCCCCGTCAGTCAACAGCACCAAGACCCGGCTGTCTTCGGCGCGGTCCTTCAGACGCTTGGCTGCAATGGCGATCGCATCGCCAATGGCCGTTTTCTGGCCGGTTAGCCCCACCTGCGCCTGTCCCAATAATTCCCGGACCACTTCACGGTCAAAGGTTAATGGCGACTGCAGATAAGCCCTGTCAGAGAAAAGCACCAAGCCGACACGGTCACCTTCACGGCGCTGGAGAAAATCATCCGCGGCCTGCTTCACCACATCCAGCCGGGTTGCCCTCTGGCCGCCACGGGTCAGATCTTCCTCTTCCATCGAACCGGACAGGTCAATGGCCATCATCAGATCCCTTCCCTGTGCTGGTAGCGGAACTTCTTCCCCCACCAGTGCTGGCCGCGCAAGCGCGCTCACCAGTAACACCCAGATACTCCAGGCCATCAGTAACCGCCACAGGCTTTGACCCGCTACACCGGCGGAGGAAGTCTGTTGCAGAGAAAAACGGGAATAAAACGGCACGCGCAATGCGCCGGAAGTGCCTGCAGCCACCGGTTTCAGATACCGGCGGGCAACCAGTGGCAACGGTAGTAACAGAAAGGCCAGTGGCCATATAAAGGTAATCATGTATGCCTCCTGATCCAGTGTTCGCTTTTGTCCAGCAGGCTGCTGTGCTCAGGCATCTCAGTGTTTGCCGGAAAATGGACCTGCTCACGGTATGGCGCACTGGCAATAAATTCCGCAATGTCAGGGGCCATCCCTCCTTTGCCCTGAGAAAGATACTCACTCCATTGCGCATTACTGAGCTTCCCCGACGCCCGGTTGCCCCCCGCCACGGCGACACGGTGCAGCA
This sequence comes from Aliamphritea spongicola, assembly GCF_017051665.1. NCBI lineage: Bacteria > Pseudomonadati > Pseudomonadota > Gammaproteobacteria > Oceanospirillales > Oceanospirillaceae > Aliamphritea > Aliamphritea spongicola. Next base: position 1,189,042 of record NZ_JAFIDL010000001.1, read on the forward strand.
ACACCGATAACCGGGTCGCCAGCTCAACCGAGTGCATATCGCCGGCTTGTTGCCGTAGCAGCGTCAACTCCTGAAGGGCAATGTATCTGAGGCTCCGCCGGTGGAAATACAGGTATACCAGTGCCCCGGTAAGTAACGTGACAACAGTACCGGCGGCCAGCCACCAGCCCGGTGCCAGTGGCCACCACGAAACCGCCTCCGGTAAACTGATATCGCGCAGTAAATCCAGCTGCGCCTGAACATCGGGTGTGGGATTAGAATTCATCGTTGACTCCTTGCCGCCCGTGGGCTGAACAGACATGCAGGGGATTCAGGAGTGCTGATCTGATGCAACACCATGTTGTGCTGAACACTCAGCTTTTTCAGCTGCTGACTGCGATATTCAAAGGCACTGGCGTAATCTTCCAGCACCTGTTTGCCAAGACGGTTCAGCTGCAGGGTATCCCGGCCATTACTGATCCGCCCGGCAGTTGCCGGTAATGCCGAATCCAGCGGGTCGCTGATCTGTATATTGATAATGTGGGTTCGGCCTGCCAGATATTTCATTTCACGCTCACAGGCGGTATTCAGATCCGCAAAATCACTGATCACAAACACCATGCTGCCGGGCCGGCAGATCTGACGCAGTCGCCGCAGGCCATCACTTAAAGACGTTTCCTGCAGCCCGGCTTGATCCGGCAGCTCCTGCTGCCGGGTTTCCCGGGCGACGGCATCGAGAAACTGCAAAACTGAGCCACGTGTACGGGCTGATTTGAAACTGTGAATGTTGTTTCGCCCCAGAATCAGGGCGCCGATACGGTCACCACCGTCGTGGCCAATCCAGGCCAGTTTTGCAGCAACCTCCGCCGCAAGGTGAGATTTGAACCGCACCCGGGAGCCGAACTGCATCATGCTGCGCAGGTCCAGCAGGAGATAGACCGGCCGTTCCCGTTCAGCCTGAAACAGCTTGGTATGTGCCTGCCCCGTACGGGCAGTCACACACCAGTCGATATTTTTAACGTCATCTCCCGGCTGATAGATACGGGATTCAGCAAACTCCATCCCCTGGCCAAGAAATGCCGAGCGGTTGGTGCCCCACTGGTGGGTCTGAACCGGACCGGACGGTGCAAAGCCGGTCGCCCCCCTCGGTAGCCGCATCTGAATCAGTTCTTTTTTACTGAGCTCAATGCCCGGTGCGACAGCTTGTGTCTGTTGCATCAGTACAACCTCCCTGTCAGCTTACCGGCACACGGTCGATCAGGGTGGAGATAAAGTCATCAGCGGTTTTGCCGTCAGCCTGGGCTTCAAAACTGAGGATAATACGGTGACGCAAAACATCATGAACAACAGCCTGTACATCCATCGGCGTAACAAACTCTGAACCCCGCATCCAGGCATTTACCCGGGCACAGCGGTCCAGCGCGATAGTACTCCGCGGGCTGGCACCGTAACTGATGACATCCACCATATCTTCGCCGTACATAAATGGCCGGCGGGTCGCCTGAATAATCTGAATGATGTATTGCAGCAGAGATTCAGAGGCATGGGTCTCCAGTGCCTGCTGACGGGCAGCAAAAATTTCATCAGCACTAATCAGCCGCTGAGGTTTAGTCACTTCACCGCGGGCCTCACCGTGGACAATGCGCAGAATTTCCCGCTCAGCTTCAGCGCTGGGGAAATCAATATTCACATGCAGCAGAAAACGGTCCAGCTGAGCTTCCGGCAGCGGATAGGTACCTTCCTGTTCAATCGGGTTCTGAGTGGCCATCACAAGGAAAAGCGCCGGTAACGGATAGGTCTTACCACCCACGGTAATTTGCCGTTCAGCCATGGCTTCCAGCAGTGCAGACTGGACCTTGGCCGGAGCCCGGTTAATCTCATCCGCCAGAATCAGACTGTTGAACAGCGGCCCTTCCTGAAAGGTAAAACTCTGTTGTTCCGGCCGGTAGATATCCGTACCGGTCAGATCACTGGGTAACAAGTCAGGGGTAAACTGAATCCGGCGAGCATCGCAGTCGATGGCTTCAGCCAGGGCATTTACCGCCTTGGTCTTTGCCAGCCCCGGAGCACCTTCCAACAAAATGTGACCATCAGCAAACAGCGCCAGTAACAGGCGATCCACAAAGCGTTCCTGCCCCACGATCCGGGCGTTCATATGGGCTTTGAGATAGGGTATCAGTTCATTGGTCAGCTGATCCGTACCCTGCAAAGCAGTATTAGCATTCATCGGTTTTTCCTCTTCATCAAAAAACCAGCAGGTCAAAGAAAAAGAGACCGGCCTGCGCCGGCCCCAACGGTGAACAGATTAAGATTTACTGATGGTTTCCCAGGCGAAGCCCTGCTTCGGTGTGTCAGCCACACCGTAGTCTTCGATTACCAGAGAGGTTTCAATTGCTTTGAGGACGATGTTTGCTTCATAGAAGCTGCCATCCTGCAGGTCATCCAGCGCGTTATTCAGGCTGACAACCGTCGGGGCAACCGGCAACATGGCGTATTTGAAGTCCAGCTCGATGCCGCCTTCAATCATGGTTTTAACTGCCGCCTGCGAGTCACCTTTTTGTGCCAGTTGTCCGGCCTGATTAATGACTTTTGCGTTTGATTCAGTCGGCTGGAAGCCTTCGTTAAACTCCACCGAGCTGTCGACAGGAATACCGAATCCGGCGTCATCATCCAGTTCAACTGCGTAATCCGCCACCCCGGCATCAAAGGTATCCAGTGCTTTCTGTACCAGGTCGATAGCGGCATCCGTCTGGCCTTCAAACAGTGCCACGCGGGCAGCGCGGGTATCCGCTAAAACCGACTTTGCGTGGCCCGGAATTTTGATACTTTCAATCACATAAACTGCAGCATTTTCCTGGCTGGCCGCTTTACTCTCACTGGCTAAGACCAGACCGGAAACACTGCTGGCGGCCAGAATGCCAGTGAATGCTAATGCGATTTTTGTAGAGGCTGTTTTCATGACTATCTCCAGTTCATTCATTTGATGCTGAACATGGTATGCCCTGATTTTCACCCCCACCTTTAACCAACTTTAAAAAAAATTAAACTTACAAAAAAACACTAACCCACTGTTTTAAATAGATATTTAAGACAATAAAAAAGCCCGTCCGACAAATGCCGGCGGGCTTTGGGTCCTCGCTCCGGATGGGTGAATCAGAGCGTTTCCAGGGTGACTTTTATCTGTTCAAGGATCATTGCACGGGCAGCAGCTTCATCGGTTTCCGGTACTTCCCATTCCATGATTCTCAGGTATTTATCAACCAGCTTATGAACATCCTGAGTGATCTGGCTGTGCAGTTTGGCAATTTCGGCCTGTTGTATGTCTGACATGATCTTTTCCGGTAAGCGTTAATCGGCGAAGCAACTGAAAGCCGGGCCCTGACCTGTGCACCTTTACGCGGCAGGAGTCGGTGCGCGGATGCACAGTCACTGCAGAGGCCCGGCATATCATTGCAAGACATCCTAATTTAGTGCTCTGCAGGCTTCCCCTTGTGCCCTGACAGCAACCGTTTCAGATGTTGAGGAACAGCTTAACGCCCGAAGTTTGGCTGAAATTCGGCAAAAGTTTAAAAAAATTTAAGATTTGGAAAGGCGTTCCGGGATCAGCCTGGGAAAGCGTATCTGAATACGCAGGCCCGGCCCGGCATCCGCCAGAGATATACTGGCATGATGGGCATCCCCGACGGCTTTCACCAATGCCAGCCCCAGCCCGTTGCCGGGTGTGGTTCTGGACTGGCTGAGACGGGTAAAAGGTTTGAAAACAGTGTCCTGCTCGGCCTCGGGAATTCCCGGACCGTTATCTTCCACCGTGAGAAGAACATCATCCCCCTGCCGTACAGCACTGACTTGCACATGACTGCCAGACGGACAATGGGTAATGGCATTGGTGAGCAGGTTAATCAGCATCTGCTGAATCATGCCCGCATCGCAATACAGGTTCAGCTCAGCCTGCTGCTGAGGCAAAACGGTCAGCTGAATGCCGGCATCCTGAGCGCCAGGCTCAAGTAAATCATAGATTTTCTCCACCAGACCGTGCAATTCAACCTCCGCAAAATTACTGCGGTCGGTATGGGCCTGAATACGGGAAATCCGCAAAATAGTATCGAAAGTCTGGTTCAGCTGTTCCAGTTTACTCAGTGCCTGACTGATTTCCTGTTCCGGGTCTTCACCGCGGTCACACTTATCGCCGGCTTCATAAAGGGCAATCTGAGCATGTGACAGAGGGGTTTTAAGGTCGTGAGCAATGGCAGTAGCAGTGGCCTGAATGCCGTTCACCAGTGTTGCCAGATGCTGCAGCTGGGCATTCATCTGCTGGGCGATCAGATCGATCTGATCAGGCTTTTCAGCAACAGGAATCCGGGCGGTCATATCTCCGGCGGCAATCGCTTTAAGAATCTGCCCCATGCGCTGTAACTTACGGTAAGAACGGCGGCTGGCCAGATAGCCAAGAACTAAAGCCCCCAGTGACAGGAACACACCGGTAATCAGTAACCAGAAGATCAGCTGGGTTCTGGCGGCATCAATATGGGCCGTGCTGCGTCCGATAACCAGGGTCATACTGTCCAGCTGTAATACCCGGGCATGATAATTCTGTTCTTTATCTGACTGGGGTTCCACCAGCGTCAGACGGGTTTTGCGCCAGCCAACAAAGTCCGGCATCAGGCTTACTTCCCCGGCCAGATGTACCTGATCTTTATCAAACAACCCCAGTGCATGATCAAACAATACCGACTGCCTGCCCAGCTCTTCGATGGTTTTGGTAAGCCCTTGCGCCCCTTCGGCATCGTAAATGTCTTCAAACAGCAGGGCTTCTTCTTCAAGCTGGGCCCGGGTTTCACTTTCCAGTGTATTGGTGACAGCAGAGACCAGCACAGTCCCGGCCACCAGCAGCATGACAATAAAAACCGCCAGCAGCTGAACCGCAACCCGAAAGGCCGATCCGGCGGTGATATTAGCGAGGGGCACGGAGGCTGTACCCCATGTTACGGACGGTGTGGATCAGTTGCTCAGCAAAGGGTTTGTCCACTTTCTGACGCAGCTTGCTGATATGGGTTTCGACCGCGGTCGTACCCGGGTCAAAATTCAAATCCCACACTTTCTCGAGAATGATGGTTTTGCTGACCACTCTGTTGGCGTTTTCCATCAGCAGCTCAAGCAAGGCAAACTCTTTGTTCTTGAGCTCGATTGCCTGCCCCTGCCTTTCAGCCATCCGGGTAAGAAGGTCCAGTTTGAGATCGTGTACCACCAGTTCAGTTTTTTCAGTACTTTCTCCGGGACGCCGGGAAAGCACAGTGATCCGCGCCAGCAGTTCTGAAAAATGAAACGGCTTAACCATATAGTCATCGCCACCGGCCAGCAGCCCTTCCACTTTGTCGTCCACATCGGACATGGCAGTGAGAAAGATCACCGGTAACTGACTGCCTGAAGCCCGCAGTGCTTTAACCACTGACAGGCCGTCCATGCCCGGCAGCATCCGGTCAGCAATGAACAGGTCACACTGGTTGTAGAGACAATAGGTCAGCGCTTCCCTGCCGTCGGTGACCCAGTCCACCACAAAGCCCTTTTCTATCAGCCCTTTGCGAATGTACTCAGCATTGACGACATCATCTTCAGCCAGCAAAATTTTCATCAGTGTTCCGTTCACCTGGTTGCACATTGATCCGGTTATCAGCAGTTTAAGTACTGACAACCGGATACAACATAATTATCCCGTCTTAGGAGTGCAACCGCTAAATATTGTTTAGCGGGTAAACAGAAGCCGGTAATCCGGCCGGGATTCCAGCACGGTGGCCTGAGTATCCTGTGGCTTCATTGAAAAATAGAAACAACCGGAACGCCCGGTATGGCAGGCAGGTCCGTTCTGCCGGACCAGACACAGCAGGCTGTCGCCGTCGCAGTCCGTGCGCAACTCGAGCAGTTCCTGTGTATGCCCGCTGGTAAGTCCTTTCTCCCACAGCTGATTCCGGCTACGGCTCCAGTAAGTCACCTGTCCTGTTTCCAGTGTTATACGCAGGGATTCAGCATTCATCCATGCCTGCATCAGCACCTGATAGGTATCGGCACACTGAGTGATCACAGGAATCAGCCCATCCTGATTAAACGCCAGCTGTTCCAGCAGTTCATCCAGTGGAATACTCTGGCCTGCAGTGGCATCCTCAAGTGCTAAAAAGTATTGATTATGCATACCGCTGCCCCTCAGTTGGCAAAGTCAAAACTGAGAAATACCCGGGGTTCTTCAGGGCTGGCCGCCGGCGACCGGTGAACGATGCCCCGCCCTTCATTCTGCCACCAGCCATCGCCCTTAAGCAGCACCACACTGTGCGGCGGTACACTGTGTTCAGCAGGCGTATCTCCATCCACAGCATTTTCCCGCCATTCAGTGGTGGCACCGGTGTAGGTTGTTACCAGCCGGCAAGGTACTTTATCAACATGAAACTTCGGGCACATGGCCTGTTGTAACACCTGCAGACGAATACCGATGCGTGGCAAGTCGAACAGGTAGCTGAACATATCCGCCAGCATGGCGACATCTTCACTGAAGGCGGCTTTGTCCGGATGTTCCGGCAAAATATCATTCAGCCACTCTGCAACTTCCGGCTCAGAAAGCACCGTTGATTTACTGGTGAAATGACACTCAGATCCGGCCAGGAAACGGGCATAATTCACCCCATCCTGTTCAGCCTGCCGCTGCCAGTACACCAGGTTCAGATCCGGTTGATAGATCTCACTGAGAATGACCGGCTGATCGCCACTGCACACATGAGTTGGCTGTGCAGCTAAAGCCAGTGCGGCGGTCATAGCCCTGCGCCTTCAGCGGAGAGTTTTTCACCTCCGGTGGGAGCTACCCAGTAGCTTTTAGCAACCGCATCGTGACCGTGCAGACTTTCAAAATGCCGTACCTCAACCGTCGCGCTGCGATAACCGGTTACCGCATCCAGAATCCGCCGGCTGGCATCTTCCACATACATCAGGTTGCTGCCGTTACGCAGTGCAAATGCCTGTTCATCGGCACGTTTCACGAAGGTTTGTACCGGGGTTTGCACCGCAGACTCAATCTGCTCTATCAGCGTTTGTAAACCAAAACACGCTGAATCCTCAGGCACATCCACCGACACACGGGCGACACTGCGCTGGCTGTGAGGGGTGGCAATACTGCCCTGTTCCTGTAACCACTGGCTTATTTCTGCAACATCCGGTACAGCTCCTTCCGCAAAAGCAGCACTGAAATGTTCACTCAGCGCCTGGCGGGACAGTGCCGCTGAACAGGGGCAGGTTGACGAATACGCCACTTCCACCGTCGATGTAATCTTTGTATGACCTTCTTTATCCGTTCCGGCAGAAAGCTCAACCGCATATCCCTGCCAGCCAGCGGCCTGCTCTGTCAGCAGTGCCGGGCGTAACAGCAGTAAATCAAAACGAACAGTGATCGCCGCCTGATAGGAGTTACAGTCTGCATGGCTGGTTACACATTCCTGCAGGCATTCAAGTACTGCAGGAACGGTTAGCGGCTGTTGGGTCAGCGCCAGCAGGGCACGGTAAAGCCGGGACATATGGATGCCTTTCCGTGCTCCCTCCCCACCCGGAAGATCTATTCCCAGATCAACAGTTGCCGTTACCGGCACAGGCTCCTGCGTTGAGTCAGCAGCAACAATTTTTAACGGTAATCTGATATTTTCCATGCCCACCCAGTCCAGAGAATGACTGTGGGATGGCATCAGATGGCGGGCAGTATCCGGCAGAGAGGCGTTCAAGCAAGAGCTCCTGAATATAAAAAAGAAAAGCTATCGGTTACTGCCCAGATTCATCTCGGATGTCGGCAGGTCCAGTAACCGGACTACACTACTTATGCTAAGAGATGTTATGTTATAACAATTCTTTTTATATCTACAAGCAACATTTATCTGCAAGCTAAACGCTCAGTAACCGCTGATGCTCCAAACCGGCATAATGTAACTTCAGAAAATCCAGCAGTACCCTGAGTTTCTTGGTTTTCGCCGCGCCCGGCGCAAACACTCCATACACTTCAATATCGTTAAGCTGATAATCATCCAGTACAGACTCCAGCGTTCTCCCGTGGATTTTCGGCGCGGCATCATAAGCAGGTATCCGGCCCAGCCCGTGCCCACCCTCCACAAACGCGGTACGGGCAGCGGCATTATTAGTAGAGATATCCCCTTGGGGCCGGATGCTAAAAGAACGTTCCCCTTTGCGCAGCTCCAGGCTGCCCGATGACAGCTGATACATAATCCAGTTATGGCGGCTCAGATCTTCCGGTGACAGTGGCCGGCCATGTTTACGGAAATACGCCGGCGATCCGCAGATATGGGTTTTCAGCACCGCCAGCTGCACCGCCTGTAAAGAAGAGTCCGCCAGTGGGGCGCCCCTGATTGCCAGATCAATGCCTTCTTCCAGAATATTCACCACCTGATCCGCCAGCACGATATCCAGCTCGATCCTGGGATAGCGTTGTTTAAACTCATTCAGTGCCGGCACAATAATCTGCAACCCCATATTCACCGGACAGGTAATTTTCAGTAATCCTTCCGGCACCTGCCTGAAGTTTTCCATCTGCTGTTGTGCTGAAGCAGCCTGTTCCGTGATGGCTTTGCAGTACGCGTAATAGCTGCGGCCTTCATCCGTCAGGGATAACGAACGGGTTGACCGGTTAAGTAACTGCACCCCTAACTGACGCTCAAGCTTTTTGATGTGATAACTGACCACACCACGGGACAACCCCATATGGCGGGCAGCCGCGCTGAAACTGCCCCGTCCCGCTACATGGGCAAAAACCACCATACTTTTGAGCTGTTCAAAAGACAGATCCATAAAGCACCCTTTGTATCAATTATTAAAACAAAGTTACCAATTTAATAACCATTATGTAATCAGGCTGATTAATTCATACTGCAGTTATTCTGGATTCTTACTTGAAGGACACTGCTCATGTCACAGTTAAACATTCTTATGGTGCTGACCTCTCACTCTGAACTGGGTAATACCGGCGAGAAGACCGGTTTCTGGGTGGAAGAATTCGCTGCACCTTACTACGTCTTTGCAGATGCCGGCGTAAATATCACCCTCGCATCCCCCGCCGGTGGCCAGCCTCCGGTAGACCCTAAAAGTGAACTTCCTGATTTTCAGACCGATGCTACCCGTCGTTTTGATGCTGACAAACCGGCTCAGCAACAACTTGCTGCCACGCTGCCCCTCAGTGAAATCAAGGCTGATGACTACGATGCAGTATTTTTCCCCGGTGGCCACGGCCCGCTGTGGGACCTGACAGAAGATCAGCATTCGATTGCGCTGATTGAAGCAATGATCCGCAGTAACAAGCCGGTTTCAGCGGTCTGTCATGCCAGTGCTGTGCTCTTGCATGCTAAAGATTCTACCGGTACGGCAGTGGTTAAAGACCGGGCGGTAACAGGCTTCAGTAACAGTGAAGAAGCAGCCGTACAGTTAACCGAAATCGTCCCGTTCTTACTGGAAGATGCTCTGCTGGCTGCCGGTGCGGAATATCAGAAAGCGGAAGACTGGCACGCCTTTGCCATACAGGATGGCCTGATCATTACCGGCCAGAACCCTGCCAGTTCGGAGCTGGTTGCCGAAAAACTGCTGGGACATCTGAACGGCTAAACTCTCTTTTCTTTTTGCCTGACCTTCACGTCTGACCTTCACGTCTGAAGCGATCTGTCATCCCCCCGATATGACCGGTGACAGGTCAGGCCCCTTCTTCAGAGCCGTTTCGTTTATATACAGGCTTTATGCAGTTGTTGCTTTGCGCTTACGTCCCGCTGCAGAACGGGTGGTTTTCGCTGATGATTTAGTGGCAGTTCCTTTCGCTTTACCTGTAGTTTTACGGCGTTTGTAGCTCTTTTTACGGGCCGGCGAAGCAGCTTTCAGTGAGGCCGGAATCTGCACCCCGGCTGAGCCTGCCACCAGGTCTTTTAAACTTGTCAGCAATGGTTGCATGAATGCGTCGTAACTGCTCTGCTTATGGCAGATATCGTTAAGAGTAGCCTCCCACCGGGCAGTCATATCCGGCGTCGTTGCCGAATCCGGCAAACAACTGATCAAAGCCTTACCCACCTCAGAGGCTCTTACCGCTTTGCCTTCCCGGTATAAAAAACCACGGGTAAACAACAGCTCAATAATGCCGGCACGGGTAGCTTCCGTGCCCAGCCCGTCGGTTTCCTTCAAAATCTTACGGATATCCGGGTCCTGAACATAACGGGCAATGCCGGTCATCGCCGCCAGCAAAGTAGCATCGGTGAAATATTTAGGGGGCTGGGTATGCTTTTCTTCCACCTCGCCACGCAAACAGTCAACCACCTGCCCCTGATGTAATTCAGGTAACTGCTGATCCTTGCTGGCATCTTTATTCAGCAAATGCTTCCAGCCCAGCTCCAGCGTACGGTGCGCATTACAGACAAACAAACCACCGGCGATCGTCACCTCGGCCTTAGTTTCAAAGTAACTGTACTTAGGCATAAACTGGTACAGATAAAAGGTGGCGATCAGCGTATAAATTTTCTTCTCAGTCTCACTCAGTGAGGCAGGCATTTTACGGCTGGTGGGGATAATCGCGTGGTGGGCGTCGACTTTGCTGTCATTCCAGGCTGCACTGCGGCGGCTCAGATCCAGCATCCCGGACACTTTCTCAAAGCCCGGACAATTCCCCAGCACAACGGGCATGACGTCCTTTGCCAACCCGTGATGCTCCCAGGGCAGATAACGGCTGTCAGAGCGGGGATAGGTAATCAGTTTGTGCCGTTCATACAAACTCTGACAGGTATCCAGTACCGCCTTGGCATTCATGCCAAAGCGTTTCGCCGCTTCTATCTGCAATGCGGACAGGTTGAACGGTAACGGCGCGGCCTGCTGTTTCTGTTTCTGTTCCAGTTTTGTGACGGTACCCGGCTGTCCAGAAATTCTGGAGACGACATTCTCCGCCAGCGGACGTGATAACACCCGCCCTTCTTCGTCCTGATATGGCGCACAGTTTTCACTGGGTTTCCAGCGGGCCTGAAAATCTTCCTGTTTGTCTGTCTGTAAATGCGCAGTCACTTCATAGAAAGGTTTGGACACAAAGTCTTCTATGCTCTGATCCCGCCGAACCACCAGCCCCAGTACCGGGGTCTGTACCCGGCCAACCGACAGCACCCCGCTATATCCGGCCTGCTGTCCGCGTAACGTGTAGGCCCGGGTCATATTCATCCCGTACAGCCAGTCCGCCCGGGAACGGGCCAGTGCTGATACCGACAGAGGCACGAATTCCTGATTAGAACGCAGCTGCTGCAGTGCCCGGCGCACCGCACTGGCATTCAGGTCGCTGATCAGGCACCGCTGTGTAGCTGCTTTTTTAGCTGCGCTGACACCCAGGTAGTTAATGACTTCATCCACCAGCAACTGCCCTTCCCGGTCCGGGTCACCAACGTGAACAAGCTGATCTGCCTGCTTAACAAGCTTACGCAATACACTCAGCTGGCTGCGGGTTTTGCTGCGCGGCTGCAGTTTCCACTGTTCCGGTACTATGGGTAAATGTTCAAAACGCCATTGCTTAAACTGTGGGTCATAGTGATCCGGTTCAGCCTGCTCCAGCAAATGCCCCAGACACCAACTGACAACATCGCCGTTTCCCAGCCGGATGAACCCCTGATCTTTGCTGTGCGGTTTTGGCAGCACATCGGCCAGTGCCCGTGCCAGGCTGGGTTTTTCGGCAATATATAAAATCATAAATAGCTCAACCGGATAACTTACTGGCTAAATATACAGTTAAGCATTCTGTAACGGCAAGCCCTGTCAGCCCCAGACACAAAAAAAGCAGCCCATGGCTGCTTTTTTCTCACCGCTGAAAGCGGCTTATTTTACGTAGTTCTTTTCAAGATACTGAATAATGTCACCGGACTCATACATCCAGCGCACACCATCCTGCTCTTCGATTCGCAGGCACGGCACTTTCAGTTTGCCGCCATTCTGCTCAAGCTCAGTTTTGTAATCCTGATTACGCTTGGCATCCCGCACTTCTACATTCAGATTAAAGCGGCGCATTGCGCGGCGAACCTTGACGCAGAAAGGACATGCTTCGTACTGATACAGCGATAAACTGGCCGTCAGCTTATCCAGCTCAGCCTGCTGTTCAGGGCTGCGCTGCATTTTTTTCGGCGGAGTAAGCGCATTCACCAGTAAAATAATACGGCCAAGAATCCAGCGAATAATAAACACTTCTATCTTCCTCAGAGAACAAAAACGGTGGGCGATTCTAGCACACAACAACCCCTTGTGACGATGCCGCAGATACGCTTAACCGTCAGCACCGGACATATGCACGACAAAGCTGAAATAAAACTGAAAATAATAAACAAATGTTCGAACTTTTCCCTGGCACCGAAGTCACAGGCTAAGCTGTACAGGGATGAGACAAAATTTTAGCGATTTACCCGGGGGTCTGCGCCCTGCGAAACGAAGGACAATACCGTTCCCGCAAGCAGGCGCCCGAGAAAACAAATATAAACTTGCAGCCCTGTTATGCAGCAAGAGCAGATTATTGAGTTACGGTGTCACCATGCGTTTATTGATTGCTTCCTGTTTTACCCTGGTTTCTCTTTTCAGCCTGAACACCCAGGCAGCTTATATAAGTGATGATGTTTTTACCTATTACCATGGTGGTCCCAGTGATCAGTACAGGATCACCGGGCGGATTCGCAGTGGCACCAGCATTACCATTCTGGACCGTAATAAAGACAGCGGCTACGTTAAAATCAAAACCGCTTCAGGGCGTACCGGATGGCTGCCCGGTGCGAATGTCAGCGAAGGCTCAAGCATGTCGGTCCGTTTTCCCCAGCTGGAAGAAAAACTGGGTAAAAGTAATGCCATGATCACCCAGCAGAATGAAGTTATTCAGTCACTGAAACAGCAAACCGTCGGTCTGCAGCAACAGAACAAAGAATACGCCGATACCATTGCCAAGCTGGAACTGGAAATCTCCAGCCTGAACCGCTCCATTAACAGCATGGACGACTCAAACCTGATGCGCTGGTTTACCTACGGCGGGCTGGTTGCGTTTGGCGGCCTGGTGCTGGGCCTGATTATCCCGCTGATTCCACGCCGTAAGAAACGTCCGGACGTGTGGTAAGTCCGGATATTCTTCAGAAAGAAAGTCAGATACAAAAAACCGCCGTTATCCGGCGGTTTCTGCATTTAGCTGGTCTATACAGCCTGCCAGCTGACAATCTCCGTCACGCAGGCGTCTGCTCAGATCACGGGCCATGTTCATAAATATCAGCATGTACTGCTCGGCATCCTGCTGATATAGCGAAAACAACTGATCGGCCTTAATTTCAATCGCGTGGCACTGGTCATCCGCGATGACCACACCGCTACGAGGATAAACCCCAAGCAACGCCATGGCACCGAAGCACTCTGTCGCCTGAAAGCTGCGAATTTTATGCAGGGTGCCGTTTTCACTGCCGTGCTTATACAGGGATGCGTGGCCTGAAACCACTACAAAGGCTGAGTCGCCCCGTTCACCTTCTGAAAAAAACGCTTCTCCCGGTGCGTGTTCAACGCATTTACAACCGGCAATCAGCATCCGGATACTGTCTTCACGCAGGCCACCAAATACAGGCATGTTCTGCAATTGCTCAATAGGAATATCTACTGCCACGCGACTACTCAACTTTTCCCGAGACGACATTTTATTATGTCAAACTCGTGACATAATAAACCAAGCAGCGCCGCGGTCAAACAGGCACTTTTACTCCTGGTAAAATCAAACGCTCAGCAAGGTTAAAGATTACATAGCATCCTTTACTCAAACTGGTTGCTATACTGACATTACTGGCGCGGCTTCAGTCCCGGTTTATGGCATACTTCACCGGTCTATAGAGCTAATAACCAATAGCTATGTTTGATATAAACATTCACTATTGGCATACGGGTTAATAAATTGTTTCAATGTCACCCGTTCTTATGAGGAGATTATTTAGATGCAACGTGTGACTATTTTTGGTCGTGAAGGATGCGGATTCTGTGTCCGTGCCAAGCAACTTTGTGAAATCAAAGATTTAGATCATCGCTATATTGATATCCATAAAGAAGGTATCAGCAAAGAAGATCTGGAAAAAACTATCGGTAAACCAGTCACAACTGTTCCTCAGATCTTCCACGGAAAGGAGCACATCGGAGGCTTTACCGAGTTTTCTGCATTAGTCGCTGAGCTTGAAGAAGGAAACGAGCTCGAAGGATTCGAGCTGTAAGGAACTGACTAAGCAATAACCGCAATTAACAGCGAGCAAGCCTATGATTACATTATTGTCTTTAGCCGTTTTAGCTTGCCTGTTCGTGATTGGCTATAGCCTCAGAGACCATCTTAAAGGGCACAACAGTCAGCCGCAGGCATTACGTATTCCTGTCGAAGAGCACCGCCGGCACCCACAGCGCCGCCGTCGCCGTTAAACTTGCAGAAAACGGGCCTGTTCCGTAAAGCCCGGACAAAAGAAAAGCGCTCAGTCGTCAGGACTCAGCGCTTTTTTTATACCTGCCAGTCGGTATTTCCCGGTACTTAGCTGGCTGCCCGGTTCAGCGCCAGCGCACCATTCAGAATCACTTCAAGTTTGTGCTGTACTTCATACAGCTCTGTTTCAGAATACTGCCGTGACGGTACCGCACCCCACACAGGCGCAGGCCAGGCGGCATCATCTTCATAACGCACCACATGATGCACATGTAACTGAGGCACCATATTGCCAATTGCAGCCACATTCATTTTTCTGGCGGCAAAAATATCGTGCAGATTCTCAGCCAGAAAAGATGACTCATGTATAAGCTGCTGCTGTTCTTCTTCCGGTAAATGATAAATTTCTGTCGCACCGGCCCGGCGTGGCACCAGAATAAACCAGGGATAGTTAGCATCATTCATCAGCAACAGCCGGCACAGCGGGAAATCACCAATATGAATGCAATCGGCGGCAAGACGGGGATCCAGTTCAAATTCCAGCTCAAGCTCATCCATCATATATCTCCTTTGTGAAGCAATACCTTAACTCTAGCAGTTGAACAGCAATCCCGACAGAACTTGTTGACTGTAAAGCAGTTTTTCTCGCACTTACCGGCCAGCATCCGATATACAAAGCAGACGGAAGGCTGGATTTAGTACTATCAACTGACTTACAGTAAGCACTCTCTTCCAGTCACCAAACACAGTTGTATGACCACATTCAGTTTTCATAACTCAATCGCTGATATCGGCCAGGAAACCTGGGATGCGCTAGTTCACCGGCCGGACAGTGGGCTGGATTACCCATTTATCCGCTACGGTTTCTTACATGCACTGGAAAGCAGTGGCAGCGTCTGCGTAAAAACGGGCTGGCAACCGCTCCATATGGTCATCAATGATCCGGAACCGGTCGGCGTGATGCCCCTGTATGTTAAACAGCATTCCTATGGCGAATACGTGTTCGACTGGGCCTGGGCAGACGCTTATCAACGTTACGGGCTGGAATATTATCCAAAACTGCTCAACGCCATTCCGTTTACACCGAGTACCGGCCCCCGCCTCTGCCTGTCTGCTGACCTCAGTCCGGAGCAGCAGGCAGAATTACATCAGGCGGCGGCTCAGGCGCTGACCCAGGTGTGCCGGCAGCATAAACTGTCCGGCTGGCACAGCCTGTTCCTGGATACTGACAGCCTAGCTCTTCTTAAGGGTGACGGAGTTAAGCGTCGTCTGGGCAGCCAGTACCACTGGTTTAATCAGGGCTACCATGACTTTGATGATTTCCTGAGTACGTTCAGTTCAAGAAAACGTAAGAATGTCCGTAAGGAACGGCAAAAAATCGATCAGCAGGCAATCAGCCACCGGTTTCTGAACGGCCATCAGATCACAGATGCTGAACTGGACAGCTTTTATGACTTTTATCAGGTTACATACCTTAAACGGGGCCGGTCCGGTTACCTCAACCGCGATTTCTTTCATCAGCTGTGTCAGAGCATCCCAGATAACCTCTTATTCTGTATTGCCAGTAAAGACGGTCAGGACGTCGCCGCCGCCCTTTATCTGCAGGACTCAGCCACCCTGTACGGCCGCTACTGGGGCTCACTGGAAGAGTTCGACAGCTTGCATTTCGAAACCTGCTATTACCAGGGCATCGACTATTGCATTGCCAAAGGCTTAAAACGTTTTGACCCCGGCGCACAGGGGGAACATAAAATCCAGCGGGGCTTTAAACCTATAGAAACCTGGTCAGTGCACTGGCTGGCGGAAGCAGGATTTGATCAGGCAATCAGTCAGTTCCTCGCCGAAGAAGAAACCATGATGCGCGAACATATGGCTGTACTGGAAGCCCAGCTGCCCTTTAAAGCGGATAATCTGAATGACCGCAACGCGGGTTAGACAGCCTCAAAAATACGACCACTACCCAATCTGGGTAACAGCTATTCAAGCTACAGGCCAGTGTTCATCAGGGTTATTGAAATTTAAGTGTTTTTTTCATGCCAGATGGCCAAAAGTTTTCCAGTACTTTGCCGATTAAATGAATTATAGTTTTGCAGTCAGGCAAAACCATCGTTTTCCAGTTAGGCGATTTATGGCATCAACAGAAAAAGACAATCAGGAGCTGCGCCGCGTTATCCGTCTTATGTCGAGTAAGATGGAGCGTAATGAGGCCATTCTGAAATCTTTTTTTGAGATGGAAATCCGCCTGCTGAGCTGCAGCACACTGGCAGAATTACTCGACTTGCTGCTGGTTGAATTCAAAGAATACTTCCGCCTGAGTTCCGTCAATCTGATTTTGCTGGACCCTGAAGGTGCCGCCCGGGATCTCCTGGATGACTACGTGCCTCCCAAACCCGGCCACACCCTAAGATTTGTTAAGAATCAGCGCTTACTGAAATCCATTTTTCCGGTCCCGAAACTGAAAGCCGGCGAACTGGATGATGAAGTCAAAAAGCTGGCCTTTCCCAGCAGCCCATTTATTCTCAGCAGTGCCCTGCTGCCACTGGTACGTCACGACTGCCTGATCGGCAGCCTGCATCTGGGCAGTAAAGATCCGGGACGCTACAGTGACAGCTTTGACTATGACTACATAAATCACCTGGCGTCCGTCATCGCAGTTTGTATTGAAAACTGCATTAACCAGCAGAACCTCAAGCGTATGAGCATCATTGATATGCTCACCAAGGTGCATAACCGCCGCGCATTCGATCAGGAAATCATCCGTGAACTGTCACGGGCGAACCGGCACCAGACCACTCTGAGCTGCCTGTTTGTCGATCTTGACCATTTCAAGCTGGTGAACGATACATACGGCCATCAGGTCGGTGACCGGGTACTGCGCAGCGTCGGCCAGGTGCTTAAAAAATCTCTGCGTAAAACTGACTTTATCGCCCGCTATGGCGGTGAAGAATTTGCCATTCTGCTGCCCAAATGTGACGCCACCCAGGCACAGCAGATCGGCGATACCATTCGCAGCAAAATCCTGAAAATGATCATGCATAATGATCTTGGGGAAGCCTTCAGAATCAGCTGCTCCATCGGTATTTCCAGCTGTGAAGTATCTCGCTATCACTGGGCGACACTGGAAGACCTGTCCACCCGGTTGCTGAAAGCCGCCGATGACGGTGTCTATACCGCCAAGCATAATGGCCGTAACCAGTGTGCCTACGAGCCGTTCGATCTGGAACCGCGCAGCGGCATTAAGCTGGTCTCCGGCTAAACTGAAAAAACCGCCGGCAGCCAGGCTACACAGCGGTTCTTTTCATTCCTGACAGTCTGTCAGACAGCGATCTCCTGAGGTAATACAAACCAGCGCAGGGCGTCAGCATCTGACGGCAGTTCCAGGGCATAACGCTCCCCTTCCTGCGCTCCCAGCAGAACACTTTCCGCCTGTTGCAATAAATCCGCATAATCAGGTGCAGCTGTCGCGCCCTCCACCGGTTCTTCAACAGTCATAAAATCCACATCATGCAAATTTACTGCTGTTTGCAGCCCCTGCCCCTGATACTTCCAGACGCTCGCTGCAGTATCGTACTGATAATACGGCAACATTCTCCAGCCATGGGCAGCAATCAGATCAATCGCCTGCAGCAGATACCGGAAGGTTGCCTCATCTATGAAATAATTGAAGTTCAGTCGCGTCCAGCCCGGCCGCATCACCATCTGCGCCGCTTTAATCTGGGCTTCAACCGCTTTGCTGTACTGCATGTCCATTTCCAGCAATGCATGTCCGTAAGGGCCGGCACAGGAGCAGCCACCACGGGCCTGAATACCAAACAGATCATTCAGCAGCGCCACGACAAACCCATAATGCAGGTCCTGCTTCTGATGCTTAATTCGCAGAGAAGCAATGGATAAACGCGGTGCATCCGGATTTCCCAGCACCTCTATATTCTCATTTGCACCCCAGTGTTGCAGCGCACGCTGCACAAAATCCGTTTCCAAACGCCCGATGGTTTCCACCCCAACCTGCTGCTGTAACTTAAATACCAGACCGGCACGGACAGACTCTACAATCGCCGGTGTACCACCTTCTTCCCGGCGCTCACCGCTGTCGGTATAGCTATGATCTTCAGGGGTCACATATATCACAGTACCGCCACCGGGTACTGCCGGAACCCGGTTAGACAGCAGCGCTTTATTTACCACCAGAATACCCGGTGTGCCCGGACCGCCAATAAACTTATGAGGTGAAATGAATACCGCATCCAGCGCACTGTCAGGCTTACCACCGGAGGTCATATCAATGCCCACGTAAGGTGCAGCGGCAGCATAATCCCAGAAGGCATAAGCACCGGACTGTTTCAGCAACCGGCTGATTTGCTCTACGTTGCTCTTCAGACCAGTGACATTGGACGCCGCAGAGAAGCTGCCAATCTTCAGTGGCCGCTCACTGTATGCCTGAAGTTTTTCTTCCAGAACAGATATATCCAGCAGCCCGGACGCATCTAATGGAATAACCACCACGTCTGCAATGCTTTCCCGCCATGGCAGTTCGTTGGAATGATGCTCGTACGGTCCGATAAACACCACCGGCCGTTCTGCTTCAGGAATCATTGCCGCAAACGCATACCGGTCATTCAGATCCGCCGGTAAACGCAGGTTAAGAATATCCACCAGCTTATGAATCGCGGCAGTCGCTCCTGATCCGCAAAAAATCACTTCATAGTCATCATCGGCATTCACTGCCCGGCGAATTTCAGTCCGCGCCTGTTCACGTAACTGCCCAGTCTGTGCACCGGTATAAGAAGACTCCGTGTGCGTATTGGCATAAAACGGCAGCACCTGCCGGTGAATATAATCTTCGATGAAACTTAGGCTGCGTCCTGATGCGGTGTAATCCGCATACACCAGTGGTTTGTTACCAAATGGGGTGGTGATGGTCTGGTCTGAACCAATCACTGAATCACGTATATGTTGAATAAGCGCTGTCATACTGCCACTCCGAAAACTGCAGTTAAAGAATGAACAAAGTATATGCAGCCTTGCGGAAAAATAGTTTGCCTTTATTTGCTACAAACGCACAAAATGCAGAATTATTTTTTATTTTTAAATCCATAAATAAAATTATTTTTCACCAACTAGTTATCTGCGATAAACTATCTTCATTCAACCCGCAATCCGGATCAATTATGGACCTCAAAGATCGCCAGATACTGAACCTGCTTCAGGAAGACTGCAGCCTTTCACTGCAGGCACTTGCCGAACAGGTGAACCTTTCCCCCACCCCCTGCTGGAAACGGATTAAGCGCCTGGAAGAATCTGGTGTGATCCGCTCTCGGGTAGCACTGCTTGATGCTGCCAAAGTGAATCTCGGGGTATCGGTTTTCGTACACATAAAAACCCAGCATCACGACAGTCACTGGCTGGAGAATTTCGCTACAAAGGTGACAGAGCTGAAAGAAGTGGTGGAATGTTACCGGATGGCCGGTGAATGGGATTATTTACTGCGGGTGGTGGTTGCCGATATTCAGGCGTTTGATGAATTCTATAAAGTACTGGTCAACAGGGTGGAAGGTATCAGCAACGTTACATCCAGCTTTGCTATGGAAGAAATTAAGAATACTACCCGATTACCATTGCTCTGATTAACAGGTTCTGATTAACAAGATCTGATTAACAGGCTCTGATGAGGAATGTCAGAGCAGTTCTGCCAGCGAATGAATCCGTACATCCGTCAGCTCCGGCCACTCAACCGCTCCGGCAGCTGATACATGTACCGTCTGCGCATCAATGGCTTTGCCGGCTTCCAGATCAAACCGAAAGTCGCCGACCATTACCAGCCCATCCCCCACAACCTGCCAGCGCTGACAGAGCTTCTGCAGCCCTTCAGGGTCCGGCTTGGGACGGGCTTCATCCCGGCCAAGCACTTCATCTGCGTGGAAATACTCCGCCACACCGATAGCCTGCAGGGAACTGATCGCGAAATCCTTTTTATTCCGGGTCAGAATGCCCAGCTTACAGCCGGCACGGTGCAGTCTGATAATCAGGTCCTGCACCCCTTCTGCCGGCTGAGCCTGACGGGCATAATGCCCCTCAAGCTCATCAAGCCGCTGCAACAGTTGCTGTTTGCGCGGCTCAGGCGCCTGTTCGATCGTTTCCAGAATCATTTCACCTTCAGGAATACCCAGCTCACGGCGCATATGTGCGAAATCATGCACCGGACGGGTCAGGGTACCGTCCAGATCAAAGACCCAATGACGAAACTTATTCAGATCGAACATGGCCTGCCCGGTCAGGAATAGTTAACGTCGTTAAACGGATCGATCGGGTTTTCCAGTGCGGTGTCTTCACTGCGGTATAAAATCTGACCTTCCAGCTTGAAACCTTTGCTGTGGAACCAGCGAATCACTTCTTCACGGCTCTCATCCGCTTTAAAGGATGCCTGCCAGGCCGTACCTACACGGTAAAAATACAGCACCAGCAGCGCAGCTGCAGCACCCAGATAGAATTCAGATGCAAACGCAAACAGTAATGCAATCACACCCGCAATCCATACCCGGCTGGCTTTTGCTTCTTTCAGGCGCTCAAAATGATCCCGGTAGTTGTCATCAAACTTAACAAAACGACGAAAGTTCTGTTGCACATCATACTTATCCTGTGCAGCGATACTTGGCTCCATCACTCTTTTCCTTTCTTTTGTTGGCTCGTATAAAGTCGCTGTCCTGTCAGTACGCAAGCCGCGCACTAACAGATCAGCTCAATAATCTGACGGTTAAACCGCCAGGCTCTTAGTCAAAACTTCAAAAACATCCTTCGACAGCTCGCCACTGGCTTTGATCCGTTCCAGTTCAGCGCGCATCTGCTGCTGCCGTGCCGGCGCATATTTTTTCCAGCGGGTCAGCGGCCCCAGCAGACGGGAAGCAATCTGCGGGTTCTGCTTATTCAGCATGATGATCTGATCCGCCAGGAAAGCATAACCGGAACCATCCTGATGATGGAAGTTCACCGGGTTCTGACCACAGAACGCCCCTACTAATGAGCGGATCTTATTCGGATTTTTCGCATCATATGCCGGGTGTTCAAGCAACGCCTCTACCCGCTTCAGCGCACCTTCTGCCGGTGCACTGGCCTGTACTGACAACCACTGATTCACCACTAGCGCCTCGTCCTTCCAGGCAGCGTAGAAGCGGTCCAGCAACTCATCGGCTGCATCAGTAAACTCAGAATGCGCCACCAGCGTCAGCGATGCCTGCTGATCAGTCATGTTATCTGCTGCATCATACTGCCGCAGGGCAAACTGAAGATATTCATCTTTAGCCGTTGCCAGCAGGTATGCCAGCGCCAGATTTTTCAGGCTGCGACGGGCGATGGAATCCGCATCAGGGCTGTAAGCTTCATCGCTCAGATTCGCCTGATATACATCCTGCCACAAAGACTCTAGGGTATTTGCCAGGCTGTTACGGACGAACTTACGCACCGCATGAATCGCCTCGACATCGATCACTTCAGCCAGCTCACTCAGATATGCCTGACTCGGCAGGGTCAGAATCTTACTGACCATGGCTTTATCCAGGGAATCATCCCCCAGTACCGTGCGATAGGCTGTAATCAGCTGTTCCGGTACCTGCAGCTCTTTACCAGCCTGATGATCTTCAATCAGCCCCTGCATGATCTCAACCGCCAGCTGCTGCGAAGCGTCCCAGCGGTTAAAGCCATCGCTGTCATGCTGCATCAGGAACATCCGTTCTTCACGGCTGTACGGGTAACTCAGTTTAACCGGCGCAGAGAAGCTGCGCAGTAACGAAGGCACCGGTGCTGCATCAATATTATCGAAATGGAATACTTGCTCAGCTTCTGTGAAATCCAGTACCTGAGTGGTTGCACCATTGCCCAACAGGTAATCCTGCCCCTGGGGGGTCAGCAGGCCGACAGCAACCGGAATATGGAACGGTTGTTTTTCTGCCATATCCGGGGTTGCCGGGCAGCTCTGACGCAGGGTCAGACTGAAACGCTTAGCCGCAGCATCATAACTGCCACTGGCTTCAATCACGGGTGTACCGGCCTGTGAGTACCAGCGGCGGAATTGTGTCAGGTCACGGCCACTGGCATCTTCCATCGCCTTCACAAAATCATCCGTGGTAACCGCCTGACCATCATGACGATCAAAGTAAAGATCAGAACCTTTGCGGAATTCCTCAGCCCCCAGCAGGGTATGAATCATACGGACCACTTCACAGCCCTTTTCATACACAGTCAGGGTGTAAAAGTTAGAAATTTCAATAAAGGACGCCGGACGCACCGGGTGCGCCATTGGACCGGCATCTTCAGCGAACTGCGCCGTACGCAGCAAAGATACATCTTCAACACGCTTAACGGTGCGGGAATTCATATCTGCTGAAAATTCAGAATCACGGAATACGGTAAAGCCTTCTTTCAGACTCAGCTGGAACCAGTCCCGGCAGGTTACCCGGTTACCGGACCAGTTATGGAAATATTCATGGGCAACAACCGCCTCAACCCTCTGGAATCCGGCATCAACTGTAGTCGCAGGGTGGGCCAGTACACAGGAGGTATTGAAGATATTCAGACCTTTGTTTTCCATCGCCCCCATATTGAAGAAATCAACAGCGACCACCATGAAGATGTCCAGGTCGTATTCACGGCCATAGACTTCCTCATCCCAGCGCATGGACTTCTTCAGTGATGCCATGCCGTAGTCCAGCTTATCCAGATCCTTGGCTTCAGCAAAGATCTGCAGCTTGACCTCACGGCCGGACATCGTTGTAAAGCTGTCTTCAATGTATTTCAGGTCACCGGCCACCAGCGCAAACAGATAAGCAGGCTTAGGGAAAGGGTCCTGCCAGCGTACCCAGTGAACATCCCCTTCTTCACCCCGTTCAACCGCATTACCGTTCGACAGCAATACCGGGTAAGCAGCTTTATCTGCCACAACCGTGGTTTCAAAAACAGACATCACATCCGGGCGGTCAGGGTAGAAAGTAATACGGCGGAAACCTTCAGCTTCGCACTGGGTGCAGAACATCCCGTCAGACTTATACAGGCCTTCCAGCGCGGTATTGTTCTGCGGCTCAATCACCGTTACACAGTGTAATTCAAAGCTGGCCGGTACATCAGCAATGATCAGCTGTTCGCCGTCGCGCTGATACTCTTCGGCAGACAGACAGCGTCCGTCAACAGACAGTTCCTCAAGTACCAGATCCGGATGGCCATCCAGTTGCAGCCCCGGCTTGCTCTGCTGGCATTCAGGATTACGGCTGACCTTAAGATCAGCAATGACCCGGGTAACTTCTTCGCCCAGTTCAAAACGCAGAGCCGTTGTTTCAATCAGGTAAGCAGGAACCTGATAATCCTTCAGATAAATCTCATTCGGTTGTGGCTGAGTCATCAAGCTACCTTATGTATTCTGTTACTTCCTGCCGTCGCTGACCGTAGGTGCCACCGGGTGCTTCCCTGCCCGGCTTTGCGGCCACCTTCCGGTATCAAACAGCGCCGGTAAAAGTGTCATGTTTCGGAATCTAGCAATTGGAGAGGTGAAGCGAGAAAAAATTCCCCTCAAACTGCACTGAATTCAACCCGGTAAGCAGTAAACTTACGAATATTAATTACACCGGTATCTAAAATTAAGTACTGCCCCTTGATACCTTGCAGCACGCCTTCAACTTCCGGCGTTTTATCCAGATTATGGCTGCTTACCTTGCTTGGATAGTTAAGCACAGGGTAGTTAATTTCCAGCACCTCAGAATCGCTGAGATGCTCAAACTGCGTATCATGTTCCTGCTCCAGCGCCGCCAGCTCATCGGCACACAGCGCCAGCAGCCGGTCCCGCTCTGCAATCAGATCAAGCTGATCTGTCTGACCTTTAAGCATCGTGCGCCAGTTAGTCTTGTCACTGACATGCTGGCCAATAACCCGCTCCACCAGTCCGGACCAGCGACGCTCGCTTACCTTCAGAATCGGCAGCGCCTGTACGGCTCCCTGATCTATCCAGCGGGTCGGCAACTGATTACCCCGGGTAATCCCCACCTTAATACCGGAAGAGTTGGCCAGATACACATAGTGGCTCTGCTTACAGAAACGCTCGCCCCACTCAGGGTCACGACAGGTACCCAGATGAAAATGGCAACGCTCCGGCGCCATAATACAGGTGTCACACTGAGGCAGTTTTTTAAAGCACGGATAACAGTAACCCTGGGCAAAACTCTTCTTGGTTTTGCGACCACAGTTCGTGCAGTTTATTTCACCGGCAAAGCTCAGCCGGATCCGGCGTCCCAGATATTCATTCAGAACGATTTGCTGTTCATCCAGCTGCAGCCGGTATTCAACAGGCTCTGCCAGATTCACTGGCATCTTACTTAAAACACCGCAACCAAGCTGTTGCAGAACAGTAATATCAGTGCTCATTTAAAATCTTCAGTACCTGAGGTTCCAGGGGATTTTTACCGTGCTGACTGCCGTCCTTCTTGGTACGGTCAATATATCCGGTACGTTGCTCTTCCGGCAGATTCGCCATTTCATAAGCAATTACAGCCCGCATAGACGTTTCACGCTGTTCCTGACTGAGCTTCTGACCATTCGGCCATTTACCCAGCTCCACAGCCCGTCTAAGGCTGGCATAGACATCCGGCGTCATCGCCTGGATCATTTTTTCAAAAGTCATATCAGTCTCCGTTCGGGCTGCCAATACTAGCACAAAGTCTTCCCCTCAGGGATGACGAAGCTTACTGATGCCACGGGCAATTAACGCTAACATGACCCCGGTTAATAAACCGGCAAGGTGAGCCGTATTCGCTACCTGGCCAAAACCGAAAGCAGCTAGCAAGTCTGAGTACCCCAGCGCCAGCATAAACAGAATAAAGCCCAGAATGGCGGGCGGTAATCCTACCGGCTGACGAGGCTTCAGACGGTCCCATACAGTGGCAAAGCCCAGTAAACCAAAGACCACACCGGACATTCCCAAAAAGAGCGGACCGGCGTCCCAGAACTGAGCAATATTAGAGACAACGCCGGTAATCAGAGCCATCAGAAACAGTGCCGGCGAACCAAACAGCATTTCCAGCCGGCGGGCAACAATCCACATCCAGAGCATATTAAACACCAGATGAAGCACACTGCCGTGCATGAATGCAGGCGTGAACAGCCGCCAGATTTCACCGTTACCTAATTCAGTCCAGAGATCTGTGCCATAGCGGATCTGATCTCCAAGCACCTGAAAGTCAACGATGGACCAGACAGACATCGCCTGCAAATCGGCCCCGAAATCTACCTGAAAGGTCGCCAGCACACTCAGTAAAATCAGTGCCAGCGTAACCGGTGTGCGCTTCAGCTCAGCGACTGAAACTGCGCTCTGGTGGGAATGATTACTGCGAACATTCTGCAGGCTGCCACCCTGCCGCCAGTGCTCAAACAGCGCTTTCACCTGCTCTTCACTGACAGTGTGAGCCACCAGCAAAATCTGCCGGTCACTCTCTTCCAGTACCCGGTGCGGCACACTGTGTTTCCACAGCATGGCAGTAAATTCACTCAGATCGACATCAAGCGGGACTTCAAGAACAGGCTTCATAGGCTCCTATACCTGGTCGGCAATTTCTTTACGCACATCAACCCAGACAAACTTATCCGGATTAATGGTGGTCTCATCATCCAGACGATAAGCAACCAGCTTTCCGTATTTCACCGCACTGTAATCCAGGCATGCCACATTATCCGCCAGTGCCTGAGGTTTGCCTTCACACCAGTAATGGCCAATGAACAGCAAGGCTTCTTCAGGCGCATAATGAATCAGATCAGCACGGTCAGCATCACTCAGCGGTGTACGGGCAACATGTTCCGGTAGCGGGTCAGGCTGAAAAACCACATCAATATAATACTGAGGATCACAGGACCAGAACTTAGTTCGGAAAAACCGGCGCCGGAAACCGTCTTTGCTGACCATCTCTTCGCCATTCGGCAATTTAAGATGCGTCCCGCGCAATAAACGGTCCATGGTTTCCCATTCGTAGCTGCCCACAACCGCAGACTGATGGAGATAATCCTCACTGATCCGGCTACCACCGGTGGTCTGCAGAAAACGGTCTATATGTTCCTGCGACCAGCAGGCATGCACCACCCGGAACTGGTCCTGCTCAAGGAACAGCGGCATATCCTGAATCCAGTTAAGAAAATCACGCTTATCTTCCGGATGATTGGCAAACTGCTCGAGGGTCTCGTTCAGTATGCGCAGGTGACGGCGGTTATGCTCCCGCAGATACGGCATCCCGGATCCCGGACGGCCCGGTGTCGTATAAGAAAGATAATTAAACTCATGGTTACCCATGACAATCTGTGCGTAACCCGCATCCACCATATCCCGGACAATGTGTAACGCTTCCCGGATACGCGGTCCGCGGTCTACGATATCCCCCAGAAAAATCGCCTGACGGGACGGGTGTGAAAAAACGCCGTTACGCTTACTGTAACCGAGCTTTTCCAATAACATAATTAAAGTATTGGCGCAGCCATGCACATCGCCAATCAGGTCAAATCCCTGCCATTTTTGTTGCATATCACTCACCCAGCTTCGTGCTCCAGCCGAGTTTTTCACGACAAGTCTGATAGAAATTATGGTTCAGCGGATGCAGCAGCTTCAGTTTCTGCGGCTTCTTATGAATGGTAATCGTGTCTCCCGGTGCACAGCTGATATCTTTCTGCCCGTCACAACTGATGGTCGGATAGGTCTCATTATTGTCACTGATCACCAGCTTCAGCTCACTGTTGCCGTCAACCACAATCGGCCGGCTGGACAAGGTATGCGGGAACATCGGCACCAGCACCAGCGCATCCAGCTTAGGATGCATAATCGGACCACCACCGGATAGCGCATAGGCGGTAGAACCGGTTGGCGTGGATACGATCAGGCCATCAGAACGCTGGGTATAGACAAACTGCCCTTCAATATACAGTTCGAACTGAATCATCCGTGCGGACTTACCCGGGTGCAGCACACAGTCGTTCAGGCCGGTTGCTTCACCAATTGGCTCACCTTTTCGCTTCACCACCACATCAATCAGGAACCGGCGGTCAACCGTGTACTGACCATTCAGAACTTCGCCAACCTTTTCTTCAATCTCATTCGGTGCAATGTCCGTCAGGAATCCCAGATTCCCCCGGTTAACACCCAGCACCGGCACATTAGACTGCGCCAGACTGCGGGCCGCTCCCAGCAAACTGCCGTCACCGCCGACAACAATTACCAGGTCGCATATCTCACCCATCATTTTCGTATTACACGTCTGCTCACTGTGGCCGGGCATCAGCGAGGCAATCTTCTCGTCAAGAATGGCATTCAGACCACGCTCACCCAGAAAGCGAATCAGGTGCTTCAGGGTATCAATCACCTTTGTACTGCCAAGCCTGCCGATTAAACCGATATTACGAAAATTATCCATTAGCACTCCAAAACGCAGTCAGGCAGACCTGCCACGCAAGTTATTCTGTCTCTTGTCACTGTATATCACAGCCTGAATCATAAAAACGCTGCAGTTGCCCTGCCAGTCGCTCAGTCATTCCCCTGAGCCCCTGTAATCCGCCGGTATGGACCATTACCACCCGGCTGCCGGGAGGGAATTCACCCGCCGCCAGCAAGTCTTCCAGCGCCAGCAACAGCTTACCTGTATACAAAGGCTCCAGCTGCACCCCGCTGCCGAGACGAAAACGCTCAATACAATCCGCCAGGCGGGGGCTGATTTTACCATAGCCACCTTCGTGCGCACTGAGAATTAACCGCCAGCGCCCACTATCAGCATAGCCTGCCTGTTTCAGCAAACCGCGAATATCATCATACAGGAAATCGGCCCCTTTCAGCGCAGGCACACCTAATACCTGAGTCTCAGGCGGTGCCGCTGCAATCAACCCGGCCAGCGTCGCACCGGTACCGCAGGCACAACACAGAAAATCCGGGGCTTCATTACCATCAAGCCCACTCAGAATTTCCATACAGCCTTTCACTGCCAGCACATTGGAACCGCCTTCCGGTAAATACTCAAACTCACCTAACCGTTCACGCAATGCTACCCGGAAAGCTTCCGAATCCTTTTCCCGGTAATCTGCCCGGCTGACAAATTCCAGCTGCATGCCCCAGGACTCAGCATCCTGCAACATGGCAGATAACTCCGGCGGCCGCTCACCGCGGATAACACCAATGGTAGGAATGTTTGCCTGATAACCGGCGTAAGCCAGAGCATGAATATGATTCGACCAGGCGCCGCCAAATGACAGCAACGGACAACACTTACCCGCCGCCTCATAGGCCGCCAGATTATATTTCAGCTTGAACCACTTATTGCCGCTGATGAAAGGATGAATGCCGGTGAGATCCAGCAACTGCAACTGCACCTGCTGCCGGGCAAAGGAAGCAGGTGTAACATCACGTAAAGAAAGGGAAAAATCAGTTGGTGACACGGTTTGGCAATCCACAGATATTGCCCGCATCATATAGAAGTATCAGACCGCTGCCCAGCCCTCAGGCCAACAGACAACCTCAGGCAATCGCCTCAGCATCAGAGGCTTTAACATCGGCGCAACCCTGAAGTGGTACAGCACAGTCTCCGCCGGCATGCTTCGCCCGGTACATCGCCATATCCGCCCGCTGAATCAGATGATCAACCGGCTCATTGCCGTCACTGGAAGCCACTCCCAGGCTCATTGACAGACAAATATCCCCTTCCGCCGCAAATTCCGGCGAATAAAAACAGCCGGCATTAAAGCTTTCCCGGATACGGTTTGCAGAACTCATACCGTGCTCACCGTCAGTATTCGGTAAAAGCACCATAAACTCATCGCCACCATAGCGGAATGCCAGATCCGAATCCCTGATGGTCTCCAGCAACAACTGCCCCATTCGGCGAATAACCTGATCCCCCTCGAGGTGACCTAAGCGGTCATTCACTTGCTTGAAGCCGTCCAGATCGATACAGATAAGGCTGACATTGTTGCCATAACGCTTTGCGCGCTCCATTTCTTTTGATAAACGCGAATAGAAATAACGCTGGTTATATAACCCGCTCAGGTCATCGGTAATGGATTGCTTTTTAAGATTGGCTTCGAGGGTTTTCTGCTGAGTCAGATCATGAAAGAAACCAATACTGCCGCGACGATCACCATCTTTAATCAGTGACGCCGACAGTCGGATAGGAATACGGCTGCCGTCACAGGCCAGAATGGCCGTTTCGTATCCCTCAAGTTTGCCGGGGGCCCCGAGACGACCGGACAACATCGTCAGCATAACTGCACGGGCATCAGCCTCGCTGGAATACAACGCACGAATATGCATTTCACCCACCACTTCAGCAGCCTCATAACCTAACAACTTCTCTGCCGCCGGATTAAAAACCGAAATAATCCCTTTACCGTCAACAGCAATAATAGGATCTGGGCATATAGCGGTAATTTCACTTAACACAGTAGTATTTCTCATAGGTTATCCGATACCTGAAAGTCCCAAACAGTGTATAAAGTCAAACAACACAAAAATGTGCACCGGGCGGAAAAAAGCTCCCCACACCGGATCCTTGTTATCTATCAGGCTATCGAAAAGACAGTACTGAACATCAGATGGCGCAATATTAAGGGCGTAATAGAAACATAATCACATGTCTACTGCATCATGCAGATTACCCATAATGACAGTAATGTTATTAATTTTCCGTTCAGCAAGAAAAATCAAACAAATGTACCAAAAATCAACTGGCGATTAGTTTAAGAGACTTTCTGTGAAAAACAGGGAATACAGACACGTTAAAGTACATACCGAACGGCATACTTCAAACAAAAAAGAGGATTTTAAAGGGATATAGAGTGGCGGAACGGACGGGACTCGAACCCGCGACCCCCTGCGTGACAGGCAGGTATTCTAACCAACTGAACTACCGCTCCGCAGCGATAAAAACGATAAGATCTGTTTAGTGGTGGGCGTGGAGAGGCTCGAACTCCCGACATTCGCCTTGTAAGGGCGACGCTCTCCCAACTGAGCTACACGCCCACTGAACAGAGTTGAAGATTTTAGACTCCTCTTCAGGAGTTGCCGCTTCAGAAGAAGTGGCGGAACGGACGGGACTCGAACCCGCGACCCCCTGCGTGACAGGCAGGTATTCTAACCAACTGAACTACCGCTCCGTTTAGTGGTGGGCGTGGAGAGGCTCGAACTCCCGACATTCGCCTTGTAAGGGCGACGCTCTCCCAACTGAGCTACACGCCCACTGAAC